>NZ_PYVZ01000001.1 GCF_003056405.1 Devosia indica
TCAGAAAACGTGCACCCATCGAAGTCTTTTACAACCAGTCAGGAATTGCTTCCAAACCAGTTCGCAAGAACCTCGCCGTCCACGTTTCTCTTTCTTCTATTCTTCACAATGTCAAAGAGCTGACCCAATGTCCGCAAGGACTAAAGCGTCGGTGAGAGTTTACACTCTCCATTATTCCGTCAGGGAACAGCATTTCCTGTCCGGCGAACCGGCAGCAACTCTGCCCTTTGAGGATCGTTGTCAGTGGAAGCGCCGGAGGCACTTGCGTCGTCAACGAGCGGGGTTATAGGGGAGCCCCATCTGGCCGTCAACACCCCTCGTGAAAGAAAGATGACATTTCTTCAAACGGCGGTGCGGGCCTTGTGCATAAGTGAATTCAAGCCCCCGCATTTTCAGGGCTTTTTGCACCTCGGCGATCTTTCTGCATTGCTTTGCGTTGTCATTGCATCCGGTCCGACCTGCATCTTTCCACTCGCCGTTCCGCGCTCGGTCCAAACTGCAGGTCCTGGCCAGACAGGAATGGACACAGGGAGACGGCAAGGCCGTCCCCCTTATGAGCATCACCGCACCAGTGCGATGGTATCGGGATCGAAGAACTTGAAACTCGAGTGGCCCTGATCGTCGACGACAGTGGCAACGATCAGCTCACCCCATTCTTACACATCGGTCACGTTGAAACCCTGGGCGGTGATGTCCTGCCGCACACAGGCCCCTGTGTAGTCAAAGATGATGTCTGGCGCGGCAAAAGCCGGGGCGCCGGCCGCAAGAGTGAAGACAGCCAGGGTGGCAGGGATGATGAACTTGTTCATGGGAGGAGCTCCTCGGTTGAAAGAACGAGTGCACCATGCCTGGCCCGACATTGCCCCAATAAGGCTGCGGGATGAACGCGTGGAAAATTACCAAGGTGTATTCAATTCAAAAGGTTAGGTCGAAGATGGGGGCAGCCTTGCTCAAGCTGGACCACGATGCTGCCTGCCTCTGCAATATTGGGAGAATTTGGCGCCGACCGTAAGGGGCGGGAAAAATTCATGGCCCTGGGGGATTAGCCCCCTTGCGATGGGCGTAAATTTGTTCCGAATACCGCCAGCAACAGGTCGATGGGCAGCAAGATGGACGTTCGCGCAGAAAAGGTTCGCAAGGAATTCGACCGGTTTCCGGCGCTGCACGATGTGTCGCTGGATATCCATTCGGGCGAACTGATCGCGTTGCTCGGCCCATCCGGATCGGGCAAGACCACCTTGTTGCGCCTCATTGCTGGCCTGGAACGGCCAACCAGCGGTCGTATCCTGTTCGGCGACGAGGACGCCTCGGACAAGAGCGTGCAGGAGCGCAATATCGGCTTTGTGTTCCAGCACTATGCCCTGTTCCGGCATATGAACATCCTGGAGAACGTGTCCTTCGGCCTCAAGGTGCGCCCCCGGGCCACGCGCCCCGCTGCCGCCGAAATCCGCCGCCGGGCGATGGAATTGCTCGATCTGGTGCAGCTTTCCGGCCTTGAGAAGCGCTTTCCCAGCCAGCTTTCGGGCGGGCAGCGCCAGCGGGTGGCGCTGGCCCGCGCTCTGGCCATTGAGCCGCGCGTGCTGCTGCTCGATGAACCTTTTGGCGCGCTCGACGCGCAGGTGCGGCGCGAATTGCGCAAATGGCTGCGGGAAATCCATGACCGGACGGGGCACACCACCGTGTTTGTAACGCATGACCAGGAAGAAGCTCTGGAGCTCGCCGACAGGCTGTGCGTGATGAGCCAGGGCCGGATCGAACAGGTGGGAACCCCCGACGCAATCTACGACACGCCGGCCTCTCCCTTTGTGTTCGGATTTATCGGGGAGTCGAGCCGGTTGCCTGTCACTGTTGAGAATGGCAGCGTCCAGCTCGCGGGACAGACGCTGGACCTTGCCGCGCCGGGCGCCACAGGCGCGGGTCAATTGTTCTTCCGTCCGCATGATGTGGAGCTGGTAGATGGTGATACGGCCCTTGGTGGCGCGGTCGTTGCCAGCCGCCGGGTTGGCGGGACGCGGCGCCTGGAAGTCGAGCTGTCACACTCGTCGCACCGGGTCGAGATCGACCTGCCCTTTGATCACCCGGCCGCAGAGCGATCCCGGATCGGCTTCCGCCCCCGGCGCTGGCGATTGTTTCCAGCCGGCTGACTTACGGGCATATCCCGTCTCTCAGCTCCGCCCTTTGCCGAATGGGCTGATACCGCGCTCGCCTGATGCGGCGACTTGAACCAGTGGAATGGCCTTTGGGTGAATTCACGCAGGGCCAGCACGGTAGAGAACGCAATCAAGGCCCAGTAGGCGGGCACCAGGGCCTGCCACCACATCACCTCCGCCTGTCCGCTGCGCACCAATCCCACCAGATTGGTCGCAATCGCCACCGCGCTGCCCAGCAACAGCACCGCAAGACAGGCCAGTGGCCAGGGATGGAATACCGGTCCAGCCAAATGGCCGGAAAAATAGAGTATGGGCAGGGAAAGCAGAAAGCCGGCATGCAGCAACGGGGTCAGCACCATGCCGAGCAGAACAAGTTGAACTCCGGCCATGCCGCGCCAACCCAGGTCTGCCAGCAGGTCCCCGGGATAGCGATTATGCACCGCATAGGTCTGCATCCAGCCTTTCATCCAGCGGGTCCGCTGGCCGACCCAGGGTCTGAGCTGGACCGGAGCGGCTTCGAAGGTGCGGGCGGTGCTGGTGGCGCAGCGCAATCTGCGGCGCGCCAGGCGCACGCCCAGATCAGCATCCTCGGTGACGTTGAACGCGTCCCAGCCGCCCAAACGGCGCAGCGTCTCCAGGCGGAAATGGTTGGAGGTACCGCCCAGCGGCATCACCAGGCCCCAGCGCGCCAGCGCCGGCAACAGGACAGCGAAGAGCCCGGCATATTCTCCGGCAAAGAGCGCGGCCAACCAGCCTTCGTCAGCATTGTCGATGACGAGCCGGGCTTGAATACACTCCAGTTCGGGCTGCCGGCGAAACTGGTCCACGATACGCCGAAGCTGGTCGGGCTCGGGGCGATCTTCGGCGTCATAGACCACGACGAATTCTCCGCGGCACAATGGCAGGGCGAAATCGAGCGCCTTGGGTTTGGTGCGCGGCAGGGCATCGGGCACGATCCGAACCGCAAAGCGCGGATCGCGCAGGTGTCGATGGAGCGCCTGAATGGTGCCGGGGGAGCGACTTTCCACCACAAAGACGATGTCGAGTTTTTCCCCCGGATAGTCGAGTCGCCGCAGCGTCCGGCATAGCTGAGGCACCATATTGGCCTCGTCGCGGAGGGGAACCAAAATAGAATAGACCGGCAAGTCCGCACTATCCACCCGGTGAAGCGTCCGGTGCTCTCTCTGCCGCGGCACGGCCAGCGCACACAGCCGCAGCAGGGTTGGCAGCATGACAAGGGCAAACCAGATGGGTGCCAGGACGGCCGGCCCGACCAGAGGCAGGCACAGGATCGCCAGGGGCGCCAGCACCAGGATTGCGGCAAACCCGTGCCGGACTGGCGCGGTCAGTTCCAGTTGCGCGGCAGCACGCGGCCAGTAACGCGCCATGTTCTGCCGTGCTGCATCGATCAGGGCCGGGCCAGCCTGATGCACCAGAAAGGTGCGCAGGGCGGGTTCTGGCACAAGGAAGATCGTGCGGCACAGATCCGGTCGCTCCTGCCGGAGCCGGGCCAGGCGCAGTACGCCCGGGAAATCTGGTGCGGCAAAGGCTATCTCTCGGTCATGCAGGCGTGTCCGGAACAAACGGACCTCGCCCAGCGCGTCGATACGGCTGGGTTCCAGGCGGGCCTCACCCTGTCTTGGTACGGTATCTACAAAGCTCAGCCCAGCCCAACCGGCCGCCCGCGCCATGATCTCTGCCGCGGGCAGTTCGAGATGAACGGCGCACCAATGCAATGGATCTACTTCCGCCGCCAGCGCCTGATCCAAGGTCGCCCGCGCCCGATCCACCGAAGCTTGCGGGCCAAGAATTGTCTGCACAAGGGCGACAGCCTGGGACATGCCAAAAAGTCCGTCAGGCCGGCTGGGGTCCGTCAGGCCACATGGGGGCTGGCGAAGAAAAAACCGGGACGAGCGGCTTGCTCATCCCGGTGGTCCGTCGCACATTCTGCAAGGCCTGTTCGGATACTTCGATCCAGGCCGCTACGATGGGCTTGCCATCGCTGAAGACAGGATCCCCCAGCGGGGTTATGCGCCACCCCACCGCGGTGCCATGCTCAAGCATGGAGATGGAAGAGACAAAGGTGATGAAGCTATAGCCCTGCGACAGGGCATATTCCATCACCGCGCAGAAAAGGGCTGCAGACTCGGGAGCGCGCCGCCGGCCTTCGCGTCGATCGGGATGCACGTAAAAACGTGTCCAATCGGCCCCAAGCGAAGGGTGGGCGGGGAGGTCTCCTTGCACTAACCCGTTAAAGACAGTCTGCAGCAAGTTCGGCCGATTCAGTGGGGTGAGGCGGGACCCGCCTACCACCACGCCGGAATCGGAAAGCAAAATATGGGTGGCATCGTCATTGTCGAAGGCGTCCACATCGCGCGCATCGTCACGGCGCAAGGCGCTCCAGCCTGCCATTTCGACAAAGATCCTGTGGCGCAGACGAAAGCTCTGTTCCAACAGGTCACGGCCTTGCCGGTCCGCAGGACTGCGGACGATGTGCAATTTCATCGGTCTGCCCCCAAGACACCGGCATCCAAAGCCGTATTAGGCACAGGCGAACAGCGAAACGAAATTGGTAAAAATCACAGGTTTTCGCAAAATTTTCCGAGGGCGCGACGGATCGCGCAAAGGACTGACCCGCAATCAGGGGAAATGAACCAACATCCCAGCGCGGCTGCGGGCCGATCTAGAGTGTAATCAGCTTGTGGCGGATGGCCTCGACCACCGTGTGCAGGCGGTTGCTGGTGCCCATGCGCTTCTGGGCATTCTCGCAATGCTGATTGATGGTGCGTGGGGTCAGCCCGGTGATTTCGGCGATCTCGGCGGCCGTTTTGCCAGCCGCCGCCCATTTGAGGATCTCCGCCTCACGGGGGGTAATGACACGGCGGCCACGCGGGCGCCCGGCCGGGCCATTGAGGTAGCGCAATCGCCCATGAGCATAAAGAGAGAGCATATGCAGCTCGAAACGCCCCTTTTCGTCGAGATGGCCTGGATTGCCAACAAGAGACACAACGCCCTGCATGCCCCCTTCCATATGGACAGGCACACAGAAGCCCTCGTCCATGCCGAAGTCGCGGGCTTCATCCATAACGCGTCGGGCAGGTACGTCATTTTCCCGGTCATAGGGCGCTTCGGACCAGTCGAAAGGCAATGTGGTCGAGAAGCAGTGCCGCGCGACCGGATCGAGATGGACGTAGCCCAGCCCAGTATAACGCTCATACCACTCGTCCTTCCAGCCCGAGAGCAGCACGAAGGGGCGCACATCCATGCCCGGATCGGGAAGGCCGGAAATGATGAAGCGCTCGAAACCATAATTGCCTATGGCGCGATACATGATGTCGAGAATGGCGCTGACGGTCGTCTGGTGCTGGATGTCCTCGATCGTGGACATCAGATCGGCATTCATCCCGGCATTCCCCCTTCAGCCGTTTGAATGCGGGAACATTGACCCTGTTCTTTTTGGAAGGCAAGTAGAATGAGGTTGGCATCTCAAGGAAAATGCCAACCTGACAATGCGTTAACTTTCCGAATGGAAGTGGTGGGGATTGAACCGGTAAGCAGTCGAGCAGAATTCGCACACCACTTCGATTTCACCATCCACCGCCATGTCCCGCCGCTCCTCGTCAGAGAAACTATTGGCCAGCATGTCTTCTATGCGATCAGCAGAACAGGTGCAGCGTTCCTCAAGATCCTGAGGCGGAAATACGCGAACACCCGTCTCATGAAAGAGGCGGAACAGCAGACGCTCTGGCGACAGGTCCGGGTCGGATAATTCCAGATCACCAACCGTGCCCAACAGGGCCTTGGCCTCGGACCAGCCATCGGCCTCGACAAAATCGGGGTCGACCATGTCGGGGTTGTCGAAATCGCCATCGCCGGGCAGATCGGCCATGGCCGACAGGCCATTGGGCGGCAGATGCTGGATCAGCATGCCGCCAGCGCGCCAACGCGGTCGATGGTCGCCCCTGGTCGACATCTGCGCCACGGCAAGCCGAACCTGGGTGGGGATCTGCTCGGACTGCATGAAGTAAGTGTGTGCCACCTCTTCAAGCGAGTTGCCGTCAAGCGCCACGATGCCCTGATAGCGCTCGGTGTGCTGGCCCTGATCGATAGTCATGGCCAGATGCCCCTTGCCCAGCAGGTCGGCGGGGCTGGTCTTGCCGGCCTCGGCAGCCTTGAGCAAGGCCTCGTGGTCAAAGCGCGCATAGCCGCGCATGCCATCGGGCGCATCAAAGTCAACCACGATGAGATTGACCGGACCATCGGTCTGAGTCTGCAGGATGAAGCGACCTTCGAACTTGAGCGAGGAACCGATCAGTGCGGACAATACCACCGCCTCACCCAATAGCCGGGCGACCGGCAATGGATAGTCGTGGCGGCTCAGGATGGTATCGAGCGCGGCCCCGAGGCGCACCACACGACCGCGGGTATCGAGCCTGTCGAGGGTGAAGGGCACCACGGCGTCGTCACCGGTCTCGGGGCGATCAAGGCCCAGGCTGGAGAGCAGGTTGTCAGTCATGGTCTGTTCCGTGGTCATTATTCACTTGTCTTTCCAAAGGCTACGCCTTGAAGGCCAAACGCGCTACCCAACCCCTGGCATGGCAGCAAGACGCCGGCACGCGCCCTGCCCGCTCAAACAGACGCCCCCGCTCGCGCGGGGGTGAAAGCTTTGATGGTTCAGCATCGACGGGCGAGAACCCGTCTAGTTCGTTTCGACCCCGAAGGCCCAGCACAAAACGGCTTTCTGGGCATGGAGGCGGTTTTCGGCCTCGTCAAACACCACCGACTGGGGACCATCGATCACCTCATCGGTTACCTCGTCGCCGCGATGGGCGGGCAGGCAGTGCATGAACAGGGCGTCCTTGTTCGCCAAGGCCATTAGATTGGTGTTGACCTGATAGGGTTTCAAGATGCGGCGCCGCTCGGCGGCATCGGTGTCGCCCATCGACACCCAGGTGTCGGTGATGACCAGATCCGCCCCCTGGACGGCTTCGCGCGGATCCTCGACCATGCGCACGGCAGAGCCAGCCCGCTTGATGTCTTCCTTGAGATCCTTTTCAGGGCTGTATTCCTCGGGCACCGAGATGGTCAGCTCGCAGCCAAACAGCTCGGCCGCATTGACCCAGGAATGCAGGACATTGTTGCTGTCGCCCACCCAGGTCACCTTGGCACCCCTGATATTGCCCCGATGCTCTTCGAACGTCATCAGATCGGCCATGATCTGGCATGGATGCGCGCGGCGCGTCAGGCCATTGATGACCGGCACCGTGGCGGCCTCGGCCAGCTCAAGCAGATCGGCGTGGCTGAGGATGCGGATCATGATCGCGTCGACATAGCGGCTCATCACCTGGGCGGTATCGGCCAGGGTTTCCTCGCGGGAGAGTTGCATTTCCTGACCCGACAGCATGATCGTCTGCCCCCCGAGCTGGCGCATGCCAACATCGAAGCTGACCCGGGTGCGGGTGGACTGGCGTTCGAATATCATGGCCAGCACCTTGTCTTTTAGGAGCTGGGGCCGATCGCCTTCCCTGAGACGCGCCTTGAGCGCACCGGCCTGGTTGAGCATGCCGCGCAGTTCGGCATAGGAAAAATCATCGATGGAGAGAAAATGTCTTTGGGTACCGGTCGAGTTCATGGGCCGGGGTCCTTTTGTGACGCTTGAATGGAATTGGACGAAAAGCGGTCCGCGACGGGCAGGCGGCCCGCCGGACAGGGGTCAGGCAGCGCCTCGGCGTCGTCCAAAATGATAGAAGATCAGCATGACGATCAGCCCGCCGCTGCCGTGGCGGCGGTTTCGGCCTCAATGGCGTCGAAAGCAGCACCAATCCGGCTCATGGCGTCCTCGATATCGGCCTCGGTAACGATGAGCGGCGGCAAGAGCCGCAACACATTGTCGCCTGCGCCGATAGCCAGGAGCTGATGGTCGTCACGCAGGCGCGCCACGAAATCGCGCACCGGCGGCGCAATCTTGATGCCAGCAAGCAGGCCCTTGCCGCGCAGTTCGAGCACGTAGTCGGGATATTTCTGCGCGAGCTGCTGCAAATGCCAGGCCAAGCGCTGGCCCATCTGCGCGACGTGATCCATGAAACCGGGCGCCTGGATGCGGTCAAGCACAGCATTGCCTATGGCGCAGCCCAGCGGGTTGCCGCCATAGGTGGAACCATGTGTGCCCGGCACCATGGAAGCGGAAGCCGCCTCAGTGGCGAGGCATGCGCCCAATGGGAAACCGCCGCCAATGGCCTTGGCCACGGCCACGATGTCGGGTGTGATGCCGGCCCATTCGAAGGCAAAAAACCGGCCGGTCCGGCCGAAACCGCACTGCACCTCATCGAAAATGAGCAGCAGGCCATGCTCGTCACAGATCTGGCGCAAGCCTTGCAGGAACTCGCTGCTCATGGCTGTGACGCCGCCCTCACCCTGCACCGGCTCGATCAGGATAGCGCAGGTCTGCGGGCCAACCAGCGCCTTGACGGCCTCGAGATCGCCGGGTGCGGCGTGTTTGAAGCCGGGCATTGGCGGGCCGAAGCCTTCGAGATAGCTGGGATTGCCGCCGGCGGCGATGGTGCCCAGGGTCCGGCCATGGAACGAGCCGGTAAAGGCAATCACTTCGTAACGATCAGGCTCGCCCTTGGAATAGAAGTAGTGCCGGGCCGTCTTGATGGCGCATTCGAGCGCCTCGGCGCCAGAATTGGTGAAAAAGACCTTGTCGGCAAATGTGCTGTCGACCAGCCTCTGGCCCAGCCGTTCCTGCTCGGGAATGGTGAACACATTGGAGGTGTGCCAAACCTTGTCGGCCGCAGCCTTGAGCGCGGCCACCAGATGGGGATCAGCATGGCCCAGGGCGTTGACGGCGATGCCGGAATGGAAGTCGAGAAATTCCCGGCCGTGCTGGTCGTACAGGCGCATGCCCTCGCCCCGCTCGAAGGCGAGATCGGACCGGGCATAGGTGCCGTAGAGCGCAGACATGATGAATTTCCCTTTTGGCTGAAGACTGGCTGGTGACAAGCGTGGCAAAGCTGCCACACAAACCAAAAACGCGCCCTCTCGGCCGCGCATCTGGGCCCGAGAATTAGGCGAAATGGAGCCACAAAGTCAATCTGCAACCCGCCAAGTGCCTGATTTGACTCAAGGATCGTTAGGGCAATTTTAACCAATGAATAAACGGGGAAAATCGGGCCCGACTCTTGATCCTGATTCCGCCGATGGCGTAATCTCCATGGCGTTGGGGACACGATATCTCGTGTGGCGGACCCGCTCAACATACGAGCTGTAGAGTCGATATGGCAGCCAGCGCCACTCTGGCTGCACAATGAAGGATTCTGTTTTGACGATGGTTTCAGGAGCGCAACCGATGGGCTGGACGGACGAGCGCGTCGAACTTTTGAAAAAGCTCTGGATGGAAGGCCTCAGTGCCAGCCAGATTGCCGCGGAGCTGGGCGAAGGGGTGACCCGCAATGCCGTGATCGGCAAGGTCCATCGCCTCAAGCTCTCGGCCCGGGCCAAGCCCACCAATACCGCGCCGCGGTCGCGTCCGGCAGCACGACCCTCGGCGCCGCGTCGACCCTCAACCAGTTCGTCGAGCACCAGCACGATGAGTGCCAAGCCCCGTGTGTCCATGTCCCGTCCACAGGTCATGGGGGCAACGGCACTAGCCGCCAGCCCGGAAATGGATACCGAGCTCTATGTGGCACCGGCCGCCGCTGAACTCTTCATTCCCGAGGACAAGCGTCTCAACCTGCTGCAGCTGAGCGAAAGCACCTGCAAGTGGCCGATCGGCGATCCGCTGACCAAAGATTTCTACTTCTGCGGCCAGCACAGCCTGGAAAGTGGTCCTTATTGCGAGTTCCATTCGCGCCGGGCCTATCACCAGCTCGACAAGAAAAAGCGCTGAGGCGCTGACAGGCTTGTACAAGAAGGCGCCACGGGGCGCCTTTTTTGTGTGCCACTAATGATGGACATGGTCGGTTCCCCGCTGAATTCTCACCGCCATAGCCTAGCATCTGTCCGCACCTGCGGGGACAAGATGGGCCGTGCAGCCGGGTATCAGGGCAACAGAACCTCGACGCGCAAACCCTCGCCGGGCTTGGAGCGGATACTCATCTGACCGCGATGACGCTGAATGATGTGCTTGACGATGGCCAGGCCCAGACCGGTACCCTTCTTTTTCCGGCTGGCTTCGGCGTCGATGCGGTAGAAGCGCTCTGTCATGCGCGGCACGTGTTCGGGCTCAACGCCGGGACCATGGTCGGTGACGCTGACCAAATGCTTGAGGCCTGAGCGGTCGATGTCGATCAGTTCAACTTCGACCGTCTTGCCGTCGGCGCCGTATTTGATGGCGTTGTCGATCAGGTTCTCGAAAACTTCGTAGAGCTGCCCGCGATCCCCGGTGACGGTGACCGGCGCCTGGGGCACGGTCAGAATCACGTCGATCTGGGCGGCTTTGGCCTGGGTCTGCAGGCCCTCGCGCACTTCGCGCAACAAGGCCGTCAGATCCACCGAACCGGTCGGTCGCACATGCTGATGCATTTCAATGCGCGAGAGGCTGAGAAGATCATCGATCAGCCGGCTCATGCGCTCGGCCTGCGTACGCATGATGCCAAGAAACTTTTCCCGCGCCGCCGCATCGCGGGCCGCGGGGCCGAGCAAAGTATCGATAAAGCCGACCAGGGACGCAAGCGGGGTGCGCATCTCGTGGCTGGCATTGGCGATGAAATCGGTGCGCAAGGCGTCAACGCGCTTGAGTTCGGTCAGGCTCTGGAATGTAACCAGCAATTGCCGGTTTTCATCGGCAAACCAATCCCGGTCCGGGCGACGGATCGGCGCGACCACGACCCGGTCCCAGGTTTCCGAGGGCACAGTTTCATGCAGCTCGAAGCTGCGTGGTTCGCCGGTTCGCTGCGAGCCCTCTATGGCTGCAACCAGATCGGGATTGCGCATGACCAGGGTCATCACCCGGCCCAGTTGCAGGCTGGGATATTGCCGCGCTGCTGCGCCATTGCGATGCAACACGGCGCCACGGCCATCGAGCACCAGGCCCGGATCGCCCAGGGCCTCGACGAAGGCAGGCAGCATGTCCTGCTCGACAACGGGCTGGACCGGCGCAGGGGCCGGCACCTCAAGGGTGCGCGTGACTGTGACAACCGGCTGGGGCAGCATGGCGAGGAATCCGACCAGCACAAGATAGCCGATCAGGGCCAGATCGATGCGCAATCCGCCAAAGACCACAAAGGCAATGATCAAGCCCGCCAGACCGAGCAGCAGCGGCACCTGCCCGGCGAGGCGCACCAAGGCGTTGGCGGGCCTGCGTGTCAGATGTGTGGTTCTCAGGTCGTCCATGTCGGGAGGTCGAATCAATGCAATGAGCCCGCCTCTTGCGCGGGAGCCGGGTTCATAGCACGGTCTATGTGACAACGGAGAGACAGCGTGACCGATCCCATTGACGGCTTTGATATCAACGACCCGGACCTGCCCAAATCCATCAAGAAGGCAGCCTTCGGATCGGGAGCCTACCCTTATGAGGACAAACTCGACAAAGACGATTATGACACGCAGTTCCACAAGCTGCAAAAGCAGTTGGTGCTGCACCAGGCGCATATGGCCAAGGCCGGTACGCGCACGATCATCGTCTTCGAGGGCCGGGACGCCGCCGGCAAGGGCGGGACGATCAAGCGGTTCCTGGAGAACCTCAACCCCCGCTACAATGTCATCGCGGCCCTGCCCAAGCCCAATGATCGGGAACGCACGCAATGGTATTTCCAGCGCTATGTCGACTGGCTGCCGGCGGCCGGGGAAATGGTGCTGTTCGACCGCTCCTGGTACAACCGGGCGGTGGTCGAACCGGTGATGGGGTTCTGCACGCCGGAGGAAACGACGCGCTTTCTTGAAGAGGCGCCGGACTTTGAAAAGCAGTTGACCAGGGACGGTATCACGATCTTCAAGCTGTGGCTCTCCATTGGCCGGGAAATGCAGTTGAAGCGTTTCCATGACCGGGCCCATGACCCGCTCAAGACCTGGAAGCTCTCACCGGTGGATCTTAAGGCCCTCACCAAGTGGGAGGATTACTCTGTCGCCCGGGACAGGATGTTGCGCGAAACCGACAGCGCGCATGCGCCATGGACGGTGATCCGGGCCAATGACAAGAAGCGCCTGAGGCTCAACGCCATCCGCACCGTGCTGCATGGCCTAGACTATGAGGGCAAGGACGAAAAGGAAATCGGCGAAATCGACCGCAAGCTGGTGCTGAGCGCCGAGGAATTCCTGGAGTTGAAGGGGGAGTAATCTCCCCCTTCAAAAGGTCAATCAGAACGCCCATTCGCCCTTGCGCATGACGGGCTCGGTGGAGCCGTCGGCGTGGACGCCGTCGATATCGACCTGGTCGGAGCCGATCATCCAGTCGATATGGATCAGGGACTTGTTGCCGCCCTGGGCGAAGATCTGGTCCGAGGTCAAATCCTTGCCGCCTTCGAAGCAATCGGCATAGCACTGGCCCATGGCGATGTGGCAGCTCGCGTTCTCGTCGTAGAGCGTGTTGTAGAACAGGATGCCCGAGGCCGAAATCGGCGAGGAGTGGGGCACCAAAGCCACTTCGCCCAGGCGCCGGGCGCCTTCATCGGTGTCGAGCACCTTGTTGAAGACATTCTCGCCCTTGGTGGCCTTGAGCTCGACCATGCGGCCTTCCTCGAACCGGGCCTGAATGTTCTCGATCAGCGTGCCATTGTGCGAGAGCGGCTTGGTGGCCGACACCGTGCCCTCAACGCGCAGGCGATGGGGGGTGGTGAACACTTCCTCAGTGGGAATATTGGGGTTACAGGTGACCCCGTTCTTGGCTTCGGAGGCGCCGCCCTTCCAGCGATGGCCATCGGCGAGACCGACGGTCAGGTCGGTGCCGGGGCCGGTATATTTGAGCGCGGAAAACTTCTTGCCATTGAGCCAGGTCCAGCGGGCCTGGAGATTGGCATTGTGCGCTTTCCAGGCGGCAATGGGATCGGGCTGATCGACCCGGCTTGCCTTGAAAATGGCGTCGGCCAATTTTGCGATGGCCACGTCCTCTGGATCGTTGGGGAAGACCAGCTTGGCCCAGTTGGGCGTGGGGTAGGAAACAATGTTCCAGTTGATGTCAAAGCCGGTGATCAGCTCCAGCGCCGGACGATAGGCGGCCGAATTGGCGCGGTTGGCGCGACTGACCTTTTCGGGGTCTTCATTGGCCAGCATCATCGGGTTGTCGCCGGAGATGGCGAGGCGCGCCGCGTTGTTCTTGTAGGCCTCGGCCATGCCGGCATAGAGCCAGCCGGCGGCGCGGTCGAAACTGGCGTCCCTGGCGTGGCGGAAGCGGGACAGGGTCGCTTCCTCGTCGGAATAGATGGTGGTCACCAGACCCGCGCCGGCCTTGTAGGCATGTTCGGTGATGCGGCGCACCAGGGGCGCGGCGGTCATCGGGGCGGTGATGATCAGATCCTGACCCTCGGCCAGTTGCAGGCCGACCTTGATGGCGACTTCGCCGAGCTTGTCGAGCTTGACCGGATCGATGGGGGACGTGCTGGAATTGCTCACGGGGCTGATGCCTTCTTGCTCTTGAATCGATTGGCACGAGCCTATCGTCCCCTCGCGCGCCGCGCCACCCGGGAAAATTCGGCAAATTTGTTGATCCTGATCAAGCCGGCGACGCCGAGCGGGTGGGAAATGAAAGCCATCCGAATTTGGAGGTTTCCGATGTCGACCAGCACCATTCTTGTTATTGCAGCCGTCCTTTGCATCTTTGGTGTCTTTGCGCTGGCCGTGGCCTATGCCCAAATCCAGACCAAGGGCATGATCGCACCCGGAGCGCGCCAGATCGACTGAGCGCGCGACGGCGCGCCGCCCGGCCCATTGGCGTCGCGGTTGTGAGAGCAGAGCGGAGTCCCGAGACGGCCTCAGTCTCGAAAATAATAATGAGACGAAAACCGTCTCGGGATGCCGGGTTTTCTCGTTAGCGGGTAACTTGGCAAGGTCTATCCTGGGGACGACATCGCAATGTGCCGCCCATGAAACCAGGCTATCAACCGCCGACCCGCAGACCGTGTGAGCACGCGACTGCCCCACGCCCGGCTGTCCCTCCTCGGCCATTCGCGCACAGCGCTTATGGCCTTCTTGCCTAAAACCTCCCCACTGGGGAGGTTTTGCCTGCGGCACAGCCCGAAGCTGGTCGCTGCAGGCCGCCCTGACGCGAGAGGAATGGGCGAGAGTATGGGGCAGGATTTGGGGCCGGAGATTACTTTGTAAATAGCCTGTCTCCTCAATGCGTTGAGAGCCCGAGACCCCGAAGCAGGACCGGCCGTCTGTTGCCGGCCTGCATCACCAAGGGCCCTGATCACATTTATGGCATTGGCAAGGGCGAACGGTTTGGCTACAAAACGTTCGCCGCTTCAATTTTGAACCTAGGGAGGCGTTGCATGACAGCAGTGATGTACTCTCCCCTCGCGGGCAAGCGCCGAATTTAGGTCCTTGCTCCCCGTGGTCCGCCCTTCCGGCCTGACCACACGCGGTTTTTCCGTCCTTTCCAGCAGTTGAGCCAGCCTTCGGGCGTCATCCGTTCAGGCCCAAACTGCGCTCTATTCTTCCCTTTTTGAGGAACCGGTTGCTGGAGAACGGCACCGGAGACAGCAAATGAGTCGCAAGAAGCTCGATTTCCGTGCCGATGCCTTTCGCAACGTGCTCGGCTTTACCTTTCGTCACTGGCAGGGCCAGCCCTGGCGTGTGGCCGCCATTGCCCTTCTGGTGCTGTTGGCCACGCTGGCCGAAGCCCTGAGCCCGCTTTATGCCGGGCAGCTGGTCGACGCGATTGCCGGCGACAGCAATGACGCGCTGACGGCGGCGCTGACTGCCTTCATCACCATGTCGGTGCTCTATCTGGCATCGGTGGTGCTGCGCCAGTTCGTGTTTCTCAACATCATTGCGCTGACGCTCAAGATGATGGGGGAAATTGCCGCCAGCGCCTTTCACCGGGTGCAGCGGTTTTCGACCGACTGGCATGCCAATGCCTTTGCCGGCTCGACGGTGCGCAAGATCACGCGCGGCATGTGGGCGCTCGACCTGTTGAACGATACCCTGCTGGTGGCGCTGCTGCCCTCGACCATCATGCTGGTGGGGGCAACGCTGATCCTGGGGTCCTACTGGCCGGTGATGGGCTTGTTGGTGGGCGTTGGTTCGCTGGTCTATATCGGGGTGACCGTGGCGCTTTCGACCGGCTATGTGGCGCCGGCCGCCACGCTGGCTAACGCCTGGGATACCCGCATGGGCGGGGCGCTGGCCGATGCGGTAAGCTGCAACAATGTGGTCAAGGCCTTTGGCGCCGAGACGCGCGAGGAACAGCGCCTGCATCAGGTGATCGGCAAATGGGACCACCGGACCCGCCGCACCTGGAAGCGCGGCACGCTGTCGGGCGGTGTGCAGGGCATCATGATGGCCAGCATGCAGACGGCCATTCTGGGGCTGGTGCTGTGGCTGTGGACGCAAGGCCAGGCAACGCCGGGCGACATCGCCTTTGTCCTAACCATGTTCTTCCTGCTTTCAGGGCATCTGCGCGACGTGGGGATGCATATCCGCAATCTGCAGCGCTCGGTGAACGACATGGAAGAACTGGTGGCGCTCTATGCCCATCCGCTGGGGATCGATGACAAGGCCGGGGCCACGCCGATCGCCATTGGTGAAGGCGGGATCAAGTTCGATAACGTGACCTTCCAGTATGGCGCGCATCCGACCCCGCTTTATCGCGACTTCTCGGTCGAGATAAAGCCTGGCGAGCGGGTCGGGCTGGTGGGGCATTCGGGCTCGGGCAAGACGACCTTCGTCAAGCTGATCCAGCGGCTCTATGACGTCAATGACGGGGCGATCACCATTGATGGCCAGAACATTGCCGAGCACCAGCAAAGCTCGTTGCGCGGCCAGCTCGCCATTGTGCAGCAGGAGCCGATCCTGTTTCACCGGACGCTGGCGGAGAACATCTCCTATGGCCGCCCGGGCGCCAGCCGTGGCGAGATCATCGAGGCGGCCAAAC
This sequence comes from Devosia indica, assembly GCF_003056405.1. Taxonomy (GTDB): domain Bacteria; phylum Pseudomonadota; class Alphaproteobacteria; order Rhizobiales; family Devosiaceae; genus Devosia; species Devosia indica. The sequence continues at coordinate 16,180 of NZ_PYVZ01000001.1, forward strand.
AGGCCAATGCGCATGATTTCATCATGGACCTGCCCAAGGCCTATGAGACGCTGGTGGGTGAGCGTGGTGTGAAACTCTCGGGTGGCGAGCGGCAGCGCGTGGCCATTGCCCGGGCGTTCCTGGCCGATGCGCCGATCCTGATCCTGGACGAGGCAACATCGAGCCTGGACAGCGAGAGCGAAGTGATGATCCAGCAGGCCATGGAACGGCTGATGGAAGGCCGCACCACGCTGGTGATTGCGCACCGTCTCTCGACCGTCAGGGCGCTCGACCGGCTGCTGGTGTTCGACAAGGGCAAAATTGTCGAGGAAGGCAATCACGAGCAGCTTATCCGTCTCAATGGCGGAATCTATCGCCGCCTGTTCGAGCGCCAGGCGCTGGAGCTGACCAAGGGCCTGGTGGCCTAAGACACGAAAGGGGCGATGGGATGCATCGCCCCTTCTCTATTCAGGCTCGTTCTTGTCCTGCTTTTCATAGCCGCGTCTGGTTTCCACCTCGGTGGTGATTTTTTCGGACAGGGTTCGATCGCGATTGCGGCGCATGCCATAGGCCATGGCGACACCAAGCACGATGACGCCAATGGTCAGGACGATGAGCCAAAGGGCGGGTCCGGCGATATCCATGGGGTCTCTCCTTTGGAAAGACCAACGCAAGGGACAAGGATGCGTTTCGCCTTGCCGGGGGGTCAGAAAACCCGGTCGCCCATTTCATTCATATAGGCCAGCTCCTCGGCCGTGCTGTCCCGCCCCAGGGCCTTGTTGCGGAAGGGGAAGCGGCCGAAGCGGGCGATGGTATCGCGGTGCTTGACCATGAAATCGAGATTGTTCTCGTTGCCATAGGCTTCGAACAGCTTCACGCCCTCATTCTGGATGACCAGGGATTCGGCGTGCATATAGGGCATGTAAAAGAACATGGCCCATTCGTGCGCGACGGCCATGTCGTGCCCGCCGGCAACGGCCTCCTGGGCCAGCGCAAGCGCCATTTTGTCCTGGGCAAAAGCTTCGGCACTGTCGCGATGGAGTTGACGCGAAAACTGATCGAGCACGATGATCTCGGCAAGACGCCCCTCTGGTGATTCACGCCAGGCCCAGGCTTCGCCGCGCGCCACCTGCGGGTGCAGATCGGCGAAGCGATCCATAAGGGCGGTGTCGAACTCCGGCTTGCCGCCAAACCAGTCATCAGGCCCGTGTTCGACGAACCAGAAATCGATGACGTCCTGAAGAGATTGCATGCTCGGCTCCTGTGGTCGGGTGGGTGACCCATCACCCATGCCCTGGATTGCAGGGGCAGCACCCCGGGTCAAGTCCGGGGGTGGGCAGATGACCGTGGCGTGCCGGATCACGCCGCCAGTTCGAGCCGGATGCGATTGCCGAACGGGTCGCGGGTTTCGACGTCGTTGCCCACGACTTCGAGCGGGGCGCCGGCCTGTTCCAGCCGCGTTTTGAGGGCGGCGAGGCTCTCGGCATCGGGCAGCACAATGGTAAACCAGCGCAGGCCCGCGCTGCCGGCCGGCGGCAAGGCGGCGTTAGGTCCGGACCAGACATTGAAGGCCAGGGTATGGGGCATGTAGTCGAGCCCGACATCGCCCATGCCGAAGGACTGGATCAGAAGGAAGCCGGCAAAGCCGATGACGTCGCGATAAAAATCCATGCCCGAATGCAGGTCGTTCACATGCAGATGGACATGGCCGACGCGGGTTCCCGCCGGCATGCGGGGCGCAAGGACCGGATCGGGACCGAGTTCGGCCAAAAGTCCATCGAGGTCGATGGGGTCGCGGCCCGAATGGGGCTTGCCCTCGGCGGTCACGGCATAGGTCTGGCCCTTGTCCGGATCGCCCAGCGTACCGCGCCAGGGGGTTTCGAAGGTGATCTCAATGCCGTTGCCGTCCAAATCCCAGAGATAGATGGCTTCGGAAACCAGATGGTCGGTAGGGGAAATGCGCACATTGCGCTTGAGCGCCCGCACGGCCATTTGCGCCAGATCGGCACGCGCCGGCACATGGATGGCGACGTGATAAAGGCCGATGGTGCGCGGGGCGACCGGGCGGGTGGCGCCGGTTTCGAGCACGATCAGGACCTTGCCGCCGGCGCCCATGGAAAGGGCATTGCCGTTTTCGGCGACAAGATCAAGGCCGACGACATCCTGCCAGATCGCCAGCGCCTTCTGCCGGTCGGTCACTGCAAGGTGGACCGGCCCGAGCGTGGTGCTGAGCGGCAGGATGGGTTTGGAGCGAACATTGGTCTGGATGGATGTGTCGATCATTTCGACCTCCTGAAAACGTTGTGACCCCAGAAATAGCGCGCGCAGGCGTTTCGACAAAGAGAACCACGGCGAAGGCATTGTTCGTCAAACCGCGCCAATGGGCTGGTCTTGGCGACAGGGCAGTCGCGTGGTCTAAGTCCGGCATTGCAGGGAGGCGAGGCGGCAGAGGCGATGCTGGAGAAGAGCTTTTTCGACCGGCCGGTGCTGGACGTGGCGCAGGAGATTCTCGGCGCGACACTGCTGTTCGATGGCATTGGCGGGGTCATTGTCGAGGTGGAAGCCTATGACGAGACGGACCCGGCCTCACATAGTTTTCGGGGGCCCACGCCGCGCAATCGGGTGATGTTCGGGCCGCCGGGGCATGCCTATGTCTATAAGATCTACGGCATTCACCATTGCCTCAATTTCGTCTGCCGGCCGGGCAGCGCGGTGCTGATCCGGGCGCTGGAGCCGGTGCAGGGGCTTGCGGCCATGCGGGAACGACGGGGTGGATTGTCGGACCGGCAATTGTGCTCGGGGCCGGGCAAGCTGGCACAGGCGCTCGGCATTGATTTGCAGCATGACGGGCTGGGGCTGGATGGGCCGCCATTTGCGCTCAAAGCCGCCACAGCGACGCATAAGATTGCCACTGGTCCGCGCATCGGGATCACCAAGGGTGCTGAAACGCCGTGGCGCTTTGTGCAGGCCGGGTCGCGCTATCTCAGCCGGCCCCTGCCGAAGGCGCAGCCGGTTTTGTGATCGGCGGCGGGGCAACTGCCTGCTCGTGACCCCGTTGAGGACACAGGCCGGCGCGCGTCAACCGGACACGGCGGCATAGGGCCTTTGATACGGTTTTTTCCGGTTTCCCGCATCAGTCAGTTCAAGCTGACACAGGCCTTTGTCCCGCCCGCGCCAGCCAGCGAACACAAACGCAGGAGGCCATCATGCCCCGAGGTGACAAGAGCGCCTATACCGACAAGCAGAAGCGCAAGGCCGAACATATCGAAAAAGGCTACGAGGAGCGCGGCGTTTCCCACGAGGAAGCCGAGCGGCGGGCCTGGGCCACCGTCAACAAGGATGATGGCGGCGGTAACAAGTCCGGCTCCGGCCGCGGCACGCATACCGACAATCCGGCCGCGCACAAGGGCGGCAGGAAGGGCGGCGAGGCCTCGGCCAATCGTCCGGCCGCAGAACGATCCGCATCGGCCAAGAAGGCAGCCGAGACGCGCAAGCGCCACGAAGAAGAGCGGGCGCAACACTAAGCACTGCATTATCGGCCTCGCCGGTTGCCCTGCCCGCGACCGCGTGATTCAAGAGACGTGTGGAAGCCATTGAGTCTATCGACCTGTTCTCGCCCCAGCGCCATGAGCGGCCCAGCCCGCTTGCGGTGCTGCGCGATATTTTCGGGCACAAGGCGTTTCGCGGGCAGCAGGCCGATGTGATCGAACATGTGGCCGAGGGCGGCGACGCAGTCGTGCTGTTTCCGACCGGCGCCGGCAAGTCGATGTGCTACCAGATCCCGGCGATTTGCCGGCCGGGCGTGGGCATCGTTGTTTCGCCGCTGATCGCCTTGATGCGCGACCAGGTGGAGGCGCTGGAACAGGCCGGCGTGGCCGCAGCGGCGCTCAATTCCTCGCTGACCCAGGAGGAAGCGAGCGAGGTGCGCCGGAAGCTGCGACGCGGGGAACTGGACCTTCTCTATGTGGCGCCCGAGCGGGTGGCGACGCCGGGCTTTGCCAATATGCTGGCCGATACGCAGATCGCGCTGTTTGCCATTGATGAGGCTCATTGCGTGAGCCAATGGGGGCATGATTTCCGCCCTGAATATCGCGAACTGATCCACCTGGTGGAGCTGTTTCCCGGCGTACCGCGCATTGCGCTGACGGCCACGGCCGACCCGACGACGCGCGAAGACATTATCGAGCGGCTGGGGCTGGAACAGGCCGAGGTGTTCACCACCAGTTTCGACCGGCCCAACATCTCCTATTCCATTGTTGAGCGGGACAAGCCGCGCGAGCAGCTCCTCGACTTCCTTGGCGGGCACAAGGGCGAGAGCGGCATCGTCTATTGCCTCTCCAGGGCCAAGGTCGAAGATGTCGCCGACTGGCTCTCGGGCAAGGGCATTCGCGCCCTGCCCTATCATGCCGGAATGAGCGCCGAGCTGCGCAGCGCCAATCAGGACGCCTTCCTCAAGGAGGAGGGCCTTTGCCTGGTTGCTACGGTGGCCTTCGGCATGGGAATCGACAAGCCGGATGTGCGCTATGTGGCGCATATGGATCTGCCGGCTTCCATTGAGGCCTATTACCAGGAGACCGGACGCGCTGGGCGCGACGGGCAGCCTGCCGATGCCTGGATGAGCTATGGCATGGCCGATGTGGTGCAGCGCCGCCGCATGATCGATGAGGGCAATGCGCCTGACGAGGTCAAGCGTGTCGAGCATGGCAAGCTCAACGCGCTGCTGGGCGTCTGCGAGACGGCCTCGTGCCGGCGTCAGGCAATCCTGGCGCATTTCGGCGAGGTCTATCCGCACGCCTGCGGCAATTGCGACACGTGCCGCTCGCCGGTGGAGAGCTGGGACGGCACGGACGCCGCGATCAAGGCGATGGCTGCAATCTACCGCACCGGCATGCGCTTTGGCGCGGCCCATGTCATTGATGTGCTGGTGGGCAAGGAAACCGAAAAGGTCACCCGCTTCGGCCACCAGCACCAAAAGGTGTTCGGGCAGGGCAAGGAGCTGGATACACGGGCCTGGCAATCGGTGCTGCGGCAATTGACGGCGATGGGGCTGATCGTGGTCGACCATGCCAATCATGGCGCGCTGACGCTGAGCGAAGCGGCCCATTCGGTGTTCAAGCGCGAGCGCAATGTCACGCTGCGCAAGGACCGGCCAAAGAAATCGGTCGAGGTTCGTCGCTCGCTGGCCCGGTCGGTGGATGTGCCCGAGCATGCCAAGCCGCTGTTTGAAGCGCTGCGCGAGGAGCGTTTGCGGCTGGCCAAGGCCCAGGGTGTGCCGCCTTATGTGATCTTCCACGATGCGACACTGAAAGCCATGGCTCTGGCAGAGCCGAAACACCCGCATGATCTGCTGAACCTGCCTGGTGTCGGACAGGGGAAGCTGGACAGGTATGGGGATGCGTTTCTGGCGGTGGTGCGGGGGTTTGAGGGGTAAGATGGTTTGGGCAGCGCGCTTACCATTCGGGCGCAGCCCTCAAGGCCTTCTCTTCTCAGATTGCTCTACTGGAGCAACCTGCTCTTCGGGCTGGCTTTGCGCCCCCTCATCCGGCGCTGCGCGCCACCTTCTCCCCGAGAGGGAGAAGACCAAGAGCGTACACGATGCTGTTTCCTCTCCCTCTCGGGGAGAGGTGGCCGAAGCGAAGCGTAGGTCGGTGAGGGGGATGAGTTGAGCGATACCTTCACTGTGAAGCGCCCCCGCCTGCCGGTCATCGACATCGCCCGCGGCGTCGCGATCATCGCGATGGTGTTTTACCATTTGTGCTGGGATCTGGCGTTCTACCGCTTCATTTCCGTCGATGTCGGGTTCGACCCCGGCTGGGTGTTTTTCGCACGCACGATCCTGTTTGCTTTCATGTTCCTGGTGGGCGCTGGCCTGGTGCTGGGGCATGGGGATGGCATGCGCTGGCGCAGCTTCTGGCGGCGCTGGCTGTTCGTCGTGGGTGGCGCGGGGTTGATCACCATCGGCACCTGGTTCGCCTTCCCCGACAGCTTTGTCTATTTCGGGGTGCTGCATGCCATTGCGCTGACGAGCCTGATCGCCCTGCCCTTTCTGTTCACGCCGCTCTGGCTGACGGGTGCCGTCGCGGCGCTGGTGATCGGACTGCATTTCGGCTTTGCCGATCCGCTCTACAACCAGAAGGTGTTTTCCTGGATCGGGTTCTGGGTGGTGCCGCCGCCCACCAATGACCTGGTGCCGGTGTTTCCATGGTTCGGGGTGGTGCTGTTGGGCGTTCTGGCCATGCGGCTGGTGCGGGGCAGCGGTGTTGAGCGGCGGATGGCCGCGATCGAACCGCGCCACGTGCCGGCACGGGTGTTTGGCTGGATGGGGCGTTGGAGCCTGGTCATTTACCTGGTGCATCAACCGCTGCTATTGGCGGTGATCATGCCGCTCTCCATGGCCATGGGGACGCAGGAGGCCAATCGCGAGCTGGACTTTCTCAATTCCTGCCAGATGAGTTGCGAGGAGAGCGGCGCCACGGCGGCGCAGTGCGCGATCTATTGCCAATGCGGGCTTGAAGGTGTGGAGCGGGATGATCTGTGGGAGCCGGTGTTTAGCGGACTGGTGTCTGCGGAAGATCAGGCCAAACTCGATGCCAATAACCGGCAATGTTCGGCGCTGATCTATCCGGAGCTGGAGGCGGAATAAGGGGGTCGCCAACTCCCTCTCAATTCCTTCGCCTCCCTCCCCCTTGAGGGGAGGGTGCGCAGGAGCCGAGGCGCCGGGTGGTAACGATCAACCACAGATCAAGGCGCAATGGTGCCGCTCAGGTGCTCGATTCCCTGGCGTTGGTACCGGCGACCATTTCGTCGGGAATATCATCGAAGCTGGCGTAGTTCATGTTGTAGAGTTTTGAATAAAGCCCGCCCAGTTCCATGAGCTGGTCGTGATTGCCCTCTTCGATCTTTTCGCCGTTTTGCAGAACGATGATGCGGTCTGCGCCGCGAATGGTGGCGAGGCGATGGGCGATAACCATGCCGGTGCGGCCCTTGAGCAGGATTTCCAGCGCCTTCTGGATCTGCCGTTCGGTATAGCTGTCGATATTTGCGGTGGCCTCGTCGAGCACCAGGATCTTGGCGTCGGCCACCAATGCCCGCGCGAAGCTGAGGAGCTGGCGCTGGCCGAGCGAAAGGTTGGACCCGCGCTGCTCGAGCATGGTGTCATAGCCATTGGCGAAACGATCGATGAATTCATGCGCGCCCACGGCCTTGGCGGCGGCGATCACATCCTCGCGGGTGGCCGAGGCCTTGTTGTAGCGAATATTCTCAAAGATCGTGCCGGTGAACAGGAATGGTTCCTGGAGCACCATGGCCACCTGTTCGCCTAAGGATTCCTGGGTGACATCGCGCACATCGTGGCCACCGACGATGACCGCGCCGTCCTGGACTTCATAGAAGCGGTGGACGAGCGCCATGGCGCTGGTCTTGCCCGAACCGGTGGGGCCGATGACCGCAACGGTCTCGCCGGGATTGACCTTGAAGGACACGTTCTTCAGCACCGGGCGCTTCGGATCGTAGCCGAACACGACGTTTCTGAACTCGACCGAGCCATCCATCTCGCCGGTCAGCACCTTGGCGTCGGATTTGTCCTCGATCACGGTGGGCAGATCGAGCACTTCGGTGATGCGGCGGCCCGAGGTCATGGCGCGCTGCATGATGGAATATTGCATGGTGAGCGAGCGGATCGGGTCGAAGAAGCGCTGCACATAAAACAGGAACGCCACGACGACGCCGACCTGCAGCGCGCCATTGAGCACCATGGCGCCACCGACGACCACGACCGTGGCCATGGATATGCCAGTGAGCGTATCGACGATGGGCACCATGACCTGGGCATATTTGGAGCCTGTGAGCTGGATGCGCAGGTTCTGATAGGCCTTGTCGTCATAAAGGTCGAAATTGACCTTCTGACGATCCAGGTTCTGCACCGTGCGCACGCCATTGATGCCTTCGGCCATGGCCCCGGCTGTCAACGAATTGGTTTCGTGCGCGGCCCAGAAGGCGCGCTTGGCCGGGGGTAGCCAGAAGATGCGGATGATGAACAGCACCGGCATGGTGATAAGGGTCACCAGCCCCAGCCATGGGTCGAGGCTCAGCAGCACGGCAACAATGCCGAACAGCAGGACCAGATCGCCGACCGAAATCACCGAGGTTTCGAGAAATTCCTGCATGGCACTGACATCGCCCTGCAGGCGGCTCATCAGGCGGCCAACTTCGGTGCGGTCCATATAGCTGAGCGAGACGCGCTGGAGCTGGGCGAACATGGCGCGGCGCATGTCGAACAGCACGTGTTCGGCGACCTGCCCGACCTGGGTTTCCTGCACCCAGGAGGCGCCGAAATTGAGCAATACCGCGATGGCGAAGGCGCCCACGGCCCAGAGCAGATTGTTCGGATCACCGCCGGCAACCAGTGCGGTGTCGATGGCATTGCCGATGATGAGCGGAATGGCCAATTGCGTGCCGGTAAAGATCAGCACCGCCGCGACAGCGAGATAGATCTTGAGGCGGTAGGGCTTCACATAGGCCCAGATGCGCCGGACCGTCTTGGGGTCATAGGCCTTGCCGAAAACTTCTTCCTCAATGCGGTGGCTGCCCACCGAGGCGCGGGGCGGACGCTGGCCGGGGAAGGCGGCGACTTCGCTTTCGTCATCAACGACGCTCATTGGGCTGCCTCCAGATCGTCGGTTGGTCGCGTTTGCAGGTCATAGAGTGCGCGATAGCGGCCACCTTGGGCGAGCAGGTCTTCATGGGTACCGCGCTCGACGATCCTGCCATCTTCGAGGAACAGGATCAGGTCGGCATGCATCAGCGAAGAGAGGCGATGGGCGATGATCATGGTGATCCGGTCGCTGGCGAAGCGGCGAATGGCCGAGCGGATACGATGCTCGGTGCCAGCGTCGATGGCGGCGGTCGAATCGTCGAACACCATGACGGCGGGCTTGAGCACCAGGGAGCGCGCGATGGAGAGGCGCTGGCGCTGACCACCGGAGAGCGAGACGCCGCGCTCGCCCACCACGGTGTCGTAGTCGGCCGGCAAGCCCATGATGTAATTGTGCAATTGGGCGCTTTCGGCGGCGCGCTCGATCTTGCGCTCCTTGGCCCAGGGATCGCCATAGGCGATGTTGTTCTCGATGGTGGTGGTGAACAGGAACGTGTCCTGCTGCACCACGGCGACGGAACGCCTGAGGCTTTGCAGCGTCACGTCGCGCACCTCCTGCCCATCGAGCGTGATGCGGCCGGAGGTGATGTCGTAAAAGCGCGGAATGAGATGGGCGAGCGTGGATTTGCCGCTGCCCGGGGCGCCGACAATGCCGATGGTCTGGCCGGCCTTTGCCTCGAAGCTGATGCCGTTGAGGGTGGGCACGGTGGAGCCAGGATAGGTGAAGTGAACATCCTCAAAGCGCAGCACGCCATTGCTGATCTTGAGCGGGGTGGCGCCGGGCTTGTCCTCGATTTCAACAGGGGCATCGAGGAAAGCATAGAAGCGCTCGCCGCAGGTGGAAGCGCGGGCATAGGAGTTGACCATCAGTCCGAGCTGGCGCACCGGCATCTGCAGGATGGTCATGAAGGTGAGAAAGCTGGCCAGCGTGCCCACGGTCATCTCGCCGGCGATGACCTTGTTGCCGCCCACCCAGAGCACCAGGCCCATGGCGGCGAAAAAGGAAAAGGTCATCATCGAGGTGTTCTTGACGCGCACCCGGACGCGGCGATGCGCCAGCTCCAGCGCGGCCTTGGAGGCAGTGTCGAACTTGTCGAGCTCGTGCTTCTGGCCCGAAAAGGCGCGCACGACGCGGATGCCGCCGAGATTTTCTTCCATGACCCGGGTCAGCACGGAGAGTTTTTGCTGCAGGATCAGCCAGGTGGCGCGCAGCGTGAGCTGGGCCACTGATGAGCGCCAGGCGACGAAGGGCACAAAGCTCAGGGCCAGAAGGCCGAGCAGCACATCGGTCGAAAGCAGCATCCAGGCGCCGACCCCGATGAGCACCACGAGCAGAATGGTGCGGACCAGACCGGTGGAAAAGAACATGCGCAACCCGTCCAGATCGAGCAGGCCGATGGTGATCAGATCGCCCGAATGCACCCGGTCGTGGTAGGAATAGGAGAGGCGCTGGACCTTGTCATAAAAGGCCAGGCGCAGCTCGTAGCCCACATGGTGGCCGACGCTTTCCGAAAAATAGTTCTGCACCAGGGTGAAGAGACCGCGCGCGACGGATGCGGCGAGCAGGGTCAGAGCTGTCCAGAGCAGCGCCTCCTGCGCGCCGTCGCCGGCGACGCTGAGCACGTTATGCGCCTGGTCGATGGCCTGCCCCAGCAAGCGGGGAATGGTCAGTTGCAGGATGGCCGCAATGATGGTGGCACCAACCGCCAGGATTGCCTGAAACGGGTGGCGAAGGGAAAACAGGGTAATGCGCGTCAATGGCGCCATGCCTTTACCGGCATGGGCTGCTGCAACATGGTCCCGAGCATCGCCGCGCGAACGCTCGCGGCCAGCCTTGAGGGTTATCAAGGAAGTATCCAGACGTCAGTTAAAGTGGAGCCCGAAAGGGAGAGGCGGGAGGACCGTCGACCAGCAATCGGGCAAATCAAAAAACTCGCCTGCCTATAAAAAGCGCATTGCGTCTTCCATTCAAGGTGCAATTTGCGCAAAAAATGCAACGATGCAGCGAAAATGACATCGGCATGACCCCATGCCGAAGCGTTGATGGTACCCCGCTGCGGGCTCGGGCAGTTAGACCCATGAAGGGAACTGCCCATGATTTCCGGTTTGACGGCTGCGCTGATTGCCGCCGTATTTGTCACCTCAACGATTTCCGGCATTTTCGGCATGGCCGGCGGCATGCTGCTGCTGGCCGGTCTGCTGACCATATTGCCCGTGGCCACCGCGATTGCCCTGCAGGGCGCCATCCAGATCGTGGCCAATGGATCGCGGGCCTGGTTCTCGCGGAGCTTTATCGACTGGCGCATTATCGCAACCATGGTGGGGGGACTGGCCCTGGCGGCCTTGCTGCTGTTCCTGTTGCGCTATCAGCCGGACTTGGCGACAGTGTGCATCGCGGTAGGGCTGATGCCGATCCTGGTCTGGCTGCCCAAGAGCTGGTTGCAGCTTGATGCCAGCCGGCCGGTACACGGGTTCTTCTGCGGCTTTGCCAGTGGCGGGCTGAACCTGGCGGTGGGCGTGGCCGGGCCAAGCATCGATATCTTCTTCATTCGCACCCAGATGGACCGGCGCAAGGTGATTGCCACCAAGGCCTGCATGCAGGTGATCTCGCATGGCGCCAAGGTGGTGTTCTACGGCGCGACGGCGGCGGCCATGGCTGCAGGCGACTGGATACTGGTGGCCATTGCGGCACCCTTTGCCATTGCCGGGACCCATATGGGCTATGGCATCCTGCAGCGCCTGTCCGATGACGGGTTCCGGCGCTGGACCCGCTGGATCGTCACCATGCTGGGCGTGTTCTATCTGGTGCGCGGCATTTTGCTGCTCGCGGGCTCCTGGTGAATCTTCCTGTTGACGCATCGCTTTAAGCCGAAAACCGGTTCCCACTTTTCGGCGCGATGCTCTATGTTGGGAGCGGGAGACGACATGGCACCATTCGATAGCGTAACCGCACGCCTTATCCTGCTTCTGGCCGAGACCGGCTCAATCGGCCGCGCGGCGGAACGGGAGGGCATAGCCTCCTCGGCGGTCAGCCGGCGGGTTTCCGATCTGGAAGGACGGCTGGGCGTGGTCCTGTTCGATCGCTCGGCGCATGGGGTGAAGCTGACCAAGGCGGGCGAGGCCTATGCCGAGGGGTGCCGCACCGTGTTGCGCTCCATTGCCGATCTCGACGCCATCATGGATGATTTCAGCTCCGGTCAGCGGGGGAGCCTCAGGCTGGCCTGCACCAGCTCGGCGCTGACCGGGCGCCTGCCCGAGCTTTTGGCCAAGTTCGCGGGCAAATATCCCGGCATTGAGATTGCCATTTCAGAGATGGGCGCGGCCAAGGCGCTGCTCTCTCTCGATGAGGGCCAGGCCGACATCGCCATCGTCTCGGACAATTACGATTTCACACGCTTCGAAATCCGGCCCTTCGAGGATGAACGGGTGTGGGTGCTGGTGCCGCCCGAGCATGAATTGGCCGCGAGCATCGAGCCGAGAAAATCGGTCAATTTCGATGCGGTCATTCCGCATTCCATCGTCGGCATCCACCATGCCGGCTCGCTCGACAGGCTGCTCAGCGAAGCGGCCGAGAAGCTGGGGCATCCGCTGAAGGAAGCGCTGCGTGTCGAGAGCTTTCCGGCACTGGTGCGCATGGTGGAGGCCGGATTCGGCATCGGCTTTCTGCGCTCGACCAGCCTACATCTGCTGGCCGGCACGGATCTGGTCTGCGCGCCGCTTTCGGAGCCCTGGGCGATGCGCAAATTGCTCGTGGCGCGGCGCAAGTCGAGCCCGCTATCGGCGGCGATGAAGAGTTTCGTCTCGCTGGCCGCGGAAACCTATCTTCCCTCCGTGTGACAAAATTTCCTGATAAAAGATATCAGGATTGTTTTGACACGCCCCCATCTCGCCGATATTGAAGCTGACCAGCGCAGTCAGGTTTGCGCAGAGCTTTATTCATTTCAAATCGGAAGTACCGAGATGACCATTCGCCGTACCGCCACCGCGCTTCTTGCCGGTTTCGTTGCCCTCAGCACTCCCGTTGTGGCGCAGGAAATCACCGTCACCCACGCTCAGGGTGAAACCACCCTGCCGGGCGTTCCCGAGAAAGTCGTCAGCTTCGACTTTGCGGCAATCGAGACGCTTGAGGCCATCGGCGTTGACGTGGCGGGCCTGCCCGGTTCGAACCTGCCGGCGCATCTGGAGAAATATGCCAGCGACGACTATGCCAAGGTCGGTTCGCTGTTCGAGCCCGACTACGAAGCCCTGGCCGCTCTCGAGCCGGACCTGATTATCGTCGCAGGCCGGTCCTCGGGCGCCTATGAAGAACTGGCCAAGATCGCTCCGACGGTCGACCTGTCCAATGACTGGGCCGATTTCTATGACTCGATCCAGGCCAATGCCGACATTGTCGGCCAGCTTTTCGACAAGGAAGCCGAGATCGACGCCCTCAAGGCCGAGACCGACGCCAAGGTGGAGGCCGCCAAGGCTGCCGCCGCCGATGCCGGCAAGGGCCTGATCGTGTTGACCAGCGGCGCGGAAGTGTCGGCCTATGGCCCGGGATCGCGTTTCGGCTTCATCCACGACACGCTCGGCGTCACCCCTGTGATCGAGGACGTGGAGGCGGCCACCCATGGCGACGCCATTTCGTTCGAGTTCATCCTCGAAGCCAATCCCGACATGCTGTTCGTGATCGACCGCGATGCCGCCACCGGTTCGGGCGCCGCTGCCGCCATTCTCGACAATGAATTGGTGGCCGAAACCACTGCCTGGAAGAATGGCGACGTCGTCTATATCGACCCGGTGCGCGCCTATATCGTCAATGGTGGCCTGATTTCGTTCGGCATCATGGCAGACCAGGTCGCTGAAGCGCTGAGCCAGTAAGCGAGACCGCTCATTTCGCCCTCGCCCGTTCGGGCGGGGGCATATTTGCTTTTCAGGCATTTTTTCGGCCCCATGCCCAAGCTGCTATTCGGCGTTCTCGCCATTCTCGTCCTGGCCGTCATCAGCCTCTTCATCGGCGTGAGCGATGTGACGCCGATGAGCCTGATCTCCTCATCGCCCGAAGACCGGCCGATGCAGGTCTTGCTGATCAGCCGCGTGCCGCGCACGCTGGCCCTGATGCTGTCCGGCTCGGCCCTGGCGGTAGCGGGCCTGCTCATGCAGATGCTGGCGCGCAACCGCTTTGTCGAGCCGGGCACGGCCGGCACGGTGGAGAGCGCCGTTTTCGGCATTCTTGTCATCACCATTTTCTGGCCCGGCAGTCCGCTGATCGCCAAGATGCTGGCGGCGACGGTGACCGCGCTGATGGGCACGGCGCTGTTCATGCAGATCCTGAGGCGTATTCCCCTGCGCTCGACGCTGATGGTGCCGCTGGTGGGCATCATGCTGGGCGGCGTCATCTCCTCGATCACCGCCTTTTTCGCCTATCGCTACGATCTGCTGCAGACGCTGGGCACCTGGACCATGGGCGATTTTTCCGGTGTGCTGCGGGGGCGTTACGAACTGCTCTATATTAGCGCCGGGCTGGTGGGCATCGCCTGGATCGCCGCCGACCGGTTTACCGTTGCGGGGTTGGGCCAGGACTTCACCACCAATCTGGGGCTCAATTACCGGCGCGTGCTGACGCTGGGGCTGACCATTGTTTCCATGGTGACCGCCGTGGTCGTTGTCTCGGTCGGATCGATCCCGTTTCTGGGGCTGATCGTGCCCAATCTTGTGTCCATGGCGGTGGGCGACAATGCGCGCCGGGCCATTCCCTGGATCGTGTTGATGGGCGCAGGGTTCGTTCTGACCTGTGACATTATCGGCCGGGTTATCCGCTTCCCCTATGAAATCCCGATCGGCACGGTGTTCGGGGTGATCGGCTCGGCCCTGTTCCTCTATCTGCTACTCAGAAGGCGCCCTGCCAATGGCTGATATCCGCGCCCAGGCCACGCCCGTGATCTCGCCGCGTCAGGTTCTGATCATACTTGCAGCCCTCGCCGCCGTCTCCATCGTCGCCTTCATGGTGATCGGCGCAAAGGGGAACTGGAGCTTCATCCTGCCGTTCCGTGGCGCCAAGATCTGGTCCATGGCCACGATCGGCACAGCCATTGCCATAGCCACGGTGCTGTTCCAGACCATCACGGCCAACCGCATTCTCACCCCGTCGATCATGGGGTTCGACGCGCTGTTTGCGCTGGTGCGGACCGTGCAGGTGTTTTTCCTCGGGGGGCTGAGCTATGCCATGCTGCCCGACCAGTTGCAGTTCACCTATGAAACCGCGGTGATGGTTGGGCTTTCAACCCTGTTGTTCCGCTGGCTGTTCGGCCGCGCCTCGCGCGATCTCTATCTGCTGGTGCTGGTGGGCATTGTGTTTGGCGTCTTGTTCCGCTCGCTGGGCGGGCTGATGCAGCGGCTGATCAATCCCAATGATTTCGCGGTGCTGCAGGACAGCCTGTTTGCCAGCTTCAACACCACGGACCAGACCCTGCTCGGGATCAGCACGATTGCCATTGCCGGCGTGGGCATCTGGGTGTGGCGGCTGCTACCGGCGCTGGACGTGCTTAATCTGGGACGCGACACGGCCATCAATCTGGGCGTCAATTACAACCATACCGTCTCGCAAGTGCTGGTGATCGTGGCCATACTGGTATCAGTCTCGACAGCTCTGGTGGGGCCGGTGACCTTCTTTGGCCTGCTGGTGGCCAATCTGGCTTATCTGGTCATCCGCAGCCATCGACACATCCTGATCCTGCCCGCGGCCATCCTGATCTCGATCATCACGCTGGTGGGCGGACAGGTCGTGCTGGAGCGGGTGTTCGGCTATGACACGGCTCTGGCCATCATCATCGAATTTGTTGGCGGGGTCGTGTTCATCGCCATGCTCTTGAGGGGAAGCCGCACATGATCCGCACCCAATCGGTTTCACGCAGCTATGGCGACAACCTGGTGGTCGATAATGTCACGCTGGACATTCCGGCGCGCGGTGTCACCTCGATCATCGGGCCCAATGGGGCGGGCAAATCGACCCTTCTCTCCATGGTCAGCCGCCTGCTCGACATGAGCGCGGGCAGCGTCACTATCGATGGCATGGATGTCACCAAGACGCCCAGCGACGTGCTGGCACGGCGGCTGTCGATCCTTCGGCAGGACAACCATATTTCGGCCCGCATCACCGTGCGTGACCTGATCGGGTTTGGCCGTTATCCGCATTCGAAAGGGCGGCTGACGGTCGAGGACAGGAGCCATATCGACAAGGCCATCGACTATCTCGATCTCGGCGCCCTCAGCGACCGGTTTCTCGACGAGCTCTCGGGCGGGCAGCGACAGCGGGCCTTCGTGGCCATGGTGCTGGCGCAGGACACCGACTATGTGCTGCTGGACGAACCGCTCAACAATCTCGACATGAAGCATGCCATGGGCATGATGAAATTGATGCGCCAGGCCGCGTCCGAACTGGGCAAGACGGTGGTCTTGGTGCTGCACGACATCAATTTCGCATCCTGGTATTCGGACTATATCGTGGCCATGAAGGATGGGAAGGTGGCCGCGCAGGGCCCGGGGCCGGAGATGATCCGGCCCGAAGTGCTGTCCGAAATCTACGAAATGGACATCAAGGTGCACGAAATTGGCGGGCAGTTGATTTCGGTCTATTACGGCTAGGCGAACGTCCCTAGAGACGCGCGAGGATGAAGTCGCGCTCCTCGGCCAGACCAGCCCATTCAGCGGGGTGGTCGGCATCGAAGATCAGGGTGTAGGGGCCGGCATAGCCGGCTTCCTCGGCCGCCTGGACACAGAGCCCGTAATCGGCCTCATCCATGAGGCCGTCATGGAACCCGGCCTTGGCGTGGCAGAGCTCGGCACGCGGGAAGATGGATCTGAGGCCTTCATATTTGTCCGGCCCGGTCCAATTGCCGAAATCGGCCAGGAGGCCGACCTGGCCATCCAGGCGATCGAGCAGCTCATGGACCGCCTGGGGCGTGGACAGCAGGTCGAACCAGTTTTCGGTAAACAGCCGCAGGGGTGAACCGGCATTGGCGGCAAGCAGTTCCTTGAAGCCGGCGACCGAGCGGGACATGGCGTCTTGGGTCGGCTTCTGCTTACCGGCAATGATGCGGGCGTTTTCGGCGCCCAGCATATTGGCGACATCGACCCAGCCGGCGATCCAGCGGGTATCGCGCGCGCCATGCACAGGGTCGGTCATGTCACCGGCATCAATCAGCAGGGTCTGCAGGGTGACGCCGGAAACATTGAGCTGGTCGCGCAATTCGCCCAGATAGACCGGATCGCGGCTGCGCAGGTGGAAGGAGACGATCTCAAGCCGATGATAGCCGTGATTGGCCAAGACCGATGGCAGGCCGAGCAGCGATTCTTCGCCTTCGCCGTAGGTTTCCTGCATGTCGCCGACAGCATCGGTGGTCAGATCATGCGGGAAAGTGGTGCCCAGCAAGCGGTGCAGCGACCAGGTGGAAACGGCAATGCGATGGTTCGGGTCGGCCAATTGGGTTCTCCTCTTTTTGGGCGCAAGAGTTTCATGGCCGGGGGCGCCGCGCAAGGTGAGCCTAACCCACCCTGCCCCGCGCTGCGACGTCCATGGTCTGGATCAGTTCGCCATTGCGGATCAGGTGAACCTGATCGAACAGATTGGTCACCGGGCAGCAGTGATTGGGGATGATGCGGATGACATCGCCGATTTTCGGCTTGCTGGCGCAGGCGGAGACATCGAGCGTGCCGTGCTCTTCGCTGAGGCCGGTGATTTTGGCGTCGGGGAAATCGACGACATGGCCGTGCCCAACAAGGCCCAACAGGTCGCTGGTGAGCGCCTTGGAGCCGGCATCGATGATCGCGCGATTTTCGGTGGGGCGGGACACCACCGTGGCCAGAACGGTCAAGGCGCACTCGTCAAAGCTGGCGGCGCCGGCGGCGACTTGGGAGCGGTCCATATAGATATAGGTGCCGGGCCGGTATTCGGTGGCGACGCGCGCGGCCTCATCCATATGCCAGATGTCGGGGGTGCCGCCGGTGGTGATGGCGGGAAGGTCGAGGCCTGCGGTGGAAAAGACATTGCGGGCGTCGGCAAGCCATTGGGCGGCTTCACGGTATTTGCCGGCGGCGGGATAGGTCATCAGGCCGGCAAAGTCGAGGCCCGGCGCAGCGATGATCTGGCGGGCGAGGTCAAGTGCTGCAGTGGGCGATTGGACGCCACAGCGTCCCATGCCGGTGTCGCATTCGACAAGGACGCCGAGGCGATGGCCGGCATTGGTGAAGACCTGCGCCAGCCCGGTGACACAATCGGGGCTGTCGGCGACGGTGCGGATGGTGACGCGGTCATGCAGGGCCTGCAGGCGTTTGAGCTTGGCGGCACCGATGATGTTGAAGGTGAGCAGCAGGTCGGTCAGACCGGCATCGGCCATGACCTCGGCCTCGCCCAGTTTCTGCACGGTGATGCCGACCGCGCCCAGCTCGACCTGTTTTTTGGCGAAGAAGGGCAGTTTGTGGGTTTTGATGTGGGGGCGCAAGGCAATGCCGGCCTTGTCGGCCATAGCCTGCGCCTTGTTCATATTGGCCTCGGCCCGGTCAAGATCGATGAGGACGGCGGGCGTGTCGAGTTCGGAGAAATGGGTCATTGGGCCCTCAGGACTTCATTAACGAAGCGCAGATTGCCGGCGGTGAGGCCGGCATCAACGGGGATGGTAACGCCGGTGATCCCCGAAGCGGCGTCGGAGGCCAGGAACAGGGCGGCATTGGCAACCTCCTGCGGCGAGACCATGCGGCCCAGCGGATAATGCGGCAGCACCTTGTCGAGCAGTCCAGGGTCGGCCGCCAGCCGGTGATCCCAGGCGGGCGTACGGACCGAGCCCGGCGCTACGAGATTGGCGCGCACACCCTCGCCGCCGCGTTCCACCGCAATGGCCCGGGCATAGGCGATCAATCCGGCCTTGGCGGCTGAATAGGCGGGGTTACCGAAATGCTGGAGGGCATTGACCGAGGAGATGAACACCACATTGCCCGCGCCGCGCGTGGCCATGGCATGGGTGATCGGATCGACCAGGGCATAGGCGCCATTGAGATTGATGGCCATTTCGCTGGCCCAGACATCGTCATCGAGATGGCCAAGATGTTCGGCGCGGGTGAAGCCAGCATTGGCAATGACGGCGTCCACCACGCCATGGGCGGCGATATCGGCCTGGACAGCGGCGCGGGTAGATTTGGCGTCGGCCTGGTCGAAGAGGACACTGCGCGCCAGCGGCAAGCCTTCGAGCATATCGGCCTGGCGATCGGCACCGACGATGGTCGCGCCCGCCGCATGGAAGGTTTCGACCAGGGCGCGGCCAATGCCACCCCCGGCGCCGGAGATGAGAACGGTCTTACCGTCGAGACGGAAGGGGGATGCGTTCATTCTGTGCTCCTCAATGCAGGGGATACCCCCACCTAACCTCCCCCTGATAGGGGGAGGGACTGACCGATTGCGTTTGTGACGCCATGGTCCAGTGGGCTCTTTAACCGTCGTTACGGCCCCTTATAGGCCACGCAGTCGATCTCGACCTTGCAGTCGACCATCATGGTGGACTGCACGCAGGCGCGGGCGGGGGGATGTTCGCCGAAATAGGATTTGTAGACAGCGTTGAAGCTCCAGAAATCGCGCGGATCATCGAGCCAGACGCCACAGCGCACAACATGCTCGAGCCCATAGCCAGCTTCTTCGAGAATGGCGATGACGTTCTTAATGGTCAGATGGGTCTGTTCGATGATGCCTGTGCCGACAATCTCGCCATCCTTCATGGCAACCTGGCCCGAGACATAGAGCCAGCCACCGGCCTCGACGGCGCGGGCGAAGGGCAGGTTCTGTCCACCGGCGCCGGATTTGTCTGCACCATAGCGTTTGATCGGCATGGGAATGTCCTTTCCGTGCTTTTTGAAACTCAGTTTCGCTTGATACCAGTTTTATAGCCATAATCAGCAGGAAGATGCGAGAGTCACGACAAGAAATGTAAATTTCTTACGTGAATCGTCTCGCAGCTTGGTGTAGCGTGGGTTCCATACCGTGATCAGCATCGACGCCATTTTCATCTCACGAGCTTCCCTTGCGCCTTTTCACCGCAGCCCTGGCCACCGAGACCAATACGTTCTCCCCGATTGCCATCGACAAGCGCGCCTTCGAGGCGTCGCTGCATGCCAAGCCGGGCCAGCACCCGCCGACCCCGACGCTGTGTACTGCGCCGATCACGGTGGGCCGCGAAGTCTGCGCACGGGAAGGATGGACGCTGATTGAGGGCACGGCAAGCTGGGCGGACCCGGCCGGCCTGGTGGCCCAGGCGACCTATGAGGAATTGCGCGACGAGATTATCGGCCAGTTGCACGCCGCCATGCCAGTGGATGGCGTGGTGCTGGGGCTGCATGGCGCCATGGTGGCCCAGGGCTATGACGACCCCGAGGGTGATCTGCTGACCCGCATCCGCGCCATTGTCGGCCCCGATGTGCTGGTTTGCGCCGAGCTTGACCCGCACAGCCATCTGACCGCCAAGCGGGCGGAAGCGGCTGACTTCTTTGTCTACTTCAAGGAGTTCCCGCATACCGACTTCGTCGATCGGGCGCGCGATCTCTGGGACATCGCGGTGCGGACCCTCAAGAAACAAATCAAGCCGGTGATGAGCGTTTTCGATTGCCGGATGATTGACGTATTCCCCACTTCGAAACAGCCCATGCGAGGCTTTGTCGACTCTTTGCTGGCGCTGGAAAAGTCCGAGCCGGGCCTGCTTTCGCTCTCGGTCGTCCATGGCTTCATGGCGGGCGACGTGCCCGAAATGGGCACCAAGCTGGTGGCCATCACCGACAACCAGCCCGACAAGGGCGCGGCATTGGCCGAGACGCTCGGACGCGAACTTTATGCCATGCGCGGCACCTTCATGGTCGCCCAGGTGGATGAAAAGACCGCCGTGGACGCCGCGCTGGCCGCACCGCATGGCCCGGTGGTGATTGCCGATGTGTGGGACAATCCCGGCGGCGGCACGGCTGGCGATGCGACCGTCATCTTGGCCGAGATGATTGCCCGCGGCGTGACCGATGTCGCCGTGGGCACAATCTGGGACCCGATTGCGGTGCAGATCTGTTTTGCGGCGGGGGAGGGCGCGATCATTCCGCTGCGCTTCGGGGCCAAGTCGGCGCCCTTTACCGGGCAGCCGATCGATGCGCAGGTGAGCGTAAGAAAGCTCGTGCGCAATGCCGAAATGAAGTTCGGCGACAGTTTCGCGCCCTTTGGCGACGCGGCCTGGGTGCATTTTGACGGGATCGATGTGATCCTCAATTCGACGCGCGCACAGAGCTTTGATCCGAGCCTGTTTTCGGCGCTGGGCATTGACCCAAAATCGCGCAAAATCCTGCTGATCAAGTCGACCAACCACTTCTATGACTCATTCTCCAGGATCGCCTCGGAGATTGTCTATTGCTCGGCTGGCAAGCCCTATCCCAACCGGCCTGCGGAGACGGACTACCGCAAAGCGCGCAAGGATATCTGGCCGATGGTGGAGGATCCTTGGCTTGACGTTGTCCCGTAGGGAAAATCTCTCCAGTGGAGAGATTTGAAACGGCAAGGCCGTGAGAGTTGTGCTCGAATGGCGGGCAGCCGATCACCTCACCCTAGCTCTGCTACGGTCCTGAGGGTCCCAGCGCCCTCCCTCCCCCTCTAGGAGAGGAAGGGCATCGTGGGCGTGGCTTCCCCTCCACCGCCTATTGGCCGTCCCCCTCCCCCGCGAAGGGGGAGGAATTAGTGCGTTGCGCCTACTCGGCAGACCAGTGCCCATACATGATCGGCATCAGGCCAACCATGGACTTGAAGCGCTCCCAGCTCTTGCGTTCGGGCAGGGTCCAGCCGGCTTCGGCGATTGCCGAGATACGGGGGAAGACCAGGCGATCGAATATGGCGCGGTCGGTCATGCTTTCGGACCAGATGCAGCTCTGCACGCCAATAAGGTGTTTCAGGCCCTCCTCGGAGAAACCTTCACGGGCTTCGAACTCGTAGGTTTCCTGCGGGCCGGACCAGCCGGCCCAGCCGGCGCCAGGCTCGGCCCAGCTCACGCCATTGGCCATGTCGAGATAATAGCGCTGGCCGGGCGAAACGACGATATCGTAGCCGCGTTCGGCCAGTTCGGCATTGATCTCCACATTGCGCCAGCCGATGACATAGGACTTGTCCTTGGCCACCGCATCGCCATGGGCCGCCTCTTCCCAGCCGCCGGTGATGGCGCCCTTCCCGGCGATATATTTGTGCACGCGCTTGATGAACTCGGCCTGGATGATCGCGGTGGGCGAACCCTCGATCTCATCGGCGCCATGGGCATTGCCGAGCTGGTTGAACTGGGCTTCGTGTTTCTTGCGCATGGCGGGACCCGCCATCTGCTCGATCATGTCGAGGGCCAGCGGCGAGCCGGACCAGGCGGCCAGCGGCACTTCGTCGGCGCCAAGATGGAAGACGCCGGCGGGGAACAGCTCAAGCACTTCATCGACGATGGTTTCAACGAAGCGGTAGACCGGCTCGTGCGCGGGATTGAGGCTGTTATTGGGGAAACCCTGTACCGACTGGTATTCGCCCTTTTCATTGGGGTCGCGCAGTTCGGGCAGCGCCTGCAGGGCGGCGTAGAAATGGCCCGGCATGTCGATCTCGGGGATGACATCCATGGCCAGGTCATCGGCCAGGGCGACAATCTCGCGCACGGTCTTTTTGGAGTAGTAGCCCCCGGTCGGCTGCGGACCCGAGCCAAGCAAGGGCGGCAGCGCCTTGCCGTGACCGCGCCAGGCGGCAATCTCGGTGAGCTGCGGATAGGCGTCGATTTCCAGCCGCCAGGCTTCGTCCTCAGTCAGGTGCCAGTGGAACTTGTTCATCTTGTTCCAGGCCATGAGACGAATGAGGCGGCTGACTTCGGCGGCGGTGTAGAACTGGCGCGCCACGTCGAGATGGCCGCCACGGAAGCCAAAGCCCGGCTCGTCACTGATAGTCCCCGCCGTGGGAAAGCTGAAAGTGGCCGGATATTGCCTGGCGCCGCGCAGCATGTGACCCAGGGTCACCAGGCCGTAAAACATGCCCTGGCGGGTGGTGGCGGACACGGTCGCGCTATTGTCGGCGAAGGCGATTTCGTAGGCTTCGGCACCCAGACCGGCTTTTTCAACGACATGGACCGGCATGCCGGCTTCCGCAGCGGGGCGGACAATGGCTTCCACCGGGAACAATTCGGCGGTGAGGTCGGCAAAGGCCGCGGCGGCGCGGCCGGCCAGATCGCCAACGGGTTTCAGATCATAGCCCGGCGGCGCGATGCGATTGCCGGTGGCGGCAACATGGTTGGGCCAGGGAATGATCGAGAACGGCGCCGGGGCCTTGGCCGGGACCGGGAATTTGACCGCGCCCTTGAGCAGGGGCGAATTGTGGCCCTTGCCCTGGGTCGGCGCGGTGGGGATGGCGACGACCTCGCCACCTTCAAGCACCAGATAGGCCGAATTGGCCCCATCGCTCCAATGGCGCAGACCGTAGGACAGGCCTCGTGCCGTCGAGGTCCAGGTGGCGCCGGGCTCGAGCACATAGCCATCGGGCGGGGCGATCAGGGTGTGGTTGGAAAGGCGCTTGAGGAGCTTGCCGTTTTCCAGGGTGGCCTGCGGGTCGATGCGGGCGGGCCCCGAAAAGCCGAGCTGGAAATTGGCAATCGGCGTATCGCCATTATTGGTCAGCTCGATGCCATAGCCGAGGGGTTCGGTAGCCGTGGCGGGAGACCAGGTGGTGACGAGGGAAAAAGACATGATGGGGTCCAGTATTGTGTCGTGGTGGTCGAGTTACCCCCACCTAACCTCTCCCTGAAGGAGGGGGAGGGATTGATCGCGTGCTGGGCGGGATTGCCGGCGCCAGCATCAAGACCGTCCCTCCCCCTGGACAAGGGAAGGCTAGGTGGGGGTGGCTTGCGTTGGTGCGCGCGGAGGCATCAATCCCCCAGCGGCTGGGCGTCGTCGCCGTCGCGATTGACGACGAGCTGGTGCTTGATGCGGCGCATGCTGGCAACTGCGGTGGGGCCGAGGCGCGCAGCAATGGTCTGGGAGAGAATGTCGACCGTGGCGAGGAAGGCATAGCGGCCCGGGGTGGGTCGCAGGATGTCCTGATTTTCGCGCCAGTGCACAGGCAGTAGAATATCGGCCTGTTCGGCCATCACCGAACCGGGCCGCGAGACGACGACACGGGTCAGGCCATATTCGCCGGCCACCGCGAGCGCCTTGACCAGCGGCACATTATTGCCAGAGAGCGAATAGGCAATTATCACCGCGCCCGAAGGGGCAGAGGCGGCGCGCATCATCTGCACCTGATGATCGATGGATGCGGCGACCTTGAGCCCGAGCCGGAACAGGCGCGCCTCGGTTTCCACCGCCATCATCGAGGAGGCACCGCCCGAGCCGAAGCTGAGGACGAAGTTGGATTTGACGATGGACTCGGCGGCCCGCTCGATGGCGTCGAAATCGAGCGTGTCGAAAGTGTCGTAGATGGTGGACTGAATGCCGTTGACAATGCCCTGAGCGATTTCGTGAACGCTCAGGGGACCCGATGCGGGAGCGAAATAACGCTGACCGACGAAGCGGGACTGGGCCAGCCGCACCTTGAAATCGGCATAGCTGTCGCAGCCAAGCCGCCGGCAGAAGCGTGTGACGGTGGGCGGGGACACATCGGCCTCGGCCGCCAGATCGACAATGCTCATCTTGAGCACGCTATCGACATCAGCCAGGACGATCTCGGTCAGGGCGCGTTCCGAGCGCGTGAAAGCGTCTTTCTCGGTCTGCAGCAGCCCCACTATGTCCAGCATCGTGCGTCCCCTCTTGCCGGCCGATGCCGCCCTAGTAGACGGCCAGGCCCCTGGCGTCGAACAGATGGGTCTGGGCGATGTCGAATCCGACCTTCATGGGCTTGCCATCTTCAAGGTCAGGATTGCCCTCGAACAGGCCAATGAAGTTTTCGCCGCCCGGCAGGGTGGCGTAGCCGATGGTGTGGATGCCCAGATGCTCGACGATGTTGGGGGTGGTTTCGATGATGAATTCGCCGCTGCCCAGGGTCAGGTGCTCGGGGCGAATGCCAATCGTCACATCCTGGCCGGCCACTTCGGTGCTGGAGCGGGGCAGCTCGATCGTGCCCAGCTTGCCCAGGTCGACCGTGACGGTGGTGCCGTTGGCAGCACGCACGCGGCCATTGATGAAGTTCATCTTGGGCGAGCCGATAAAGCCGGCGACAAACAGGTTGTCGGGCTTGTGGTAGAGCTCGAGCGGCGAGCCGATCTGGGCGATTTCGCCGGCATTGAGCACCACGATCTTGTCGGCCATGGTCATGGCTTCGATCTGGTCGTGGGTCACATAGATCATGGTCGAGCCCAGGCGCTTGTGCAGCTCCATCAGCTCGATGCGCATTTCCGAGCGCAAGGCCGCGTCCAGGTTCGACAGCGGTTCGTCGAAGAGGAAAATCTTGGGCTGGCGGACGATGGCGCGGCCGATGGCGACGCGCTGGCGCTGGCCCCCGGATAGCTGACCGGGGCGGTGCTGCAAACGGCTTTCAAGCTGGAGCACCTTGGCGGCGGCCTGGACGCGATTGTCGACTTCGGCCTGAGGCAGTTTTTCAACGCGGAGCGGGAAGGCGATGTTCTCGTAGACGCTCATATGCGGATAGAGCGCGTAGGACTGGAACACCATGGCGATGCCGCGCTGCACGGGCGGCAGATCGTTGACGATATTGCCGCCGATCTCGATCTCGCCGGCGCTGACATCTTCAAGCCCGGCGATCATGCGCAGCAAGGTGGACTTGCCGCAGCCCGATGGGCCGACGAAAACCACGAACTCGCCTTCGCTCACATCGAGATCGATGCCCTTGATGATGCGGGCTTCGTTGAAGGACTTTTCGAGGCGCTTGAGGCTCAGTTGCGACATGGTTCGCGTCTCCGGACACGGGGATTTCTTGGATGGAGCGCCGCCACCCGAGGCGGCGGCGCCAGATCGGTTGATGCCACTCGAGCATAGCTCTCATGGCCTTCTTGCCTCAGATCGATCCACCGGATCGATCTGCCCACAGGGACGGCCTTGCCATTCGAGCATAGCTCTCATGGCCTTCTCGCCTCAGATCGATCCACCGGATCGATCTGCCCACAGGGACGGCTCGAAGTTACTTGTAGAGCTCGAGCTCGCCGGCGGCCTTGGTCAGGGCGTCAGCAGGTTCGGCAGCGCCGGTGACAACCGACTGGACCATTTCGATCATGGTGTTCTGCAGACCGATATAATCGGTGAACAGCGGCTCGGGACCACCGAACTCGATGCCGTCCAGGAACGGCTTCCAGTAGGGCTTTTCGGCAACCAGTTCCGAGGTCTGCGGCTCAAGCGGACGCAGCGGGGTCAGGCCCTGGGCCATTTCGGCAGCCCACTGACGCTCGGGAGCAGTGATGAACTTGGCCAGGCTGATGGCCTGCTCTTCAACACCGGTGCCCTTGAAGACGGCCAGCGAGTCGGTGATCAGCAGCGTGCCGGGACCCTTGGCGTCCGGACCCAGAGGAAGCGGAGCAACGCCCCAGTTCATGCCGGCTTCTTCCGCGCGGAGGGCAGCACCGACCGAAGCTTCGATCATGGCAACGCCACCATCGAGCCAGATGGCACGGACTTCGTTCTGCTCGTAAGCGGTCGGGCCTTCCTCGGAATAGGGGATGATTTCATCCAGGGCGGTCAGGGCCGCCAGAACCTGCGGCGAGTCGGCAACGATGTTGCCATCGGCGTCGATGATCAGGCCGTCATTGGTGTAAACCCAATGCAGGAACTGGTGCATGGTGTTGTCAAAGGTCTTGGCAACGGCACCATAGCCGGCAGCATCGGTGTTCTCGGTGATCTGCTTGGCGAAAGCGATCTTTTCTTCCCAGGTCGCGGGCGGCACTTCAGGATCGAGACCGGCTTCTTCGAACAGATCCTTGTTCCAGAACAGGGCCTTGGTCGAGAAGGCAACCGGAACGCCCCACTGGGTTCCGTCGAAGGTGACGGTATCGGGCACGTAGTTGTAATAGGATGCCTTTTCCTCGTCCGTCATCGGCACGGGAACGATCAGGTCGTTGATGGCGAACTGCTTGAGGGTACGCGAGCCGACATAGGCCAGCGCGACCGGGGTGCCGGCAGCGGCCAGCGTGGTCACCTTGTCCTGGCACTGGCCCCAGCCCACGATCTCGGGGACAACCTTGAAACCGGGATTCTCGGCTTCCCACTCGGCGAAGTAGTCGGCATAGCCAGCGGTCAGCTCGTCACCGCAGTTGATGAAGGCGATCTCCTGATCCTGGGCATAGGCCGCCGGGGCGGCACCGGCCAGAGCCAGCATGGACACGGTTACCAAACCGATTGTCTTTTTCACTTGGTAGTCTCCCTTGATTGCGGGCCCCTCGGCCCTCTCGGAGCCGTTCAGCATTGGCTGTTGAACGATCTCCAAACCTTGATTGGTGCGGCACCGGCCCGGACCAGGTCCGGATTGGCGCCGCGCCAGTTATTGCTTCACGGCACCGGCGGTAAGACCGGCGACGAGATAGCGCTGCAGGAACACGATGACGATCATGACCGGCAGGATTCCGACGAAGGACGCCGCCATCAGCTCGTTCCAGATCACTTCCTGCTTGCCGAAGAAGGCGAAGAGCCCGACCGGCAGCGGCATGAATTCTGTCTTGGAGTTGAAGGTCAGCGCGAAGATGAACTGCTGGGCGTAGGCACCGATGAAGGTCATGATGGCGACCACGACGACGCCCGGCATGGCCAGCGGCAGGATGACCCGGCGCAGGGTGTAGAGGCGGCTGGCGCCATCGACCCAGGCGGCTTCGTCCAGCTCGCGCGGGATGCGCATCATATAGGTGCGCAGGAGCCAGACGGACGAGGGAATGAGGAAGGCCGCGCCCGGCACGATCATGGCCCAATAGGTGTTGAGCAGCCCCAGCGTGCGCATCAGGCGGAACAGCGGGATCAGCAGCACCGCGCCCGAGAACATGTTGACTGCCAGGAACCCGGCCAGGAGCAGGCCGGCACCGGTGAAGTTGAAGCGGGCAAAGGCGTAGGCGGCGGGCACCACGATGGCGACCACGATGGCCGTGACCACGGTGGAGATGAAGAAGGAATTGAAGATGTGCATGCCCAGGGCAGGCACGGATTCCCACATGGAGAAATAGGCCGCAAAGGAGCCGTTTTCGGGGATGAAGCTGTAGGGCGTCGAGAAGAGCTGGGCCAATGGCTTCAATGACACCAGGAACCCTTCGATGAACGGGGCCAGCACGAAGAACAGGAACAGCGCGATGCCGGCATAGAGCCCGACCACCTCGAGCAGGCTGTAGCGATCGATCATCGGGCGGCTGGCCGACCAGAGACCGCGACGGGCCTTGGCCTGAGGCTGGACACTGGCCTTGGAATCGGCGGCCGCGACCTCTGTGGAACGGGCAACGTCGCTCATTTGGCTTCTCCCTGCTGGAGCTTGCGGACGGCGCGGAAGTAAACAATGCAGAAGGCGGTCACGAAGAGCGAGATGACCACGGCACGCGCCGCGCCCTCGCCATATCGGCGCGACCCCATGGCGGTCTTGTAGGTGTCGATGATCATCGTGGTGGTCGAGCCGGACGGGCCGCCCTGGGTCAGGATCCAGATGATGTCGAAGGAATTGAAGGTGGCGATGAGCGAAAGCAGGCTCATGGTGATGATGGCAGGCACCATCAACGGCACGGTAATGCGGCGGAAGCGATAAAAGCGGCCCGCGCCGTCGGTCCAGGCGGCTTCATGCAGATCGCGCGGGATCGACTGCATGGCGGCCAGGAAATAGATGGTGACCATGGGCACGCCAATCCACACATCGGTGATGATCGTGGCCCAGAATGCGGTCTCGCCATAGGCCAGCCAGGCAATGGGGCCATCGGTGATGCCGAAATTCTGCAGCAGGCCCGAGATCATGCCGAACTGGCCATTATACATCCAGCCCCACATGAAGATGCCGATGGCCATGGGCACGATCCAGGGCGGCATGGTGAGGATGCGGAACAGGGCCTGGCCGGGAATGGCGGCATTGAGCAGCACGGCGCCCAGCATGCCGATGATCATTTTCAGGCTGACCGAAAAGAAGGTCCACACAAAGGTGCGGATGATCACCTCGGTGAAATTGCCGGCGCCGAAAATGCGCTCGTAATTGGCCCAGCCGATGAAATCATAGCCAGGACGCAGCGAGGCATTGGTGAAGCTGAGAATGATCGTATCGACCAGCGGGTAGGCCACGATGGTCAGGATATAGAGCAATGCCGGAGCCAGCAGGGCGAGGGCGAAGAGGGTGGCGCTTCTTGTGCTGGTCATCGGCTTTCTCCTCAGTTCCCTTTGCCCAGGGCAGCGTCGAAGCGCTGCCAGATCGGGGCCATGTCGACGACAGACTTGTTGCGCATCGCCTCATCCATGGACAGCGCCAGAAGGCCTGCTTCAAGCGCGTCGGTGACCGAGACAGGCAGGGGCACACCGTCGATCATATGCAGAAGAATATCCTCGGCCATCTGCTCGTCGGCGCCGTAATGCTGGCTCAGCTCGGAGGTCTGGTAGGTCTTGTCCTCAAGCCGCTCGGAGGTGCGGCTGTCGGTGACCTTGAAGTAGTTGCGAATAAAGTCGCCTTCCGCCATGCCTTTGGCACCGATCACCGCGAAACGGCGGAAATCGTCGGGCACGTTCATATTGGTGTGGAAGGTCAGAGCCGCGCCGTTCTCATACTGCACGATGGCGGTCTGGAAGTCGATGATATCGCCATCACTATCGAACACCTTGTCCGAGCCCTGCCAGCCCGACGGCTTGCGGTGATAGACGTTGAGATCGTTGACGCCGGCACCCTGAGGCGCGTTTTCGGGCGTGAAGCTCTTGCGCCCACCGAAGCTGGCCACATAGCGCGGGCGACAGCCCATCACGCCATTATAGAGATCAAGGTCGTGGCAGCATTTCTCAAGCATGAAGCTGCCCGAATATTGCTGGTAACGCCGCCAGTCGCGCATGAAAAAGGCGCCGTGATAGGGCGGGATGGTTTCGGACGCCTCGATGGAGGTGACATCGCCCAGCTTGCCCTCGGCCTGCGCCTTGCGCAGGTCGACATAAAGCGGTGCATAGCGCAGCACCAGACCCACCATGACATTGTCCGAGCCGTACTGACCAATCAATTCGGCCAGCGCCATGGTATCCTCAACCGAGGTCACCACCGGCTTTTCGGCGAACAGCTTCATGCCGCGCTCAAGACCAATGCGAATGTGATCGAGATGCATATGGTTGGGCGAGCCGACCATGAGCAGATCGAGATTGGCCTCGTCGATCAACTGCTCGAGGCTGTCATATTGCTGACCAACGGAGACGCCATGCTCCTGGGTATAAGGCAGACCGGCCGGTGCCGGATCGACATAGCCGACAATCTCGAAATCGTCCCGCGCTGCGGAAAACACCCGCGCCAGATAACCCAGACGATAGCCGAGACCGATAATGCCTACCCGCATACCTTGCCGTTCCCTGTTTTGTTCCATTCCCGACCTCTTGCGGATCGGTGTCGTTTGTGTAAACGATTTTCAAGACTAGGCGCCTTGCCAACACAATGTCAACACACATTCGACGCCAATACAATACCAATTTAAGCCACCTCGGATTCTTGCTCAATCGCGCGCCGTTTTGCTGATTTTCTGGGCATATGCGAGGTGTTTGGCGGGATGCAGGGTGTGGACAAATGTGCTTTCTCGGCGCACCATGTCGCAATTGGTATCCATGTGGCCTCTTTCACGAGGCGACAAACACATGACGTATGTGAAAATTTGAAACAGAACTGGTGGACGTGCCTCAGCGCGTCACCGCGCAGGCAAGAGATGCGAAAATGAGCCTATCGACCAATCCCTTCCCCAATGATGCAGACCGTTCGGCGATCTGGACCATGCTGGTGCCACGCGACATCAAGGCTTTCGTGAATGCCGACTGGTCGATGGTGGAGGGCGACTTCATTGCCGATGATTTCATGGGCATCAACGGCAACAAAAACGACAATCCCGATGGCTGGACCATCAGCTATCCCACCCTCGCGCAATATCGCGATGAGTGGCTGCGCCAGGCCCATGAGGGCCAGAAGGTGGTGTATGCCGAAGACCAGGAAGCCGGGATCCACCGGGCAACCAGCCTGACCGAAATCGAGATTACCGGCGAGCGCGCCATTGCCCACAAGAAATTCAAGGGCGAGATCGCCTTGGCGGATGGCGGCAAGGACGTGCTGAACTGGCAGACCCTCTACTTCTGCCGCAAGGTGGACGGCCAGTGGAAGCTGACCGGATTTGTCGGCTACCTGCCCTATCCGATGCCCAACCGGGGCTAAGCCTGGCGCCGGCCCCACCCCAGCCCTCCCCATCAAGGGGAGGGAGCCGCGTCGCGCTGCCGGGTAGGCCGGTGGCCATCACAATTGAGCAGCTCCATGTCCTTCCTCACACCCCAGCGCCTTGTCATGCTGGTCTTCTTTCTCCAGCCCATTGCCTTTGGCTCCTGGCTGCCGCGCATTCCCGAGATCCAGTCAGCCATGGGGCTAGGCTCGGCGGCGCTGGCCATTGCGCTGCTCGGCATGCCGGTGGGCACGCTCTTGACCCTGCCCTTTGCCGGGCCGCTGGTGGGCAGGATCGGCGCCCGCATGGCGATCCTGATCGGCTTTGTGTTCTATTCGCTTGCCGCCTGCCTGCCGGTGCTCGCGCCGGACCCGATCCTGCTGTTCATTGCGCTGATGCTGGCGGGTTCGTCCATCTCGTTTGTCGAACTGGGGCTGAATGTCGAAGCCGACCTGGTGGAGAAATCCACCGGCAAGCTGATCATGAACACCTCGCATGGCTGCTGGTCGCTGGGCATCATGGTGGGCAGCCTGATCGGCTCGGGTTTTGTCGCTGCCGGCGTTGCGCCCGGTATCGCGTTGCCGCTGCTGGCCCTGGCCATCCTGCCCATCGCCTTGCTGGCCGGGTGGGCCCTGCCCGCTCTGGACGACAGGACCGAAAACGAGACGGGTGCGCCGAAACGTTCAGCATGGTCGCTGCCCAGTCCCGCACTGGTCGGGGTATGCCTGTTCGTCTTCGGCATCACCATGACAGAAGGCGCGATGGCCGACTGGTCGGCCATATTCCTGCGCGATGCGCTCAATGCCGAGGGCGGGCTGGTGGGCCTGGGCTATTCGGTATTTGCCTTCATGGTGGCGGCCGGCCGGTTCGGCGGCGACTTCCTCAAGCGCCGGCTGGGTAGCGTCAACACGGCCCGCTTGTGTGGCACGCTGGCGGTGCTCGGTGCGGCCCTGCTGTTCCTGGCGCCGAGTGTCGAACTCGCGCTGATCGGCTTTGGCACTATCGGCATTGGCGTTTCAGTCGGCTTCCCCCTGGCCGTCACGGCCGCTGCCGGCATTGGCGACCGGGCCGCCTCGGCCAATGTGGCCGTGCTCTCCTTTGTGGCGCTGACCGGCTTCCTGATTGGCCCGCCGCTGATCGGCTTTGTGGCCGAGCACAGCGATATCCGGTTCGGGGTCGCCTGCGTCATCCCCATGCTGGTGGTGAGCCTGTTCCTCACCGGGCGGCTGACGCCGCGCCGGGCCCAGCCTGCCCATAATCCTGAAGCCCAAGTTCCTGGAGTTCTCTAGTGAAGATTGCCGTTGCCGGCCTGCACACTGAATGCAGCACCTATAACCCCGTCCTGGCGCGCGAAGCCGATTTTCGCGTGCTGCGTGGTCCGTCCATGCTCAAGGATCAATATTTCGATTTCCTGACGCATTTCCCGGCCGAGTTCATCACCATCCTGCATGCCCGGGCCATTGCCGGCGGACCGGTGGAGCGGGCGCTCTATGATCGCTGGAAATGTGAGATTCTTGATGGCCTGAAAGCCGCCATGCCGCTCGACGGTGTCTATCTGGCCATGCATGGCGCCATGCATGTCGAAGGCATGTTCGATGCAGAGGGCGACTTTATCACCGCAGTGCGAGAGGTGGTAGGCCCCGATGTGCTGATTTCGGCCAGCTATGACCTGCACGGCAATATCAGCCAGCGCATTATCGACGGGCTGGACATGTTCTCGACCTATCGCACCGCGCCACATATTGACGTGCCCGACACCATGCGCCGTGCCGTGACCATGCTGGTGCGGGCGCTCAAGACCGGCGTAAAGCCGATGTTGGCCTGGGCACCGGTGCCGGTGCTGCTGCCGGGCGAACGCACCTCGACCCAGGACGAGCCGGCGCGCACATTCTACACGCAGATCCATCAGGTCGAGGAGCCCAGCGGGATCTGGGATGCCTCCTTCCAGGTGGGCTATGTCTGGGCCGACGAGCCGCGCGCCACTGCCTGCGCCGTGGTCACCGGCACCGACCGGGCGGCCATCGAAAAGGCAGCGATCCATCTGGCGCAGGACTATTGGGATATCCGCGAGGGCTTTGTCTTCGGCATGGAGACCGGCTCAATCGAAGAATGCGTAGACCGGGCGGTGAGCAGCCCGACCCATCCCGTGGTGCTGGCCGAATCGGGAGACAATCCGACCGGCGGCGGCGTGGGCGACCGGGCCGAAGTGCTGGCGGCGCTGATGGCCAAGGATGCGCAGGGCGTGATTTTTGCCGGCATTGCCGACAAGGCGGCGACCGACGCGGCCTATGCTGCGGGTGTGGGCGCCAGGCTGCCGCTCCATATCGGGGCGAGCCTTGATCCCTCGAGCACGCCGGTCAATACCGAAGCCGAGGTGGTATTCCTGGCCGAAACCGAAAACGCCCATCTGCGCGAAGCGGTGGTGCGGATTGGCGGCATCGATCTGGTGCTGACCGCGCGCCGCCGGCCGTTCCACAATATTGCGGATTTCACCCGGCTCGGGCTGGATCCACACGCGGCTAATATCATCGCGGTGAAATCGGGCTATCTCTCGCCAGAGCTGGGACCCATTGCCAATCCAGGCATCATGGCGCTGTCGCCGGGTGTGGTTGACCAGTTCGTCGAGCGCACCGAGCGTAAGCACACGCCACGCCCGAGCTATCCGTTCGACACGGATTTTGGGTTTGTGCCAGTGGTGAAGTGGTCGAAGCGGGCGGGGTGACTGGCGGCCTTGTTCTCTTCTCTTGATGGGGCGGGAATGATGGTGGGGCTGACTTCTCTGCCACCGCACCTTCCCCCTTCCCTCCCTTTCGTTTAGTTACAAAACGAAAGGGAGCGCACCACTATGACCCCATCAATGCGGCAGGCGAAAATCGTCGAGCTGGCGCGCCAGCAGGGCGAGGTGAGCGTCGAGGAACTGGTTGCCGCTTTCGAGGTGACGCCGCAGACGATCCGCAAGGACCTCAATATCCTCTGTGACCGGGGGGCGCTGAAACGCACCCATGGCGGGGCGATGCACCCCTCGGGGGTCGAGAATGTCGAGTATGAAGCGCGTCGACAGATTGCGCCGGCGGAGAAGCGCGCCATCGGCAAGGCGGCCGCGGCGTTGATCCCCGACCATGCATCGCTGTTCATCAATATCGGCACCACCACCGAAGCGGTCAGCCAGGCGCTGAGCGAGCATCGCGGGCTGATGGTGATCACCAACAATATCAATGTGGCCAATCATTTGCGCGTGGTGCCCAGCACGGAAGTGGTGATTGCCGGCGGGGTGGTGCGGCCCAGCGATGGCGGTATTGTGGGCGAGGCGGCAGTGGATTTCATACGTCAGTTCAAGGTGGATTTTGCCGTCATCGGCGTCTCCGCCATCGACCCGGACGGGGCGCTGCTGGATTTCGATTTCCGCGAGGTGAAAGTGGCCCAGGCGATCATCGCCAATGCCCGTCATGTGATCGTTGTGGCCGACCAGACCAAATTCACCCGCACCGCCCCGGTGCGGATCGGGCATCTGAGCCAGGCGCACAGTTTCATTACGGACATCTGCCCAGTGGACTCCATCCGGCAGGTCTGCACAGATGCCGGCATTGCCCTGATCGAGACCGGGGAACTCTAATCAGCCGGCGAAGGCGTTCTCCGAAATCGAACTCGGCTTCATCTCGATCGAAAAGCCGGGACGCTCGGGCGGCATATAGGCTGCGCCCCGGATCACGCAGGGATCAAGGAAATGCTCGTGCAGGTGATCGACATATTCGATGACCCTGCCCTGCTTGTCGCCCGAAACGGCGATGTAGTCGATCATGGAAAGGTGCTGGACATATTCGCACAGGCCCACGCCACCGGCATGGGGCCAGACCGGCTTGCCGTATTTGGCGGCCATAAGCAGTACGGAGAGCACTTCATTGAGGCCACCAATGCGGCAGGCATCGATCTGGACGATATCGATGGCGTCGCGGGTGATGAATTGCTTGAACAGGATCCGGTTCTGGCACATCTCGCCGGTGGCGACCTTCACCGGGGCAATGGCTTCGCGGATCTTGCGGTGGCCTTCGACATCGTCGGGGCTGGTCGGCTCCTCGATGAAGAAGGGGTTGAAGCGCTTGAGCGCATTGACCCAGTCGATGGCCTCACTGACCTCCCAGACCTGGTTGGCATCGATCATCAGAAAACGATCCGGCCCCATGATCGAACGGACGATTTCGAGGCGGCGCATATCGTCGTCACGGTCGCGCCCGACCTTCATCTTAATATGGGTGAAGCCAGCCTCGACTGCCTCGGTGGCCAGACGGGTCAGCTTTTCGTTGGAATAGCCGAGCCAGCCAGCCGAAGTGGTGTAGCAAGGGTAGCCTTCCTCCCGCAGCCGGGCGATGCGTTCGGCCTTGCCGGGTTCGGCGGCACGGAAAATCTCCAGCGCCTCGTCTGGCGTGATGGCATCGGTCAGATAGCGGAAGTCGATGATGGAGACGAGCTGTTCGGGGCTCATTTCGCTCACATAGAGCCAGACGGGCTTATTGGCCCGCTTGGCCAGCAGGTCCCAGACCGCATTGACCACGGCGCCGGTCGCCAGATGCATGGCGCCCTTGTCCGGCCCGATCCAGCGCAATTGGCTGTCGCCGGTGACATGCCGCCAGAAGCGGCCGGGGGCCTCTTCGATCCAGTCGAGATCAAGGCCGACAACACGATCATGGAGGGCCTTGATGGCCGCCACCACCACCTCATTGCCCCGGCCGATGGTGAAGGTGAGGCCATGGCCTTCCAAATCGCCATCGGTGCCGAGCACGACATAGGCGGCGGAGTAGTCCGGATCGGGGTTCATCGCGTCCGAACCGTCCAGCGATGCCGAGGTGGGGAAGCGCAAATCGTGCGTGGTGAGGGAAGTGATCTTGATCATGGCAATCAGGCCGTCCAGCCGCCGTCGATGATGTGGACCTGTCCGGTGGTATAGGTGGCGCCGGCGAGATAGACGGCGAGGTCTGCCACCTCGTCGGGCCGGGCTATGCGGCCAATGGGCTGGCGGGCGATAAAGGCTCTTTTTGCGCCCTCGAAATCGCCGGTGGCCTCCCAGCGCTGGTGCAGGCTGGGACTGTCCACCGTGCCGGGGCAGATGGCGTTCACGCGGATACCCTGAGTGGTGTAGTCGGCGGCAATGGACTTGGTGAGACCCACCACGGCCGCCTTGGAAATGGTATAGGCCGCGCGATTTGGAACGCCTTTGATCGAGGAGGCCACCGTCGCCATGTTGATGATGGCGCCGTCCCGGCGTTCCAGCATCTGCGGCAGCACGGCCTTGATTGTCCTGATCTGCGCCTTGACGTTGAGATCGAGTGCAAAGTCAAGATCGGCGTCGCTCATCTCAAGGACGGTGCCGTTGTGGACGACGCCGGCGCAGTTAAAGAGCACGTCGATATGGCCGATCTCGGCGATGGCCTGGTTGACCGCTTCGCCGGAGAGCACATCGAGCACTCGCGTGGTCACATTGGGGATCGCCTCGAGCTCGGCGAGGAGGGTGGCATTGATATCGGTGGCGACCACCTTTGCCCCGGCCCGCGCAAACGCTTCGGCCGAGGCCCTGCCGATGCCTTGAGCCGCGGCGGTGATCAGAACGGTTTTTCCGGTGAGGTCGGCCAATTCTTGCCCCTTAGTTCGTGGTGGTCAGAAACCCAAGCTTGACCCCTTGCCAGGATGCGCAAGGACCGAGCGCAGAGTGGTGGGACGGATGCCGAGACTGCGCATGTCGGCCAGCGGCACGGCGTATCGCAGCACCGAATGTCGAACCCTCCATTGGCCAGCCTCCCCAGGCCGCCCGGTCTGGTGCCAGGCTCCCGATGCCGGCCATGAGCTAATGGCAAGTTGGTCGAGCTGTCAAGTGGTCAGACCAGTAGACAGAGTGGTCCCATCTGTCTATGTGTTGGCGAGGGGAGAGCCATGAAGCTGCAAGCCGTTTCCAACCGCAAACTTTATATCCAGATCGCCGACCAGATCCGCGACCAGATCAAGGCCGGGGCAGCTAAGCCCGGCCGGCAATTGCCCTCCGAGCGAGAGCTGGCGCTGAGCCTGGGCGTTTCGCGGCCCACGGTACGCGAGGCATTGATCGCCCTTGAAGTGGCAGGGCTGGTGGAAGTGCGGGTGGGGGTTGGCGCCTTTGTGCGCCAGCGCGACGATTCCAGCCTCGGTCTGCCGGAGCTGAACGCCTCGCCGCTTGAAGTGATGGCCGTGCGGCGCCTGCTCGAGCCTGAGGCCGCTGCATTGGCCAGCCAGACTATTTCGCCCGAAGGCACTGCGCGGCTGCGCGAAACGCTCAAGATCATGCGTGCCGAGGCCGCGCAAGACCAATGGCGCCCCGAAAGCGACCAGATGCTGCATATGACGCTGGCCGATGCATGCAACAATGCCGTGCTGCGCGAAACCATCGAAGCACTCTGGAACGCCCGCCATGGCGCGGTCGACAAGCGCTTCCACCAGCATCTGGCCGATATCCGGGCAATCCGCGACCATATCCTGGCCGATCACGAGGCCATTGTGGCCGGCGTGGTCAGCGGCAATGCCGAAGGCGCCCGCAAAGCCATGGCGGAGCACCTCGATTTTGTCGCCAACGCCATGCTCGAAACCTGGGAGTAAGGCTTGCTTTGCCGGGGCACGCCTTGGGCGAAATATTCTGCATTCGGAACGGAAATTGGTTCCCCAGTCTTCGATTTTCGGGACGCTCTTGTGTAGGTTTGCGGCAAAACAGACTTTGGAGTTTCCCCATGCGCCTTTCCACCTTTGCCACCGCCGCCGTGCTGGCCGTGACCCCGATTGCCGTCCAGGCGCAGGATGTCACCCCGCTGGTGAGCGCGGAATGGCTGAAAGCCCATGCCGGTGACGAAAACCTCGTCATTCTCGACATTCGCGCCGACATCGAAAACACGGATCTGGGCGAATTGCCCTACATCGCCAATGCCGTTGTTGCCCCGTACAACACCGCCGGCTGGCGCACCGAAATCGAGGGCGTGCCGGGCCAGATCCCGCCTGCCGAGCAGGTCGCCGAGCTCATCGGCAGCCTGGGCATCGATGGCGACGACCATGTGGTGATCGTGCCCTGGGGGACCGACAGTTCCGAATTCGGGGGCGCCACCCGCGTTTACTGGACCTTCAAATATCTCGGCCATGACGAGGTTTCGATCCTCGATGGCGGCTGGCGCCAGTATGACGCCCAGGGCGGCGAGCGCGTGGCCGAGGCCGCCGTGCCGGAGCCAACCACCTTCCCCTTTGAAGTGCGTGACGAATTGCGCGCCACCACAGCCGATGTGGAAGCGGCCCTTGCTGCCGGCACCAAGCTGATCGACGGGCGGCCGCATGCCCAGTTCGTGGGCGAAGCCAAGAGCCCGGTGGTGCGCATCGAAGGCACCATTCCCGGCTCGCTGAACCTGGAAAACTCCAAGCTCTACAGCTCGGAATATGCCAGCTTCGCGCAGCCTGAGACCATTGCCGCGCTGGCCGAGGGCCTCGGGCTGGCGGCTGACGAAGAGAACATCGTGTTCTGCAATACCGGGCACTGGGCTTCGGTGGTGTGGTTTGCGCTGCACGAAGTGGGCGGCAACACCAATACGGCCATGTATGACGGCTCGATGGCCGAATGGGCTGCCGATCCGGCCCGTCCGATCCAGTAAGCCAGACAGGCCCGACGGACCGGCGAATTATTGGATGTTGCGCCCAGCCGGCGCAGCATCCAAAACGTCTTGAGCGCACGATTTTTTGCAGGGCACCATGAGCGACATTTCCGCATCCACCCCCAAATTCCTGCCTCCGGTCACGTCTGACCGCTGGCCCCTCATTGTTGCCGCGACCGCGCTGGTCCTGGGCTTTTTGCTCATCACCAGCCTGGTCGATCTGCGACAGGGCGCGCTGTTCCTGATCGGCGGCGCGCTGGGCGCCGCCCTGTTCCATGGCAGTTTCGGCTTTACCGGCGGCTGGCGCCGCATGGTGGTGGAAAAGCGCGGCCGCTCGATGCGGGCGCAGATGCTGATGATCGGGGTGGCCGCGATTGCAATGATCCCGCTGGTTGCGGCCGGATCAATCGGTGGACAGGCCATTGTCGGGGCTGCTGCCCCGGTGGGCGTCTCGGTGCTGCTGGGGGCGGCCATGTTCGGCCTGGGCATGCAGTTGGGCGGCGGCTGCGGCTCGGGCACGCTGTTCACCGTCGGGGGCGGCTCGGCCCGCATGCTGGTGACGCTGGCATTCTTCATCATCGGGGCGCTGATCGGCACGGCGCACCTGCCCTTCTGGCTGGAGCAGCCCTCGCTGGGCACGTTCAGCCTGGGGGCGGAGATCGGCATAGCCGGCGCCCTGGCCGTGACCATTGCCGCCCTGGCGCTGGTGGCCCTTGTCACCGCGCTGATCGAGCGCCGCGCGCATGGCAATCTTGAAACCGAACCTGTGCCGGCCCGTCCGGGCTGGAGCTGGTTGTGGCTTGGCCCCTGGCCGCTGGTCGGCGCCGGGCTCGCCCTGGCGCTGCTCAATATCGCCACCCTGCTGACCGCCGGACATCCCTGGTCGATCACCTATGGCTTTGGCCTGTGGGGCGCGAAAATCGCGCAAGGCGTGGGCATTGATGTGGCAAGCTGGGAGTTCTGGACCTGGCCGGCGCAGGCCCAGGCGCTGCAATCCTCGGTGCTGGCTGATACAGTGTCAGTGATGGATTTTGGCCTGGTACTAGGTGCCGCGATTGCTGCTTCGGTCGCAGGTAAGTTCGCGCCAAAGGCCAAGCTGCCGCTGGGATCGCTATTGGCCGCCATTATCGGCGGCCTGTTGATGGGCTATGGCGCCCGCCTCTCCTTCGGCTGCAATATCGGCGCGCTGTTTTCGGGCATCGCCACGGGGAGCCTGCATGGCTGGCTGTGGTTCGCGGCAGCCTTTGCCGGCTCCTATGCCGGGGTCTGGGCGCGCCCACTGTTTGGCCTTGATGGATTGAGCCGCAAATGAGTTCACGCAACACACTTCTGTTTGGTGCCGCGCTGGCCGTGTCGACCGCTGCCATCGCCTATGACCATGTGAACAATCCGGTGCCGCCGCGTCCGACGGCGGACACCAGCGTGAGCGCGGGCGCTTCGCCCTGCTCTGCGGGCGCCGCCCCGTGTGCAGCCGGGGCACCCTGCGCCGCTGGCGCGCCCGCCAAGGCCGCGCCACCGCCGCCGCCAGCTGTTGCCCCTTGTGCTGCCGGCGCCCCGGCCAAGGCCGCGCCGCCGCCTCCCCCGGCCACACCGCCCGCCACGACACAGAAGGCCCCTCCGCCCCCGCCACCGGCCACGCCTCCCGCTGCAACGGCGCCGCAATTGGCGCCGCCACCCCCGGCCCCGAAGCCGCTTCCGGACGGGGCAGACGAAGCGCCGGATCTGGTGGTCTCTGGCTGATGAGCGACGCCCAGGACCAGGCCCACGCGGAAATCGCCTTTTGCGAGGCTATCCTCGCCAAGGGCGGTCTTAACGTGCTGAGCGAAACCTTTGCGGGCATCACCGACATTGCCGCCTGGAAGCATTATCCGCCGGGCGACGTGTTCGACCCCGCCAGCAATGCGCAATGGTTCTATCATTGCCATCCGGCCGAAGAGGGATCGGAGGAGCATGGGCATTTCCATTGCTTCCTTCGCCCCGGTGGACCGGAGGGCCCGATCCATCACCTCTGCGCGGTGGGCGTTGATGCCCATGGGCGGCTGTTGCGGCTTTTCACCGTCAATCAATGGGTGGTTGGCGATGACTGGGCGGATGCGGCAACGACCGTTCCCCTGCTCGCGCGCTTCGACATGCAGATGCCGCGGCCATCCTACCTCGTCAATCGCTGGCTGACGGCGGTGCTGGTGGCCTATGAGGACGAGATTGCGGCGTTGATCCGCCGGCGCGACGCGGTGCTTGCGGCGCATCAGCCGCCAGAGGGCGTCGCGGCCCACGATGACCGGGCGCTTGAGGTGACTTCGGAACTTCTAGTGGACCGCTAAGGCGGCCTTGAGGGCAGCAACCTTGTCGGGGCTGGTGGCGCGGCGCGTCGGGCTGACAAAGCCAAGGCGCTGCGCGACATCGCTATCGGGCGGCACCGGCTCGGAGCAGGAGCCATGCATGGCCGCCAAAGGGACGCGGCCAAGAATATGCGGCGCGGTGGCCGCATTGACGCCTGCCCCGGCCATGATGGCGATGCGCCCGTCGGCGACATTATGGGCAAGCTCGAGATCGGCAATGCCCTCCAGGGCACTGGATGCGCGGCCTGAGGTCAAAATGGTATCGAACCCCAGGGCAATGGCCTGCTCGACCGCTTCGGCAATGTCCGGCACCAGGTCTATGGCGCGGTGCAGGGTCTTCTGCATTTCGCCGGCTTCATCGACCAGGCGCTCCAGTTTCTCGATATCGAGCCGCCCGTCGGGCAGGCTGGCGCCCAGCACCACCCCGGCCAACCCCGCCTGACGCGCCGCCTCGACATCACCCAGCATGGCTTCGAGGTCGCCGGCCGTGAAAACGAAATCGCCGGCGCGGGGGCGGATCATGGCACGCACCGGCACGGGTGCCCTGCCCGCCAGCGCCATCAGCCCCGCATAGGGTGTCAGCCCCCCGAGTTCGAGTACCGAACAGAGTTCTACCCGGTCGGCGCCGCCGACAATGGCGGCGGCAAGGCCTTCGGCAGTGTCCACGCAGACTTCGAGCAGGGTCATGCCACTCCCTCCGAAAATGCCAGGCTCGCCGCGCCGATCAATCCGGCATCGACGGTCAATTGCGCGGGGACGACCAGCGGGCGATCGATGCTGCGCAGGATACGCCCGCGCACGGCTGCATCCAACCGGGCAACCAGGCCATGTGCATTGCCCAGCCCGCCGCCGACCGGGATGATGTCGGGCCCAACGATATTGACGGTCAACGCCAGGGGAAGGGAGACCAGCGCGACATAGAGATCGAGTGTTTGGCCGGCCTGCACATCACCACTTTCCCATTGTGTCACAATGTCCGTGCTTGGCAGATCGGCCCCGTGCAGGTGCTTGTGCAGCTTCTCTATGCCGCGGGCACCACCGACCGTATCGACGCAGCCCTGAAGGCCGCAACCGCAGGGCAGATGCGGCATGTCGAAGGGCGCGACACTGACGCGTGTGGCCACCGCCGTGCCATGTCCCCACTCGCCGGACAGGCCGCCGCCGCCCCGGAACAGGCGGCCATCGGCAACAATGCCGCCGCCCACCCCGGTGCCCAGAATGGCGCCGAAGACGACGCGGTGACCGCGCCCGGCGCCGGCAAAAGCCTCGGCCAGGGCAAAGCAATCGGCATCATTGGCGACCAGCACCTGGCAGCCGAGCCGCGCCCCCAGATCGCCGGCCAGATTGCGACCATCGATGCAGGGGATATTGGCCACCGTGGTCAGCCCCGTTTCGGGATCGACAACGCCGGTGACAGAAATGGAAATCGGGCTGCCAGTGGGGGCACCGCCCTGTTCGACGAGGCCGGCAATCGCGGCGGCAAAGGCATCGAAGTCATCGCGCGGGGTCGGCACGCGACCCAGCGCCACCAGGGCGTCGGGGCCGGTTGCGGTGGCCGCCTTGATGGTGGTGCCGCCAATATCAAAACAGGTCATCATATGCCGGGGCCTTTTTGCCCGGCATTTAGTCCGGTTGCGCCCGCACGATCAAGCGCGGGCGTTCAAGAATAGCCGGGGCCCGCCCGGCGTGCACCTGCTAGACCCGTTCGAGACCGATGGCGATGCCCTGACCAACGCCGATGCACATGGTGGCCAGCGCCCGCCGCTTGCCGGAAAGGCTGAGTTCCAGCGCTGCCGTGCCGGTGATGCGGGCACCGCTCATGCCAAGCGGATGCCCGAGGGCAATAGCCCCGCCATTACGATTCACGCGCGCATCGTCTTCGGCAATGCCGAGATCGCGCAAGACGGCGATGCCCTGGCTGGCAAAGGCCTCGTTGAGTTCGATGACATCGAAATCGGCCTGGGTGAGAGCAAGGCGCGCGAAGAGTTTTTTGCTGGCGGGTGCCGGGCCCATGCCCATGATGCGCGGCGGCACACCGGCGGTGGCGCCGCCCAGAATGCGCGCAATGGGGGTGAGGCCATGTTTCTTCGCGGCCGCTTCCGAAGCAATGATCAGCGCAGCCGCGCCGTCATTGACGCCCGAAGCATTGCCTGCGGTGACGGTGCCATTGGGGAACAGCGCCTTGAGCTTGGCAAGCGTTTCGATTGTTGTGCCGGCGCGTGGGTGCTCGTCGGTATCGACCACGACCGGGTCGCCCTTGCGCTGCGGGATAGTGACCGGGACGATTTCTTTTGCCAGCCGTCCGTTCTGCTGTGCGGCTACCGCCTTGTCCTGGCTGCGGACCGCGAATCCGTCCTGGGCCTCGCGGCTGACGCCAAATTCCTGCGCGACGTTCTCGCCGGTCTCGGGCATGGAATCGACGCCATATTGTGCCTTCATCAGCGGATTGACGAAGCGCCAGCCAATGGTGGTGTCGTAGATTTCGGCATTGCGCGAAAAGGCAGAGGTGGCCTTGGGCATGACGAAGGGGGCCCGGCTCATGCTTTCGGTGCCGCCGGCGATGATGAGATCCGCTTCACCCGACTTGATCGCCCGCGCCGCGGTGATGACGGCATCCATGCCGGAGCCGCAGAGGCGGTTCATGGTGGTGCCGGTGACGCCGACCGGCAGGCCGGCCAGCAGGGCGCTCATGCGGGCGACATTGCGGTTTTCTTCGCCAGCGCCGTTGGCATTGCCGAAGATGACGTCGTCAACGGCTTCCCAATCCACCGAAGCGTGCTCGGCCATCAGCGCCTTGAGGGGGATAGCGCCAAGATCGTCGG
The DNA here is from genome assembly GCF_003056405.1 of Devosia indica. Lineage (GTDB taxonomy): Bacteria > Pseudomonadota > Alphaproteobacteria > Rhizobiales > Devosiaceae > Devosia > Devosia indica. Next base: position 59,959 of record NZ_PYVZ01000001.1, read on the forward strand.
GACGAACAGCCGAGAGCGAACCGCCAAAGCGGCCGATGGCGGTGCGCTTATAGGCGCAGACAAAGGCGTCGGTCATCTCACAGCTCCGGGGCGACGAGGTCGCCGATCTGGTCGGGCAGCACCAGTTCGGCGCCGGTCACGGCCTGCAATTCTGCAACGCTCATTGTGGGCAGCTTTTCGCGCAGCACAAAGCGTTCATCTTCGATGTCCAGGACCGCCAGACTGGTATAGACGCGGGTGACGCACCCCACCCCGGTCAGCGGCAGAGCACAGCGCTTGACCAGCTTGGGCCGTCCATCCTTGGTGACATGGTCGGTGATGACGGCGACGCGCTTGGCGCCATGCACCAGGTCCATGGCCCCACCCACCGCCGGAACACCCCTGGGGCCGGTCGACCAATTGGCGAGGTCGCCGTTTTCGGCCACTTCATAGGTGCCCAGGATAGCAACATCCAAATGCCCGCCGCGCACCATGCCGAAGCTGTCGGCGTGATGGAAGAAGGCCGCGCCGGGGCGCAGGGTGATGGCCTTCTTGCCGGCATTGATGAGGTCCCAGTCCTCTTCGCCCTCGACCGGGGCCTCGCCGAAATTGAGGACCCCGTTCTCGGTGTGGAAAATGGCCTGCTTGCCGGGCGGCTGGAATTTGGCGACCATTTCGGGAAAGCCGATGCCAAGATTGACATAGGCGCCGTCCTCGATGTCCTGCGCGGCGCGCCAGGCGATCTGGGCGTTGGAGAGTTTCGTGCTCATGCGTAGGCCACTCCCGCGCGCATCAGCGCTTCTTCCTGTTTGGGGTCGCTGACCTCAACTATGGCGTCGACGAAAATGCCGGGGGTCACGACGTGCTCGGGATCGATCTCACCCGGCTGGACGATCTTGGTGGCCTGCACGATGGTCTTGGCGGCAGCGGCGGCCATCAGCGGCGAGAAATTGCGGGCCGCCTTGCGGTACGTCAGGTTGCCCAGCGTATCAGCCAGTTCGGCCTTGAGAATGGCGACGTCGGCCTTGAGCCAGCGCTCCTGCACATAATGCTTGCCGTCGAACTCGGCCACCGGCTTGCCCTTGGCCACATCGGTCCCATAGCTGGCCGGCGTGTAAAAGGCCGGGATGCCGGCCCCGGCAGCGCGGATGCGCTCGGCCAAGGTGCCCTGCGGCACCAGTTCGAGTCCGATTTCGCCGGCCAGGTATTTCTCGGTGAACGCGCGCGGATCGGCGGAACGCGGGAAGGAGCAGATCATCTTGCCCACCATGCCTGCGTCGATCATGGCGGCAATACCAATGCGGCCATTGCCGGCATTGTTGTTGACCACGGTGAGGTTCTTGGGGCTGCCGGTGGCCTTGAAGCGGTCGATCAGCGCATGGATAAGCTCGATCGGCGCGCCGGAACCGCCGAAGCCGCCCACCATAACCACCATGCCGTCTTCAATGCCCGCCACGGCCGTGGCGAGATCGGGCACTGTCTTGTCCATGAGCAATCTTCCTTTCCGGTCTCGGGCGCGACCTGTTTTGACAGCAATGACGGCGCAACAGAAATGAAATGCGCGATGCATTCCATATCTCTTGAGTTATTGGTCGACCACCATTGTGATCCGAACTCGTCCAAAACAGGTCGTTTCAATAACCTGAACGATCAGGCGAGGTGTAGCTGCTGTTGCAATTTTCCGGCGAGCCTCAGGCTGGCGCCGGTGTTGACCAACATGGACGGCAGGGTCAGCCATTCCAGCGTCCAGGCGGCACCGGAGCGTTCGTTCTCATGCAGCTGGGCCTGCGCCAGCGTGCCGGACAGACCGGCATTGAAGCGCGCCAAAGCGACCAGCACCTCCGCATTGACCGGGTTGGACTTGTGCGCCATGGCCGAGGAGCCACCGCCGCCCTCAATACGCACCGCAGCAATTTCGTTCTGTGCCAGCAACGTCACATCGACGCCCAGCTTGCCAAGCGCGCCGGTGATCTGCGTGAGCAGGCTGCCCAATGCGATGATCGGGTCGCGCGTTGCCTGCCAGGGTGTGGCAAGGCCCAGGTCGAGGCGTTGCGCCACTTTGGCGGCGATGGCGTTGCCATGCTCGCCGAAGCTGGCCCGATCGCCCACCGGGCCGCCGAGCTGAATGACCAGCAGGCTGCGCCGCAGGCTGGTGATGGCCTGCAATTGGCGCCTGAGCGGCTCGGACCAACTGGCCAGCTTGGCGTCCCAGGTGGTGGGCAAGGCCACCTGCATGCGGGTATGGGCCATCAATTCGCGCTGCCCATGCTCTTTGGCCAGCGCATCGAAATGGTCGAGCAATGCGGTCAGGCGCGATTCAAACACGTCGAAGACCCGAGCCAGTTGCAGCATCAGGGCCGTGTCAGTGACGTCCTGGCTGGTGGCGCCCTTGTGCAGCGCGGCGCGATGGGGCTCGGGCAATTGCGCTCTTAATTGCTTCACCAGCGCGGGAACGACGACACCGTCCTGCGCCATGCCCGCTGCAAGCGCGGACCAATCCGGCTCGAACCCGTCAATCGCCTGGCCAATCGCGGTCGCGGCTGCTTCGCTGATCCAGCCGGTCTCAGCGCTTGCCTCGGCAAGAGCGCGCTCGAAGGCCAGCTTGGCGTCGAGCTGGGCAGCGTCGGAGAGCAGAGCTTCGACTTCAGGGTCGCCGGTGAGAGCGGAAAGGAGGGTCATCGTATTTCCGTTGTCATGGAGCGCCAACATCGCTCACATATCGAAGAACACTGTTTCCCTGTCGCCCTGCAAGTGGATGTCGAGAGTGTAGGTGGCGCCGTCGCGTTTGGCGATCAGGGTTTCGCGGCGGCGCTTATCCATAATCTTGTTGAGTACAAAATCGGTCGCATTGGCCTCTGCCTCGTCCTCGAAATAGAGCCGGGTCTGGAGACCGATATTGATGCCGCGGGCCACGATCCAGAGCGCGATATGGGGCGCCATCAGCTTGCCATCGGGACCAGGCACGCGGCCAGGCTTGATGGTTTCGAACGTGGCAGCACCCGCTTCACTCAGCGGCTGGCGGCCCCAGCCGGTGAAGGCGGGGACAGAATTGGAATTGGGGGCGGTTGGCCCAACGAAATTGCCGCTGGCATCGGCCTGCCAGATCTCGACCACGCCATCGAAAAGCGGCACACCGACGCCATCGAAGACGCGGACGGCCACATTGATGCGTTCGCCTTCGACATCGCCATTGATCATGGTCTTGCCGAGATCCTGGGGAATGACACCGGTGATGTCGCAGAAATTCGGCGTCATGCCGATATGGACATAGGGACCGGCGGTCTGGGACGGGGTTTCTTTCAGGATCGGGGTGGGGTGCAGCATGTCAGTTCCCCTCTCTCTTGTTTTCAAACATGGTCGAGCGGCGGCCACGCAGCACAATGTCGAAGCGATAGCACAAGGCGTCCATGGGCGTGGTATTGAGGCGGTCAAGCCGCGCCGTCAATTGATCGATCGCCGCCTTGTCGTTGATGGTGGCGACGATGGGGCACTGCCAGATCATCGGGTCGCCCTCGAAATACATCTGGGTAATCAGGCGCTGCGCAAAGGCATGGCCGAAGACCGAGAAGTGAATGTGGGCAGGACGCCAGTCATTGCCGGTATTGGGCCAGGGATAGGCGCCGGGCTTGATGGTGCGGAAGTGATAAAAGCCGTTCTCGTCGGTGATCGAGCGGCCAAAGCCGCCGAAATTGGGGTCGAGCGCGGCAACATAGCCTTCCTTCTTGTGGCGGTAGCGGCCACCGGCATTGGCCTGCCAATATTCGACCAGCGTATTGGGCACGGGCCGCGCATTCTCGTCGAGCACCTGGCCATAGACGATCATGCGCTGGCCGATGGCGTCGGTGCCATCCTGGCTGAAATTGCGGATCAGGTCATTGTCGAGCTCGCCGAGCTTTTCGTGACCAAAGGTGGGGCCGGTCATTTCCGATTGGGTGGGGCCAAGCGAGAGCAGGCTGTGTTTGGGGGCACGGAAGGTGGTCGACTTGTATCCCGGCGTATCGGCCTTGGGATGCCAATCGCGATCGCGCTGGAACAACTGGCCGTCGGCTCCGGGTAGAATGATGCCGCTCATAGGGCCGTCTCCTCACGTTTTGCCAGTTCGTGCTTGGCGATCTTGTAGGCGCTATTGGCGGCCGGCACGCCCGCATAGACGGCGACGTGCAACAGCAATTCCTTGATATCATCCTCAGTGGCACCGGTATTGACCGTGGCACGCACATGCATGGCGAACTCCTCTTCATGGCCCAGCCCGGCCAGAAGGGCCAGGGTCACGATGGAGCGCTCGCGCTTGGACAGACCAGGGCGCGACCAGACCGAGCCCCAGGCCCCTTCGGTGATGAAGGTCTGGAAGGCGTCATCGAGTTCGGTCGTGCGCGCGGCGGCCTTGTCGACATGGCCGTCGCCCAGAACTGCGCGGCGGGTCGCCATGCCGCGATCGAACAATGACGTATCAGCCATGGTCGGCCTCCTTGAGAAAGTCCTGGATCAGACCAGCCAGGCGGGCCGGCTGCTCGATGGATGGAATATGGCCGACGCCGTCGAGCACTTCGAAACGCGAACCGTGTATGGCCGTGCAGTTGCGTACCAGGTCGACCGGGGCCGCCAGATCGGCACCTCCCGCCACGATCAGCGTTGGCGCCTCGATTTGCGCAATGTCCGCGGACAGATCGGTGTCGCGCAGAGTGGCGCAGGTATTGGCATAGCCAAGGGGATTGGTGCGCAGGAAGAGATTGCGCCAGCCGGCCAGCTCATCGGGGCGATGCTGGCGGAAATCGGGGCTGAACCAGCGCTCCATGACCGGATCGGCCATAGTTTCGAGGCCCTTGGTACGGGCCGTCTCGATACGGGCTGCCCACATGGCCGCATCGCCCATGCGCGGGGCTGTGCAGCACAGGACGAGCGCCGCGACGCGGTGCGGCGCGCGCAGCGCCAGCCCCTGCGCGATCAGGCCGCCAACGGACACGCCGATCACCGTGCCTTTGTTGAGGCGTAGCTGGTCGAGCAGGCCTTCCAGATCATCGAGGTGATCGTCCAGGGCATAGTCACCGTCTGGCGCATCGCTCAGGCCATGGCCGCGCTTGTCGTAGGACAGACAGCGATAGCGATCGGATAACGCGGCGATCACCGCATCCCAGATGCGCGCATCGGTGCCCAGCGAATTGACAAAGACCAGCGGCGGGGCACCCTCGGGTCCCGTCAGGCGGTAATGCAGCAAAGTGCCGCTGATACGGACAAATGGCATGGCTTCCTCTTGACCTTGATTTAAGGGACAGCCAGCGCCAGTGTAAAATGATATGTCCGACCTATACGATAACTCAGGGATTATTGAATTTGCGCTTGTTGCGCAATTTTTGCTATCAAATTGATATATGGCATAACCGGAAACGCAATGTCACCGCGCATTATCGATCCTCGTATTCGCCTTCGGCACATCGCCTGCTTCCTTGAGGTGGCGCGGTTACGCTCCATGGCCGGGGCGGCCGAGGCGCTCAATATCAGCCAGCCTGCCGCCACCAAGACGATCCAGGAACTCGAAGCCCTGCTGGGCGGGCAATTGTTCGATCGCAGCCGGCGGCGACTATCCCTGACAGCCTTTGGCGAAGTGTTCTTTCGCTATGCCTCGACCAGCATCGCCGCGCTGCGCCAGGGGATCGATGCGGCGCGGGGGACGCATGACACGGCCATGGTGCGGGTGGGCGCCCTGCCCACAGTATCGGCGCGCATGCTGCCCGATGCCGTGCGCGCCTTTACCGAGGACAATGGGGGGGTGACCACGCGCATCATCACCGGGCCAAATGGCTATCTGCTCTCGCTATTGCGCACCGGCGATGTCGACCTGGTGATCGGCCGCATGGCCGAACCCAATGCCATGGTCGGGCTGTCGTTCGAACATCTTTATTCCGAACGCGTGGTGCTGGCCGTGCGGCCCGGCCACCCTGTGCTGGACGAACCCGAGTTCAATCTCAGGCTGATCGAGAATTACCAGACCCTGATGCCGACCCCGGACTCGGTGATCCGCCCGGTGGTGGAGCGCATCCTGCTGGCCCACGGGGTGACGCAATTGCGCGATGAGATCGAGACCGTGTCCAACGCCTTTGGCCGCTCGTATGTGCGCCAGACCGAAGCGATCTGGATCATTTCCGAAGGGGTGGTGGCCGACGATGTTGCCGAAGGCAGACTGGCGCTGCTGCCGGTGGATACCAGCGAGACGCTGGGGCCGGTGGGCTTTACCACCCGCACCGACACCCCGACCGCATTGTCCACGACCAGCCTGATGCAGTCCGTGCGGGACGTTGCCGAGCGCTTGCGGAAAGACGGGCACTAATAGGCTGCCTGCGCGCGCCTAGCGCCGCCGCATCTGTTCGCGCAGGGCCGCGGGTGGCATGCCGAACATGCGGGTGATGAAGCGGGAAAAATAGGCCGGATCGTCATAACCCAGTTCGGCCCCGATCTGCTTGATGGTCAGGGTTGAAAACAGCAATTGCCGCCGCGCTTCGAGCGCGATGCGCTGTTCGATGACATCAAGGGCGGAGCTGCCCAGCCGCTGCCGGCAGAGGCGATTGAGATGGGTGTGGCTGATGCCCACCGCATCCGCATAATCGGCCACGCGGCGCGACATGCGGTATTGCTGTTCGACGAGATCGCGAAACCGCGCCACCAGATGCGCGGCCCGGCCAGTATCCTGGGACGGCTTGGCGCCGACATCGGCGCGCCGCAAGGCGACCAGCAAGAGCATGAGGTGAGCACGCATCGCCACGTCATGGCCGGCCCCGGGCCGGTCCGCTTCGGCGGTCAACCGGCCCAGCGCCATGGCGATTTCCTGGCAATTGCGATGGATCACCATGGCCTGCGGCCGCGGCAGGCCGAGCCCGATCATGTCGCGCTCCATCAGTGTAACCACCATCCCACGCACATCTGCGCTGAAGGCATAGCCGTGGACGGTTCCGGCGGTCACCACCGCAATGCTCTCGGGCAGTAACAGATGATCGTCGCCATCCAGCGTCATTTCGGCTCGCCCGGCGGTAAGATGGAGCACCTGGAAGAACTGGTCGTGCCGGTGTGGCGCGATGCGATAATCGTGCAGGCGGCTACGGGCCTGGATGGTTTCCCAGTGCAACCAATCCTGGCGGGCCTCCCCCTCGGTTTCACCATAAAGCGCATAGGTCGGGATCGAGATCATGTTCGGATAGTGCAAGAGTTTGCATCCTCTGTCCATTCACGACGCCCTGCCGCACGCGCATCATGGCGGCAAGAAGTGGAGGAGCGAATGCGCACTCAAGTCGCCATTATCGGCGCGGGCCCAGCCGGCCTCATGCTGGGCCGCCTGCTGGACCTTGCCGGCATCGACAATGTCATCATCGAACGCAAGAGCGCCGACTATGTACTCGGGCGCATCCGCGCCGGCGTATTGGAGCAGGGCTCGGTCGATCTGATGGAGCGGGCCCAGGTGGCCGAACGGCTCAAGGCGGAGGGCCTGATCCATCACGGCACCGACCTGTCGTTTGACGGCGACCGGCTGCGGATCGACTTCACGGGACTGGTCGGCAAGCAAGTCACTGTCTATGGGCAGACCGAGGTCACCCGCGACCTGATGGAGGCCAGGCAAGGCAACACCATCTATGAGGCGGGCAATGTCGCGATCCAAGATTTCGACGGCAGTCCATCGGTCAGTTGGGAGCAGGACGGGGTCACCCATCGGCTCGATTGCGACTACATTGCCGGATGCGATGGCTATCACGGTGTCTGTCGGGCCAGCGTGCCGCAAGAGGCGCTGACCACTTTCGAGCGCACCTATCCCTTTGGCTGGCTGGGCATTCTGGTCGACAAGCCGCCTGTTGCGCATGAGCTGATCTATGCGCATCACGAACGCGGATTTGCACTCTGCTCACAACGATCGAATGTCCGCAGCCGCTATTATGTGCAAGTGCCGACTGACGAAAAGGTCGAGAACTGGAGTGATGACCGGTTCTGGGACGAGTTGCGCCGTCGCCTTAATCCTGAAACGGCCGAGGCCTTGCAGACAGGACCGTCAATCGAGAAATCCATTGCCCCGCTGCGGAGTTTCGTGGCCGAGCCGCTGCGGTTTGGCAAGCTGTTCCTGGCGGGAGATGCGGCCCATATCGTGCCGCCGACCGGGGCCAAGGGGCTCAATCTGGCAATGAGCGATGTGGCCATGCTGGCCGATGCAATGATCGAGCTTTATGCCGAGAAGTCCGCGGCCGGGATCGACAATTATTCGCAGCGGGCGTTGGCGCGCATCTGGAAGGCTGAACGCTTTAGCTGGTGGATGACGAGCCTGTTGCATACTTTCCCCGAAACCGGCCGGTTCGGACGCCGCATCCAGCGGGCCGAGTTCGACTATCTCAGCGGTTCGCATGCGGCCCAGCAGGTGCTGGCGGAGAATTATGTCGGATTGCCGGCCTAGCGGGCTCGTGCCGGTCTGCTGAACGAGACAAAGTGGACAAAGAAATGGCCCGGTCGATTCCCCGACCGGGCCATTTTTCTTGCCTGAACCGGCCGATTACATCTCGGCGGCGACGGCGGCGCGGGCCGCATCGAGCAGAGCCTGTCCATCAATGCCCTGGCCGTCCATGTCGGCAAGCCAGCGATCAACAACCGGTTCGGCCGCTTCAATCCAGCGGGCGGTTTCGGCTTCATCGAGCTGCACGACGTTGTTGCCGGCATTTACGGCAATCGAGAGGCCCGTGGCGTCGCCATTGTCCATGACGCGGCCGAACATGCGCGAGGTCTCGAGGCCCGAATTGGCGTCGATCACGGCCTTCAGGTCGTCGGGCAGGTTGTTGTAGCTGTCCATATTCATCACGAAGCCGAAGGTCTGGGTGTAAAGACCATTCTGGCTGGTGAAGCCAGTGTGGTTCTGCACCAGCTCGGCCACGCGCAGGGACGGCGTCACTTCCCAGGGGATGGTGGTGGCATCGATTACGCCTTTAGACAGGGCCTCGGTCACCTGCGGCACCGGCATGCCGATCGGCTCGGCGCCGAGTTCAGCCAGCATGTCGGAAATGATGCGCGAACCGCCACGCACCTTCATGCCATTTAGATCTTCCAGGCTCGTGACCGGCTCCTTGGAGTGGAACAGACCCGGACCGTGGGTGTGCAGGGCGATGACATGCACGCCGGCGAACTCGTCAGCCGAATTTTCCTGCACGTAATTGTAGAAGGCCGCCGAGCCGATCTCACCATTGGGGATCATGAAAGGCAGCTCGAACACTTCCGATTTCGGGAAGCGGCCCGGCGTATAGCCGAGCACGGTCCAGATGATGTCGACAACGCCGTCCTTGGCCTGGTCAAACAGCTCCGGAGGAGCGCCACCAAGCTGCATGGCCGGGTAGAGCTCGAACTTGATGCGGCCGTCCGATTCATCGGAAACCTTGGCGGCCCAGGGCTCGATGGCCTGGGCCGGAATGGTTGCCTGGGCAGGCAGCATCTGGTGAATGCGCAGGGTGACTTCCTGGGCAAAGGCGGTGGTGGACATGGCGAGCGCAGCCAGCGCCCCCATTACCAGGCTCTTGGTCTTCATTGGGTATCCCTCCCTCGTCATGGCCATGTTTGGCCGGTTCAGTGTCCCAGCCCGGTTCCTGCGGAACCAGGCCGAAACAGGTTCTTACCTAGTAGAGCATCCAGACCAGCCACAACGTAATGGGCGGGAAAGCTACCAGGATTGCGGTGCGGACCATGTCGCTGGCCACAAAGGGCAACACGCCGCGATAGGTATCGGACAGGCGCGTTTCGGGCGCCATGGAATTGATGATGAACAAGTTCATGCCCACCGGCGGGGTAATCAGGCCGACTTCCACCACGATCAGCACGATGATGCCGAACCAGATGCCGAACTCATCGGGCGTCAGGCCGAAATCGAGCACGGACATCATCGGGAAGATGATCGGCACGGTCAGCAGGATCATGGAGAGTGAGTCCATCACGCACCCCATGACCAGGTAAAAGATCAGCACCAGGATCATCACGATCCAGGGATTGAAGCCCTGCTCACCCACCCAGGCTGCCAGGACCTGGGGCACCTGGGACAGCGCCAGGAAACTGTTGAGGGCAGCAGCACCGAGCACGATGAGAAAAATCATGGCGGTGGCGCTGGCCGTTGCCAGGCACGCCTGCATGATCGATTTGCGATCCAGGCTGCGGGCCGCCAGGGCGATCAGGAAGGTGCCGGCCGCGCCAACGGCAGCGGCCTCGGTCGGTGTGAATATGCCGGCATAGATACCACCGATCACCAGCAGGAACACCACCAGCACTGGCCAGGTCTTGGCCAGTTCGCGAAACCGTTGGCTATAGGGCATGCGCTCGCGCACACCGCCGGATCCGGGCACCATGCGGACATAGAGCATGATGACGATGATGTAGCCGATCGCCGCCAGGATGCCGGGCACGAAGGCGCCCATGAACAGCTTGGCGATGTTCTGTTCGGTCAGGACCGCAAACAGCACCAGGATGATTGAGGGCGGGATGAGAATGCCCAGCGTGCCGCCTGCAGCGACCGTGCCGGTCGAAAGTGCGCCCGAATAGCCGTATTTCTTGAGTTCGGGGAGGGCCACCTGGCCCATGGTCGCAGCCGTTGCCAGGGAGGAACCACAAATGGCGCCAAATCCGGCGCTGGCCCCAATGGCCGCCATGGCCACGCCGCCCTTCTTGTGGCCAAGCCAGGCCGCAGCCGCATTGAACAGGCCGGAGGACAGGCCACCCAGCGTCGCGAACTGCCCCATGAGCAGGAAGAGCGGCACGACGGAGAGCGAATAGGAGGCGTAGGTGGAATAGGTCAGGTTCTTGAACTGGGCCGAGACAGGGTTGAAGCTGCCGGTGATCAACCAGCTTCCGAAAACTCCAACGCCGAGCATGGCCAGGCCAATGGGCACGCGCAGAAAGATCAGGACCAGAACGAGCGGCAGGCCGAGAAAGCCGAGCATCAAGGGGGTCATAGTTCGGCTCCCACCTGCTTGGGCTCGGCTTCACCCTTAATGGCATAGCTGAGCGAGCGGCCCAGCACATAGACAGCCACCACCGCCATGACCACGGCGCCGACAAAGGCCAGCGCATAGGCCCAGCTCAGCGGGAAACGCAGCAATAGCGTGGTCTCGCGATAGGCGAACTTGTCCATCATGCCATAGTAGAGGCGCCAGGCAATAAACCAGGATGCGACCAGCATCATGATGTCGGTGATCACCAGGATCCAGCTATTGACGCGCAGGCCGAAACTGTCGGTGACCAGGGCGACCAATGCGTGGCTGCGCGTGAGATGGGCCCAGGGCATAAATGCAAAGATGGCAAAACCCATCCCGATGGAGACCAGCTCATAGTCGCCGGTGATTGGCTTGAGACCGACAAACAGAAGGGCGCGGCCGATGATACTGACGACAATCATGCCGACCATGGCCAGCAAGACCAGGCCGCCGGCGATCGCCATCAACCTTGCCATTCCCACAATGGTTCGTCCCAACAGGGACTCGTCTCTAAACACGCAGGTTTCCCCCCTTGCATCATACTGGTTTTAGGGTGTCGGGCGCGGTCAAGTAAAATGACAAATGCCCGCCATCTCATAACATCCAGATTATACATTTTTGCGATTATAGCGATCAAACACCGAAACAATCCGTGTGTTCGATAACCGAATGGCATGGAACTGACCGCGCGACCCGTTTCGTGCAGCGGAGTTTTCCCATGCATTCACGCGCTATGCTCGCATGTCTGCTTGCCTTCCTGATCCGCCTCGCTACGGTCGCACAACCATGCGTCGAAACAAGACCAATCCACCTGCGCCCACCGAGGGCGACACCGCGTTGCGAACGGATGCGACAACCTCAATTGTCGGTTACCGGCTGCGCCGTGCCCAGCTCAGTGTGTTCCAGAAATTTCTTGCCGTCTTCGAGGAACTGAAATTGCGGCCAGCGGAATATTCGGTGCTGGTGCTGATCGATGATAATCCGGGCCGCAAGCAAACGGAAATCGCCGAGGTTCTGGGCATCAAGCGCGCCAATTTCGTTACGCTTGTGCATGGGCTTGAAGAGCGCGGCCTGGTCGAGCGCATTCCATCGCTGGAGGACAAGCGCGCCAATGCGCTGCATCTGACAGCAGAAGGAAAGGCTTTCCTGACCCAGGCGCAGGCCCGGCACGCCCAGCTCGAAGAGGAGACCGTGGCCCAGCTCGGCGGGCAGGCGGCGCGGGCGCAATTGCTGGCGCTGCTGGATCGGCTGATCTGACACCTTCCCGGCTCCTGTTGCACACGAAGGCGCCCATCGCGCTCAGCCGAAATTGGGTGGACGTTTTTCCAGAAACGCCTTCAGACCTTCCTCGGCATCCGGTCCGGTCTGGCTGAGGGCCGCAGTCAGGCTTTCGGCATATAGACCCGCTTCGGGCGGCATCGAGCCGATCTGGGCGATGGCCTGGATGATGAAACCATTGATGGTCGGGGAATTCCTGGCAATCCGCCCGGCCAGTTCAAAGGCTTTTTCCAGCGCCTGGCCTTCGGGCACCAGATGATGAGCCAGGCCCAGCCGCTCGCCGTCGACACCGGAATAGTTGCGGCCGGTGAGCATCATTTCGGTCAGGCGATCGGGTCCGATCAGCCGGGAGATGCGCACCGAACCGCCACCGCCCACGAAGATGCCGCGCAGGCCTTCGGGCATCTGGAACCGCACGGTCTCCTCGGCCACACGCACATGGCAGGCGGCCGCAAATTCGAGACCGCCCCCCATGACAGCGCCACTCATGGCCGCAACGACCGGCACCTGAGAATGGGCGATGCGGGCCATGACGCGATGCCAGTTGCGCGAATGGGCCATGACATCGAGCGGCTGTCTGGCGACATGCTGGGAAAGGTCGAGCCCGGACGAGAAATGTCCGCCGGTGCCGGAAATGACGATGGCCCGGGTCTGTTCGGGCACATTGGCAAAGAAGGCATCAAGCGCAGCGACGAGATCGTCGTTGAGCGCGTTTCGCTTCTCGGGCCGGTTAAGCATGAGGTGGCTGATATTGCCCCGCTGCTCTTGGATCAGCACCTGGTCCTTGGTCATCGACATGTCCTTCACGGTACTCGTTTGGTCTGGCCCAGCAGATTGCGCACCTCATCGGGCAGCGGCGCGGAACGGATGGCACCATGCTCGCCGCGCACCACCCAGACGCGCTTTTCATGGGCTTCGATGGCCAATTCGCCATCCTTGAACAGGCTGTGCTTCACCCCAAAGCTGGATCGGCCCACATCGGTGATTTCGCTTCTGATTTCCACCACATCGCCAAAACTCGAAGGGCGGATGAAGCGCGCGCCGGTATCGACCATGGGGATGCCGGCAATGCCAAAATGATCGAGCCAGTTGCGCTTGTGCATGGCAAAGGCCGCCGAGAGCATGGCCGCGGTGGCATTGTCAAAAAAGCGGAAGTAATTGGGGTAATAGACAATGCCGGCCGGATCACAATCGCCGAACTGGATTTCGACCCTGGTGGTGTTGGAAAACATGGCGGCTCCTATTTGGCCTGCATGCGCAGGGCGCCGTCGAGCCGCACCACTTCGCCATTGAGATATTCATTGCCCACCATGGCCATCACCAGATCGGCAAACTCGCCGGGTTTGCCCAGGCGCGGAGGATTGGGGATGGCGGCGGCCAGCCCGTCCTGCGTTTCTTGCGGCAGGCCTTCGAGCAGCGGCGTCAGGAACAGGCCCGGCGCGATGGCCAGCACGCGAATGCCGAAGCGGGCAAACTCGCGCGCCGCCGGCAGGGTGAGCGAGACAATGCCGCCCTTGGAGGCGGCATAGGCGGCCTGGCCGATCTGCCCCTCATAGGCGGCGACCGAGGCGGTGGAGATGACCACGCCGCGCTGACCATTCTCGTCCGGCTCGGCCAGCGACATGGCATGGGCGCAAAGCCGCATCATGTTGAAGCTGCCGACCAGATTGACATTGATGACGCGGGAGAAGGCATCCAGCGGCATGGGCCCGTCGCGCCCGACAATGCGTGCTGCGGTGCCGATACCGGCGCAATTCACCAGAACAGAGGGCGTACCGAGCGCGGCGATCGCAGCCGCCACAGCGGTCTCGGCGCTGGCAGCCTCCGATACGTCCACCGCAAAGAACTGCCCGCCCAATTCATCAGCAATGGCCTGACCCTTGTCCGCATCACGATCGAAAATGCCAACGGTGGCGCCAGCCGCAGCCAGCGCCCTTGCGGTGGCGGCACCGAGTCCCGATGCGCCGCCGGTGACGAAGGCGACCTTGCCCGCAATATCCATCACACGGCCTCCGGGTTTTCGATGAGGAGGGCAATGCCCTGCCCACCGCCGATACAGGCCGAAGCGATGCCATAGCGGGTGCCGGAGCGCTTGAGCTCCAGCGCCAGGGTCAGGCCGAGGCGGATGCCGGTGACGCCAAGCGGATGGCCGATGGCAATGGCGCCGCCATTGACGTTGAGCTTGTCCTCATCAAGCCCGAGTTCATCGACACAGGCCAGGATCTGGGCGCCGAAGGCTTCGTTGATTTCTATGCGGCCGATCTGGTCGAGCGTCATGCCGGCAACTTCGAGCACGGCGCGAATGGCCGGGGCCGGGCCGATGCCCATGATCTGCGGCGGCACGCCGACAGCGGCGCTGGCAAGGATGCGGGCCAGCGGCTTGTGCCCACTGGCCTTGGCATAGGCGCCCGAGGCGACCAGCACGGCCCCTGCCCCATCGACAATGGCGGAGGAATTGCCGCCGGTCTGCACGCCGCCAAAGGCGGGCCGCAGCTTGGCCAGCACCTCATAGGGCGAGGGACGGATGTGGCTATCGGTATCGACACTTTCGACCCCCCGCGGCAGCTTGATGCCGCGCGTGTCGAGTGTCTCGATCTCGAAAGCCTCGCTCACCACCGGCACGATTTCCTCGGCCAGAATGCCGCCGTCGCGGGCAGCGATGGCGCGGTTGAAGCTACGCTCGGCGAAGCGGTCGACCCGCTCGCGCGGGATATTGTATTGTTTGGCCAGGTTCTCGGCGGTGTCGCCCATATTGACGCAACCGGCCGGGTCGTAGAGCGCTTCCCAGAGGAAGTCCTTGAACTCCACCTTGCCCATGGTGAACCCATTGCGATGGGTATAGGCGGCGATGGGATTGCGGCTCATGGATTCACAACCCGCCGCCAGCGCCAGGTCGACGCGCCCCAGCGAGACCGAATCCGCCGCCTGGGCAATCACCTCGATACCGGTGCCGCAGATGCGCTGCACGAGATGGGCTGGGGCTTCGATGGGCGCGCCGGCATAAAGCCCGATATGACGCGGGGTGACATAGGCATCGAACGAGGCCTGGGCCATAGAGCCGGCAATGGTGTGGCCGATATCGGCCGGTTTGACGCCGGTCTTCTCGATGGCAGCGCGCGCCGCCTTGATGCCGAGATCAATGGGCGACACGTCGCTCAGCGCGCCGCGATAATCGACAAAGGGGGTGCGGGCGCCACCGAGCAGGTAGGCGTCGTCGAAGGTGAGGCGAAGGCCTTTGCTCATATCTCAGGCGCCTTTCCGGGCAAGAACGAAGATGTCGGGGCCGGGTGTATCGGCATAAAGGCTCTCGACCAGCGCGGCACGATGGGTGCGCACGGCGCGCTGATTGATCGAGCCCTTGTCGGTCACCTCGCCTTTGTCGATGTCGGGGGCGTTGGCTATCAGCAGGGCCCGCGCGACATGGTTGGAGCTGCCGGTGGATTGCTGCGCCAGGATGGCCAGGCTTTCGGCGAATTTCTCCCGCACCGCAGGATGGGCAAGAATGGCCCGCGCTTCGGTTTCGGCGGGCAGGCCGGCATGGCGCGCGCAGGCGGCCAGATCGGGGAAGATCATGGCGCCGATGAAATTGCGGTCGAGCCCGGTGACCACCACATCGCGGATCAGCGGCGCACAGGCGGCAATGACCGCACCGCGCACGGCCGCGAAATTGACCCAGGTGCCGGTCGAAAGCTTGAAATCCTCGGTGACCCGACCGTCGAACACAAAGCCCTTGGCGAGGTCTTCGGCATCGGCGAAACGCACGGCGTCGCCGATCTTGTAGAAACCCTCTTCGTCAAAGGCTTCCTGGGTCTTTTCATCGTCCCGCCAATAGCCGGGCGTAACATTGGGGCCCTTCAAACGCAGTTCGGTCTTGTCGCCATTGGGCACCAGCTTGATGGTCATGCCGGCGGCAGGCAGGCCGATATGCCCGGCCTCTTCCACTGCCCAGGTGGTGGTGAAGGCAAAGGGCGCCGTTTCGGTCGAGCCATAGCCGGTGATGATCATCACCCGCTCGCCGGTTTCAGCGCGGGCGGCGCGATCCAGCCCGTCAAAGACATGCTGGCTGAGGCCGGCGCCGGCATATTGCAAGAGTTTCAAGCGGGCAAAGAGATTGCGTCGCGCTTCGGGATGCTCGTCAAAGGCCGCGACCAGGAACTCGTAGGCCTTGGGCACATTGGTGAAGAATGTTGGCTGGACCGTCTTGAGGTTTTCCAGCGTGCGACCGAAGCGAGCCGGGGTGGGCTGACCATCATCGATATAGAAGGTGCCGCCATTATAGATGGCGATGCCAGTATTGTGGCTGCCGCCGGCGACGTGGTTCCAGGGCATCCAGTCAAGCAGCACCGGCGGCTCGTCCTGGACGAAAGCCAACGCCTGCCGGATCATCTGCTGGTTGCAGGCCATCATGCGATTGGTGGTGATGACGCCCTTGGGCAGGCCGGTAGAGCCGGAGGTGAACAGCACCTTGGCCACCGTATCGGGCGTGATGGCGGCATGCGCCGCCGCGACGGCCGGTGTCACCGGCGTTGCCAGCAGGTCATCGAAGACGCTGACGGCACGCCCGTCGATCGGGTTGGCGCGCACGATGAGTGGCACATCGGCGCCAAAGACCGCCTCAATGGCAGGCGCAAATTTTGCGCCGTCGCTGGCGTAGATCATGCCGGGGGTGAGGAGCCCGGCGATGTGACGCAGCTTGCCGAAATCGGTTGAGATCAGGGAATAGGCCGGCGAGATGGGCGCGTAAGGAATACCCACCCAGATGGCCGCCATGCCGAGCAGGAAATGCTCTATTTCATTGCCCGAGAGGATCATCAATGGACGTTGGGGCGACAGACCCGCATCGAGCAGCGCCTGGGCCAGTGGTGGAATGCGCTCCAGCACCTGGGCAAAGCTCAGCTTGCGCCAACCCTCACCCTCCCGATCAGCAATCAGAATGGCGTCTGGCGTGCGGGCGCCCCAGTCTTCGAGCGCATCCACAATAGCGCGCGGATAGGGGCCCAGCTCTTCGACCGAGCCGATAATGCTTGTGCCATCGGCGCGACGCTCGGCCCGCGCAGCCATATTGCCCAGCCGCACGGGGCGGATCGGGGTTGTCCTAAGGTCCATGAGTATCCTCCTCACGGATATTGTTATGACACATAACTAATATTGTCGCAAGGGGTAGCAAGCCGCCTTCACCCCACTGCCCGGCCATGCAATAGCAGCGCCGCCGCGTCGGCGGCCCTGCGCAGGCGATCGAGCCCCTGGTCAAGTTCAGCGCGATCGATACGGGAGGTCGGCCCGAACATGGAGAGGCCGGCGACCATCCTGCCGCCGCGGGTCCGGACCGGCACGGCCAGGGCGGTGATTCCGTCCTCGCGTTCTCCCAGATTATAGGCATATCCGCGCTGGCGGACGACATCGAGTTCAGATTCGAGATCGCGGCGGCGGGTGATGGTGTGGTCTGTCAGGGCGTCAAGCCGGACCGTTTCCAAATAGCGGGCCCGCTCGCGTGGACCAAGATGGGCCAGCCAGAGCTTGCCATGGGCGGTGCAATAGGCCTCAAGCCGGTCCCCGACACGGATATCGACCGAGAGGGAGCGGGGCGGCGTGGCACGAGCGATGCACACGACCATGCCCGCCTGATAGATGGTGGCCATGCTCGCCTCGCGCATCTCTGCGGTGACGGTGTCGAGCGCGGGCTGCAGCAACTGGCCCAGCCGGTTTTCGTCATGGGCCCGGTCGCCCAGGTCAACCAGCGCGTAGCCCAGCCGGTAGCTGCCCTTGGACACCTGCACCAGCGCCCCTTCTGCCTCCAGCGTCTTGAGGAAGCGATGGGCGGTGATGGCATTGATCTCCAGTTCTGCCGACACCTCGGCCACAGTGATGCGCGGCCGCCCACGTCCAAGAAGGCGCAGAATGGCAAAGGCCCTGGCCACCGAATTATTGAGCTGCTGCGCCATGCCACCACATTTCTCAAAAATAGATAAGACCGCGCGGTCCTGAATCACGCGACTGGCCCAGTCAGTTGATCGATACCGACCGAACCGGCGCCGCCATCGGCCATTTTGCCCCGGATTCGCGGTCGTTTTTTGCCCCGACGGCATCCTGCTTGACAGGCAAGACCATAGTTCGCACGCTTTTATCAAAACAACGAGAACTATAATAGATAAATGAAACGAGACGTTCCATCCCTGACGGCGGGCGGCGCGTTGCTGGCGCGGCTCAGGGCCATCGGTGTCGACTATATCTTCGCCAATTCCGGCACTGATTTCCCGCCCATCATCGAGGGGCTGGCGGAGGCTGCCGCCAAGAGCGTGCCGCTGCCACAGGCTCTGGTCATGCCACATGAGGGCGCCGCCATGGGCATGGCGCATGGCTACTACCTGGCCACCGGCAGGTCGCAGGTGGTGATGGCGCACACCAATGTGGGGCTGGCCAATTGCGCCATCGGGGCCATCAACGCGGCCGTCGAGAATATCCCTGTGCTGCTGTTCTCCGGCCGCACACCGACCACCGAGCAGGGCCGCTTCGGTGCGCGCACCGTGCCCATTGGCTGGGGCCAGGAAATGCGCGACCAGACCGCCTTGGTGCGTGAGGCCAGCAAATGGGATTATGAGCTGCGCTTTCCCGAGCAGGTCGGGGAGCTGGCCGACCGCGCTTATGCGATAGCCAATTCGACGCCGAAGGGGCCGGTCTATGTGGCCCTTCCCCGCGAAGTGCTGTGCGAAGGCTATGCGGGCCCGGATGTAGCCAGGCCGCTGAGCATGCAACCGGCGCACATCGCGGCCGACCAGCGCCTAATCACCGATCTCGCCGCGCGCATCGCCAAGGCGAAGTTTCCAGTGGTCTTCGCTCAGCATGGCGCGGGCAATGCCGAGGCTTTTGCTGCGCTCTCGGCACTGGTGAACCGCTGGGCGATCCCGGTGTGCCAGTATTGGGCCGTACAACTGGCGCTGCCGACCGACCATGACATGCATGCCGGCTGCGACCCTGCACCGCTTCTGGAACAGGCCGATCTCGTCATCGTTCTCGACAGTCTCGCGCCCTGGTCGCAGCAGGTGCATATGGTCCGGGACGACGCCATGGTGGTGCATATCGGGCCTGATCCGCTGAAAGCCCGGACGCCGATCCGCAATTTCCGGTCGGATATTTCCATTGCCAGCGAATTGCCCGATGCCATTCTAGCGCTGGCGGCCGCGCTGGATGGCCACACTCCTGGTGATGTCGTGGCGGCGCGGCGCAGCGAGATCGTGGCACGCAATGCCGCGACACGGCAGGCGGCCCTCGCCAGGGCTGAGGCGGGCCGCGACGGCGTCATGAGCGCCAACTACGTCGCCCGGGTCGTGTCGGACACCATTGCCGGGCGCAATGCGATCCTGCTTTCCGAGCGTGGCTGCCCGATGGAAACGATGACCCTTTCCCACCACCAGGCCTGGTATCAGGAGCCGCATGCCGGTGGGCTTGGCTGGTCCTTTCCGGCAGCGCTGGGCATGCAACTGGCCGACCGGGAGCGCCTCGTCGTCGCGACGATGGGCGACGGGTCCTACATGTTCGCCAATCCGGTGGCCTGCCACCAGATTGCCGAAGCGCTGGAGCTGCCGCTGCTGGTCATCATCATGAACAATGCCGAATGGGCCGCCGTGCGCCATTCGGTGACCGATATCTATCCCGATGGTTATGCCGCCAAGGCCAACCAGATGCCGCTGACCGCGCTCAATCCCAGCCCGGATTTCGTGCAGATCGCCAGAGCCAGCCGTGCCTTTGCGGCCAGAGTCAGCAATGCGAACGAACTCGACGAGGCTCTACAACAGGCGCTCGCCCACATCGCCGACAAGCGCGGTCTCGCGCTGCTCGACGTCACCATGCGCAACTGAAGCGCAGCAAAGAAGAGGAGGCCCCCAATGCCCGAAAAAGCCGATAATGAATTCTGGAAGGATCTAAAACCCATCACCAAGGTGTTCCAGCCCGATGCGCTGCCCGAGGTGTATCTGGCCAATGCGCCCACCGAGGACGAGCGATATTACGTGCCCTTTACCGAGACCGTCTCGTCGCGGCCCCTGTGGATTTCACCCACACAGAACAAGTGGTGCGACATCCTGATGGCCAAGACGGCCGGGCTGGTAAACCGGCACTATCACCCCCATGAGGTGTTTGCGCTGACCCTGTCGGGCAAGTGGGGGTATCTGGAACATGACTGGACCGCCACCAAGGGCGATTTCGTTTATGAGACCCCCGGCGAGGGCCATACGCTGGTCGCGTATGAGCACGAAGAGCCGATGCGCGTGTTCTTCACTGTCACCGGCCCGTTGATCTGGCTGGACGAGGATGGCGAACCCAACGGCTTTTTCGACGTCCACAACTACATCGCCATGTGCCGCGAGCATTACGACAAAGTCGGGATAGGGGCAGACTATGTGAACTCGCTGTTCCGGTAGGAGTGGCCCCTTCCTACCCTCCCCCCCCTGAGGGGAGGGTAGTGGAGCTTGGGCGCCCTCTCGATCAGATCGGATAATGGATCGGCCCGTCCTGCACGGTGATCCAGCGCAGTTCGGTGAACTCGGCAATGCCCCAATTGCCGCCGAAGCGGCCATAACCGGAGGCCTTGACGCCGCCAAACGGCATTTGCGCCTCGTCGTGCACGGTCGGACCGTTGACGTGGCAGATGCCGCTTTCGATGCGACGGGCCACGGCCAGCGCCCGATTGACGTCCTTGCCGAAGACGGCGGAGGAGAGGCCATATTCGGTGTCATTGGCCACCCGCACGGCCTCGTCGATGGAGCTGACCCGCACCACGGTCACCACCGGCCCGAAGGATTCCTCGGCATAGATGCGCATGGAGGGCGTGACCTTGTCGAGCAGGGTTGCATCGATCAATGTGCCCTCGATCCTGCCACCGGCGGCGAGCACTGCGCCTTTTGCTGTCGCGTCCTTGACCAGTTGTTCGAGCCGCGTTGCGGCGGTGGCATCGACCACCGAACCGAGCGGGGTCTGGCCCGTGGTCGGGTCGCCGGCGACCAGGGTCCTGGCCTTTTCCGCGAGCTTTTCGACAAAGGCGTCAGCCACGCTGTCCATGACAACAATGCGCTCGGTCGACATGCAGATCTGGCCCTGGTTCATATAGGCGCCGAAAGCCGCTGCGGCGACAGCCTCGTCGAGGTCCGCATCATCGAGCACGACGAAAGGCGCCTTGCCGCCCAGTTCGAGCAAAGCGGGCTTCAAATACCGCCCGGCCTTTTCGCCAATGATGCGGCCCACACGCGTTGAGCCGGTGAAATTGACACGGCGGATTGCCGGGTGCGCGATCAGCGTCTCGACGATCTCGCTGGCATCCTGGGGCGCATTGGACACGGCGTTCAGGGCGCCCTTGGGGAGCCCGGCTTCGAGCAGGCTTTCGACGATCAGGCGATGTGTGCGCGGGCACAGCTCGGATGTCTTCATCACCACGGTATTGCCGCAGGCCAGAGGTGTTGCCAGGGAGCGAACGCCGAGAATGACCGGGGCATTCCAGGGCGCCATGGCCAGCACCACGCCGGCAGGCTGGCGCACTGCCATGGCGGTCGAGCCGGGGCGGTTGGAGGGCACGATCTCGCCCTTGATCTGGGTCACCAGGCTCGCAGCCTCGCGCAGCATGTCCGCGGCCAGCATGACATTGAACATGGCCCAGCCGGCGGTTGCGCCGATTTCAGCCCCCATTGCCTCGACAAAGAGCGGGCCCTTTTCTTCGAGAATTTCTGCGGCCTTGAGCAGGATCTTGCGGCGCTCCCTGGGGACGCTGCGCGACCACTCGGGAAAGGCCGCGGCGGCAGCATCCGCAGCGCGTTGCGCGTCATCCACGCTTGCCGCAGCGGCGCGGGTCGCCACCGCGCCGGTGATCGGGTTCTTGCGTTCGAAAACGCGGCCTCCCGAAGCCTGTTGATCTTCATTGCCAATGAGCAAGCCCAGCTGGTCCATTGCCCTTCTCCTTCTGTAATCGTGTCAGGCGGCCGCGCCGCCAAGGAATGCCTGTTGCACTGCCGGGTCGGTCTTGAGCGCCTCGGCAGAATTTTCACCGGTGATGCGGCCCGCCTCCATGAGGTAGCCGCGATCGGAAATCGACAGCGAGATCGAGACATTCTGCTCGACCAAGAGGAGCCCGACACCGGTCTCCTTGACCCGTTTCAGCGCCCCGAAGAGTTCGGTGACGACGATGGGCGCGAGCCCCAGGCTCGGTTCGTCGAGCATCAGGAACCGCGGATGGCTCATCAGCGCGCGGCCGATGGCCACCATCTGCTGTTCGCCGCCCGACATGGTGCGCACCAGCTGCCCCTTGCGTTCGGCAAGGCGCGGGAACAGGTCAAAGATCAGCGCATGGCGTTCGGTCTCGCTGGCCCGCGCCCGTTTGGGATTGGCTCCCAGGAGCAGGTTTTCCTCGACCGTCAGGTCGCCGAAGACGCCCCTTCCCTCCGGCACCAGAGCGATGCCGGCCTCGGGAATGAGATGGGGTTTCGTTCCCAGGATCGATTTGCCGTCGAGCGTCACGCCCGACCCTGCCTCGGCTTTGGCCAGGCCAGCAATGGCCTTGAGCAGCGAGGACTTGCCGGCGCCATTGGCGCCCAGGATGACCACGGTTTCGCCTTCGGCAATGCGCAGGGAGACCTGGTTGAGCGCCAGGTGCCGGCCATAGCGCAGCGAGAGATTGGTGACTTCAAGCATGACCGTCTCCGAGATAAGCGGCGATCACGGCCGGGTCGGCAAGCACATCGGCGGTCGGCCCGTCGGCGATCTTGGTGCCCACATTCATCACCACGGCGCGGCTGCAGAGCGCCCGAACCGCTTCCATGATGTGTTCGACCAGCAGCACAGTCATGCCGCGTTGGCCAAGCGAGGTGATGAGGTCGATGCCGGTCCGCAATTCGGTCGGGTTGAGGCCGGACAGCCATTCATCGAGCAGCAGCAGGCGCGGCTCGGCGGCCAGCGCCCGGGCCAGCTCCATGCGCTTCTGGTCGATATAGGTGAGGTCATTGGCGTGCTCGTCGCCACGTCCGCCCAGCCCCACTTCGGCCAGCAATTGCTCGGCCCGGTCGCGTGCCGCCTGTCCCCAGAGATGGTTGGGGCGGAAGGCCAAAGCCGCGATGACATTTTCGGCCACGGTCAGCGAAGGCAGGATACGCACCAGCTGGAACGTGCGCGCCACGCCCTTGTGGGCGATGCGGTTGGGCGCGAGGCCGGCAATGTCTTCGCCCGCCAGCGCAATGGCACCCGAAGTGGGGGCGAATGCGCCCGAGATCATGTTGAGCACGGTGGTCTTGCCCGAGCCATTGGGCCCGAGCAGGGCGACCGTCTCGCCTTCGGCCACGGTGAAGCTCACATCGTTGACGGCGGTCAAACCACCGAACTGCTTCCTGAGGTTCGTGATGTCGAGAAGCGTCGTCATCATGCAGCCTCCCCATTGCTACGCAGGCGCTTCCAGAAATCCTCGGCTCCCGCCAGGACGCCGCGCGGCACGACGAAGACGATGGCAATGAACAAGAGCCCCAGGATGATCGAATAGTGGTTGGGGAAATTGGCGCTGAGCCATTCGAACAGCAGGAATAGGGGGATCGCCCCCAGCGCCGGACCCCAGAGCCGGTTGGCCCCACCGAGCAAGGCCATGATGAGGGTGAGGAAGGAAATGGTCGGATTAAAGACGATGGAAGGTTCGACATAGGTCCAGCGTGGCGCCTGGATGGCCCCGACCAGGGTGATGATGGTGGCACTGACCGCGAACAGGGCAAGCTTGACCCCGGCTATGTTGATGCCGGTATGGGCCGCCACGGTTTCATCGTCACCGATGACCTTGAGCGCCAGGCCCAGCCGGGAGCGCGAGATGAACCAACCGATGGCAATGGTGATGGCGGCCAGCCCGAGCAATTGCCAGTAGATCTGCTCGGCCGTGATGGGCAGGAAGATGTAGCGTCCCAACGTGCCGGTGACATTGACCTCATACCAGGTGACGAGCTGGCGGATCAGTTCGGCCAGGCCAAAGGTGAAGATGACGAAATAGACGCCGGCCAGGCGCAGGGTTGCAAGCCCGACCACCAACGCCACGCAGAGCCCAATGCCGGCGGCAACCAGCAGCACCGCCCAATAGGGCAGCGCTTCGCTCAGTACCGCGACGGTATAGGCACCGATGCCGAAAAAAGCGACCGTGGCGAGCGATACATAGCGGGTGGGGCCGGAAAACAGTGCCCAGGCACTGGCCAGAACCACATAGCCGGTCATGCCCAGCAAAAGACCCACGCCATAGGCGCCAAGCTGGGTCGGCAGGAAGGCCAGCGCGGCCAGGCCGAGGGCAACAAGAATGAAACCAAGAATGGTGCGGGTCATCGTCCGGCAGCCTTTCCGAACAGGCCCGAGGGTTTCCACAAGAGGACCCCGAGGAAGAGGAGATAGGTAGCCGCCAGGGTGAGGCCCGGATCGACATGGGTGGCCACCAGCGTCTCGACGATGCCGAGCAGAAGCCCGGCGACCAGCGCACCCATGAGATTGCCCAGCCCCCCCATGATGACAATGACCAGGGCCTTCATGGTGAAGACCACGCCCATGGAGGCGTTGAAGGTCTGGTACATGGAGATCATCACCCCGCCGGAGGCGGCGAGCATGGTCCCGAGCGCAAAGGCGAAGCGTGCCGTGCGGTTGACGTCGATACCGACCAAGGGTGCTGCATCGGGATTGACGGCGATGGCGCGAATGGTGGTGCCCCAGCGGGTGCGGGTCAGCACATAGAACAAGGTCGCGCCGATGATGACAGCCAGCGCAAAGGCCAACAGGCGATTGGCGGCAATATTGGTGCCCAGCACATTGATGCCGGTGTTGAGAAAATTATAGCTCGTATAGTTCGAGCCAAAGACCACCAGCATGACGCCCTGGATCACGAACAGCAGGCCGAAGGTGGCCAGGATGGAATCCACTTCCAGCGTGCCGCTCTTTTTCGAGCGCGCCACCAGTGGCTGCATCATCACGCCATAGATGAGGTAACCGAAGGCGAAGGCCAGGGGCAGCACGATGGCGAGGCCAAGGATCGGATTGATCCCGAGAGTGGAGAACAGCAGGAAGGCCGCAAAGGCGGCAAAGATCAGGATCTCGCCATAGGCAAGGTTCATGATGCGCGAGATGCCATATTGCAGCGTCAGCCCCATGGCGACCAGCGCATAGGTGCCGCCCAGCACCAGCCCGGTAATAAGTGTCGTGATCATCTAATGTTTCACCTGTCCCAGCGCGGAGCGCGAGGTGGGCAGCCGCACGAGGCTATCGCACGGCCGCCGAAATTTGGTTGGTCCTATTGCGCCGGCCATGGGGCCTTGGGCAGCCTGGGTGCAACCGCGCCCTCCCGATCAGACGGCGCGACGGCGACGAAATTGCCGTCCTGCCACTGCCCGCCGAACCAGAGCGTGCGGAGCTGATTATCCTCAAGCTTGACCTCGCCCAGCACGGTCTCGAAGGTGCCGTTCGAAAGCTCCTCGGCAACCGCTTCGCGATCGAGGCCGCGGCGCTTGATCGCCTCTTCAAGCATTTGCAGGCTGTTGTAGGTGATGACCGAACCCCACCAATCGGGCGCCTGACCGATGAATTCGGTATGGCGGGCGCGGTATTCCATGACCGCTTCATTGGTGATGTCGATGCCACCAAGGCTCATGATACCCTCGATCTTGTCGCCATTATTGGCAGCATAGACCGGGAAGCCGACGCCCACGCCCATATAGAGAACCTTGGGATTATAGGCCGCGACCTGTGCCTGCTGGGTCAGCGCGAAGGTGTCGGGCGGATAAGAAAAGGCTACGAAGGTATCGGCGCCGGAAGCGGCGGCCTCGTTGAGCATCGGCGTGAAGTCGGTGGTGCCCACGGGATAGGTCACGTCATAGACGAGATTGATGCCGGCATCGGCAAAAGACTGGCGTGCGGCGGTGATCAGATCGATGCCGAAGCCATCGGCAACCGAGATGACCGCGACATCATTGTTGATGGTACCGGCTTCGTGCTGGTCGGTCAGGATGTCGGCCAGGGCCTCGGTATAGTCATGGCCGCCACCGAGCATCCAGAAGCTCTTGCTCCAGCGCGCGGCAAATTCGGGGGCCTTGTCGGTCACAGCCGACACCGCAAGCTGGGGATAGCCGAAGCGGTCGAACAGCGGCGCTGCGGCAAGATTAAAGCCGGTGCCCCAGGGTGGCAGGATGAAATCGACATTGTCCTGGGTCGCCAGACGCTCAATGGCACGCACGACTTCCTCGGATGCCGAACGGTCATCATATTCGATCACTTCGATGGGCAGGCGGCTGCCATCGGGCATCTCGAGACCGCCGGCCCCGTTCACTTCATGCACCCAGAGCTGGTAATTGGGCAGCGTGGTGATACCGGCGCCGCCGGCATTGGCGCCGGTCTTGGAAATGGCATAGCCGATCTTGACCGAAGTGCGATCACCGGTGTCCTGGGCGATGACGGCCATGGAGCCAGCGCCGGCGAGCAAGGCCGCGGCAAGACCGATGGCGCGCAGGGTTGTTCTGCGTGAATACAGAGTCATGGGTTCCTCCTGTGGGCCCGTTTGCCGGGCCGGTCGAGCCGGGATGTTTTGTACTTTTCTCCGGCTACTGGTCGAACGCTACACGGGAAGCCGCACCAACAAGAATAGACTTTTTTCGGAGAAACTTGTACTTTTGCCGGGAAATCGAGGGGAAATGCACCAGATCGAAACACCGCTGAAGCTTCGTACTCCTGTCGACCTGGCCCGCGAACTGGACGGCCAGGTGATCGAGACGACGCTGGATACGGCCAGGTGGACCTTGCCGGGCGGGCAGAATTGCGTGTTTGTCCTTTCGGCGGGCGCGGGTACCGTCGCAACCCAGGGCGAGACGGCGCCGCTGCAGGCTCCAAACCTCATCTGGATCCCGGCCAGTCAACGCGCCGAGTTGATGTTGCAGGCCGGAGCGCGCGGGGCCTGGCTGTCGATTTCCGACATCGCGCTGGGCCAGATTGCCCTGCCCGGCAATATTGCCGAGGACCTGCGGCGCTTCGCGGCCCGGCCGCAATTGGGCACACGGATCGAGCGCAATGTGGCGGCGCGACTGGCAACACTGTTCGCGCTGATGAGCGAGGAATTGCGGTTCAATGCCTCGGGGTCGCAGGACATGGTAAGGCATCAGCTTGCGATTGTGGCGATCCTGCTCTGGCGCACCTCGGATCTGGCGCCATCGACGGCCCGGCCGGCGCCGCGCACCATTGTGAGCAATTTCCTCACCATGGTGGACCAGCAGATGCGCTCGCATTGGACGGTGGCCCATTATGCCCGCTATCTCGGGGTCAGCGTCGACCGGCTGACCAGCGCCGTGCAGCGGGCAACCGGACAGACGCCGCTGGCCCTGATCCATGCGCGCCTGTATGCCGAGGCGCGGCAGATGATCGAGAATTCGGGGCTGCAGATCGCGGAAATCTCTGCCCATCTCGGCTTTGACGATCCCGCCTATTTCTCACGCTTCTTCAAGCGGCTGGGTGGCAAGTCCCCACGCCAGTTCCGGCAGGAGGCAGCCCTGGGCCAAGTACGCGACGGTGGCTCCTACGCGGCCTGGCCATAGGCTTGCCGCGTCCGGCTACTGCTCGTGGAAGGCACGCGCCATGGAGTCGGTGACCGGCTTGATCAGATAATCCAGGAAAGTCCGCTCCCGGGTCCGCACCAGCACCTCCGCTGGCATGCCCGGAGTGGGCGAGAAGCCGGGAATGCGCCCGATCTGATCCGGTGCAATGGTAATGCGTGCCAGATAGACATCTCGCTGGGTACCTTGAGCGCCGGCAATCGTGTCCGCGGAAATATATTCCACCTCGCCTTCGAGCACCGGCGTCGTGCGCTGATTGAGCGCTGTGAGGCGGATATTGGCCGCCTGCCCCTCCTTGACCTCGTCAATCTGCATGCGCGGGATCTGGACCTCGACAATCAGCGGTACGTCGGCGGGCAGGATTTCGAAAATCGGCAGGCCGCTTTCCACTACGCCCCCAGTGGTGTGATAGTACATGCGCACAATGGTGCCCGCGACCGGAGACGAGATTGTGGTGCGGTTGAGGATGTTCTGGGCCTGCAGGGTTTGTTCGCGCAGTGCCTCGAGTTCGGCCTCCACCGTCTGCATCTCGTCAAGTGCGGCCTGACGGACTGCGTCGCGCGCCTGGATCATTTCACCAGTGTATTTCTCGATCTGGGTATAGGTCTCCTGCACCTCGGATTCGAGACGGGAAATATCCCCCTCGGCATCGAATACCGCCCGTTCGACGGACCGCACGGAGGACTGTGCCACCACGCCCTTCTCGAACAGCTCGAGCATCGCCAGATGGTCCTCGCGCAGAAGCGCGAGCTGGCTCTGCATGGACGCGATCTGGGCCTGTCGACCACTGATGCGGAAGCGCAGGGCCGACAAGTTCTGTTCGATCAGTTGCAGTTCGTTGTTGAGCTTTTCACGCCCCGCCTTGAAATTGGTGCGCTGGCCTTCGACCACCGCGGCAATATCGGGATTGCCCATATGGTCCTGCACTGATTCTGGGGGCACATATTCATCCAGTTCGAGGGCCTCGGCATTGAGCCGGGCGCGTATGGCCTCAAGCCGGATGACGCGTAGCTGCAATTGCTTGGTTGTCGCATTGGCCGACGTCTCATCGAGCAACAGCAGGCTTTGCCCGGCGATCACCTTGTCGCCTTCGCGCACTAGCAGGTCCTTGATGATGCCCCCTTCAAGGTGCTGGACGATCTTGTTTTCGCCGGTCGCCACAAAGCTGCCCTGGGCAATGACGGCGGCCGAAAGCGGCGCGGTCGCCGACCAGGTCCCGAAGCCGCCAAAAGCCAGCGCCACCAGCACGGCACCGATCCAGACCGGTGCCCGGATGGAGCGCGGCACACCACTATACCATTCCAGGTTCTGAAGTTCACCAACGGCAGACATGGTCTAATTCTCCCCCGAGGGTTTGGTCGCGTTGATGGCCGTGGGATTGTTTCCCGACTTGCCGGTCAGGGCCGCCATGACCTCGGACCGCGTGCCGAACATCGAGACTGAGCCATTGTTGAGCACCAAGATCTTGTCCACCACGCTGAGCAAGGCCGGCCGCTGGGTGATGGTCACCACGGTAATCTTCTGCTTGCGGGCGTGCTCAAGCGCCTTGGCCAGTGCCGCCTCGCCCTGCGAGTCCAGGTTGGAGTTCGGTTCGTCCAGAACCACCAGCTTGGGATTGCCGAAGAAGGCACGCGCCAGGGCGATGCGCTGCTTCTGTCCCCCGGACAGGGGCGCACCATCGGCAGCGACAAAGGTCTCGTAGCCTTGCGAGAGACCGGCGATCAACTCATGGACATCGGCCAGGACGGCTGCATCGAAAATGTCCCTATCGGCGACGTCCTCACGCATGCGGGCGATATTGGCCTTGATGGTGCCGGGAAAGAGCTGCACGTCCTGCGGCAGATAGCCGATATTCTCGCCGAACTGGCGCTGGTCCCAGTTGCGCAGATCCATCAGGTCAAGCCGCACCGAACCTGAGGTCGGCAGGATCGACCCCACCAGCATCTTGCCCAGTGTCGTCTTGCCGGATCCCGAATTGCCGATCACGGCCAGGGATTCCCCAGGCATCAGGGAGAACGTAATGCCATTGAGCAAGACCTTCTTGTTGGGCGGTGGAACGAAAAGAATGCGTTCCACATCCAGCCGACCCTTGGGTTCTGGCAGCAGCAGGCGCTCGAAATTGAACGGGCTTGAGTTGAGCAGTCCCTTGATGCGCCCGAACGAAGCACGGAATTGAGAAAAGCCGTTCCAGCCTTCAATCGTGCCTTCAATCGGGGTGAGGGCGCGCGCAGCGATGATCGAACCGGCAATGACCATGCCGCCGGTAATTTCGCCCTGGATGGCCAGATAGGCGCCCCAGCCGAGCATGGCCACCTGGGTGAGCAGACGCACGCCCTTGGAAATGCTCGACATGATGATGTTGCGATCCTGGGCACGCACCTGGGCCTGCAGCGACCCGGCAGTATCCCGGCCCCAGATGCGTACGACCTCGGGGATCATGGCCAGGGCGTTGATGATCTGGGAATTGCGCGACATGGAATCGAGGTGGAGGGCGGCCCGGCTCAGCAGATTATTGGCATCGGTAAAGGGACGTGCGGTCATGCGCTGGTTGATCATGGCGATGATCAGCAGGCAGATCGAAGCCCCCACCACGATCAGGCCAAGCTGGGGATGGATCAGAAACACCGCCAGCACGAAGAGTGGTGCCATGGGTGCATCGAGGAAGGACAGCAGGGTTCCCGAAACGATGAAACTGCGCAATTGCTGCAGATCGCCCAGGACCTGATAGTCGCGCCCGTTGCTGTGCAATGAAGCGCGTGCCGCAGCGCTGAGAATGGGCGAGCCAAGTTGCACGGCAATCTCGACGGCCGTGCGCATGAGAATGAAGCGGCGGACCGCATCAAGAATGGCCTGCAGGACCACGGCACCAACCACGGCTGCGGTCAGCATGACCAGCGTGTCCATCGAGCGGCTGGTCAGCACGCGGTCCGAGATCTGGAACAGGTAGATCGGGATCGCCAGTACCAGAATATTGATGAAGACGGTGAAACCCATGACGATGGCCAGGTTGGTCCGCACCGCCGCCATGCCATTGGCCAGGCTCTGGGTGAAATTGGGCTGGGCGGCGCGTTTATGGAAGCCCGCGCCGCCGCCGCCCCTGCCCCCTCCATTGCCCGAGCCGTTCGAGCCCTTGCCGCCGCCATCGCCAGAGGAGGTCTTGCTGGTCGACTTGAGCGGCCCGCGGTCACCCTCCACGATGGGTGGAATGCGGGTTTTGGGCTTGTCCGGTTCCGGGGTTCGGAAGTCGCGTTGTGGCCATTCCGCGCGGGCCTGGTCTGCCTGCGCGGGTTGGGGGTTATCCTGTTTTGGCGGCGGCGCGGACTCTGGGCTGGGCGCGACTGGTTGCGCCTTGCGCGCGGGCTCCGGATTTGAAGCGGTCTGGCGCGCCTGTGGGGTGGGTTCGCTGGCCGGCTCCGCCTTTGCCTCAGCTTGTGCTGGTGCTTGCGGGGCGGAACTGGCCGTGGGTTCCGATTTTGCTGCCGCCTGTGCCGATACCGGCGACACATTGGCGTTCTCGGCTGGCCGCTCGGGGTTCCCGGAAGCCGCGGGCTGGGCCTCGGTCGGCCGTGGACGCAGGACCGAGCGAGGTGGCGGGGGAGCGCCATTGAACCTTGTGGCGGACGGTGATTCCACCGCGCGCTGCGCGGTATTGTCTTCACCGGTCTGGGACGGCGGTGCATAGCCGCGGGCCAGCTCGTCGAGTTCGGCGGCCGCCAGATGGATGTCGTCCATGATTTGATCCATCCGATCGGACCGGACCTGGTTGGCGTGGCGCAGTTGACGGCCCAACGCCTGTTGGTCGGTGCGGCTCAGGTGCTCAAAAGTCATGTGCTCTATCCGGATACTGAATTACGCGAGGACGGATTGCATGAGGTCGACCGGGGCCGCGTCATGGGTCGTGTCGCCAAGGGCGCTATAGTCTGGGGTGTCGGCGAGCGTTTCGGTGTGATCGAGAAAGGCGACGACCTCGCTCACCAGAGCGTCGTCGTCATCGCCATCCCCCTGGGCCTCAAGAATATTGGCCTGGATCAGGATGGAGTCCGAGTAGTGGTCGCCGCCCACTTCGATGCTGTCACCAAAGGTGTCGTAGTCCTTGATGGCCGCCATGTTGACCAGCGCATTGGAGCCGGTGTCGATGTTCCACTCGGTAGCAGGCTCCCCGTCGAGGAAGGCCTTTTTCTGCAGGGCGACGAAATCGGCGTCTCCCAGAATATTGGTTTGTTCGATATAGCGCAGATCGTAAATGCTGCCGGACACAAAGAGCACGCGGGGAATGGCGATGCCCTCGAAATCCTCGGCCGCATAGAAGCTGGCCGGCATGGACTTGTTGCCATTGGCCAGGCCATCCATGGCGTCCTTGTAGTGATCGGAAACACCGGATTTAACCTCGGTGGCCCCGACATTGTGGATCGAGGCCTGATTCCAGAGCAGGTTATTGGAGGTGTTGAGGCTGCCCGAGGCGGAGTAGTCCCCATCATCGCCGGCACCGAGCATGGTGATGGTGTCATTGTCGTACAGGATATTGTTCTGCACGATGACGTTGGCATCAAACACATTGCCGCCGACCAGGATGAGATCGAAGAGCGAGCCAATATTGGCGAAGTTCACACTGTTCAGGCCAATGTTCTCGCCACTGGTCACCATGGCATCACTGCCGGTTGCCGTGAGCACCCCGACATCCTCGTCGGACATGAAGGTGAGCTGCTTCATCCATTCAAGAAAAATCACATCGCCCGAGACACATGTGACCTGCCAGTTCTGCGGCATGACGCCCGGATTGGCCTCGGCATTGTCACCGGCAGCATCGAATGTTTCCTGCACGAAACTGGCGACATTGACCGCCTTGGTCCCCCCGCCTGCCTGTGCATCCAGGGGGAAGTCATCGTTAACATAATCGGTATCACTAAAGGCGTTGGTCTGGATGATGGCATCGAGCTGGTGGAAGTTTCCACCAACGACGAAATGGGTCCCGACCAGGCCGCCATTGAGCACGACAGCTTCATTGACCAGGAAATTACCGCCGCTGTTGTAGGTGACAGAGCCCTGGGTTGCGTCGTTCTCAATCTGGATATGGGCTTCGTGCTCGCTGGTAACCTTGATGGTGTCGGGCGGGGGTGCGTCCTCGGCCTCTGCCTGCAGATGCGATGGCAGTGCATCGGTCAGTTCAGGCGCTTCGGTTTCGAGCTTTCCGTTGACATAGGTGCCGGTCAGGGACTCGACTTGTTCGAACTGGGTGTCGGGATTGGACTGGTGGGCCTTGGCGGTGGCGTGCACCGCATCCATGACCAGAGGCACATCGCCATGGCTTGTCATGCCAGGCCCCGAACCGATTGGACCAAGTATGGCATTGCTGGCTGCCTGGAGCCCGAGCAGTCCGGCGTCGGAACCGGACTGATAGACCAAGGGTTCGTCCAGCGTCCCCATGACGAAGACATCGTCATCGGACAGGCTGATGGTCTGGGAAAAGACCGCGATGACCGAGCCAGGCTCGGTGCCGATCAGCGGGATCACGATATCGCCCGGGCCCGTGGGCCATTGTGAGAGCGGCGAGTCCAGTTCGGACGCGGTGAAATCGGGGGTATTGGCAAGCCCGATATTGGTCGGGCCAAACATGACCTCGCCGCGGATCAGGAACTCGGGAGGGGCGTAGAACACGCCAGGGGCATAATTGCCCAGGGCATAGGTCTGCAGCACATCAACGGAAACCTGTTGCATTTCCGGAGCTTCGAGCCCGGCTTCGGCCTCATGCTCGGCCAGGGCCATTTCGAGCCGGACCTTCATGTCTTCGACGGCAATCTGGAAGTAGCCGAGAAAGTGGGCAACAATTTCTGAAAGGGGATCGCTTGGAAAAAACACGGGACACCTCCTACTCGCCAATCCGATTCCCAGCGGACTGGCGGAAGTAAGATGATCTGCGCGGTGGGGGCGCTACCGCGCAGATCTTTGCAAGCGTTGGGGGCGCTCGCTTATGCGTCGTCGCTGCTGGCGTCGTTGTTCATGTGGTTGTTGCCACCAACCACCGTCGCATCAACTGCGTTCTGCTGCAGGTTGGCACCGAGCACGACTTCCATGTTGAAGGCCGAGCCGGACACCGCTGCACTGGCATCAGCGACGTTGCTGGCGGTCGAGTTGTTGCCGGCATCACCGTTGAAGTCGTTGCCATTGGCGTCGGCATCGTCCGCAGTTGCATAGGCGTTGTAAGTGCCGTTTGCGTTGTTCTGGACGTTGCTCAACGTGTCGTTGTCGACAATGTCTGCCACCTGGCTGATGGCAAAGCCGGTGTCGCCACCACCGCCCGAGAAGGCACCGTTGAAGACGTTCTCGAAGTTGACGTCGTCACCCGGATCGAATTCGAGCGAACCGCTGTTGATGAACAGATTGTCCATCGTGGCGGTGCCGATATCGAGGTCGGCGAAGTCGTCATCGGAGTTGAACGAACCCGTGGCGTCGTCATCGGAGCTGTTGAACGAATCCTCGATCTCGACATCCACGTCCAGGTCGACATCTGCATCGACAGAGTTGTCGGTGGAGTTGTCGTTCATTGACCCGTTGACCGAGTTGTTCGAGTTGTCGTTCATCGACCCGTTGACAGACTTGTCGTTGGCAACGTCCTCGATGTGGGCGTCAAGGTCGACATCGGTCGAGTTGTCATTGTAGGAGTCCGTATTGCCCGAATCCTCAACTTCTACTTCGATATCATCGATCGTGGTTGAATTGTCGGTCGAGTTGTCGTTGTTGGAGTCCGTGTTCGACTTGTCGTTGAACGAGTCATTCATGGCAAATGCCGTCGACTGATCCCGGTTGTCGGAATTGTCGTTGTTCGAGTTCGTGTTCGAACTGTCGTTCAGCGAATCTTCGATCTCCACATCCACATCGAGATCATTGTCGGTGGAGTTGTCGTTGTAAGAATCGGTATTGCCCGAATCTTCAACCTCTACCTCAATGTCATCGACAGTCGTGGAATTGTCAGTCGAATTGTCGTTGAACGAGTCGGCATTCCCCGAATCTTCGATATCCACTTCAATATCGTCGACAGTTGTCGAATTGTCGGTCGAATTGTCGTTCAAGGAATCTTCGGGTTCGAAGTCGTCAAAGTTGACGGAATTGTCGGTGGCTCCACCGTTGTTGTTGAAGTCGTCAGCCATAGTCACTCTCCTCAATGAAAAAGATGGCTGAGCAACCAAGACCTCCTGTCATCTCAAATGGAGGCATATTTGGCGGCTCATGACCTGCAAGGCATACGCGAGATACTCGGGCTACTGGTGCTGCACGCAAAAACTGATCAACACCGTCAAGTCCAGAACTCAATTACCAAGCACGACACGGCATCTGCCGCATCGCGGCTCCAAGTATTGCTCGGTGAGACATGAAGTATAGCGACCACTTCAGGCTAGGCTGAAGGACCCAATACTAATCTTATCGATTTAGAACATGTGTCCGGTGCGCTAGCGAGCTAGATCGTTTTCAATCCCCTGTACGGGGGAGAAAACGCGCCGCGTACTCCATCGAAAGGTTGATTTGTGCCGGTCGGAAGAGGCTAGAGATCAACCTTTTGAATTAATCTTGCCGGGGAACGAATCACGCCAGAGTCACGCCCCTGGTGTTAACGTTTTGTCAACCTTGGGAGCGATGGTGCCAGGCACAACTGGGGACGCAGGTTCACAGTAATCGCAAGGTGAGGGAGTGGTAAAGTGCGTGAAAACCTCTATGACGGTCTGCGCAGTCCGCGTCAGACCGAAGATCGGTCAATAAAGTCCGGCACACTTCGGCTCGTGTTTGTTGCCCCACAACAAGCCATATACCAATGCCTTAGCAGTGCTTTACAGGATCATTTTCGCGATACGGATGTTTTTCTGGTCGACCGGATCGATGATCAAGGCGAGCCAGATCATAATGTCGGGCTGGTGCTGCTCGGCGCCGGCGCGCGCTTGATCGGTGTGGATATCGTCGAGCAATGCCGTCGGCGCTTCCCCAATGCAGCCATTGCGATCGCCATCGACAATGGGCTGCCGGTCGTCGATCCGATATTGACGGAACGGCGACTCATCCAGGGCATCCTGCCCACAACCCTGCCGCTCGATGTGTGGTTTGCGCTGATGCGGCTGGTCATGGCGGGCGGTGAATATCTGCCGCAGGGCGAGGGTGCGAGATCCAATCATACCGCGCCGGTGCATCGGAGCGCCCCGGGCGCGTTGCCGCTTGCTTCGGCCAGCCCGGCCCCGTCCAACCGGCAAAGACAGGCAGTCGAGATTCCGGTACAGCAGAACGAGCGGGCCAGCGGTGAGGCGGAAAACGGGCTGGACACGTTGACGGCGCGGGAGCGGGAGATCCTCACCCTGGTTTCGGAGGGGTACCAGAACAAGCTGATTGCCGATCGGATGGCCTTGTCGGAGCATACTGTCAAAGCCCATGTGCACAATCTGATCGCCAAGCTTCGGGTGACCAACCGGACCCAGGCGGCCGCCTATCTGCACGAACACAGGCTCGACAAGAACACCCTCAACACTGGACATGGTGACCACCGCCGGGCCACCGCCCTGGGGTGAACGCCATGCCCAGCCTGGATAAGGTGCTCCAGCAGGTCGGTCAGTTGAACTATGTGTGGACCAACACGGAAAGCCTGTTCATCTATCTGATCGCCCATCTGGCCGGAACGTCCAAGGACGCTGCGGTCATCATATTCCTGACGCTGAACACCACCCGGGCGCGGCTGGACCTGCTCGACAGGCTGGCCAAATTGCCGGCAACGCCGCCAGAGACCAGGGCGGCGGTGCTGGATCTGACCGAGCGCCTCAAGAAGGAGGCCAAAGTCAGGAACAAATATAACCATTGCATCTACTCATTCGACTCCAATGGTGAATTGAGCGGCACGCAATTAATGCGCATTGTCGAGTTTGACGATGCGTTGAAATACGGGAAGGCCGAAGCACTGGACGATACCGAGTTTGAGCGGGTTCAGGCCGCCATTCAGGCTATCACTTCGGTCAACCGGGATTTGTGGGCGTTCTTTGCGGCTAGCGGCATCAAGCCATGAATTGATCAAGGGCTTACTTGAACTGAACAAATAAAATTGAGCGGCGGACGGCCGAAGCGTAAGTTGTACAATGTACGGCGTTGTTAGGGTAAGATCAGCAGTTCTCGTACAGAACCTTGCTGCGTAAGAGAGGGATGGAGGGCGCAGATGGGTACTCAAGCGCCGCACCACACGACAATCAGACTGCTTGGTCCGTGTTGCCTGCTGGTGGGCAATAATCTGGTCCAGGGTGTCCCTGCGAGTTTTTTCCGGATTGCCGCCTATCTGATCCTCTCCACCCCGGAACAGGTGCAGGCGCGCAGCCGGCTGGCCGCCCTGTTCTGGCCCAATGCCGATGACGGCAAGGCGGCCGCCAATCTGCGCCAGGCCGTGGCCCGCATCAGGCATGTTCAGGAGGACCAGGGGTTTACCCTGATCGAAGCCAATGTCTCGACCCTGCATCTGGCGCCCAGCGCCGATGTCTATTGCGACCTGATCGAGATGTCCCGCCATATCGCAGGTGAGGTTGTGCTCAATCCGCTTGAGCTTTCGCGCATTTACGGTGGCGAGTTGCTGGCCAACCAGGACGGGAGTGGCGAGGAATTTGAGGACTGGCTGTCTTCAAAACGCAATGAACTGCTGCTCCATGCTGTCGATGGGATAGCCGAGGGAATGCGCCCGGGCACGCGCTTCACACCGGCCGAACGCAGCATTTGCGCTCGCCGGTTGCTCGAACTCGATCCCTATCGGGAAGATGCGGTTTGCGTGTTGATGGAAGAGGCGGCCGAGCGCCGGCATTATGCCCGTGTCAACGAGCTCTACACCTCCATGCGCAGCGTGTTGTCCAATGAGCTGGGCGTTGAACCGAGCCCGGAGACGCGGGCCCTTTACACCAGTTTGATGGAAACGGTGCGCTGAGCGCGCCCTATTGCCTTATGCAAAGGCGGTCAGGATGGCGCTGTGCATGGGCTTGGCCTGCCATTCGCGATCATAGGGCAGGCCGCGATTGGCGGCGCTGCGCTGGGTGCGCAACCAGGAATGGCTATCGCTCAACCCCCAGGTACTGACTCCCAGAACATTGTTGAACTGCAAGACGATATCGAGATAGCGCCGGGTTTCATCGGCCACCAGCGCATCGCGCCGTTCGATGGAGAGGCCCGTATTGGCCTCGGCGACATCGAGCTCGGTGATCGCCACCTTGAGCCCCATGCCGCGAATATCGCGCATCATGCCATAAATGCCATCGGCATAGACATTGCCCTTGCGCAGATCCAGATGGGCCTGCAGGCCGACCGTGTCGACCGGCGCGCCGCGTGAGCGCAGGCGCTCGAGCAGGCGGAGCAGCGAGAGGCGGCGCTGGCCTTCATAGCCACTATTATATTCAAGCCCGTATTCATTGATGACCATGCGCGCGCGTGGCGCACGTGCCTTGGCCGATTCCAGGGCGCGCTCGATATAAGCCTCGCCAAAAGCTTTGTAGAACTGGTTCTGCCGCAATCCGTTGCCACCATGATTGGGCTCGATCGGTTCATTGACCACGTCCCATTCGCGCACCTGGTTGCCATAGCGGCCAATGATCTTGGAAAAATGATCATCGATCAGCGCCCAGTCGCGGTTGGACGCAAGGGCCGAAGCGGCCCAGCGGGGCAGGCTCTTGTGCCAGAGCAAGGTATGCCCGCGCATGGCCAGGCCATTGCGGGAGGCAAAGCTGGCAAGCTGGTCCATCTCGCCATAATTGTAATTCCGGCTGGGCGCGATGGAATCCCATTTCATGGCCCATTCCGGCGTGATGATGGAGCAATCGCGCACCACACTGGACCGGAACCGGCTGTCGCTCAGGGTCGCGCTCTGAATGGCAGCGCCGAAATAAAGACCGCGCGAGGAAGCGGCCGAAC
Source organism: Devosia indica (assembly GCF_003056405.1). Classification (GTDB taxonomy): domain Bacteria; phylum Pseudomonadota; class Alphaproteobacteria; order Rhizobiales; family Devosiaceae; genus Devosia; species Devosia indica. Next base: position 98,681 of record NZ_PYVZ01000001.1, read on the forward strand.
GCAGTGCGCGCACCGGCGGCGTCGCCGGGCGGGGCTGGCGGGCCTGCGGCTGGTCTGGCGTCGCGGTCACCGATCCGGTCTGGGTCGTGTCGACACGGGCGCAGCCAATAAGCTGCCCCACAGACAGCGCAGCGGCTGCCCCAATAATCAGATCCCGACGCTTCACTGCTGCCTCCCCGAATCGACAACCGACCAACCCTGCCAAAGGAAAAATGAAGCAAGGACCCGAGCGCGGCAATTAGACAGAACTATCTAGATCGTTGTATTAATGGCACCATTTCAAATCAAAAGTTAGACTATCTGTTAACAGAGTCATTCGGTGCGGGAGAAGTTCTGCATACAGCTTTGTGGTACGGCAACTTTGTTAGTGGTGAGTCAAGATGTGCAAGATATCACAAGTAGTAAATGCGAAAGTTTTGGGCATCTCTACCGCCCTGACATTGATAGCGGCATTGCCCGCCATGGCCGATTCGCTGGTCATTATTTCCATCGCCGGAGAGGCCTATGATGGCCCGCCAAGCTTTGATCTTTTGATTGATGACAAGGTGGTGGGCAGCGGCACGCTGCGCATGGCGATCGAAACCGAGGCTGACGGGCGCCTGTTTACGAAACCGCGCCCCAGCTCGTTCCTCGAGCAATTTTCCTTCACGGTCCCGGATGACCTGCTGACACCGGATGCGGAAATCAGCCTGGTGCTGACCAATGACAAGTTCACCCGCATGGATGGCGCCGGTGAGGACGGGGTGCTGGACCGCAACCTGTTTATCGACTTCGTACGGGTCAATGATATCGAGGTGACCTCGGCCGACATGGTGCTGATCCATGATGGCGATGTCGTGGAATATAATTACCAGGCCGGGCTGCTGCCGATCTATGAGGCAGGCTTCCGCGCGGTGGCGCGGCCACCCCAGGGTGGCTGGCTGAACGGTGGCGTAGCCAAGGTCGGCATGCTCGATATTCCCATGCCCCTGCCGCGACCAAAGGATCTGACGCTCAGCGTCGGCCTGGTGCAACAATGAGCCCGCTGCATAAAGCGACCAGGCTGGCGCGGCAGACCCGCACCGGCCGGGGGGCAAGCATGCCCAAATCCATCTGCGTGACAGGTGGGGCGGGGTTCCTTGGCTCGCATCTGTGTGCCCGCCTGATCGGCGAAGGGCACCGGGTGACCTGCATCGACAATTTTCACACGGGCCGTCCGGCCAATGTGGCGGCCCTGGCGCGCAGCAACCGCTTCGAGCTGGTCGAACATGACGTCATGGACACCCTGCCCGAGCACCTGCCGGCCTTTGATGAAATCTACAACCTGGCCTGCCCCGCTTCGCCGGTGCACTATCAGAGCGATCCGGTCCGCACGGCACTGATCTGCGCTGAAGGGGCGGCCAATGTGCTCTACCGCGCCCAGCGGGACGGCGCCCGGGTCATGCATGCCTCGACTTCGGAGGTGTATGGCGATCCCGAGGTCCATCCGCAGCGCGAGGACTATTGCGGCAATGTCAACACGGTGGGGCCGCGCTCCTGCTATGATGAGGGCAAGCGCTTCGCCGAGACGCTGTTCACCGATTTCGCCCGCCAGAGCGGCGTGGTGGTCAAGATCGTGCGCATCTTCAATACCTATGGCCCGCGCATGCAGCCCGACGATGGCCGGGTGGTCTCCAACTTCATTCTTCAGGCCCTGCGCGGCGAGGACATCACGATCTATGGCGAGGGCCGCCAGACCCGCTCGTTCTGTTACGTCGATGACCTGATCGAGGGTTTTGTGCGCCTCATGGCGTCGGGGCCCGAGGTCGATGGCCCGGTCAATATCGGCAATCCAGCCGAGATTACGGTCGGCGAACTGGCACGCATCATCATCGAGATGACGGGCTCGCCATCGAAGCTCGTCCACCGCCCACTGCCGGTTGATGATCCGCGCCGCCGGCGTCCCGACATCACCCGCGCCAGCACCCTGCTTGGCTGGGGGCCGCGCGTGCCCCTGGCCGAAGGGCTGGAGAAAACCATCCGCTACTTTGCCAGCCTCAAACAACCGCTGACGCCGGCACGGGGTTATGGGCCGGTCTACGCACCGGCCACCCAGAGCGAGCCCATCGTGCAAGTCTAGTTTTAGTAACAGAGTGAGTAAGAACCATGCGCCTCATAATTATCGGTTCGGGATATGTCGGTTTGGTTTCGGGCGCATGCCTGGCGGAACTGGGGCACCACGTGATGTGCGTGGACAATGATGCGAGCAAGGTTGGGCAGCTTCAGGCCGGCCAGATTCCCATCTACGAGCCACAGCTCTCCGAGATGATCACCCGAAACGTGGCGCAGGGGCGCCTGGGGTTTACGAGCCGGCTGCCGGCGCTGGGCAAGGAAGTTCACGCCGTCATGATCGCGGTGGGCACGCCCCCCCAGGCCAATGGCAGTGCCGATCTCAGTGCCATCTTTGCGGTCGCCCAGGAGGTTGCTGCCAAGGCGGTCCATCCGCAAATGGTAATCATCAAGTCCACCGTGCCGGTCGGCACCGGCGACAGTGTGCAGGCGCTGATGCACAAGGCACGACCTGAGATGCATTTCTCGGTCATCTCCAATCCCGAATTCCTGCGCGAAGGCTCCGCCATTGATGACTTCATGGCGCCGGACCGGATCGTGGTGGGGGCCGGAGACGAGACGGCACGCAATACGCTGCGGGCGCTTTATGCGCCGCTGGAACAAACCGGCACACAGGTGGTCTGCATGGGCCGTCGGGAGGCCGAGCTGGTCAAATGCGCCGCCAATGCGTTCCTGGCCACCAAGATCGCCTTCATCAACGAAATGGCCGATCTTTGCGAAGCGGTCGGCGCCGATGTCGACCAGGTCGCCCATGGCATCGGGCTGGACGAACGGATTGGCGCAGCCTTTCTGCAGGCCGGTCCGGGCTATGGCGGATCATGCTTCCCCAAGGATACGACCGCGCTGCAGGCAATTGCCCAGGAACATGGCATCAATCTGCGGCTGGTCGAAACCGTCATTGCCTCCAACGAGGCCCGTAAGCGGGCCATGGGCCGCCGCGTCTCGAGGGCGCTGCATGGCGACCTGTCCGGTCGGGTCGTGGCGGTGCTGGGCCTGACCTTCAAGCCCAATACCGACGACATGCGCGATTCACCGTCCCTGGCCCTGATCGATGCCCTGCAGCGAGCCGGCGCGAAGGTGCAAGTGTTTGATCCGCAAGGCATGAATCGGGCCCGGGTGCATCTGCCCGATGTGCTTTTTGCCGACAATGCCTATCTTTGCGCCGAAGGGGCAGATTGCACCGTGCTGGCGACCCATTGGCCCGAATTTGCCACGCTCGACGCCGAGCGACTGGGGCGGCTGGTGCGCAATAAAGTCTTGGTGGACCTGCGCAATTTCCTTGATCCACAAGCCTTCCTCAATGCCGGTTTTGCGGTCCACGCCATTGGGCGGCCGCCGCAGCAGCCCCGGCGGCACAATGTGGTGGCGGTACACCAGCACAGTGCCCGCACCCCGTCCAGGAGGGCCTACATGAACGGGGCGGCGCAGCGTCCGAGCCCTGCCCTGCAAGATGGCATGAGCGGCTAGAAGCCGCGACGCGAGAGGGCAGGCTATGGAAACCAGCGAGACAGTGAGCCTGTTGCTTGTCGGCGCCTTTTGCGCCGTACAGATTGCCTATGCCCTCTCGCAATGGCTTGATCTGTATTTCTTCACCCGGCCGGTCAACTGGGTGGATCCGAATGCGGCCCGTACCAAGCCTCCGGAAGAGTACCCCTATATCGTGCTGTTCTATCCGGTGCTGCGCGAACTTGAATCAACCATGCGCACCACATTCCTGAGCCTGGCGCAGCTCGAATATCCCAAGGACAAGTTCAGCGTCGTGGCCATTCCCAATGCCGACGACGCCTTCACCGTGCGTTCGCTACGTCGGCTGCAGAAGGAATTCCCCTTCCTCCAGATCATCGAAGTGCCGCCCACCTCGCATAAATCCTGGCTGGTGGTATGGAAGGCCTGGGACCGCTGCAAGAAGGCCTACTGGTGGCATGAGGGCAAGTTCGCGCAGAACCGCGACCTGCCGCCGAAAAAGACCCGGCAATTGATCTATGCCTTCTACCAGATCGCCGAGCGGGTGATGGCCAGCCAGGATTTCCTGGTCAACTATATCGACGCGGATAGCTGCCCGCCCAGCGACCACTTCCTGGCCGCGGCTGCCGGCATGGGGCAATATGACGTGCTCCAGGCGCAGAACATCGCGGGCAATCTCAACGCGAGCTGGGCGGCGAGCTGGCATGCCTTTGACCATATGGCCTGGGACGGTTCGAAATATCCGCATCTCTCGGCCGATGGCAAACACCCCTATTGGGTGCTGGGCAAAGGACTGTTCTTCCGCGCCTCGGACCTGATCACGCTAGGCGGTTTCCATCCCTGGCTGACGATCGAGGATCCGGAAGTGGGCATGCGCTTCTGGGTCAATGGCAAGCGGCTGGGGATCATTGAAAACCCCTTGATCGAGGAAGTGCCGCTGACCTTTGCGCATGGCATTACCCAGCGCAAGCGCTGGGTGGCGGGGTTCTTCCAGAGCCTGACCTATCCGCTCAAGGCCATGGGCATGCCCTGGCCGGCCCGCTTCAAGGCCTGGCTCAATTTCCTGCCATGCCTGTCGCTTTCGCTCAACTCTGTCGGTCTTCCGCTGGGGATCTGGGCCAGTTGGTCGGCCTGGACCGGGCAGAACATCCTGCCCGATTGGGCCATCGTGCTGTCCCTGGCCAATCTGGTGGTCTTCACCGCGTCGATGAGCGCGCTCTATGTGCGTACCTGGCGCCGCGCGGCGCTGGTGCTGCCCGCGCGCAAGGACCGGCTGCGCTATCTGTGGCGGGTCAATCCGGTCTTTATCCTGGTGTGGTGGCTGGTCTGGCTCATTCCGCTCTGGATCGGCTTCCGCATGTTCCTGCGCAATGAGGGCCTGGTGTGGGAACGCACCGAAAAGACCGATGCAAACCATGATCTGGTGCGCACTGCGCGCACCAGGAAATCGAGCACAGTGGCGCGGCCCGCCGCTACCGCCAAAACCAAGCTGCCCGCGGCCATGGAGGCGGGAGCGGAAAAATCCTCATAAGACGCGTATTGAGTAAGGAGTACCACAATGGCGAAAGGACATGTTCTGGTCACCGGGGGCGCGGGCTTTATCGGCTCGCATCTGGTGGACCTGTTGCTGGCCCGGGGGTTTGACGTCACCGTCCTCGACTGCCTGCTCGAGCAGGTGCATGGCGACGCCGAGCGCGATGCCGAAGGCTGGCCGGTCTATCTCAATCCCGCCGCCCGCCGCATCAAGGGCAATATTCTCGATGATGGCGTGTTCGAGAGCGCCCTGTCCGGCATTACCCATCTGGCCCACCTCGCCGCCTCGGTCGGGGTCGGGCAGAGCATGACCAATATTGTCGATTACACCCGCAACAACACCATGGCTGCGGCGATCATGCTCGAAGTGCTGTCGCGCACCGAGCATACGGTGGAGCGCATGACGGTTGCCTCATCCATGTCGATCTATGGTGAAGGGCAATATGTCGAGGCCGAGAGTGGCCGCCCGGTCATGCCCGAGATGCGCGGCCACGAGCAGTTGCAGGCCCATCACTGGGAGCTGAACCAGGATGGCGCGACCCTGCTGCCCGTGCCCACCGATGAAAACAAACTGCTCCAGCCCGCCTCGATCTATGCGGTCAACAAGCGCGACCATGAGGAGATGTTCCTTTCGGTCGGACGGGCCCTCAAGATTCCCACCGTGGCGCTCAGGCTGTTCAATGCCTATGGCTCGCGCCAGGCGCTGAGCAATCCCTATACCGGGGTTGCCGCCATCTTCATTTCACGCCTGCTCAACGACCAGCCGCCGATCATCTTCGAGGATGGCGAGCAGAAGCGCGATTTCGTGCATGTGCTCGATGTCGCCAATGCCTTTGCCACCGTGCTCGAAAGCGATCTGGCGGTATGGGAAACGTGCAATGTCGGCAGCGGGCAGGCCCGGACGGTCAACGAGATCGCGACCACGCTGGCGCGGCTGTTGCGCAAGAATATCGCACCGACCATTCTCAACCAGTACCGGGTCGGGGATATCCGCCATTGCTTTGCCGATACCAGCAAGCTTGAAAAGCTGTTCGGCATCCGGCCGACGCAGGAGTTCGAGGCGGGCATGGCGCAGTTGATCGAATGGGTGCAGACGGTGAACCGCCCGCAGGACCGCTCGCAGCAATCGCTGGCAGAATTGACCCGGAGCAGGCTGGTCGTCTGACCGGTTCAGCCCAGCCTCGGCCCCTCGGCCAATAGCGTCCGCCAGCGTGCGCCGCCCTGGCTTGCCTGCAATTGGGCGGCGGCCAGGGCGCTATCGATGGTGGGCCGGGAAACCGCTACACCGGGCAATTGCGCGGTCAGCGCTTCAAAGATGGAGGGGTGCAGTGACAACACACCCCCGATAACGGCGACGGGTAGCGTTCCGGCCCGGGCCTGCATGGCCTGGGCAAGCAAGGCCAGCTCGGTCCCAGCCTGACGCAGGATTTCGAGCGCCGTCCCATCGCCCATCCCGGCCGCCTTGGCGACACCGACGGCCAGGGCGCCGATGCGGCCCCGGTCGCCGGCATAGACATACTGGCGCACATCGTGCCAACCCGAACCGCCCACCAGGGCGAAGATCTGGTCGGCGAGGACCTGCTGGCCAGCAAAGGAGCCGGTGTGGTCGAGCGTGCGATAGAGCCGGTCGAGCGCCTGGAGGGCAATCCAGCTTCCCGAGCCGGCATCATCGATGAGAATGCCCCTGCCCCCGACCCGGACAACATCGCCGGTCGCGCCGACATGAATGCCGATAGATCCGGTGCCGGCGGAGACCAGGTGTCCGGCCCCGGGCTGGAAATGGGCGGCAAAGGCCAGGATGATGTCATCCATCAGGAGGATCGCAGTGCGCGGCAAGCCGAGCGCCTGTTGGGCGAGACCGGCAATCTCCTCGGCGGCGGCGGCGCCAAAGCCGGTCAGGCCGCCGGAGAGGGTTTTGGCCACGAGACCGTTCTGAGCCATCTCGTCGGCCAGTTGGGTGAACACTGCGCCAAGCCGGTTGCGCTCGGCCGGGTTGAACACATGGGCTGTAGCGCCGCCGACTTGGCCCCGCGCCAGTACGGCGCCCGCCGGATCGCAGGCCACCCAGCGGCTGGCCGTGCCGCCCACATCAAGCCCGAGATGCACCTGGCTCACCGGGGCACGCCCTGTTTGACAAACGTGGTGGTGATTTCGCGCGGATTGGTGATCATGGTGCCCACAACAACGGCATGCGCGCCAGCGGCAAAGGCCTGGGCGACAAGCTCGGGCCGATTGTAGCGCCCTTCGGCTACCACCGGAACATCAAGCCGTGAGGCCAGGGCCTCGAGCAGGGCCAGGTCCGGCTCTTCCGGCTTGGGCTGGGTCTTTTCGGTATAGCCCGAAAGGGTCGTGGCGACATAATCGGCGCCCCAATCGGCCGCCTTCAGGCCTTCGTCCAGCGTGGAAATATCGGCAAAGACTTCGGCGCCGATCTCTTCCTGAATGCGTCGGATGAGGACGCTGGGATGTTCGCCATGGCGCGGGCGCTCGGTGCAATCGAGCGCAACAATCCCGGCGCCTGATGCATAGATCGCGGCAGCGGCCTCGAAATTGGGGGTGATATAGACCGGGTGGTTTTCGGAAAACACCTTGTGGATGCCGATGACCGGCAGGCCCGCTGCCTGCACTGCGGCGACATCGGCTGGGCCATTGGCGCGGATGCCCACGGCACCGCCGTCGCGGGCGGCCAGGGCCATGGCGCCCATGAACCGGGGACCATGAAGTGGGTTATCGGCCCGCGCCTGGCAGGAGACGACAAGACCCCTGGGCAGCTTCATTTGACGGCCCCGGAGGTCATGCCGGCGATGAACTGCCGCGAGAGCACGATGTAGATCAGGATGATCGGCGCGGCAGACAGGGTCAGGCCGGAGAACAGCACGCCCCAATCGGTGGTATATTCACCCATGAAGGTGGTCAGGCCCTGCGGCAGGGTCTTGAGATCATCGTTCTGGATGAAGACCAGGGGGAAGAAGAAGTCGTTCCAGATCGGCACGACGTTCTGGATGCCGGCGATGACCATGGCGGGCCGCACCAGAGGCAGCATGATAGACCACATGATGCGCGCTTCGGAGGCGCCATCCATGCGTGCGGCGTCTTCGAGCTCATTGGGCAGGGTGCGGATGAAACCGGTCATGATGAAGACCGTCGTGGGCAGGCCCATGGCGGTATAGACGAAGATCAGCGAGAGCTGATTGTTGAGGATGGAGAGGTCGCGCATCAGCATGAAGAGCGGGATGATGGCGAGCTTTAGTGGCAGGGTCAGCCCGGCCAGGAAGAACATCAGGATGAAGTTCGAGCCGGTGAAGGCATAGCGGCCAATGGCATAGGCCGCCATGGTGCCCAGGGTCAGGATCAGCGCCATGGAGGCGCCGGTGACGACGAAGGAATTGAGCAGGTAGCGCAGGAAATTGGTCTGGGTCCAGATTTTCACGAAGTTGCTGACTTGCGTGAAATCGGGAATGCCGAAAGGCGACTGGAAGATCTGCGGCGTGGTCTTGAAGGCCGAGAACACCATGATGACGATGGGCGCCAGCATAATGATGGTGTTGGCGATCAGGATGATCTGCAACAGCCCGTCGCGACCCAGCGTGCCCAGAATGCCCCTGCGGTCCTGATAGGCCATGGCGGTCGTGGTCGCGGTGCTCATATCTGGATCTCCCGGGCGCGCAGGCGCACGGTGATGACCGTGGCGATGGCGGCGATGAAGAGGAAAATCAGCACGGCCAGGGCCGAACCGAGGCCGAAATCCTGCTGGCCGGCAGACACATTGCCAAAGGCCGTGCGGTAGAAATAGAGCCCCAGCACATCGGTCGAGCCAAAGGGCGACCCGTCCAGCCCACCCATGATGTAGGGCAGCTCAAACCAGTTGAAGGCACCCACGAAGAGCAGGGTGAACACGATGGTGGCGCTGGGCGCGACGAGCGGCCAGACGATCTGGGTGATCTTGACCCATTCGCTTTCAGTTTCCATGCGCACGGCGTCGAGGATTTCGCCGGGGATGCGCTGCATGCCGGCAAGGAAAACCAGGGTGGGAAAGCCCACCATATGCCAGGCCTGGGCGGCAATGATGCTCCACAGCGCAGTGCCGCTCTGCCCCAGCCAGGGTTGCGCCAGCCCATCGAGCCCGAGACCGCGCAGGCTGATGTTCACCACGCCGAACAGCGGGTGATAGAACAGCTTGAACAGATAGGCGACGATGATGGTGGAGAGCACCACGGGCAGGAACACCGCAATGCGGTGGAAGCGGGCACCGGGCAATTCGCGCCAGAGCGCATAGGCCAGGATGAAGCCCAGCCCGTTCTGCAGCACCATCAGCGCGAAAAAGACAATGATGTTGTTCTTGAAGGCGTTGAGCGTCCAGCTCCGATAGGGCTCGACGAACAGCACGGTGTGGAAGTTTTCCAGCCCCACGAAATCGAGGCGCTTGAGGCCCTGCCAATCGAAGAAGGCATAGGCGAAGGCCGAAATGATCGGATAGACGATGAACAGCGCCACAAAGGCCAGTGGCGGCACGATGAGGAAGGTGATCCAGAGGCCACGGCCTGTCATCCGAAGTTTGGGCATTGGGGCTCGCTTTGAATTTCTGTGAGGGTTCACCCCCACCCAGCCTCCCCCCTGAAGAAGGGGGAGGAGCCGCATCGAGTATTAGTTGATCTCCTCACACCCACCGGCCGGTCCCTCCCCCTGTCAGGGGGAGGTTAGGTAGGGGTGGGGGTGGCAGGGACATGCCACCCCCAAGGCGAAGGGAGACCGCCTTAGTTCTGGAAGGGCTCGTACCAGGCAGCCAGGCCGGTCGTGAGCACTTCGCCAATGGCTTCAGGCGTGGTTTCGCCGGCGAACAGCTTCTGCATCTCGCCCTGGATCAGCACCGAGCCGGAGGGCTCGCCATAGCGGAAATGGGCCAGCATCAGATAGGGGATCGAGGACTGGTTCAACTCAGCCACTTCGCCCAGCAGCGGGTTGTCGAAGGTGACGCCCGGCACGGTCGAGATGTTGTTGAGCGTATTGGCGAAAGCCTGGCCGAATTCCTGGCTGGCCAGGTAGTTGACGAAGGTGATCGCGGCATCCTTGTTCGGGGTGGCGGCGTTTACCGCGTAGCCACCGTCGAAATAGACGGCCACCAGCTTTTCGTCCTCGGCAGTCTCGCCGGGCGCGGCGAACATGCCCAGCTCGATATCCGGGTTCTGGTTCTGGAAATTGGCCAGCTCATAGGAGCCGCCGATGAACATGCCGGCTAGGCCCGAGGAAAAGAGCTGCTGGGCGGACGGGTAGTCGAGACCGATAAAGCCATCGGGGAAGTAATCGGCGGCGACATCGGCCACGGCAGCCAGGGCAGAGGTGAAGCGCTCGTCGGTGAAGTCGGTTTCACCGGCGATCAGGTCTTCGTAGAAGTCCTTGCCCATCAGCGAGGAGCCGAGGCCGAAGGTGACGGTCTCGTTCTGCCAGGCGGTTGCCGTGCCGTTGGCGAAGGGGATGACGCCGGCGTCCTTGAGCGACTGGCCCAGGGCTTCCAGGTCCGCCCAGCTCTGCGGCTCTTCGAGGCCGTTAGCGTCGAAAATGGCCTTGTTGTAGATGACGAACTGGGTCTGGCTGGCAAAGGGCACGGCATAGACCTGGCCGTCCGAGCGCATGCTTTCAGCCGCCAGCGAGGCGGCGGAGAAATCGGCCAGGGCCGGCACGGTTTCGGTGCTCAGGGGCTCGAGATAGCCGGCCGAAGCGACGTTTTCGAGGCCGCCATAAGCGCGCACCATGGCCAGGTCCGGCCCGGTGCCACCGGCCAGGGCGGTGGACAGGATGGTGTTGTAATTGGTGGCTTCGAAGGTCTCGAAGGTCACGGTGATGCCCGGATTGGCCGCCTCGAACGTCTCGATGAACTGTTCATAGGCCGCGCGGTCTTCCTGGCGCCAGCTCCACAGGGTCAGGTCCTGGGCGAATGCGGGGGCAGCGACGAGCACGGCTCCCAGGGCCGCGCCGATGCGTATCAGATTGGTCTTCATGGAGTTCCCTCTCCTTGCGAGTTCTCTTTGGTGGTCGTGTCCCGGCGCCCGGTTCAGGGCGTCAGCCGCCGGCCATCCTCGGCGGAAAAGAAATGCGCGGCACCCGGCTCGACCGTCACGGTCACCGTTTCGTCCGGCGCAAATAGATCATTGGGGGTGGTGCGGGCCGAGAGCAGCGTGCCGTCGGCCAGCCGGGCATAGACATAAGCGTTGTCGCCCAGATATTCGGTATAGACGACCTGGGCGGCGAGGCCCTCGGCCGCGCCCCGGGTGAGGTGCACCGCATCGGGCCGCAGGCCCAGCTTGAGCGCCTTTGCATCCGGCACGGCGCCGACAGACACGGCCCCGCCATTGGCGACACCAAGGCGGTCCCCGTCGCGGGTCACATCGACCAGCGTCATGCGCGGCGAGCCGATGAAGCTGGCAACGAAGGTATTGGCCGGCGTCTCATAGAGTTCACGCGGCGAGCCGACCTGCTCGATGCGGCCATTGTTCATCACCACGATCTTGTCGGCCAGGGTCATGGCCTCGACCTGATCGTGAGTCACATAGATCATGGTGCCGCCGATCTCACGATGCAGGCGGGCGATTTCGAGGCGCACTTCCGAGCGCAGGGCGGCATCGAGATTGGACAGCGGCTCATCGAGCAGGAATACATCGGGCTTGCGCACCAGGGCCCGGCCGATAGCGACGCGCTGGCGCTGGCCACCGGAGAGTTCGCGCGGCCGGCGCTTGAGCAGTTCTCCGAGCCTCAGCATACGCGCGGCGTCGGCAATGCGCTGTTCGACCTCGGCCTTGTCGAGCCCCATCAGGCGCGCCCCGAAGGCCATGTTTTCATAGACGTCCATATGCGGGTAAAGCGCATAGGACTGGAACACCATGGCGATGCCGCGGCGCGAAGGCGCGACATCGTTCATGCGGCTGCCATTGAGCACGAATTCGCCATCGGTGATCGGGTCGAGCCCGGCGATCAGGCGCAGCAAGGTCGACTTGCCGCAGCCCGAGGGGCCGACAAAGACGACGAATTCGCGGTCGCCGATTTCCAGATCAATGCCATGCAAGACTTCGGTCTCGCGAAAGCGCTTCTTGATGCCGCGAAGCGATAGCTGAGCCAATTGCTCTCTCCGTCCATCCCGCCGGTGGCAGGTCCCCTGGGCAGGCCACCCTCATGCCTGCATGTTTGGAATAGTAAATTCCTACAATTCATCATGTCAAGAATATTAAATTACATCCCGGACGCATCGACATGACCGGCGGCCGGCTGCGCCGAGGCGCCGATTGTGCAGTGGCTAGCGAGCCTTGAGCACCGTCACGGCGGTTTCGGAATTGTGGATAAAGTCATGCGCGTCCGCCTGCATGCGGATCATCAGGATGAACAGCATGTCCATCAGCATCAATTGCGCATCGCGCGAGGTGATCGCCGAGGAACGCACCCGCTCTTCATCGGCCACGGTAAAGAGATGAATATCGGCCAGCTCGAGCAGGGGGTTGGGCTGCAATCCGGTCATCGAAATCACCGTGGCGCCACGCTGCCGGGCAATCTCGGCAATACGCAGGGTTTCCACGCTGCGGCCGGAATGGGACAGGGCAAAGAGCACATCGGCCGCGTTGAGCGCCGAGGCATTGGAGATCTGGATATGGCTGTCGCTGTCGATCAGCGCCATGCGCCCCAGCTTGAGCAGCTTGTAGGAAAAGTCCTTGGCCACCAGCGACGAGGCCCCAACGCCGGCGAGCTGGATTTTCCGGGCATTGACCAGGGATTGCAGCGCCAGATCAATGGTCTGCTCATTGTTGGCGGCCAGGGTTTCGCGCATCGAGAGCAGCTTGGAGCCGATCAGCTTTTGCAGGATGGTGACATAGCTGTCGCTCGCATCGATCGAGCCATGGATGACCCCGCCAGGGGCATGCCATTCGAGTGCCTTGGCCTTGTTCACGGCCAGCTTGAGCTGCTGGTAGCCGGCATAGCCCAGCTTCTGGCTGAACTTGACGACGCTGGACTGGCTGCGCCCGGTTGCTTCTGCCAGGGCTGCCGATGACAGGGTCAGCATCTGCTCGGGATGGTCGATGATGAACTGGGCGATCTGGCGATCGGCCTGGGTCATGGTGTCCAGCTTGGCGCTGAGGACCTTGAGTATCGACATTTGCGTTCCCGTGCCGCCGGCCCACCCGCCTCGTGTTTCGAGGACTAAAGCCGACCTCCCTCAAATTGCAACCTGCTTATGTCCCGGTGCTCCGCTTGTCTCGCCAGAGACATATCCCCAGGGCATCATCAATTTGGAATACAATATTCCATGTCGCGTTGACACCCGGAATATTCACTTCTAGCATCACTGCGGAATTTGAGCATAGGCACAATGGCAAAAACGACCCTGATGGCTGAGCTGGAACAGCTCGTTTCCGAAGCCCGCAACCCGGACACGCTGCAAATCGACCTGATGTCGTCGGGCGAGATCGTTGCGGCGATGAATGCCGAGGATGCAAAGGTCGCCGAGGCCGTGCGCCAGGTATTGCCGCAGGTTGCGGCCGCGGTGGACTGCATTGTCGAGGCCTTCAAGGCTGGCGGGCGCCTGATCTATATGGGCGCCGGCACCAGTGGACGGCTCGGCGTGCTCGACGCCTCGGAATGCCCGCCGACCTTCGGCGTGCCCGAAGACATGGTAGTGGGGCTGATTGCCGGGGGCGACCGCGCCCTGCGTCATCCGATCGAGGGCGCCGAAGACTCCCGCGAAGAAGGCCGCAACGACCTCCAGCGGGTCAATGTTTCAGCCCGGGACGTGGTGGTCGGCATCGCGGTCAGCGGCCGGACGCCCTATGTCATCGGGGGGCTCGACTATGCCAAGAGCGTTGGCGCCGTGACCGCAGCATTGTCCTGCAATCCGGATTCCGCCATCGCCAATATGGCCGATATTGCCATTTCGCCGCTGGTCGGCCCCGAAGCGCTGACCGGTTCGACCCGCCTCAAATCGGGTACGGCGCAGAAGCTGGTGCTCAACATGCTGACCACCGCCAGCATGATCCGCATCGGCAAGTCCTATGAAAATCTGATGGTCGATCTTTCGGTCAGTAATGAAAAGCTGGCCGCCCGCGCCACCCGCATTCTGATCGAGGTAGCCGATTGTACGGCCGAAGAGGCCGAGGCGTTCCTTGCCGCCAGCAAGAACAATGTGAAGCTGGCGATCCTGATGGCACTGACCGGCATGAGTGCGGCGGAGGGCGCGCGCGCCCTTGAAGAGGCCGGTGGTTTCCTGCGCCGCGCCGCTGCCCAGCACCAGCCGCGTGCAGCGGGCTGAGCAGGGCGGCGCAATGGATCTGCTCGTCAATCTTTATAGCCGCAAGCTGGCTGACCTGGCCAGGCGCACCGAAAATGTGGAGGCGACCATTCGCGTTGCCCTGCCGCCCGAACAGCACATCATCAAGGATTGGGTGCGCACCCATTTCTCCGAATATTGGGTGAGCGAAGTCAGCGCGGCCATGGCGCATCAGCCGCCCGGCTGCCTGATTGCCACCGTGGATGGCCAGCTTGTCGGCTTTGCCTGTTATGACGCCACGGCGCGCGGCTTTTTTGGCCCCACGGGCGTGTCCGAGGACCAGCGCGGCAAGGGTATCGGGCTGGCGCTGTTTCACCAGGCCCTGATGGCGATGAAAGCGCAAGGCTATGCCTATGCCATCGTCGGCTCGGCAGGACCGGTTGATTTCTACGTCAATGCCGCAGGCGCCCTGCCGATCCCGTCAGACCAGGAAGACATCTATCAGGGCCTGTTGCGCATCACGCCAAAGGCCGGGGACCAATCGTAATGCCCGCTACCCCTCTCGCGCTCTTTGTCGGCATGCCGGGTCTGGAGCTCTCGCCTTCGGAAGTTGCGTTCTTCCGTGAAACCAATCCCTTTGGCCTGTTCCTGTTCAAGCGTAATCTGGACAATCCCGAGCAAATCAAACGGCTGGTCGCCCAGTTCCGGGACGCGGTGGGCCGCGAAGACGCGCCGGTCTATATCGACCAGGAAGGTGGCCGCGTGCAGCGGCTCGACAATGGCAACTGGCCGCTGTTCCGCTCTCTTGGAGATTTCGGCGCGCTGGCCCGCAAGGACCTTGAAACCGGCAAGCATGCGCTACGCCTGTCGAGCCTGGCCATGGGGACCATGCTGAGCGAATTGGGGCTGGGCAGCGGCACCACGCCGGTGGTCGATCTGGCGCGGCAGGACACCCATAATGTCATCGGCAACCGATCATTCGGTGACGACCCCGACCTGGTCATCACGCTGGGCCAGGTGGTGGTGGATGCCATGCTCGAAGTCGGCTCGATGCCGATCTTCAAGCACATTCCCGGCTATGGCCGGGTGAGCGTTGATCCGCATTTCGACTGCCCGGTGGTCGGGGCCAGCGTGGAGGACATGGCGGGCAGCGATTTCCGGCCCTTCGTCGCGCTCAAGGACGCGCCTTGGGCGATGGTGGCACATCTCGTCTTCACGCAGATCGACAAGGACCGACCCGCCTCGGTGTCGCCCGTGGTCTGCGAGATGATCCGCAGAGACCTCGGCTTTGATGGCGTGATCATCACCGACTGCCTCACCATGGAGGCGCTTTCCGGAACCTGGCCGGAGCGGGTGCGCGCTGCGCTCGATGCCGGTTACGACATTGCCCTGCACAGCCAGGGCGATCTGGCCGCCAGCGAGGCGGCGGCCAAAGCGGCCCGGCCGCTCAGTACACAAAGCCTCGCCCGCATTGAACGCGCCCAGAAACGGCTCGGATCGCATCGCCACGACGTGCAGGCCCTGCATGCCGAGGTCGAGGGAATTTTCAGGGAGAACGGCTTCGCCTGAGGGCGGGCCCTTGTAGCAAGGAGAGACTTTCACAATGACCAGAACTTCATGGATCGCAGCCGCGTCCGTGCTGGCCCTGCTGGCCGCAGCACCGGCCCAGGCGCAGGATGCCAGCGGCAATGTGCTGACGCTCGCTTCCGAGCAGACCACCACTTTCGTGCGCAATTTCAACCCGTTCGGCCAGACATCGGCGCGCTACACCACGCTGGACTTCATGTATGAGCCGCTGGTGGTGTTCAACCGCCTCAAGGGCAATGAACCCCACTATCGCCTGGCCGAAAGCTTCGAGCTGGCCGATGACCTGATGTCGATCACCTTCGTCCTGCGCGAGGGCCTGAAGTGGTCGGATGGCGAAGCGCTGACCGCCGACGACGTGGTTTTCACCTACGACTATATTGCCAAGTTCCCGGCGCTCGACTTCATCTCGATCGGCGCGCAGCTCGAAAGCGTGGAAAGGGTCGATGAGCGCACCGTCACCTTCCACCTCAAGGAAGCCAATTCGCTGATCGCCAACACCATTGTGGGCATGCCGATCATCCCCGAGCATGTCTGGGCCGAGATCGAAGATCCGGTGACCTTTGCCAATGAAAACCCGGTGGGTTCCGGCCCGATGACCGAGATCACCCGTTTCACCCCCCAGGTCTATGAGCAGTGCGCCAACCCGCATTACTGGGACGCGGACAATCTCGACGTGGACTGCCTGCGCATGCCGCAGCTTGCCGACAATCCGCAGGTGCTGGCCGCGCTTGCCGATGGCACGCTGGACTGGGCCACGAGCTTCATTCCCGACATTGACAACACCTTTGTCGCCAAGGATCCCGAGCACCACAAATACTGGTTCACCCCATCGAGCCTGGTGTCGTTCCAGATCAGCATGGTCACGCCGGACGAGAACAACCGCAAGGCGTTCAACGATGTGAACTTCCGCCGCGCGCTCTCCATGCTGATCGACCGCCAGACCATCGTGGACATTGCCGGCTATGGCTATCCACTGGTCAATGACGATCCGGCCTCGCTGGGCGAGCTCTATGCCTCCTTCGCCAATCCCGAGGTCGAGGCGCAATATGGCCAGTATGGCCAGTTCGACCTGGAGGCCGGCATGGCGCTGCTCGATGAGAGCGGCTATGTCGACGCCGATGGCGACGGGTTCCGTGACAATCCCGATGGCACCCCGATCGCCATCGACATCATGGTGCCCAATGGCTGGACCGACTGGATCGATGCGGTGCAGATCGCCATGGAAAGCCTCAGCGAAGCCGGGCTCAATGTGAAGATGAGCACGCCGGAAGCTGCCGTCTGGACCTCGGGCCTGATCGCGGGCGAGTATTCGATGACGCTCAACGCACTGGCCTCGGCGGCCAATCCGTACTTCCCCTATATCCGCTCGTTCAATCCGAACGATTTCGGCAAGTCGCGCTTCACCGCGCCACATTGGGAGAATGAGGAGCTCAGCGCTCTGCTGGCCGAATACACCCAGATCAAGGACCCGGCGGAAGCCAAGGCGGTGATGGACCAGGCCCAGATGATCGTGGCCGAGAACATGCCGATCATCCCGGTCTATAACAGCCCGTCCTTCTACGAGTACAACACGAGCCGCTTTACTGGCTGGGCCGACGCCGAGAACCCCAAATACTCGCCCGTCGTCTCCAACGCCAACCCGGCCCGCCTGCTGCAACTGCTCGATCTCGAACCGGTCGAGTAAGGCCAACCCACCAATGGAGGTGCGCCACGGCGCGCCTCCCCTTACCTGGAAGGACACATCACCATGGCCTTTTTGCTGCGGCGACTGGCGTTCTACCTGGCGGCGTTTCTGGTCGCAGCCACCATCAATTTCTTCCTGCCCCGGCTGATGCCGGGCGATCCGATCCAGATCATGTTCGCCAGTGCCGGCTCGGAACTGAGCCTGGAAAATCTCAACGCGCTCAAGCTGACCTTCGGCTTTATCGATGCGCCGCTGCACGAACAATATTTCGCCTATCTGCAGAGCGTTTTTACCGGTGATCTCGGGCGCTCGATCAAATATTTCCCCCTGCCGGTGACCGAACTGCTCGGCCGGGCGCTGGTCTGGACCGTTGGCCTGATGGGGATTGCCACCGTGATCGCCTTTACCCTTGGCAGCCTGCTTGGCGTGTTCGCCGCCTGGCGCCGGGGGCGGCTGATCGACTCGGTCATTTCGCTGACCGCCATCTTTTCAAGCTCGGTGCCGGCCGTGGTGGTGTCGCTGATCATGCTGTTCGTGTTCGGCTATACGCTGGGCTGGTTCCCCAATGGCTATGCGGCCGATCCGCTGATCGATCCGGCCTGGAACTGGGAATACATCTCGAGCGTCCTTTATCATGGCACCCTGCCCATGGTGACGCTGGTCTTCGTGCTGATGGGCGGCTTTGCAGTCACCATGCGCAACAACATGATCAACCTCCTGGGCGAAGACTATATCGTGATGGCCCGAGCCAAGGGGCTCTCGGACAATAATGTCATGCTCTGGTATGCGGCACGCAATGCGCTGCTGCCCACGGTATCGAGCCTCGCCATTGCCATTGGCACGGTGCTGGGCGGGTCGCTGGTGACCGAGGTGGTGTTCAACTATCCGGGGCTCGGCAATACGCTCTACCAGGCCATCATTGCCCGCGACTATCCGGTCATCCAGGGTCAGCTGCTGATCATGACCGCCGCCATGCTGATTTCCAATTTCGTCGTCGATCTGAGCTATGTGCTGCTCGATCCGCGTCTCAAGAAGGCCTGACGCGATGAAGCTGTTTGCCCAATTGCTGCAAAACAAGAAGGCGATGACGGGCCTCGTCATCCTCACCGTCATTATCCTGGTGGCGATCTTTGCCCCGCTGCTGACCGAATACAGCCCCGTCAAGCGCGTCGGCCGGCCGCACCAGGCGCCGAGCTGGGACCATTGGATGGGCACCACGCGGCTGGGGCATGACGTGTTTTCGCGTCTCGTCCATGGGGCGCGCGTGTCGCTGGCCGTGGGGTTTGGTGCGGGGCTGCTGATCACGCTGATCGGCACGGTGCTGGGCATCATCGCCGGCTACAAGGGCGGGGTGGTCGACGAGGTCATCAACTTCTTCACCAATATGGTGCTGGTGGTGCCGAACCTGCCGCTATTGCTGGTGCTGGCCGCCTTTATCGGCCAGGCGAGCCCTCTGGTCATTGCCATCATCCTGGGGCTGACCTCCTGGGCCTGGGGCGTGCGCGTCACCCGCTCGGAAACGCTTTCGATCCGCCAGCGCGATTTCGTCAAATCGGCCGAAATGCTGGGCGAACCGGGCTGGCGCATCATGTTGTTCGAAATCTTCCCGAACCTGATTTCCATCGTCGGCATCAATTTCATCGGCTCGGTGATTTTCGCGGTGATCACCGAGGCGACGCTGGAATTCCTCGGGCTGGGCGATCCCAACACAGTCTCCTGGGGCATCATGCTCTATAACGCGCAGAATGCGGCGGCCCTGGCCGTCGGGGCCTGGTGGGACATTCTGGCGCCGTGTTTCGCCCTGGCCTTCCTTGGCCTGGGGCTGGCGCTGATCAATTTTGCTATCGACGAAATCGCCAATCCGCGCCTGCGGACCGGGGGCATGCTCAATCGCTGGACCCGCATGGTGCGGCTCGGGGAGGGCAAGCTATGAGCCAGCCGGTCCTTTCCGTTCGCAATCTCAATATCGATTATGTCGGTGCCGAGGGTGATTTCCACGCCGTCAAAAATGTCAGCTTCGACATTGCGCCGGGCGAGTTCTTCGGCCTGGCCGGCGAGTCCGGCTGTGGCAAGTCGACCATCGCCTTTGCCATCTCCCGCCTGCACCGGCCGCCGGCACTGATCCGCACAGGCAGCGTGATCGCGGTCAATGGCCGCAATGTGCTCGAACTCGATGATGCCGATCTGCGCCGCTTCCGCTGGCGTGAGGTGGCCATGGTGTTCCAGAGCGCGATGAATTCGCTCAATCCGGTGCTGACCATCGAGGCGCAGTTCTATGATGTGCTCAAGGCGCATGGACCCATCAGCCGGGCTGCAGCGCGGGAGCGGGCAGCCGAGCTGCTCAAACTGGTCGATATCGCCCCGGACCGGCTCGATGCCTTTCCACACCAGTGCTCGGGCGGCATGCGGCAGCGCATCGTCATCGCCATCTGCCTGGCGCTCAATCCCAAGCTCCTGATCATGGACGAGCCAACCACGGCGCTGGACGTGGTGGTGCAGCGCGAAATCCTGCAGCGCATCGACGTGCTGCGGAAAAAGCTGGGCTTTTCGGTGCTGTTCATCACCCATGATCTGGGGCTGATGGTGCAGGTCAGCGACCGCATCGGCATCATGCTCGAGGGCGAACTGGTCGAGGTCAATGACGCCCAGACCATCTATCGCCAGCCCCAGCATGCCTATACCAAGCGGCTCTGGGCCTCGATGCCCAAGCTGCGCGGCGAACAGACCCGCCTGGAGGCCGCGCCATGAGCGACATGACGAGCAATGCCATTCTGGCGCTGGACAATGTTTCGAAGGTGTTCGGCCGGGCCGACAAGCCAGTCTATGCCGCGCGTTCAGTGAGCTTTGCGCTGCATCCGGGGCGCACGCTGGCGCTGGTCGGGGAATCCGGATCGGGCAAGACCACGGCAGCACGCCTGATCATGCGCGAATATGTGCCCGATGAGGGCCGCCTGCTGTTCAAGGGCGCCCCCATGGGCAAGGCCGACGCCAAGGCGCTCAAGGCCTATCGATCGGCGGTGCAGATGGTGTTCCAGGACCCGTTTGCCGCGCTCAACCCAACCCATACCATTCGCTATCATCTCGAGCGGCCGCTGCGCCTGCATCAGCCGGACCTGGATGCCGCCCAGCGCAAAGCCGCCATTGTCGAGCTGCTGGAGCGCGTGAAGCTCGACCCGGCGCAGATGATGCCCAAGTTCCCCCATGAGCTCTCGGGCGGGCAGCGCCAGCGCATTTCCATTGCCCGGGCCCTAGCGGTGAACCCGCAAGTGATCGTTGCCGACGAGCCCACCTCCATGCTCGACGTTTCGGTGCGGCAGGGCATTTTGAACCTGCTCAACGACATGAAGGCGGAGCTGAAACTGGCCCTGCTCTATATCACCCATGACATTGCCACGGCGCGCTATGTGGCCGACGACATCATGGTGATGTATGCCGGCCAGATCGTGGAATGGGGGGCCGTGGACAAGGTGCTCGACGATCCGCACCACCCTTATACGCGGCTGCTGCTCTCGGCGGTGCCCGACCCGGACCGGCGCTTTGATGATGTGCGCTTTGCCGATGAACTGAGCCGGATCGATGAGATCCGCACCCAGTCCGCCCTGCCGCAGACCCAGATCAGCCAGGTCGGCGACAACCATTTCTTCCGCGCCCTGCCCGCCTGAGCCAACAATGACCATACGCCTCAGCGCCGCCATCGAGCGCTTTCCGATTGCCGGGAACTTCACCATCGCGCGCGGCAGCAAGACCGAGGCCGTGGTGGTGGCGGTCCGGCTGGAACAGGACGGACATATCGGGCGCGGCGAATGCGTGCCCTATGCCCGCTATGGCGAGACCCCTCAGAGCACGCTGGCCGCCATTGAAGCACTAATACCCGCATTTGCGGCAGGTATGAGCCGGGTCGATTTGCAGGAAGCGCTGCCACCGGGCGCCGCACGCAATGCGCTCGACTGTGCCTTGTGGGATCTGGAAGCGAAACGCGCCGGCACGTCGGTGACGGCGCTGGCCGGAACGACACTTCCGCAGCATATCGAAACGGCCTTCACTATCAGCCTCGGCACGCCCGACGGCATGGCCGAGGCCGCTGCAAAAGCCGCGCATCTGCCGCTGCTCAAGATCAAGCTGGGCGCCCCCGGTGATGCCGAGCGCCTTGGGGCTGTGCGGGCGGCGGCGCCAGACACGCGTCTGGTCGTCGATGCCAATGAAGGCTGGCACCCCGATGATCTGCCGGTGCTGCTCGATATCTGCGCCCATTGCCGGGTCGAATTGGTCGAACAGCCGCTGCCCGCCGGCGCGGATGGGGCGCTTGCCGAGATCAACCACACGGTGCCGATCTGTGCCGATGAAAGCGTGCATGCCCTTGCCGGGCTTGAAGCCCTGGTCGGGCGCTATGAGGCGATCAATGTCAAACTCGACAAGACAGGCGGCCTCACCGAAGCCCTGGCGGTTGCCGCGCGCGCCGAGGCACTGGGCCTTTCCGTCATGGTGGGCTGCATGGTCAGCACTTCGCTTTCCATGCTTCCAGCGCGGCTGCTGGCGTCGCGGGCGCGCTGGATCGACCTTGATGGTCCGCTCCTGTTGGAGCAGGACCGGCCGGACGGACTGGCCTATGAGGGCGGAACAATTGCCGGTGGGGCATCACCGCTCTGGGGCGGCTGAGCGTCCGGCGCGGATCACTTCGGATGCGTCACATCCCGCGTCCGCTTGAGCGCATCCACGGTCTGTTCATAGCGCTGGCTGGCAACGCCCAGAAACAGGCAATCGACAATGGCCAGCTGGGCGATACGGCTGACCATGGCGCCGGCGCGCAGCCGGCTTTCGCGGGCCCGGGCCACCAGGCATTCGTCGGCTGCTCCGGCCAGGGGCGAATCCGGTGCGCCGGTGAGGGCCACGGTCAAAGCCCCGGCGTCGCGGGCAATTTCGAGAAAGCGGACCGTATCGGCGGTGGCGCCGGAATGGGAGAAGCCCAGGGCGACCGTTCCTGCCGGCGACAACAAGGCCGCGGTCCAGGCCTCATGCGGATCGGCCAGCAGGAAGGCGTTGCGGCCAATGCGGAACAGCTTGTGATGCAGGTCCTGGGCGACGAACTGGCTGGCACCGATGCCGAACAGCAGGATGCGTTCGGCCTGGTCGACTGCTGCTACGACGCGTTCGAGCACGCCATAATCGAGGCCCGAGACGGTTTCGTCGATGGCCAGGATTTCCAGCGACGCCACTTTCGAGGCCATTTCCTGCAAGGTATCGGACTGGGCAATCTCGGCCCCCAGCATCAGATCGGTGCCGAATTGCGCAGCTTCCTTGCCCAGCTCGGTGGCCAGGCTCATGCGCAATTGCGCATAGCCCGACAAGCCCAGCGTGCGGCAGAAGCGGACCACCGAGGCGACCGAGGTGCCGCAGCTTTCGGCCAGTTCGGAAATGGTCTGGTCGAGCACGATGCGGGGCTGGTCGCGGATCACCGTCGCCACGCGCTGCATGGCCGGTGTGAACTTGTCCACAGACGCTTCGATCGTCGACTGGATACCCAAAATCAATTCCCCTTCGGCCCGCCTGCCATAGTCCGGGGCGGCCACGCGGCGCGACCCTAGCTGAAGCTGGCTGCGCCGCCCATTGAAACAAAAGTTCACTACTTTCATCAAGCGTGAAAATTATTGACAGCCCGGACCGGGACTTCATAGGTTTGTCAAAGAGGTTGGTGCGGCTGGCCCGGCCCTCGCGCTCGCTTGGCCAGGCACTTGTCGACCTTGGCACGGCTCCCAAAAAGCGGGGCCGGCTCAACAGTGAGGGAATATCGATGAACCAGTTTTCACCCAAGACGCTACTGGCCGGCCTCGCCGTTGCCACGGCCCTGACCTCGGTTTCGGCCGCGCTGCCGGCCCAGGCCGCCGAATTGCGCATGGCCTGGTCGCAGGATGCCACCGGCCTTGATCCGCACAAACAGACCGCCTTTTCTTCGCTCCGCCTGCTTGAGCTGATCTATGAGCCGCTGGTGCGGCTGGATGCCGATCTCAATGTTGTGCCGGCCATCGCCTCGAGCTGGGAATTCGCCGAGGACGCCCGGACGCTGACCTTCACCATCGACACCAATGCCAAGTTCTCCGATGGCGCTTCGGTGACCTCGGCGGACGTCAAGGCATCGTTCGAGCGCCTGCTCGATGAAGCCACTTCTGCTGCGGCCCGGTCGAACTTCCTTTCGATCGAAAGCATTGACACACCGGACGATGCCACCATCGTCTTCAACCTCTCGACTCCCGATGTGCCGATCCTGGTCGCGATGGCCACGATCAACGCTGCCGTCATGCCGGCCGCGGAAATCGAAGCGGGCACCGTGGGCACCGAGGCGATTGGCTCGGGCCCCTTCGTGCTGGAAAGCTGGGAGCCCAATGCACGTGAAGTGCTGAGCGCCAACGAGAACTGGGCCGGCGGCGAGCTGGCCATTGACGGCATCACAATTTCGGTGCTGCCCGACGAAATGGCGATCCTGGCCTCGCTGCGCGCGGGGCAGACCGATTTCGCCCTGCTCAACGACCCGCTGGTCGCTACGCTGGTGCCGATGGAAGCCGGTCTCGAGCTGAACCGGGTCGGCGTGCTGAACTACAATGTGCTCCAGCTCAACCCCTCGCGCCCGCCAATGGACAATCTCCTGGTCCGGCAAGCCATGAGCTGCGCCATTGACCGGCAGGAGATCATCGACGCGGCGCTGGCTGGTGAAGGCAAGGTGACCGGGCCGCTGACCATGCCGGCCTTTGCGCAGGATCCGGCCAATCTGTTCTGCTATGAGCAGGATCTGGAACGGGCCAGGGAACTGATGGCTGAATCGGGCGTGGACGGCTTCTCGGCCACGGTTATTGCCGCCACCGGCGAACCCCCGGTCGCCGCCTCCGAAGCCCAGGTGCTGCAGGCTCAGCTCGCCGAAATCGGTATCGATCTCGAAATCGAGATGATGGAACTCAATGTCTATGTCGATGCCTGGCTGGCCGGGGATTTCGACATGGCAGTGGCCCAGAATGGCGGCCGTCCTGACCCCTATCCGATGTACAACCGCTACTTCACCAATGAAGGCAATCTGGCCCATGTCTCCAACTTCCCGGATGACGAGCTGGACAGCCTGATGAAGCAGGGGCAGGCCGAAACGGACCCGGCCAAGCGCGTCGAAATCTTCCAGGCTTTCGAAAGCCGCCTGGCCGAGCAGTCACCCTGGCTGTGGCTGTCGACCGGCTATAGCTACACCGCCCAGCGCGAGAGTGTTTCGGGCTTTACGCCTTCGCCAACCGGCACGCTGTTCGGCCTGGTCAATGTTTCGGTAGAGTAGTTCAAGCCAAACGGGCCGGCCTGCGGGCCGGTCCAACCCGGATCCTGTCCCATGAGTTATGTGGTTCAGCGCCTGCTGACCTTCCCGCTGATCCTTCTCGGGGTTTCCATTCTGGTCTTTGTCGCCATCCGGCTGGTGCCGGGCGATGCCATCACCGCCATGCTGGGCACCGAGGCCGGCCTTCTGACGCCGGTGCAGCGCGAGGCGCTGGCCGCCTATTTCGGCATCGACCAACCCATCTGGGCGCAATATCTGCGCTGGCTGACCGGCCTGTTCCAGGGCGATCTCGGGATCTCCTCGATCTATGGCAAGCCGGTGCTGACCGTGATCCTCGAGCGGTTTCCGCTCACCCTGCAACTTTCGCTGATGTCGATGGTGATTGCGCTCAGTGTCGGTGTGCCGCTGGGCGTGCTCGCCGCCTCACGCAATGAGCGGCCCAGCGATCTCGTCGTGCGGGTCCTGGCCATGCTGGGCCAGTCGACCCCCAATTTCGTTGTCGGCATTCTCATCATCTACGTACTTTCGGTGTTTTTCGGCTTTGTTCCGGCCATGGGCACCTTCACGCCGCTGTTCGCCGATCCGCTGGCCAGCATCGCCCAGCTAATCTTCCCGGCCATTACGCTGGGCTTTGCCTTTGCCGCCTCGGTGACCCGCATTTCGCGCTCGGCCATGCTCGATGTGCTGAGCGATGATTACGTGCGCACGGCCCGCTCCAAGGGCGCGACGCCGATGAGCGTAATCTGGCATCACGCCCTGCCCAACGCGCTTATCCCCGTGGTGACGCTGTCCGGCGTCGAATTCGGCTATCTCCTGGGTGGCGCCGTCATCGTTGAACAGATCTTCGCCCTGCCCGGCCTTGGGCGGCTGGTGCTCGATGCCATCACCCAGCGCGATTATGCGCTGGTGCAGGGCACGGTGCTGTTCATTGCCTTCAACTTCCTGGTGGTCAATCTGCTCGTCGATCTCGCCTATGTTGCCCTCGACCCGCGCATCCGGATCGGGAGGCGCTGATGGGCAAAATGCTCTCATCGCTGTTCCGCCACCCATCTGGGCGCATTGGCCTGGTCATTATCGGGTTCTACCTGCTCGCGGCCATTCTGGGCACGCTGGGCCTGACCCCGCATGACCCGCTCAAGCTTTTTGCCATCGACCGGCTCAAGGCGCCCAGCGGCACCTACTGGTTCGGCACGGACCTGCTTGGCCGCGATGCCTTCAGCCGCCTCATGGTGGGCATTCGCCAGTCCATGCTGATCGCCTTTGCCTCGGTGGCCATTGCCACAATTGCCGGCACAATCATCGGCCTGGTTTCGGCCTGGTGGGGCGGCCTCTGGGACGGCATTTTCATGCGCGTCATGGACGTGTTGCTGGCCTTCCCCGCGATCCTGCTGGCGCTGCTGATCATCGCCATTGTGGGGCCCGGAACGATGACCAGCGTGGCCGCCATCGCCATTGTCTATACGCCGATCTTTGCCCGCGTGGTGCGCGGTCCTGCCCTGTCCTTGAAGCAGCGTGACTTTGTCGATGCCGCTCGCACCTTCGGCAGTTCACAGGGCTATGTGCTGACACGGCATTTGCTGCTCAACCTGGTCGCGCCGCTCGCCGTGCAGGTGACGCTGGCGTTGGCCTGGGCGCTGCTGACGGAAGCGGGCCTGTCGTTTCTCGGGCTTGGTACCCAGCCGCCCACCCCATCGCTGGGGCTGATGCTGGCAGAAAGCCGCAATCTGATGACGCATGCGCCCTGGCTGATGATCTTTCCGGCTGTCACCATCATGCTGGGCATTCTCGGTTTCAACCTGACCGGCGATGCCTTGCGCGACATTCTCGATCCGCGCACCCAGAGGAGGGAAGCATGACCGGTCTGCTCTCCGTCAAGGACCTGCGCGTCGGCTTCGGCCAGGACCCCAGAGCCAATGAAGTGGTCAAGGGTGTCAGCTTCGATCTTGCCGCCGGCGAGATCCTGGCCATTGTCGGGGAATCGGGCTCGGGCAAGTCGGTCTCGGCCCTCTCGATCAACCGGCTGGTCGATTTCGGCGGCGGCCGGATCACCCATGGCGCGATACACCTCACCCGTTCCGATGGGACGGAGCTCGATGTCGCAAGGGCCGATGAAAAGACCCTGCTGGGCATTCGCGGCCGTGATGTCGGGATGATCTTTCAGGAGCCAATGACCTCGCTCAATCCGGTTCATACCGTGGGTGCGCAGATCGAGGAGGCATTCCGCCTTTCCAAGGGGCTGACCGGCGCGCAGGCGCACAAGGCGACCTTGGACGTGCTGGGACGCGTCCGCATTCCCGATGCCCAGTCCCGGCTCGGCTATTATCCGCACCAGCTTTCCGGTGGCATGCGGCAGCGCATCATGATCGCCATGGCGCTGGCGGCCAGTCCGCGCCTGCTGATTGCGGACGAGCCGACCACGGCGCTCGACGTGACCGTGCAGGCCCAGATCATGGCCTTGCTCGCCGAATTGCGTGAAGAGACCGGCATGGCGATGATCTTCATCACCCATGATATTGGCCTCGTCGCCGGCATAGCCGACCGCATCATGGTCATGCAGAACGGGGTGGCGGTCGAGCAGGGCGAGGCCGACGCCGTGCTCGACAGTCCGCAACACGACTACACCAAGCACCTGTTGCGCGCCGTGCCGCATTTCACCTCTGGCAAGGCGGTGCGGAATGATGGGCGCCGGGCAGAGCCGCATGAGCCGATCGTCAAGGTCGATGATCTGGTCGTGCGCTTTCCGGTCGGCAAGGCCTGGTTCAAGCCCAAGGGCGCGATCCATGCCGTCGATGGGGTCAGCTTTGACCTGGTGCCAGGCGAAACGCTGGCCATTGTGGGAGAGAGCGGGTGCGGCAAATCCACCACCGCGCGTGCCCTGTTGGGCCTCAACAGCAAGACGCGCGGCGAGATCGTCACCGGATCGGGCCATAGTGTCCGCCCGGTACAGATGGTGTTCCAGGACCCGTTTGCCTCGCTCAATCCGCGGCTCACTGTCGAGGCGCTGCTGGCCGAACCCGCCATTGCCAATGGGCAGCGGCGCGATGACACGCTGCGCGCCCGCATGGCCTTCCTGCTGGACCGCGTCGGCCTGCCACAGGACGCCCTCACCCGCTATCCGCACCAGTTTTCGGGCGGGCAAAGGCAGCGCCTCTGCATTGCCCGCGCGCTGATGCTCAATCCCGACGTGGTGGTGCTGGACGAGGCGGTGTCGGCGCTCGATGTTTCGGTGCAGGCCAAGGTGCTCGAACTGCTGGTCGACCTGCAGCAGGAGTTCGGGCTGGCTTACCTGTTCATCTCCCATGACATGGCCGTGGTCGAACGCATTGCCCACCGCATTGCGGTGATGTTTGCCGGCCAGATCGTGGAAATGGGCGAAGCGCGCGCCGTGCTGTCCGATCCGCAGCACAGCTACACCAAGCGCCTGATCGCCGCCGTGCCGGCCATTGAGCGGCGCAAGCAGCGCTTTGCCGTGGACATGACGCAGGTGCCATCCCTGGTGCGCCCGCCCGGCTTTGAGCCACCGCCCGCGCAATGGCGCGAGGCCGGACAAGACCACCGCGTTCGCATTGAGGACACACCATGATGCCTGTCGCTGTACAACTGGACCGCGCCTTTGCCCCACTGGCCGCCGCCATTGAAGCCGGCCGCATTCCCGGCGGCGTGCTGGGCGTGGTCGACCGGAACGGCAACCGGGCCATCAAGGCCATTGGCCAGGCGCAGACTGTGCCGGCAAGCCGCCCGATGACCGAAGACACCTGGTTCGATCTGGCCTCGCTGACCAAGGTGCTGTTCACCACCGAACGCATTCTGGCATTGGCCGAAGCGGGACGCATCGATCTCGATGCGCCGCTCGTCAGCGTGCTGCCCGATTTCCGGCACTACAATCTCGACAATTGGGAGCGCAAGGTCACATTCCGGCAATGCCTGGGGCACCAGACGCCGTTCCCGGCGGTGCTTCCGCTCTATACCTATGGGCGCGATCCGGACCTGTTGCGCACGTTCCTGTTGCAACATGAATTTGCCGCTGGTCCCTCGGTCTATTCGGACATCAATTTCATTCTGCTCGGCCTTGCCCTTGAACGGCTCGAAGGCAAATGGATTCGCGAGCTGGACCCGGGCCCCGGCTTTGCCTGGTCGGCTGATCCCGACAAGGCCGCCGCCACCGAGGATTGCTACTGGCGCCATCGCGTGCTGGCAGGCGAGGTGCATGACGACAATTGCTCGGCCCTTGAGGGCGCCGGTCATGCCGGGCTCTTCGGCACGGTATCGAGCGTGCTCGACTTCGCTGCCGCCAAGCTGACTTCTGCCGGTGCGGACGCCTTGATCCGCACCCCGGTTTCGGGCCGCCGCACGCATGGCTGGGAGCGTCCCTATGAGGGCTGGTCAGGCGGCGAGAACTGTTCACCCCAGACCATCGGCCATACCGGGTTCACCGGCACGGGCCTGTGGATCGACTTTGATCGCGGCCACGCCTGGACGCTGCTGACAAATCGTGTCCACCCCACCCGCCATTTCGACAGCGGCATCATTGCGCTGCGCCGCGCCGTAGGAGACTGCATCAATGTCACATGATAATTCGTTAGAGCCGATCTGGTCGGTAGGGCTGATGACGGGCACCGTACTCGATGGCAATATCGATGTGGCGTTGCTGCGCACCGATGGCGACACCATTGAGCGCTTCGGCGCCTATACGCTGGCGCCCTATCCGCAATCGATCCGTGATACGCTCGAAGACACCCTCAATCAGGCTCGCGCCTGGAATTTCGAAGGGCCGGAACCGGCGATCTTTGCCGCGGCAGAAGAGGCGCTGACCCGCGCCCAGTCCGCTGCCGTGCTCGATCTGGTCAAACAGGCCGGTCTTGCGCCGGAGGACATTGGCATTATTGGCTTTCACGGCCAGTCGGTGCTGCATCGCGCGCCGCAGCCGGGCCGTATCGGGGCAACGCGACAGCTTGGCAATGGCGCGCTGATGCGCGAATTGACCGGCATAAAAGTGGCCTATGATTTCCGCTCTGCCGATGTCCGTGCCGGCGGCCAGGGTGCGCCGCTCGCCGCGCTCTATCATCGTGCGCTGCTGCGCCTGATCGATGCCAGGGATGGCAAGACCGCCGTGCTCAATCTGGGCGGGGTGGCCAATATCACCTATTGGGATGGCGCCGAGCAGTTGATTGCCTTCGACACCGGCCCTGCCAATGCGCCGATCAATGATTTCGTCAAAGGCCTGGGCCTTGGCGATATGGACCATAATGGCGAAATCGCCTTGCGCGGCAAAGTGGACGAAGAACGCCTGGCGCGTCTGCTGACACACCCTTACCTCTCCGCGCCCTATCCAAAATCGCTCGATCGCTTCGACTTTCTCGCCACCATGGCCGAAGGCTTGAGTGCCGAAGACGGCGCGGCAACGCTGACCGCCTTTACCACCGGCGCGGTGGGCAAGGCGCTCGATCTGTTGCCGCAGCGTCCGGAACGGCTGATCGTCTGCGGTGGCGGCCGGCACAATCCGGCAATCATGGCCATGTTGCAGACGCGCGCCAAAGTCGAGGCTATCCCCGCCGAGGCAGTGGGCTGGCGGGGCGATGCGGTCGAGGCGGAATGCTTTGCGCTCCTGGCCGTGCGGGTGCTGCGCGGCCTGCCGATCAGCTTTCCCACCACGACCGGCGCCCCCCACGCCCTGACCGGTGGCCTGCTGGCGGCCTGAACATGGTTCTGGCGCTTGAAATCACCGGCACACCGCGGGCTGAGGACCTTGAGGTCCTGGGCGCGTCCCTCGCCGCGTTCAACCAGAGCGATGTCGGGCCGTCCGAGCGCCAGGCCCTGGCCGTCTTCGTGCGCGATGTCGACGGTGACGTGGTGGCAGGCCTGTCGGGCTATACCGCCTGGGGCTGGCTTTATGTGCAATGGCTATGGGTGGCCGAAGAACAGCGCGGCCGCAAGCTGGCCGGACGCATGCTGGAACTGGCCGAGGCCGAAGCCAGGGGCCGGGGCTGTCACGGCGCCTATATCGACACCTTCAATCCCCAGGCGCTCAAGACCTATCAGCGCGCCGGCTACACGGTATTCGGTAGCCTGCCGGACTTTCCCAAGGGCCGGACCCGCAGCTTCCTCTCCAAGCCGCTCTAGCTGCCGCGGACGCGGGCTGGGCCGAAATCATCTCAATCCGTTCGGAACTGTGACCGGATTGGGGCGTTGCACGGCTAAGCACGCCATTGGAGGAAAGCATGACCGATCAATCCATGTCGCGCCTTGACCGCAAAGGTTTGGGCTTCTGGTGGACCATGTTTGTCGGGGCTGTCCTGCTCGTCTTTGGCCTGCCTATCGTGGCAGGCGGGGTCTGGCTCATCACCCTTGGCGGCTCATGGTATTATCTACCGGCGGGCATTGGCCTGGTGTTGACCGCATGGTTCCTGTTCCGCCGCGAAATGACCGCGCTGTGGGTTTACCTGCTGACCTGGCTGGGCACCTTGATCTGGGCCTTATGGGAAGCGGGCGTTGATGGCTGGGCGCAGGTGCCGCGCCTGTTGGCTCCCACCATTGTTCTCATTCTCGTCTTGACCACGCTGCCCGTGCTGCGCGGCTCGGTGCGGCGCTTCGGCACCTCTGCCGTGGCGGCCATGGTGACGTTTGCGGGCGCAGTCGGCGCCATTGGCGTTGCCAATCACGGCATCGAAAGCACCATTGCCCAGGAAGTTGATGAACCGGCGGCCCAGCCGGAAGCCCCCGAGGCGCCCCCTGCATCGGAGGCGCCAGAGACTGCCCCGGTTGAACCGGCTGCGCCATTAGCAGGGCCCACAGAGACAGTCGAGCCAGCAATTCCTGCCGATGCCGGTGACGCCGCCGAAGGCGCCCCGCTCGAGGCGGGGGAAGAACTGGTGATGCCCGAGGGGACTGAGCCGACCTATGTTGCGCTGGAAACCGGCGTCGACTGGCCGGCCTATGGCGGCACGCATCGCGCCATGCGCTATTCGCCGCTCGACCAGATCACACCGGACAATGTCGGCCAGCTTGAAAAGATCTGGGAATTCCGGACCGGCGACATGCCGGAAGGCGACGAACCGTTCGGCAATCAGAATACGCCGGTCAAGGTCGGTGACAGGCTTTATCTGTGCTCGGCGACCAATCATATCAGCGCCCTTGATGCTGCCACCGGCGCCGAATTCTGGACCTATGACCCGGGCGTTTCGACCGACAATGTGGGCTATAACGCCTCGTGCCGGGGCCTGGTCTATTTCGAGGACCCGACCGCCGAGCGCGACGAGATCTGCGCCACCCGCACGGTCAACCTCACCCATGATGCGCGCATGATCGCGCTCGACACCGAGACCGGCCAACCGTGCCCCGATTTCGGCAATGCCGGCATCGTCAATCTCATGGAAGGCATTGGTGACACCGCGCCGGGCTTTTATGCCCCGACTTCGCCCCCGACCCTGGTGCGCGATGTGCTGGTGGTGGGCAGCCAGGTCAGTGACAACCAGCAGCGCACTGCTCCTTCGGGCGTCATCCGCGGCTACAACGCTGTCACGGGCGAACTTGAATGGGCCTGGGACATGAACCGCCCGGGCGAAAATGGCCTGCCGCCGGAAGGCGAGATCTATTCGCCGGGCACGCCCAATATGTGGACCATCGCCTCGGGCGATGACGAATTGGGAATGGTCTATCTGCCCATGGGCAATTCGGCCGTCGACTATTGGGGCGGCACCCGGTCCGAGCAGGAGAACACCTATTCCACCGCCATCGTGGCGCTGGATGTCGAGACCGGCGAGGTCGCCTGGCACTATCAGACGGTGCATTACGACATCTGGGACTATGACCTGGGCGGCCAGGGCACCTTGGTGGATTTCCCCACCGATGAGGGCCCGGTCCCGGCCATCATCATGCCCTCCAAGCAGGCGCAGTTCTATATCCTCAACCGCGAGACCGGCGAGCCGCTGGTCACGATCGAGGAGCGTCCTGCCCCGCAGGGTGGTGTCGAGCCAGATCGCCTTTCGCCAACCCAGCCCTATGTCACGGACTTCCCGAACCTCTTGAAGCCCGAGATCACCGAGGCCGATATGTGGGGCGCGACACCGCTCGACCAGCTCTGGTGCCGCATTCAATACCGGCAAGCCGAATACAATGGCGTCTATACTCCGCCCACGGTGGACCAGCCCTGGATCCAGTTCCCCGGCTATAATGGCGGCTCGGACTGGGGCGGCATCGCCGTCGACCCGGAAAAGGGCATTCTGATCGCCAACTACAACAACATGCCCAATTACAACCAGTTGATCCCGCGCGAACAGGTCGATGAAATGGGCGTCTATTCCATCGCCGACCCCAATTATGAGCCGTCCGCCGGTTCGGGTTCGCATGGCTCGATCAGCCCGCAGGCCGAAGCGCCCTATGGCATTCGCGTCAATGCCGGCTGGCGCGTGCCGTTCACGGGCCTGCTGTGCAAGGAGCCGCCCTATGGCGGGATCGCGGCGATTGATCTCAATACCCGCGAAGTGCTGTGGGATCGCCCCTTCGGCACCGCTCGCAAGAATGGCCCCTTCGGCATTCCGTCCATGCTGCCGGTCGATATCGGCACGCCCAATAATGGTGGCGGCTTCATCACCGCTTCGGGCCTGTTCTTCATCGGCGCGGCCACGGACGATCTGTTCCGCGCCATCGACATCGAAACCGGCGAGCGGGTCTGGGAGGTAGAACTCCCGGCCGGTGGCCAGGCAACCCCGATGACCTATGAGTCACAGGGGCGGCAGATCGTGGTCATCAATGCCGGCGGCCATGACTTCATGGAAACGCCCATTGGCGACTATTTCATCGCCTATGCGCTGCCGGACGGTGAGACGACCGAGAGCGAAGGCGACGTGCAGCCCTAAATCTTAGAACACCCCCGGCACGGCCTCGCTCGCCAGAAAAGGCCGTGCCGGGACACCCTCCAACATCCGGAATGGAAATGGACCCAGCGTCAGCCTTTTCCTTCGACATGAGCTATTGCGGACCGCCACCGACCCTGGAAACACTCTGGGGCCGGTGGAATTTCGAGCCCGGCCTGCTCTCTGTCCTTGTTCTCACGGCCCTTGCCGGATTTGTCCTGTTGCGGCAGGCAGAACCCAGGCGCCAGCTTGCCTTTGCCGGCGCCTGGCTGCTGGCGGTGGTCCTCTTTGTCTCGCCCATCTGCGCGCTCAGCGTGGCGCTGTTCTCCGTGCGCGTCGGCCACCATGTGGCGCTGACCATGATACTGGCGCCGCTCGTGGCGCTGGCCCTCCCTGTGCGATGGGGTCTGCGCTCCGGCCTGATGCCGCCGCTGGTGCTCTCGACCCTGGCGCTCTGGCTCTGGCACGCGCCGGACTTCTATACGGCCGCATTCACCCATCCGGCGATCTACTGGCTCATGCAGGTGAGCCTGATTGCCAGTTTCACCTGGCTGTGGCTGGGCCTGCAGCGCAGCCGTGCCGCGATGGCCGCAGGCATTTCGGCCCTCTGCAGCGCCATCCAGATGGGGCTGCTTGGCGCGCTGCTGGTGTTTGCGCCGAGCCCGCTCTATCTGCCGCATCTGGGCAGCACCCTCAATTTCGGCCTTTCGCCGCTGGAGGACCAGCAGCTTGCGGGGCTGATCATGTGGGTCCCGGCCAATCTGCCGCTCCTGGCGCTGGTGCTGTGGCGGCTGGCAATGGCCTTGCGCGCAGAGCAGGCGGTGGCTGAATGAGCCTTGCCCTGTTCGTCACCTGGCTCAAATTCATCCATGTCGCAACCATCGCCGGCTGGTCTGCGGGGCTGATCGCGCTGCCGTTCCTGTATCGCCAGCGCCGGGGGCTGGAGGGACAGAAGCTGCATCGGCTGCATGCCTTCACCCGTTTTCTCTATGTCGCGCTGGTGTCGCCAACCGCCTTTGCCGCCATTGCCTCGGGCACGGCGCTGATCCTGTTGCAGGGTACTTATGAAAACTGGTTCTCGGCCAAGCTGGTGGGCGTTTCGGTGCTGACCGGCGTGCATATCTTTTCCGGGTTGATGATCCTGAGGCTGTTCGAGCCGGGCAGGGTCTATCCCCTCGGGCGCTTCGTGCTGGTGCTGACGCTGACCTTTTCGGCCATCGCCGCCATCCTGGTGCTGGTTCTGGGGAAACCAGATATCGAATGGCCGGCAATCCTGGCGGGCCTGTTCGCACCTGGCGCGCTGTCAGAGATGTTCGAGCAGCTCATTGGCGAGGCGAAATGATGAGGCCGACGCCATGATCGAACACCAGCTTGCCACCATGCCAGCCGGCGAAGCCCGCCGCCATGGTCGCCAATACCGAGAGCATCAGCCCGCTCGGGAGCACCATCTCCGGCAGATAGATGCGCAGGCCGGCAT
Source organism: Devosia indica (assembly GCF_003056405.1). Lineage (GTDB taxonomy): Bacteria > Pseudomonadota > Alphaproteobacteria > Rhizobiales > Devosiaceae > Devosia > Devosia indica. The sequence continues at coordinate 133,913 of NZ_PYVZ01000001.1, forward strand.
TCGCGCCGACAATGGCCAGCATGACCATGGCGGCGATGGCATGGTTCCAGCTCGCCACGCGCACACGAATGCCGGGCACGGCCAACAGTTCGAGCGTACCGACAATGGCCGCGAGCAGGCCGAAACCAAAGGCGGCGCCGGCGGCCCATTTGCCGACCTCGAGCCAGAACGGATCGGCATTCCACCAATAGAAGATATCGACGCCCAGCGTGGCAACGACAAAGGCGATGGGGAAATGCACCAGCATGGCATGGATGGGGTGCCCGGCCACGGCGATGGCCGAGCCGATATCCTTGCCTGCCACGGCGCGAATGGCCGGATTGGGGTGATCGGACCGGGCTTCGGGCGGCGTCTCCTCGTCGCGGATTTCGCTCTCTTCGTCTTCGCGCGGAATATCGGTCATCTGGTTCGCCCCTTGTTCAAGCCCGTTGCACTTGGTGCAACGCCGCTGCTGCTGACCGGTTGCACGGGCGCATTGTCCACGCTCGACCCCGCCGGCCCGCGCGCGGCCAATCTGGCAACGCTTTGGTGGGTGATGCTGTACGGCTCAGCCCTGCTGTTCGCGCTGGTCATCGCGCTGTTCGCCATGGCCTATCTGCGTCCCGCATGGGTGGCGCGCATCACGCCTGTCCAATGGATCGTTGGCGGCGGGCTGGTGCTGCCCATCCCGATCCTGATCCTGCTCACAGGCACTGCACTGGTTCTGGGCGAGCAATTGCTGCCCAGGGGCGATGCCCCATTGCGCTTTGGCGCCCATGCCGAACGCTGGCAATGGAATTTCACCTATCCGGACGGACGCGAAATGAGCGACGACGTGCTGCATATCCCCGCCGGGCAGCCCATCGATGTCGCGGTGAGCTCCGCCGATGTGATCCATTCATTCTGGGTGCCCAGGCTGGGGGGCAAGATCGACGCGATACCGGGCCATGAAAATCTCATCCGCCTTGAGGCCGACGAACCCGGCACCTATTGGGGGCAATGCGCCGAATATTGCGGACCGGGGCATGACAGCATGTGGTTCCGCATCGAGGCGCACACGGATGAGGACTTCACGGCCCTGATGGAGGGCGGTCAATGAGCCAGACGCCCTCCCCCATTGGCCTGCACAAGCAGCTCGACGCGATCTGGCGCACGCCCCCCGGGCTGGCCCGGCTCTCCAGCGTCAACCACACCATTTTGGGTAAGCGCTTCATGGCGCTGGCTCTATTGTTCTTCGCCATTGGCGGCCTGCTGTCCATGCTGATCCGGGCGCAGTTGGCGACGCCCAACAGCGCCTTTCTCGGTCCGGACATCTACAACCAGATCTTCACCATGCATGGCACGGTGATGATGTTCCTGTTCGCCATTCCCATGTTCGAGGGCTTTGCCATCTACATGCTGCCCAAGCTTCTGGGCGCGCGCGACCTCGCCTTTCCCCGGCTCACCGCCTATGGCTTCTGGTGCTATCTGTTCGGCGGCTCGATCCTGATCATCGCCATGCTGGCGGGCGTAGCGCCCAATGGCGGCTGGTTCATGTACACCCCGCTTTCTTCGAAACCCTATACGCCGGGCATCAATGCCGATGTCTGGCTCCTGGGCATCACCTTTGTCGAAATCTCGGCGGTGACGGCAGCGATCGAGCTCTTCGTCACCATCCTCAAGATGCGCGCGCCTGGCATGGCCCTTACGCGGATGCCGCTGTTTGCCTGGTACATGCTGGTGACCGCCGGGATGATGATCATCGGCTTTCCGCCGCTGATCCTGGGGTCGATCCTGCTCGAGATGGAGCGCGCCTTCCACCTGCCGTTCTTTGATCCGACGCGGGGCGGCGATCCGCTCTTGTGGCAGCACCTGTTCTGGCTGTTCGGGCATCCGGAGGTCTATATCATCTTCCTGCCAGCCGCCGGGGCGCTCTCAACCATTATTCCGGTGTTCGCGCAGCGTCCGATCCTGGGCTATCGCGCCATCATCGCGGCCATTGTCGCCATGGCCTTTCTCAGCTTCGGGCTCTGGGTGCACCACATGTTCACCGTGGGCATTCCGCATCTGGCGCTGGCGTTCTTTTCCGCTGCCAGTGCCCTGGTGGCCATCCCCACCGCGGTGCAGATCTTTGCCTGGATCGGCACGCTGGCCTCGGGCAAGCCACGCTGGGACATTCCCATGCTCTATGTCTTCGGCTTCTTCGCGGTCTTCGTGTGTGGCGGGCTGACCGGGGTGATGCTGGCCATGGTGCCGTTCAACACCCAGGCCCATGACAGCTATTTCGTGGTGGCACATCTGCACTATGTGCTGGTGGGCGGCTTCGTCTTCCCCATGCTGGCCGCGATCTATTATTGGCTGCCCCATATTTCGGGGCGGCAAAGTCTCTACCGTCTCTCGATCCCCGCATTCTGGCTGATCCTGATCGGGTTCAACCTCACCTTTTTCCTGATGCACCTGACCGGGCTGATGGGCATGCCGCGCCGCATTTCCACCTACCCATCCAATTGGGGCTGGGACTGGCTCAACCTGCTCTCCTCGGTGGGCGGCTTCATCCTCACCATGGGTTTTGCGCTGGTGCTCGCCGACATGGTGCTGCAGTTCCGCTTCGGCGCCCGCTTCCGCCGCGATCCCTGGCAGGCCGGGACGCTGGAATGGGCCACGGCGACCCCGCCACCAAGCTATAATTTTGCCGCCATTCCGCATATGGACACGCGCGCAGACCAGTTGCGGCCAGCGCGCATCGGTCCCACTCTGGCGGGTGGTGACGGCTATCTCGGCTTTGCCCGCAATGGCGAACAGGAAACCCTGGCGGTCGACATGATGAGTGGCGACGCCGAGCAGTTGATCGTCCTGCCGCGCCGCTCCTACCTGCCGCTCTGGACGGCCATGGCGACGGCCAGTTTTTTCCTCGCACTGTTGTTCAAGCTCTATTGGCTGGCCCCGTTCGGGGCCCTGGCGACGCTCGTGCTGTTCCTGTGCTGGCCTATTGGCCTGGGATCAAAGTCGGATCGCGGACCGATCGATATCGGGCGCGGCCTTGCCGTTCCGCCTGATGTGGAAGCGCCGGACAATGTCACCGTGCTGGCCAATCGCACGGCGCTGGTGATGAATGGCACGCTGTTCGCATCGCTCCTGTTTGGTGGCCTGTTCCTGCTGGTGGTGGCACCGAACTGGCAAGGCTCAAGCGCACCGACCCTGCCGCTCTGGGCCGGAGCACTGGCCGTGGTCGCCAGCCTTTCGGCTGCGGGCGCAAGCGCCATGGCTGCTCGCAGGCCCGGCTCAGTCCTGCCGCTTCGCGCCGGCCTTGTGGCAGCCATTGCGCTGCAAGTCCTTGCCCTGACCCTGCTGGCGCTGAGCATGGGCGCACTGGGCGACCCGACCGGACATGCACGACAGGCCGTGCCCTTTGTCACGCTCGGCTATGCCGCCCTGCATTGCGGCCTTGGCGCCATCATGGCCGCGCATGCACTCTGGCGGCACGCGCAAGGCTATGTGTCCGCGCGCCGACGCACCGAGCTGGTGCTGGCCCGGTTGTGGAACGGCTATGCCGGCGGGGTGGTGGTCCTGGCGCTGGGCCTTGTCGCGCTTCTGGGTCTCAATGGGGTGGCGCCATGAGGGCGATCATAGAGATGCCCCTGGTCCGGTTGGTAGCAGGCTTTGTCATCTGGTCGGCTGGCTTTGTCGTGCTCTATGCCGTCCAGGCGCTGGGTTGCGCCTATGGCTGGGGCGACTGGCACCGGCCGGTGCTGATCGGCCTATATTTGCTTGCACTCGCGCCCCTGTCTTGGCTGGCCATTCCGGCCCGTGCCGGCGCGGAGGAAGGCCCATTGCACTTTGCCGCGCTCTGGGCCAACCGGGCCGCGCTCCTTGCCGCCGTGCTGATCTTCATGCCGGTGACATTCGCAAGCCTCTGCGTCTGAGGCTATTGCGGCCGCGCGGCGATCTCCGACCCGGCATAAGCGCAGAGCAGCCGCGCCAATGCGACAAGCGAATCCATATGGGTGCGCTCCCAGCCATGCGAACTGTCGAGCGAAAAGCACACCAGCCCCACCCGGATGTCCCATCCCGCCTCGACCGCCGCGGCGCTATCGGAGCGATAATGGCGGAAGGTGTCGCGGACATGGGGAATGTCATGCTCGGCACAGAGCGCCAGCATCTGCCGCGTCACCCGTTCATCGAACGGTCCCTGCCGGTCGCGCATGGCAATGGTCACCGCATCATCGCGGCTGGCCTGGTTCGGCGCAGTCACCGCATTGTCTATGGCGAGCAATTCCTCCACCTCTGGACCAAATCCATGCGTGCCGCCAATGCCGATCTCCTCGGCAATGGTGAACATGGCCTGGAACGGCGTTGCCACCCTGGTGTGGCCATCGGCAATGGATTTGAGCACGGCGAGCAGCGTGGCGCAGCCCGCCTTGTCGTCGAGATGGCGCGAGACGATGAAGCCGTCAACGATCTCGGGCTGGGCATCGATGGCGACCATGTCGCCGACATTGAACCCTGCCGCGACAAGTGCGGCCCTGTCAGGCAAAACGGCATCGATGCGGATTTCGAGATTGTCCCAATCGGCCGGCTGGGTGTCGACTGCGGTATTGAAACGATGGCCCGAGGCCTTGAGCGGCAGAATAGTGCCGCGATGGGTTGCGTGGTCGGAGAACACCGTGACCCGCGCCCCTTCGGCAAAGCGGGCCGCCCAGGTGCCGGTATTGCGCAGGGCCAGCCGGCCATTGGGCTTGAGTTCGGTAACCATGGCCCCGAGCGTGTCGAGATGGGCAGCCAGCGCCCGGCGCGGGGCGCCGTCGCCAATCTCGACATAGAGCACGCCGCGGCGGGTATATTTCGGTTCGAACCCCAGATCGCGCAGCCAGCCATCGACCAGCGCCACGGCCCGGACGGTCATGCCGACGGGGCTGGGGGTCTGCACCAGTTCGAGCAGGCAATCGCGCAGATAATCGGTATCGATCATGGGGCGCGGCGCCTTCTGGCCCGGCGCGGGGTGGCATCTTCGCTCAGGAACCGATCCATCAGCCTGGCCTGCAGGCCCAGCATATGCTGTTCGGCTTCGGCCATGTGTTCGGCCAGGATCGCTGCGGCGGCATCGGCATCGCGGCGGCGCATGGCGGCGATCAGGTCGCGCTGATGCTCGATGCCGGACTGGCGCAGCACCGGTTCGGGCTGGACATAGATATCCTGGGCAATGGCCAGGTCCTTGAGCAGGCGCTGCAGGAACCGGCAGGTGAAGGCGAGGATGGGATTGTCGGCATATTCGGCAACTACGCCATGGAAATCGAGCTCGGCCATGCGCTGGTTCCAGCGCTCGGTGGCGTCGGCGGGTTCATGGTCATAGACCGAGATAATGGCTTCGAGCCGGTTCAATCCGGCTTCGTCGATATGCGGGGTGGCGCTGGCGGCCACCAGCGGCTCAAGCGCCTTGCGCATCTCGTAGATATTGGCAATCGAGAGGTTCTTGGCGAACAGGAAATTGGACAGCAGGCTCATCGCCCGCCCTTCCGACATCCGCTCGATGAAAGCGCCGCCACCGGGGCCCGTGCGCACCGAGATCAGCCCCTGCACCTCGAGCGCCTTGAGCGCTTCGCGCACCGTGCCCTTGCTGGCGGCGAACTGGGTGATGAGGTCGCGTTCCTGCGGCAGACGGTCACCTGGGGCCAGGCCGTGCTCGACAATCATGCGCTTGATGGCATCGACAATCTCGTCGGTCCGCTTGCGGCGGGGCAGGTCGGTCAGCGCCGGGTCGATCTCGTTCATGCAATATCCGGTGAAGTCAGGCGCGGTGCGCTGGCGATGAGCGCCTTGGTATAATCATGTTGCGGGGCGGCAAAGAGGCGGGCAGCCGGGCCAATCTCCACCACCTCTCCCAGATACATGACCGCGACACGATCGGAAATCGATTCGACCACCGCCAGGTCGTGGCTGATGAACAGATAGGACAGCCCCAGATCGTCGCGCAATTGCTGGAGCAGGAGCAGAACCTGGGCCTGCACCGACACATCGAGGGCGCTGACCGGTTCGTCCAGCACCAGGATCCGCGCCTCGGCCGCGAGGGCCCGGGCAATGGCAATACGCTGGGCCTGGCCGCCGGAAAACTCGTGCGGGAAGCGCTCGAGCGTGTCGAGCGGCATCTGCACCGCGTCGACGAGTTCCTTCTTGCGGCTGGCGCGCTTGCCGGCGTCATAGCCGCAGAGCAGGCGCAACGGCACGTCGAGAATTTCGCCAATGGTCTTGCGCGGGTTGAGCGAGGCCACCGGGTCCTGAAACACATATTGAATGGTGCGGCCAAAGGCGCGGGAGCCGGTTGCGGCCAGCTCCGCCCAGGGCTTGCCATCGATCTGCATGGTGCCCGAGGTGGGGGCTTCCAGCCCCACCAGCATGCGGGCAAGGGTGGACTTGCCCGAGCCGCTTTCCCCGACAATGCCCAGGGTCTCGCCGCGTTGCAGGTCCAGGGAAATCCCCTTGACGGCATGCACCTCGCTGGCCCTGCGCCCGAACAGGCTGCGCCCGCCGCCGAAGGTCTTGACCAGGTCGCGCATTTCGACAGCGTTGTCGCTCATGTCCGGGCCTCCACAAACAGCGGGCGCACGCGGTCGAGAAAGGCCTGCCCCTCGCCCAGTTCCGGGACGCAGGCGATCAGGCGCTTGGTGTAGTCATGTTGCGGATCGCGCAGCACGGCGCCGGTCTCGCCCTGTTCGACGATCTCGCCATTCTTCATCACCGCGACGCGGTCGCAGACCTGGGCGACGACGCCGAAATCGTGGGTGATGAGCAGGAGCGCCAGGCCCCGTTCCCGGCGCAGGTTCTGCAGCAATTCGAGAATGCGGGCCTGGACCGTGACATCGAGCGCGGTGGTAGGTTCGTCGGCAATGATGATGTCGGGGTCGTTGGCGAGCGCCATGGCAATGCCGATGCGCTGGCGCTGGCCGCCCGAGAGTTCATGCGGATAGGCACTGGCCCGGCTCCGGGCGTCGCGAATGCCCACGGTTTCCATCAGTTCAACTGCGCGGCGATGCGCTTCGGACTTGCCGACGCTTTCATGCACCAGAATGGCTTCGGCGATCTGTTCGCCAACGCGGAACAGGGGATGGAGCGTGGTCAGCGGGTCCTGAAAGACATAGGCGACACGGCCGCCGCGCAGGCCGATCAGTTCCTGTTCGCGCAGGGAGAGCACTTCCCTGCCCCCGACATAGACGCCGCCAGCGGTGATGACGCCGGGGGGCGAGGCCACCAGCCCCATGAGGGAGAGCGCCGTCACCGACTTGCCCGAGCCGCTTTCCCCGATCAGGCCGAGACATTCGCCCTTGCCGAGGCGGAAGCTGATATCGCGCACGGCGGGCGTGATGGCCTTGCCGTCATCAAAGCCGGTCGAGAGATTGTCGACGACCAGCGCCGGCGCGTCTTCAAGCGTTGCGGCGGGCTTGGTCTTGCGGTCAATCTTGGTGATCGGCATAGGCCGATCCAGCGCCCCGGAGCGCAGGCGGGGGTCAAGCACGTCGCGAATGCCGTCACCGAGCAGGTTGATGCACATCACCAGCACGAAGATCATGATGCCCGGAATGATCGAGGCATGGGGCGCGGTGAAGAGCTGCGCGCGGGCCTGGCCGAGCATGGAGCCGAGGTCTGACGTTGGCGGCTGGGCGCCCAGACCGAGGAAGGAAAGGCCCGCGGTTTCAAGGATCATCCAGCCCACGGTGGTGGACATGGTAATGACGATCACCGGCAGCACATTGGGCAGCACCTCGGTGAACAGAATTGCCGGATGGCTCTTGCCGGAGAGGCGCGCCGCATCGACGAATTCGCGATTGCGGATGGAAACCGTCACACCCCGGATATTGCGGGCGAAGAAGGGGATATTGACGATGGCAATGGCGTAGAGCGCATTGAGCAGGCCCGGCCCGAGCGCTGCCACGATGGCAATGGCGAGCAGGATATAGGGGAAAGCCATGAGCATATCGACAAAGCGCATCAGCACGCTGTCGGTCGCACCGCGTGCATAGCCGGCCACCAGCCCGATCAACGAACCGAAAATGGCCGCAAGCGCGGTGGCGCTGACCCCCACGATCAGCGACACCTGGGTGCCCCAGATCAGCCGCGAGAGGATATCGCGGCCCAGATGGTCGGTGCCGAGCAGATGCCCATCGGCAAAGGGCGGCAGCAGGCGATTGGGCTGGTCGGTAATGTCGGGATTGGGCAGCGGCAGCACCGGCGCCAGCACGGCCAGAATGACGATGAAGCCGAACAGGAACAGGCCCGCCGCCGCGAGGCGATTGGCCATCAGCAATTGCCAATTGCTGCGGCGCTTGCGGGGTTCGGGCGCGGACAGGGTCATATCGGTCATGCCTTGAGCCTCGGATCGAGCATGGCCTGGGCGACATCGGCCAAAAGGTTGACGAGGACGTAAAGGGTGGCGGCAACCAGCACGCCGCCCTGCACCAGCAGCAGGTCACGGGTGGAGACGGCCTTGACCAGCATCTGCCCCAGCCCCGGCCACTGGAACACGGTTTCGATATAGACGGCGCCACCGAGCACGAAGCCGGTCTGAATGCCGATCACCGGAATGATCGAGACCAGCGCAGCGCGGAAGGCGTGGCGGTAGATCACCGCGTTTTCGCTCAACCCCTTGGCGCGGGCGGTGCGGATGAAGTCCTGGCGCAGCACTTCGAGCATCGCCGCGCGGGTGAGGCGCGCCACGACGCCGGTGGCGACAATGGCCAGTGTGCCGGCGGGCAGGATGAGATGGCGCAGCAGATCGGGCAGGTCGCCGCCGCCATAGACGGCATACATGCCCGAGGCGGGCAGCAGCCGCCATTGCACGGCAAACAGCAGGATCAGCACCAGCCCGAGGAAAAAGGCCGGCATGGAAATGCCGATGAGCACGAAAAAGGTGACGATGCGGTCGGTCCAGCCAAACTGGCGCACCGCGGAGACGATGCCGGCGAGAATGCCGAGCACCGAACAGATGAGCAGCGAGGCCCCGGCAAGAATGAGCGTGGCGCTGAAGCGGTCCAGCACTTCATCGATAACCGGGCGATTGAGAATATAGGAACGGCCGAAATCACCCTGCAAAAGATTGCCGATCCAGATCACATATTGCTCGGGCCAGGAGCGGTCGAGACCCAGGGCCCGATTGATCCGCTCGACATTGTCCGGCGTGGCATAGGAGCCGAGCAGCGCCTGTGCCGGATCGCCGGGGATGAGCTTCATCACCAGGAAGACGATAATCGACAATCCCAGGATCACCGGGATCGCGGCCAACAGGCGCTTGCCGATATAGGCGGTCATCTCTGCTCCTCCTGCAATCCTGGGGGCTTTCGCCTTGGCATCCCCCTCACCGACCTGCGCTGCACTCCGGTCACCTCTCCCCGAGGGGAAGAGGAAGAAGCGACCATGCGCTGGGCCCATTCTTCTCCCCTCGGGGAGAAGGTGCCCGAAGGGCCGGGTGAGGGGTATGCCCCCACCCGGCTCGGATTTATGGCTTGCTAACGTCGCGCAGCACCAGGCCGAAGTCCGGCTGCAGTTCGAAGTCCTCCACGGCGCTGGTCACCACGGCATTCTGCTTCCAGTTGGCCACGAAGAGCCAGGGCGCATCTTCATTGGTGAGGGCCTGGACCTGCTTGTAAAGCTCAGCGCGCTCGTCCGGATCTGTCGAGATGCGGGCCTGATCGAGCAGGGCGTCCACTTCCGGATTGGAATAATAGGACGAGTTGAACCCGCCTTCTTCCGGCCAGGCCGCCGTGCGCAGGGTAAGGAAGGGCAGCGTGTCGGGGTCAGAGGTCATCCAGGCCATTTCGGCCATGTCGGCCTTGCCCTCGAGACCCGGATTCACTTCCGAAAGGAAGGTGTTCCACTCATAGGTCTGGATTTCGACATCGAGCCCGACCGCCGCGAGATCGGCCTGGATCGCGGTACCCATGGGCACCGGATCGAGCATGCCCGAGCCGCCCTCGGTCACCAGGAACGTCAGCGACGCGCCTTCCGCACCGGCTTCGGCGAGGAGCTGACGGGCCATTTCCGGATCATAGGGATAGGGGTCGACCTCTTCATTATAGGCCCAGTTGAAGGCCGGCGGGATGGGCCCGGCAGAGACCTCGGCCGTGCCCTGCAGCACGTCGTTGACCAGGCTCTCCTTGTTGACCGCATAGTTCACCGCCTGGCGCACCCGCACATCGGTGAACGGGCCTTCCTTGGCGTTGAGCATGACGTACCAGACATGGGGGCCAACGGCTTCAACGACCTGGTAGTTGGGGTCGTCGCGGAACTGGGCGACATTGTCGGGCGGGGTTTCAAGCAGCACGTCGATGCCGCCGGACAGCATTTCCGCCACGCGGGTATTGGCATCGGTGATAGGCCGGAAGATGACCGCTTCAAGCTCGGGGGCACCATCCCAGTAGTCATCATTGCGCGAGGCGACAACGCTGGTATTGGACTGCCATTCCTCGAACTTGTAGGGGCCCGTGCCGACGGGGTTGCGGCCATAGTCGGCGCCATATTGCTCTACGGCGGCCGGAGACACGATCAGCCCGGTGGCCGAGGCGAGGTTGGACATGAACGGGGCGAAGGCCTCGTTGAGCGTGAACTTGACCGTCAGGTCATCGATCACCTCAACGGTCTCGACCGCGGAAAAGAAGAAGGACAGCGGAAACGGTCCCGTATCCGCATAGGGATGGGTTTCATCGAGCATGCGGTCGAAATTGAACTTGACCGCATCGGCATTGAACGGGGTGCCATCATGGAAGCTGACCCCTTCACGCAGGTTGAAGGTATATTCCAGGCCATCGTCCGAGATGGTCCAGTCTGTCGCCAGCGCCGGCTCGATCTCGAGCGTGCCCGACTTGTTGCGCACCAGGCCGTCATAGAGGTTGACGGCGATGCGGAAATCATTGGCTGCCGTGGACACATGCGGGTCCAGTGAAGCCGGTTCGGCAATTTGCCCGACCACCAGCACATTGGGTGGCGTCTGGGCGGCGGCTGGCGATACCAGCGCCAATGCGGTGGCGGCGAGCAGCGGCGCCAGTCCGTACCATTTGGATGTCATTGAAACCTCCTTGCGTTCCCTCAACCATTGCCTCCCGGCTCTGAGCGTGAGACAAGGCATGGGTAATTTATCATCATAAATATCGCCTGCCGTCAATTTATGCTGATAAATATCGAGAGGAGGATTTTGCCAGCATGACCTTTTCCATCGTTGCGCGAGATTCACAAACCGGCGAGCTGGGCGTCGCCACGGCCACCGCCGGGCCGGCCGTCGGCGCGCTGGTGCCCCATGTGCGCGCCGGCCGGGCTGCCATGGCGACGCAGGCGATGACCAATCCCTATCTGGCCGTCGACACCCTTGCCGCCATTCCCGCTGCCGATGCCGAGCACGCCTTGCAGGGGGCGCTGGCCCGGGATCCGGAAAGCGATCGCCGGCAGGCTATCGTCATCGACGCGCAGGGCCGCATTGGCGCCTGGACCGGCACCCGCTGCGAAGATTATGCCGGCCACGCCATGGACGAGAATGTCGCGGTGGCCGGAAACATCATTGCGGGCCGCGCCGTGCTGGATGCGATGCTTGGTGCCTTCAGGGGGCCGGGCGATCTGGCCGAGCGCCTGTTTGCCGCGCTCCAGGCTGGCAATCTTGCCGGGGGCGACAGGCGCACCATCACCTCCGCAGCGCTCAAGGTGGTGCGCAACCAGGCCTATCCCGAGGTCGATCTGCGTGTCGACTGGTCGACGGACCCGATAGCCGATCTGTCCGACCTGATCGGCCGCACCCGGCAGGGCAGCTATGCCGAATTTTTCTCCGCCGTCCTGCGCCGCGGTGCCGGCTCCTGATCGAGTTTTGGCGGCCTGCCCCCTTGAAAACGCAAAAATCGGCTGGCGCCTGCAAGGCCTGCTGACACAAGATGACAGGCGCACCCGTTCGGCTGCCCGCTCGACCCGATCGTCTGGAGACATGATGAGCCTGTTTCACGCCGAAGACGGATTGCCGCGCTGCCAATGGTGCGGCGGGGCGCCCGAATTCGTACCCTATCACGACAATGAATGGGGCTTTCCGGTCAGCGATGACACGCGCCTGTTCGAAAAACTCAGCCTTGAAGGGTTTCAGTCCGGGCTGAGCTGGCGCACGATCCTCAATAAGCGCGAGGCCTTCCGCGCCGGCTTTGCCGGTTTCGATATCGACACGGTCGCCCGCTTTGACGAAACCGATATCGACCGGCTGCTGGCCGACAAGGCCATTGTGCGCCACAGGGGCAAGATCGAGGCAGTCATCAACAATGCCGCCCGTGCGCAGGAATTGATCGCCGAAGCCGGCTCCATCGCCGCCTTTGTCTGGCGCTACGAAGCGAAAGCCCCCGCCCCGCCGCAAAGCCAGACCACCTCGCCCGAATCGATCGCTCTGTCCAAGGCGCTCAAGAAGCGCGGCTGGAAATTTGTCGGCCCCACCACGATCTTTGCCTTCATGCAGGCCATGGGCCTGGTCAACGACCACGCGGAGGGGTGTATCAGCCGGGCGAAAGCAACGGAACTGCGCGAGGGGTTCGTGGTGCCGGTGTGAGGCGGCTTTTTGTGCGGAGCACTGGGGCCGCTTTCGACCCCATAAAGGTCGTTCGCAACAACGACGCGGTTGCCCGAAACCTGCCATTGCGATCGGTGCCGCTCACGGCCGGTTCCTGCATGGCTGCCCAACTATGAAAGGCCATTAAGCATGCGTTTGCATGTCACTAGAAAGCTATTTCCAGGGTGTTACGACAATAGGCTTGAGGGCACCGTTTACTGGGTGCAGGAGCGACAGATGTTATTCATCAACCTGGCGCCGGGGGCGGCATGAGCAAAGCCAGCTATCCGTGGAATAGGTACTGGTTCGCGCTAGGGCTTATCGCAGTCATCACGTTTGGGCCAGCTGCCCTCTTTTTGCTTGGCATTGTGGGTGGTCAGCTAGACTGGGCTTATATGGGGTTCTTTGGCTTCTTTTGGTACAGCTTACCGATTGGATTTGCACTTTTCCTAGTCTGGTTGGTTGTGCTGTGCCTCCACCTTGCACGAAGCGAACCAAAATGAGTCGAGAGCTTCTCTTGGTGGCCGATTGCGACCCCGCTGCTGCGGTCAGTCTGAAATCGACCCCAATCATGCCGTTCGTACCGGGATTCGGATTGCCTGAAAGCTTCCATCACAAGCTTAGACAATTCTCGCTAGGACATTCGGCGGCTCGGCCACCCTCGTGGCAGCACCGGCGTAAACACCACTTGATCAGGCGTCATACCTTGCTTGAGCCGGGAGTAGAATAACGTCTCACTCACGCCTCTTGATGCCGCAACCGGCCACGCCAATCGACCATCAGCAAGGTAGGTCGAAAGCTTGAGCGACGGACGTTGTGGCGGCGATTTCCTTTGGCGAGGTGGCGCTGGATGTGTTGCAGCTATTTGGGCCGACCAGCGGATACTGAGCCTATGGTAGAAGACCTCAATCGTGACGCCGTTGGATTTAGCCACCGGCCACGCCAGCCGTCCGTCGTCCATAATGATCGAAAAGTGAGGAAGACGAGGATCGTCAAAGGGCTCGGTCACTGCTCATTTCCTGCGATCCGGCGCCAACGGCGTTTGGAGTGAATATTTGCCGGTCAGTATTGGAGGTTGCAAGAACACGCGTAGCGTTTCGCTACCGACCCCATATCGGTCAAACCCGGATTCGAGGATAGTGTCCAGAGCCTGCCGGTACGATGGATGCGCCATGCCCTCACCAATACGATTTGGAGTTAAGCTACACCAAAAAGTGCAAGATAATCATCACGGAAAGGCATGATATGAAGCCAGAGGCCAGCAAAAACAGGTCTAGCTTTTGCTTCGGATCAAACAATTCTCGCCAGAATTTGGCTCTGTTGTCGGCCCTCTGCTCCTTTGACGACCTACATACCTCAATTGGGTTGTCAAATCCAACGCCTGACCGCCTGGCCACACGATAGATTGCGGTAATACTGGCCGCCACACCCAAAAAGAATACGAGAATCAATATTTCACTCAAGGTCGAGTTCTCCCTCACGGCGTAGGGTAGGCCCTGACTTTCTCAAAATGCCTTAGCCCATGAGTACCGCAGATACTCGGATTTGCCGTAGCCCGTTTGCCGAGACTGCATCTGAGGGTAGTCAGTCAAAAGCCGACAGTCCGCTACCTACCCCATTCCAGCCGACGAACGAAGATTCCAAACAAAAAATCCCCGCTGGGCGGGGATCGGTGCTGCAACCATAAATGGCTGTCACCCCGGCGAAGGTCGGGGTGACAGTCTGTGTGTTTTGCGAGAATGGCGAAAGCTGTTACCCGCCATTCGAGCATAGCTCTCATGGCTTGCTTGCCTCGGAAGGCTCCACCGGAGCCTTCCGTCTTTCTTCGGCTAACCCGCCACTCGACCATAGGTCTCGTGGCCTGCTTCAGCTTGAAAGGCTCCACTGGAGCCTTTCATCCGCGACGCGGAACGCTTACGCAGCCTTGACGACCTCAACCAGCTCGACGTCGAACACCAAATCCTTGCCGGCGAGCGGGTGGTTGGCGTCCACGGTCACGCTCTGCTCGTCCACGCCGACCACGGTGATGGGCAGCATGCCGCCATCGGCGGTGCGGGCCTGGAGCTGGGTGCCCACTTCCAGTTCGATGCCGGAGGGCACTTTTTCGCGGTCGAGCTGCTGGATGGCGTCATCGCGGCGCGGGCCATAGGCCTCGGCGACCGGAATGGTCACGGTGCTCTTGGCGCCGGTTTCCATGCCGGCAACGTGCTGCTCGAGCCCCTTGATAACCTGGCCTTCGCCCAGCTTGAACTCCAGCGGCGCCTTGCCTTCGGAGCTGTCGAACTGGGTGCCATCGGTCAGGCGGCCGGAATAGTGAATGCGTACGGTATCGCCGGGTGCGGCAGTTGTCATGGGACGAGCCTTTCGGAAATTTTGTCTCGCCCTCCACTCTTTGGGGAGGACTCTCGGGGTCAGTCGCGCAAAGGGCCACTCGGCCAATCGGCGGCGGAGCGGCAGGTCAGGCGGCACCACAAGGGCCGCAAAAAACGCGCGACGGCGAACCCCAAGTGTAGGGCCTCAGGCTCAGATGTAAACCCGGGCGCGCAAAGCCCCGGCTGATGGGGCATAGCGGCGATCCCCCTTGCCCACCGGTCGTATTTCCGCCATCAAGCCGCCGTGTTTGCCGCGTAGCGGGCAGAGCGAGGGAAAAATCTGGCGCAAAGAGGTATGCCCATGACGGCGCGGCCGCTCCCCATTGCAGGTTCCCTGGCCATGGCGCTGGTGCTGGCCGGCTGTTCCATGGCCGGCATCAAGCCGCTGCCTGGCAACAAGTCCGCCACCACCGCCATTGCCTCCTTTGCCCCCGTCGCCGCCACCCCGGCCGGCCACGTGCCCAAGGCTGCCGCCGTGCCCCCGGCCCCCAGCACCATGCTGCTTGGCTATGCCGGGTCCGAGCGCGGCACCCTCGACGGGCTGATCGCCCATTATGCCACCCAGTATGATGTGCCCGAACACCTGGTGCGGCGGGTCATCGTCCGCGAAAGCAATTACAATCCGGCGGCCCGCAACGGCCCCTATTACGGCCTGATGCAGATTTCTCACGCCACGGCGCGCGGCATGGGATATCGCGGCGAGCCCGCGGGCCTGCTCGATGCGGAAACCAATCTGCGCTATGCCGTGCGCTATCTGGCCGGCGCCTATATGACCGCCGGGCACAATGACGACCGCGCCGTGCAATTTTACGCCCGCGGCTATTATTACGACGCCAAGCGCCTGGGCCTGCTCGAGAAAAGCGGCCTGCGCTGAGGCGTTCAGCCCGCCGCCGGGGCCAGCACTTCGGCCAGGCGGCCGCTCAGCTCTGCCTCGCGGAACGGTTTTTTGAGCTGGACGAAGTCGTGCCCGGCGGCGTCGGGCACTTCGTCATAGCCGGTGGCCAGCAATATGGGCAGGCCAGGGCGCAATTGGCGCGCGGCATGGGCCAGCTCGATCCCGGTCATGCCGGGCATGGCATAGTCGGTGATGATGGCCGCAATATCGGTGCGGGACTGCATCAGCGCCAGCGCCTGCGCGCCGGAAAAGGCCTCAAGCGCCGTGTGGCCCATATCGGTCAGCACGTCGACCGTGTTCAATGTAATCAAGGCATCGTCGTCCACCACCAGAATGGTGGCGCCGGAGCCCTTGGCCGGGCTGGTTTGCACGAGATATCCTTTCGGCCCCACAATGGCCGGCTCGAAAGGCAGACAACCTGCCTTTCCGGTTCCCTTCTGCCTAGCTTATGAAAGTGGCGAAGGTTGGTCCATGGGGAATTGTTACGGTCAGGCCTGCTGACAGAACTGGTCAGAAATGGGTGCCATCCTGACCCGCGAGGCGATAGAGTTGCCGCCGACTGACCAAAGGGAATCGCCAACATGCATCTGCTGCTCGTCGATGGCTCGGGCTATATTTTCCGCGCCTTCCACGCCCTGCCCCCGCTCAACCGCAAGTCCGACGGGCTGCCGGTCGGCTGTGTGCAGGGGTTCTGCAACATGCTGTTCAAGCTCACCCAGGACATGGATGGCGATGACGCGCCCACCCATATGGCCGTCATCTTCGACGCCAAGGGCAAGACCTTCCGCGACGATATCTATCCCCAATACAAGGCCCAGCGCCCGCCCGCGCCCGAAGAGCTGGTGCCGCAATTCCCGCTGACCCGCTCGGCCACGCGCGCCTTTTCCATTCCCTCCATCGAAATGGAGGGCTGGGAGGCCGACGACATCATGGCCACCTATGCCTGCATGGCGCGCGATGCCGGCTTCAAGGTCACCATTGCCTCCTCGGACAAGGACCTGATGCAGCTCGTCGAACCCGATGGCTCGATCCGCCTGCTCGATACCATTCCCCGCCCCGGCCAGCCGCCTTTGCGCTGGATCGGGCCCGATGAGGTGTTCACCAAGTTCGGCGTCACACCCGACAAGGTGATCGACGTGCAGGCACTGTGCGGCGACAGCGTCGACAATGTCCCCGGCGTGCCCGGCATCGGCGTCAAGACCGCCGCCCAGCTCATCACCGAATATGGGGATCTCGAAACCCTGCTGTCGCGCGCCGAGGAGATCAAGCAGCCCGCGCGCCGGCAGAAGCTGGTCGAAAATGCCGAACTGGCGCGGATTTCCAAGCGGCTGGTCACGCTGGAGCAGCAGGTGCCGGTCGAAATCGACCTCGATGGCCTCATCCGCCAGCCGATCAGCCCTTCGGCGCTGTTTCCGTTCCTCAAGGCGATGGAGTTCAACACCATCACCAAGCGCCTCGCCACCCTGCTCGAGGCCAGTCCCGATGATTTCGACCCCGATCCGGAACTGGCGGCCAATGCGGACACGCCCGTCCCCGGCGCGCCGCAGAAATCCACCTCGCTCTCGGTCGCCAAGGCCAAGCTGGCCGCCAATATGGTGCCCGGCTCCGGCCCCGCCCGCCATGCCGCCGAGGAACATGCGCGCGTCAAGGCGATCCCGGTCAATTACGAGGCCTATGAAACCGTCACCACGCCCGAGGCGCTCGACGCCTGGGTGAAAAAGATCATCGACAAGGGCCTGGTCGCGGTCGACACCGAGACCACCGGGCTCGATCCGCAGCAGGCGGACCTGGTCGGCATCTGCCTTTCCACCGAGATCGGCGAGGGCTGCTATATTCCGGTCGGCCACCGCAAGAGCGGCGACATGTTCGAGGGCGGCGAGGGGCTGGTCGAGGGGCAACTGCCCATCCGCGACGTGCTCGACACCCTCAGGCCCGTACTGCAGGACAAGGCCATCCTCAAGATCGGCCAGAACGTCAAATATGACATGGAAGTGCTCGAGCGCTACGGCATCACCCTGGCGCCGATCGACGACACCATGCTCATTTCCTATGCGCTGGATGGCCCGCGCTACAACGGCATGGATGTCTTGGCCGAGCATTGGCTGAACCACAAGACCATCACCTATTCCGAACTTGCCGGCACCGGCAAGAACCAGAAGACCTTCGACCAGCTCGAAATCGCCGAAGCGGCCCGCTATGCCGCCGAGGATGCCGACATCACCTTGCGCCTCTGGCATGTGCTGAAACCGCGCCTCGTGGCAGAAAACGTCACCACGCTTTACGAAACCATCGAGCGCCCGCTGGCCCCGGTGCTGGCCCGCATGGAAGCGCGCGGCATCACTGTCGACCGGCAGATCCTCGCCCGCCTGTCGGGCGAATTCGCCCAGCGCGCCGCCGCCTTCGAAGCCGAGGCGCATGAACTGGCCGGCGCGACGTTCAACCTGGGCTCGCCCAAGCAGCTTGGCGAAATCCTCTTTGACAAGATGGGCCTTGAGGGCGGCACCAAGACCAAGACCGGCGCCTGGGCCACCGGCGCCGATGTGCTCGAGGGCCTGGCCGCCAAGGGCATCCCGCTCGCCCGCACCATTGTCGACTGGCGCCAGCTCACCAAATTGAAGGGCACCTATACCGATGCCCTGCCCAATTACATCAATCCGCGCACCGGGCGGGTGCACACCTCCTATTCGCAGGCATCCGTCCTCACCGGGCGCCTCAGTTCAAACGATCCGAATTTGCAGAACATTCCGGTGCGTACCGAGGATGGCCGCAAGATCCGTTCGGCCTTTGTCGCCCCGCCGGGCAAGGTTCTCATCAGTGCCGACTATTCGCAGATCGAGTTGCGCGTCCTCGCCCATATCGCCGATATCCAGGCGCTCAAGGACGCCTTCGAGGAGGGGCTGGACATTCACGCCATGACGGCGAGCGAAATGTTCAACGTGCCGGTCGAGGGCATGCCGTCCGATGTGCGCCGCCGCGCCAAGGCGATCAATTTCGGCATCATCTACGGCATTTCCGCCTTTGGCCTCGCCAACCAGCTCGGCATCGAGCGCGGCGTCGCCGGGGACTACATCAAGACCTATTTCGAGCGCTTCCCGGGCATCAAGGACTATATGGACGCCCAGAAGGTGAAGGTGAAAGCCGACGGGCATGTGATGACCATTTTCGGCCGCAAGATCCAGTTCCCCAATGCCAATTCGGGCAATCCAAGCGAACGCGCCTTTGTCGAACGCGCCTCGATCAACGCCCCCATCCAGGGCTCAGCCGCCGACATCATCCGCCGCGCCATGATCCGCATGGAGCCGGAATTGAAAAAGGCGGGCGTTGAGGCCGACATGCTGCTGCAGGTGCATGACGAGTTGATCTTCGAGGTGCCGGAAGGGACCGAGGATCAGGCGATCCCAGTCATTAAGAAGGTCATGGAAGGCGCGGCGGAGCCGGCCGTACGGCTAACCGTGCCGATTCAGGTGGATGCGCATGCGGCGAAGAATTGGGATGAGGCTCATTAGAGGAAAGAGCTAACCAAGGAGGTCAACAAAGGTATAGATGTAGTCTCCTTCACCGGTTGCATACGCCGATTCATAGGCGGGATAGAATCTACACCACACCCCCTCAGACACAAGTTCGGGGTTGCTCAAGTCTTCTATGGCAAGGGCAGTTCTTGACTGCGGCGGCAACTCATCCTGCCCCCGGAAGAACAGCCCTTTCGAGAAAGCGGATTTGCTTGCTCGTCCGTTTATGACGTAGCCATCTCTACTCTGGCAGAAGCCAATGTGTCGTCGGCTCAAATTTATCCAGCGATAGGCCGCAGCTAGCTTTGAAACTCCAAATTCATCAGCTAGCTCGGTTACAGATTCTACGCAGAACCGACGATCGTCATATGATCGGACTAAGTCTGGCGGCATCAACAAGTGAGCGGCGAAATCGTTAGCTTCTGCCTCCAATGGTTCCACATCGAAGTCGTTAAGCGCCTCTGGTCCGCATTCGAATCTTTCCCTCAAAGTCCGATGGCCGACAAAATGACCAACCTCGTGAGCCAGGGTGAAATTCCTTCGTGGCGTGTATGTTATCTTCCTGTTGACGCCAATAAGCCATGACCGCTTCTGCGGCGAGGGACGATACATCAGCCCCTCAAAGCTCTCAAAATCAGCCTCCACTATACTGACAGTGTCTCCGCCAGAAGACGGAATTACGATCTCGTTGAGCGCTACATTGATATCTATTCTTGGCGTACCAGGCCCATGACTTCTCCATAGGGTAATTATCCTATTTGCTTCCTTTATTAGCTTTGTCATCCAGAATCATGTCCGCGAGTCTTAGCAACTTGTCGACATCAGATGCTGATACTTTGCGACCTTCAAGTCCCCTTGCGAGCGCATCGACAACCTGGCTGCGATTCGGCTCTACCGAGGAATCGTCGATCAAGTAGGAGGGAGAAACCTCCAAAACACTGGCAATCTTGAGGAGCAGTTCACCTGAAGGTCGCGCCGGCCTTTTATTCTCGAGCTGCCAAACGTAGGCCTTCGTTGAGCCAATCTTATCAGCAAGCCCCTCTAATGTAAGAGCTTTCTCTATCCGGCGCTTGCGCAGCTTTTCACCAAATACCTCGGACATCAAACCTCTACGGAACAAATCACAGGGGTTGACAGTATCTCAATCGCTATACTAGCACTAGTGTAGTGATCGCGATACTATCGTGTCGCACTCGCGATCCGTCCTCCTCCTGACCTGCGACACGGAGACATAGAATATGCCGAAGAAAGACATCCATGTGACCCCGCATCCTAACGGTGGCTGGCAGACCAAAACTGAAGGTTCCAGTCGCGCTGGCTCCCTGCACCCAACTCAGAAAGCAGCCTTCGAGCAGGCTCGTGAGCAGGCAATCCGAACAGGAGTAGAGGTGGTCATTCACCGCCCAGACGGACGCATTCGCGATAGCAACAGTTATGGAAACGATCCATTTCCACCCAAAGGCTAAGGAGCATAACCATGCCGATGAAGTACAAGGGCCGAACCTTCAGTTCCGGCCAATCGCTCGCCAACGCGGTGCAGCGTGATATCAATACTGCGGTCGAGCGCGCTGTTCGAAATGCCGCATCATCATCAGGGGCACGAACAACACGGGCCTCAAATGGGAACTTGATCATACAGGGCAACCCTGCCGCTATAGCTCGGTTCACTCGCAAAATCGTCCGGTGACAAGATGAGCTTCAAACCGTTTCGCCCGATCCGCCCGATCAAGCCAATTGACCGCATGCAAAACATGCGGACGATCAGACCGCTGGGGATGACAAAATGGGTGAAGGCGCATTGGCGATATGACTATGACCGGCGAGCATGGGAGTGGGTGCTCGGGCACTGGAGCCGCTAGTGTGTATGCAATACTGAAAGGCCCGGATACGTTCCGGGCTTTTCATCTTGTTAGCGCTTACTAGGGATCCTGCCCCCGCTTCACCTTCGCAGCCAGATGCAGCCGCTCCGCGCTTGCCAGCGCACTGCGCTCCACCGTCTCCCGGCCGAATAAGTGGTTCACCGTGAGACCTCAAGACAGGCGCCGGCTG
Source organism: Devosia indica (assembly GCF_003056405.1). GTDB lineage: Bacteria > Pseudomonadota > Alphaproteobacteria > Rhizobiales > Devosiaceae > Devosia > Devosia indica. The sequence continues at coordinate 155,249 of NZ_PYVZ01000001.1, forward strand.
TCGCCGGGATGACAGTTCGTGGATGTGGGTGGGCGCGGTCAGGCATTCCCCTCCCCTTACCTCCCCCGCCCTTGCCACTCCCTCTCCACCACCCCACATTGTCCTCACGACGGCGGGAGGTCTTGACGATGCGATATGCGGTTCTGGGGACGGGCATGGTGGGGCAGGCGCTGGCGCGAAAGCTGCGTGCGCTGGGCCATGAGGTGGCGATGGGTGCGCGGGCGCCGGACAATGAAAAGGCTGCCGGCTTTGCCGCCGAAACGGGCGGGCTGGCGATGGATTTTGCCGCTGCCGCCGGGTTTGGCGACATGGTCATCAATGCCACGAGCGGCGCCCATGCCCTCGATGCACTGCACCAGGCCGGGGCGGAAAACCTCACCGGCAAGGTGCTGGTGGATATTTCCAATCCGCTGGATTTTTCGGTCAAGCCGCCGGTTCTTTCCGTCGTCAACACCGATAGCCTGGGCGAAACCGTGCAGCGCGCTTTTCCGGGGAGCCGCGTGGTCAAGACGCTCTGCACCGTCAACGCCAATGTCATGGTCGATCCGGCACGCCTGCCGGGCGAGCATGTCATTTTCCTCTCCGGTGACGATGCCGATGCCAAGGCCCAGACCCGCGCCATGCTGGAGGCCTTCGGCTGGCGGCAAATCATCGACCTGGGCGGCATCGACAGTGCCCGCGCCCAGGAAATGATGCTGCCCATGTGGCTGCGCGTCTGGGGTGCGCTGGGAACGCTCGATTTCAACTGGGTGTTGACGCGCCGGCCGGATCAGGATCCCGCCAACCGCTGAAGCGCAAAAAATTCTTATCCCCGTGCCCAGAACCTCCGCTATCCTCTTCCCATCTCTCCCGCGATGGGCGGACTGCAGCGAACAGTTGCGGGAGGAGCCGGTGAGACTGGATTCGCTCCAGGGCTCGCCTGCTCGTCGGGCCACCTTGCGACGAGCGATCAATAGGGGCCACGACAGCAGGAGAAACCCGCTTCGATCTGTCCCGACAGGGCAAATCTCTCCGGCGGAGAGATTTGAAGTGAGAAGGCCATGAGAGCTACGCTCGAATGGCGAGAGGCGGCGACGTCTCTATTACTTAGTTTTACTGAGACGCACGCGCCTCGGGACACGTCCAATGCAAACCGCAGGGCAGCAAAGCCGGGGCGGCGCATCGTCGTGCCCGCCATTTGGGTTCGGCGGCGCTTTGGCGTAAAATCGGGTTCAGGGAGGGATCGGCCATGAGTGACACACACGGTGCTATGATCGCCAAGTTCCTGGTCGCGCAGGACCAGGTCTATCCCGAGGCGCTGCATGAATTGCGCGCCGGGCGAAAGCGGACGCATTGGATGTGGTTCATCTTCCCCCAGATGGCGGGGCTGGGCACCAGCGACATGGCCCGGCGCTATGCGCTGACCGGGCTTGATGAGGCCGCCGCTTATGCCGAACACCCGATCCTGGGCGCGCGGCTGGTCGAATGCACCGAGGCGGTGTTGCTTCATGCCCCCGAGGGCGTGGCGCCGCGTGATTTAAGCACCATTTTCGGCGCACCCGACGACGTCAAGTTCATTTCCTCGATGACCCTGTTTGCCCGCGCGCAGCCCGAACAGCGCCTTTTCCGCGCCGCGCTCAGCGCCTTCAACAATGGCCATGAGGATGCGCGGACCGTGGCCCTGCTGGGCACCTGAGCGGGCTTTTCAAGGCTATGCATTGATACGGAGGCAGAGAAAAACCGCGTCGTCATAAATATTCGCGGCAGTTATATTTCGTTATACTTCTAAGCGCAATCTTGCGAGCAACTTCATCGCGTCAAGGAAGCAGACCATGCCTTCTATTGATACCATTACTCTAGCCGATTGCGCCGCACTGATATTCGCCCCGGACGGGCACTGTTTTGACCAGATGACCACGCTGGCCCGGAACCTGGGGTTCGGCCATGTGCTCGACTACACCAGGCTCAACGCCGTGCCGCCCCGAACCCTGCCGTTTTTCCTGATCCACAATGGCATTGCCGATCACCTCAAGCAGCGCCTGTTGCGCGGCCTGCGCTCGACCGATGAGCTGCGCCGCAAATATGCGCCGATCATCTGTCTGATCCCCCAGGGGCCGCGGCACCAGATGGTGCCACAGGTCGAAATGGGGTTTGACGAGGTGCTGTTTCTCAGCGACCCGATCGCAGAGATCGGCAAGGCACTGACCGCCCAATTGGGGCGCGAGCTGCTCTATATCGAATCCCCGCAATATTTCGGCCCGGACCGGCGTCGGCTGGAGCGGGTCAGCCGCGGCGATCCGCGGCGCGTGCCGGGCGGCACCGAGCATCGGCGCATCCAGGTCGTCCGCGATCCGCAGCACGGCATTCGCGCCAGCTATGTGAGCTGATCGCGTCTGGTCAGCCGCACCGTGCGCCCCTCGCCACCGGGCGGAATGTCCAGATGCACGACCAGGCTCACCGCCTCGGCCACCTGCGGCGCGCGTTCCGCCCATTCGACCAGCACGATGGCCTCGGGATCATCGAGCAGGCCCAGCTCGTCGGCCTCCGAGGCATCGGCCAGCCGGTAGAGATCGGCATGCAGCACCGGCCCGATGGGCGTGTCATAGGGCTGGATGATGGCAAAGGTCGGTGATGGCACTTCAAGCGCCGGATCATTGGCCAGCGCCCGCAATATGGCCCTTGCCATGGCCGTCTTGCCCGCCCCCAGATCGCCCTCGAGGCTGACGATATCCCCGGGCTTCAGGCCCGTGGCAAGCTGGGCTCCGAACCGGGCCGTGGCAGCATCATCGGGGAGGAAGGTTTGGGACATCAACGCTATCGACTCCTGCGCCTCACTCCCCTTGAGGGAGAGAGAATGAGGGTGGGGTGAACTGAAACAGGCTATGAGTCAACGGCAGCCGGAATTCGACGGCCATTCGAGCATAGCTCTCATGGCCTTCTCGCCTCCAATCATGCCACCGGCATGATTGGCCCTACGGGACGGCTCGAAGTTACTCCGCCACGCCTGCCAGGGCGCTGTCGAGGGGCAGGTTGACGATGATGCGGCTGCCCCTGGGCTCGCGCCGTTCGGCCGAAATGGTGCCGCCATGCAGGTTGACGAAGGTGCGCACGATGGACAGGCCCAGCCCCGCGCCGCGCTGCCGGCCGCCCGAGGCCGGATTGTCGAGCCGGGTCAGGATGGCCGATTTCATCTCGTCGGTCAGGCCAGGGCCCTCGTCCTCGATGACGAACAGCATGCGATCGCCGCGCTGGCTGACGGCCAGCCGGATTTCCCCGCCCGGTGGCGAGAAGCGGGCCGCGTTGGAGAGGAGATTGTAGAGCACCTGCACCAGCCGCGTGCCATCGGCGATGAAGACGGGCAGGTCCGGCGCGATATCGACCACCACGCGCGGCGCTTCGCCCGAGACCTCGGGAAAGCTGGCGCTCATCCCGGCGCGGGCCTTGTCGACGAGGGCGGCCACATCGAGCGGTTCGGGGTTGAGTTCGGCAATGCCGGCATCGACCGAGGCGAGATCGAGGATATTGTCGATCAGGACGCCCAGCGTCACCGAGGAGGCGCGGATGTAGTCGATATATTCGCGCTGGCGTTCATTGAGGCTCCCGCCTTCGGTCCCGGCCAAGAGGTCGGCAAAGCCGATGATATTGGTCAGGGGCGAGCGCAGTTCATAAGAGACGTTCTCGACAAAGGCGTCCTTGAGCCGGTCGGCCGCCACCAGCGCGTCATTGCGCTCCTTGAGCACCTTGGAGTAGCCCGCACTTTCGGTGACATCGAGGAAGGTCATCATGGTCTGCCCATTGGGCAGGCGGGTGATGGCATAGTCGATCAGTCGCCCGTCGGACCGGTTGATCCGCCCCTGTCGGTCGGTGCGGGTGGGGTTGAGATCGATAATGGTGCGCTTGAGGTCGCGCCAGATCGAGGCGCCGTCCTCGGGGATCGCCCGGCCGCTGGCTTCGGCCAGCCGGTCGATATGGGGGTTATTGCCCAATTCGTTCATCGGCAGCTTCCAGAGCTTGGAAAGCTGGGGATTGGACAGGGTCAGCCGGCCATTGGTGCCGAACACCGCCACGGCTTCGTTGAGTGCCATGATGGTTTCGCGCAGCACATTGGTGAACGCCTTGTTGGTGCTTTCCAGCTCCAGCCGCTCGGTCAGGTCCTCGAACACATAGATGACACCGCCATCCGGGCCCGCCGGCGCCGAAATCACCTTGATGGTTCGTCCATCAGGCAGGTGCCAGGGGTCGGCCTCATGCGGTTCCTTGCGGGCGTAGCTTTCCAAATGCTTGGCGCGCCAGGTGTGATAGTCGACCTGGCTGGGCAACATGCCCTCGGTGCGCAATTTGTCGAGAATGGCGCGTTCGTCGAGGCCAAGCGTCAGAAACTTGCGGTCAAGGTTCCACAGATTGGCATAGGCGGCATTGAACTGGGTCAGCTCACGCCTGGCGTTGAAAATGGCGATCGGGGTGCCCAGCGCATCGATGATGCCGCCAATATGGGTCGCGCCCTGCTCGCCGGAGGTGGGCTGTGCAGTGATTTTCTCGTCAGGCCGCAAATAGCCGGCCCGACCGCCGGGCACCGGAAAGTCAACCAGCTCGAACCGGCCGTGCTGGCCGAAGTCGAGCGGCAGGTTCACCGGCGTGGCGTCAGCATGGCAGGATTTGAGGTGCAGCGCCAATTGAGTGGCATCGAGCAATTCAGGCGGGGTCGCATCCGAAGAGCTTCGCCCCAGATCGGCCGCCAGCTTGAGATAGGCGGGATTGGCATAGACCAGACGATCAGCCTCATCGCGCAAAAAGGCCGGCTTGGACAGAAGGGCAAGAATGGCGCGGGCGCTTTCGCGGTCGCCGCCCTGGGCCTCGGCAGTCAGAGCCGCATGTTCATCGGGTTGACTGAAGGCCGGGCGCAGCCGCAGGGCTACAGCCCCACCCATCACCCAGCCATTGGCGCGGATCAGGCGGCCGTCGCGGGTATCAAGGCTGGTGACAAAGGCATGGCCGTGCAGGCGCAGATCTTCGACCAGGCTGGTCAGTCGGTTGGTTTCGGCCGGCCCCAGCCAGGAGTGGAAATTGAGCACGCTTTGCGGCTGCCGCCCCGATGGCAGCACGGCACCGGTCTGGCCCAGCACGCGCGGCGGCTCATGCCCCTGCCAGAGCACGGTCAGCTCGCGGGTGCCGGCGATCAGGTTTTCATATTCATCGACCAGTGCGCGCAGATCGGCAATCTGCTCGGCGGCGCGGCGGCGTGCCGCGCGGCTATCGGTCAAAAGGGTGCGGACCAGGACCATGGACAACAGGGCAAAACTCCCTGCGCCGATGGCAACTGCAAAAGGGGCGATGCCGCCCAGACTTGCCGGAACAAGACCCTGCGCCAGGGCGGGAACTGCCGTGACCAGAGTGAGGGGCGCGGCACACAGGCCTGCGAATCCCAATTGTTTCCGGAAATGATCCGGCGTCATACCAGCCCTCTTTCGCTTTGATTGCGATGCCAACCCGGCCAGAACGGCCGGTACGCCTCAACTCTAATCAGGCCGCTGACGCAGAGCCAAAACCGGCTCAAGCTGCCCCCAGGACCGGCTTGCGTGTCCCCCCGCAACCCGAATCACTAAGACCATACCGGCCCGTGGAATCGTGCAAAAGAGTCTTGATGGCTGTGCGTTGCGGGCAAAGCGCAAGGAAAGGGCTTGACCCGTGAACGAAACAGAAACCTTTCAAAAAAGTAAAAGCCCAGGACAATGCCCGGGCTTTTTTCGGTCAATTGTTAACACTTGGTGTCACTGACAGCCGGCGTCCGGGCTGCATCGCCCCAATCGCGCCGGTGGAGCGATCTGCCCAGCGGCGCGCGCGACGCCTAGTAGCGGTACTCGCCGGACTTGAACGGGCCCTCGACCGGCACGCCGATATAGTCGGCCTGGGTCTTGGTCAGCTTGGTCAGCTTGGCGCCAAGCTTGGCCAGATGCAGCTCAGCGACCTTTTCGTCGAGATGCTTGGGCAGCACATGCACCTTCTTTTCGATCTTGTCGCCATTGGTCCAAAGCTCGATCTGGGCCAGGGTCTGGTTGGAGAACGAGGCGGACATGACAAAGCTGGGGTGGCCGGTGGCATTGCCCAAATTCACCAAGCGCCCCTCGGACAGCAGAATCAGGCGGTTGCCATTGGGCTGCTCGATCATGTCGACCTGCGGCTTCACATTGGTCCACTTGAAATTGCGCAGACCCAGCACGTCGATCTCATTGTCGAAATGGCCGATATTGCAGACAATGGCCATGTCCTTGAGCTTGCGCATGTCGTCGACCATCAGCACGTCGCGATTGCCGGTGGCGGTCACCACGATATCGGCGCGCGGGGCGGCTTCCTCGAGCGTAACCACCTCAAAGCCTTCCATCGCCGCCTGCAGGGCGCAGATCGGATCGACCTCGGTCACCAGCACGCGGGCACCGGCGCCACGCAGGCTTTCGGCCGAGCCCTTGCCCACATCGCCATAGCCACAGACGATGGCGACCTTGCCGGCCAGCATCACGTCGGTGCCGCGGCGGATGGCGTCGACCAGCGATTCACGGGTGCCGTATTTGTTGTCGAATTTCGACTTGGTCACCGAGTCATTGACGTTGATGGCCGGGAAGGGCAGCTCGCCCCTTGCGTGGAGCTGATAGAGGCGCATCACGCCCGTGGTGGTTTCTTCGGAGACACCGCGAATATTGGCGCGGATGGTCGAATAGAAATTGGGGTGCGTGGCCAGGCGCTTCCTGATGGTAGCGAAGAAGATTTCCTCTTCCTCATTGCCCGGCTTGTCGAGAATGGACGGATCGGTCTCGGCCTTGGCGCCGGTAAGCACTAGCATGGTGGCGTCGCCGCCATCATCGAGAATGAGGTTGGGCGTGCCGCCATCGCCCCATTCCATCATGCGGTCGGTGAAGGCCCAGTATTCTTCCAGGCTCTCCCCCTTATGGGCAAAGACCGGGATGCCGGCGGCGGCAATGGCCGCAGCGGCGTGATCCTGTGTCGAGAAGATATTGCACGAGACCCAGCGCACATCAGCGCCCAGCGCGACCAGCGTCTCGATCAGGACGGCAGTCTGGATGGTCATGTGCAGCGAGCCGGCAATGCGCGCGCCCTTCAAGGGCTGTGCGGCGGCATATTCCTCGCGAATGGCCATCAGGCCCGGCATTTCGATTTCGGCGATGCTGATTTCCTTGCGGCCGTAATCGGCCAGGGAAATGTCTCGGACCGCGTAATCGGTCGGGCTCTTGGTCATGGGTCGGCTCCAGAATGGATCAATGTCTTGCCCCTCCTATACGGGAGGGGGTGTTACCGATCAATGACGGACATAAAGATTTGTTTATATCTCCTTGCGGCAAGGCTTGAATGCGCGCGATCAGGTCCGCGTTACCCTGATCCGCCCGCGCCCCCGTCGCCGGAAGGGCATGCCGAGGAGCCGGGCCAGGCCCGACAGGATAAGATAACCCAGGATGAAACCGCCGCCGGCATAGAGCACGCCCTCCATGGTGACGGGGATGGCGGGCTTGTAGTTTTCAAGCGTGCGGCGGCCGATATCGGTATCGAGATAGGCCGGCAGGGATTGCAGCCGCTCCACCGGCCCCGCGCCTTCGATGCGGGCCAGGGTGACGGACAACATGTCATAGCGCTGGAAGGTCGCCGTCATCGAATGGCCGCGCCCGGCCAGAAAATCGTCATTGGACGCATTGTAGCGCGCCAGCGCCGCTTGCCGGTCGAGCCCGCCCGCCTCGGCGGCGCGGTCAAACTCCTCGGTAATGACGCGCAACTCGTCCACCGCGCCGCCAAGGCGCTGGGTATATTGCTGGGCATATTCGGGAAACTGGCTGAGCGTGGTGGCCAGGGCCAGGCCGCCAATACCGGCGATCAATCGTCTGAGCACATCTGCCCCCTCATGCCTGCCCATTCAGTCTGGCGTCTGGAAAAGGCAGAAACAAGTCAGGGGCAACAATCCGCAAACACTCGAATGGCCTCGCTCAAACCTCGGCCCCGTCCACATCCTCGTCAAAGCCGTTATTGACCAGTTCGACGATGGCTTCGAGGGCTTCGCGGGCCTGCTTGCCGGTGGCCTGGACGAGAATGGTGGAGCCGGGACCGGCGCCCAGCATCATCAGGCCCATGATGGAATTGCCGGCCACGGACGTGCCGTCCTTGACCACGGCAATGGTGGCGTCGAAGCATTCGGCGGTGCGCACGAAGCGCGCCGAGGCGCGGGCGTGCAGGCCCTTGGTGTTCACGATAGTCAATTGCTGGGCGAGCGCCCTGCCGGCGTCCATGGATCAGCTACCCAGGATGGAATTGGCGACGGTGATGTATTTCTTGCCCGCTTCCTGCGCCATGGCAACCGCTTCTTCCATGGTCATTTCGGCGCGAATGCGCCCCAGCTTGACCAGCATGGGCAGGTTGACGCCGGCGATTACTTCCACCTTGCGGTTCTGCATGACCGAAATGGCGAGGTTGGACGGCGTGCCGCCGAACATGTCGGTGAGGATGATGACGCCATCGCCGCTATCGGCGCGATCGAGCGCCTTGAGGATGTCGTCGCGCCGGCTTTCGGCATTGTCTTCGGGGCCAATGGCGATGGTTTCCACCTGTTCTTGTGGACCGACCACATGCTCCATCGCCAGCTTGAACTCATCGGCCAGCGCGCCGTGGGTCACCAGAACCAATCCAATCATGCACTTTCCCCAAACGGCCGCCGCAGAAAATCACCGCGACAGCTCTTGAGCCCCCCATTTTCCGGGACGCCTGGTGCCACCCCGCAAACGGGGCACAGTCTTGTCCCCATCCCAAATGGTTGCAAGGGATAATTTGTCACGGTGTGGCTTGTTGAACAGCTTGTGCCACCGCTTCGGCCACCAGCAGCATCTGATGGCCTAGACCCACCACGCCAGCCTGGGGCACCGGGGCGCGCGGCAGGGTGTGGCCGAACATCTCGGTCTGAAGGTCTTCTTCCTCGACCATGCGCGTCAACTCAGGCACCAGATCAATCACCAGGTGCAGTTGCGCCCATTCGCGGTGCGGGCGCGAAACAATGCCCCGGCCGCGCAATTCGATCAGGCCCGCCAATTGCGGTGGCGCCAGCATGACAAGGCGGCTGCCTTCATCGGCAATATCGACGCGGTCGTCGGCCACCAGGAAAGCGGGTTGCCCGCGCCCCTCCCAGCGGTCGAGCAGCGCCATGGACAGCACCGATTTGCCGGCGCCGGACGGCCCGCGCAGCAAAACGCCCAATTCCCCCAGGACGAGACCCGTCCCATGCACGTTGACTGGCTTGTTCATGCCGCAGAGTCTATTTGCGGGCCCGCGGTAGCACAATTGTAAAAATCGCGCCGGATCGATCGGTGCGGTTTTCGGCCCTGATACTGCCCTTGTGGGCCTCGATGATCTGCTTGGAAATGGAGAGGCCCAGGCCGGAATGATTGCCGAAACTCTCGGTTTCGGGCCGGTCAGTATAGAATCGCTGGAAGATGCGGGTGACATCGCCGGTAATGCCGGGCCCCTCGTCGGTCACGCTGACCTTGATGGTCTCGCCCTCGGTCGAGATGGCCACCGTCACAGTGCCGCCGGGTGGGGAAAAGGACACCGCATTGTCCACCAGATTGGCAAAGACCTGCGCGAGCCTGGTCTCATGGCCATTGACCAAAGTCGTGCCGCGGCCGGCGCGCTTGCCCAGCACCACATCCACATTGCGGCCCGCGGCGACATCCTTCTGGATCGCTACCATGGCCTCGGCGAGCTTTTCGACATCGACCCGTTCCGCGCTTTCCCGCGCCAGTTCGGCATCGAGCCGGCTGGCGCTGGAAATGTCGGTGATCAGGCGGTCGAGGCGCCGCACGTCATGCTGGATGATATTGGTCAGCCGCTCACGGTCCTCGGGCTTTTTGGCCAGCGGCAGGGTCTCGACCGCCGAACGCAGCGAGGTCAGCGGGTTCTTGAGCTCATGGGCGACATCGGCGGCAAAGCGCTCAATCGCTTCGATGCGGTTGTAAAGCGCGTCGGTCATGCGCCGCAGCGCATCGGAAAGATGGCCGATTTCGTCGGGCCGATCTGTCAGGTCGGGAATTTCAGCGCGGGCATTACCGGCGGTCTGCACCCGTTCGGCGGCCGCCGACAGGCGGCGCATCGGCCCGGCAATGGTGCCCGCCATCAACAGTGACAGCACGATCTGCACCCCGGCAGCGATGCCGGCAATGCGCAGGATGCTGCTGCGTTCCTGGGCAACGACCGAGTCGATGTCGCCCGGCTCGGTGGAGAGCAGGATGGCCCCCACAATGGCGCGCAGGCGCTGCACCGGCACGGCCACGGAAACCACGAGCTGGTTCTGGGCGTCGACCCGCACGAAGTCGGCCGGGGCCCCGTTGAGGGCCGAGGCGACCTCGGGATAGCGGGTGCCTTCGTCGGCCTGGTATTCCTGATAGGTCGGGTAATTGCCGCCCGGCGACCAGGAAATCAGCGCGTTCCACCAGTCCAGCAAAAAGAAACTGCCCGAGCCGGAGGTGTCGATGGCCTGCCGCAGCACCTCGCCGCGCGCATAGATGTTTTCGCTGTCCAGAATAAGCAGGCCCTGCCCATCATAGATGCGGGCGCGGGTCCGGGTGGGGGTAATCAGATTGCGCAGGAGCGGCGCGACCCGTTCGGGATTGATCGGAAATTCCAGGGTCGGGTCGAAATAGGAGAAAGGCGAAATATTGCCCGCCTGCGCATCGAGCAGGCGATCGGGGTCGATCGAGATGATGTCGCTATCGACCGTGGCCGAGGCAGCGATGGCGGCCGAAATGATCTCGCCCTGCACCCGGAGCGATTGCACCCGCGCATCGATCAGCCCGGCGCGCCATTGGTTGAGATACAAAATGCCCACCACCAGCACCAGAAGCCCGGCCATGTTGAGCACGACGATGCGCCGGGTGAGGCTGGAGAAAATGGTGAAGTCGACAAAGCGGCGCACCGCGTCCATCAGTTTGAACAGCGGCAGGAGCAGAACGCGCCATTTCCGCCGGCCGGAACGCTGTGCGCTCTCGTCCGAAGCGGGGACCCGATGGGACCCCGTTTCGCCAGCATGCGGATCGAGCGTGGCCACGAAGGTCCTTACTGCTCCTTGAAGCGATAACCGACGCCATAGAGCGTTTCGATCATCTCGAAGTCGTCATCGGTCGCCTTGAATTTCTTGCGCAGGCGCTTGATGTGGCTGTCAATGGTCCGGTCATCGACATAGACCTGATCGTCATAGGCAGCATCCATCAGCGCATTGCGCGACTTGACGACACCCGGCCGCAGCGCCAGGGCCTGCAGGATCAGGAATTCGGTGACCGTCAGGGTCACGCGCTGGCCTTTCCAGGTGCAGGTATGGCGTTCTTCGTCCATCACCAGCGCACCGCGCTCGATCAGGGCCTTGCTGGGCGAGGCCTCAGCGCCGCTCGCGCCGGTTGCAGAGGGATCGCGCGGCGCCGACCGGCGCAGGATGGCCTTGACGCGCTCGACCAGCAGCCGCTGGCTGAAAGGCTTGGTGATGAAGTCGTCGGCACCCATCTTGAGGCCGAACAACTCGTCGATTTCCTCATCCTTGGAGGTGAGGAAGATCACCGGCACATCGGATTTCTGCCGCAGGCGGCGCAGCAATTCCATGCCGTCCATGCGCGGCATCTTGATATCGAGAATGGCAAGGTCGGGCTTGTCGGTGGTCAATCCCTCCAGGCCCGAGGCGCCGTCGGTATAGGTGGCGACCTGATACCCCTCCGCTTCCAGGGTCAGGGACACGGAGGTGAGGATATTGCGGTCATCGTCCACCAGGGCGATCTTTGGCATAAGCTGCCTTTCTTCTCGTGACGCAGGCTCTTTTGAACAGCACCATCCCATTGCGGACGGGCCGGTTGAGCGACTTTGCAGGCGACAATTACGTATTAAATAAGGCGCGCGCCTGCATTGCGCCAGTCTTGGCTGCATGTTTCGGCATCATCCAACTTCCGTCGTACGACCGATTTCGGGATGTTGGCTGCCGCGCCACCCTCCTATTTTGCTCTCCAGACGCCGCCAGACGCATTGGGCGGCCGCGTGGAGAGTAAGACATTATGCCCGGCTTCGATCATACCCACCTGCGGAATAGCCTTGCCGCAGCGGCAAGTGCGCTTAGCGATAACGCTATAGCCCCGGCACTGGTTGCCGCAGCCATTGGGCAAGGTGGGGCGCGCCTGACCAGGGACGGCGCCCTGGTTGTAGAAACCGGCGCCTTCACCGGCCGCTCGCCAAAGGACAAGTTCATCGTGCGCGATCACCTGACGAAAGATCGCGTCTGGTGGGACAATTCGGGCGCCATCGGCCCGGACCAGTTCGATGTGCTGCTCGAGGACATCACCGCGCACCTGGCCGGGCAGGCCCTCTGCCGCCAGGACCTGCTGGCCGGAGCCGACCCCGCGCACCAATTTGACGTGACCGTCCTGACCCCCAGCACCTGGCATGCGCTGTTCATCCGCAATCTGCTGATCCGGCCCGGCGAGGATATCGCCCGGTCGACCGAGGCGGTCCCCGTAACCATCATTCACGCGCCCCTGTTCCAGGCGGACCCGGCGCGCCATGGTTGCCGCACCGAGACGGTGATCGCGCTCGACATGAGCCGCAATATCGTTCTGATCGCGGGCACCCGCTATGCCGGCGAGATCAAGAAGAGCGTCTTCTCGCTGTTCAATTTCCATGCCCCCAGCCAGGGGGTCCTGCCCATGCATTGCTCGGCCAATCTCGGCCCCGAGGGCGAGGCGGCGCTGTTCTTCGGGCTTTCGGGTACCGGCAAGACCACCCTGTCCAACGATCCCAAGCGCCCGCTGATCGGCGATGACGAGCATGGTTGGAGCGATAATGGCGTCTTCAATCTCGAAGGCGGGTGCTACGCCAAGACGGTCAATCTCTCGGCCAAGGCCGAGCCGGAAATCTTTGCCGCCACGCGCCGCTTCGGCACGGTGCTGGAAAATGTCGTGCTCGACGACGCCAACGTACCCCGGTTCGAGGATGTCTCGCTGACCGAGAACACCCGCGCCGCCTATCCGATCGACGTGCTGCCCTCGCTTGCCCGGGGCAGCGTGGGTGGCACGCCGAAAACAGTGGTGTTCCTCACCGCCGATGCCTTCGGCGTCCTGCCGCCATTGGCGCGGCTCTCGCCCGACCAGGCGGTCTATCATTTCCTTTCGGGCTATACCGCCAAGGTCGCGGGCACCGAGCGTGGCGTCACCGAACCGCAGGCGACTTTCTCGGCCTGTTTCGGTGCCCCCTTCATGCCGCTGCATCCCACGGTCTATGGCCAGATGCTGGCCGAACGGCTTCGCAAAAGCGGCGCGCAGGCCTGGTTGCTCAACACCGGCTGGATCGGCGGCGCCTATGGGGTGGGCAAGCGCATCGACATCGCCTCGACCCGGCGCTTGCTCAGCGCGGCGCTGGATGGCGAACTCGCTTCCGTCGAGATGCGGTTCGACCCGCTGTTCGGTTTCGAGGTGCCGATGAGCGTGCCGGGCGTTGAAGAACGCCTGCTTGATCCGCGCCAGTGCTGGGCCGATGGCGATGCCTATGACGCCCAGGCCACCAAGCTGGTGGCGTTGTTCCGCAAGAACTTCGAGAAGTTCGGGCCCGAGGCCAATGCGGAGGCCGGGCCAAGGCTGCAAATGGCCGCCGAATAGGCGGCTCCAAAACAGAAAGGGCGCCGCTGGCGCCCTTTTTCATGCCCGTCCCGATGCAGTCCGGTCAGGGGGCGTAGAAGATGTGGCTGTCGACCACGGCAACGCGGGCGAAGGTATTGGCCCAGGACGGATAGACGGCCGTGGTGTGATAATAAAGCGTCGAGCCGGGCACCGCGCCGATCTCCTCGCCCAGGGCGAATTCGGCATAGACCTTGTTGGCCAGCTCCAGCGAGCGCGCCCAGGCGCGGCGCTCGCCCGGCGTGTCGTCGCGGCCATCGCAGGCAAAGGTGAACTGGCAGCGATAACGGCCCTTGTCGGCATTCTGATAAATAACGCCGCAGAGCGAGCCGGGGAATTTCGCGGACCGGGCGCGATTGACGATGACATTGGCGACCGCGGTCTGGCCGGTCACCGTCTCACCGCGCGCCTCGTGATAGATGGCCTGGGCCAGGCACTCGCGTTCCTTATTGGCATTTTCGACGCGCTTGGCGGTCGGCTGATAGCCATTCTGGACATAGTCCGAGAGCAGGTCGGCGGACACCGAGGGGGCTGAACGGGGCAGCGGTTCGGTAAAGCTGGCAATGGCCGAGAGCGCGGTATTGCCGCCGCCCAGCGCGCCCCGGCTGATATAGCCCATCAGCAGGTCGTCGGTGAGTGCAGGCTGCGGTCCGCCCAGCGTCACATCGACCGAGCGCAATTGCTGCTGGCGCTTGACGTAATTGGCGAGCAGGGCCGGCGTCAGCTTCTGCTGGCCCGGCGCCAGCGGCACGGCGGTCGCGCCCAGCGCCGCCTGCTCACGCAGGGCGCTGATCTCTTCGGGCATCGCCTGGGGGAAAATATCTGTCTCGGCCTGGGCAGGCGAGAGGGTGACGAACAGAACCAGTGCAGCAGCACCAATCGCCAGCATGGGCGACACGGCACGCGCTATTTTCTGCTGCCAGCCAAACTGCATGCCCGGTCCTTACCCCTGGGCCCGTCCGGTACTTCCGGCAGGCCTTCTAGATCCGGGACCCCTACAAGGTCCCTGCACTTCCCGGGCGGCACACTAGACAAGCTGGCCACGGGATGGAAGTCGAAATTTACGGCTGGTTAACCATAGCCATTAGCGACTTAAGGCAGAGTTAACGCCCCCGCAAACTCAGGGAAACCCCTGATTTTTGGTAGTTTTCGGCGTGCTGAATGCGGCCTTACCCCATTGGATAAAGCTTTATCGATTTACGCGAATGGTTAATTTTTGTTCAGCAGTGTTGCCGCTCTGTCGCGCTCGAAAGCGGCCATGTGCACGTGCACAAGGCTTTCCATGATGGAAATGCCCAGGGCGTGGATGGCGTCATTGGGGCCAACCAGGTCGGGCACCATCACCGTCTGCATGCCTGCGGCATGAGCGGCGTGCACGCCGGAATGGCTGTCTTCCAGCGCCAGGCACCGGGTCGGATCGACGCCCAGACGCTCGGCGGCGATCAGATAGGGTTCGGGATGCGGCTTGGGATTGACCACGTCATCCCGCGTCACCACGGTCTCGAACAGATCGAGCAGGCCGGCTGCGCTCAAATGATGTTCGGCATGGGGATTGCGCGAGGAGGTGGCGACCGCCGTGGGGATGCCGCGGGCGCGCAGCTCGGAGATAAACGCCTTGGCGCCGGGCTTGACCGGCACACCGGCATGGCTGCGCTCACGCATGCTCAGGCGGCACTTTTCGTCGAACATGGCATAAGGAAAGGCCACACCATAGGCTTCGACCAGAAGCTGGTTGGTGCGTTCATGGCTCGACCCCACCATGGCGCTGTGCACGTCATGGGTCATTTCAAAACCCAGCTCGGTGCAGACATCAAAGACGATGTCGCGGAACACCGCTTCGGTGTCGAGCAGGGTGCCATCCATGTCGAAAATGGCGGCTTCGAACGGCGCAAGGCGGATGACGGCGGGGGTCGCGAGAGATGCAGTGTTCATTTTGTCTTCTATAGGCCGATTTGGTCCGGATCGCCAGACGGGCCGGCGCAGATCGGGGTTGCATGGGCGACGAAACAAACGCGCTCTGCTAGCGTTGGCCGGACATGACCCAGTTTATCCCATCCAAAGCCCATCACGCGCTGGGCGATGATTTTTTCGATGCCGTCGCGCCGGCCGATTTTCCGCAGACCGTGTTGCGCCATCGCGACCAGCGCTGGGCCGGCCGCATCGGTCTTGGCGCTCTGGACGAAGCCGCATGGCTTAAGCATTTCGGCCGCTTCGAGCCCCTGCCCGGTTCGTTTCCCGAACCGCTGGCGCTGCGCTATCACGGCCATCAATTCCGCTCCTACAATCCCGAACTGGGTGACGGGCGCGGATTTCTGTTTGCCCAATGCATCGATCCGGTCGACCGGCGCCTGCTCGACTTCGGCACCAAGGGCACGGGCAAGACCCCCTGGTCACGCGGCGGTGACGGGCGGCTGACGCTCAAGGGCGGGGTGCGCGAAGTGCTGGCCAGCGAAATGCTCGAAGCGCTGGGTGTCTATACCTCCAAGAGCTTCTCCCTGGTCGAGACCGGCGAGCAGCTCTGGCGCGGCGACGAGCCCTCCCCCACCCGCTCGGCGGTGCTGACGCGGCTGAGCCACAGCCATATCCGCATCGGCACCTTCCAGCGCCTGGCCTACCTGGAAGACACGCAAAACCTCACGCGGCTGGTCGATCACTGCATCGCCCATTACTATCCTGACCTGGCTGGCGCCCCGGACAAGGCCGTCGCCCTGCTCGAGGCGGTGGTGGCGCAAGTGGCCCGGCTTGGCGCACAGTGGATCGCCGCCGGCTTCGTGCATGGCGTGCTCAACACCGACAATATCAACCTCACCGGCGAGAGTTTTGACTATGGCCCCTGGCGCTTCCTGCCGGCCTATGATCCGGATTTCACCGCCGCCTATTTCGACGAGACCGGGCTTTATGCCTTTGGCCGCCAGCCCGACACCCTGGCCTGGAACCTGACCCGGCTGGCCGAATGCCTCTTGCCGCTCTCCTCCATCGAAAATCTGGAACCGGCGCTCAATACGGTCTGGCCGGTGTTTCGGGAGGAGCTGCCGCGCCAGATCCTGCGGCGGCTCGGCTTGCAACCGCGCGCGGTGGAACAGGACGGCGCCTTTGTCACCGCCCTGTTCGGCTTCCTCTCGGCCAGCAAGGCGCCCTATGAGCAGTTCTTCTTCGACTGGCGCGGCGGGGCCCTCAGCACGGCGCGGGCAGCGCAAAGCCCTTCGGCCGATCATTATGCCAGCGAAGCCTTCCGCCCTGTGGCGGATCTGATGGAAGCCTATGGCCCGGCCGGCGACGCCAATCTGGACCACCCCTATTTTGCACGCGAGACCCCACGCACCATGCTGATCGATGAGGTGGAGGCGATTTGGGCGCCGATTGCGGATAGCGATGACTGGAACCTGTTCGAGACGGCACTGGACGAGATCGCCCAGATGCGGGCCGGCTATGGGATCGATCCATAGTCGGTCATTGCCAGATCTGCTTCGCTCCCGGCTGCGCTTCCCTCCCCCTCAAGGGGAGGGAGTGAGGGTGGGGTGACCTTGCTCAAACAGTCCTCACCCAATCTCATAAGGCACCACGCTCCGTCGATCGACCGGAACCGAAATGCCCGCCGCCATGGGCGGCACCGAGCGTTGCGGGCAGTTGCGGCGCTCGCAAATGCGGCAGGAAACGCCGATCGGATCGAACGGGGCCCTGGCTAGGTCCAGATCGTCGGCATAGATCAGTTTTCCGGCATGGGTGATTTCGCAGCCCAGCGCATAGGCATAGCACCGCGTTACCCCGCGATAGCCGCCCAGCCGCTTTTCGTGGCTCCAGGCGAGACAGAGATATTGCTTGCCGTCCGGGGTTTCGGCCAATTGCCTTATGATCTGGCCATGCGCCTCAAAGGCGCGATGCACGTTCCACAAGGGGCAGGCGCCGCCGAAGCGGGCAAATTGGAGGGCGGTGGCAGAATGGCGCTTGGTAATGGTGCCCGCCGCATCGACCCGCGCGAAAAAGAACGGCACGCCGCGCTCGCGCGGCCGTTGCATGGTCGAGAGGCGATGGGCCACCTGTTCAAGGCTTGCCCCGAAAACGCGCGCCAGTTCCTCGATATCGAAGCGGTATTCGGCTGCAGCGTCGAGAAAGGCACGATAGGGCATCTGCACCGCGCCGGCGAAATAATTGGCCAGCCCCATGCGGGCAATGGGCCGGGCCTCCGGGGCCTGGAAGGCTGCCGCATCCAGGAGGCTCTCAAGCAGGCCCGCCTGTTCCAGCCCGCACAGCACCGTGGCGATCTGGAAGAACTGGCTGGACGGTTCAAGATGGGCGTTGACCCAGAGCTCGCGGCTATTGCGGTCGAACTCGGTCATGCGGTCGCCATGCGCCGGGGCCGCCAAGGTGACGCGGATATTGTGCATCTCGGCGCAATGCTGGATCAGCCGGCGCAGCCGGTCAGGGCCAATCTCGCCCAGCGCCTCGGCCAGGGTTTCGGCGGCGCGGTCGAGGGGGTCGATGTAGTTGTCGGCATAGTGGAAGAAGTCGCGCACTTCCTCATAGGCGGTCTGCACATTGGATTGCGGATCGCGCGCCAGCGCCGCATCCATGCCGGCCAGCGTTTCATTGGTCTTGCGATAGGCGCCATAAAGCGCGAGCACGGCGCGCGCCATGTCCGGCGCGCTGGTGGCGACGGTCTTGAGCTCCTGCAAATTGGGCACGGCATCACCGAACACCGGATCGGCCAGTGCTTCGCGCAGATCGACCACCAGTCGATCCGAAGCATCCGAGGTCAGGCTTGAGAGATCGAGATTGAAGCTTTCGGCCAGCGCCACCATCACCGAGGCGGTCAGCGGCCGCTGGTTGGATTCGAGCTGGTTGACATAGGACGCCGAGATGTCGAGTCGCGTCGCCAGCTCGGCCTGGGTCAGGCGATGCTGGGCGCGCAGGGCCCGCAAACGGGCGCCGGCAAACACCTTTTTCGGGGCCAATCTTCACAACTCCACAATATTGCAAACTTTGCTTTGTGTGATTGTAGCAGGCTTGCCTTTTCCTGTCTTGGGTCAGACCCATTCTGCCTATATGGTCCGGCGCAAAATTGCCGAACGGAGAGCAGCCATGAAAATCCACGACGTGCGCACCTACAAGTCCGCCGAGCCCCTGCCGCGCGAGAACCAGCTCGCCTGGAAGCTGGCCGCTGTCGCGACCGATCCGGTGCCGGTGGAGGACGATGTCGTCGAGATGATCGGCAACCGCATCATTGACAATGCTGCCGTTGCCGCCGCCTCCATCGCCCGCGGCCCGATCCGCTCGGCCCGTGCACAGGCACTGGGTCACAAATCGGATCGTGGCGCCCCGATCTTCGGCCTTGCCAATGATACGCTGGTGTCGCCGGAATGGGCCGCCTGGGCCAATGGCGTGGCGGTGCGCGAGCTGGATTTCCACGACACGTTCCTGGCCGCCGATTACAGCCATCCGGGCGACAATATTCCGCCGATCCTGGCTGTGGCGCAGACCAAGGGTCTCGATGGCGCAGCTCTCGTGCGGGGCCTGGCCGCCGGCTATGAAATCCAGGTCGATCTGGTGAAAGGCATTTGCCTGCACGAACACAAGATCGACCATATCGCCCATCTCGGCCCCTCGGCGGCCGGTGGCATTGGTGCCCTGCTCGGTCTCTCCACCGAAATCACCTATCAGGCGATCCAGCAGGCACTGCACACCACGACCACCACGCGCCAGTCCCGCAAGGGCGAGATTTCGACCTGGAAGGCCTATGCACCGGCCTTTGCCGGCAAGATGGCCATCGAGGCGGTCGACCGTGCCATGCGCGGGGAAGGCGCGCCCTCGCCGGCCTATGAGGGCGAGGACGGCTTCATCGCCTGGCTGCTGTCCGGTCCCAAGGCACTCTACCATGTGCCCCTGCCGGAACAGGGTGAGCCCAAGCGCGCCATTCTCGATACCTATACCAAGGAATATTCGGCCGAATATCAGAGCCAGGCGCTGATCGACCTGGCCCGCCGCATGGGCCCAAAGATCGGCGACCTCTCCAAGATCAAGTCGATCCTGATCAAGACCAGCCATCACACCCATTATGTAATCGGCACCGGCGCCAATGACCCGCAGAAGATGGACCCCAAGGCCAGCCGCGAGACGCTGGATCACTCGATCATGTATATCTTCGCGGTGGCCCTGGAAGATGGTGGCTGGCACCACGTCAAGAGCTATGCCCCCGAGCGCGCCCAGCGCCCCGAAACCGTTGCGCTCTGGCACAAGATCACCACCGAGGAAGACCCGATCTGGACCCAGCGCTACCACGCCAAGGGCGAGGACATGGCCTATGGCGGCCAGGTGATCGTCACCATGGACGATGGCTCGGTGATTTCCGACGAGCTGGGCGTGGCCGATGCCCATCCCAATGGCGCCCGCCCGTTCAGGCGCGCCAACTACATCGAAAAGTTCCGCACCCTTTGCGAGGGCATTGTCTCAAGGCAAGAACAGGACCGGTTCCTCGATCTGGTCGAACGCCTGCCCACCCTCAGTGCCGCAGAGGTCAAGGCGCTCAATTTCGTGGTGACGCCGGACCAGCTTGGCCCGGAAGCCCCCGCAGGGATCTTCTAAAGGAGGCGAAAATGACCGACGCACCAGGCTTTAAGCCCAAGAAATCCGTGGCCCTGTCGGGCGTCACCGCCGGCAATACGGCGCTCTGCACCGTGGGGCGCACCGGCAATGATCTGCATTATCGCGGCTATGACATTCTCGACCTGGCCGAAACCAGCGAGTTCGAGGAGGTCGCCCACCTGCTCGTTCATGGCACCCTGCCCACGCAGGCACAGTTGATCGCCTATAAGGCGCGGCTCAAATCCTTGCGCGGCCTGCCCCAGGCGGTGCGCGCTGCGCTCGAGGCGCTGCCCGCCGCCGCCCATCCGATGGATGTGATGCGCACCGGCGTTTCGGTACTGGGCTGCACCCTGCCCGAGAGCCACGACCACAACGCGCCCGACGCCCGCGCCATTGCCGACCGGCTGATGGCCTCGCTCGGGTCCATGCTGCTCTACTGGTACCATTTCGCCCATAATGGCCGCCGCATCGAAGTCGAAACCGATGATGACTCCATCGGCGGGCATTTCCTGACCGTGCTGCATGGCAAGACACCGGACGCGGACTGGGTGCGCGCCATGCACACCTCGCTCATCCTTTATGCCGAGCATGAGTTCAACGCCTCGACCTTCGCGGCCCGCGTCATCGCCGGCACGGGCTCGGACATGTATTCGGCCATTGCCGGCGCCATCGGCGCCCTGCGCGGCCCCAAGCATGGCGGCGCCAATGAAGTGGCCTTCCAGATCCAGGAGCGCTATGCCTCGCCCGACGAGGCAGAGGCCGATATCCGTGCGCGGGTGGAGAAGAAGGAAGTCATCATCGGCTTCGGCCACCCGGTCTATACCGTCTCCGATCCGCGCAATGTGGTCATCAAGCGCGTCGCCAGGAGCCTTGCCGACAAGGCAGGGGCAGGCCGCCAATATGCAATTGCCGAGCGCATCGAAAGCGTGATGATGGACGCCAAGAAGATGTTTCCGAACCTGGATTGGTTCAGCGCCGTCTCCTACAATCTGATGGGCGTGCCCACCGCCATGTTCACCCCGCTCTTTGTCATCGCCCGCACCGCGGGCTGGTCGGCGCATGTGATCGAGCAGCGCCAGGATGGCAAGATCATCCGCCCATCGGCCAATTACACCGGGCCCGAAGACCTAGCCTTCGTGCCGCTCAAGGATCGCAAGGAGGCTTAAGGCCCATGCCCTATCTCGTTTCCGCCGACCTGCCCGCGACCAGCGCCGGCAGCCGTTTTCGCGCTTTGCTGAACCGCCCGCAGATCCTGCAATTGCCCGGCGCGCATAATGGCCATGCCGCCATTCAGGCGAAAAATGCCGGCTTTGAGGGCCTCTATCTCTCCGGCGCCGCCATGACCGCCTCGATGGGCCTGCCCGATCTGGGCGTCATCACGGTCGACGAAGTCGCCTTCTTCATCCGCCAGATCGCCCGCGCCGCCGGGCTGCCGCTTCTGGTGGACGGCGACACCGGCTATGGCGAGGCGCTCAATGTCATGCACATGGTGCGCACCTTCGAGGAAGCCGGCGCCGGCGCAGTGCATCTGGAAGACCAGTTGCTGCCCAAGAAATGCGGCCACCTCAATGACAAGAAGCTGGCCGATGCGCATGACATGGCCGCCAAGGTCGCCGCTGCCGCCAGGGCCCGCCGCGACATGGTGATCATCGCCCGCACCGATGCGGCGGCCAGCGAAGGGCTGGACGGCGCCGTGGCCCGCGCCAAGCTCTATATCGAGGCCGGCGCCGATGCGATTTTCCCCGAAGCGCTGACCAGCATCGACATGTTCCGCGATTTCGCCAAGGCGATGCCGGGCGTCAAGCTCTTGGCCAATATGACCGAATTTGGCCGCACGCCCTACCAGACGGCCGCCGAGTTCGAAGCCCTGGGCTACGCCATGGTGATTTGGCCGGTCTCCTCTCTCCGTGTCGCCAACAAGGCGCAGGAAAAACTCTATGCGACTATTCTGCGCGATGGCGGCACCAAGGCCATGCTCGACCAGATGCAGACCCGCCAGGAGCTCTATGACGTGATCGGCCTGCATGATTATGAGGCGCTCGACGCCTCGATCATCAAGACCATCGTGCCCTGATCCGCCCGCGTTTGCTCTTGGTTTACCACGCCAGCAACTCGCTGGCGCGGTAAGCACCTCGTCAAGCATCCCCTGCCTAAGGTCTTTTCCTGACACAGAACGTGTCGCAGGCATTTGGGCAGCGGGATGAACGAGGAACGACAAGCCGAGCATCGTGGCGACTGGCGCCGTACCATGGCCATACCGGTCCTGCTCGCGCTTGCCGCCATGCTGGTGGCGGCCATCCTGGTCGACCGGCAGAACCAGCAGATTGCCGAGAGCAATCTGCGCTCGGATGCGCTCAACCAGATTTCGGTGATCCGCGCCAAGCTCGAAGGCCATATTGCGGGCAATATCCAGCTCATCAAGGGACTGGTCGCGGTCATCTCCACCGAACCGGACATGGACCAGGCGCGCTATGATGCCCTGGTCAGCAATATTTTCGAGGAAGGCAGCCAGTTGCGTTCGGTCGCCGCGGCGCCCGACCTGATCATTACCATGACCCATCCTCTGGCCGGCAATGAAGCCGCCATCGGGCTCAACTACCGCCAGGTGCCGGCGCAATGGCCGGCCGTGCGCGAGGTGCTGGAAACCGGCAGCCTCAATATTGCGGGGCCGGTTGATCTGGTGCAGGGCGGACAGGGCTTTGTCGGCCGCTTCCCGGTGTTTACCGGTCCTGAGGACAATCGGCAGTTCTGGGGCCTGGTCTCCGCCGTAGTGGATGTGCAAAAGCTCTATGCCGACAGTGGCCTGCTCGATCCCGAACTGGGGCTCGACATCTCGATTACTGGGCATGACGGCACCGGACGCACCGGCAAGCGCTTTTTCGGGCCGGACCTCAGCGAGGCCGACCCGGTCACCGCCAGCGTCGTGCTGCCATCAGGAAGCTGGGAGATCGCGGCCGCGCCCAAGCAGGGCTGGGGCGCTGACCCTGTCTC
Organism: Devosia indica; assembly: GCF_003056405.1. Taxonomy (GTDB): domain Bacteria; phylum Pseudomonadota; class Alphaproteobacteria; order Rhizobiales; family Devosiaceae; genus Devosia; species Devosia indica. The sequence goes on from NZ_PYVZ01000001.1 coordinate 178,486, forward strand.
CACCTGGTCGCTGCGTGGCCTGATCCTGGCCGCCGGAGCCCTGATCCTGTTCCCCATCGTGGTGACCGGCCGCATGATCCGAGAGCGCCATGAGCATATTCATGAACTGGGCGTGCGCGAGAGCGAGCTGGCGCGCCTGACCCGGCGCCTCAATCTGGCCCTTGCCGTCTCCAAGGTCGGGGTGTGGGAGCTGGACATGTCCACCAACGCGGAAACCTGGGACGAGCGCAACAACGAAATCTACGGCCTGCCCACCGATGGCGCGCCGCGCCACCATGAGCACTGGCGGCAGGCAGTTCATCCCGATGATCGCGAGCAGGCCGAAGCGACCTTCCGGGCCCAGATCGCCTCAGGCTATTATGAAACCGATTACCGGGTGCTCCATTCCGATGGCACGCTGCGCTATGTGCGTTCCGTGGGCGCGCTGCACCGCGAACCGGGTCAGCCGGACAAGGTCATCGGGGTCAATTGGGACGTTACCGAGGATGTCAGGCTTAACGATGATCTGCGGCGCGCCAAGCAGCAGGCCGAGACGCGCAGCAATGATCTGGAAGCGGCCCGCATCCGCATCGAGCACAATGCGCTGCATGACAGCCTGACCGGCCTGCCGAACCGGCGCTATCTCGACGAGATCCTCAAGCAGCACGCGGCCGACGGGTTCCATGGCTGCGGCTCGATTGCCCTGCTCCACATCGATCTGGATCGGTTCAAGCAGATCAATGACACGCTGGGCCATGCAGCGGGCGACGCCATGCTGATCCATGCCAGCAAGGTGCTGCGTGCCAATTGCCGCGAGACCGATTTCGTTGCCCGCATCGGCGGGGACGAATTCGTCATCGTCTCGAGCGCGGGGCCAAGCGACGCGCATCTGCATCTGATGGCCGACCGTATCGTGCGTGAAATGCGGCGCCCCGCCCAGCATGACGGCCATGAAGTGCGCTTCGGGGTCAGCATCGGGGTGGCGGTGTCCCGCACGGCGGACATCAATGTCAACCAATTGCTGGTCAATGCCGATATTGCGCTCTATCGCGCCAAGGCGCTGGGCCGCAACCGCCATGAGTTCTTCACCGAAGCGCTACAAGCCGAGGTGGTTCGCACCAAGCGTGTGGCCGACGAAATTCTCATCGGCCTGGACAATGACGCCTTCTTCGCCTTCTACCAGCCCCAGTTCGACGCCCAGACGCTGCAGCTGATCGGCGTCGAGGCCTTGGCCCGCTGGAACCATGCCGATGGCACGATCAAGACGCCCGACCATTTCATGGACGTGGCCGAGGAGCTCAATGTCGTTTCCCAGATCGACAAGCTGATCCTGGATCAGGCGCTGGCCGATCTGGCCCGCTGGGACGAAAAAGGCTTCAACGTCCCGCGCGTCTCGGTCAATGTTTCGCTCCGGCGCCTGCATGACGAAGGGCTGGTGGAAAGCCTGCGCGCCCTGCCGCTGCAACCGGGGCGCGTGGCCTTTGAACTGGTCGAGTCGATCTATCTTGATGAAAGCGACGGGGTGGTCGCCTGGAATATCGACCAGATCAAGGAGTTGGGCATTGATGTCGAGATCGATGATTTCGGGACCGGCTATGCCTCGATCGTTTCCCTGCAGAAACTGCATCCGCGCCGCCTCAAGATCGATCGCCAACTGATCAACCCGATCCTGCATGAACCGGCCCAGCGCCAGCTCGTGGCCTCGATTGTCGATATCGGAAAATCCATGGATATCGAGATCGTCGCCGAGGGCGTGGAAACCATGGAACACGCCGAAATCCTGCGCGGCCTGGGCTGCGAAGTGCTGCAGGGCTATGCCCTGGCCCGGCCAATGAGCCGCGACGCGTTGGAAAAATTCCTGCTCAAGGGACACCACAAGCTGGTGGGTTGACGCGCCGGTCCCTCATTGGTCCTCATCCTGAGACGCCTTGCGTGGCAAGGCCGCGAAGGACGAGGGCGGCCATCGCCAGGCCGGTCAACTTTTTTATCCCCGCGTCCAAGACCTCGCTTATCCTTTCACCCATCTCTCCCGCGAAAGGGCGGACTGCAGCGAACAGTTGCGGGAGGAGCCGGTGAGACTGGATTCGCTCCAGGGCTCGCCTGCTCGTTGGGCCACCTTGCGACGAGCGATCAATAGGGGCCACGACAGCAGGAGAAACCCGGTATCCCGAGGCGGCGACGTCTCTATTACTTAGTTTTACTGAGACGCACGCGCCTCGGGATACGCTCTATTCGTCACAACCGCAGGCGCACGCGTCGGGCGGCAAAGGGTCTTGGCAATGTCAGTCGACCAGGAAATAGGTGATGGTGGTGACCACGCGCACCTTCTTGTCGATCTGCTTTTCCGGCCGGTCATTGGGGATCTCAACGGCGGGCAGGATTTCGAACACGCCCTGATTGGCGGTCTGGATATCGCCGACCTGCGCCCCGGATTCGGCGGCGAACTGTTCGGCGGTTTCCTTGGCGCGCTGGGTGGCTTCGGTCAGCATTTCACCCTTGAGGTCGTTGATGCCGGTGAACACGAAGCTGGCCCCGGCGCTATAGGCGTCGGAGGAGAACACCACGCCCTGGCGCAAGAGATCGGCGACCGAACGGCTCGCCTCGGCCAGATCCTGCACCCGGTCGGTGGTGACCAGCAAATCCTCGGTCAGCACGAAGCGGTATTCGTCGTTCATGGCGTTGGCGTTGTAGCCCGCCGCCCGGTCTTCAACGAGCACGTTCTGGACCTGGATTTCGGTTTCGGCAAAGCCGCGTTCGGACAGGAATTCGCGCACCGAGGCCTCGGAGGCTTCAAGGCTCGCCCGCGCCGCTTGCAGGGTCGGGCCGGTGGCCACGAAGCGAATGGGCCAGAAGCCCAGATTGGCCTCGACGGCGCGTTCGGAAAGCCCCTTGACCGTGACCACGCGCAGCGGCTGGCGGCTTTCTACCAGCGAAGTACCGACAAACCAGCCGGCCAGCGCCATGCCGGCCGCCAGAAAAACTGCGGCAACAATTGCGACGATTTTCATGCTAGTCCCTCCGCGAATATCCCCTGGCGGGGAGTTGAGCGCCGCGATCATGGCGCGACAATGGCATAGGAGGAGCTGGCTGAATGGCGCATGAACACAGGATTTTCGGGCTGGGCGTGGTGGGCGCCGGCATGGCGGCAAAACCGCACGCCCTGGCGCTCAACGCGCTCAAGGACCAGGTCGCCGTGCGCGGCGTGTGGCGACGCAACAGGGCCGAGCTTGACCAGTTCTGCGCCGAATATGACCTCCCCGCGGCCCAGAGCTACGAGGCCCTGCTGGCCGACCCGGCGGTGGACGCCATTCTGGTGCTCACCCCGCCCAATGCCCGCGAAGAAATCGTGGCTGCCGCCGCCAAGGCAGGCAAGCATGTGCTGATGGAAAAGCCAGTGGAGCGCTCCACTGAAGCGGCCGGGCGCATCGTTGCCGCCTGCGGCAAGGCCGGTGTGACGCTGGGCATTATTTTCCAGCACCGGTTCCGCGCCGCCTCAAAGGCCCTGGCCGAAAAAGTGGCGAGCGGCGCTTTGGGCGATTTGCAGGCCGTGCATCTGGTCGTGCCTTGGTGGCGCCCGCAAGAAGGATATTACGACAAGCCGGGTCGCGGCACATTCGCCCAGGATGGCGGCGGCGTGCTGATCACCCAGGCGATCCATTCGCTCGACCTCATGCTCAGCCTCACCGGCCCGGTCAAGGCGGTGACGGCCCTGTCCGCCACGACCGGACTGCACCAGATGGAAACTGAGGATTTCGTGGCCGGGGGCATGGAATTTATCAATGGCGCGGTTGGCGCGCTGATGGCCACCACCGCCAATTTTCCGGGTGGGCCCGAAAGCCTGACGCTCAATTTCAGCAAGGCCAGCGCCACGCTGACCGGGGGCAATCTGACGCTGAACCGGTTTGACGGGCAGACTGAGACCGTGGGTGAAGCCAGTTCGTCCGGCGGCGGCGCCGACCCGATGGCGTTCCCATTCGACTGGCATATGGCCCAGATCGCCGAGTTCGCCGATGCCGTGCAGCAGGGCCGCCAGCCGGTCTCGACAGGTCACACGGCGCTCAACGTGCACCGGCTCATCGACGCCCTGATCCGCTCGGGGAAGGAAGGGAAAAGGGTGGAGGTATAGCTTGAAATAGCGGTGGCCGCGGACGCACACCTCTCCCCTTAGGGGAGAGGTCGGCACGAAGCGAGGCCGCCAGTGTCGTCAGGCCACCCGGGAAATATCGGGCACGGCGTCGAGCAGCATTTTGGTGTAGTCGGCCTGCGGATTGTCGAAGATGGCGTCGGTTGGGCCCTTTTCAACCAGCACACCATTATGCAGCACCCCGACCGCGCTCGACATCTGCCGCACCACTGCCAGGTTGTGGCTGATGAGCAGATAGGTCAGGCCGAATTCGTCCTGCAATTCCTGCATCAGGTCGAGCACCTGGGCCTGCACCGAAACGTCGAGCGCCGAGGTGGGCTCGTCGCAGACAATGAATTCGGGCTGGCTGGACAGGGCCCGGGCGATGGCGATGCGCTGGCGCTGGCCGCCGGAAAATTCATGCGGGAACTTGCGCATGACCGAGGGGTCCAGCCGCACCCGGGTCAGCAGTTCGGCCACGCGGTGGTCGACCTCGGTGCGGTTGCGGGCAAGGCCCAGGGTCCGCATCGGTTCGGCGATGATGTCGGCCACCCGCCAGCGAGGATTGAGGCTGGCATAGGGGTCCTGGAAGATCATCTGCACCCGCTTGCGCCGCTCCTTATGCCCGGCCCCTCCAGCCCAGATATCATGGCCATCGACCGTGATTTGCCCCGAGGAAGGACGCAGCAGACCGACAATCATCTTGGCGCAGGTGGATTTGCCCGATCCGCTTTCACCCACAAGGCCGAAGGTCTTGCCTTTTTCGATGGCGAAACTGACATCGTTGACGGCGCGGAACATCTCGACCTTGCCGGGCAGGAGCTTGAGGAAGCCACCGCCGCCGATCTCGAAGTCGCGCACCAGGTGCTTGACCTGCACATAGGCGCCGTCGTCATTGGCGGCCGCTTCAGGGGCCACATCACCGGCCTGGCGCTGGATGGTCGGGATCGAGTTGATCAGCTTGATCGTATAGGGCTCCTGCGGGCGGCGAATGATGTCGCCCACCGTGCCGGTTTCGACCACCGTGCCCTGATGCATCACCACCATGCGGTCGGCCGTCTGGGCAATGACACCCATATCGTGGGTGATCAGCATCACCGCCGCACCGTGATTGGCGCAGAGTTTCTTGAGCACCTTGATGATCTGGGCTTGCACCGACACGTCGAGCGCCGAGGTCGGCTCGTCGGCAATGATCAGTTCCGGTTCTGCCGCGATGGCCAGTGCGATGACGACGCGCTGGCGCATGCCGCCCGAGAACTGGTGCGGATAGCTCTCCATGCGCTCGGCCGCCTTGGGGATGCCGGCTTCGGTGAGCAGATCGATCGCCTTCTGGCGTGCTTCGGCCTCATTGAGCGGCAGATGCGTGCGGATGGTTTCGATCAGTTGCTCGCCGATGGTGTAGAGCGGGTTGAGGCTGGTGAGCGGGTCCTGGAAGACCATGCCGATGCGCCTGCCGCGCAGTTTGGCCTTGGCTTCTTCGGGCAGATTGTCGATCCGCTCGCCCTTGAGGCGGATTTCGCCGGATGCGATATGGCCGGGCGGCTCGATCAGGCCAATGACGGCCGAGCCGGTCATGGATTTGCCGGCTCCCGACTCGCCCACCACGCCGACCACTTCGCCGGGCATGATGTCGAAGCTGACCCCGCTGACCGCGCGGAAGACGTCGTTGCGGAAGGGGAATTCGACCACAAGGTCCTTGATGGAGAGTACTGGCTCGGTCATCAGCGCAACTTCGGGTTGAGGGCGTCACGCAGCCAGTCACCCAGAAGGTTGACCGACAGGGCGAGCAGAACAAGGGTGACCGCAGGGAAGAGCAGGATCCACCATTCGCCGGAGAACAGGAATTGCTGACCGATACGGATCAGCGTCCCGAGCGAGGGCTGGGTGGGCGGCACGCCGACACCGAGATAGGAGAGCGTGGCTTCCTCGATAATGGCCAGCGCCAGCCCGATGGTGCCGATGACCAGCACCGGGCCCATCACATTGGGCAGCACGTGGCGCAGCAGGATGATGAACGGGTTCACCCCCAGGATGCGGGCGGCGGATACATAATCCTTCTGCCGCTCGACCATGGTGGCGCCGCGCACGGTGCGGGCGAACTGCGCCCAGTTGGCCAGGCCGATGGCCAGGATCAGCACCCAGATGGCCGCGCCCTCCTGCTGGTTGGGCGGAATCAGGCCGCGGGCGACGCCGAAGATCAGCAACGCAATCAGGATGGCCGGAAAGCTCAGCTGCACATCGGCGACGCGCATGATGACGGCATCCCAGATACCACCCAGATAGCCGGCGACCAGACCAAGGCCGACCCCCATGACCATGGCGAACAGCGTGGCCGAGAAGCCGACAAAGAGCGAGACGCGCGAGCCATACATGATGGTCGAGAGCACATCGCGGCCCTGATTGTCGGTGCCCAGAATGAAGTAGCGCCCGGCAAAGGAATTCGAATTGGGCGGGGTGAAGCCGTCCATCAGGTTCAACGTGGCCGGATTGAACGGGTTGTAGGGGGCAATCCAGGGGGCGAGCACCGCCATCAGGATCAGCACCAGCGCTACGATCGAGGCGACGATGGTGACCGGCGAATGCCGGTAGGACCAGACGATGTCGGACTTGAGAAAGGTCCGCCAGCGCGACGTCTTGGCCGCCACGACGGGCTGCTCGGGGGAATGGGGCAGATCGGTCACCGACTACCTCCCGGATTTGGCGCCGTCGCGCAGGCGCGGATCGACGATGAAATAGAGAATATCAACGATGAGGTTGATGACCACGAAAACCAGCGCCACAAAGACGAGGTAGGCGGCCATGACCGGGACGTCGACGACGGCAACGGAGTTGACGAAGAGCGAGCCCACGCCAGGCCACTGGAAGACAGTTTCGGTGATGATGGCAAAGGCGATGACCGAACCCAGTTGCAGGCCGGTGATGGTGATGACCGGGACCATGGTGTTCTTGAGGGCATGGCCGAAATTGATCGCCCGCTGGCTCAAGCCACGGGCCTTGGCAAAGCGGATATAGTCCGTGCGCAGCACCTCGAGCATTTCGGCGCGCACCAGCCGCATGATCAGCGTTAGCTGGAACAGCGAGAGGGTAATGGCCGGAAGGATGATCGAGCGCAACCCGGATTCGGTGAGGAAACCGGTGCGCCACCAGCCCAGATCCACCACCTCGCCGCGCCCGAAGGAAGGCAGGACCTTGAGTTCGACCGCAAAGACATAGATCAGGCCAATGCCGATCAGGAAGGTGGGTAATGACACCCCGATCAGCGAGGCGGTCATGATGACGCCCGTGGAAAAGGCGCGGGGCCGGAGGGCAGTGTAGATACCCAGAACAACGCCGAGCACCAGGGCGATGCTGGCCGAGGCGAAGGCCAGTTCGATGGTGGCCGGCAGGCGCTCCATGATGAGCTGGCTCACCGGCTGCTGCAGCCGATAGGAGATGCCGAACTGGCCCTGCAGAGCATTGCCGACAAAGCTGAAGAACTGGATGTAGAAGGGCTCGTTGAGCCCCAGGCGCTCGCGCAGCGCCGCATGGTCGGCCAGCGTCGAATCCTGGCCCAGCATGGAGCTGACCGGATCGCCAACATAACGGAAGACCATGAAGGCGATGAAAGCCACCGCAAGCATGACGATAACGGACTGAAACAGCCGTCGCGCAATGAAGGCCAGCATACTGGGCCCCCCATAACTGAGAACCGCCGCGCGGGGTTCGACTCCGCGCGGCGGTTCAGGATTGCAGGACGCTTACTCGGCGAACACGACAGTGGTCATGTTGGGCTGGTTTTCCGGGTGCACCGGCAGGGTGATATCCTCGCGCATGGCATAGGCCAGCGTCTGGTTATGCACCGGCAGGAGCACGCGGTCGGCCTTCACCACTTCCCAGATCTCCGCAATGGTCGCATTGCGTGCTTCGAGGTCGGTTTCGGTGCCCAGCGAGATGATCTTCTCATCCAGTTCCGGGTTCGAGTAGCCGCCGACATTATATGTGCCGTGCGTTTCGTTCTTGGTGTGCACCAGATCGTTGAAGATATAGGCGCTGTCGAAGGTCGGAACGCCCCAGCCAAGCAGGTAGAAGTCGGTCTCATCGCCCAGGATGATCGGGCTGTGCTCAGCAATCGGGCGCGAGGCCAGCGTCACATCGATACCGATCTGACCCAACATACCGACATAGGCTGTGGAGATGGCTTCGTCATTGACGTAGCGGTTGTTCGGTGTGTCCAGGGTCACAGAGAACCCATCGGGGTAGCCGGCTTCAGCCAGCAGTTCCTTGGCGCGTTCCACATCGGGAGCGGGATACTGGTCGAGTTCCTCGGTCCAGCCATTGACGAAGGGCGGGGTTGCCACGCCGGTCGGGATGGAGTTGCCGCGCATCACCACCTGCTGGATGGCATCGCGATCAAGCGCCAGTTCCATGGCTTCGCGCACCAGCGGATTGTCGAACGGGTTGCTGTCGGTGATGTTGGAGGAGCGCAGCGGCTCGTCACCGAAGCGATAGCCGAAATAGATCACGCGGTTTTCCGGACCGGTTTCGACCTTGAAGCCGGGCGAATTCTGCAGGCGCTCAATATCCTGAACCGGGACGTCCTGAACGATATCGACGTCGCCCGAAAGAAGGGCAGCAATGCGGGTGGCATTGTCGGCGATCGGCAAATAGACGATCTCGGTTACCTCAGGCGCCTCGCCCCACCAGCCGTCGAAGACGGAGAGCACGGAGCGCACGTCGACCTCGCGCGAGGTCAGCATATAGGGGCCGGTGCCGTTAGTGTTGAGAACGGCATAGTTGGATTCGCCGGCGGCAAAATCCTGGACTTCCTGGACGTTGTTGGTTTCGGACCAGGTCTTGTCCATGATGAAGGTGTTGGTGACGTTGTTCGGGTAAAGCGGGCTCGGGCCGACCATCTGCACCTCGACGGTGTAGTCGTCCACGGCGCGCACTTCTGCCACTTCGGCATGAAGCTGCTTGAGATTGGAGCCTTCCGAGCGGGCGCGGTCGAGCGAAAACACCACGTCCTCGGCGGTGAAGTCAGCGCCGTCGTGGAACTTGACGCCTTCGCGCAGCTTGAACACCCAGACGGTCGGATCACCGTCCTTGACATACCATTCGGTTGCCAGGCGCGGGATCAGCGTGCCTTCGGTATCGCGCCACATCAGGGTTTCATAGATGTGATGGGCGAAAGTATGCGTGACGCCCTGGTTCTGCGAATGCGGATCCAGCGTGAGCGAATCGGACGAACGCGCCCAGCGGACCGTCTCGGCCTGGGCAACACCGGCGAGCATCGTCGAGGCGATCAGGACCGCCGCGATGCGGGTCAGTGAAGTGTGCATGAATAGTCTCCCGTTCCTTGAAAACGCCATCTCAATGGTTGCCCAAAGGTGGCTTGGGCGACACCAAAGCGTAGATTTAACAGGAGCGCAACGGGAATCGTTGACCGTTTGGTCAATGCTATCGCCGGTAAATTGGCAATCCACAGAAATGGACGGTTCCTGACTGATCCGTTCGGCTGGCTCTGCAGGCTCTTGACCCCTGCCCCGGCGCGGCCTCATCTGCGTGCATGATACAGTCCATCGCCACCATCGCCCTGGTCGTCGCCGACTACGAGGAGGCCATTGCATTCTACCGCGATACGGTCGGTTTCACGCTGCTCGAAGATACGCCGCTGGCACCTGGCAAGCGCTGGGTGGTGTTGGCGCCACCGGGCGGAGACGGTGCGCGCCTGTTGCTGGCAAAGGCCGATGGTCCAGACCAGGAGGCGGTAATCGGCAAGCAGACCGGGGGACGGGTCATGCTGTTTCTGCAAACCGACGATTTTGACCGCGACCACGCCCGCATGCAGGCCAATGGTGTGCGTTTTCTCGAAGAGCCACGGCGCGAGGCCTATGGCACGGTCGCCGTCTTTGTTGATCTTTACGGGAACAAATGGGACCTCATCGAACCGCAGCGTTGATTGGCCTGGCTCTGTTCTGCGTGAGCCCGGCCGCCGGACAACAGCCCGGCTGGCACCATTCCCCCTTGCCCGGAGAAGGCGACCGGGCCAGCATGGGCTGTGCGCGCGAGAGCAATGCGGATAATTTTGCCTGCCTTGTCGTCCGCTGCGAGGATGACTACGCGGTCGGCGTGCATGTCCATACGAGCCGCCCCTCAGGTGACCGCGGCACTTGGGAAATGACTCTGGATCGGGAAACAAGGCAGCTTGATGCCATTGCCGGCTCCTCGCCCTATGGCGCGCGTATGGATGACCTGGATGGCTGGCTTTTGGATGGATTGCGTCAAGGCACGTTTGTTTATCTGCGCCACAAAGCCGATATGGATGGGGCGTTCGCCTTTATCGACCTGTCCGGATCCTTCCGATCGATCGTAGAGGCCTTGCATTGGTGTGCGCCACGCGTGCCAACAGCCGAACAATTCGGGTCGGCAGACGTTGACCCACCAGAGAACAATGGAGAAGCACAATGAATCGTCGCCCCCTTGGCCGCAGCGAACTGGTGATCGAACCCTTGGTGCTGGGTGGTAATGTGTTTGGCTGGACGGTCGATGAAGCACGGGGCTTCGACGTTCTCGATGCCTATGTCGGCTCAGGGTTTTCCGCGATTGACACCGCCGAAGGTTACCCCAACTGGGTGCCGGGCAACCCGCCTGGCATGAGCGAGACGATCATCGGGAAGTGGCTGAAGGCACGGGGCAATCGGGACAAGGTGCATATTTTCACCAAGGTCAATTCGGGCAGGAAGCAGGGCGGGCTGAAGCCCGACGCGATCAAGGCAGGCATCGAAGCGTCTCTCAAAAGGCTGCAGACCGACAATGTCGATCTCTATTTCAGCCACTGGCCTGACGCCGACTCCAGCCACGAGGAGACGCTGGAGACCTATGACACCTTGATCCGGGCGGGCAAGGTGCGGGTCATTGGCGCCTCGAACTACAGCGCCGACATGATGCGGGAAGCGCAACAGACCGCGATCGTCAAATCGCTGCAACGTTACGAGGTGACCCAGCCGCGCTACAATCTCTACGACCGCGCCGAATTCGATGCGCTCCGCCCCTATCTCATCGAGAACGAGGTCGGCTCGATTGTCTATTACAGTCTCGCCTCGGGCTTTCTGACAGGCAAGTATCGCAGTCAGGATGATCTGGGACAGTCGGCGCGAGGCAGCGGGGCCGGACAATACCTCAACGCCAAGGGCCTGAGCATTCTGGGCGCGCTCGATCAGGTTGCCGCCGAAACGGACGCAACGCCTGCCGAGGTGGCCCTGGCCTGGCTGGTGGCTCAACCCGGTGTGAGCGCACCGATTGCCTCAGCCACCTCGGTCGAACAGGTCGAGAGCTTGGCGCGCGGGGTGCGCCTCAAGCTAAGCGCAGAAGCAGAAAAACTGCTGAACGATAGCGGGCGGTGAACGGCAAATGGGCCGCACGGCGCAAAACAGCAAAAGCGCTACAGATTGAGCCCTAAAAAATTGAACAGCGCCTCAGACTTGACGACAGATCGCGATTACTGGCATTGCGAGGTGAAGTTGTCGCAAAGCTGCGGAGCGATACTCAGCCGGGCCGGTCCTGAACCAGAATACACTATCTATTGGCCGCAGGCTCGTCTTGTCCCGGCAGGAGTCCTGTCAAGATGTCTTCAGATTTGGAGCCGACGCGCGACGTGTTTGTTGCCGGCCGGCGCGGCGTTCGCCACACGGGCGTGCGGCGTGCCAATGAAAAGACCGTGCTCACGGTCGTCGCCTTTAATTCGGGCGCCTCGAATGCCGAGATCTCGCGCTTATCAGGCCTGGCGCCGCAGACGGTATCCGCCATTCTGATCGATCTTGAGCGGGAGGGACTGATTGTACGTGGGCCGGTTTTGCGGGGTAGGCGCGGACAACCCGCCACACCGATTCTTCTGCATGAGAATGGGGGCTTTGCAATCGGCGTGGAGATCGGCTGGCGGCATCTTGATGTCGTGCTGATCAATATGCATGCCGACATCCTGCAGCACCACCATGAAGACCACGCCTATCCCGACGCCACCTCGCTGTTCGACCGTATCGGCAGCGTTGTCGAGACGTTCCGCCGTACCTTGCCGCAGCACCATCGGTCGCGGCTGCTCGATATCGGCCTGGCCATACCCGGTTCGCTGACCACTGATCTGGACCTTTTCAATGCGCCGCCCGAGCAGGTGAAGCGGTGGCGCGAGATCGACCCTGTCGCCGAGCTAGCGGGGCGCAGCGGACTTGAGATCACCCAGATCAATGACGGCAATGCCGGATGCTGGGCCGAACTGATTGCGCTAGCGCCGCCGCGACCGGCCAATGTCGTCTTTCTGATGGTTTCGCAATTGCTGCTGGCCGGCATGGTGAGCGATGGGATGCTGTGGGAAGGCGCGACCGGCCACGCCGTCGATCTGGGCTCTGGACTCGTCCACGTGAACGGCAGAGCGCCGCAATTGGCGCACCAGGTCGCCTCGCTCTTCGCCCTGCGCGCCCGGCTCGCCGCCGCGGGCTTTACAGAGGCTGAAGGGCCGGTGGCGAACTGGGACCTAGTCGCAATGGCGCCCCATGTCGAGGCATGGGTTGGGGAGGCGGCACAAGCCTTGGCGCAGGTGGTCCACAATGCCAGCATGATCCTTGAGCAGCCGCTGGTGGTCCTTGATACCGAGCTGGGCGCTGGGATTGGGGCCAAGTTGGCGGAGCGCCTGCAAGTCGAAATGGGCCGGTTCGCGACACGCGGCTTCAAGCAGCCCCGCGTTGTCAATGGCCAGCATGGCAAGCTGTCTCCTGCCATTGGCGCTGCAGAATTGCCGCTCTACAGGCGCTACTTTTGAACCTTGGTTGCGGCCCGTGCCGGTTCCAGCGCATCACGCAGCCGGGCGCTGGGGATCAGTACGACCGTATGATGCGGCGCAATGCGGTGCTCCTCGCCAGTGCGGGGATTGCGACCAATCCGCTCGGCGCGGGAACGCACATCCAGCGTTCCAAACCCACTTAGCTTGACTGACTCGCCACGTTTTAGGGCATCACCGATCAACTCGAACATGCGTTCGCCGATCTGGACAGCATCGTGACGCGACAGGCCCGTCGCGTCGGCGACGCTTTCCCCTAACATGGCTCGGGTGACTGTTTTATCCACTCCAAACCTCCTCGCCCCATTAAATTCATAGGAGGAAGATAAACGGCTGTCCAGTGCCGCACGCGATCACAAAAAACATGATCCTGCGCTTCAGGATAAATTGACATTTTTTAGAATGGTTATAAGCTAGCGGCAACGTTCATGAGGGCCATCAGCCCAAAAGTGCTCGCGCGACGCAGCAGAAAGGCTTCCAGTGAGACTGACCCGCCAATCCAACTATGCCATCCGTACGCTGGTCTATTGCGCTGTCAACGAGCCGGGTTTGAGCCGGGTGGCCGAAATCGCGCGCGCGTATGGCATTTCGGAATTGTTTCTATTCAAGCTGATCAAGCCGCTGGTGGAAAACGGGCTGCTGCAAACCGTGCGCGGGCGGCATGGCGGCATCAAGCTGGGCAAGCCCGCCCAGGATATTACCCTGCTTGAAACCATCCGGCTGACCGAAGAGAATTTCGCGCTGGCGGAATGCTTCGAGGACGGCTCGGACTGCCCCTTGATCGGCGAATGCGATCTCAATGGGGCGCTGCGCGAAGCGCTGGGCGCGTTTTTCGAGGTGCTGAACCGGCACACCATTGCTGATCTGGCCAGCAAGAAGCGCTCGATCCGCGAAAGGCTCGGTCTGACGGCAGACGAGGCCGTCAACGCGGCCTGACCGAAAATCTGATAACAAAACTCAAATATGAGTTTGACAATCATGTTTTAGCATGGTTGATTGCGTCCATGGCGCTGTGACCCCTTGGGGCCTGTGGGTCTGAGCGCCAGAACATGACGGGGCTTGCTGCTACCGTCTCCCCGGGCCGGCTAGGATCCTCAACGTCCTGGCCGGCCTCTTTGCCTTCCCTTGATTGATCTGCGTCCGCCCCTGTGCTCTATCCGGGGCCGAATGCTTCCGGACACAACATGGCCCAGCCTCCCCTACTTTCTCTACAGAATATCCAGCTCACCTTTGGCGGCACGCGGCTGCTTGAAGCGGCAGAGCTGATCGTTTCACCCGGCCAACGCATCGCACTGGTCGGTCGCAATGGGTCTGGCAAGTCGACGCTGCTCAAGATCGCGTCGGGTGAGGTTACCCCTGACAAGGGCGCACGCTTCGTCGAGCCCAGTGCCACGCTGCGCTACCTGCCGCAGGAACCGGACCTTTCGGCCTATGCAACGACGCTGGCCTATGTCGAGGCGGGCCTCGGGCCAGGCGATGACGAATATCGCGCGCAGTACCTATTGAGCTCGCTGGGACTCACCGGCGCGGAAGACCCCAAAAAGCTGTCGGGCGGGGAAGGCCGCCGCGCGGCGCTGGCCCGCGTGCTGGCGCCCAAGCCCGATGTTCTGCTGCTCGACGAGCCGACCAACCATCTCGACCTTCCCGCTATCGAGTGGCTGCAGGCCGAGCTGGATTCGCTGCGTTCGGCCCTGGTGCTGATCAGCCACGACCGGCGCTTCCTCAGCGACTTGACGCGCGCCACCGTCTGGCTGGACCGAGGCGTGACGCGCCGCCTCGACAAGGGGTTTTCTCATTTCGAGGGCTGGCGCGACCAAGTGCTGGAAGAAGAGGAACGCGACCGCCACAAGCTCGACCGCCAGATCGTGCGCGAGGAGCATTGGCTGCGCTATGGCGTCACCGCGCGGCGCAAGCGCAATGTCGGCCGGCTCGAAAGGCTGGCCGGTTTGCGGCAGGACCGGCGCGAGCAAAGACGCGTGACAGGTTCGGTCAACATGCAGGTGAGCGAGGGACGCACCTCGGGCGCGCTGGTGGTCGAGGCGGAGAATATTTCCAAGTCCTACGGGCCGCGCGTCATCGTCGGGGATTTTTCGACGCGCGTTCTGCGCGGCGACCGGATTGGTATTGTCGGCCCCAATGGTGCCGGCAAGACCACGCTGATCAAGATGCTGACCGGCCTCGACAAGCCGGACAGCGGCAAGATCAAACTGGGCTCGGCGCTAGAACTGGCGATGCTCGATCAGGGTCGCGCGAAGTTGCATCCCGAAACGCGCCTCAAGGAAGCGCTGACCGGGGGTGGCTCGGATACCTTGCAGATCAACGGCCAGCCCAAGCATGTCGTTGGCTACATGAAGGACTTCCTGTTCGGCCCCGAGCAGGCCAACACCCCGATCGGCAAACTGTCGGGTGGCGAGCGCGCCCGCGTGGCGCTGGCCCGGGCGCTGGCCTTGCCCTCCAATTTCCTGGTGTTGGACGAGCCGACCAACGATCTCGACCTCGAAACCCTCGACCTGCTCGAGGAAATGGTTTCGGACTATGCCGGAACGGTCATCGTGGTCAGCCATGACCGCGACTTCCTAGACCGCGTTGCCACTTCGGTGATCATCGCCGAGGGGGAAGGGGTCTGGACCGAATATGCCGGCGGCTATTCCGACATGGTGATCCAGCGCGGCGAGGGCGTCACCGCCCGCGAACCGGCCCTCAAGGCGCATCGCGCGGGCAAGACCAGCCTGACCCAGACATCACTGGCGACCTCGGCAGCCGCTCCCAAGCGCAAACTGAGTTTCAAGGAAAAGCACGCTCTCGAAACCCTGCCCAAGGACATCGAGAAACTCGATAGCGAGATTGACGCGCTCAACACGGCGCTGGCGGAGGCCAATTTCTACACCCGTGACCCCGCTGGCTTCGCGGCCAAGTCCAAAGCGCTGGAAGCCGCCGTCGCCCGAAAGGCGAAGGCTGAGGAACAGTGGCTGGAGCTAGAAATGCTGCGCGAGGAACTAGAGGGCTCCTGACTCGCCTCAGTCCTGCCAGTCAAAAACCGGCTGAGCCATGAACTGCAGACCTTCGGTTTCCCCGGCAATACGGCGAAGCAGCAGGCTACCCAGATTGCGGCCCGCAGCGACAAAATCTTCCGGCACGGTTTCAGCTCCCGGCTGGAACTGGGCGAACATCGAGGAGGATTGCTTGGTCACGACATGGGCGGTCTTGCCCACCACTAGCCCCGCATCTGTCAATCCGCCAGTTACCGCCAGGGCCGAAACTTCCGAAGCGCAGACATAACCATCAGGCCCGTCGGGCCGCTTGGCGCGCTTGATGACATAGTTGCGGATGGCATCGGTCGGGCTGCCCAGATTGACGTCCGCGGCAAACTCGAAGGTGATACCGGCCTCGCGGGCAGCCCGTTCCATGCCGGCTTTCAAATGCTCGGTATAGGTGAGCGCGCTTTCGGGCAGGATGATCGAGACCTTGCGGCAGCCTTTCGCGGCCAGGCGCAGCGTCGCGCCGTAGGCATAGGCCTCATTGTCGTAATCGGCAAAGGGGTGCGCCTCCGGCCACCGGCTGCGGCCATGACTGACAAACGGAAAGTCATTGTCGAGCAGGAAGCGGATGCGCTCGTCGAAGGCCTCGGCCTTGGAAAAGATCACGCCATCGGCCATGCGGTTACGCACGATGTGCTGGATCGGCTCAATGGGTTCCACATTGCGGAATAGTGGCGTTATGACCAGGTGATAGCTGGTGTTGCGCAGCGCCTCGGTAATGCCGGTCACAAGGCTGGTGCCGAAGCCATAGATCTGTTCGTCTGGCTCGAGGATGAGCGAGATGACATTGGTGCGGCCGGTCTTGAGGCGCAGGGCCGCCCGATCCGGCATATAGCCGATCTCAGCAGCGATCTTCTGGACGCGGTCACGCGTTTCCTGAGCTAATTCGGGTGCATTATTCAGGGCGCGAGAAATGGTTGTGACCGCCAACCCCGTCATTTGTGCGATGGTCTTGAGCGTGGGCTTGCCCGATGGCTTTGCGCCCCGCTTGCCGCGCGAGGCGGGCGGTACTTCTTCCTGCGACACCAATGTTCCCCTCAGACCCGCCGGAAACCGGCGGGGACGCCTAATCGGCAAAGAACATCAGATTGCGGGGTTCGAAGCAAGACGCATACACTTGTGTTTTAATATGAGCGCTGTTATCAGAATTTTATGGGTCGAGGCTTTTCGGGCAGGGTTTTGCGCGATTATCGGCAAATACGCATAAAGGTGCACTGGCAAAACCCGACCGCGTTCCCTATTTTGCCATTGCGCCGCCGCAATGGCGTGCCAATCAAGCGTCCAACACCCGCAAGGAGAGGAATGACGATGACGACATCGAAGACCTTCACGATCCATGCCATGTGTTCGACCGTAGTAACCTGCATGCGAATTTCCAAACGCTGGCAAGGGTCCTGTCGCGCAAAACGAATGTGATCTGATCCGTCACATCCTCGTCTCACAAAACCGATAGACCCCGCGCTGCCAGTCCCCGGATCACCTTCAAAATGAAGGAATCCGTGTTGGACGGACGCGCAAGTGGAGTTTCCACCCATGCAGGAAAATAATCTGAACAGGGCCGAAAAGCTCAGGCCCATTGTGATTGAAGTTGCCGGAGAACCGCAGGGCGTGGTTGTACCGGATGCTGAAGGCTACAGGTTCGTGGCGGTCAAGTTGCCGGCCTTTGCCATGGACGGCAGGCACTTCCCCTCTGTCGAGACCGCCCATCTGGCGATCAGTCGCGCCGTAGCGGACGGCGAGGCCGCATAACAAAGCCGGTGGCACGACCACCGGCTTTTTCGTTTCCGGACCGAAAGCTTAGCCCTCAATCGTCATTGGTTGCGTTCAACTCCGAAGGCCGACGCCCTTCTGCCATTGGTAATTCCGGATCGAGGGCGGCCTCTACCGCCGAGGCCAGCGCATCGACATCTACCCGTGAAGCGCCGGAAGCTGCCTGTCGTTCCAGTTCGGATGCCAGGGCCGTGATGATTGCCTGATGCCGCAGTTCTGCGCTATCCCTAGCCATTCCCATCAATCGAAATCCCCTGCTCATCAACCCGCACCTCTATGCCCGGCTGGGCCTGTTGCTGCTGATAGGTATAGATGCCAAAGGCGACCAATGCGATAACCAGAATGGCGATCACGCCGTAGAGGCTGTTGCGGGACAAGGGTATCTCCTGACGCTTGAATAGACTTGGCTCAACGCATAAGGTCCCTAAACGGTTCAATCCTCTGCAATGCGGCGCAGCGCCATGACAAAAGCAGTGACACCGATGCCGACAGAACTCGAATTATCGATCACCACAGGCTCGACATCGGCGGGCAGAGCTGCCCCTTCGCGTGCAAGGCGCGCGACGATCTGGTCGCGGTTTTCGCGCCCCCGCTTGGACAGGCGCGCGGCGCGAAGGGAAATCTCAGCGGAAATCTGGATGACCCGGCAAAGCGGATATTTGGCAATCGCCTCGGGCACCGCATGGCGCGAGATATTGGCAATGACCACGCGGCCCAGCGCCAGATCGGTATCGACACCAATGGGCAGAGCATAGTCCAGCCCGTGGGCCTGCCAGGTCAGGGCGAACCGGCCGGCTTTCCTGGCCCGGACGAAGTCATCGCGCTCAAGGCTGATATGGTCCTCTAGATCAATATCGGCGGGCCTGGTCACCAGCCGTCGCACGAAGCTGAAGCGCTTGTCGCCGTCAAGCGCTTGGCGGGCGCCGCCGATCAGCGTGTCCTTGCCGACCCCGGAAGGACCGATAACCAGCACCAGCACTCCAGGAGGACGTTCGCTCAACTCACACGCAGTCCTTCACGCCAGACGCCCCGCACCACGGGCAGAGGCGCCTGCGCTGCAACCCGCACCAGATCGGCCCGCTTGCCCGTCATGATTTCTCCCCGATCATCGAGCCCGGCCGCGCGCGCCGGATTGACCGTTACAGTCGCTAGTGCGGCCGGCAAGGCAAGACCTTCAATGCGCTGCGGCAGCAGGAAGACGGCCTGCAACAGGGCAAAGGGTACATAGTCGGAGCTGAGAATGTCCAGCAGGCCTGCTTCTACCAGATCGGTGGCCGAAATATTGCCCGAATGGGATTTGCCGCGTACCACATTGGGGGCGCCCATCAAAATCGCCAGCCCCGCTTCATGCGCGGCGGACGCCGCTTCGAGCGTGGTAGGGAATTCGGCGATGGCCACCCCGTCCGCCTCGGCCTCCTCAACATGGGCCAGGGTCGCATCGTCATGGCTGGCCAGGGCAATCCCCATGGCGCGTGCACGTGACACGATCGCCTGCCGATTGGGGGCAGAATAACGCTTGTGTTCGGCCAGGCGCGCATCAAGGTAAGATTGCAATTCCTCGGGGCTACGGCCCATCTGCTTGGCATAGAAACGCTTATAGGCATCAAGCGAACGGAATTGGCGCTGGCCCGGCGTGTGGTCCATGACCGAGGCAAGCCGCGTCGTCGGATGGTTTGCCAGCGCGTCGAAGTGATCGACCACATCGTGGCTGGGCAATTCGCAGCGCAGATGAATGAAATGCTCGGCCCTTAGCCAGCCGCCGGCGCCACCGGCCCTGACGGCATCAACCAGATGCCGGGCATGCGAAAGCATGTCAGGCAGGTCTATATCCGAGCCGATACGCACAGCGTCAAATACAGTGGTGATACCCGAGCCGGCGATCTGTGCATCATGGGCATGGAGCGCGGCCAGCGGATCCCAGAAGACGCCCGGGCGCGGCCGATAATGGTTCTCCAGATGGTCGGTGTGCAATTCGACCAGTCCGGGAATGAGAAAGTCGCCCTCGATATCGTCGCCCACACGACTGGACCCGGCGTCGATCTCGGCAATCCTGCCATCGCGCACCACCAGGCAACCCCGGATTACTTCGTCGGGCAGGACAATCTGCGCATTGGAAAAGACCGTTTCGGACACTGGCCTCAGCCTCGCAAAGGAAAATCGGCGATGCGGTCGAAGGGCAACTTGTTCTCTTTCTCATGGAACAGGGTCAGCCGATCGAGCGTGACCGGATCGTTGAGAATCGGCCCGAACCAGGTTTGCGCGGCCTGCAACACTTCATCGTGCTCAGCCGGTGAAAGGCGGTCGGTCAGGGTCATGTGGAAACGGAACTGATCAAAGACATAGGGATAGCCATAGGCGTCCAGCAGTTCTTCCTGGCGTGGCGTCAGGCCCCGGGCCGCCCGTTCGGCGCGGTCACGCGGCTTGAGCGGCGCCCGGAAAGGGTCGAAACGCTCCACCACGGTGGCAGCGAAATCCTGCAGTTGCGTATTGTTCGCCTCTTCAGGCATCAAGGCCAGAAAGCCGTCGAGCGAAGCGATCCGCAGCTTACCCAGGGGCACGGTCGGCAACTCGCCTGCCGCTTCCTTCATCGCGGCGCGCAGGCTCTCTTCACTCCGCCCCGACGCAAGCGCCATTGGCGGCTTGAGCGTAGCGTGGAAACCATAGCGGCCGGCAGACTGGGTGAGATTGAGCAGGCGGGTCCGCTCCATTCCGGCAACGGCGCCATCATAGGACACCCCGGAGGCAGGGTCGCGGCCAAGCCAGAGCGCAGCGCGCTCCCAGAGAAGGTCGGTCACCGCGGGGGCGTAGTAAATTGCGAATCTCTGCGACATGGGACCTCCTGAACGCGGAGCTAATGGACCTATATGGCGGGCGTTTGACAAGTCGCGGGACTGGACAAACGCGTTTCCGGTGGCGACAAGGTGCCATCCGGCAACCCAGAAGACAGCAATCCCATGGACCGCTCCCTGCTCGAACGCCTGTTTCGCCAAGCCGTTGCACAGGCGCAGCCGGCCTTGGCGGTCGAACGGCATTTGCCAGCGCCACCCAAGGGCCGCACCGTGGTGGTCGGGGCCGGCAAGGCTTCGGCGCAGATGGCAAAAGCATTCGAGTCGGCCTGGTCCGGCGACATCTCCGGCCTGGTGGTCACGCGCTATGGCTATGCAGAGGCCTGTGAACGCATCGAGATTGTTGAGGCTGCCCATCCGGTTCCCGATCACGCCGGGCAGATGGCAGCGCGCAGACTGCTTGAACTGGTTTCCGGGCTGACTGCAAATGATCTGGTAGTGGCCCTGATTTCGGGCGGTGGCTCTTCCCTGCTGCCCGCCCCCGCACCGGGCCTGGACCTCGAAGATGAACAGGCGATCAATCGGGCGCTGCTGGCTTCGGGAGCGCCGATCGGGGTGATGAACCTGATCCGCAACCAGTTTTCGACAATCAAGGGCGGGCGCCTCGCCGCAGCCGCAGCGCCGGCGCGGGTGGCAACGCTGGTGGTGTCCGATGTGCCGGGCGATGATCCGGCGCTGGTGGCCTCCGGTCCCACGCTGCCGCTGTCCGGGGGACGGGCCGAGGCGCGCCGGCTGGCAGCGCTCTACCGTCTCGATCTGCCCGAAGCGGCACGGCGCCTGCTGGAGAGTGAAGACAATCTGCCGCCTGAACCAAGCGACCCAGGCTTTTCCGGCAACAGCGTCGCCACCATTGCCTCAGCGGCCTTGTCGCTGGAGGCTGCCGCCGATATGGCGCGGCAAGCCGGTATCCAAGCGGCCATCCTGTCCGATTCCATTGAGGGTGAAGCGCGTGATGTCGCGCAGGTGCATGCGGCGCTGGGCAGGGAAATTGCGGCACGTGACCGCCCGTTTGCCAAGCCCGTGCTGTTGCTGTCAGGCGGCGAAACGACCGTGACGCTGCGCGGCAAGGGGCGCGGCGGCCGCAATGGCGAATTCATGCTTTCGCTCGCCATTGCGCTGGACGGGGTCGACGGGATTTCGGCATTGGCCGGCGATACCGACGGCATTGACGGTTCGGAAGACAATGCCGGCGCCTTTGTCGACGGCACGACAGCGCGGCGCATGCGCGAAGCTGGTATCGACCCGCAGGCGGCGCTGGCCAGTAATGATGCCTATACAGCCTTCGGGGCCATCGGCGACCTCTTCGTCACCGGCCCGACCGGAACCAATGTGAATGACTTCCGCGCCATTCTCATTCGTTGAATCTGCCTTTTGACCGTCGCCTTGGCGTGCCATGCTGTCATCGAATTGAGGGAGGCAGGCATGGCACGTGTAACCGGCATTGGCGGCATCTTCTTTCGGTCCCGCGACACCAAGGCGCTGGGGCAATGGTACGAGACCCATCTGGGGATCGCTGAGTTCTGGACCCAGCAGGCGGGCTTCACCGTCTTTTCGCCCTTCCAGCAAAGCAGCGACTATTTCCCCTCTGACAAACAGTGGATGATCAATCTGCGCGTCGATGATCTGGACGGGATGATAGCGCAACTCAAGGCGGCAGGCATTGCCATCGAAACACGGCCGGATGAATGGGACAGTGACGAAACCGGGCGGTTTGCCCGGATTCACGACCCCGAGGGCAATCCCATCGAGCTGTGGGAGCCGCCCCCACCGGCACCCACCGCATAAAAATCATACTTTTATCACTTTGAGGTCTTGGCAGGTGCTGGCAAGACCTGCTCTATAGCCGCGTTTTTGCTGCAGGGGGAGTTCTGGCATGGCCAAGCGCAAGATCGCCATTATCGGCGTGGGCAAGATCGCGGTGGACCAGCACATACCGGTGATCGAGGCCTCCGAGGATTTCGAGCTGGCCGCGACCGTCTCCTCGCGTGGCGTGGCGCATGGCGACCTGCCGGTGTTTCGCACGCCAGCCGAACTCTATTCGTCCATGCCGGAAGTTGGTCTGGTGTCGATCTGCACGCCCCCCGGCGTGCGCCATGCGCTGGTGCGCGAGGCGCTTGATGCCGGCAAGGACGTGATGATGGAAAAGCCGCCGACCACCACGATTTCGGAGCTGGACGACATCATAGCACATGCCGCACGGCTCGACCGCGTACTGTTCCAGACCTGGCACAGCCAGTACAATGCCGCGGTGGATCGCGCCAAGGCGATCCTGTTCGAACAGGGCGTCAGCAAGGTGCGCATTGATTGGCGCGAAAGCGTGCGCAAGTGGCATCCGGGCCAGGACTGGGTCTGGGAGCCCGGCGGTTTCGGCGTGTGCGACCCCGGTATCAACGCCTATTCGATCTTCACCAAGATCATGCCGTTCCCGGTTTTTGTCGAAAGCGCGCGGCTGATCTTCCCCGCCAACCGGCAGACACCGGTGGATGTGGAGGTCCAGTTCAAGTCTGGCCAGGCGCACCGCCCCGACATGTCATCGGGGTTCAACTGGCTGGAGGAAAACGGAGAAATCTGGACCATTCAGGTCACCACAGGCACCGGCGACGATCTCAAGCTCGAACGCGGTGGCCGCACCTTGCGCATCAATGGCGAGGTGGTGCTCGAACATGGCGACGAAGAATATGCCGGCATTTATGATCGCTTCGCAGATCTGCTCGACGCCCGCGCATCTGATGTCGACGCTGCTCCGCTCAAGCTGATGAGCGACGTGTTCTTCCTTGGTGCCCGCGAGAATGGCCCTGACTTTGAGTGGTAGGCACTAGAGCGGTCTTGTCGTTTCGTTGAAACGCCAAATACCGTCCCAAGTCCACGTGTTGTCGCGTTTCCGCACCGCAAACCGTTGTGGCTTTTTCCGAGAACGCTCTAATCCTGCGGCTCGGTGATCCGGGCAGGGCGGGGTTGCTGCCGCGTCTTGCGGTTGGTGTACCAGCGGATCCGGATACCCTTGGCGATCAGGCGCAGCGCTTCGAAATGAATGCTCGCCGTGACCTTGAAGGTCATCAGCGGGTGGGTCACGAAAAGGCGCATCAGCTTGGCGTCGGTCAGTTCCTGACGGTCCCCTGTGAAGGCGGCATAAAGCAGGGGCTGATCGTCCTGGGTCTCGTTGATCGCGATACGCACCTTGTCGCCCGGCGGGGTCAGGTGGAATTCGTAGCGGCAATCCATGTCGATGAAAGGCGACACATAGA
The DNA here is from genome assembly GCF_003056405.1 of Devosia indica. GTDB lineage: Bacteria > Pseudomonadota > Alphaproteobacteria > Rhizobiales > Devosiaceae > Devosia > Devosia indica. Next base: position 202,296 of record NZ_PYVZ01000001.1, read on the forward strand.
ACGCCTTGTCTGCCGCCTGCGCGGCACTGGCGGGCAGCACATAGCTATGACGCTCACGGAAGGTGTTGTGCACTTCGTAAATTGTGGCCAGAGGCCGGCCCGATGCGTCGTCGCAGAACCAGACGGTGAGCGGATTGAACACATAGCCCAGAATGCGCGGATAGCACAGCAGGCGCACCCGGCTCGCCGGGCCCAGCCCCTCGCCTGCCAGTTTCTGGTTGACCCAGTCGCGCAAGGGCAAGTCGCCCCCATGGTCGGCGTCGCGGAACGAGAACAAGGCCCGGCGGTTGTGGCCGAACCATTTCAACCGGTTCAGCGCAGGCAATTCATCGAGATCAATGAGGAACGAAAAGACCCGGTAGCGCAGATAGTGCTTTTTCGGGCGGTGCCGCTGATGCACCACGTGGCCCACATAGATGGCCGAGTTCAGGTTCATGCCACCAGCGCCGCCTCGGCAGGGGCAAGCGTGATCCGCCCCGAGGGATTGGGCACGGTCCAGGGGCGCGGCAGAGACCCCATGGCCTCGGCAGCGGCGAGGCCGGACTGCAATCCATCCTCGTGAAAGCCGCGACCGAAGTGGGCGCCTGCAAAAAAGGTACGGTTCTGCCCCTGGATCTGCCAGAGATTGTCCTGGGCATGTATCGCCGCACTGTCGAACAGGGGGTGGGTATATTCGAAGCGCGCAATTTCCTGCTGCGGGTCGGCCGGCGGATTGAGCGTGACGAACAGATCGCGTCCCTCAAGGCTCTGCAGACGGTTCATCCAGTAACTCACGCAAAGCTGATTCTCGGACGAAATGTGATCGGTCGAGATGTAGTTCCAGCAACACCAAACCTTGCGGCGGCGCGGCATATAGGTCGCATCGGCGTGCAACACGGCCGTGTTCGTGGTATAGGAGAAGGCCCCGAGCAACTCGCGTTCCCGTGCACTGGGCGCATCGAGCATGGACAAAGCCTGATCGGCATGAGTGGCGATCAAAATAGCATCGAATTGATCCACTTGGCCGGTGCGGGCGGTGATAGTGACACCGGCGGCGTCACGGACCACCTTGGCGACGGGCGTGGCAAGTCGAAGCTGACCGGCAAAGTCCTGCAGCAGAGCCCCCACATAGGCCAGGCTACCTCCAGCGACGGTGCGCCAATTTGGGCGTTCCCACAATTGCAGCAGCCCGTGGCTTTCAAAGAAGCGGACAAAAGCAAACAGGGGATAGGCACGAATATCTTCTGCCTTGGACGACCAGATCGCCGCCGCCATGGGCAGCAGATGTCCCTCCACGAAGGAGCGTGAATAGCGTTGAGCCCGCAGATACTCATCCAGCGTCAGGCCGCGCATGTCGGGCTGAAGCAGCGCCTTGGGTGCTTCACGATAAAAGCGCAGCAGATCGCGAAACAGGCTCCAGAAGCGCGGACGGAAGGCATTGCGGCGCTGCGCCAACATGCCCGAAAGCCCCTCTCCGCAATATTCGAACGTTCCGCGGTCAAGCGAAGCGGCAAAAGACATTTCGGTGGGAATGCTGCCGACACCAAGATGGGCCAACATGGCCTGGAAGTTGGGGTAGTTCTTGTCGTTGTAAACGATAAAGCCCGTATCGACCGGACCGGTGCCGGGCACGTCGATTGTGTTGGCATGACCGCCAGGGCGATCATCGGCCTCATAGAGGACAACATCATGGCTTTTGGATAGCAACCACGCCGCTGACAGGCCAGAAACGCCGCTGCCAACAACTGCGATACGCTGACGCGTGGCGGGCGAGCCTGAAAATCCTGTGGCAGCGTGATACATGCTTTATGTCCTGAGTGTTTGATTTTTATACGTCTGCGCCGCGAGCATGGATCAACCACGTGGCGATTTTTTTCGTAAGGGGGCTATGAACGTTTTTTTGTATCGCACCATGATCCATCCGACGCAGGCCGGCGTATTTCGGTCATGTCACTTGCGATTTACCCACTTACCGGACCATGCGAGGATGCTGTCAGACCACAGCGCCGCCGCCTTGCCGTGCCCGCGCCAGAACAGGGCCAGAATCGCATGACGCACCGGACAGACGCCGCCGCACCACCAACCGAGACCGGCGCACAAATCGTGGCGATCGCTGCCCGCGCGGACATGGCGGCTTTCGAAGCATTGTTCAAGGATTTCAGCCCGCGCGTACGCGCCTATCTGCTCAAGCTGACCCGCGACGGCCAAGCCGCCGAGGACCTGATGCAGGAGACCATGCTGGCGATCTGGCGCAAGGCTGGGCAATTCGATCCGGAACGCGGCCAGGCTTCGGCCTGGATCTTCACCATCGCCCGCAATATCTGGATCGATGCCTGGCGCAAGCAGAAACGACCGGCCTTTGATCCAGACGATCCGGCACTAGTGCCGCCGGCCGAACCCGGCGCGCCGGACCTGCTGGAACGAAAGCAGAGTGGCGCGGCGCTGCATGAGGCGCTCAAGACCCTGCCGCAAGAACAGGTGGAGCTGATCCGCCTCTCCTTTTTCGACGAAGACTCGCACAGCACCATCGCCGCCCGCACCGGGCTTCCGATCGGAACCGTGAAATCACGCATCAGACTGGCCTTCGGACGCCTTCGCGCGGCGCTGGAGGAATTGAAATGACCATTCATCACCATCTCAACGACGACCTGCTTCTCGACTATGCCGCTGGCACACTTTCCGAAGGGTGGTCGCTTGCCGTTGCCTGCCACCTGGCCATGTGCCCGCAATGCCGCGACCAACTGGCGCTGGCCGAAGCCACTGGCGGCGCGCTGCTTGAAGAGCTCGCGCCAGTCGAGGGGCCTGCCGATAGCTGGGAGGCCTTGAAGACCCGGCTGGCTGCAGCGCCACAGGACAAGGCGGCACCGGTTGCGCGGCCCGCCAGCGCTACTATCCCCGAGCCGCTGCGCAGCTATCTGGGCGGTGATCTCGACACCATCAAATGGCGCAATCTGGGCAATGCCAAGCAGGTGCTGATCAAAACCGGCGACCCGACCACGCAAGCCCGGCTGCTGTGCATTGCCGCTGGCAAGCCGGTGCCGGAGCACAGTCATGGCGGGCGCGAGCTGACCGTGGTGCTCAAGGGCAGCTTTCACGACGAGGTCGACCGCTTCGGTCCCGGCGATATCGAGGATGCCGATGGCTCGCTGACCCATCAACCGGTGGCGGACAAGGACCAGGATTGCATCTGCCTGGCCATTACCGATGCACCGCTGAAATTCTCCAGCCGTCTTGTGCGCTTGGTGCAGCCTATTCTGGGAATCTGAGGAGGGGATATGTTCGGCTTTTCACTGCTGACGGTGCTGGCGGCCTATGGCGGTACGGCGCTGGTGTTCTTCGGGATCGATTTCCTCTGGCTCACCGTATTGGGCATCGGCTTTTACCGGGCCGAGATCGGCGATCTGCTGCTCGAGCAGCCGAACCTGTTGCCGGCGGCGCTGTTCTACCTGTTTTATGTCGCCGGGCTTGTCGGCTTTGCCATTCTGCCCGCACTCAATGCCGGAAGCTGGGTCTGGGCGCTGCTGGCCGGGGTGGCGCTGGGGCTGTTGGCCTATGGCACCTATGACATGACGAACCTCTCGACCCTCAAGGGCTGGAGCCTGCAAATCAGCCTGATCGACCTGGCCTGGGGCGGGTTCCTGTCGGGCATTTCGGCCCTGGCCGGATATTGGGTCGCGAAACTCACGACTTAGCCCCGCATCCGCGCGGTAATCGCAAACGCCAGCCAGTGCGGCAACACGCCGAGGAGTTTGAGCGGCCAGATCAGGCGGCGGGGGAAGGCGGTTTCAAACCCCTTGCCGTCGAGCCCCTTGAGGATGCGGTCGGCGGCCTGTTCCGGCTCCATCAGGCCCGGCATGGCGAAATCATTCTTGTCAGTGAGCGGGGTGCGGACAAAGCCGGGGGTGACCAGGCGCACATCGACCTGCGGCCAAAGCTCGCTGCGCAGCGACTGGGCCAGGTTGACGATGCCGGCCTTGGTGGCCGAATAGACCTGGCCGTTGGGCAGGCCGAAAATGGCGGCGGCTGAGCCGAACAGCACCAATTGCCCGCCATAGCGGATATGCTGCGCACCAATCTGGGCGATGTTGAAGGTGCCGGTCAGATTGACCGCGAACACTTTTGCCGCCTGGTCCGGATCGGCCTTGGAGAGCGCGCCGGGATTGTAGATGGCGGCGGTGGAGACGATGCGGTCGAACGGGCCATGCTGGCCGGCGGCCTCAACCAGGCTGTCCCGGTCGATGGCGTCGGCGACGACGGCCTGATGGCCGGGGCCGATGCGCGCAAGCGCGGCATCGAGCGCATCGCGGTTGCGGCCGGAGATGACCAGCTGGGCGCCGCGCGCCGCATAGGCCTTGGCCATGGCCTCGCCAATGCCGCTCGACCCGCCGATGATCCAGATTTTTTCGTTGCTCGCCACTGCGTTGGGCTCCTGTCTTGTGCCTGTAAGGAGATACGCAGGCGTGGCGGGGATGGATGCAATGAACGGGGAAGAAATGTGGGGGCGTGCGGAGATGGCCGCAGGCAGGGAATGCCTGAGGGGGTGGGCCTTCTTGTACGGCCGAGCGCTTCGAGCGCCCCTGCCACTCGACCATAGGTCTCGTGGCCTTCTCGCCTAAATTCTCCCCACCGGGGAGAATTTGCTCTTCGAGCGGCCAAGCCATTCAAGCATAGCTCTCATGGCCTTCTTGGCTTGCCCGGCTCCACTGGAGCCGCGCATTTGCTTCGCAAACCGCCCGCGAAGAGGGCAGATCCGGAGACAGATTGCGTCTCGGATATTTTTTATGAGACGAAACCTGTCTCCGGAGCCGGATTTCTATTGGATTTGTCGTCCCCATTGATCGCTCGTCGCAGGGTGGCGCGCATCCAACCCGCGGGTGATGCGCACACCCGCGACCGGCTCACCCCTTGCTTCAGTCGCATGCTGACTGCCCGTGCGGGGTGATGGGGAGAGCTTAATCCAGGTCTGCCAGGCGGGGATTATTTTCTGCCGAGGCGTCGGGCTCGGCCATGCCCGGGGGCACGGGCGGGCCGATGCGCGCGGCGCGCCCGGCCTCAAAGCCACGCTCATAGGCCTGGTTGCGATTGACCAGAATCATGCGGGTGAATTTGTCACGCAGGCCGGAATTGCCCTGCGCCGCCGCGCTTGTCTGCGTCAATTGCGGCTTCAACCGCTTGACCGGCGCGGTGGCCCCATCGAGCCGCCAGCACCAGCAGTTTTCGCCCGCATTCCAGAAAGTGTGGCAGCGCTCGTAATTTTCCAACTGCGCCAGCACCTGGCCTAGCTGCACGCAAAGCCCGGCCAGATCGGGCGCCGCCACGGGCAGCCGGTCGCGGGGCTCACGAAACGGCGCGCAATCGGCCATCAGCCCTTCGGCCAGGACGCGCACGGTGTCGGACAAGTCCTGCCGCCCGCGCCGCGTGGCCAGCGTCGTCACATCCTTGTGCAGCGCGGTGAGGCGAATGACGAGGGTTTCGTGGCGGCTGGCAAGGCTCAACGAGGGGGGTGGGCCGTTCCGGCGCGCGGCGGGGGATGTTTGCGCGGGCTTGGCCGGGGCGGAGGCGATGGGGGGATTTTTGAACACGGCTTACTCCTGTCGGAAAGGGGTGGGTGACAGGAGAGGGTAAGCGGGGGTGGAGGGGCGGGGAGAAGTTTTGCGAATAGTTCTCGACAACACCCATAGCTCGATACCAATATCAGGGATCGACTAGACGCCAAGCAACCACGAGCACGTCCAAGCCGACTATGAATTTTATCAGTTATTCAAAAGAAGAACTTTATCAAGAGCTGGTCCATGAACTGCGCAAGCGCAGGCTTCCGATGCCCGACTCGTCGGAGGTCACGCGGATCCTGAACCAAGCGACGGCCATCGCAGATACTGGCTTCCTCCCAGTCGAGATGAAAGAACTACCTTATAAGGGCAAATCAATCTTCAGGATTGAAGATCTTTCGACTCGAATAATACTAAATCGCGTCTCTAAAATACTTCGGATGACTGCAGGTGTAAAGCAAACCGACAGAACAACGACCATTAGGCGCATAGCGAGGCTTCTCGCAGAGGGAGCTGCGCACCGAGTCTATAAATTTGATGTTCAGTCCTTTTATGAGTCAATCGACCTCCACCATACGTGGGACTACATTGACAATCTTCCTACGACTGATCGCCAAACGTCCCGACTGCTTCGCTCATTCGTGGATTTCTGTGGAGACAAAGACATTTCTGGGGCTCCGCGCGGCCTCGCTGTAAGTGCGGTGCTAGCTGAGATGACGCTCAGACAGTTCGACGCACAGTTGAGAAGCCTGCCATGCACATACTTTTACGCTCGATACGTAGATGACATTCTGCTAGTAACCCCTGGCACTGAGTTAATATCAGACCTTAAGAAACAGATTAGTGATTTACTACCACCGGGTTTGAGATTTCATCCATTGAAATCGCAAAATGTCGACCTTAAGCCTTACAAAAAGAGTTCACCTCAAGTCGAATCAAATTTTGATTTTCTTGGATATAGCATCTCTGTGTCAGAAATCAGGAGAGCTACCGATGATCGACTTTATCGGTCAGTGAGGCTGGACATTGCGCTAAAGAAAATAGCTCGCCTAAAGACACGGCTAGCGAAGGCCACGCTTCAATTGTTGACAGACGGAAAATTCACTGATTTCGAAGACAGAATAAAATTTCTTTCTGGAAACTATAATATCGTAGAAAGCAGATGGAAGCGACGAATAAACGTCGGCCTATATTGCAACTACAGGTTGGTTGACGCTGAAACCTCTAGCTCTCTTCCGGCGATGGACAAATTTTATCACGCTTGGGTGCTTGGATACGGGGGCGCACTGTCAGCCAGGCTCGAGGCCGCTTTGACTCCTGCCCAAAAGGCACGCCTAGTAACTTATAGTTTCGCAACGAGCTTCAAAGCCCGGCGCTTCTACCACTTTAACGCTGCGCGTCTGCGAGAGATCAGGGAGTGCTGGGTATATGCCTAGAAAAAAAGGTCAGCGCTATACGTTTGACCGAAACGACCCCAATCTCCCCCTCATAACAGACACGTCACCTGATGATGTACCTATTACTTTTTCCAATTACGGACTGCGAAACAATCTCATCGCCTTGCACAAACTTGGAACAGACACCTCCCAGTTCATCAGCAAGGCGCTTCTTCAGCTCGAAGACAATTTCACCCAGCCCCTGCGATATCGGATCTCCAACGGCGAAAACGCGTTCCGAACGATGACTCTGCCGCACCCGAGTTCTCAGTTGCGTGTATGCCAAATATACTCAGACTACTCCGACCTAATAACGTATTACTGCGGAAGAAGCAGCTACTCTATTCGGCACCCAGTAAAGATTTCAAGTAGTTTCTATAGAAAGAATCCTCTCGCGGATCTGAAGAAATACAGAGACTCCAGCATCACCGAATCAGACAGAGACGGAATGTATAAGCATCCGTCTGCTTTCTTTGTTTATGGCGGAATAAACAAATATTATAAATACTTTCAATCCGATGAATTTTACGAGATGGAGAAAAATTTCTCCAGTATGCTGAGAGTTGATGTAAGCACGTGCTTTCACAGTATATATACTCATACCATAAGTTGGTCAGTTAAGGATATTGAGTTCGGGAAAAACAACACTCGCGCAGTGTCTTTCGGCAATGAATTGGACCGAGCAATGCAGCGAATGAACTACAACGAAACTAACGGTATCCCTGTCGGTCCAGAATTTAGTCGAATTTTTGCTGAGATAATACTGCAGTCCGTAGACGAAAAGGTAAAATCTACTCTTTCGCAGGCTGGCCTGTCGGAAGGGAAAGACTATGTCGTTAGAAGGTACGTGGACGATTATATTATATTTGCATCAAACAAGGATATCACTAACCACGTCAGGATAGCGCTCTCCAGCCACCTGTCCGACATGAATTTGCATCTTAACGACGCGAAGACCGAGTTCATGGAGCGTCCGTTTCAGACGCGGACATCCTCCATTGCAGCGGCCGCGCTCGAAGTTCTTGATGGCTTTTGGCAGCAAAATACCGTCTCCGTCGAACGAGAGGAGCTAACGCTATCCTATGCAGCGCCGGTCAAGAACTACGGCCTTCTAGCCAAAAGCCTAATTCGCTCGATTAAGACAGTTTGTTATAATAATGGATCGGACTACGGCAGCATAGCTTCCGTACTTTCTGCTGCAATTGATGTAAGAATTCAACGATTGGTTGATAGCTATGACAGGAAGGCAGTTCCAAAAGACCATTTACCATACCAAGTTCGGCTAATGATGGCGCTCCTGGAAGTATCTTACTTCCTCTACGGTATAAGACCTTCAGTAACCGCATCATACAAACTTGGACGTAGCACTGTACTCGCGATAAGGTTTGTCAGGGGGAATTTTCAGGACATGCTTCCCCAGTTTAGCGAGCACATTGTTCGACAGTGCGAAGGATTCTTGACCTCAGCCACGTATGACTGGGCTGAAGATATTGGCGTTGTTCCTATTGAGAAAATCAATATTATGGTCTGCCTGACAGAGCTTCCACATGAATACTTAAAATCATTTACGCCAATTGTAAGAAAAATACTAGAACGGACAGACGATTATTTTAGTCTAATCAATGTCATATTCGTCGCAGGCCGGGGAGGGCTGCTTCCCTCCATGGCAGGGTTACTCGAGAGTCGAGTACGCGCTGCGCTGGGTGGGGAGCTGCGGCCCGACCGCAAAGCTGAGGATTTTCTAAAGCTTTTTGACTTGATTAGCTGCCCATACTTGTCTCACGGCATTCGCCAAGAACTGGTGCAACTTGGGCGAGTTGCGCTGAAGATGGACCCGATCAATCGGGCTAGGCGTGACGCTGTGGTGGCGGACTTTGAGGCAAACCCGTGGTTTACTCGTTGGGATAGAATTGACTTGTTGCGAGAAATAACACGACGCGAATTGAATCAAGCATATTAGCGCGCTACAACGCCAAGGAAACGACCTTGATGCTACACCTCGGCTTCGGTCGAAGGTCTACTGGAAGCTTTAGCGATCGGGGCAAATTACCCTTTAAGTGAAGCGGCTCAGAGCAGTTTACTGTCACACACGACGCGGAAAGGTCGTTTCACCTTTTCTTCCAACGGCTGCTCTATAAACTAGTCATCACCCATCTTCAGCGCCTTGATAAACGCCTCCTGCGGAATCTCCACAGACCCGAACTGGCGCATGCGCTTCTTGCCGGCTTTCTGTTTCTCCAGCAGCTTGCGTTTGCGCGTGGCGTCGCCGCCGTAGCACTTGGCCGTCACGTCCTTGCGCATGGCGCGGACGGTTTCGCGGGCGATGATCTTGCCGCCGATGGCGGCCTGGATCGGGATGACGAACAGATGCGGGGGGATCAGCTCCTTGAGCTTTTCGCACATGACGCGGCCACGTGACTCAGCGACAGTGCGGTGCACCAGCATGGAAAGCGCATCGACCGGCTCGGCATTGACCAGGATCGAGAGCTTGACCAGGTCGCCGGCGCGATGTTCGGCCAGTTGATAGTCAAAGCTGGCATAGCCCTTGGAGATCGACTTCAGGCGATCATAGAAATCGAACACCACCTCGTTGAGCGGCAATTCATATTCGACCATGGCGCGCTGGCCGACATAGCTCAGATTGGTCTGGATGCCGCGGCGGTCCTGGCAGAGCTTGAGGATCGCGCCAAGATATTCGTCGGGGGTGAGAATGGTCGCCTTGATCCAGGGTTCGCGGATTTCGGCGATCTTCATCACATCGGGCAGATCGGCGGGATTGTGCAGATATTGCGTCTCGCCATTGGTCATTTCGACCTCGTAGACCACCGAGGGGGCGGTGGCGATCAGGTCCAGATCGAACTCGCGGGAGAGGCGCTCCTGGATGATTTCGAGGTGCAAGAGGCCCAAAAAGCCGCAGCGGAAGCCGAAGCCCAGCGCGGCGCTGGTTTCCATCTCGAAAGAGAAGCTGGCGTCATTCAGGCGCAGCTTGCCCATGGCGGCGCGCAGCTCGTCAAAATCCGAAGCATCGACCGGGAAGAGGCCGCAGAACACGACGGGTTGTGCCGGTCTAAAGCCCGGCAGCGCCTTGTCGGTGGGTTTCTTGTCCTCGGTGATGGTGTCGCCGACATTGGTATCGGCCACTTCCTTGATCGAGGCGGTGAAGACGCCCAGCTCGCCCGGGGTCAGCTCCTTGACCTCGACCAGCTTGGGGGTGGTGACGGCGACGCGGTCCAGCTCATAGACGGCGCCGGAGGCCATCATGCGGATCTTCTGGCCCTTTTTCATCACCCCATCAATGATGCGGACGAGGACAACCACGCCGAGATAGGTGTCGTACCAGCTATCGACCAAGAGGGCCTTCAGGGGCGCGTTGAGCTCGCCCTTGGGGGCGGGGAGGCGCTTGACGATGGCTTCGAGCACGCTTTCCATGCCCAGGCCTGTCTTGGCCGAGATTTCCAGCGCCTCGGACGCGTCGATGCCGATGACGTCCTCGATCTGGGTCTTGACGCGCTCGACATCGGCGGCGGGCAGATCGACCTTGTTCAGGACCGGGACGATTTCGTGATTGGCGTCGATGGCGTGATAGACATTGGCCAGGGTCTGCGCCTCGACGCCCTGGCTGGCATCGACCACGAGCAGGGAGCCTTCGACGGCGGCCATCGAGCGAGAGACTTCATAGGCGAAGTCGACATGGCCGGGGGTGTCGATGAGGTTGAGGATGTAATCCTCGCCATCTTCGGCCTTGTATTTCAGACGCACCGTCTGCGCCTTGATGGTGATGCCGCGCTCGCGCTCGATATCCATCGAATCGAGCACCTGAGCCTTCATCTCGCGCAGGTCGAGCCCGCCCGTCATCTGGATCAGGCGATCGGCCAGGGTGGATTTGCCATGGTCGATATGTGCGACGATGGAGAAATTGCGAATGTTCTTGAGCGGCGTGGTCATAGCCGTGGCTGTAGCAGAAGCGCGGGAGCCGAGAAAGATGGTTTAGCGGGGGTTAACCGGGGTTTTGCGGCAACGCGAGGGCGGATGGCGCGTTGGAGAGCCATGCACAGGTTCACCCAGACTGCCATCGCCGCCCTGCTTATCGCGACCACCCCGGCTGCGGGGCAGGATTTGTTGCAGGATTTCGAGCGTTTCGTGGAGGATGTGCTGCCCGAGCGGACGGCGCCGGCCACTGTTCGGGAGGCGCCGATTGAGCCGGTCGCGCCGGTGACCCCGACGCCGCGCGATGAACGGCCCGCAGCGGAGGAAGACGGCGAGGCGGATGACGCGCCACCGATGCCCCGCCCGCGACCGGCAGGGCAGACTGCGGTAGAGGAAGATTCCGCGCCAGAGGTGGATGAGGCCGAGGTGGAAAGCGCTGTGCCCGTTAACCGCGCGGAGCCGGATCGGGTGTACCAGACGGCCTGTCCGGCGCTGCTGGAGGGCCGGGTGATCGGGGAGATGCTCGATCCGGTGGCCGAAGGGATTTGCGGGGTGCGCTCGCCGCTGTCGGTGACAGGGGTGCGGGTCAATGGCCGGGAGATCGGGTTCACCGCGCCCGTCACCACCAATTGCCAGATGGCGGGGGCGATTGCCGACTGGGTGGGCGCGGTGGATCTTTATGCCAACGCCGCGCTCGACAGTCCTATCGCCGCGGTGACGACCGGCACGTCATTGATGTGCCGCAACCGCTATGGCGCGGCGGACGGGTTCGTCTCCGAACACGGCTTTGCCAATGCGCTCGACGTGGTGGGGTTCACGCTGGAAAATGGCCAGAGCATTGCCGTGGAGGCGGACTGGTTGCCGGCCGCTGCACCGGCGGGGCTGCTGTTGCGGCAGGCGCATGGAGCGGCTTGCGGACGGTTCACCACCGTGCTCGGCCCCGAGGCCAATGCCGAGCATGCAGATCATTTCCACCTGGACCTGGGGTGCCACGGACAGAGCTGCACAGCGCAGATCTGCGAGTGATCAGCACGGATCGCAGTTGGGATGATGCGGCGGCAGATCGGCCCAGTCATGCAGGGGCATGCTGTCGGGATGGGGTGTGCGGGGGCGTGACGGCACGAACTTGCCGAACCACGCCAGAAGGCGGGTCAGGAGTGACATTTTCTGTCTCCGGAAGTGATGAGGGATTTGCTATGAGCTCATAATGCGCCCGCAGAGCTGCACCTGCAATGGACAAGGCCTGCACGCCGATATAGAAAATCTATATGACAAACCCCTTCCCCATACCGCTCAATGCACTGCGCGCCATCGAAATTGTCGCCCGTCGCGGGGCGCTGGCGCCGGCGGCGGAGGAGCTGGGCGTGACCATTGGCGCAGTCAGCCAGCATCTGCGCCGGGCCGAGGACCGGCTGGGCATGGAATTGTTCGCGCGCACGCCGCAGGGCATCAAACCGCTGCCAGCCCTCATGCAGGTCTTGCCGCAACTAACTGGCGGCTTCACCCAATTGCAGGATGGCCTGGCGAGCCTGACGGGCGCGCATGAGGGCGTGCTCAACGTGACGGTGGGGAGCGTGTTTGCCTCGCGCTGGCTGATCTGGCGGGTCAACAAATTCTCCGCGCTCTATCCGGGCCTGGAAGTGCGGCTGACAGTGACCGGGGCAATGCTGGACCTGAGCCGGCCCGATATCGATTGCGGCATCCGCTATGGCGACGGAACCTGGCCGGGGGTCAATGTGAGCCTGATCGGCGGACAGGAATACCAGCCGGTCTGTTCGCCCCTGATCCGCGACCGGGTGAAAAACCCGGCGGACCTGGCGCATGTGCCGGTGATTGCCGACCAGACCAGCATGCTCGACTGGCCGGCCTGGCTGAAAACAGTGGGGCTGGACCCGGCCATGCCGCTTAGTGGCCCGGTCTATTCGGATGCCTCGCTGGCCTTTGATGCGGCGATTTCCGGGCAGGGCATCTTGCTGGCCGCCGACATGATGACCGCCGATGCGGTGAGCGATGGGCGGCTGATCCGGCCGTTTGATCTGCCGGCAACGGGCAAGCGCGGCTATTTCCTGGCAACGGCCAAGGGGCGGCGGGAGCCGAAGAAGCTGGGCTTTTTCCGTGACTGGCTGGCCACGGAAGTGCCCGCGAGCGTGTTGGGCTATGTGCACCAAAACATGGACCTCGCCCGGATCTAGCTCGTCCTGGCGAGAATCGGGCGCAAATGATCGGCGAGATGGGTGGCGATGGCCTGGACCTTGCCATCGGCGTGCCGTGCTCCCGAGGTTACGATCTGTACAGGGAGTGGAGCGGGTTCGTAGTCCTGCAGGACACGCAGCAGTCGTCCGTCGCGGAGATCCTCGCCCACCTGATAGTTGAGAAACCGGGCCAGGCCGTGACCAGCGCGGGCAGCCTGACGCTGCATTTCGATATCATTGCTCATCCAATGGGGTTGCAAGGGCATTGGCTCAGTGTCGCGAAAATCCCAGGTGGGGGCGCCGCTGCGACCGGACTCGGCGATGATCTGATGAGCGAAAACGTCGTCGGGGCGCCCGGGCCGGCCGCGTGCGAGCAGATAGGAAGGACTGGCCACGACGATCCAGCGCACTTCGCCGACCTTGCGGGTCCGAAGCCCCGAATCGGGCAGCCTCCCAAGCCGCACAGCTGCATCCAGGCCATATTCGATGAAATCGAGATAGCGGTCTTCGAGCAGGATTTCCGCCTGGGCATCGGGCCATCGCGCCAGAAAACCGTCTATGGCGGCACCCAGAAAAAGCTGCCCGAAAACGGGTGGCGCGGTGATCCGCACGACACCGCGCACAGGAGCCGCCAGAGGTTGGGCGGCCAAGTCCTGCCATTGCCTAGTCAGCGCCAGCGCCTGTTCATAGGCATCTCGCCCGGCTTCGGTGATGGAGAGCTTGCGTGTGGTCCGCTCGACAAGCTGGCGCGACAGGCGATCTTCGAGCTGGGCCAGCGCGCGGGTGATGGCGGGTGGTGAACGGCGCAGGCGCAGGGCCGCCTGACGCAGGCTGCCTGTTTCCACCACTGCGATGAGAACCTGAAGCTCATCAAGACGATCCATGATAATTCCAGATTTTACAATTATGACTTTCGAAAGCAGCTTCTATCGGCTGATTTCAGAAACAATATGCTCCTCCTTGTCGAAGCGCAAACGCAAGGAGATGATCGATGAGCGCGAAGATTGTCGTTTCCCAATACATGTCGTTGGACGGGGTGATCGAAGACCCGGTGGGCATGGAAAATTCAGGCTTGGGCGACTGGATCGGTGCCTATAGCCGTGGTCCGCGTGGCGATGCTTTCAAGGAACAGGAGCTGCTCAAGGCCGACGCCCTAATCCTGGGACGCAAGACTTATGACGGCTTTGCCGCCGTGTGGCCGACCGTGGAGTCCGACTATGCCCGGCACATCAATGAAATGCCAAAATATCTGGCGTCGCGGACGGTGACGGCGCCCGGCTGGCAAGGCACGACCTGGCTCGGGCCAGACCTGACCGCCTCCGTTGCGCAATTGAAGGACGAGGTGAGCGGCGCCATCCTCATCTTCGGCAGTGCCAGCGTCTGCCATGAGCTGTTCAAGGCTGGTCTGGTGGATGAAATGAACCTGCTGCTCTATCCGCGCCTGCTGGGGCGGGGCAAGCGTCTGTTTCCGGACGGCGTCTCCACCCAATTGAACCTGATCGAAGCCATACCCTTCAATGACGGGCTGCTGATGCTGCGTTTTGGCAAGATTGAACACTAGGCGGCGCCTAAATTGCATCGGACTGGCGCGATGATCGCTACTTTATCGCGCCAGACCCGACTGTTGCGCAATAAATTACAGTTCCGAGTCTAGATCGAGCGAAAGATGGACGGCTTATTGCAGTGATGTTTTGATAGATTGGCAGGCAGGAACGGCGCAAAGGGGTCGCGCAGCGATGGACGACGTACTCATTCTTGGCGCCGGCATTGTCGGCATTGCCACCGGCATTCACCTGCTGCGGCGCGGGCGCAGCGTGACCCTGGTCGACAGAAGTGAGCCGGGGCACGAGACCAGCTTTGGCAATGCGGGGATCATCCAGCGCGAGGGGGTGCGGCCGCATCCGTTTCCGCGCGACCTGCAAACCCTGCTGCAGGTGGGGCTGCATCTTTCGACTGCGGCCCGCTATGAGCCGCTAGCGCTGCCCCGGCTGGCGCCGCCGCTGTTGCGCTATTGGTGGGAATCCTCGCCCGAGCATTATCGCAAGGTGGTGCAAAGCTATGCGCCGCTGATCGGGCGTTCGATCATCACCCATGCTGACCTGATCGACGCCTGCGGCCCGGAGGCCGAGAGCCTGATTTCGCGCTATGGCTGGCATCTGGCTTTCCGCAGTCCGGAAAAACTGGAGAAGGAAGCACGCAAGGCGCAGGGCGACCATGACCAGTTCGGGATCGGCTTTGAGGTGCTGGACTGGCCGGCGCTGCAAAAGGCCGAGCCCGGCCTGACCGGCGGCCTGGCCGGCGCCATTCACTGGACCGATCCGTGGACGGTGCGTGATCCGGGGGCCTTGGTGACCGCCTATTTCAACCTGTTCGAGAAACTGGGGGGCACGTTTGTCCGCGGTGCAGCAACAGGTCTGAACCAGGTTTCCGAGGGCTGGCAGGCCGAGATTGCGGGCCGACAGCTATCTGCCAAGCAGGCGGTGATTGCCCTGGGCCCGTGGGCGCCCGATGTGCTGGACAGGCTGGGCTATCGGCTGCCGCTGTTCGTCAAGCGCGGCTATCACATGCATTATGGTACTGCCGAAGGCGCAGCGCTCAACCATTTGCTGCTCGACCCGGAAGTCGGCTATGCCATGGCGCCGATGGCCAAGGGTATCCGCATTACCACCGGGGCCGAATTTGCCGAGCGCGACGCCGCGCCAACCCCGATCCAGCTTGGCAAGGCAGAGGCCGCGGCGCGGGAATTGTTCCCGCTGGGCGAGCGGCTCGACCCGCAGCCCTGGAAGGGGGCCCGCCCCTGCACGCCGGACATGATGCCGATCATTTCGAAGGCCCCCAGGCACCAGGGTTTGTTCGTGGGTATCGGTCACGCCCATCACGGCTTTACGCTGGGACCGGCCACCGGCGAATTGCTGGCGCAGGCGATGACCGGGGAAGAGACCGCGATCGATATTCACCCGTTCCGCATGGCGCGGTTCATGGGGGGCTGATCCGCCTGAGCGCTCACGACCGGGCAGACCGGCACGATGCCGATCTGCCCCGCGTGGCTCAGCCCTCGAGCAGGCGCCGGAGCTTGGCGAGGGCGGTGTCGCTGTCTTCGCGATAGGCAATGGTGCCCTCGAACTCGCCCTCAGCATTGACCAGGAACACCGAGGCGGTGTGGTCCATGGTGTAGTCGCCGCCTTCAAGCGGCACTTTTTCGGCATAGACGGCCCAGGACTGGGCCGCCTTGGCGATCTCGTCCGGGGATCCGGTGACGCCGGTGACACGGCCGGTCCAGCTCACATAGTCGCCAATGACTTCCGCCGTATCCCGCTCGGGATCGACGGTGACGAAAAAGGCGTTGAGATCGTCTGCCTCGTCGCCCAATGCCTCGTACCAACTGGCCATTTCGGCCAGCGAGGTGGGGCAGACCTCGGGGCAATGGGTGAAGCCGAAAAACAGCATGGATGGGCTGCCCTTGAGGCTGTCGCGATTGAACGCCGCGCCGGTCGCGGTCACCAGTTCATAGTCGCCCTGCCCCAGGGCAACCGCCTGGGCCGGACGCGTCATGGTGGTGTAAACATAAAGCCCGGTGGCCCCCAGGGCAGCGACGGCCACCAGGGTCCAGAGCACGGTGCGGATATGGGACAGGGCCATGGGTCAGTGCCCCATATGGGCAGAATGGTCTTCTGCCGAGGCGTCGGCGGCCGGGGCGCCGATATGGAGATCCACGGTGACCGTGCCGGCCTGCTCGAAGGTCAGCACAACCGGAACGGTTTCGCCTTCGACCAGAGCCTGGCTGAGGCCCATGAACATGAGGTGGTATCCGCCGGGTTCGAGCACCACAGTTTCGCCGGCGGGAATGGCCAGACCATCCTCCAGTTGACGCATTTTCATGACATCGCCTTCCATGGCCATTTCATGGATCTGGGCGTCGCTGGCGAATGTCACCTCGGCCCGGAGGAGGCGATCATCGGTATCGCCAGTGTTGACGATTGTGAGAAAACCACCGGCCACCGGAGCGTTGGGCAGAGTGGCGCGGGCAAAGGGCGCGTTGAGTTCGAGGGGGCCAAAGGTGATGTCGTGGGCCATGGCAGGGGCAGCGGACAGCGCAACAAGGGTCAGCGCGGCAAAAATAGAACGGATCATCGTGATCTCCAGTCAAAAAACGGTCTGATACCGGCAGGAGACCTGCCGGGAAGGCTTGAAATCAGACCGTGACAGGCGGCGCGCGGGATTGCCCGACATGGTCGGGCAGCAGGGATCGGTGTGGACTGGGGGCCTCTGCGAAGCGAATGATCTCGGCCCCGGCCGGGGGCGCAAGGGCCGGTGCCGGCGGCGGCAAGGTGGCGAGCTGGTGCTTGGCGACACCGGTGGCCGGGCAATTGAGCGCAGCGGCCTCATGCGGGTCGCCATTGCCGTCCTGCGCCAATGGCTGACAGACCGACCAGGAATCCAGGGTTGAGAAACCGATGGCGTTGAGATCGCGCTGCAGGCCGGCGGCCTGATGCAGCGGCAGCAGCAGCGTGAGCACATAGATGGCCAGCACCGCGACGGCGATGCCGGTTTCGCGGAGCATGATCTGCGCTGAGCTTTGGGTCCTGCTGTTCACGGCTCACTCGATAGCCCGTGCCTCCGGCCTGCTCAAGAGCAATGGCGGGGAGCGGGCCCTGCACATTGTCGCAGCGCAAATGGCAGTTGCCTCTAGTTTAGAAACATTCTAAACATAGTCTGGAATGGTTCTAAACTATGGAGGGCGCCATGCTGCGTCTCTGGCCCGATAACCGCCGTGACTTCGCCTCGCTGTCAGAGCGCGAAATTCTCTCCCTGGCCGTAGCGGCCGAGGAAGAGGATGGACGCATCTATTCGGAGTATGCCACGCGGCTGGGCGAGACCTATCCGGGCAGCGCGGCGCTGTTCGAAGGCATGGCGGCCGAAGAGGACGAGCACCGGCGGCGCCTGCTCGATCTTTATGTCGAACGCTTCGGGACGCGGCTGGTGCCGATCCGGCGCGAGCATGTGCGCGGCTTCCTGAGCCGCAAGCCGGTGTGGCTGCAAAAGACGCTGACCCTGGAGCAGGCACGCCAGCAGGTGTGGGAAATGGAGGAAGGGGCCTATCGGTTCTATCTGGCTGCGGCCGACCAGGTGAGTGACGCGGGGATCCGCAAGCTGCTGGGCGATCTGGCGGCGGCCGAAAAGGGCCATGCCAAGCGCGCCGACCAGATCGATGACAGTGTGCTGGGGGCAGAAGGGCGCGAGAGCGAAAGCCAGGAACAGCACCGGCAGTTCCTCTTGACCTATGTGCAGCCTGGGCTGGCCGGGCTGATGGATGGATCGGTGTCGACGCTGGCACCGGTGTTCGCCGCGGCCTTTGCCACCGGGGACACGCACCAGACGTTTCTGGTGGGCCTGGCTGCAGCGGTGGGCGCGGGTATTTCCATGGGCTTCACCGAGGCCGCTTCCGATGATGGCAAGCTGACCGGGCGCGGCTCGCCGATCAAGCGCGGGCTGGCGGCGGGCATCATGACAGCGGTGGGCGGGCTGGGGCATGCCCTGCCCTATCTGATCGCAGATTTCTTCACCGCCACAGCCGTTGCCATTGCCGTGGTGCTGATCGAGCTCTGGGCCATCGCCTATATCCAGAACCGCTATATGCAGACCCCGTTCTGGCGGGCGGTGATGCAGGTGGTGCTGGGTGGCTCGCTGGTATTCGCGGCGGGGATCCTGATCGGCAATGCCTAGACGGCGCGCTGCGCCCGCCGCCGCATCCGCAACCAGGCCAGGCCTGAAACGACGAGGACCGGAACGATGACCAGCAGCGAGTGGGTCCAGCCGGCATCGGGGCCAAACAGCACCGCGTGCATGCGCCGGCCGGGCAGGAAGGTGAAGGCGCCAGCCAGGACAAGCGCGCCGATATAGAGCCCCTGCATTTCGGCGCGGTGGCGCGCCACATTGCGCTCGACGATGATGGCCTTGAGGCCAACATAGAGCGTGTAATAGGTGAACAGCGAAAACAGGTGGATGGGGCTGAACGGCCCGATCAGCCTTATGTCGTGGATAAACAGGGCCGAGGTGGCGGTGATGAACATCAGCAGCACCCAGACCCGCCCCATCGCCTTGTGCAGGGCGGTGCCCTTGCGGCGCCAGAGGACGAGGGCGCCGAGCAGGGTGGCCGCGATGGCGGCGAAGGCATGGATCTGGATGACAAGGTCAGATTGCAGCAGGGGCGAAAGAGACATCGAACAGCGCCATATTGGTGAGGGTAAAGACTTTGCCTCACCTCGATGCTTGGCTAGATTGGCCGCGACAACAGCAAGTGCCCCAATCGCAGGTCTCATTCGTGAATAACAGCCCATGGCAATCCACGCTTCGTGAACTGCAGGGGTTGTCGCGCGATGCCCGGTTCTGGACTGTGCTGGCCGCGATCGCGCTGATCGTGGGACTGGTGGGACCGTTCGGCACATATCAGCGGCTCGATGTCGCCCCGCGCCTGGCCTATTGGGGCGTGATCGTCTTGAGCACCGCCTTTGCCGGAACATTGCTGGTCGGCTTCGTCGAACGGCTGCTGCGGCCGCGGCTCAATAAATATGCTGCGGCGCTGCTGGCCGGAGCCTTGCCCGGACCATTGCTGGCGGCCATCGTGGCGCTGGTCAACATTGTCGTGTTCGGGCCGGGCGGGACCGGCTTCGACCTTGTCACGCTGGGCATCTATTGCGCGCTGATATCGGCAGCGGTGACGCTGGTCAGCGCGGTGCTGGAGCGGCCCGCCCGAACGGACCCGGCACATGTCCCACCAGCCCTGTTGGAGCGGTTGCCGCGTCCGCAACGAGGTCCAATAAGACGCATTTCGGTTGCAGATCACTATGTCGAGGTAACGACCGACAAGGGCAGCAGCCTGATCCTGATGCGGCTCTCCGACGCCATCAGGGAAACCGCACCGGTCGCCGGATTGCAGGTGCATCGCAGCCATTGGGTGGCGCTCGACGCGGTCAGGCGCAGCACGCGCCAGAATGGCCGGCCGGCGCTGGAGCTGGACGATGGCAGCATCGTGCCGGTGAGCCGGACCTACCTCGCCGCCGTGCGGGCAGCGGGCTTTCCGGTCTGAAACAGGTGCAGCCGGTCATCGATGATTTCGCCGACGCGAGCGCATTCCTGGGCGATTTCGCGGACAAAGTCGGCCAGCATGGGGCGGTCAAGCACAGCAGGATTGCGCACCACCATGGCGGTGTCGCGGTGCAGCGGCTCGAACTCGAGCGGTGAGATTTCCACCAGGCGACCGGCGCGCACATCCTCTTCCACGGCTGAATTGACGAAGAAACCCAGCCCCTCGCCTTTCATTGCCAGACGCCGTGCGGGACCGGTGGGCAATTCGACGCTGGTCCGGGCCAGCCGGACCAGGGCCGCGGCACGCTCCGGATCAGCCTGCCACCAGCGCAGGGCAATGACGCGGGGCACCAGCGTCAGCACCTCGTCGATGGTGGGCTGGCCCGAGAGCCTGGCCGCCACTTCGGGGGAAACCACCAGCGGCACGCGCTCGCGCATGATGATGAGCGGCTCAAGATCGACCACCAGCGGATCGATATTGGGCCAGCACAGAATCCCCATCTCAACCTCGCGCTCATGCAGCATGGCAGCGATCTGGGCCTGACGACCTTCGCGCACCACCACGTCGACGGACGGGTATTGCGCCTGAAAGCGGATGAGGCTTTCGGTGATCAGGGGCGAGACCAGGGTGCGCAGCGAGCCGATCGAGACCCGGCCACGCTCGACCCGGCGCAGCGCCTCGTGCCCTTCCTGGGCCGTGCCGATGATGCGACGGGCAAAGGGCAGAAAGGTCATGCCCTGATCGGTCAGCGTGACGGTGCGGCCACGGACAAAAAGCGACACGCCAAGCAGGTTCTCCAGGGCGCGGATGCGCATGGAGGCGGTGGCCTGGGTGATGTTGAGATAGGCCGCTGCCCGGGTGAAGGACCGGTCACGGACGATGCGGTCGAAGGTGCGAAGCTGATCGAGATCCATTGGAAAGGCTTATGCGAATTGAACTTCTGCACTGAACATCGCTGCTCAGATAGACAATGTCGATGCGTCGATTTGCTCATAACGCATTGCGTTATGTAACGCAGGGCGTTATATTCAGCCCGTGATCCAAAGCTTTTCAGATGGCGAAACGGAGCGTATCTGGCAGGGGCGGCACAGCCGCAAACTGCCCGGTGATATTCAGGCCATCGCCCTGCGCAAACTGCGTCTGCTGCATGCGGCCCGGACCATAAGCGATCTTCGCGTGCCGCCGGGAAATCGGTTGGAGAGTCTCAAAGGCAAACGCGCTGGACAATGGAGCGTTCGCATCAATGACCAATGGCGGATCTGTTTTGCTGGGGAAGAAGGAGGACCGCGCGATGTCGCAATTGTCGACTACCATTGAAGAGGTGCTGCCCAATCCGCATCCGGGAGAAATCCTGCTCGAGGACTTCTTGAAGCCGATGGGGTTGAGCCAGAATGCTTTGGCCCGCGCCATCCACGTACCTCCCCGGCGTATAAACGAAATCGTCTTGGGTGAGCGCAGTGTCAGTGCGGACACAGATCTTCGGCTCGCGCGGTACTTCGGCCTGTCGGAAGGATTTTTCCTGTCACTGCAGGCAGAGTTTGACCTGATGAAGAAACGGCGCGAAATCGGCGCGGACTTGCAAGCTATCGCACCGCGGGCAGCTTAGTCCTTATTGATTTGCCGCGCGCGTTCGGCCTGCGCTTTTTTCTGCTGGCGGCGGCGTTCGGCGTCGGTGAGGGCGGCGTCGCCCATATGCGAGAGACCGCGTTGCCGGGCCAGGTCCATCTGGCGCTGGCGCTCGGCGGCGGCCTGATGCTTGGCGGTGTCACCGGCGCAATAGGGGCAGGAGATGCCTTCGTGGAAATCGGCGTGGCGCCGGTCAGCCTCGGTCAATGGATGGCGGCAGGCGCGGCAGAGGGTGGCATTGCCCAGTTCGAGCCCGTGGCCAACCGAGACACGCTCGTCGAACACGAAGCATTCGCCGGAAAACCGGCTTTGCTCCTCGGGCACCACTTCAAGATATTTCAGAATCCCGCCCTTGAGATGAAAGACCTCCTCAAAGCCCTGGCTCAACAAGTATGACGAGGCTTTTTCGCAGCGGATGCCGCCGGTGCAGAACATGGCGACCTTCTTGTCCTTTTTCGGATCGAGGTGCTTTTCGACATAGTCCTTGAATTCGACAAAGCTCGAAGTGTGCGGATCGAGGGCGCGCTGAAAGGTCCCCAGACCCACTTCATAGTCATTGCGGGTATCGACCAGCACGACGTCATTGCGCTCGATCAGCGCGTTCCAGTCCTCGGGTTCGACATAGGTACCGACCTGACGGTTGGGATCGACCTGGGGCGCGCGCAGGGTGACGATCTCGGGCTTCAGACGCACTTTCATGCGCAGAAAGGGCGCAGTGTCGGCAAATGAATATTTCACCTCGGCGCCGGCAAGCCGGGTGCCGAAGGGACCGGAGGCGAAGAGATAACCGGCCAGCGCGTCGATGGCCTCAGGCGTGCCGGCGACGGTGCCGTTGATGCCTTCGGGGGCGAGGATCAGCGTGCCCTTGATATTGCGGCCACAGCAGAATTCGGCCAATGGGCCTTTCAGCGCTTCGGCATCGGGCAGCGCCGCGAATTTATAGATGGCCATCACCTTGTATGGATGATGGGTCTGGGGCAAACTGGACATGGATTTCGAGCCGGGCGCGTTCATGGCGCCGCTCATACCACCGGCCGCGCCCGGCGTCACGGGGCGGCCGCTGCCACAAAATTGGGAGAGACACCATGACCTATCGGGCCGATCCGGCGCGCTATGACACCATGCAATACCGCCGCTCGGGCAAATCGGGGCTGACGCTGCCGGTGGTGAGCCTGGGGCTATGGCAGAATTTCGGCGGCACGCGGGACTATCCCAGCGCCATGGAAATCCTGGGCTATGCCTTCGACCAGGGCGTGACCCATTTTGACCTGGCCAATAATTACGGGCCGCCGGCAGGATCGTCCGAAGAGCTGTTCGGGCAGGTGATGGCCCGCGACTTCCGGCCCTATCGCGACGAGATGATCATTTCGACCAAGGCAGGCTACAATATGTGGCCGGGACCCTATGGCGAATGGGGGAGCCGCAAGTACCTGCTGGCAAGCCTCGACCAATCGCTCAAGCGCATGGGGCTCGACTATGTCGACATTTTCTATTCGCACCGCTTCGATCCCGACACGCCGCTCGAAGAAACCATGGGCGCGCTGGCCCATGCGGTCAAATCAGGCAAGGCGCTTTATGTCGGCATCTCGTCCTACCCGGAACAGCAGACGCGCGAAGCGCATCGGATCCTGAAAGAAATGGGGGTGGCGACCACTATCCACCAGCCGAGCTATTCAATGATCAATCGCTGGATCGAGAACGATCACACGATCGATGCCTGTGGCGAGTTGGGAATCGGCGTCATTGCCTTTTCGCCGCTGGCGCAGGGGGTGCTTTCGGGCAAGTATAATCGCGGGCAAACCGAGGGCGCGCGGGGCGACAATCCAAACGGCACCTTGCGCGCCAGCCATATCGAGCCGCGTGTGCTCGAGGCGGTCGACAAGGTGGGCGAAATTGCCAAGGCGCGCGGCCAGTCCATGGTGCAACTGGCGCTGAGCTGGGTGCTGCGGCGCAAGGAGATGACCTCGGCGCTGATTGGGGTCAGGACGCTCGAACAGCTCAAAGACAATCTGGGCGTGCTGAACAATCTCGATCTCAACGATGAGGAGATTGCGGCGATCGACGAGGCCACCGGCGGCGGGCAGATGGAGCTGCATCCGCGACCGCAGGGCTGGTTGCGGTAAGGGTTCGCACCCCCACCCAACCTCCCCCTGAAGAAGGGGGAGGGGTCTGCCGGTGATCGCCGCCAGACCGAGGATGAACTCGATGCGCTCCTCCCCCTTCTTCAGGGGGGCCGCGTGGGGGTGCGTCGGCGCCCTCACACCATCATCGACTGCAGTGCGCCCATGGCCGCCAGCGAGCCGGTGTTGCTGGCGAAGGTGACCGAGTGCATGCCGGTGACGAGGTCGCCGGCGGCGAAGATGCCGGGGCGGGAGGCGGTCTGCATGTCGCCAATGGCGATCATGGTGCCGGTCGGGGTGTCTTTCATGTCGAGGCCAAGCTGGGCATGCAGATCGGCCGAGGGGCGATTGCGCGGATGGGCATAAAGCGCATCGAGACCGATTTCGGTGCCGTCTTCAAGCGTGACCCCGCGCACTTGGCCCTGGTCATGGGTGATGCTGGTGAGCTTGCCATTTGCGATCCTGACGCCGCGCTTTTCGAGCTTGTGGCGCTCCTCCTCGGGGATGTCGTGACCGTCCAGGATCAGGGTGATGTCGTCGGTCCAGTTAGCGTAGAGCGTGGGACCATGCAGCGACATGGGCGAGGAATAGAGCAGGCCCCAGCGTTTTCCGGCCACTTCATAGCCGTGGCAGAAGGGGCAGTGGATGACCGTTTTGCCCCAGCATTGGGCAAAACCGGGAATGTCGGGCATTTCATCGACAATGCCATAACTCAGGATCAGGCGGCGGCCGGCAATGGTTTCACCATCGGCGGTGGTGACGCGGAAATCATCGGGCTCGCCAGTGACGAGCTGGGCCCTGGCGCCGACCAGTTGCACCGTTGGATAGTGCTGGACCTGGTGGCGGGCTGTGGCGAGCAATTCGCCCGGCGGGATGCCGTCATGGCCGAAGATATTATGGGCGTGTTCGGCATAGCGATTGCGGTTTAGGCCGGTGTCGAGCACGGTGACCTTGCGGCGGGCACGGCCCAGTTGCATGGCGGCGGTGAGGCCGGCAAAGCTGCCGCCGATGATGATGACATCCTGCATGTTTCAGGTCCTTTTCTGGGCGAGCAGAACCACCCGCTGCCACAGCCTGGCAGCGCCTGAGGCCCGCTCTGGGGTTGGTAATGTCAGTCCAGGCGGGGGAACCCCGCATGAAGCGCGTCGGTGGCCAGGTCGCTCAAACGCACCCGTTGCAGGCGGGCGGCCAGCAGGGCCTCGGCATCATCAAGAAAATCGTGCATGACCCGATCGACCGACCGCACGATGGCGCAGGTGACGTCGCCCGGATCGCTTTCGGTGCGCACCAGCATCCGCTCACCAAGAGCGGCATAGACATCGCGCAGGGTGATTTCGGTGGCCGGACGGCTGAGCGTCCAGCCGCCATTGGGCCCCTTGCTGGCATCGACTATGGCCGCCTCGCGCAATTCGCCCAGAATGCGGCGCACGACGACGGGATTGGTCATCAGGCAAGTGGCCAATGCGGCCGAGCTGAGCTGCTTGCCGGGCTGGGCGTGGAGGTGCACCAGGGCGTGCAAGGCGATGGAAAGACGGCTTGATCGTTTCATGTAACTTTTATTGTTACATATAGAGCGCCTGTCAAGGGGGGTTATCTTTGCCCCGCTTGCCAGCTTAGAGTGAAGACCTTGATCTTGGGAGGATCGCCATGCGCCCTGCAGCTTTACTCATCGCCCTGTGCGCCGGCCTAACCGGCCCGGCAGCGGCACAGGACGCGGGCAGCCAGGCGGTTATCGACCGCATGAAGGCGGGCAAGCTGATACCGATCAGCGATGTGGCCGTGCTGATGATGGGCGCGGAGCGCTGGTGCTACCGGCTGCAGGACGGCAATTGCGCCTGGTCCGATATCTATCTGGCGGTGAGCGAAACCGAGGCAATCTATGAGATTTCCAACCCCTGGAGCGAAGAGGTCGACATCTCCTTTGTCGACCGCGGCGTGTTCAAAGAGGATCGCTATATCTGCGAGACCGGCAATGACTGGGTGCCCACAGTCCGCGGTTACGAGCGGACCGATGGCACGGCCATTGAAGGTCGCGCGCTGGCAGCGCTGAAGGAGGAGATCTACAGCATCGTCAGCGTGGGGGATGACGATGACTGTTTCGACTATCTCTATCAGCATCAGGACAAGGCCGCAGAGACGGTAACCTTGCTGCAACGCCAGTATATCGACGGGGAAACCAACCCCGCCGATGATGCGCTGGTGACGCTGTATTTTGATGCCGACGCAGCCGGTGAGCTGGGCTGGTATTGGTAGGCAAGACGTCCGCCCCCCACCTTAGCTGCGCCAGGACGCGGTGCGTCCAGCTTTGCGACCCTCCCCACAAGGGGGAGGGAATGGGGGTCGGGTGCCTGCTGGCGCGGCGCCTATAGGGCTCCGTCCTTGAGGCTTTCGGCAAGCGGGGCGGGCCGTTCGACGGGTGTCTTGATATCGACAGTGCGGCCGTCGCGCGCGGCGATCTCGAAGGCTTCCATCACCTCGAGCACATGCAGGGCCAGATCGCCATTGGCGCGGTGCGGCCGGTTGTCAAGAATGGCGGCGGCCATGTCGGCGACCCCGAGCGAGCGGTAATTGCCGTCCGCAAAGGGGGCCTCAAGCTTGACTTCGGCCCAGTCCTCGTCGCGACCGCGCCTGCGCAGCTCCACCGTGCCACCGAAGTGGTTCGGATCGGGCACGATCAGGGTCTGCTCGGTGCCATAGAGCTCGAGCGGGACGTGCTTGTGGGCGGCGACATCGAAGCTCATGGCGATCTGTACGATGGCGCCATTGGCAAAGCCGAGCGCGCCGGTGACATGGGTGTCGATATGCACCGGCATGGTCTGGCCCTTTTTGGGCTCGGAGGTGATGGTGCGTTCGGTCCGCAGGCGCGAGGACATGGCCGAGACCTTTGCCACGGGCCCAAGCAGATTGACCAGGTCGGTGATGTAATAGGGGCCCATGTCGAGCATGGGGCCACCGCCCAGGTCATAGTAGAAGGCCGGGTCGGGATGCCAGCTTTCGTGGCCGGGGCTCTGCATGAAGGCGGTGCCGCCAACCAATTGCCCCAGTACGCCGCTATCGACCACGGCGCGGGCCTGCTGATGGGCGCCGCCGAGGAACGTATCGGGTGCCGAGCCGATGCGGAGGCCCGCCGCATTGGCGGCGTCGAGCAGCTTCCGGCCTTCGGCGAAGGTGATGCCGAGCGGCTTTTCGGAATAGACATGCTTGCCAGCGGCCAGGCATTTGAGGCCGACTTCGACATGGGCCCGCGGAATGGTCAGGTTGACCACCAGATCAATGCCGGGATCGGCGAGCATGTCTTCGACGCTCATCGCCTTGAGGCCGAATTCATCGGCGCGGGCCTGGGCGGCTTCGGGCCGCATGTCCGAGAGCGCCTTGACGTCGAGCACGCCGAAGCCCGGCAAACCGTCCTTGCCCAGAATGGCCTTCAAATAGGCCGAAGAAATATTGCCGGTACCGATAAAGCCGATACCCAGGCGCCTGGCGCTCATCTGCGCATTCCTCCCAAAGCAAGTCAGCGTTTCAAGGAAACGCCGCGCCTGCTTCCCATTGTTGATTTGTCGCGCATTCTGGCCATTCAACCATGCCGAAAGCGCTCCGGATGTACGTGCATCAGCCTAGACCGGGCAGGGCGGAGTCGGGAAGTGGGGGCCGCGAAATTGTGTGATTTTTCTTCTGCGCGGGTCCTCAGGCAATGCTACCCCACCAGCACAGAGCGATCGCAGCGCACGCCATAGACGCGCACATCGGCCTCGCCCAGACCCAGCCCCAGGGCGGAGAGCGTGGCGTTGATCGTGTTGTCGAGCAGGGGCGCCAGCGGCACGAGCAGGCTGCGCACCGCCTGGGCGATGAGATGGGGCGGCGAGAGACCAAGGCCCAGCACATTGACCGTGAGGTCGAGGCGGGCGAGCAGCGCATCCGCAAGGGACGCCACCAGCGTTTCGGTGCGCGCCGTCCGCATGGTGCCCGCGGCGATGTCGGCTGAGGAAAATTCGAGCCGGACCGGGCTGGTCTGGGCCAGCTCGACCATGGCCGCGCCGGTGACGCGCAGCAGCAGGATATCGATCAGGCGCACCGGGGCGGCCGAAGGGGGCACGCCGAAATCGGCAAGGCTCGCATCGCTCATCTCCCCGATGCTCAAGCGCAGCACGCCGGGGCGCGTGGCGATGGTGGCGCTGCCATGTGGCGCGCCGATGGTGGGACAGGTGGCCGCTTCGGCGCGCGCCTCGGCGGGGGCCAGATCGAGCCAGAGCGGGAGCTTGACGCCGGCGCCGAGCAGGGCCGGTCCGCCCAGCAATCCGGCCCTGAGGCGCAAGCGGGTCTGCGCGGTGCGGATGATGGTGCCCAGGGGCCCAAGGGCAAACCAGCCGCCGCCCTGCGGAGGCTCGCCAATGGCCAGATCAAGTTGCAGCGACACCAGCCCCGGCACCGCAGCCCCGAGATTGAGCGAGACCTGGCTGTCGCCATCGCTGAGCACGGCGGCGGCCGAAAGCAGTTCGAGCGCGGACAGGGACAGGTCGGCTGCCCCGGCGCTGCCAAGCTCCAGCCCTCCCAGCCGGCCCAGGTCGATCAGCTTGCCCAGCTCCACATCGGCGCCGGTGCCGGCGGTGGCGAGCAGCATCAAGGCGGATTGTGCAGTGCCGTTGGTGAGCGATGCCAGCGCGGCGGCAATATCCCCTGCCCCGGCCTTAGTGGTGAGCAGATCGTCGTAACTGCCGGCGGTCACGCCCAATTGGGTGGCCAGGGCGTCGAGAAATCCCAGTGCATCGATCTGGGCCGCGGCGAGCGCGGTGTAGTCGAGCACCGACAGGGACAGTGTGGTGCCGAGCAGGCCCGACAGAATGGCATTGGCCAAGCCACCATTGAGGCTGGCCAGGCGCGAGCCGACCGAGAAGGACACCTCGGGGGTTACCGCCGCAATGCCCGATGCCTGGAGGGTCGGCACGGCGGCAAAGCTGGCAGCGAAATAAAGCCTGCCGGGCCGGTTGAGGGTGACCGAAACGGCATTGTGCGGGGCCTGTCCGGGCCTGAAGCGGTCGGCAATGTCCGGTTCGGTCGGGTCATAGCGACCGGCAAGGACAGTCAGCCCATCCGTGCTGGCGGGGGCAAGGAGCTGCGCCTCCGCCAGCACGGATTGGGCGATCTCGGTGGCGCGGGAGGGATCGGCCGCCGCCGAGATGGCCGCCAGATCGACTGCGGCCTGCAGGACGCGACGCTCGTGATAGAGCGCGGCCGCATCCACCGCCAAGGCCGACACCATGGCGGAAACAGCAAAACCGAAGGCGAAGAGCACGGCCATATTGCCACGCTCATCACGGCGGAACCGGGACCCGCTCACAAGCCACCCCGCCGGATGGTCGCGCCATGGGCAATGGTCTTGCCCGGCAGCGGCAGGGGTGGATAGAGATTCCAGATCGGCAGATCGGTCGCATCATAGCTCAGGCGCACGACATATTGCGCCGGGTCGGCAGGACTGTCGCCGATGGTGTGGGTGAGGCGGGCCGGATTGAGCAGCGGATAATCGCCCGCATTCTGCGCCAGATAGGTGGCAACCAGGCTGTTGCGCTCGGCCTGGTTGAGGCCGGCAATGGCGGTGCGCGCTGCATCGGCGGCCAATTGCTGAACGGAATGGGCGGCGCCGAAATAGATGCCATAGGCCAGCATGCCGGTGAGCAGCAGCAGGAATACGGGCGTGAGTATGGCGAATTCGATGGCGGCCGTGCCGCGCCGATCATTGAGCAGACTTGCGCCGGGCCTTCGCATTCATGCCTCCCAAGGCGAATGAGCGGGTTGGCGACAGCATGGACCGGACCGACACAGGGAGCGGTAAAGCGCGGTATTGGTAGAATTGCGGGTCGAGTAGGTGACTTTCCTTGTCCGAATGAACCGGCTAGGAGAGAACCGATTTCAGGATGCCGCACTTGACCAGCCGCAATTACCTTTTCGCCCAGACTGCAGACGATGTTGCGTTGACGCGGTTCATCGCCCTGGCGGGGTCGGCGACGGGCTTTCTCAAGGGGGCGCCGGGCGGGCCCTTGCCGGGGTGGCACAGTCCGGGCCAGGACAACAGGGCGTTCCTGGAGGAGCTGTATGAACGGCTGGCAGTGAGCTATCCGGAAGCCGGGCAACCGTTTCACGCGGTGCGGCTGTGGACCAATCTGATGTGGCAGCCGGCTTACCTTTCGGTCATTGCGGTGCATCTGCATGGCGCGCTGCCGGCAGTGACGACGCTGGCGCAGGCGCGGCAAAACCTTGGCGTCAATGGCTATCGCCTGGCCCCGGGACCGCAGATGGAGGGCAGCACGGAAGAATTGATCGCCAGGGCGGGGCGCGATCTGCGCGCCATGGGCGATCGCGTGCTGGCCGAAATCAATGCGGTGACCAAGCTCAAGCAGACCCCGGCGCTGCGCCTATTGGCCGACCGGATGCTGGGGCTGATGGTGCGGCTGAAACACTTCCGGCCCGAGATCAGCATGGCAGAGCAGTATCGCTATTGCGATCTGTGGCTCTCGGCGATGGGGCTGGAGGGACAGGGCGGGCTGGAAACGCTCGACCTGCCCAATGGGCAGCAGGTTGCCATCATGGCGCGCAAGGGCTGTTGCCTCGACTATCTGGCCTTTCCCGAGCGCTACTGCGCCTCCTGCCCCAGGCTGAGTGATGATGAGCGGCGCAATCGCGAGCGTACCAATATCATGGCTGAGCTTGAGGTTCAGGCTCAGTCGAACGTCTCGTCGGCATAGACACCCCAGAGCTCGGCCTGCTGCACCCAGCCCGAATAGGCCTGACGCTCGCCCGGTTGGCCGGCCGAAACATTGCACCAGGTGCCATCGCATTCGCTGATCGAGACCCGGACGCCGGGTGCGAGACGGGCCCGCACCGCTGCATCGGCGGATTGGCCGGTATGCATCTGCACCTCGCCATTGGCCAGCAGAGGCGTGGCGTAGCCGGCGCGATTGCCGGACAGCAGGCTCTGATGCACCCAGCCCTCGTCGCCTTCGACATCGCGGATCTTACGCCAGGTATCAAATTCCTGGATAATCTCCACCGGAACGCCGGAGACGGTGTAGTTCCAGGCGATTTCATAGCGCGTGCCGGGGCCGACACGGACATTGATCGGGTGCGAGCGGGTCGTGACGAAACGGGGCAGCGGCAGGCCGCTGGGATTGTCCTGCGCCTGCGTGGCAGGCGTGGCGATGGCAGCGGCGCACAGGGCCACGAGAATGGCGAATACAGTGCGCAGGCGGGCCGGCAGAGCTGGCAAGAACAACATCACTTTGCAGACGGGTTTGATTTGCCCTATCACTAGCGCGATATCCTTAATGGTCGCTGAAGGCGACACTTGCGCCGGTGACCAACCGGCCCCTCATTGGTGCGCATGACATCGAGCAAACCCAAGATCCTGGTGACCAGACGGCTGCCCGCAAGCATTGAAGCGCGCATGGCGACCCTGTTCGAAACCGATGTCAATGACGCCGATCTGGCCCTGAGCGGAGACGACATCCTGGCCGGACTCGCGGGCAAGGATGTGCTGGTCTCGACCATTACCGACCATATCGATGCGGGGCTGATCGGCCGGCTGCCGCCCAGCGTGCGGCTGATTGCCCAGTTCGGCAATGGGGTTGACAATATCGACCTCGACGCGGCCTGGGCCGCCGGGCTGACCGTGACCAACACGCCTTCGGTGTTGACCGAGGACACCGCCGACATGGCCACGGCGCTGATGCTGGCGCTGCCGCGCCGGCTGGTGGAGGGCACGCAGATGCTGTTGCGCGACCGGGCCTGGGCGGGATGGTCGCCCACCTCGATGCTGGGACACCGGCTGCGCGGCAAGGCGCTTGGCATTGTGGGCATGGGCCGGATCGGGACGGCAGTGGCGAGCCGCGCCCGGGCCTTTGGCCTCAATATCCATTACTACTCGCGCAATCGCCGTCCGCCGGCCATCGAACAACCGCTCGAGGCGCGCTATTGGGACGATCTGGACGCCATGCTGGCCGAAGTGGATATCGTCTCGCTGCATACTCCACTGACCCGCGACACGCATCATATCCTGTCTGCGGACCGGCTCGACCGGATGAAGCCGGGCGCTCATCTGATCAATGTCAGCCGCCCCGAACTGCTTGACGAGACCGCTCTGATCGAGCGGCTGGAGAGCGGGCACCTGGCTGGCGCGGCGCTCGATGTGTTCGAGAACCGCCCCGACATCAATCCGCGCCTCTTGGCGCTGGCCGAGACCAACCGGGTGGTGCTGACCGCCCATATGGCGTCGGCCACGCTGGAAGCGCGGGTGGAGATGGGGGAAGCGGTGATTGTCAATATCCGCACCTTCATGGACGGGCACC
Organism: Devosia indica; assembly: GCF_003056405.1. Taxonomy (GTDB): domain Bacteria; phylum Pseudomonadota; class Alphaproteobacteria; order Rhizobiales; family Devosiaceae; genus Devosia; species Devosia indica. The sequence continues at coordinate 234,548 of NZ_PYVZ01000001.1, forward strand.
AGCCGCCGCACCGGCTGCTGCCCGACGGCCCCCTGCCCCGCGCCGCGCGCGCTTAAGTGTTGCAGCATTTCCCCAATCGGCCGACCAACTGGGCCGCGACCCAGCCACCCGCTTGCGTGGCGGCGCCCTGCCCCCTAATCGTCACATTGTCGGGGGCGTGGGGCGCGTCCGGGCGACGTGCGTTTTTCCGGGTGTCAGGAGTGGCCCGTGCCTTGGACCAATAAAGCGGCAATTCTGGCGGCTGGCCTGATGATGCTTCCTGCCCCGGTGCTGGCGCAGAGTGCGCTGCCCTTCACGCAGGACGAGGGACGCCTGGTGCTCGATGTGCTGGGGCAGCGCCTGACCCTGCCGCCGCCGGACTGGGTGGGGTCGGACGCTGATCTGGCGGCCATTTCCGAGCGGGTTTCGACCCGGTTTTTCGAAGATGGCGGACAGGCTCAACTCACGATCTATAAACGTGGCGAGGGCGAGGCCTTCTGGACCAGCCTCTATGGCGCCCGTATCAGCACTGACACCGACATGGATCTCGCCGAGTTCCGGTCGCGGGTGGTCAATATCTATGCGCAATCGTGCGATCCGGACACGGTGGCGCTGTTCCAGCTCGAGCCCGATGCAGAGGATGCGCTGCCGCCGCTGGGCTATGTGTGCGGCGCCTATCTCGATGCCTTCACCGATTTTGCCGGCCAGGGCGAAGTGATGGTGATGGGGTTCTACAAATCCGAGGCGGGGCTGGGCCTGGTGTTTCAGGAATGGCGTGGCGAAGCGTTCGATGCCAGCGCGCCGGCAAGCTGGCCGGTGCCCGCCGAGACGGTGGAAGCGCGCATGGCCCAGTTCAAGTCCGAAGTCTCGCTGACGCTTCTGGATTGACGGCGCCCCTGGGAGAGCCTAAGCCGCTTGCCCATGAAAAAAGACCACAAACCCGCTGGCCCGAGCCAGCGCATGCTGCGCGTCGGGGAACTGGTGCGCCATGCCCTGGCCGGGCTGTTTGCCCGCGGCGACATCGAGGACGAGGCCCTTGCCGGCGCGGTGGTGACCGTGCCCGAAGTGCGCATGACGCCGGACCTCAAGATCGCCAATGCCTATGTGATGCCGCTGGGCGGCACGCATGCCGAGGAGATCGTGGCGGCGCTCAACCGGCACCGCAAGTTCATCCGTGGCCGGGTGGCGCCGCAGATCGACCTCAAATATGCCCCGGAAATCCGTTTCTTCGTGGACGATACCTTCGAGGAAGCCGGCCGGATCGATGCGCTGCTGCGCTCGGACCGGGTCAAGCGCGACCTCGACGACGATAGCGACGACAGCCAAGAAGACTGAGTTTGAACCAGCCAAAGTCCAAGAAGCGCGCCATCTCCGGATGGGTCGTGCTCAACAAGCCATATGACTTCACCTCCACCCAGGCGGTGGGCAAGGTGCGCTGGCTGCTGAACGCCGCCAAGGCGGGCCATGCCGGCACGCTCGACCCGCTGGCCACCGGCATCTTGCCCATCGCCCTGGGCGAAGCCACCAAGGCGGTGCCGCAGGTGCAGGATGGGATCAAGATTTATCGTTTTACCATCGGCTGGGGCAAAGCCACCAGCACTGACGATACCGAGGGCGAGGTGATCGCCACCTCCGATGTGCGACCCGAACAGGCCGCGCTCGAGGCGGTGCTGCCGCGCTTTATTGGCACTATTCTGCAGCGGCCGCCGGCCTTTTCGGCGATCAAGGTGGATGGCGAGCGTGCCTATGATCTGGCCCGGGCCGGCGAAAAAGTGGAACTGGCCGAACGGCCGATCGATATCGACGCGATCGAACTGGTTTCGCATGGGCCCGAGGAAACCGTGCTGGAGGTGACCTGTGGCAAGGGTACCTATGTGCGGGCGCTGGCGCGCGATATTGCCGAGGCGCTGGGCACGGTGGGGCATGTGACCAAGCTGCACCGCGCCGCGGTCGGTCCGTTCACCGATGAGGACGCGGTGAGCATTGAAGAACTCGAGGCCGCCGAAGCCGGGGATGCGCGCGATGGCCTGCTGCTGCCGGTTTCGGCCGGCCTTGAGTATATCGCGGAAATCCGGCTTGATGCCGGCCAGGCCAAGGCGGTGGGGCATGGCAATCCGGTGCTGTTGACCGGGGCCAATGCCCCGGTGTCGATGGACGAGTGCTGGGTGAGCTTCAAGGGCAAGGTGCTGGCCACCGGCCATGTGGAATTCGGCCAGTTCAAGCCCGGCCGGGTGTTCAATCTTTAGGGCGTAGCCGCCCGGCCATGGCAAAGGTCAGCACGAGCAGCGGGATGAGCATGGCAAAGGCCATGCGCACGCCGAAGCCTTCGGCCACGCTGCCGATCAGGACCGGGGCGCCCAGATTGACCAGCTGGAAGATCAATGTGGTTGCCGCCACGTTCTGACTGGCCGGACGATCCCCCAGCCGCGCGGCCGCGGACAGTGTGAGCGGAAAGAGCACGCAGATGCCGATGCCCACGGCCAGGAAGCCGGCCAGTGCCGCATAGGCATTGGGGGCCAGGACAATGGCCAGCATGCCCAGCACGGCCAGAGCGGACAGACTGCGCGCCACCCGCACCGGGCCGAAACGATCAATGACGCGATCGGCGACCAGGCGCCCCCCTGCCATGGCAAAGAGCAGGGCGGGAAGGGCCAATGACTGCACAAAGGGGGCGACATTGAAGCTGTCGCGCAGATAGATGATCGACCAGGCGCGCGAGGCCCCTTCGGTCAGCCCGGCACCCAGGCCGAAGGCCACCAGCCCCATGGTGGCCCAGCTTGGCCAGGCCAGCTTTTTCACCGCGCCGCCGGCGTGAGGACGGGGCGGCATGTCGGGCATGGGCAGAACGACGAACCAGATCAACCCGATCAGCAGCGGCACCAGCGCCCAGAGATGAATGGCCGGCGTGACATGCAGGCCGCGCAGCGCGGCGCCAAGCAGGGAGGTGAGCAGGAAGCCGACGCTCCAGGCGCCATGACAGGTATTCATCACCCGGGCCGAGGTGGCCGCCTCGACCCGATCGGCCTCGACATTCATGGCGATATTGGTGAGCGAAAAGCCGACGCCGTTGAGCGCGAGCAGCACGAACAGGGCAATCGGGTTGAGCAGTACCGTGGCCAGGGCGGCGGTGATGACCACGCTTGGCAGCAGCCAGAGGATCATGCGGCGCGGCCCGAAGCGCTCGACGATGACGCTGGAAAACAGAAACATCGAAAGCGCACCCAGCGGCTGGCCGATCAGCACCAGGCCGAGCTGGCCTTCGGTGAGCCCGATCAGCTCCTGCAGGTCCGGAATGCGGGTGTGAATGGCGCCGGCGGCCAGGGCATGGGTGAAAAACAGCGCGACAATGCGCCAATGGGTGAAAAGCATTATGCGTCAATACTTTGGAATTGCTCCGAAGGGAAGGCTCAGGCGATTGGCCCGGGGTCCATCAGGGCGTGAATGCGGTCGGCTCCCATGCGGGCGAGTTTGAGCATGAGCGCCTTGCGGCGGGCGGGAGCAAGCGGGGTGTCGGGACTGTCGCGCAGGATGGCGCCATCATGGCCATCGGCGACGATCAGCCCTTCCGTTTGAGGAAATATCTCGCCGTCCAGCTCGGGCGGCTTGGCGAAAAAGAAGCGGTCGGAAAATTCGCGATATTCAGGCCATTTGCGATCGACCTGGAAGTCGATGAGGCTCGACTTGATCTCGATGATCCAGATCTCTCCCTTGGGCCCGACGGCCAGCACATCGGCGCGGCGGCCATTGGCCAACGGCACTTCGGCATAACAGGCCATGTCGTGCCGCTCGCGCAGCATGCGCATGACCCCGCGCTGGACGCGCAGCGCGGTGGCCGATTGGCGCAGGTCAACGATTGGTGGCAGATCAGCCATTGGGTCCGAGCGGTTCGGGCGGCATGCCCAGGGGAGTTTCCACCTTTTTGGAGCCCAGCGCAAAGCTGGAGGCCCAAAGCCCGGCCAGCAGCAAGGGCAGGCAGACCAGATAAGAGGCGCGGATATTGATCAGCTCGGCCACGAAGCCGAGAAGGGGCGGGGCCAGGAAAAACACCACCACGCTGACCTGGCCGATGGCCGCGACATTGACGGCGGCCGGTCGATCCGTGCGCTGCGCCGCGGCCGAGACGGCCAATGGATAGACAGCCGAGCAACCCGCGCCCATCAGCGCGAAACCGGCCAGCGCCAGTTCGGGCCCCGGCGCGATGCCGACCAGCAGGGCACCGAGGCTGGCGGAGCCGAGCATGATCATGGCGACATTGCGCGGCCCGAAGCGGGTCACAAATGGATCGGCAGTCAATCGCAGCAGGGCCATGAAGAAAGCGAACAGGGTCAGGCTCATGCCCCCGACAATGGGTTCGACGGCAAAGACATCGCGCATATAGATGGCCGACCAGTCGATGCCGGCCCCTTCCACCAGAAAAGCGGCAAAGCCGATCAGGCAGAGCGGCAGCAGGCCCAGATTGGGAAAGGCAAACCGATGTCCGGCCGCTTCGGTCTGGCTGCGGGCCGTTTTGGGCGTATTGGTGGCGCCGTAGATCAGATAGCCGCCGACCAGCACGATAATGGTTGCGACGAGCGCCAGATGCAGCCCCGCCGACAGGCCCGACTGGCGGATCACGGCGCCGAACAGGGCGGTGAAGAAGAAGCCGACACTCCAGAAGCCATGTGCGCGGTTCATGTAGCGCTTGCCGGTCAACGTCTCGAGCCGGTCGATTTCCACATTGAGGTTGATCTCGAGCGCACCGGCCAGCAAGCCGACCACGAGCAGAACCACAAAAACTGCCGGCGCGGTGGGCAACCAGGGGATGATGGCAAACAGAATGGCCGGGCCCAGCGTGGTGAAAAACGCGGTGGTACGGAAACCCAGCTTTTCGACAAGCGGGGCGCCGGCCGTCAGGGAGATCAACGAGCCGATGGCCATGCCGATCATGGTCAGGCCCAACTGCCCCTCACTGACACCGAGATGGGTCTGCAGTTCGGGCAGGCGGGACATCAGCGCGCCGGTGGCGACGGCGAAGAAGAAAAAGCAGGCATAGATGCGGTGCTGGGGAGCAATGGTCACGGCGTCACCGTCTTGATGACCGGGCGCGGCGCCAGCACATGGGCGGTGAACAGGCCCAGCAGGACCAGCGGGAAGCCGACGCCGAAGGTCCATTGGATGCCGAAATGCTCGGCGATGAAGCCCAGAAGCGGCGGGCCGAGCAGGAAGGCAGTGAAGGAGAACTGGGCCAGGGCGGCGACATTGATGGCGGCGGGGCGGTCCGTCTGCTGGGCGGCGGCCGACATGGCCAGCGGGAACAGGGCGCTCGAGCCGAAGCCGATCATGGCGAAGCCGCAATAGGCGAGGAAAGCCGAGGGGGCCAGAAAGGCCAGCACCACGCCGCCGCCCAGAATGGTCAGCAGGACCCGTGCCACGGTCACCGGGCCGAAACGATCGACAAAGCCATCGGCAAAGAAGCGGGCAAAGGCCTGGGAGCCGGCCACCACGGCAACGGCGATGCCGGCCCAGAACGGAGTGGCGTCAAAGATGTTGCGCATATAGATGGCCGACCAGTCGATGCCGGCGCCTTCCATCAGCATGGCGGAGAGACAGACAGCCACCAGCGCCATGATGGTGGCGGTGGGCCGGGCCAGGCGCGGGGTTTCATCGGTGCTCGAGCCCGTGCGATGCGCGGCGGGCTGGAACTGGCCCAGCACGACGAGCGTGGCCAGCAGCACCACGGGGATCATGATCATCAGATGCCATTGCGGCGCCAGGCCGGTGCGGGCGATGAAGGACCCTACGATGCCGGCCGAAAAGAAGCCCAGGCTCCAAAAGGCATGGGCGCGGCTCATGATGCGGCGGCCAATGGCGTGTTCGACCCGGTCGGCCTCGATATTGATGATGATTTCGATGCAGCCAATGGTCAGCCCCACCGGCACCAGCAGCAAAAAGAAGGCCAGCGGATTGGCAGCCCAGACGGCGGCGGCAAACAGCACCGAGAGCAGCGGGATGGCGACGAGCAGAATGCGCCGATAGCCCAGGGCCTCGATGAAGCGTCCGGCAAAGGTCAGCGAAATCAGCGTGCCGACAGCCGAGCCGATCAGTGCAAGGCCAAGCTGGCCTTCGCCCACGCCCATGGCTTCCTGGATTTCGGGCAGGCGCGGAAACATGGCGCCCATGCAGAACGAATAAATGAAGAAGGCCCCGAAGACCTTGATCTGGGGCGGCAAGACAAGGCCGAATCGCATTTTGATAAAGTGCTCAAGGAAGGTCGATGGCCGGCACGCTAGGCCATTTCCCGGCAGGTGAGAATAGGGCGGGAAGAGCGCTGGAGTGGTTTATTGCAACGTTTGCATTCCGGTCACACCGGCTCGGGCGCGAAATGATCGTCGCGTACCACATTGATGCCGCTGACCAGGTTGCGGACGATTTCGAGGCGGCGGAACTGACCCGAGCCGCGGCTGTTGCCGTGCCCCTGTTCGATGCCGGGACGGCCGCGCCGGTCGGGACCAAAATAGCGGGGCGTTTCGTAGTAGACCAGGTTCTGCCCGACCTGCCGCGTGATCCGCTCGAGCACCCGCTTGCGGGTGAAGGGCATGGTGATGACGTCGTCAAAACCCATATTGATGCGGCCGCTGATGGCCTCGACCGAGGGACTTTCGGAAAAATAGATCAGCGGGGAAAAGCGCAGGCGCCTCGTGGTGCTGAAGCGCACCGCCTCCGCGATGCCGCGCAGGCTTTCGAGATGTTCGGTGGCGGCGAACAGAAAAAAGCAGATCGGCGTGGTCTGGGTCTGCTGTTCGGCCTGGGCCATGGTCGAAAACGGGCTGACCCCGGCAAAGCCCAGCCCCCGCGCCAGATCGAGAAGGGCCGTACCCGGACCATTTTCAGGTCCGACAACATAGGCGTATGCGCGCATGGCATCGCTCTCAAATATTTCCTGCGTCCGGCGCGAATACTAAGACAAAGCTGCTAACACACCGCTAATGCGCGATATTTTCTCAATGCTTTAGCCAGCAATGCGCTCACCGCGAAACAGGGAGCCGTGCTCGCGCATCAGGGCGGCGATGCGCTCGGTGACGGTGCGCACCGCCGGGGTATGGCGCTCTTCATGGTGGCAGACCAGCCATTGCTCGGTTTCGAGCTCGGGGATGGTGCCGGCCATGCGCGACAGGCGCGGATCGGCATCGCCGACAAAGCAGGGAAAGACTGACATGCCGGCCCCCGCCGCGACCAGTTCGAGCACGCTCATGGCGTCATTGCCGCGGGTGGCGATGCGGTCGCCATGGCGGGCATGCAGCCAGCGGGCCGAATGGGTCTGGCTGCTGTCTCCTGCCACGCCGACGAAGTAACCGGCAGCAACGCCACTGATCAGTTCGGGGCGGGCATAGAGGCCATAGGCCACCTTGCCGACCAGCCGCCCGGCCAGCCATTGCTCGGTCGGCCGCTGATTGCGAATGCCGATATCGGCGTGGCGGCGGCCGATATCGACCTTGTGGCTGGCGGTGACCAGCTCGACGCCGAAGCGGTCCGCCGCAGTCCAGACCTGGCCGATATGGCGGGCGATGAAGGCCGAGGTCCAGGGCCCGGCCGAGACCCGCACCACGCGTTCGCCGATCGATCCGTCCTTCCAGCGCCGGAGCGAGAGCATGGCCGCCTCGACCTCCTCGGCGCGCAACAGCAATTCCTCACCCGCCGGGGTCAAGGCGTAGCCGGTCTGGCTGCGCACAAACAAGGGCTCGCCGATCTGATGCTCAAGGGCGGTGACGCGGCGGCCCAGCGTGGCGGCGGAGAGGCCCGTGGTCCTGGTGGCGGCGCTGAGGCCACCGAGCCGGGCGACATCGAGGAAGAGCCGCAAATCGTCCCAGGAGAAATCCATTTTTCATTCCTGCAATGCGCCTTTCGACTTCAATCGTAGCGCAGAGGACCGCATTTGCGCAATATTTGTCTCGCCGCCTCACAGGACGAGGCGAAGTCAATTGCCTGTAGCACCAGGAATGAAACGCCGACTCGCCGGGTCTGGCGGCTGGTGGCTGCATGGCCATTTCGAGGAGACGAGACGATGTTCGAACCCGTCAGACGCCGGCTCTATGCCTGGCATATGCGCAATTATACCCGCCGCCGGCTCGCCATGCTGGATAGCCGGATATTGGCCGATCTGGGCATTGAGCGCGACCAGATCGATGACGTGGTCGCCCGCATTGACATTGAGGGAGACCGCAAATGATGTGGCAACGACAATTGGGGCGCACCGGCCGCATGGCCGGTGCCATTGGCCTGGGCTGCTGGGCGATTGGCGGGCATTTTACGCTGGATGGGCGCAATGATGGCTGGGGCGATGTGGATGACGCCCAATCGATCCGCGCCTTGCAGATCGCGCTTGATCTGGGCGCCAATCTGTTCGACAGCGCCGATGCTTATGGCACCGGCCATAGCGAGCGGGTGCTGGGCGCCGCGCTCAAGAGCCGCCGGGACGAGGCCATCATCGCCACCAAATTCGGCTTTACCTATGACGAGGCCAACCGCGCCCTGCTCTCGATCGATGTGAGCCCCAGTTACATCGAGTGGGCCAATGCGCAATCGCTCAAGCGGTTGGGGGTCGAGCAGATCGATCTCTACCAGATCCATCCGGGCGAGCTGACCGAGGATCAGGCCGACGCGGCCGCCGAGGCGCTGGAGAAACTGGCCGAGGCCGGGCGGATCAAGGCCTGGGGCTGGAGCACCGACAATGCCCAGGCCGCGCGGCGGATGCTGGATTATCCGCATTTCGCGGCGGTGCAGCAGGAACTCAACGTGCTGCATGACGGGCCGGACATGCTCGCCCTCTGCGCCGAAGCGGGGTTGGCGAGCCTTAATCGTTCGCCGCTGGCCATGGGCCTGCTCTCGGGCAAGTTCTCGGCCGCGAGCCGCCTGCCGGGCAGCGATGTGCGCGGCGCCGGCCATTCATGGGTCAAGCATTTCAAGGATGGCACGCCGACACCGGAAGCACTGGCCCGGATCGAGGCGCTGCGTGACCTTTTGACCAGCGGCGGCCGCACGCCGACGCAGGGCGCGCTGGGCTGGATCCTGGCCCGTTCGCCCCACACCTTCCCCATTCCCGGCTTCAAGACCGAAGCCCAGGTGCGCGACAATCTCGGCGCTTTGGAAAAAGGCCCGCTGCCCGCCGCGGTGATGGCGGAAATTGATGCAATTGTGCATGCAGAGATGACGGAGGCCTGGCAATGAAGAGCGCGCGATTGGGACGCTTCGGCGCGGTGAGCCGGCTGACATTGGGCGGCGGCGGGATCGGGCAGGTGTGGGGGCCGACCTCCGAGGACGAGGCCGTGGCCACCTTGCGGGCGGCGGTCGATGCCGGGATCACGCTGCTCGATGCGGCGCCGGGCTACAAGATCTGTGAAGCGATGATCGGGCGGGCCTTTGAAGGCAAACTGCCAGACCGCGTCCGGGTGACCACCAAATATGGCCTGGGCACGGTGGCGCCGGACCAGGCCTATGCGCGGCTCAGGGCATCGCTTGAACAGAGCCTTGCCGCCATGCGGCTCGAGCGGGTCGACATGATGCTGCTGCATTCGGAAATCCGGCCCGATGATTTCGAGTATCCGCCGGGCCAGCCGCCCAAGGATGAGCGCTCGACCGCGCTGACCTTTTATCGTGAAGCGGTGCGACCGGCCTTTGCGCAACTGGTCCGTGACGGACTGATTGGCGATTGGGGGATTACCGGGATCAACCACGCGGCGGCCACCATCGCGGCATTGTCCGATGGCCCCCTGCCCGCCGCCGTGCAGGCAATTGCCAATCTGCTCGACAGTCCGGGCGAAATGAATGGCACGGGGCTCGATCCGCGGCCGCGCGAAGTGATCGCCGCCGCCCAGGCGGCTGGCGTGGGCGTGATGGGGGTAAGGGCGGTGCAGGCCGGGGCGCTGGCCGACGCGCTGGACCGCGATGACAATTCGCCCACCAGCCGTGACTTTGCCCGCGCCGAACCTTACCGCGCGCTGTGCCGGCAATGGGGCGCGTCGCCGGCGCTGATCGCGCATCGCTATGCACTGGGCATTGCCGGGGTCGATACGCTGGTGCTGGGGGTGAAGAACCGGGCCGAACTCGATGAGGCGGTGGCGGCCGAGACCCTGGGCCCGCTGGAAACCGAACAGGTCGCCGCCATCGAGGCGCTGGGCCTGCGCTGAGACAAAAAAGGGCCGCCCCGAAGGCGGCCCTTTTCATCCCGGAAGACGGGTGAATATCTTAGCGCTGCGCGATGCAGACAGAGGTGACGCCCTTGTTCTGGAAACCCAGAGCTGCGGCGGCCCCCTTGGAGAGGTCGATGATGCGCTTGCCCACGAAGGGGCCGCGATCGTTGATGGTGACTTCCACGGATTTGCCGGTGGACTGGTCGGTCACCTCGACCTTGGTGCCGAAGGGCAAGGTGCGATGTGCGGCGGTCATGGCGTTCTGGTCGAAGATCTGGCCGGAGGCGGCCGTCTTGCCGTGAAAGCCCGGGCCATACCAGGAGGCGCCGCCACACTGGGCATAGGCGGCCGAAGCGGAGAAGGCGAGGAGGGTTGCGGCCGATACGGCGGCGATTGCGATACGCTTAGTCAATGGTCTGGAGGCTCACTGAAGTTTTCGATGCCGCTTCAATAGAGGCAGTGCCCGCCCGAATCTGGGCCGTTTGGGCCGCCTGCGACGTCCCGCCCCAGTTTGTGGCCGCTCTGCCGCAGGTTTCCAAAGCCTTGCAGCAGGCGGCGCGGCGCAAGATTGCGTAAACCTTAGAAACTGAATCCACGGATTTGCACGCATCGCGTCATGTCGCGGCCCAAATCGGGGTGATTGGGGAACCGGATTGCGAGGTGTGTCCATGCGGCAACGGTTCCGGCAAACCAGACATCAGGGCCCGATTTGATGGCGGCCATAGCAGGCATTTGGGCCCGATTGCCCCTCGCCCCGGCCAGAATGGGGCATCAATGTGGCTGGCGGGGTAGACTTCGGGCAAAGAAAAAGGCGATGGCCGGAAGTCATCGCCCAGTTGGTCAGGGAGAGAAACGAAGAATGTGGTGCGCTCAGCCCTGGGGCTGAGGCACAATGCGGAGATAGGGCTTGAGCTCTTTCCAGCCGCCGGGGAACTTGTCCTTGGCCGCTTCATTGGAGACAGCCGGGACGATGATGACGTCTTCGCCATTCTTCCAGTTCACCGGGGTGGCGACCTGATGCTTGGCGGTCAGTTGCAGGCTATCGATGACGCGCAGGATCTCATCGAAATTGCGGCCCGTTGAGGCGGGATATTCGATCTTGAGCTTGACCTTCTTGTCCGGCCCGATGACGAAAAGCGAACGCACGGTCAGCGTGTTGTCGGCATTGGGGTGGATCATGTCGTATTTGCGCGCGACCTCACCCTGGGTATCGGCCAGGAGCGGGAAGTTGAGGGCCGAGCCCTGGGTTTCCTCGATGTCCTTGGCCCAGCCGGCGTGATCTTCGAGCTTGTCGACGGACAGGCCCAGCACCTTGACGCCGCGCTTGGCGAATTCGTCCTTGAGCTTGGCGGTGTAGCCCAGTTCGGTGGTGCAGACCGGGGTGAAGTTCTTGGGGTGGCTGAACAGCACCGCCCAGGATCCTTCGATGAAATCGTGGAAGTGGATGGTGCCCTCGGTGGATTCGAGAGTGAAGTCCGGGGCGGTATCGCCAATCAGGATTGCCATGGTCGTCTTCCTCTGCCCGCGCTGTCGCAGGTCTGCTGTCTGTTGTGATGGCTAGAATATCGTGCTGATGCCCCCCGATTGAAGCGGAGGCAAGCGGAATGGTTTTGCCTTGTTCAGGCCCATTCAGGCAAGCCGTTGCCGTTGCGATCTGTGGATCGAAATGAGGCTGGTCAGCCCAACAGCGCCATGAGGCGGTTCGGCACGGCCGGATTTTGCAGCAGCAGGATCGCGCCAAAGGGGATGGCGGCGAAGACTATGGCCGCAGACGGGCTGGCCTTGAGCAGCCTGGCGATCATGTAGACCGACAGGCCAAAGGTGGCATTGAGCAGCAGATCGGCCGCATTATCGGCCAGATAGGCGAGCAAACCCGACATGAACCCCTCCCGGGACATCGACTGCCCGAGAAGGCTGGCACCGACTCATTGCGCGGTCATGGCGGGTTTGATGGTGTTTTAATTCAAATCGTATCGAGTGCTATTGCACCAGGACCGAACCCTCGACCGCCGGCTGTGGCGTGGGCGCGCCATTTTCCCAGGTCACATCAAGCCCGTTGAGCGGCACCACCGACAGGCTCATCTTGCCCGAGCCCTGCTGGATCTGGCGGGCATGAGCCAGATAGACCAGCGCGTTGTTGGCCGCATCATAGATGCGGGTGACGCGCAGCGACTTCCAGATCAGCGAGCGGCCTTCGCGGAAAATCTCTTCGCCGGCGCCGCGGGTAGCAATGTCGCCCACCGTGATCGGGCCGACCGCCGAGCAATCGAGTGCCGAATAGGAGGGGTCCTCGAACCAGTTGCCCTGGCTCAGCCGATCGATGAAGGAGCGATTGAAGAAGGAGAGGTGGCACACCACGCCTTCGATATCGGGATCGGCCAGCGCCTCGATCGAAATGTCATTGCCAGTCCAGTCGACCCCGACATTGCCCACTTCGTTGCGATTGCCACAGGCGGCAAGGGAGATGGCCGCGACGGCGACGATGGCAAGGCGGGCGATGGAATGCATGGAGGTCCTCCGTGAGACCAGATCAAGATGGTGGGTCGCAATGTCCCGCGCAAGATGACCGAGCAATTGCTATCGCGCCACCCGTCCGTCCATCACCTTTTCCAGCCAGCGCACCAGCAGGGAAAGCGATATGGTCATGGTGAGGTAGAGAAAGGCGACGACATTGTAGGTCTCGAAGAACAGGAAGCTCGAACTGGCCGAGAGCTTGCCCAATTGGGTGATGTCCTGCACGCCGAGCGCCGAGACAAGGGCGCTGTCCTTGACCATGGAGACGAAATCATTGCCCAGCGGGGGCAGAATAGTGCGCAGGGCCTGGGGGAAGATGATATGGCGGAAGCAATGCCAGCGGCTCAACCCCAATGAGCGGGCCGCCTCGATCTGACCGCGCCCCACCGCCTCGATGCCGGCGCGGAAGATTTCGGCGATGAAGGCGGAATAGCACACGGTCAGCGCGAAGATGGCACGCCAGACAAAGTCGAAGCCGCGTACCGTGGCCGGGGCCAGAAGACCCCAATCGATCAGCGGGGCGAAGACCCAGTTGAAGCCGGCCACCATGGCAGGCGCCGCGACAAAGGCAACGTAGAACAGAAACACCAGAATGGGGATGCCGCGAATGATCTCGACATAGAATGTCGCGACCTCGCGCAGCACCCGATTGCCCGAAGTGCGTGCCAGGGCGATCAGCAGGCCCAGCGCGGTGGCGGCGACAAAGGCCAGGATGGTGACCCAGAGCGTTGTCAGCACACCGCCCGAGAGGGTGCGGAAGATCGAAGCATAGGTGCCGTTGGTGGTGATGGCCCACAGGCCCAGCACGAAAAGCAGGCCGATGGCCAAAAGCCACCAGGGCATGCGCGAAAGGATGGAGGGGCGGCGGGGCTGGTAGGTCATGGGGTGTACTGGACTTTTGGCGCCAGAGGCGGTGGGTGGTCCTGAACCCCACCCTTGATCCCTCCCCACAAGGGGGAGGGAGACGATGAACACGGAACCCAGGCCTGCGCCTCCCTCCCCTCAATGCGGAAGGATTGAGGGTGCGGAGGAGCCGCCAGCATGGGGATATGTCGGTAACGCGTCCTATTCCGCTGCGTATTCGAAGAACCAGTAATTGATGCGTTCGTCGAGCCAGCCTTCGTCGCGAAGCTGGGCGAGGGCCGCGTTGACGGGTTCGACCAGGTCCGAGCCGGGGGTGAGGATGAAGCCGAAGGGGTCGGACTTGATGGCTTCGCCCGCCTGCTTGAACGAACCCGGATCGGCGCCGATATAGCCGGCCGAGGCGGCCTGGTCGGCGATCACCGCATCGACGTCGCCCGATTTGACGGCCTGTACGGCGGCGCCGAAGCTGTCGAAGGTCTTGACCCGCGGATTGGCTTCGTCGCCATCGAGCACATCATAGATGGCGGTGTAGAACGACGAGGTGCCGGCCTGGGCACCGAACAGGAGATCGGTGTTTTCGGCAAAGCTTTGCGGCCCTGTAATGCGCTCTTCATCGGCGCGGACGAGGAAATATTGCTCGACGGTGATGAAGGGATCGGTGAAGTCGATCTGTTCTTCACGCTCCGCGGTGATGGTGATGCCGTCGGCACCGATGTCGAACTGGCCGGTGCGCACGCTTTCGATCATCACGTCCCAGGCCGTCAGATCCCATTCGACCGTTGCATTCAGGCGCCTGGCGACCTCGTTGATGACATCATATTCCAGCCCGATGCCCTCTCCGTCAGGACCGGCGAAGTTGAGCGGATAATAGGCGTTTTCGGTGACCGCCTGGATGACCCGGCCCTCAAGATCGGGGAGGTCCTGGGCGGCGGCCGGCAGGGCGAAGGCAGCCAGCGCGGCGCCGGCCATCAGAAGTGAAGTGATACGCATAGTGTTGGCATCTCCCGGACAGGTTTCGCCGGGAGACTAATGCAAGCGGCCCGGCTTTGGGAATGGGCGTCAGGCCTGGTCGTTGACCTCGGCGCCGGGACCGTTGGTCTTGAGCGATTCAATGGCGTTCTTGGCCGAGGCCTTGGAGGCGTAGGTTTCGGTGCGGGCCATGGTCTCGCCATTGGCGGCGACGAAGCGCACGAAATGCTGGCCGTCCTTGGATTCAACGATCTCGAAGCGATAGCCAGAGCCCTCTTCACCCTTGGACAGGTCGACCGTGATGGCATCGGGCGCGTTCTTCTTGAGCGAGTCGATACCGTTCTGGGCGCTGGCCTTCTGCTTGTAGTTCTCCGACCAGAAGATCTTTTCGGAATTGTAGGAAAAGTCGAACTTGAACTGATCGTTGGCGGCAGAAGTGATGTTGAACTTATGTGCCATGACGCAGGCCTCCCAAGCTGGCAGTGATGGGCAGAGACTAACCTACTGAGAGGAATTGGAAAGCCTCTTAGTCTTTCAGACCCGCCCGATCGAGATGGCCCAGATCGCGGCCCGGATCGATGCGGTCGCGCACCATCTGCTTGAGGACCCGGCTATCGGGGAAGCCGCCATCGCGCTTGCGCTCCCAGATCAGCTCACCATCGAGATGGATCTCGAAAATGCCGCCAGTGCCAGGAACAAGCGCGACCTGGCCAAGCTCGGTGCCGAAGGTGGAGAGCAGTTCCTGGGCCAACCAGCCGGACCGCAACAGCCAGTTGCACTGGGTGCAATAGGCAATGGTGATGGCCGGGCCGCTGCTCATTTACCGCTTTTGCCGGCCTCGGCCGGATCGACCAGGGTGGAAAGAATCTGATCGACCAGATCGAGATCCTGCCGCTTGCCGGCCGCCTGCTGTTGCAGGTCCACGAGATAGGAGGTGGTGTAATAGAGCCGCCGCGCCAGCATGGTGGCGATATGCAGGCTCATTTCCGGGTGGGCCTCGAGAAAGGTCAGTGCATCGGGAATTTCATAAGCCCGCACCTCGGAGAGGGCCTTGACCGTGGCGGAGTGCGGCATGTCGAGCAGGACCGCCATTTCCCCGAAGATCGAGCCGGGCTCGTCGACATGGGTGACCTGGGTGCGCTCGCGGATGACCTCAACCTGCCCATCGATGAGCACCAGCAGTTTGCCCAGCCGTTCGCCTTCGGGCAGCATGATCTGGCCGGACTTGAACCGGATTTCTGCAAGTTCACTGCAATAGTCGAGAATATCGGCCATTGGCCCCGCCTCCAATGTCTGCCGGACCCCGCCGTCCGGTTGGTCAGTCGTGGCGAAATCTAAAGCATTGGCCGGACAAAGCAAAGCCGCCCGAACAGATGTCCGGGCGGCCAGTGACTTGCGGTAGATGGACTTACTGGATCCACACAATGGTGCGCGAGCTGCTGTCGACAAGGGCCGGGCGGCCATCGACATAGACATAGCCATAATAGGGGTCTTCGGGCACGGGGGTGATGGTTGCCGTGTCGGGCAGGACATAGCCCACCACCACGTCGCCTTCGGCATTGACCGGCTCGACCGGGTTGGCAATGGCGAAATCGGCGGCCGACTGGTTCACCACATAGCCGGGCGACTGCACCAGCGTGTTGGTGTTGAGGTCAACGATCCAGACGCGGCCATTGGCATAGAAATAGCCATGATCCGGATCACCCTCAACCGGATAGATGGTCACGCCGGCGGGCACGGTGGTGCCGACATCAAGCGAACCTTCGATCACTACCGGCTCAACCGGGTTGGTGCCGGCATATTCGATGGTGGAGGTTTCGATGCCGGCTTCGGCACCGATCACCGCGCCGGCAAAGCCGCCGACCACCGCGCCGATGGGGCCACCAGCCAGAAAGCCCAGCGTTGCGCCACCGGCAGCGCCGCCGGTTGCGCCGATGGTAGCGCCGGCTTCAGCATCGACAACACCGGCATCCTGCGCCATGGCGGGCAGCGACAGGCCAAGCGAAATCACGGCCACGGAGGCCAGAAGGGTCTTTTTCATTTTTGTCATTCCTTTCGTGCGGCGGTCCAAGGACCGCCTCTTTCAAGGGGAGCTGCCTGGGGAAGGCTGGCTCATTTCCGCCCCTTGCCCAACAAACGGGGGCGCCCTGGATGCGTTCCGCGTGGATAGGAATGTGATGAGGTGTGTGGCCGATCGGTTACAGCAGCTTCTCGATGGCCGGGGCGATCTCGGCCGGTTCAGTGGTGGGGGCAAAGCGATCAACCACCTTGCCGTCCCGGTCGAGCAGGAACTTGGTGAAGTTCCACTTGATGGCTTCGATGCCCAGGACGCCCGGGGCGGCGGCGGTCAGCCAGTCGAACAGGGGATGGGCGGCGTCGCCATTGACCTCGATACGCTCGAACATGGGGAAGCTGACGCCGAAATTGAGCGCACAGAATTGCGCGATCTCCTCGCTGCTGCCCGGCTCCTGCGCGCCGAACTGGTTGCAGGGGAAGCCGAGAATGACCAGGCCCCGATGCTTGAACTGCTGATAGAGCGCTTCGAGGCCCTCATATTGCGGGGTAAAGCCGCATTGGCTGGCCACATTGACGATCAGCACCACCTGACCGGCAAATGCGGAGAGGTCTTGCGGCGTGCCGTCGAGGCGATTGGCGGAAAAATCGGCAAGGGTCTTATTGGCAACGGACTTGGTCATGACAATGGCTCTGGGAAGGGATCACCCCAGAGCTATGGTGATCGGGCCGCCGGCGCAAGGGTGGTCAGCCCTGTGCGGCGAGCCAGTCCGGGTCGGGGTCGATGGGCGTGATGACATCGAGCAGGATGCCATTGGGATCGGCGGCGATGAAATGGCGCTGGCCGAACACCTCGTCGCGCAGCGGCTGGACGATGGAAACACCGGCCTGTTCGAGCCGCCCTGCGTCTGCCGCGGCGTCTTGCACCTCGAAGCTGAGGATCAGATTGGCGGTGGGATGGCGTCCCTGGGGCGGGATGGTCTCATGGTCAAAGGCGATCACGGCCAGCTCATTGCCCGTGGCACCACCACGCAATTGCACATACCAATCGCTCTCAAAGACCGGCTCGAAGCCGAAATGCTCCTGATAGAAGCGGCTGGTCGCGGCCACATCCCGGACATGGAGCAGAGGATAAAGCGTGTTGAACATTGATCGTCTCCCTGAATTGGCTTTATCATAACAAACACGCAGCATGTTTGATTGATAGATGCAGGATGTATGAAAGATGGATGTCAGAAGACGTCAGGAGGATCGTCGGACTGCCACGCGCCGGGCCCTGGTCGCAGCCGCTCGAACGCTGTTTGCGCAAAAGGGCTATGCGGCGACCAGCACGCCGGAAATCGTCAAGGCAGCCGGGGTGACGCGTGGCGCGCTCTACCATCATTTTGCGGACAAGCAGGCGCTGTTTGCCGCCGTGGTGGAAGAGGAGCACGCGGTTCTGGCGCTGACCATCCACCAGGCGGCCGAGGGCGGCGAAGACGAGCCCGGCCCGGTCAAGGCGCTGATCCGGGGCGGCGAGGGGTTCCTGGCCGCCATGCAGGACGAAGGGCGCCGCCGCCTGCTGATCGTGGACGCGCCGGCCGTGCTGGGGCGCGCGGCGGTCGATGAGATCGATGCGCGGCATGGCCTGCGCACGCTGGTTGAGGGGGTCGGTACAGCCATTGAAGCGGGCGCTATCAAGGACCTTCCGCCCCTGCCGCTGGCGCATCTGCTCAGCGCCATGTTCGACCGGGCGTCGCTGGCGCCTGCAGACGAGATCAATGACTATCGCAAGGTGATGAAGGCGCTCATCCGTGGGCTGAAGAAGTGACCACCATCCTCACCCGCAAAAGAAAAGCGGGGATCGCTCCCCGCTTTTTTTGCCTTCCGGTCAGAAGACCAGGAAGATGATGATGATCAGCCAGATCGGCACACCGAGCAGCCAGAGGGCAAGTCCCTTGAACATCGCTAGTCTCCTTTTCCTGCGCGCCTAGAACCGACGGAAGACGTCAGCAAAGACGGTGTTGTTGTCGCGGTGATTGCCACCCTTCTGTGCAGCCCAATAGGCGCCGATGGCCGAGACCAGCGACGAGGCCGCCAGCAGGAATGCTGCAAGGATGGCCGTGTTGCGGGCAACACGCGCTGCTTCCACCGCTTCGACACGCGCCGCTTCGACATTGGCGATGACGCTATCGACACGCGCTTCGGCCTCGGCAGGCGGCAGGCCGGTATTGGCGGCCACCACATTGGCGAGATAGGTGCGGTCCTCGGCGGCAACCGTGCCGTCACCCAAAGCGGCTTGGGCAAAGATGCGGCCGGCTTCGTCGCGGGCCATGCCCGGATCAACCGGCGTATCGGCGCGGAACAGGGTATCGATGAAATAGGCATTGGGGTCGAGCCCGTCCGCTGCACCTTCCGAGACATTGGAAGCGGCCGTGGTGGCGGTGGCAATGGTGGTGCCCACGGCACTGCCCACTGCGCCAATGCCACCGACGGCCAGAATGGCACCGATGATCATGGCACCGCCCCAGACCAGCAGGCCATGAGCGCCGTCACGCATATCGCTTTCGTCCTCGGTGGCGTCGAAATTGCGCGCCCGCAGGCGACCCGTGAGATAGCCGCCGGCCATGAAGGAGGAGATCTGGACCCAGAGGAACCAGCTTGCCGCGCCAATGCCGATCAGAATGGCCGGGGCGCCCTCACGGGCATTGAAGTCGATGAAGTTGAGGCCAATGGCCGAGCCGAAGCTGATCAGCACCAGCGAGATGGCCGAGGCCAACACGATCCCGGCGAAGATGGCCGGCCAATCGACATAGCTGCGTTCGGCCTGGTCCCTGGTGATTTCTGTTTCAACGACGGCAACGCCGGGCGGTGTGTCCATGCTCATGTCTGTGTCCTCCCGTTCTGGCTCAAGCCAGGCCGATGAAGGACAGGATAGCCATGACAATCACGACAAGGCCGACGAGATAAATGATGGAGTTCATGGGGGAAAACCCTCTTGTTGAAAGACGCGAGTGGTCAAACAACTGTGAGGGGGGTGGTTTTGTTCCGAATGGGGCAGAATGACGGCGGGCGGGGATTGCTCCCCGCCCGCTCCATTCACTCGGTAAGCGCTGCTTACTTCAGGGCGTCGGTGACGACGGTCGTGTAGGCGCCTTCCGGAGTTGCGGTGATGATTTCCTGGTCGAGCAGGGCCTGCACCGTGCGCTCATAGGTGTCCATGTCGAGGGCCGGGTCGGTGGCATCGACAAGCTTGGAAACCTCGCCGGTCATATAGAGCTGGTGCTCATATTCGGCGGCACCGGTATCGTCCATTTCAACCACGATCTCGGCGGCTTCTTCCGGGTTTTCCAGGGCATAGGCCCAGCCCTTCATCGAGGCCTTCACAAAGCGTGTATAGGCGTCGACCTTGGCCGGATCCTCCAGCGTGTCTTCCATGACATAGAGACCGTCTTCAAGCAGGTCATTGCCCATGTCGGTATAGTTGAAGATGGTCAGATTATCCGGGCCGTAGCCGGCATCGAGCGCCTGACCATATTCGTTATAGGTCATGACCGAGATGCAGTCGGCCTGGCCCTGGATCATGGGCTGGATATCAAAGCTCTGCTGCAGCACCGTGACGCCGCCTTCCGAGCCATCAGTGGGGATGCCTTCCTTGTTCATCCAGGCAAAGAAGGGATATTCATTGCCAAAGAACCAGACGCCCAGGGTATGGCCGGGGAAATCAGCGACTTCGGTGATGCCGGTTTCCTCGGGGCAGATCATCATCAGGCCCGAGCGCTTGAAGGGCTGGGCGATATTGACCAGGGGCACACCCGATTCACGGGCGGCCATGCCGGCGGCCATCCAGGTGACGATGATATCGGCGCCACCGCCGGCGATCACCTGTTCGGGGGCGATATTGGGGCCGCCGGGCAGGATGGTGACGTCGAGATTTTCTTCGTCATAAAAGCCCTTGGATTCAGCGACCAGATAGCCGGCGAACTGGGCCTGCGTGACCCATTTCAATTGCAGGGTCAGCGCGTCCTGCGCGAAGGCGGTGCTGGCCGAAAGCGCCAAGGCGCCTGCAACGAGACCTCCGATAAACTTTTTCATGTTGTCGTTCCCTTTTCCCTTTACGTCCGTCCACCACGGACAGACGGATGCCAGAAGGTGACGCCCCTTTCGATGAGGGCGATCACCCCGTAGAAGGCGGACCCCGCGACCGCCGCAACAGCGATCTCCGCCCAGACCAGGTCGATGGCGAGACGCCCCACCCCGGTCGAAATCCGGAAGCCCATTCCCACAATGGGCGTTCCGAAGAATTCCGCTACGATTGCGCCGATCAAGGCCAGAGTCGAGTTGATCTTGAGGGCGTTGAATATGAAGGGGCCCGCAGCGGGGAGCCGTAGCTTCATAAGGGTTTGCCAATAGTTGGCGGCATAGGTGTGCATGAGGTCGCGCTCGATGGCAGAGGCGGCGTTGAGCCCGGCCACGGTATTGACCAGCATGGGGAAGAAGGTCATGGCGACCACGACCGCAGCCTTACTCTGCCAGTCAAAGCCGAACCACATGACCATGATGGGCGCGATGCCGATAATGGGCAGCGCCGACATGAAATTGCCGATGGGCATGACGCCGGCCTTGAGGAAGGGCGAGCGGTCGACGGCAATGGCGACGATGAGCCCCGCCAGACAGCCCATGGCATAGCCGGGCAGTACCGATTTGATGAAGGTCTGCACGAAATCGGCCCAGAGCGTGGGCACTTCGGCGGTCATGCGCGCCCAGATCGCCGAGGGCGGCGGCAGCAGCACCGGCGGTACGTTGGCGCCGCGGGTGATGACTTCCCAGGCGACCAGCAAAGCAAGGCCGAAAATGATCGGGATGACCAGACCCGTGCCGGTTTCGGGCAATTGGCCCTGGCGGATGGCGGCCGACAGGCGTTCGACAAACAACCAGGCAAACGCCCAGCTCGCCACCAGCGCCCACCAGAAATGGGCCGGCATGGCGCCCTCGGCGGGCAGCGCCAGGATCAGCGCCACGGCGCCGAACAGCATAAGCGCGCCGTCGAACCAGAGGCTGAACGGCAGCGCCAGCCGGACCAGCGACGCCGCGCCGAGTGCAAAATAGAGGGTCAGCAACGGGGCGGTGCCAAAACTGGAAAAGCCGAACCCCAGGCCCAGAAGCGCGGCGCCGCCGGCCAGGAGGGCCAGTGCCAATTGCATGGCCGTCAGGCCGGTGCGGTTCATGCCCGTGCTCCCATGCGCGTATTGACCCATTTCTCAGCCGAGCCAACAATGGCAACGAGGACTGCCGCAAGGCCCGCCGCGATGAACAGGGCCGCCCAGATCTGCACCGTCTGGCCGTTATAGGAGCCGGTGAGGAGGCGCACTCCCAAGCCCCCGCCCGAGGCATTGGACAGTTCGGCGACGACGGCACCGATCAGCGAAATGGCAATGCCCACTTTCATCGAGGCAAAGAGGAGGGGCATGGCGGCGGGCCAGCGCAATTTCCAGAACACCTGCCAGCCATTGGCATCATAGGTGCGCATGAGATCAAGCTGGATGGCCTCGGGCGAGCGCAGCCCCTTGACCATGCCGACCACGACCGGGAAGAAGCTCAGATACATCGAGATCAGCGCCTTGGGCACCAGCCCGGTCAGCCCGACCGAACCCAGGCCCACCACCACCATGGGCGCGATGGCCAGAATGGGAATGGTCTGGCTGGCGATGATCCAGGGCATCAGCGAGCGGTCCGACGCATCATTGTGAATGATGGCCACCGCCAGCGCCACGCCCAGAACCGTGCCGAAAGCAAAGCCGAGCAGGGTTGCCGAAAGGGTGATCCAAGCGTGATAGGCGAGCGAACGGCGCGAGGTGATTTCGAGCGCCACCGTGGCATTCCAGATTTCGGCAATCACCTGATGCGGCGCGGGCAGCACCGGCTTGTCCTGCGCCCAGGTCTGGGCGGCAAACTCGGTAAAGGGCACATCGACCAGGTCCGCGCGCGCATTGAGCCGCTCCTGCCATGGTGCGTTCATCCAAATTGCAGCGGCATACCAGATCGCGAGGATAGCGAGGAGAATGGTGAGGACGGGGAGGATGCGACCGCTCGCCAGCTTCTTGAACACGGACGGGCGTTCCCCAACAATTCTTGTGCTCTCGGTTTCTACTAGCCAGCGCCGACAGACCAAGTACACGGCAACGAGAAACGCCAAGGCGGCTATGAAGGGAAGTACGTAGTAATCCGGAAGATGGCCCGCCCCGGCAGCGTCGAAAAGCTGGGCCAAAAACCCAAAGAAAATCAACGCAAAACCGATCGTGTTGTCGAACTTCTTGGCAACCTGATCTTTCACAATCTCGGAGCTAAAATCCCACCTCGCAGTCGCCAGCCGATGTATGGACTTGTCACTGGCGATGAGCGTGAACACCGCTACCACCAACGCGCCCAAAACCGTGGACACCAACCCAACGACCTGCAAGCCGTTCATTGGTTCCCCTCGTCATAGCTATGCCCAGCCCGCAGGCCCTCGCGGACGCGTGCAGCTATGGCCAGAAATTCCGGCGTTTCGCGGATGTCGAGGGGGCGTTCCTTGGGTAGGGTCGATTCAATGATGTCGGTGACCCGGCCGGGGCGCGGCGACATGACCACGATGCGGGTGGAGAGATAGACCGCCTCGGGGATGGAGTGGGTGACGAAACAGATGGTCTTTTCCGTGCGGGCCCAGAGCTTCAAGAGCTCGGAATTGAGGTGATCGCGGACGATTTCATCGAGCGCGCCGAAGGGTTCGTCCATCAAGAGCAGATCGGCGTCAAAGCTTAGCGCGCGGGCGATGGAGGCGCGCTGCTGCATGCCGCCGGAAAGCTGCCAGGGATATTTTTTCTCGAAGCCCGACAGGTTTACCAGTTCCATGGTGCGCTTGATGCGCTCGGCCTGTTCCTGTGCCGAATGCCCCATGATCTCGAGCGGCAGGGCGATGTTCTTTTCGATGGTGCGCCAGGGATAGAGCGCGGCCGCCTGGAACACATAGCCATAGGCCCGGTTGCGGCGGGCTTCCTCGGGGCTCAGGCCGTTCACCGTCAAGCTGCCCGAAGTGGGCTTTTCGAGATCGGCAATGGTGCGCAGAAACGTGGTCTTGCCGCAGCCCGAAGGGCCGATGAACGAGACGAAATCGCCCTTCTCAATGGTGAGATTAACATCGGACAGCGCAACGATATCGCCATCGCCAGTGGGGAAAGTGAGGCCGAGGTTCTGGGCGGAGACGACGGTGGTCATATTAGTCCTTCACGACAATCGTCACGCCCAACTCACGCTCTACGATCTCTTTGACGGCCATAATGCCGCCAGCGCTTTTCTCGATAGCAGAGCGGAGCTTCTGATCGTGGCCCGGAAGAAAGTCCCCAGACCGAGGCTCTCCTCCGCAGCCGCATAGGCAAGGCTTCGCCACCATCCTCAAACCCCCGTCGCCGGAATGCCAGTGCGTTCCACCTTGCGGGGGGCGACGATGTCCTTCCACTGGCTGAGCGCGCGGTTCACAGGGTTTTTTGCCTCGCGGGCGACGAACTTGCCATGACCCGGCTCGGCCTTGACCTCGCTTTCGACGATGGAGACCTTGCCGCGGCTCAAGACGAAGCGTGGCAGACCCGTCACTTCGAAGCCTTCAAACACATTGTAGTCGATCACCGATTGCTGGTTGCCGGCCGAAATGGTCTTGCTTCGCTTGGGGTCCCAGACCACGAGATCGGCATCGGCGCCGACCATGACCGCACCCTTTTTGGGGTAAAGGTTGAGGATCTTGGCGATATTGGTCGAGGTGACGGCAACGAATTCATTGGGCGTGAGGCGCCCGGTGTTGACCCCGGCCGTCCAGAGTACCGGCAGGCGATCTTCGAGGCCGCCCGTGCCGTTGGGGATTTTCGAGAAATTACCGACGCCGAAACGCTTCTGATCGGTGGTAAAGGCGCAGTGGTCGGTGGCGACGCAGGAGAGCGAGCCCGCCTGCAGCCCGGCCCAGAGCGAATCCTGATGCTGCTTGTTGCGGAAGGGCGGGGACATGACCCGGCGGGCAGCATGGTCCCAATCTGGGTTGAAATATTCGCTCTCGTCCAGCGTCAGATGCTGGATCAGCGGCTCGCCATAGACCCGCATGCCCTTTTGCCGGGCGCGGCGGATGGCTTCATGGGCCTGTTCGCAGCTTGTGTGCACCACATAGAGCGGCACCCCGGCCATGTCGGCCAGCATGATGGCGCGATTGGTGGCTTCGCCTTCGACTTCGGGGGGGCGGGAATAGGCATGGCCTTCGGGGCCATTATTGCCTTCGGCGAGCAGTTTTGCGGTCATCGCGGCAACCACATCGCCGTTCTCGGCATGGACCAGAGGCAGCGCGCCGAGCGCGGCGCAGCGCTGGAACGAAGCGAACATCTCGTCGTCGTTCACCATCAGCGCGCCCTTATAGGCCATGAAATGCTTGAACGAGGTGATGCCGCGGTCGACCACCTCGGCCATTTCATTGAACACCTGCTCGCCCCACCAGGTGATGGCCATGTGGAAGGAATAATCCGTTGAGGCTTTGCCCGACTTGTTGTCCCACATTTTGAGGGCCTCAAGCAGGCTCTGGTCCGGATTGGGCAGGCAGAAATCGACCACCATGGTGGTGCCGCCCGCCAGCGCCGCCCGCGTGCCGCTCTCGAAATCATCGGCCGAATAGGTGCCCATGAAGGGCATTTCGAGATGGGTATGCGGGTCGATGCCCCCCGGCATGATCAGGCAGCCAGTGGCGTCCAGGGTCTCGTCGCCCGAAAGGTTCTTGCCGATCTCGACAATGGTGCCGCCCTCGATCTTCACATCGGCTTCGTAGCTGAGATCGGCGGTGACGATGGTGCCGTTCTTGATGACTGTGCTCATAATGCGTTCCCTTGTCTTTTGGTGTCACACCCTGCCTGCGCCTTCTCCTGAGCGTCGTGGCGAGCGTGAAATTCCTGAAATTACTCCACGATCTCCGCTGTCTCGACCACGGCGTGGAACAGCACGTCGGCTCCTGCGGTCGCCCATTCCTTGGAAATGTCCTCGGCCTCGTTGTGGCTGAGGCCATCGACGCAGGGGCACATGACCATGGCTGTGGGGTAGAGCCGGTTGATCCAGCAAGCATCGTGCCCGGCGCCCGAGACGATGTTGCGGTGGCTGTAGCCAAGCCGGTCGGCGGCGTCGCGGACGGCCTTGACGCAGTTCTCGTCGAACGTCACCGGATCGAAATGGCCAGTCGGTTCGATGGACAGCCCCAGGCCCAGCTCCTCGGCGATTTTTGCCGCCTCGGCCTCGATCTGCTCGCGCATCGAGGTGAGCTTGTCCAGTTCTGGCGAGCGGATGTCGATGGTGAACACCGCCTTGCCCGGAATGACATTGCGCGAATTGGGATAGACATTGGCCTGCCCCACAGCGCCCACGGCATTGGGCTGATGCGCCATGGCGATGCGGTGCACCGCCTCGGTCACACGGGCCATGCCCAGGCCCGCATTGACGCGCATATTCATCGGGGTCGAGCCGGTATGGGCGTCCTTGCCGGTCAGGGTCACCTCGAGCCACCACAGGCCCTGGCCATGGGTGACGACGCCAATATCCTTGCCCTCGGCCTCAAGGATGGGCCCTTGCTCGATATGCAGCTCGAAAAAGGCGTGCATCTTGCGCGCGCCGACGGCCTCCTCGCCCTTCCAGCCGATGCGTTCGAGCTCATCGCCGAAGCGCAGGCCATTGGCATCGGTGCGGTCATAGGCCCAGTCGAGTTCGTGCATGCCGGCAAAGACGCCCGAGGCCAGCATGGCGGGGGCAAAGCGGGTGCCCTCTTCATTGGTCCAGTTGGTGACGACAATGGGGTGGCGGGTCTTGATGCCCAGATCGTTGAGCGAGCGGATGACTTCGAGCCCGCCCAGCACGCCCAGCACCCCGTCATATTTGCCGCCCGTCGGCTGGGTATCGAGATGGCTGCCGACATAGACCGGCAGGGCATCGGGATCGGTGCCTTCGCGGCGGGCGAACATGGTGCCCATCTGGTCGACGCCCAGGGTCAGCCCGGCCTCCTCGCACCAGCGGGCAAACAGCTCGCGCCCTTCCTTGTCGGCATCGGTCAGGGTCTGGCGGTTATTGCCGCCGGCGACGCCCGGGCCGATCTTGGCCATCTCCATCAGGCTCTCCCAGAGCCGGTCGCCATTGATCCGAAGGTTCTCGCCGGGAGAGGTCATGCTGCTTACTCGTCGTTCAGGTGGTCAAAACAAATGACCCCGCCGTCGCGCAGAGGCGGACGGCAGGGCCGGGAGGATGGTGTATCAGCGCTGTGTTCCCTCTCCGCGCCGGAGAGAGAGTAGGTGGTCAGCGATTTGACTGCGACGCTGACCATCAGTTCCTACTTTACGCTCGGGAAGCTGAATTCGGCGCCGCCCTTGATGCCGGCAGGCCAGCGGGTGGTGACGGTTTTGAGCCGCGTGTAGAAATGCACGCCCTCGGGCCCGTAGATGGAATGGTCGCCGAACAGGCTTCGCTTCCAGCCGCCGAAGGAGTGGTAGGCCACCGGCACCGGGATGGGCACATTGATGCCCACCATGCCCACTTCGATCTTGTCGGCAAATTCGCGGGCGGCGTCGCCGTCGCGGGTGAAGATGGCCGTGCCATTGGCATATTCATGGCCGTGGATCAGATCGACCGCATCCTGGAAGCTGTCGCGGCGGACCACCGACAGCACCGGGCCAAAGATCTCTTCCTTATAGATCTTCATGTCCGGCTCGACATTGTCGAACAGGGTACCGCCAACATAATAGCCTTCTTCATAACCCTGCAGCTTGAAGCCGCGGCCATCAACGACGAGCTTGGCGCCTTCTTCGACGCCGGAATCGATATAGCCCAGGATCTTGTCACGGTGCATCTTGGTGACCACCGGACCCATTTCGGCGTCCTTGTCGGTGGCCGGGCCGATCTTCAAGCTTTCCACGCGGGGTTTGAGCTTGGCAACCAGCGCATCGGCGGTTTCCTTGCCGACGGGCACGGCCACGGAAATGGCCATGCAGCGCTCGCCGGCCGAGCCATAGCCGGCGCCCATCAGCGCATCGGCGGCCTGGTCCAGATCGGCATCGGGCATGATGACCATGTGGTTCTTGGCCCCGCCCAGCGCCTGCATGCGTTTCCCGGCCTTTGTGCCGCGCTGATAGACATATTCAGCGATCGGGGTGGAACCGACAAAAGAGACGGCCTTGATATCGGGATGGTCGAGAATGCCATCGACCATTTCCTTGTCGCCATGCACGACGTTGAGAATACCTTCGGGAAGCCCGGCTTCCATGAAGAGGTTCCAGGCCAGCATGGATGCGGACGGGTCGCGCTCGGAGGGCTTGAGGATGAAGGCATTGCCGCAGGCAATGGCCGCCGGATACATCCACATCGGCACCATGGCCGGGAAGTTGAACGGGGTGATGCCGGCCACGACACCAAGCGGCTGGCGATCCGAATAGCTGTCGATGCTAGGCCCGACATTGCGGGAGAATTCGCCCTTCAAAAGCTGGGGAATGCCGCAGGCGAAATCGACACAGTCGATGCCGCGCGCCACTTCGCCCAGCGCATCGTCATGCACCTTGCCGTGTTCGCGGGAAATCTCGCGGGCGATGTCATGGGCATATTGATCGAGCAGCGCCTTGAACTTGAACATGACGCGGGCGCGCTTCATCGGCGGGGTATTGCCCCAGGCCACTTGTGCCTTGACCGCGCTTTCCACCGCGGCATTGAGCTCGGCCATGGTCGAGAGCGGCAATTCGGCGCTCTGCTCGCCGGTGGCGGGGTTGTACACCGGGACGCGGCGGGTGGATGACGAGACATAGCGCTTGCCGGCGACGGCGTTTTCGATGACGTGCATCAGGGCTTCCCCTCCAGATTGGGAACGTTCATTCTATATTCTTCTGTATAGAATTTTTGTTCCATTCTATTCAAGCGTCTTGAGGATGCCCGACAGGGTCGAGACGATTTCGCCAATCTGGCTCTCCGAGATGATCAGCGGCGGGGAGAGCGCAATGATGTCACCGGTGGTGCGCACGAGCAGGCCCTGCTCATAGGCCTTGAGGAAGGCCGAGAAGGCGCGCTTGGTGGGCGAACCGGCAATGGGTTCGAGCTCGATGGCGCCAACCAGGCCGATATTGCGGATATCGATGACGTGCGGCAGGCCCTTGAGAGAGTGCAGCGCATCTTCCCAGGC
The DNA here is from genome assembly GCF_003056405.1 of Devosia indica. Lineage (GTDB taxonomy): Bacteria > Pseudomonadota > Alphaproteobacteria > Rhizobiales > Devosiaceae > Devosia > Devosia indica. The sequence continues at coordinate 263,240 of NZ_PYVZ01000001.1, forward strand.
CTTGGCCAGCGCCGCACCGCGCGTCAGCAACCCTTCTTCCTTATAGGTGTCGAGCGTGGCCAGCGCCGCGGCCGAGGCGACCGGATTGCCCGAATAGGTATAGCCGTGGAAGAACTCGATCAGATGTTCGGGGCCCTGCATGAAGGTGTCGTGGATCTCGGCCGAGACCATGACCGCGCCCATCGGGATGACACCATTGGTCAGGCCCTTGGCGGTCACCATGATGTCGGGCGTGACGCCGAAATAATCGGCCCCAAAGGGGGTGCCCAGGCGCCCATAGCCGGTGATGACCTCGTCAAAGATCAGCAGAATGCCATGCTTCCTGGTGATCTCACGCAGGCGCTTGAGATAACCCGGGGGCGGAATCAGCACGCCAGTGGAGCCGGCCACAGGCTCGACAATGACGGCGGCAATGGTGGAGGCGTCGTGCAGGGTGACGATGCGTTCGAGCTCGTCGGCGAGATCGGCGCCATGCTCCGGCTCGCCGCGCGAAAAGGCGTTCTTGGCAAGGTCATGGGTATGCGGCATGTGGTCGACGCCAGTGAGCAGCGTGCCGAACATCTTGCGGTTGGTGACGATGCCGCCGACCGAAATGCCGCCGAAATTGACCCCGTGATAAGCGCGTTCGCGGCCGATCAGGCGGGTGCGGCTGCCCTCGCCTTTGACGCGGTGATAGGCCAGCGCGACCTTGAGCGCGGTTTCCACCGATTCGGAACCCGAATTGGTGAACAGCACATGGTCGAGCCCGTCAGGGGCGAGGTCCACCAGGCGATTGGCCAGTTCGAACGCCTTGGGATGGCCCATCTGGAAGGCGGGGGCATAATCGAGCTCACCGGCCTGCCGGGCAATAGCCTCGACGATTTTCGGGCGCGCATGACCGGCATTGACGCACCACAGGCCCGCCGTACCATCGAGCACCTGGCGCCCATCGGAGGTGGTGTAGTGCATGTCCCTGGCGGCCACGAACATGCGTGGTGCCTTCTTGAACTGCCGGTTTGCCGTAAAGGGCATCCAGAACGCGCTGAGATCGTTTGGCGCAACATTGGACGAAGTGGACACGAACGCTCGCTCCCGTTGAATTTGGCCTGGCCTCGTTTTGGGTCTTGACGCGGCGGTCCGAACCCCGGAAATTTTGACCAGTTGGAAAAATGTTAGCATCCCTACACATTCCCGCAAGGCGAAAATGTCCGGAAAAAAACTCAAGGCCGTCGAGCACCCCCCGGTCAGCGCCAGGCGCCAGCACAAGGCCGATGCCAAGGCGGCCGCGACCCATCCGCCATCACGCCAGCGGCCGCTGACCCGCATCCAGAAGGAAAAGCAGGACATCATTCTCGAAGCGGCGCTGGACGTGTTTTCGATGCACGGCTTCCGCGGCTCGACCATCGACCAGATTGCGGAAGTGGCCGGGATGAGCAAGCCGAACCTGCTCTATTATTTCCCGCGCAAGGAAGAAATTCACCGCCGGCTGATCGCCGCGCTGCTCGACACCTGGCTGGCGCCGCTGCGCGATTTTGACGAGAACGGCGACCCGTTCACCGAAATCCGCTCCTATATCAGGCGCAAGCTGGAAATGGCGCGGGACTTTCCGCGCGAAAGCCGGCTGTTCGCCAATGAAATGCTGCAGGGCGCGCCGCGCATCACCGAAATGATCGAGATCGATCTCAAGGCTCTGGTGGACGAAAAGGCCAAGATTTTGCTGACCTGGATGGACCAGGGCAGGCTGGCCCGCACCGATCCCTATCATTTGATCTTTTCGATCTGGGCGACCACGCAGCATTATGCCGATTTCGACGTGCAGGTGCGGGCCGTCCTGGGCAAGGGGCGCAATGGTGAAGGGCGATTTGAGGATGCGGCGCGCTATCTCGAACAGCTGTTCATGCACGGCCTGTCGCCCAAGCCGCGCGTGAACGGATCAGCCTAGACCCGCCGCAACGGCATTCAGGCGCTTTGCGCCAATTGTTCCGACCGGGGACCGTCGCCCGCCAGACTGTCGCGCGGTTCGGGCCTGGTCTCGCCGGTAAAACAGAACGCGCCGCCATCGTGGCGCTTGGCTTCGTAGAGCGCCCGGTCGGCCTGTTTGAGCAACGCGGCCGCCGGCTCGCCGAGCCCGTTTGGCACAATCCCAAGGCTCACGCCCACGCTGACATTCCAGCCCACCGAGGCGAGCGGCGCACCGATGGCGGCGATACAATCGCGCGCCAGGTGGACAAGATCCTTGCGGTGATTGCGATACACGATGGCGACGAACTCGTCGCCGCCGATCCGGGCCAGAAATTCGCCCGGCAGCAATTGGGCTGCCAGTCTCTGCGCCACTTCGATCAGCGCCAGGTCGCCGGCATGATGCCCGAACAGGTCGTTGACCGGCTTGAACCGGTCGAGATCCAGGGCCAACACGGAAAAACTCCTGTCGCCATCGGCGAGCCGGGACAATTCCCCTTCGAGCGCCAGGCGATTGGGCAGGCCGGTCAGATGATCACGCAGGGCCTGACGTTGCGCGGCAATGCGTTGATGTTCGATGCGCCGCACATGACCCAGCATGGCCACGAGACACGCCAATACGCTGCAGATCAGCACCAGCATGAGCGGCACGCGCAGCGGAGCATAGGTATTGAACAGGTAGAGGCCCGGCCGCTCGGCGGTCCAGGTGAGGAAGTGACTGCCTAGCGGGCCGGAGAGCAGCGGCAAGGATTGCTGGGACTCCTCGATGGCAACCGCGGGCGACAGCGCAAGATTGCGCAGGCCGGCCACCTGCCCCAGGCGCTCGAGGGCGGGCGTGATCTGATCTGGCTGCAGGGCCACCAGGATGTCGGCAATTTGGGCGGCCCGCGCCCGCTCATCGGCCATTGATAGGCTGTCGGTTGTCTGCATGACATGCAGTGTCGAGGCGATCAGCACGGCCCCGGCCAGCAGGGCGCCCAGAAATGCGCCAAGCACCAGCCGCCGGATAGGCGCCAGTGCCTTGGCCGGGTCGGACTCCGGCAAAGTTAATAATTTGTTAATTTTCGCGTCCACTGCGCAGACCCTGCATCCAAGCCCATCCTGACCCGGTAATGGTTGGCAAGTGGTTAGCGCGACATGTCTTTTCACATGTTTGAAGCTTCGGGCCGCACCAGCGCCATCAGGGCCAGCGGCCGCTTTTCCGGGTCGGCAAAGAACGCCAGCCATTCCTCAGCGCCATCGGCATGCCGATGCACAGCATGCGGCGGCTGGAGGAATGCGACCCCCTTGGCTACCAGATCGGCATGAGCCGCCTTGATGTCGGCAACGCGGAAATAAAGGATCGATTCGGCACTGGCGTCCTCGCTTTGCTGCAAATAGAGCCTGATGCCGCCGGCATCGAAAAACGCCATACCCTGGGCCTCGATCAGCAAGGGCAGGCCGAGCACATCGCCATACCAGGCCTTGGCCGCGGCAATGTCCTTTACGGTGCGGGCGATCTGGCCGATGGGGCCCAGAAATGCCGCCAGGGTCATGTCATGCTCCTCGATTTCTGCCACAGTATAGACCGGCTTCGCATTTGTGCCGCAACGGGCCCTGCACACGCCATTAACGCGTGCCGGGCCATGCTTGACGCCAGGACGCAGAGAGAACGCATCATGCCAGAGCCGAGCACAAGCACACTGGGCCGCAAGGACTGGTTGTGGCTCGTGGGAGTCTGGGCGCTGGTCGCCGCCACCCTATTGTGGCGCAGCGTGAATGGCAGCGCCGGTGTGCCGCTGTTTCTCGACACCGATGACGCCATGCGCATGGTGGTGGTGCGCGATTTTCTCGACGGACAGGGCTGGTACGATCTGGTCCAGCATCGGCTCAACACCCCGTTTGGCGCCGAAATCCACTGGTCACGACTGGTCGATCTGCCGCTGGCCGGACTGGTCTGGCTGGCGCGCCAAATCACCGATGTCAGACAGGCCGGGTGGGTAGCCGGCATGGCCTGGCCGCTCTTGCTGCTTGGCGTGCTGCTCTGGCTCAGCGCCCGCACGACGCTGGAGCTGGTGGGGCGGCCCGGCTTGCTGCCGGGGTTTGTGCTGCCGATCCTCAGCCCCGCGATTCTCGCCGAATTTTCGCCCGGCCGGGTCGACCACCACAATGTCATCATCGTTTTGACCATGGCCACGCTGCTGGCCAGCCTTGTGGCGCTGCGCCGTTCCGGCGCCGCCTGGATCGCCGGGTTGTGTGCGGCGCTGGCGCTGTCGATCGCCCTTGAAGCGGTGCCGGTCATGCTGGCTGCAATCCTGGCCTTTGGCCTGAGCTATGTCGCCGACCCGGCCCGCGCCGGCAATCTGATGCGGTTCGGCTTGGGCCTTGGCGGCGGGTTGGCGGGCCTGCTGATGCTGGCCCGTCCACCCGGACGCTGGCTGGAGGCGGCCTGCGACATGATCTCGCCGGTCTATGTCTTAGCGGGCGCGCTGGTGGGGCTGGTTTTTGTGCTGGTGGCGCGCCTGCCCGCGCCGCGCCGGGCCTGGCAGCGGCTGGGGCTGCTGGCCGGGCTCGGGCTTGCCGCAGGCGCTCTCGTGAGCCTGGTCTATCCGCAATGCCTGGGCGGCCCTTATGCGGCGCTCGATCCCTGGCTGCAGGACAACTGGATCGGCGCCATTATCGAAGCCAAGCCCTGGCATGCCTCGCTACCCGAACTGCCAGCCTATGCCATCACCTTGGGCGCGCCGGTTTTTCTGGGGCTGATCGCAGCGGCCCTGGCCTTTCGCGCGACACCGGAAAAGCGGCTGGGCTGGCTGACGCTGCTGGTGTTTCTGGTGCTCACCATGGTGGTCATGCTGGCGCAGATCCGGGGCGCGCGGCTGGCCATTTTGCCCACTATCCCGGCTGCGGCCTGGCTGATCGCAATGGCGCAGCAGCGCTATCTGGCCCGCCGCCAATTGCTGCCTGGCCTGTCGCTTGCCGCTGCCTGGCTGGTATTTTCCGGGATGATCCTCAGTGTCGTGGTGTCCAGCGTGGTCAATCTGCTGCCCGATGGGCGGGCGCAGCTGGTCAGCGCGACCCGCGCCAGCAAGTTGCCCTGCCTTGCCGGTGACGCCTTTGCCGATCTGCGCGGTCTGCCGCCGGAACGCGTGATGACGCCGATTGATCTGGGCGCGCACCTGCTGCTTGAAACACCACATGGCGTGGTTGCCGCGCCCTATCATCGCAATGAAGCGGGCGTGCTGGACGCTTTCCGTTTCTTCAATCAGCCGGTGAGCGAAGCCCGGCAGATTGCCACCGACCGTGGCCTGGGGCTGCTGGTCACCTGCCCGGCCATGCCCGAAATGCAGGGCACCGGTCTTGGCGAGCCCAACACCGTCTTGAGCCTGCTCGCCGCCGGCACGCCGCCGGACTGGCTGGAGGAGGTCTCCGTTGGCGGACCGCTCAAGGTCTATGCAATCCTGCCATAGCGGATGCGAAAAAGGCGCCCCGGCAAGCCGGGACGCCCTCTGACAGATGGTGATCTAGACGGCGCGCTATTCTGCGGCCACGCCGGTGCCGATGGGGCAGCTCACCCCGGTTCCGGCCAGGCCGCAATAGCCATTGGGGTTCTTGGCCAGATATTGCTGGTGATAGGTCTCGGCAAAATAGAATGGTCCGGCCGGGGCGATTTCGGTGGTGATCTTTCCCAGCCCACGGGCGTCGAGCGCCCGCTGATAGGCGGCGCGGCTGTTCTCGACGATTGCGGCCTGTTCGGGCGTGGTCGTGTAGATCGCCGAGCGATATTGGGTGCCCACGTCATTGCCCTGGCGCATGCCCTGGGTCGGGTCATGCTCTTCCCAGAAGCTCTTGAGGAGGGTGTCGAGGCTGATCGCAGTGGGGTCATAGACCACCTTGACCGCCTCGGTATGGCCGGTGCGGCCCGAGCAGACCTCTTCATAGCTCGGATTGGGCGTATGCCCGCCCTGATAGCCCACGGCGGTGACATGGACACCGGGCAGTTTCCAGAACAGGCGCTCGGCGCCCCAGAAACAGCCCAGGCCAAAATAGATGGTTTCAGCCCCGGCCGGATAAGGCCCTTTGAGCGCCTGCCCATTGACGAAATGGCCCTGTGTTATGGGCATCACCTCGTCGCGGCCCGGGAGAGCCTCGGCGGGTGTGGGGATCGTGGTCGGCTTTTGACGGAAGAACATCAGTTGCTCCTTTCAGCCCTCAATTCGGTGACGAGCGCAAAATGGTTACGCCGGCTCAGATATGCATCAAAACTGCTCTTGGCGCAGAAAGCGTTCGCGACGCGGCCGGCGACCGGCCAGCGCAATGACAATACCGGGCAGGCCAAGAACGGCAAAGGCCGGATAAGTCAGAAGCGCCTGCATGGCCGCATCAAGCAGATCGGCAAAAAAGCGGCTTTCGAAAAACCCGCTCACCGCGGCCAGACTTGGCGGATGAAGCTGGGTCCAGGCGTCACCCAGGCTGGTAAAGACCAGCGCATTGGCTGCCAATGACTTGGTGCCGTCAACCACAAGAAGAACCAGCGCCAAGCCAATCAGCCAGGTGCCCAATATTCTCAAGACAAGCCGCATCTACATTCCCTGTGCCTGACTTGATCAAGTCGAACCGGCCCTGGTTCGTTCCGCTGCCGGGCACAAACGCCTTGTGCCATGCAGAAGGGCGCGCCACAAGCTGGCGGTTGCTTTGCCAATATCGTTATCCGGGCCGTCAAAAACAATCGGGGACGCGCCAAAGTGATCCCTTGCGCCGCAAACGATGATGAGTATATTGCGCCTCGCTCGCAGCGGCCCTCAGGGGACCCGCGATCCCGGCCTTTCCAGACCGGGCATGAAGCGATGCGGAGAGGTGGCCGAGTGGTCGAAGGCGCACGCCTGGAAAGTGTGTAGGCGGGGAACCGTCTCAAGGGTTCGAATCCCTTTCTCTCCGCCATTTCCAAGTCACTGAAATTGCTAGGGCCGATTGCGAGTCGCCAGTCGGATTCCGTCACAGCATCCTGTCACAGCCGATTGGATGTTTGTGCCTTGCATAGGTCTGTCGCATCCTTGGTTCACCGGCGAGGTCCGGTCTTCTGGTTTCGAAAATCTGTGCCAGTCGACCTGATCGATCGCCAGGGCAAATCGGCGCGGCAACTGCCACGACACTGCGGTGGCCGAGCGCTTCTTCAATCTGCTCAAGCGCGAGAGGATCAGGCGTCGGACCTGTCGGACACGGGACGAAGCGCGCCAGGATGTGTTCGATTACATCGGGATGTTCTACAACCCGACCCGCAAGCATGTCCGCAACGACATGCTCTCACCCGTCGAGTTCGAACGGCGACACCAGATCTAACCCCGAAGGTGTTTACAGAACGCCGGGCTATTCAAACTCACGTGACGGCAATTGGGTCAAAACGTCGTCAGGTCGCGAAGAACATCCGACGGCGTGAAGTGCTTGGGTGACTCGAGTGAGGGTTGATGGACACCGGCCTAGTTGCGGCGCCCAGCGGATTTCGGCCCCGCGCCAACCAGCAGCCAAATCGCGAACGCCAGTTCGGCGATCAGGGGTATGAGGTAGGCAAAGGTTATGACGATCGGCTGATCGCCGGTCAGCAGGGTAAACCCGCTCCCGGAAAGATAGACCAGGCCCGATGCGGCAATTCCCAATCCGACCAGACGGGGTGCAATGCCCGAGCGCAGGATCAACCAGGCCGTCAGCAGGCAGTTGATTCCGAAGAAGATGAGGCCGAGGTCATAACCTTGCCCCTGCAATTCGAGCAATGCCTGCACTGCCCAGGCGAGTTTTTCGGCTCCGAAAGCCTCGGTAAAGTGCTCCCCGCGCAGCAGCACCATAGCGGCCACCTGAAACAGGAGGTTTGCGGCAAGCACGATAGCCTGCGTCAGGCGCAGGATCATCGCAGCCAGCGCCACACGCGGCGCTACCTGGCGAAACAGCAGGTAGAGCAGGATACCCACTGCAATATCGCTCAGGATCATGCCGATATCGGCGGCGAGGCTGAGTGAGAAGACCCCGCTGGATGCCATGATATTGGCGAGCGTTTGCGGGCCGTTGTCCGGCGCGATCAGCATTTCACGAACCGCCATTTCGCTCCAGATGCCCAGGGCGATAATGGCGAGATAGAACAGACCCGCGACACGGGTGATGCTCTTGTTGGAGCGGTTTTCCTGGTCAAGGGCGACCATGATGGTGTCCTCCGTTGAACTGTTGGGGATGGACTGGCCGCTCAGGCGGCCAGCGTTGTGATGTATCCGTGAGGGTAGGAAGTTACTCGGCTGCGAGGATCGCCACGTCGTGGTGGTCAACCTCGAGCACGACATTGCCGCGCTTGTGGCCGCTCTGGACGTATTCATGGGCTTCGGCGATCTGGTCGAGGCCATAGCGCCGGTCGATGATGGTCTTGAGCGCACCGTCCTCGATCAGGGTTTTGACTTCCGCCAGGCGACTGCTGAGTTCGGCATGCGGCAAGAGCCCCGTGGCCGAGAACCTGGCCTTCCTGCGTCCAAATTTCCCGGTCCACAACATGCGGAACAACAGACCCAGACCAAGAACCGGCGAGAGATAGACGCCATCGGCCGTCAGCGCCCGTTTGGCCTTGCCAAACGGCACCTTGCCCACCGTATCGAAGATCACGTCATAGGCGCCACGCCGCCGGGTGAAATCCTCTGCCGCATAATCGATGACATGATCGGCACCAAGGTCGCGCAGGAAACCCAGATTGCGCCGGCTCGCCACCGCGGTGACTTCGGCACCCAGATGCTTGGCCAGTTGCACCGCAGAGGTGCCAAGGCCACCCGCTGCGCCGTTGATCAGCACCTTTTGTCCCGGCTGGATCGTCACCAGCCGCGTCAGGAAATTGTGCACGGTGAGCGCGCCATCGGTCACCGGCGCCGCCTCTTCATAAGACATGGTCATCGGAATTGTCTGGATGATCCCGTCTTCTGGCACGGTCACGAACTGGGCGTGGGCGTGAAATCCAACGGTTGTCTCTCCGAACACATCGTCGCCGACCGCAAAGCGGGTCACAGCCCGCCCGACAGCTTCAACCTTGCCGGCAAAGGCCGTGCCGGGCACCGCGGCCTTGGGCTTGCGCAGCCCCAGGAACAGCCTGCCGAACAGGGGCTTGCCCGTCCGCATCATCACGTCGGCCTGGGTTACGGCGCTGGCATAAATCTTTACAAGGACCTCATTGTCCTTGGGGGCTGGCCGTTCGATCTCCCGAATGCTCAGGACGTCCGGACCGCCATAGGCCTTGGCAATGACCGCTTTCATCTGTCGTCTCCTTTTGGATGCACCATCGCGGTGCCGATGGCCAAGAGGTACGGCAGACACGCCCTCTGCAGAATTGACTAATTCCTGTATTCCGATATGCACATTTGCATGGATTGGCGATCTGTCAGATTTGACTGGAACCGCGCCCGGGCCTTTCTGGTCACGGCCGAAGAGGGCTCGTTGTCGGCCGCTGCCCGCGCATTGGGCATGGCGCAGCCGACGCTTGGCCGCCAGGTCGAGGCCTTGCAGGAAGAACTGGGCGTGGTGCTCTTTGAGCGTACCGGCCGGGGTCTCGAACTCACCCCCAGTGGCCTTGAGCTGCTCGAGCATGTGCGCACCATGGGCGAGGCGGCGGGGCGCCTCTCGCTCGGCGCATCGGGACGGGCACAGGCGCTCGAGGGCAACATCGCCATCACCGCCAGCGAGATCGACGCGGCCTATCTGCTGCCCCCGATCATCGAGAAGCTGCGCCGCACCGCCACCGGCCTGACCGTGGACCTCATTGCCAAGAACTCCGCCGCAGACCTGCGCCGCCGTGAGGCCGACATTGCCATCCGCAATTTCCGTCCCGACCAGCCCGAGCTGATTGCCCGCAAGATCAAGGACGTTGCTGCACGGCTCTATGTGTCGGAGGTCTATCTCGAACGCTTCGCCAAGCCGCTGGGCTTGGAAACGGTCGCTGAAGCGGACTTCATCAGCCTCTGGTCGCCCGATAGCTATCTGGCTGCACTGGTGGGGGCGGGCCTGCCCGTCGACCGCAGCAACCTGACCATCCTGGCGGACAGCCATCTGGTCCATTGGGAACTGCTCAAGGCCGGCCTGGGTATTGGCATGGTCCCCGAATTTCTCGGCGAAACCACGCCCGGCATCGTCCGCGCCCTGGAGGGCGCCTACACACCCTTTCAATTCCCGATCTGGCTGACCACGCATCGCGAACTCAATACCTCCCGGAGGGTCCGCATGGTGTTCGACTTCCTCGCAGAAGAACTTGGTAACATTTAGCGCATCCCAGGTTCTGTTCCCGCCACCCCCGGTGCGTGGTCGTTGAATACCTTTTTCGTCCGCCTGCAAACTCGGCTACCGTCAGCAAAAGCAGGTTACAAGATCGCAGGCCGAACATGGACAAGCTCTCGGTGATGAATGCCTTCCGCCGAATCGTGGAGCGCGGCAGCTTTGTGGGTGCCGCCAACGATCTCGGGGTGTCTCCCGGCCTGCTCAGTAAAGAGATCAAGCTGCTTGAGAAGAGCCTGGGCTGCACGCTCGTGACGCGAACCACTCGCAGCATGTCACTCACGGAGGCTGGGCAGGCCTATTACGATCAGGCCGTGACCATTCTCTCGGCGGTAACCGCGCTGGAGAACGACATCCGCGCGAGCGCCAGCTCACTCAGCGGCCAACTCAAGATCAATGCGCCGCATTCCTTCGGACAGTTGGTCATCGCGCCCATGCTCCCGGGCTTCCTCCAGGACTACCCTGACCTTGAAGTCACCTTGTCACTGGACGATCACATCCTCGATATGATCGAGGGTGGCTTCGACATATCCATCCGCATCCGGCCCAGCCTACCCGACTCGTCGTTGATGGTTCGGCGCCTGGGACAGCTCAAGCAGGCAATCTTTGCCTCACCCGCTTATCTGGAGCGCTTTGGGACGCCTGCGAGGCCCGAGGACATTGCTGGTCACAATGTGATCGGATTTACATTGGCCGGTCATCAGAGCGAGTGGCAACTGCATGGACCGGGTGGCCCAAGAAAGCTTGCGCTGCATCCGCGCATCAAGGTCGGCAGCAGCGTCGTCCTGCGCGATCTGCTGATCGCGGGCTGCGGCATCGGGACACTCCCGGACTTTCTATCGCGAGAGCCCGAGTCCGATGGCCGTCTCACGCGAGTCTTGCCCGAATATGAGCTGCCATCACCCGAAATCTTCGCCGTTGCCGCCTCGCATATGGGATCAGATCCTCGGGCCAGGGCCTTTGTTGCCCATTTGCAGGATGCGCTCAACGATCTCTATTCCTGACGCGGCATGAACAGTGTTTTGAGCGCGGGATGATTACTCGGGCGCCCGAGTTCAGGGATGTTGCTGGCAACTTCAAACCTTGCCAGAGGCATCCAAATGACCCGCATTCTTGTCGCCTATTATTCCAGCTATGGCCATGTTCGCGCCTTGGCGCAGGCAGAGGCCGAAGGCGCGCAGAGCGTCCCAGGGACGATCGTCGACCTGCGTCGTATTCCTGAAACGGTTCCTGAGGCCGTTCGCGAGGCGTCCGGCTACCTTGTTGACGAAACCCCGCTGGTCAGCCCCGGCGACCTCGCCAACTACGATGGCATCATCCTTGGAACCCCGACACGCTTCGGCATGATGGCGGGGCAGATGAAGCAGTTTCTCGATCAGGCGGGCGGTCTGTGGGCCCGCAATGCCCTGGTGGGCAAGGTTGGCGCGGTCTTCGCTTCAACCGGGTCTCAGCATGGTGGCCATGAGGCCACGATCCTGTCGGCGCATGTGCCGCTCATGCACTTCGGAATGGTCATTGTTGGACTGCCCTATTCCTTCGCGGGGCAGACGCATCGTGACAGTGTTGTGGGGGGATCTCCCTACGGCGCCGGAACGATTGCAGGCGTCGATGGCTCGCTCCATCCAACCGAAATCGATCTCGCTGGCGCCCGTTTCCAGGGCGCGCACGTTGCCCGGGTTGCAGGGCGGCTCGCACAAGAGGATTGGGCTCGGGACGCCGCCTGAGGCGCCCTGATCCGATCCTGATCCATCCGGCACTGGAACCGAAAAATGGCACGGATATCCGATATTTTCCTGACTGCCCTGGCACCGGCCGTATGGGGCAGCACATATATTGTGACCACCGAAGCGCTCCCGGGTGGTCACCCTCTGACCCTGGCCGCGCTTAGGGCCCTTCCGGCGGGATTCCTGCTCCTGGCGCTCACCCGCAGTTTTCCACCCTTAGCCCTCATGGGCCGCATCCTGGTCCTCGGCGTCCTGAACTTCGGGCTGTTCTGGACCATGCTGTTCATCGCCGCAGACCGGCTGCCAGGTGGTGTGGCGGCGACCCTTGGCGCCGTCCAGGCGCTGATGGTGATCGTATTGGCACGCGCCTGGCTGGGCACGCCTATCATGCGCGGCGCTGTTGTGGCTGCTGTCGCTGGAGTGGCCGGGGTCGCGCTCCTGCTTCTGGGGCCTGCCGCTGCGCTTGATCCGGTGGGCATTCTGGCCGGGGTGCTGGGGGCAGCTTCAATGGCTGCGGGCACAGTGCTCAGTCGGAAATGGGCTCCGCCAGTCTCCGCTCTGCGCTTCACGGCCTGGCAATTGACCGCCGGCGGCCTGGTGCTGCTGCCTGTCGCCATGCTTGTTGAGCCGGCACTGCCCTCATTGTCCGCCACCAACTGGTTGGCCCTTGCCTGGCTTGGTCTGATCGGGGCGGCCGCAACATATGGCCTGTGGTTTCGCGGGCTGGCTCGGCTGGAACCGGCGGCTGTCTCCATGCTGGGCATGGTCAGCCCGCTCATTGCTGTTGCCCTGGGTTGGCTGTGGCTCAATCAGTCCCTGACGCCCTTGCAGATCCTCGGCGGCGGTATCGTTCTGGCTTCGGTCTGGGCCGGGCAGATCACCAATCGCGGGCCGCAGAGCCGGTCCGGGATCGTGATGGGCGACCGCCGCCGAAAGCACAGGGCAACCGTTGACGTCTGCGCTCTTTCGGAACACCGGCTGGGTGATCTTGGTTTGTCGCGCGCATATCTAGTTGATCCGGCGCCGACCACCAGATAGCCGCGCCGGTCACAATTGATCTTCACCCACAAAGACCTTGATTTTTCCGTCTGTGAAGAGGTCGCCAGGAGGACAAAATGGAAGAAACAAATCCCGCCCGATTTGGAATTATCCTCAAGACAGAGAATTTTGCCGAATGCGTAAAATTCTATCGGGACGTGCTGTCGCTAGGCGTTTGGTACCAGAAGCCCGATCTGCTCTGTTTCCATTTCGGCGCTGAAAGCTACCTGATGGTCGAGCGAGGTGGGGTGGGGTCGAGTCAGCGCAAGGGCTCCGAGGCCAATCCCGTTGTCTTGCGATTTGATGTACCCGATGTTGATCGCGCAGCCGAGCGAATTGCAGGGCTTGGCGTCGATGTAGAGGTTTTGCGATTCGAATGGGGTATGATCGCCATCTTCTCGGACCCGGACGGCAATCCCTGCGAGTTCAAAAATGCGGACGATCCGTACTTCGAACTGCCCTAGCGCATGACAAGGTTCGCCTGCTGAAATCCGCATGGCGGACATTCTGCCATGCGTCCCCAAACGGTCGTCCCAGCGCCGGCTGACGACTCTTGAAAGCGGCTGTCTGTCGTGCTGCGGAGGACCTTTGGTGCCTGCCTATCGACCAATGCCGCAATTGCGGCGTCCGGACTTCAAAAGTCCCCCGGGGCGCATTGCAGGCAGGTCAGGCCGGCTGCGCGCCAGAAGGCGACAACAGAGGAGCGGTCGTCCACGACCAACCAGGGTTCATACCCGTCGCCCCGGATGCGCTGCAGCGCAATGGCCTTGGTTTCGGGATCAGGCAACGTGTCTTGGTCACCCTGGCGCAGGTAGAGCGCGTCAAACGGGATCTCCGCCCGGTGCAGCCACTCTTCCGTGCGCGCCTGCCAGCCGACCGGCCGGCCCGAACAGATGACGATGCGCTCGCCCTGTGCCTTGAGGTGCCGCAACAGGCGGACGATGGGAACGATGGGCGGGGCATCCGCCATGGCGTCGTGAAAGTCATCCCAATGCTTTTCAACGCCGTGAACCAGATGACCGAGCCGTTCGGCATCAAACGTGGCCAGGGTGCCGTCCACGTCGAAGATTACGCAATTCATGAAACCGTTCCTTCCGCGAGGAGGGGTTGTTCCCGCCACTGGCCAGAAGCAGGCGTGTAGAGCAGCGGAGTTGTGTTGGGCGCCGAAGGACCCATTGCGTCCTGCCCGGTAAGGGCGCGCGCGGCACGGATAGCGCCGGAGTGGGCGACGATGACGGGCAGATTGCTGCCCGCAAGAGCCATGCACTGACAGATGGCCGCTGCAAGGCGCGCCAGCATCGCCTCCCAGGCCTCGCCGCCTTCAGGCGTGGAGGTCCGCGGCGGCAACTCGGCAATGGGCCGGCCCTCGTAGATGCCCCAATCGCGCTCGCGCAGATCATCCACGACATAGGCGCTCAACGAAGGGAAGGCGAGCAAGGCGGTGTCCCGGGCGCGCGCCTGTGGGCTGGTGAACAGCATGATCGGCCGGCCGAAGGCCTTGCCCGCCAGCGCTCTCGCGGCCCGGCGCCCGCTTTCGGTCAGTTGCGCCTCTGTTCGGCCGGCAATGAACCCGTCGCGGTTGGCCTCTGTCTGCCCATGGCGAATGAGGGCGAATGGGCGCTGGGGCAGGATCACAGCATGGTTCTCCCTGAAAGCATGGCTGGGAAGCCGGTTTGCCCACGGTAGGCTTCGGGCGCGCGGCAGAAGAGCGGCGCAAAGCGCTTGGCGCCGAGCCGCGCCAGCATCTTTTGCTGGTCACCCAGCGGAGGGTGCACGTTCCAGCGCGTGAAAAAGCCGCCGAGCGCGGCAACGTCACGGGCGTGTGCCGTCATGTGACCGGTGAAGAGCACGGCGCCGCTTCGCCCAAGAGCGCCGCTTTCACGCCAGGCCTGGACGATCTGCCAGGCCATGCCGTCGTCGGCATTGGGCGTGTCACAGATCAGGAAACGCGCTGACGGGTCGAAAGGCTGTTCCAGCAGCGGAACGATCTGGCTCGCGCCGGGCGAAACACCACCGGACTGCAGCCCGTCTAGCAGCGCAGCGCGGCAGGTATCATCCAAAGTCACCCTGCCCCGGTTCATCAGGTGCAGCGCCAGCTCGCCCGCGCGACCGGAGGGCGGTACGGGAAGCAGCACCTGGACGGCCGGATCGAGTTGTTCGATAGCGGCATCGAGCGCGGCCTTGCGCGCCGATTGCGGCACGGGATCGAGATGATAGGACGCATCGATCAGGGCGGTTCCCGCCGGGGGAGGCATGTCCAAGGCGAACCACTCGGACTCTTCTGACCAATCGCCCGAATAGAACAGTGCCTCCTCGCCAAGGGCGAAATGCAACCACACGCCGCCCAGGGCATGTCCGTTGCGCCCGGTTGTGACCTTGATGCCATCGATCATCACCTGCCCCCGCTCCGGGATGAGGCGCAGATCGGCTCCCCCCGGAAGGGCCCGGGCTGTTTGCGCGGTGATGTGGATCGGCAGACCGGCGGCGATCGCGTGCTCGGCGCCCCCGATATGGTCAATGTGGTCATGGGTGATGAACACGGCGTCCGCACCCTCCAGCCACTCCGGTTGGAAAGGTGAGGTCGGCTCCGGGCCGAAACCCACATCCAGCAGCCACAGTTGGCGGCCGGTCCAGAGGCGAATGCAAGCGGGGCCCTTCTCGCCAAGGCCCGAGAGGATTTCAATCCAGGGCGCGGTGCCGCGTGCTTCCAAGGCCGGGTCAGGAGCCGGTCTATCAAGCATGCCCGTCATCCTTGGCCGGCAGGCCTGCCGGATCGCAGAATGCCCAAGGGCTGTGGAGGGAAAGCCGCATGGCCTCGCCTATGCTGGCCCGCTCCGGCGCATGGGCGATCAACGTCGCCGCCGGGGTTTCAAGGGAAAGCCGGAAACGACCGCCCTGGTAGGTGCAGGTCGCGACCCGCGCGGTGATCGGGCCATCCGCATCGACCCGCACCTGCTCGGGGCGAATGCAGATATGGGTGGGGGTCGTGCCATGACCGCGCGCCTCGATCTCCTGACCAAGCGCATGAACGACCACCTTGCCGTCCACGGGCGACCCGGCGCGGTCCACGCTTACCACCGCACCGTCGCCAACAAAGCCGGCGACGAAGCAGTCCTGGGGCCGGTCGTAAAGGGCTTCGGGTGCCGCGAACTGTCGAATGCGGCCCTTTTCCATGACGGCCACGCGGTCGGCCAGGGCAAGCGCCTCGGTCTGATCGTGCGTGACATAGACCATGGTGGCGCCGGTGCGCCGATGAAAGGCGGCAAAGGCCTCCTGCATCGCGCCCCGCAGGGCAAGATCAAGATTGGCAAGGGGCTCATCGAGCAGCACGGCCTGCGGATCGGCAACCAGGCAACGCGCCAGTGCAACCCGCTGCCTCTGCCCGCCCGAAAGCTGGGCCGGAGCCCGGTCGGCGAAGGCGGAAAGCCCCGTCAGGTCCAGCGCCTCGGCAACCCGACGCTTGCGCTCGGCTGCGGCAAGGCCCCTCACTTCGAGTGGATAGGCAACGTTGCCGGCCACGCTCTTGTGCGGCCAGAGCGCATAGGACTGAAAGACGATCCCGATATTGCGCTCCTCGGGCGGCACCAGAGTGTTCCCCTCAGCGAGCACCCGACCGCCAAGGGCTACGCGGCCCTTGTCCGGCACTTCAAAGCCGGCCGTCAGACGCAGCAAGGTCGTCTTGCCGCATCCGGACGGACCGAGCAGCGCGACGAACTCGCCTTTGGCGATTTCAGCGTCGATGCCGTCCAGCGCTGGCGTGCCGGCATAGAGTTTGGAGACGTTGCAGAAGGTCAACCCTGCCACGGCACGGTTCCTTTCGGTAAGCGGGAGGAAGAGAGCTGGACGATGGCCATGAGGGCGATCACCACCGCGACGATGGATGCCGCGAGGGCCGAAGCCATCACGGTGTCGCCGCTGTCTTCAAGATTGAAGATCACCACGCCCAGGGTTTCCGTGCCGCCGGTCCAGAGCAGGGCCGAGACGGTCAACTCGTTTACCGCGGTCAGGAAGACCAGAATGGCACCGGCCGCTGCGGCCGGTGCCGAAAGGGGCAGCACGATGTCGAAGAGACGACGCCCCAGTCGCGCCCCGGCGCTGGCGGCAGCCTCCTCCATCGCCGGATCGAGCTGGCCGATGGCCGCCTGAACTGGTCGCAGCATGACAACCAGAAAGCGGGAGAGGTAAGCGAGCAGGATGATGGTCAACGTGCCGTAAAGGGTGATGCCGAAGGGCAGGCGTATGAAGGCGAGGATGCACGAAATCGCCAGCACCACGCCCGGCAGCGCATAGGGCAGGTCCACCAGCGCGTCGATGACGCGTGTCAATTGCGTGGGGCGGCGTTGCATGAGCCAGGCCAGCGGGATGCAGACCGCCATCAGGATCACCGCAGCCGAACTCGCCAGCAGCAGCGAATTGGCATAGGCCCGGCGCGTGACAGGCTGGTTGAACAGCACTTCGACCCAGGCCTTGAGGGTCGCGGTGTCCGGCGTCAGCGGCACGCCATAGGCGGGGATCAGCGAGGTCGAGACCAGGGCCAGCAGCGGCACCACCAAGGTGACGAGAATGAAGCCCCAGAGGAAGAGTTCGACAAAGGGCCGCTTGCGTCCAAGCGAAAGGGACAGCGGTTGGGATGCCAGGCCGACCAGTCCATAGGCCCGACGCCGGAGGAACAGGCGACCGGCCAGAACACCGGCAATGGCCACTACCCCGATCAAAAGTGCCAGGACGGCGACCTCTGCAAGCACGGATTGTCCCATACCGACCAGGCGCTGGTAGATCAGCGTCGGCAGGGTGGAATAGCGGGCGGGAATGCCCAGCATGGCCGGAATGCCAAAATTGCCCAAGGCCGTGACGAAGGTCATGGCCGCACCGGCAGCAAGGCTTGGGAGGCTGAGCGGCAGCACGATCTGCGCCCAGACGCGCCAGCCTCGTGCCCCGGAAATACGCGCGGCTTCCACAAGGTCTCCGGGGATCATCCGCAGGCCGGCGCGCAGAGTCAGGAAGATGATCGAGGCATGCTGGATGCCCAGCAGAAGCGAGATGCCCCAGGCCGAATAAAGCGGCTGCGGGCTCCCCAGCGGCGGGGCAATTCCCAAAGTCTTGAGCAGCACTGAGGACGGCCCGGTGGCCTGCATCCACGCCAGCGCCGTGATTTGTGGTGGGATCATCATCGGGATCATCAGGCAGAAGACCAGAGCCGCCTTGGCGCGGATATCGGTGAGCGCCACCACAAAGGCAAAGACCGAGCCGATGACGATCGACAGGACCGTACCGGCACCTGCCGTGACCAGCGAATGCTGCAGTGCGGTCAACGTGCTGGGGCGGCTGAGGACCTCGGTGGCATGGACAAGCGTCAGCTCGCTGCCGATGCCGAAGCCCTCGCCCAAAAGGCGCAGCATGGGCCCCAGCGCAATCAACGCGACCGGCAGCAATAAAAGGGAAATCAGCCGGTCCGGAGACCGGCTGATCGGGTTTGCGGACGTGGCGATCATTGCACGCCGAAGATTTCCGAGAAGCGGGCCTTGTTCGCCTCGGTATCAGCAAGGGCCTTGGCGGCGTCGAAATCCATCAGCTTGATGCTGTCGCGCGCCGGGAAGCCTTCGGGGCTTTCCAGGCCATTGCGCGCAGGGATGTAGCCCATGTCGACGACCAACTGCTGGCCTTCTTCGGAGAGGACGAAATCGACGAACTTCTGGGCGGCTTCCATATTGGCGGCGCCTTCCATGATGGCCACCGGCTCGGTCACATAGGTGACGCCTTCGGAGGGGAAGACGAAGTCGACCGGCGAGCCTTCGGCCTTGGCGCGAAGGGCCATGAAGTCGACCAGCACACCATAGGGCTTCTCGCCAGCGGCCACGGCGGTGAACACGCCGCCATTGCCGCCCTGGGCGACAGTCTCGTTGGCGGCCAGCGCTTCATAATGCTCCCAGCCAAGGGTCGGATCATTCGTCACGGCGGCGAGGTGGATCAGTGCGGCGCCGGAATAGAGCGGCGACGGCGAAGCGATCATGCCCTTGTATTCAGGCTTTTCGAGGTCGGCCCAGGAGGTTGGCACTTCGGCCGCACCGGTATTGTAGACGATGCCGGTGGTGATCAGCTTGGTCGAGTAATAGTAGCCTTCGGCGCTGTAGAGGGCCGGGTCATAGCCTTCTGCCTCGGGAGAGACATATGCGGTGAGCTTGCCTTCCTGCGCCAGGCCTTCGAGTGTCACGGTATCGGCGATCAGCAGCACGTCCGGCTGACCGGCGCCGGCTTCCATTTCCGCGGCCATGCGGGTCATCAATTGCGTGGTGCCATCGCGCACCCATTCCACGGTGATGTCAGGATTGGCTGCCTCGAACGCATCGACGGTCTTCTGGGCATCCTCGTTGGGCTGCGAGGTGTAGAGCTTGAGCGTTTCGGCCGAAGCCATTGCTGGCAACGAGAGCGAAAGCATCAGCGCAAGGGTAAGGCGGGACATCGTCATCTCCGAGAGAATTGTTTTCGAACGAAAGCATCGTGCTGCCGTTGGCCGAGCCTAATATCCGCGGCACATGACGATGCGGTGACGTCTGCAGACTGATTGTGGAAATTTTAGTGCTTGGATGCTGCGGCGTGGCGAACTATGTTTGGAGAGCAACCAATTTCGAACGAAAATGAAAAATTCAGATATTGCTCGTCGCCATGATCGCATTCTGAGCCTATTGGCCAGCCATGCGTCGCTTTCGGCATCGGCGCTGGCCGATCTGCTTTCGGTTTCAGTACAGACAATCCGCAGCGATCTGCGCATGCTGGATGAAGAAGGGGCCGTTCGGCGCCGTCATGGCGCCGCGCATCTGCTGACACCGAGCGACAACATCGGTTATGAGCCTCGACTGGAAGTCTCGCGCGACGAAAAGTCGAGAATCGGGGCCGCAATTGCCAACATTGTTCCGCCAGGAGCAACCATTGCCCTGGGCACGGGCACGACGGTTGAGGCCTGCGCCCGGGCTATCGCGCGCCACGAGGGACTAACGGTCTTCACCAACAGCATCCATGCGGTCCTGGCGCTCCATCTGGCGCCAAAGGTTTCGGTGTCACTGGCCGGTGGCAATGTGAGACTGCGGGATCTCGACTTCATCGGCTCTGAAAGCGTGGAATTCTTTGCCGGTCTCCGTCTCGACTATGCGGTCTTCAGCGTCGGAGGGCTTTCGCCTGCGGGAGACATGCTGGACTTCAACATGGCGGAGGTTCGCGCCAGACGCGCCATTTTTGAGTGCGCCCGCCACCGCATCCTGGTCGCAGACCAATCCAAGATCGGGCGTCCCGCCCCGCACGCATACGGTAAGCTCTGGGAGGCAGAAACCATCGTGTGCGGTCATGAGCTTGCGGGAAATCTGCAGGATGAAATTAGGCTTATTGGACACACCGCGATCAAGGTCTAAGGGCGGCACAAAGCCATCAGTGCCATTTGAAATTGGGTGCCCGTGCCTCATCACCCTGATTGGCGACACCACCATCGCCAGGGCCGCTGCGCGCGCCATTCCGGCCGTTCCGCACTAATTTTGGCACACCCGAAAACAGCTATTCGTCTTCGCTGCAAAGTGCTGTCTGGCCGCCCGCGGATATCTTCAATCTGGTCGATGCTGAAACGCAAGGTTGATCGAGATTACCCCTGATTGTCCTCACGTGTTGCCTGTATGGTCACGCGATGGTCGCCGAGCGAATCCGTGACAACAGCCAAGCCCGCTTCGGTGCACAATAGCCAGCCAGCGGCAATATCCCAGATCTTGAGGCCAAACTCGGAATAACCGTCAAGGTGCCCGAGGGCACAAAGAGCGAGCGCGACGCAAGCGCTGCGATAGCGGACCACGTCGTACCCCGCCTGGCGGAGCCGGTCGGCCTCTTCTTCCCGCTCGTCCCCGTTCCAGTACCCGTTCTCGCCAATAGCAACCGTTCTGGCGACAGATGCAGGAGCCGGACGCGGGATGGCTTGGCCGTTGAGCCGCAGGCCGCGCCCCTTGGCGGCCGTCGCGCATATTCCGAGCGTTGGAATGGCAATACCGCCCAGTATGGGCTGTCCGGCGCGCATCAAAGCGACCGAAATTCCCCAGAAGGGCAAACCGCGCAGGAAATTGGAGGTGCCATCGATCGGATCGAGGACCCATCCATTCCGTCCGTCGGACCCCCCAAGTTCCTCGCCCAGGACGGCAATATCGCCAAACTTGTGCCCTAGCTCGCGTCGCAGCGCCCGCTCGATGGCGAGGTCTGCTTCGCTCACCCATTGATCGGCGCTCTTGGCCTCGACCGTCATGGTGTCACGGCGTGCGAACAGGTCCAGCGCCAGTCGCGCGGAGATGTGCAGAATATCCTCCAGGGCTGCAAGTGCAGCAAGATCAGCTGCAAGCTCCCCCGGGTCGTCGCCTGGCAGGGGAGATGTTTTTTGCGTTTCCTGGTGGGTCACGAATGGTCCTGACGCGCCTTGGCAACCATGCCGGTGACCTTGTGGATCAGCGGAAACGCGCGCGCATAAAAGGCCGGCTCAGTCGTTGAATAGCCCATGCCGTGGTGCCTGTAGGGCGTCTCGAAATTGAGCGGCAACGCACACGGAGAGTCCGCAATCAACGCCGTGAGACGCTCCCAATCGAGGTGACCATCCCAGGGAAGCAGATGATCGTCCCGCACTGAGAGGTTGTCATGCAGATGGGTGGTGATCAGGCGCGAGCGGAACGTCTCGAGAATGGTGACCCCCCCTTTTTCGACAAGTTCGGCATGTCCTGAATCGTAACAAAGGCCGATTACGCTCTCAGGGTGACGTTCGAAAACCCGCTCCAGTTGCTCCACGGTCCGCTCCAATGACGCGCCGGGCAGGTTTTCGATGGCAATGCGGACCCCGCTGCGCTCACAATCAGGGCGCAGATCTTCGAGCGAACGGTGCAGCGTATCGTAGTAGGCCGCCTTGCTGTCTGGATCGTCCAACACCTCGTTATCGAGTTCGAAATGCATCACCACGTTGGGCGAACCGATGCGCTCGGCCAGCGCAATACGGTTGCGAACCAGATCGAGGCCAGCCTGACGCTGCCACTCAACCGGCGCCAGAAAATGCTTGCGGGTTTCACGGCAGGGCAGGCCGACTTCAGAGACGGCGTTGCGGCCATTGGACCCATGGACCGACCAGGCCTTTAGCCCGGCCCCATCGATCATTTGCCCAATGTGGTCGATCTCTGCGGGGGCATAGATGTAGGAGTAGCCGGCGTCCGGATTCCAGTTGATGTGGGTAAAGCCAGCCTCTTTGACCCAGCGGAGCGTTCGGCGCATGCCTTCGTCGAACCAGCGTTCGTGCGTCGGCCAGTACCAGACAGTGATGCAGGTATCCATTATTCCAGTCCTCTTGTTTCACGGGGAAGGGCCTCAGACGGGGGCAAGGCGCGTACGGCCCAGCCCCACACGGTCTGCCAGCATGATGATGACGAAGGAAAGGCTCATCACCAGCGTCGCATAGACCAGCGTCTTGGCGGTGATCTCCGGGTCATTGCTGGACGCTCCGGAGGCAATGGCAATGCCCAGGGGGGTGTTGTTGGCGTTATAGAGAAAGGCCGAGACGGTGTACTCGTTGACAAGGTCGTTGAAGGCCATTGCCGAGACAAGGATGAGCACAGGTGCCAGCAGCGGCAGGGAAATGCGCAGGAAGCTGTACAAAGGTCCCGCGCCCAGTGCCCGCGCCGCTTCGCCGAGGTTTGGATCGAGGCCGACCATTGCCGAGCCGATCAGTCGGACCATCATCGGAATGATCAGGATGCCATATGCGATGGGCAGGATCTGATACGAGCCCAGCAGCACGCCGCCAAAGATCAGCGGGTTTGGTGCATCGAAGGCCGTGATCATGCCGATTGCCACCAGCGATGAGGGAAGGACCCAAGGGATGAAGAGCGAGAATTCGAGCACGCTTGCGGCCCAGTTGCGGCGTGTTGTGATGAGGTTGCTGGCGAACAGGGCAAGGACCAATACGCTGCCCACGGCCATGATTGACATGAGGGCTGAATTGACCAGCGGCGCTAGCGCCTCGCCGTCAAGCAGGACGGACGCGTAATTGTCGAGTGTAAAGCTGGTCGGAAGCACATCCATCGAGATGGATCGGCTGGGGGCAAATGAGAACGCAATCGTCAATGCCACTGGCACCAGGTAGATCAGGAAGAGTGGCCCGAGTCGCCACAGCCTTTGTCGACCCGGAACTGATTGTCATTGGCGGTCGGCTACCGAGCGACATGAACGCGGATCTGGTCGAACGCATTCAGCACCTCGACCTAGTCGGGCCCTCGCGCGGACTGCCCGTGGCTCCCATTCAGGCGTCCAAGCTGGGACCACAGACCGGGGCGTTGGGAGCGGCCAGCCTTCCGGTCTTTGCCAGCTTCTTTGCCGGCTCGGTTGGCAGCGGCCATAATCCTTATGTCAATGGCCGCCGGCGCTGACCGCTTCTACCACGCCTCGGTTGAAACATGGCCCAATACGCAAGGCAAATGACCCGAAGAAACAGGCTAGCCAATTGCGGCTACTGAATATTGAAGGCCAATAGCTGCCAGACCGCTCTCGGCCCCTCACGCGTTGCCTGAGAGTCCGGCTGAAGGGGCGGGGAGCCTCCACGATCCGCCAAGGCAGCAAACCCCTCATTTCAGACATCTCAGCAGCCTCAGCTTTATTGGCACAGCAGTTGTTCCAGTGGCGCCTGTTGGGGCGATGCGGACTTGGCTAAGGAAGGGGGACGTTTCTCAAGATCATCCGACACAGGCTGGTGGCCATTCACTCAGGCTGCCGCATCTCCACTCGTTCCAGCCGGGGGCCGGATGGTCACCGAACAGCATCAAGCTCTGACCGTGCGCGCCGGAGACCGGGGCTGTAGATGCATGGGCAGACCAGTTCCACAGGCATATGGCATGCATCAGCATGTCCCAACATGACTTTGATGATTCACAGGACGGCCGACAATCGATCCAGCGCCCGATACCTGCCGTATTGCAACCAGAGGTAAAAAGTTGTGGCAGGCGATCGAAAAGTTCGTGCGGTACCGGCCGGGAGACTGGAGCGACTGCTCGGCATTGGTGCAATGGCCGGTTCGATTGGGGCCAGCGTGGCGCTGAATGGCGCGCGCCAGCTATTGAGTGGAACGCCGCCAAACCTTGCCGAATTGCTGCTTGCCCCTGCCAACGCAGTGAAAGTGGCAGATAAACTCTCGCATATGCGGGGGGCCGTCATGAAAATGGGGCAGTTGCTGTCCATGGATGCTGGACAGATCCTGCCTGTAGAATGGTCACTTGTCCTGGCGCGGCTGCAGGCGGATGCCTCCCCGATGCCGGTTTTCCAACTTGAACGTCAACTGGTCCAACACTGGGGCCCGCGCTGGCGCGACCAGTTTGAACATTTCGCCATGGTTCCGATCGCTGCGGCATCCATTGGCCAGGTGCATCGGGCCAGGACGCGCACTGGCCGCGATCTTGCCGTCAAGGTGCAGTATCCCGGTGTGGCGGCGAGCATTGATAGCGATCTTGACAACCTGGTCTCACTGCTCCGCACGTCACGCATGATCCCGGCCGATGTGCCTCTTGAGGCGCTCAAGGCAGAAGCGCGGCGGCAGTTGCACGAGGAGGCGGACTATCTGCACGAGGCTGCACAGATGACGGCATATGGCGGCCTTATCGCTGATGATCCAACACTTCTGGTGCCGGAGGTGGAAGTTGCGCTAACGGGCGGCGCAGTGTTGGCTATGAGTTATGTCGAAAGCGAGCCCATCGACTGGCTGGCCAATCGGCCGCAGGCTGAACGAAACCGCGTCGCCGAACGCCTCATCCGCCTGACGCTGCAGGAAGTGTTTGAGTTCGGCTTGATCCAGACAGATCCGAACTTTGCCAACTTCCGCTACCAACCCAAATCTGGTCGCATCGTACTGCTGGACTTTGGAGCAAGTCGCACAATCCCTGCGGCGCTGACCGCACAGCTGCGGCAGCTGCTACGAGCAGCCCTGAGCAGGGACAAGGCCGCACAGCGACAGTCCATTATCGAGATTGGCTACTTCACGCCGCAGCAGCATCGGCTGGCGGCGCTTGCCATTGATCTTTTGGCCATGGGAATGGACGATGTGCTGGCTGGCAGCCAGTTTGATTTTGCGGCCGCTGACTTGCCGCGCCGCGCCAGCGATCGCGCGCTGGCTGAGGGATTTGCCGCGGACCTTTGGTCCATACCGCCGATCGACGCCCTGTTCATTCATCGCAAGATTGGTGGAATTTACCTTCTCGCCAGCAGGCTGGGCGCCGTTATCGACATCCATGCCCTGCTGGATGAATTCGCCAATTAACAGCGGAAGGGCGGAACGCTCCGAATGCTGCGGCTGGCTATTCCCGTTCGATGCTGTCAGCCAGATCAAGTGCGCTGAGCACCGTGTCCTCGACGCGGCTGCCACTGGTCCAGTCGCCAGTTGCTGCCAGCTGCCGCAAGGGATCGATATAGGGCCTGCTGTTCGGCTGTGGTAACCGACGGGCTGAGGCCCACCGATGGATGGCCCGGAAAACCGCCAAGTCGGGATCGATGCCAGTGGCTTGATGGAGGGCTTGCGCCAACTCGACCCCAAGCAACTCAATATCCTGGCCGAGGCGTGCTTGTGCCCAGTGGCTGGTAGAGTGAATGACCAGCGTTGTGCAGGACGTGTCACGCCCTGGCTTGGTCGAATTGATCCCGATCCAGTCGATAGGCGATCCTGAGACCCTCGCGGCGATCCAAGGCAGTTCGATCGGCTCGGCGAAGCCAAGCATCAGAGCGTAGCATGGCGCCATCTTCGTTGCGCATAGCGCGCCCTCGTTTGGAGCGTTGTTGGCAAACAGTGCCATGGTCTGATGCGCGGTCGTGGTCGATACGACCCAGTCGAAGAGGCCATGATCGACTCCATCAGTACTGGTGAGATGCCTGCCCTGTCTCGTGTGACCTCGGAGTGGGGCAATCTCGACACCCAACCGCACATCGAGGCCGTCTGCCAGTGCTTTGACGGCACTGTTCATGTTGGGAACGCCAACCAGGTGTCGGTCACGCGGTTCCGCTAGATCGGTCATAATGCCGTCAGCGATGCGGGCGATGGAGCCAGTCCAGGGGGCGACCGCGCCTGCAGCCAAAGCCGGCGCCAGAAGCGCGGCAAACGCGGGATCGCGTACGGTGAAATACTGCGCCCCGTGGTCGAAACTGAAGGCATGGGCATAGCGCGAAGCCATACGACCACCAACACCGCGACCCTTTTCGAAGACCACTACGTCATGGTTGGAGGCCAGCGCAATACCGCCGATCCCTGCGCCGATGACAGCGATGCGCTTCATGCCAATATGCTCCACAAGATAAGGCCTGCTCCGAGCCCAATGCTGGCATTGCGCCGAACGGGCCAGAACCAGGGCTGCAGCAACCCTGCGGTCCATAGACGGCGGTCGATAACCAACAACAGGGCCAGAACGAGTGCCAGGCCGAGGCCGGCGAAAGCAACAGACCACACAGACACCAGCACCATGGCCCAGGCAGCAAGAGCCCCTGCATTGCTGGTCAGAAGCAAATTGACGGGAACCTGTGCAGCCGGGCGCATATAGATGCCCCAATGCATCCCGCAAACGAAGCTGGCAATGACTGCCCCATAGGAGATGGAAGCAAACGCTGCCAAAGCTGGCGCGACGGTTAGGTGCAGTGCCAGACACAGCCATGGCGGCAAGACGCCGGCATAGGCGAGATAGCGCACCAGCCGCGATTGATCCTCAGTCATTCATGGAATCCATTCTACGGTCCAGGGATTGGCGGATTACCGCTGGCCATGGCTTTGCCTGACCTTTTTCCGACACGCATCTGAGCAATATTTGACCTCATCCCAAACCTTGGACCATTTCTTGCGCCAGGCGAATGGCCGTTTGCAGCTTGCACAGGTCTTGACGGGCAGATCCCGCTTTTCGACACGCTTTACCATTGCCCTGGGCCCCAGCCCTACACAGTGTCGCTCACCAGCCCATGGAGCCAGGTTCGCCCTTGAACAGACCAACAATCCCGGATGTGATCCAACCGCCATAAAAGCCGCCCGGCTGCGGCGTCACGATCTCTTCGTCCACCGTGCAACGGTCCATGAGACCGGCGTAGAAGGCAAAGTAGCCAGCTATCGCCGCAAAGGCAGATGTGGGCGTTTGATAGTGCCAGGCTGCACGTGCTGCAATTCTGCCGTTTGCGGTCACATCCCAATAGCCCGCGCGGCCTTTCCATTCGCATATGCTTGACCCCGCGGCTGATCGCAGAACGCCAGGGGCTATGAAGGCGGGCGAGATGTAATAGACGGGCGGATGACTGGTTTCGAGAACCCTGAAGCATTGGGGTGCGTCAACGATGCGCTCGCCCGCAAAGACGATTTC
The DNA here is from genome assembly GCF_003056405.1 of Devosia indica. Taxonomy (GTDB): domain Bacteria; phylum Pseudomonadota; class Alphaproteobacteria; order Rhizobiales; family Devosiaceae; genus Devosia; species Devosia indica. The sequence continues at coordinate 290,580 of NZ_PYVZ01000001.1, forward strand.
GATACGCTTGCCAACGTGTTCGAGGCGCGGCGGACGTGGATAGTCCCAGACGCTCTCCTGCCCGTTGTCCGGCATGATCGGGGGTGGAGTGCTCAACTGCTTGGTCCTTTAAGCGATCACTGTCTTGGTTCGGTCAACTGATGTCCTATACGGACTGGTGAAAGCCTTGGACCTTTCCAGACTAGTGAATGGCAGTGTCACGCCGCAGGTCGCCCTGTCCAGCATGTGTTGCGGGTGCCCATTTGAGCGGCAATCCCGTTTTCGGAGCCGAGGCCAAGGCTTGCGCCTGAGGTAGAATTTGGGGGCGCAGAGAATGATTGGAGGCGGCCGTTTCAACCGCTCTCCGGCTTGTGGGCGAACCTTGACTCACGCGCCAAGTTGACGAAGGCGCGTAGCGCTGCCGAGGCATTGCGGCGTCCGGGATAGTAGATACAGAGACCGGGATAGGCTGGTGTCCAATCATCAAGGACGCGTATCAGACTGCCTGTCGCGACATCGTCCTGGATGGTCTGCTCCATGAAAAAGCCCAGACCAAATCCCTCCAGAACCGCAGTGCGCGCCAGATTGGCCTCATCCAGCGTTATGGGCCCTGCGACATCAACCTGGACGGGCTGTCCGGTCTTCTCGAACTGCCATTTGAACAGTGCACCATTGGGGAGACGTACTCTGATGCACTGGTGCGCCAACACGTCCGGAGGAGCGATCGGCTTGGGGTGTCTGGTGAAATAGTCGGGCGAGCCGACAACAGCGAAGCGCCTCGGACGACCCAGCGATATCGCGATCATGTCACTCGGCACCAGATCAGCGACCCGCACGCCGATATCGAAGCCGTCGGCAACAATGTCGACCAGCCGTCCCTCGGTCACCAGATCGATATGCACCTTCGGGTAGCGCCGCAAATACTCCAAGACCAGGGGCGACAGGATTTCTCGCGCCGCTTCGGCAAAGGCATTGATCCGCAGTGTCCCGGAGGGAACGTCCTGGCGCGACCGGACTGCGTCCATGGCGCCGTTTATGCTGTCCAGCGCCGGGGCAACGGTCTCGACGAACTGCCGCCCCGCATCGCTGAGGGAAACACTGCGCGTAGTGCGGTTGAACAGGCGAACGCCCAAATCGGCCTCAAGCTTGCCGATGGCGCTGCTCAGCGCGGTGGCAGACATGCCCAGATCGAGCGCCGCCGCCCGGAACGATGCCCGGCGACTGATGGCAATCACCGCTTCGAGGTCGCTGAGCCCGGGTCGATACATTGTCCCGATTTCTCACATTCAACATGCCTCTTTATCCCGCTTATCGGCATAGCTGTCCAGGCGCATATTCAGCGGGCAACATTGATACCGGAGAAACAGGATGAACCTCCCCCTACCGATCACTACCTTCTTTGAAGCCGACAGAAACCTGGATGGCGACGCACCTGTCAGCGCCTTTTCCACTGACGCCACTGTCACCGATGAAGGCCAGACCCATGTCGGCCATACAGCCATTGGTAACTGGTGGCGCGCAGCTAAGCGGAAATACAGCCACACAGCCGAGCCTTTGAACATGCGCCAGAACGATGGCGTCACCGAGGTCCGCGCTCTGGTGACCGGCGACTTTCCAGGCAGCCCCGCCCCGTTGACCTTTGTCTTCGTTCTCGCCGACGACAAGATTGCCGATCTGAAAATCGGCGCCTGAGCCGCGGGCGGCCGACGTGGCTCGGGCCATCGCGCACTGTCGCCTGCACATTAATTACATATCGCGATAATTATTGTTGACAGAGCAAGAGTGCCCGGCTAGCTTAATACATATCGCGATAAACATTATGCCACAATATTAATGCAATCCCCTGGGCTTGCACTGCTGGAGAAGAAAATGACCGCACCAATTCGCAATGTTGTCCTGGTCCATGGCGCTTTCGCCGACGGTTCCGGCTGGCGCAAGGTTTACGATGACCTGATCAAGCGTGGCTATGCCGTTACCATCGTGCAAAATCCACTGACCTCGCTGGCCGACGACGTGGCCGCAACCACCCGAGCGCTCAATCGTCAGGATGGCCCCGCAATTCTGGTCGGCCACTCCTGGGGCGGCACCGTTATCACCGAGGCGGGCAGTCACCCCAATGTCGCAGGGCTCGTCTATGTCGCGGCTCTGATACCGGATGCTGGCCAGACCACCAGTGAACAATATGCCGGCTTCGCCCCGACCCCGGACTTCGTGATCGATATTGCCGATGACGGGTTTGGTGCTCTCAACCCCGAAAAGTTCAAGATCGGCTTTGCCGCCGATCTCAGCGATGACGACGCCGCGTTCCTGCGCGATGCGCAGGTTCCGATCAACATGTCCGCCTTCGGAGCCACGGTGACCAATGCGGCCTGGCGCACCAAACCAAGTTGGGCAGTGATCGCGACGGAAGACAACGCCTTCGACCAGGCCATGCTGTTCCACATGGCTGAACGCGCCATGGCAAAAATCACCACGGTGGCTGGCAGCCATGCCGTCTATGTTTCCCAGGCCAAAACGGTGGCGGACACCATCGACACCGCCGCTCACGAAGCGGTCCACGACCGCGCATAGCGGCTGTCGCCTGCCTGCCAGGCCCATCCACCCTACCCAACACGCAACTGTCCCGACGGCGCCCAGACCTCCGTGCCTGACGCCGAGCCTGAACGCATGCCTTCGAAAGGAAAGACTATGAATACCACTGCCAAATTCTTCGTCGCCGCTGCCGCATTGATCGCGGGGGCTTCTGTCAACTCGCTGGCCCGTGCCGCCGAACTGATCCCGCAGGATCAGGCTATCCGCAACGTCGTCCTCGTCCATGGCGCCTTCGCCGATGGGTCGGGCTGGCGCGAGGTCTACGAAATCCTCACTGACCGGGGCTATTCGGTCACGATCGTGCAGAACCCGCTGACCTCGCTCGCCGATGACGTTGCCGCCACGACCCGTGCCCTCGATCGCCAGGATGGCCCTACAATCCTGGTCGGCCACTCCTGGGGCGGCACTGTCATCACCGAAGCTGGCAACCACGACAATGTAGCGGGCCTGGTCTATGTCGCCGCTCTTGCCCCGGATGCGGGCGAGACCACGAGCCAGCAATATGAAGGCTTTGCCGCCACGCCCAACTTCGTCATCGACGTTCAGGACGACGGCTTTGGCTATCTCAATCCCGATAAATTCAAGATCGGCTTTGCCGACGACTTGAGCGACGAACAGGCAGCCCTGCTGCGGGATTCGCAGGTGCCCATCAACATGTCGGTCTTTGGCACGCCGCTGACCAACGCCGCCTGGCGCACCAAGCCAAGCTGGGCGGTGATCGCGACCGAAGACAATGCCTTCGACCAGGCTATGCTGCTCCACATGGCCGAACGCGCCGGGGCAAAGATCACCACGGTGGCCGGCAGCCACGCTGTCTATATCTCCCAGTCGGAGACGGTCGCTGACACCATTGATGCTGCAGCGCGGGAGGCTGCACTTTCCCCTGCGCAGTGACCATCACGCCGGTCAGCGACCGGGGCCGAAGATGGGCGGGACGTCCCCGCCCATCTTTGTGCGGCGGGTCAAGTGGCCGCTGGCCGTTCCTGGGATAGGGCAGAGCGCAGCCGCCGAATATCCTCATTGATGCGGTCGAGTTCGCGGATTTCCCATCCAGACGCCGAGACCAGGCGATCGGTGACCCGATGGGCTTCGGCACGCAGGGCCCTGCCCTGATCGGTCAAGGATATGATTACGCGCCGCTCACTTTTCGGATCGCGTTGCCGCTTCAGAAAGCCAGCCTGTTCGAGGCGCTGCAGCAAGGGCGTCAGCGTGCTCGATTCGAGCGACAGCGTGTCGGCGATAGCGCCTACGCTCATCCCATCCTGGGACCAGAGCGTGATCATCACCAGATATTGCGGATAGGTAAGACCTAGCTCGTCCAGAACGGGCTTGTAGGTGCGTTGCACCGCCATATTGGCAGAGTAAATGGCAAAGCAGAGATGAGCACTGAGGGACGGCGGAAGAGTTTCGGACATTTTGCAACCTTTTTCCGAATTTTACCGCAATAACAGTTGGCTTGGCAATAGTTTGACCTGTCGCCGGCAGGGTCTTGTCCCGATCCCTGCAACAGCGCATGCCGATTTTTCTTACTTATCCCGGCATGGCCCCGCCCTCATATGGGACGGACCAGACAATGCCAGCGACCTTGCACACGCGGCTAATCCATATGTTGACGGAGTCCCCGCTTATGGCCGATTTTCTCAACCTCACCGACAAACGCGTGCTCATCACATCAGGCACGCGGGGCGCGGGTGCCGCCACGGTGGCGCTGTTTCGCGAACTGGGTGCGCGCGTCCTGACGACCGCCCGAACCAACGCCGGCGCATTGCCTGAGGACATGTTTGTTGCAGCCGATATGACCACGGCGCGGCGGTTCATTGCAGAAGGCGCACAGGTCGTGATTGCCGATGTCAGGCGCGCTGAGGCTGACGCGCTGGCCGCTGAGCTTGGCCGCAATGCCATGGCCGTCGTTCTGGACGTGCGTTCGCCTAAGCAATGGGCAGAGGCGGTTCGGGCATCGGAAAACACCTTCGGCGCGCTCGATATCCTGGTCAACAATGCCGGGATTGCCGATCCGGCCCCGCTGAAGAACTGGGACACCCAGCGCCTGCAACATATCCTGGATGTGAACCCAATCGGGGTTTTCAACGGCATCCAGGCTGTCGTTCCGGCCATGAAGCGCGCCGGTGGCGGGTCGATCATCAATATCGGATCCGTCGGCGCCTTGCAGGGCGTGCCGATGATGTCGGGCTATGTTGTCGCCAAATGGGGGGGGCGCGTGGCCTGACGAAAACCGTGGCGCTGGAACTGGGGGTCGCCAATATTCGCGTCAATGCGGTTCATCCCGGCCAGACCCAGACGCCGATGACAGCCGATGTCACCTTCGACACCAGCGCGGTGGCCCTCGGGCGGGTCGGGCAGCCCGAGGACATTGCAAACGCCGTTCTGTTTTTCGCGTCTGATGACGCGCTCTTTGTCACTGGCGCCGAACTGGCGGTCGATGGCGACCAGAGCGCAGGCATTGCCAACTACGATGGCTTGCCAAAAAACAAAGTCAGTGGATGAACTCTCCCGCGTCGGTACCCCGTCCGAGGTCGGCTCAGGCGATGCCGAACCGGTCCCGGTAGGCACTGGGACCGATACCCGTAATGCGCTGGAACACCTTGCGAAAGGCCGCCGGGTCAGAATAGCCGACCTGCCAGGCAATCTGCTCGACCGGCTGCTTGGTTGCTTCCAACTGCTCGCGCGCCCTGGCGATCCGCACCTGCTGGGCGTATTCGGTTGGCCGCAAGGTCGTAGCCTTTCGAAACCGGCGCAAAAATGTCCTTTGCTCAAGTCCACTGATGGCGAGCAGGTCCGCCAGATCATGGGCCTGGGCCCCAGTGGCGTGGAGATGGTGCTGTGCCCGAAGCACCGCTTGATCGCCATGATCGAAGCGCGGATTGAACTGGGCGAAGGCGCTTTGCACCCGCCCGGGTGGATCGATGAGCAGAAAGCGGGCAGTCGCCAGCATGGTGGCGGGCCCCATCAGCTTGTCCACGAGCGTCAGGCCAAGATCGGCCCAGGCGAGAATGCCGCCCGCTGTCATCAGATCCCCATCGTCGATGACCATTCGTTCGACGGCCACCTCGACTTGAGGAAAACGATCGGCCAGGGCGTTGGCAAAGGCCCAGTGGGTAGTGGCACGCCGCCCGTTCATCAGCCCGGTTTCCGCCACCACGAAGGCACCGGCGCAGATCGAGCAAATCGTTGCGCCGGCGCGGTGCTGTTCCAAGAGCCAGGCCGAGGGTCGCTGCATCGACGCCATCTTGTCGGGCATGATGATGCTGGGCGGGGCGATGATATGCGAGAGGTGACGCGGCGTCCCGGGATGACTGTCCCAGGTGCAGTCGATGACGTCGCTCGCTTCGCCGCTCCAATGGGTCACGCGGATCGCCGGCTTCAGCCCGCCATCCATCGGCGCCGCCCACTCGCCGGCAATGCGGAACAAATCGGTCAGGCCATAGACAGCCGCAAGCTGGGCACCGGGATAGATGAGCAACCCCACCTCGGCAACAACTCCAGTGTCCTTGTTCATTTGTCCGTTTTGCCTCGATGAATGTCATTTTCGCCAAGCGCATGATGCCGTGTTGGCCGCCATTGTGTCCATATCAGAGGGCGGCGACGGGCTGCCCCAGCAGCGAAGGGATATCGCAATGAGCACGATCACCACCAGCGACGGCACCTCGATTTACTACAAGGACCTCGGCCCCAAGGACGCGCAACCCATCGTCTTCCACCATGGCTGGCCCCTCAGCTCGGACGACTGGGACAACCAGATGTTGTTCTTCCGCCTCAAGGGCTACCGGGTTATCGCTCACGACCGCCGCGGCCATGGCCGTTCCGATCAGACCGATACGGGCAATGAGATGGATACCTATGCCGCCGACGTCGCCGAACTGGCCCGAGCGCTCGACCTGCGGAACGCCGTTCATATCGGACACTCGACGGGCGGCGGCGAAGTGGCTCGCTATGCGGCTCGTGCCGAGCCCGGACGTGTGGGCAAGGCTGTGCTGATCGGGGCTGTGCCACCGATCATGCTGCAGACGGCTGCCAATCCCGACGGGCTGCCCATGGCGGTATTCGACGGTTTCCGGGCGGCACTACAGGCAAACCGGGCCCAGTTCTTCCGCGATGTTCCCGCCGGCCCCTTCTATGGATTCAATCGTGAGGGCGCGACCGTCAGCCAAGGGCTGATTGAGAATTGGTGGCGCCAGGGCATGATGGGCGGAGCCAAGGCTCACTACGACTGCATCACCGCCTTCTCGGAGACCGACTTCACCGAAGATCTCAAGGCTTTGAGCATTCCAGTGCTTTTGCTGCATGGCGAAGATGACCAGGTCGTGCCGATCGAAAACTCCGCCCACAAGGCGATCAAGCTTCTGCGCAACGGCTCGCTCAAAACCTATGCAGGCCTTTCGCATGGTCTATTTGCCACCCACCCCGACCTGATCAACGCCGATCTGCTGCGCTTCATCGAAGCCTAAGCGGACAGGGTGCAACTGCACCATCATCCCAGGTCTGACCGACAATCGGAGCTGGGAAATGGTGTATGCTCTCACCCGTCGAGTTCGAACGGCGACACCAAACCTAACCCCGAAGGGGTCTACAGAACGCGGGGCTATTCAGGGGCCAAAGCTGGCCATTCCGGCTTCGGCTCCAATTCTGCCGCGCAGTTACAGACAAGGGGACCACCGACGCGACCGAATTGCGACCTTGACCAGAGCTCGGCACCTGCAAATATGCCAAGGGTCCTGTTACAGCGCACCGTCACACTGGCGACCTGAGCCCTCAACTTTTTCAGACAGGATAATGACTTAGACGGAAAACGGGTTCGAATCCCGTTCTGTCAGCCATTTTGAGTTTATGACTATGTCATGGGCCCCAATCGGGGGCCCTTTTCTTTTTTGATTCAAAGGGCGTCGGCTGCACCATCCGCCCTTCGGAGCCCCGCGGCCTGACGCGGAACGGGTCTCGGAACGGCCAGAACCGCCGTTTATGCATCGCCGAGCGGCTCGTCCGGTGGAGAGACCGAAAGCGTGACACGGGCCCGAAACCCACCGTCATCGCGGTTGGAAAGGCTCAGCCCGCCACCGACCTGCTGCAGAAGGGCCTTTGCGATGGCGAGGCCGAGGCCCGCGCCGCCGGTATCCCGCGACCGCGAACCCTCGATCCGGGTGAAGGGACTGGTCATCTCGGCGACGAAATCGGCCGGGACGCCTGGACCTTTGTCGACGACATCAATAGCGACGGTTTCGGGGTCGAGAAGGGACACAGCGATGGATGCCGACCCGGCATAGCGAAGCGCATTGTCGACGAGATTGTTCAGCACGCGTGTGAGTTCCGGCGCAGCGATTTCGGCGGTGATTGCGGTCAGCGGAGTTTCGGCGTGGACGGCGTCGCCCACTTCCGCGCGACCAGCCACGAACTCGTCGAGCCATTGGGTCAAGTCGACACGGGTGAAGGCGAGCGTCCTGTGGGCTGCTTCGCCGAGCAACAGCGTATCGTCGATCAGCCGCGACATATCTTCGATGTCCTTGGCGATCTTTTCTCGCTGCACCGCATCCCCGATGAATTCGCTCCGCATCCTCAGTCGGGTCAGATAGGTCCTCAGGTCATGCGCAATCGCGGCCAGTGTCGTGGTCTGCTCGGTTATCGCGCGCGCGATCCTGGTCACCGCGAGATTGAGAGCCGATGCCAGCTCTCGCACCGGCCTTGGTCCGGTTTCCGGCAGCGGTTCGAGACGGGCAGCATTGTTTGCACTCTCCACGAAGGTCCGGGAGGCACGGGCGAGATGTTCGAGCGGGCGGGCATAGGACAGGCTCGCCCAGGTCATCAGCCCGATCAGGATGACACTCAGTATTCCGACGAAAAGGGTCACGCTGTACGATCCGACGAGACGCCGGTAATCTTCGCCACTGGAGATGGTGAGCCCTGTCCCGTCAGCCAGCCGCATCACGATGATGATGTCGTCCGATAGTTTTGCGCGGCGCAGGAGGCCTGGGCGCCCCTCACTCCGCTGGTAGACACTGAAGGGCCTGTCGCCCAAGACGGCCTGATACATGGAAATTACCGGGACAAAGACCGGAGCGGGATTCTCCACCGGCGGCGTGTCATCGAAACGTTCGCGCAACGAGAATTGCAGCAATGGTGAGTTGAGGGCTGCCAGCGCAAAGGGACGCGTCTCTGCGCCCAGCTCATCCATCAGGCGGGCGGCAGCGGCAGCCTGGCGGACCATAGGGGGCCCTGTGAGGCTGTTGTCGAAATCCGGCGCCGACCAGCTCATCGCGATGGCGAAGGTGATATTGACCAAGGCGAGCGTGAAGATCGTCAGAACGAGCGTTCGCAAGCCCAACCTGCTCACCGCGCTGAAGATTGCGGTCCATGTTCGCGGAGGATGGAAACCGAGCTTCATGTCATTGCCCTCCAGCGCGCATCCGCGTGACCAGAGCGGAAAAAAGGTAGCCTTCGTTGCGGATTGTTGTGATGAGGTCTGCGCCGCCATGCGCCGCCAACTTCCTGCGCAAGCGCGAAAGCTGGACATCGATGGCACGATCAAATGCCTCGGTGTCACGCCCCCTGGTCAGGTCCAGAAGCTGGTCGCGTGTCAGCACGCGACGCGGGCGCCGGGCGAATTCGGTCAGGAGCGCGAATTCTCCGGCGGAAAGCGGGGTCTGGGTTCCGGAGGGCGCCGCGAGGCGGCGACCATCAACGTCAAGAACCCACCCCTCGAACGCCAGCACCTCGCGCGGCTCGGGGTCAGGCGATGGCGCGATCGAAACCGGGAGCACGGCATCTGCCGAGCCAAGTGCACGCCTTCGTAGAATGGCGCGAATGCGCGCGACGAGCTCGCGCGGATTGAAGGGTTTCGCCAGATAGTCGTCGGCGCCGATCTCCAGCCCGATGATCCGGTCAATGTCCTCACCCTTGGCCGATAGCACGAGCACAGGAAGGCTTGGCGCGATCCGCCGACAGATCGACAGTCCATCCTCGCCCGGCATCATCAGGTCCAACACCACAAGCTCGGGCTCGAAAGCGCTCCTGCCTGCGTCGAAAGCGCGCCCGTCGACAAAGCCGCGCGGCGCGAATCCCTCGCGTTCGAGATAGGCAACGACCAGATCACGGATTTCATGGTCGTCCTCGACGACAGCGATGCGGATAGGCGTTTCTGCGACGGGACGCGTGGGTTCTGGCATGCCTTGGGATCTGTTCGTGGACTCGCTGGTGCCGACCGGGTTGCGGCAGGTGCATGCAACCCTGGTCAATCGTAGCGCAACTGTATTTCTCAGGCATTTCAGGTTGCAACATGCTGCAACAAGAAACAGCGCCCTCCTTGGAGTTTGAAACAACCCTGAAATCCGGAGGAAAAGAACCCCTGCAATCTTCCCTCCTGTTCAGACGCTTATGCCAGTCGGCAAGGCCATTCCAACGCAAGCAGGAGTAAACTCATGCAGACCCATTTCCAGAAGACGCGCCATGCCTTAGCGGCGAGCCCAGCAATCGCCCTGGTGGCCGGCGCGATCGCCTTGGTAGTCCTCCAGCCCGTTCCCGCCGAAGCGCAGGGGTTCGGTGTCCGCGCCGGAGCTGTCTCCGGCGAGAACGGTACCATTGCGGGCTCGCGCAGCGTCATGTCCAACGGCCAGGGTGGCGGCGCCGTCAGGCGTAATTTCGCGGTCGGCGACGGCCAGGGCAACGGGACTGCGTGGTCCGGGATTTGCGCAGCAAACATCAACGCCGCCGGGTGCAGCGGCCGGGCGGCGACCTGGTCAGCAGATGGCAGCTTCAGCGGCGTGGCAGGAACCGAGATCGCTGGTGACAATGGCTTCTTCAGCGGCAATCGCACCCTTGATCGAGACCCGGACGGAAGCTGGAGCGGCAGCAGCGCGGTCGAGGCGTCTGGCCAGAATGGCAGCTATAACGGGAGCGCCAGCTTCAACGATGGCACCTACTCGCGCGGAGCGGTGTATTCCGGTGCCGACGGTCAATCGGCGACTGTGGAGGGCACTTACGAAATCGGAAGCGGTGGCTCGCGGATCGTGACCTGCATCGATGCCAGCGGGGCGATGGTTGAGTGTCCCTGACGCGGAAAACACCGGGAAAGTCCCCAGACAAGAAAGGCCAATGACCATGAAACACACCAATCTCGGGCGTCTCGCCCTTGCCGCAGCAGTCATGCTGCCTGCTGCCGGGGCGTATGCCCAGGGTCCTTCGGAAGCCGCGCGCCAGCTCATGGCCGAGAACCTGAGCCAAGCCGACGCCAATTCGGACGGCGCCCTGAACCAGAGCGAATTCGTGATGCTTATCGATCTCAATGCGGCAGACAATCTTGGACGCGCCGCATTGATTGCCCGGACCGGTAATCAGGCAAGGGCCTTTGCGCATATCGACGCCAACGGTGACGGCCTTCTGACAGGGGCGGAGCTGCAGGCGATGGTCTAGCAGGCGCAGGGTTAGGCAGATCAATCGAACGCAGCGCAACCCGGCCCATCTGTCACGGCGCCGGTCAAGCCAACCACCGGGCCAAACGAGCGGGACGCAGCATGCGCAGGCGATGAGATGATGAGCAGGCGGGGCCCGATCCTATCCATCAAGCGGGTTGAACCCGGAACTGGACGCGGCCACCGCCGGCTCATCGACCTTCAAACTTTCAAGACTGAAAAGGGAAACAAATGGAACTTCAGAAAAAGACGCTGGTGATGCTTGGCGCCGTCATCGCTGTTCAGGCCGTGGATGCAGGACTGCACATCGCAATAAACGAGGTGGAAATGCTGCGGATCATGTCGAACGCCGTGCTCGTGATCGGCGTCTGCCTGGGCGTGTTCCTCGGCCAGACCTGGAGAATGGCGCTCTGGGCCGGGGCTGTCGGCTACATCGTTTTGAACCTCGTTTTCGTCGCCGTTTTCGGGCTTGAGAACCCGGTCACCGGCGTGAACCGCGCGCCGCTCTTTGCGTTCATGGCACTCAGTCTCTGGCTCACCTACCGAGTAGGGCGCTTGCGGGCGCAATCCCCATTATCGCCTTCTCTGACCTAATCTTGGCTGGATGCACTGGATTGCTGCCGCAACCCCGCAGGGCGGCTGGTCTGGGGGCGACAATATCGTCGGGCGAACCGAGGTGACGGGGGGACATCTGAAGGGCGGTTATCGCAATCGACAGTTTCAGGCGGGTCGACCACGCCGCCACGTCACCTCATCGGCCTCTGCAGCCCGCAGATCTTCAGGAAATGGTCGCCACCCGGCGAGACATGGCAGCTTGCAGGCCCAGATAGAGCAGCGAGCCGAGGACGCAATAGGCTGCATAACCGAAGGTCTGGACCGTGATGGGGGCACCTGTGTCAATCAGAAAGCCGGCAATGCCAGGGCCGAGCGCGGACGCGGCGACCAGGGCCGCCGTCACCAGCGAACGGACAGCTCCGATATGCGCCGTGCCGTAGATTTCGGCCCACAAGGCGCCGACCACCGGGTTGGTCATCCCCTGCGTCAGGCCGATGCAGATAAAGGCGATCGGCATGGACCATATTGGCGCCAAAGTGCCCAGGATCAGGCTTGCGACGGCCAGGGGCAGGAGCACGAAGGGCATCAGCCGCCAGGCGCCGAGCCGGTCGACGAGGAAGCCGGCGAAGATCGAGGATATCGCCACAGACAGCGACAGGAAGGGGAACATTGCGGTAAAGACCGTCAGGTCCCAGCCTTTTACCTCAGTCAGGTGCGCCTGGTGGAAGACATAGAGCGTCCCGACCGCCGGGGGCGCCATAATTCCGGGCAGCAGGAGATAGAACAGGGGATCGCGCAGCACGCGCGACCGGGTCCATTGCAGCCCGGTCGGCTTCAGCATGCCCGCGCCGTCGGGATTGGCGATGACCGGGCGCCCTTTGCGGCCTTCGGGCGGATCACGCAACAGGAACCAGATGGCCGGTATAACAAGCCCGACCAGCATGGCTGCTGCGCCGGCCCAGACATTGCGCCATCCAAAGGCCAGGATCGAAACGGTCAGGACAAAGGGCAGGACCGCATCGCCCAGGGTAAAGCCCAATCCGGCAAAGGACAGGGCCCGGCCCCGGAAGCGGTTGAACCAGCGTGACATGGTGGTCATGGCGACGTGGCTCAGCATGCCCTGGCCGAAAAAGCGCAACATTGCCAGCGCCAGCACCAGAATGGCGACATGGCCCGCGCCGGCCATGATCAGGGCCGTGGCAGCAAGGCCGAGCATGCAGATGATGGCAAGGCGCCGGGCCGGAAACTTGTCGGCCAGTATCCCCGCAAAGACCAGTACGCTGGCACTGGCCAGCGTGGCCAGCGTGTAGAAGCCGCCGAACTGGCCATGGGTCAGCCCGAATTCGGTTCGCAGCGCCGTGTTGAACTGGGCGATAAAATTGGTCTGCCCAGGCATTGTGGCCAGCGTCATCATGGCGCCACCGGCGATCCACTGCCACTGGCGGCCCGTCAGCTCGGAGAGGGGCGGAGACTTTGGCGGGGCAATGACGGACACGATATGACTTTCGCGGCAGAGCGCCGGCATGAACAGATTGATATGGAAAGGCGGCCGAGACTTCGGCCCGAGGCGGGTTGGACCAGCCTAGCACCGACCGGCGGGGCTACCCAGCATTCCTTTGCGCACAGGCAATGCAGAGTGTGGCGGCCGGGTCGATGTCGAGACGCTTGAGCGCAATGGGTTCGCCGCAATCAAGGCAGTCGCCGAACTCGCCGGTTTCCAGGCGCCGCAGCGCCATTTCCAGCGCGACCCTCCTGGCCTGGCGCCGCTGACTGGAGGCCTGCGCCAACGCCTGGCCCTGCATGGCGTCCATGCGGGACAGGCGACCAACACTCTGCTGGTCAAGTTGCACGGGCGCCCGATCGGATGCGGTGCCCTCGGCAAGGCGCTCCAGCTCCGCGAGTTCGTCGCGGATAAGAGCCTTGAAACGCGGCGCATCCTTCTGCTCGAACTGACTGGGCATGCGGTTCCCCTGGCGACGGAACAACTTTGGCACGGGGCTTAGCTTGGCGGCCGCCGTACGCAAAATGTGCGGCGGCCGGCCAGTCCTGTCAGCGGAACAGCATCACCGGGCGCTTTACCGAGCGGACCATTTCGGCTGTGGTGCTGCCGATGATGAAGCTGCGGATGCGCGAATGGCCATAGGCGCCCATCACCAGCAGGTCGATATGGTCGGCCTCGGCATGGCTGGCGATGATCTTTTCCGGCTCGCCTTCCTCGATATGGGTATGGATGGTGTAGCCGGCGCTGCGCAGCACATTGGCAGCCGTCTCGAGCTTGCCGCGGCTTTCCGGGGTATCCTTGCCAACCGTCACCATGTGGCCCTCAAGGCCCGGGAACAGCTTGCCGGTGGCGATGTGGTTGATCGCCTTCATCACGCTCGGGCCGCCATCGAAGGCGACAAGGAAGCGCTTGACCGGCTGGAAGGCGCGCGACGCCACCAGCACCGGCTTGGTGCTGGTCCGCACCACGCGTTCGAGGTTCGACCCCAGATGCAGCTTGGCAAAATCGGCCGCTTCGCCGCGCTTGCCGATCAGGATCAGGTCGGCGTCCTTTTCGAGTTCCTGGACGGCCTCAACCACGTCACCATTGCGCAACTTGCCAACCGCGCTCTCGACACCTGCCTCAAGCAGACGGCTGACGCCGGCATCGACGATCAGCCGCCCGCGCTGCTGGGCCAGCTTGGCGCGCTGGGCATCGTGTTCGGCCAGTTCGTTGAGCAGGCTCGTGCGGGCGCCCAGTTCCAGGCTGCCCGAAAGATCGGCCGGTGTGCTCGAGAGGTCGCGGCGGCCGATGACGTGCACGACGTCCACGCTGGCGCCAATGGTGGTGGCCACCCAGGCGGCGTGGTCGAGCACGCTCTGGGCATAGGTCGAGCCGTCGATGAAGGCGATGAGTTTTGCCATGTTGTCGTTCTCCTCCTAGTGCCCCATGAGGCGTTCGAGCGCCCCGGGCTTATCGTGAATACCCAGCCTGTCGACAATGGTCTCGCTGGCCTCGTTCATGCCCACCAGATTGACCTCGGCCCCCTCGCGGCGGAATTTGAGGACGATCATGTCGAGCGCCTGCACGCTGGAGATGTCCCAGATATGGGCGTGGGTGACATCGATGGTGACCTTTTCGAGGCTCTCCTTGAAGTCGAAAGCGGCGTTGAAATCCTCCACCGAAGCGAAGAACACCTGGCCCTCGACCGTATAGGTCCGCTCGCGCCCGTCGGCCGAAAGTTCCGAGGTGATGCGGAAGATCTGCGATATCTTCCAGGCAAAGAAGATGCCCGAGAGCAGGACGCCGATCAGCACGCCGATGGCCAGGTTGTGGGTGTAAATCACCGTCACCACCGTGGCGATCATCACGATCGAGGAGCTGCGCGGATGAATGGCCAGGTTCTTGATCGAGCTCCAGGAGAAGGTGCCGATCGAGACCATGATCATGATGGCGACCAAGGCGGGCATGGGAATCCGGCTGACCAGATCGCCCAGCACCAGGATCAGGAACAGCAGGAAGATCCCGGCACAGAAGGTCGAAAGCCTTCCGCGGCCGCCCGATTTCACATTGATGATCGACTGGCCGATCATGGCGCAGCCAGCCATGCCGCCGATGAAGCCGGTGGCGGTATTGGCGATGCCCTGGCCGATACATTCCTGGTTGCGGTCGCTCTTGGTGTCGGTCAACTCGTCCACGATCTGCGCCGTCATCAGCGACTCGAGCAGCCCCACCACGGCCACTGCGGCCGAATAGGGCAGGATGATCATCAGGGTTTCGAAATTGAGCGGGATCTGCGGGATGAGGAACACTGGCAGCGTATCGGGCAGCGCGCCCATGTCGCCCACCGTGCGGACATCAAGGCCCAGCGCCAGCGACAAGGCGGTCAACACCACGATGCAGACCAGCGGCGAGGGGATGACCTTGGTGATGCGCGGGAAGAGATAGATAATGGCAAGGCCGCCAGCGACCATCACATAGGTCAGCCAGGTGACATTGGTCAGCTCGGGAAGCTGGGCCATGAAGATGAGAATGGCCAAAGCGTTGACGAAGCCGGTCATCACCGATTTCGAGACGAAGCGCATGACATAGCCGAGCTTGAGAAAGCCCGCGCCAATCTGCAGCAAACCAGCCAGCACCGTCGCGGCAAGAAGGTATTCAAGGCCGTGATCCCTGACCAGGGTGACCATCAGCACAGCGGTTGCTGCCGTCGCCGCCGAGATCATGCCGGGGCGGCCGCCGACAAAGGCGATCAGCACGGCGATCGAGAAGGAGGCGTAGAGCCCCACCTTGGGGTCGACGCCGGCGATAATGGAAAAGGCAATGGCTTCAGGGATCAGCGCGAGGGCAACGACGAGTCCGGCGAGGATGTCGGCGCGGATATTGCCGAACCATTCGGCGCGCATGCGGGGAAGAAAATCTTGCATCTGGGGTCCATCTGTGGAGTGCCGCTGTCAGAAGGCTTCTGGCGGCTGTCGCGACACAGGGATGTCCTGAAGAAAGCGTGGCCGGCGGCGGCAATGCCCGTTGCGGGCCCTACGAAACGCGGTCGTCTGCGCGTGAAATGGCATGGAAATCAAAGACCATGCCCGAGGCAGTCTGACCGGCAGCCGAACGCTTCAGGCGCTCCGTTGCATCGATGTTCAAACGATCTGGTAGGTGACCGGGGGATAGGCGCCCGGAGAAGCCACCCGCAGGCGCGGGTCCGACGACGTTATGTGAATGCCCTAGATGGGCCGGGCGTGCAAGGCATATCAGGCATGTGCCTGGCGCATGCCTGATATGCGGCAAGGTGCGCGTCCAGCGCCGTTTCTCCTGATGCGCCCGGGCGGCTTGGCATCGGCGTTCTGGCATGACACATCTTGGGCCGCGATTTGCCATGCCGACCAAGGACAAGAAACGTGCCCCTGTTGCCCGCGCCGACGCTCACGCATTTCTGTACGCTGGAGGTGGCGCTGTCCAAGCCGATGGTGATCGGCGATGTGCACGGGGCCAGCAAGAGGGTCATTCCCATTCGCGGCGGCACGGTTTCGGGGCCGGGCATTTCCGGCACCATTCTCGATTTCGGCGCCGACTGGCAGCGCGTGTTCGACAATGGGGTGGCTGCGCTCGATGCGCGCTATGCTTTCGAGACCGATGATGGGGCGCTGATCGAAATCGAGAATTTCGGCTTTCGCCACGGGCCACCCGAAATTCTGGCCAAACTGGCCGCCGGGGAGGTCTGCCCGCCCGAGAGCTATTACATGCGCACCGCGGCACGCCTGAGCACAGGGCATCCTAAATATGACTGGATCAACCGGACCATGTTCGTGGGCACCGGCGCGCGCCTCCAGAGCGCGGTGCAGATCGAGCTTTACGCCGTCGGCTGACGCCGGGCATTGGACAAGCCCGGACTGATTGAATAAACCACCCGGCAATGCGCCCGAAAAGGGCTCGGCTGGGGGACATCCATATGACGCAGGATCGGGTGCTGATTGCGGGCGGCGGTATTGGCGGGCTGGCCCTGGCCCTGACGCTGCACCAGATCGGGGTCCCGTTCACGGTCTATGAATCGGTGCGCCAACTGGCCCCGCTCGGCGTCGGCATCAATATCCAGCCCAATGCGGTGCGCGAACTGTTCGATCTTGGCCTGAACCAGAGCGACCTCGACGGCATCGGCGTGGCTTCGCGCGAATGGGCGCTGCTCGGGCGCAATGGCAATGAGATCTATTCAGAGCCGCGCGGGCTGGAGGCCGGGTATGACTGGCCGCAATATTCGGTGCATCGCGGGCAATTGCATATGCTGCTCTATCGCACGCTGGTGGCGCGGGCCGGGACGGATTGCGTCCAGCTTGGCCATGAGGTGATCGGCTATGCCCGGAACGGCGACGGCTCGGTGACGGCGCAAATCCGCCGCGCCGGCGGGGAGGTAACGCATGCCTCCGGCCGGTTGCTGATCGGCGCCGATGGCATTCATTCAAACGTGCGCGCCACCATGCATCCCGACCAACCGCCAATTCACTGGGGCGGCGCAGTGATGTGGCGCGGCACCACGCTGGCCAAACCCATTCGCAGCGGCTCGTCCTTTGTGGGGCTGGGCAGCCATCGCCACCGCATCGTCTTTTATCCGATCGGCCCGGCCGATCCCGAAACGGGCCTGGCCGTCACCAACTGGATTGCCGAGGTGACGCTGGACAATTCGGAAGGCTGGAAAAACGCGGGCTGGTTCCGGCGGGTCCAGATTGCCGAGTTTGCCCACCACTTCGCCGACTGGCGCTATGACTGGCTCGATGTGCCGGACATGCTGGCACGGGCCGACATCGCTTACGAAAACCCGATGATCGACCGCGATCCGGTTTCCACCTGGCAGGATGGCCCGGTGGCGCTGATGGGCGATGCCGCCCATGCCATGTATCCCACCGGCTCGAACGGGGCCAGCCAGGCTATTATCGATGCCCGCATCCTGGGCGCGATGGTGCTGAGGCATGGGGTTAGTGCCGACGCGCTGGCAGCCTATGACGAAAAGCTTTGCGGCCCGATCTCGGAACTGATCCTGCGCAATCGCGGCGCCGGCCCGTTTGGCCTGCTCAACATGGTGGATGAACGCTGCGGCGGGGTGTTCGACGACATCGATGCGGTCATTCCCGCACAAGAACGCGCCGAGTTCATGGCGCGCTACAAGGCGGCAGCGGGTTTTGCTATCGAACAGCTCAATGCGGCCCCGCCGACCATCGCGCCGGGCGCGCGCGTGACCGAGGCTGTTCCGGCCTAAAGCCCTCTATTTTCATACGTTTTCGTTTTTGGCTCGGCCCAGCAGAGCAAAGTTGTTGACTCCTGTGCTTAGTGTGCTACATATCTAGCACACTAGATAGGCAAGACACATGGATGATTTTCACGCCAGCCAGCCGATCTTCGTACAGATCCGGCAGCGGCTGATCGAGATGATCCTCCGGCAACAGGTTGCGGAGGGCGATGCTTTGCCCTCGGTGCGCCAGATTGCCGGTGATCTTTCGGTCAATCCGCTTACGGTCACCAAGGCCTTCGAGGCTCTGGTCGATATCGGGGTGGTGGAGAAACGCAGGGGACTGGGCATGTTCGTTACCAGCGGCGCGCGAGCGCAATTGCTCGCTCATGAACGCGAGAAATTCCTCAAGGAAGACTGGCCGCGCATTGCGGCACAGATCAAGGCGCTCGATCTCGATCTCAAGGATCTGATCGCCACAGACACCAAGCTCGAAGGGCAGAGCAAATGACTGAGCTTTCCATTTCCGCCGAACCCATCGTGTCCGCTCGCGGGCTTTCCAAATCCTTTGGCCGCAAGAAAATCCTGCACGATCTGGATTTCGACATTCCGGCCGGCCGCATCTATGGGCTGATCGGGCATAATGGCGCGGGCAAGACCACCACGCTCAACGCCATGCTGGGCCTGACCTCCTATGAGGGCACCATCAGGGTGCTGGGTGAAGATCCGTTTGCCCGCCGTGCCAAGCTGATGGAAAACGTTGCCTTCATCTCCGATGTGGCAAGCCTGCCGCGCTTCCTGCGGGTGCGTGAGCTGTTTGCGCTGCTTACCAATATCCATCCCAATTTTTCGCCGGATAAGGCGCGGCAATTCCTCGAGGGCACCGATATCCGGCCCGAAATGAAGATCCGCACCCTCTCCAAGGGCATGATCGCCCAGCTTCACCTGGCGGTGGTGATGGCGATCGATGCCAAGCTGCTGGTACTGGACGAACCCACGCTCGGGCTCGACATCACCTATCGCAAGCGCTTCTACCGGCGGCTGCTGGAAGACTACATGACCGAGGAGCGCACGCTGATCATCACCACCCACCAGGTGGACGAGATCGAATTCATGCTCTCCGACATCATGTTCATCCGCGATGGGGAAATGATCCTGCACATGCAGATGGAAACGGTGAGCGAAAAATTCACCCAGCTGGTCGCCGATAGCGCCGAGGCGCAGGCCCAGGCCCGCGCACATGGCCCGGTCTATGAAGAAACGCGCTTCGGCCAGACCGTGTTCATCTTCGACGGCGTCGAACGCGAAAAACTCGAACCGCTGGGCCGCATCTCGACGCCCACCATTTCGGACCTCTTCGTGGCGTTGATGCAGCGGCCCACAGCCAATCCGGAGACCGCCCGATGAAGGCCTTCTTCGCCCTGATCCACCGCGAGTTCATCGAGCATCGCGGGGCCTTTTTCATCGCGCCGCTGGTGCTGGTAGGGGTGGTCTTTGCCCTGACCCTGCTGGCGTTCAGTGTTGACCGGCTCGACACGCGCTTTTCCGGTCAATTGCTGACCGTGGTGCCCACCTGGGTGTTCGAGGCCGGCTTTGCCGGTCTCTCGGGCGCCTGGCTGGCCTATCTGGGGTTCGTGCTGTTCTTTTATTGCGCCGATGGCTTTGCCGCCGACAAGCGCAACAATGCCATGCTGTTCTGGAAGTCGATGCCAGTCACCGACTTCAAGGTCCTGCTCAGCAAGATTACCGCCGCGCTGACCATCCTGCCCGGCGCCGTCTTTGCGGTGGCGCTGGTCAGCATCATGCTGATGTTTGGCGTGGCCTATGTCACCACCATGATCGCGGGCCTCGGCAATGCTGGGCTGTTCGGCGCCATTGTGGGGATTTACGGCCAGATGGCGCTGGTGTTCCTCGTGCTGCTGGTCTGCGGTCTCTTGTGGTATCTGCCCTATATGGCGCTGGTCGGCGCCCTGGGCAGCGTCGTGGGCCGCTGGGCCATTCCGCTTTCGCTGCTGCTGCCCACCGTGGTTTCCGCGCTGGAATGGGTGACCCTGGGGGGGCTGCATCCCTTTGCCACCCGCACCTGGGCCTATCTCGACTACCGCTCGCAATTGCCGGTATCCACCGACCATCTCGACCGGGTCTTCGAGGGTCAGGAGCCGTTCGATGCCACGCTGTTCGTGACGGATTTCCTGCAGAAATTCGACTGGCTGCAGGTCGGTATCGGCATCGGGTTCGCCCTGGTCGCGCTCTATGTCGCCTCCGAATATCGCCGCCGGGCGGCCGCCAACTAAAGTCCGTCAAGAAGACGATCCCATGCAAAACCTTGGCCGCCGCGCTCCGCAAAGGAGGCGGCGGTTTTCTCTTGTGCGGCGTCATGCTAGATGCGCGCGACCCGAAGGACTTGAGGCCGCATGACCCTGCCCCCGATCATCAGCTTCTGGCATGGCCCGCTGAGCTGGCTGGAGGTGTTGTGCATCACCGCCTTTGTCCGGCGCGGCCATCGCGTGCTGGTGCATTCCTATGACACCATAGAGAACCTGCCGGCCGGGGCCGAATGGCGCGATGCGGCCGCATTGCTGCCGCGCGAGAAGCTGGTGTTCTACAAGGGCAAGGGCACGCCGGGGGTGTTCTCGGACCATTTCCGCTATGCGGTGATGCGCGCCGGGCTGGGGGTCTATGCCGATCTCGACATCTATTGCGTGCGGCCCATTGAAGGGCCGCCGGATTATCTGTTCGCCTGGGAGCGGCCCGGCTCGGTCAATGGCGCGGTGCTGCATATACCGGCGGATGCGCCGCTGCTGGCCGATCTGCTGAGCATTTTCGAAGCCAGGAAGCGCCCGCTTTTCGAGCCGCATCTGCCACCAATGCGGCGCCTCGAAGTGGCGTTCCGTCGCCTGGTCGGGGACCGGGTTTCGCCCGAGCATATGCAATATGGTGCCACCGGCCCGATGGCGCTGACCCATTATGTCGCCCGGCACGGCCTGACCGACACGGTGCGGTCGGCGGCGACCTTCTATCCCGTGCCCTATGAGGGCATTCCGGCCCTAATGCAGGCCGGCTCCAGCCTGGACGCAGCCATCACCCCCGAAACGCTAGGTATTCACCTCTGGCGCAGCCAGTTGACCGATCGCGGCCGCGCCGGCCTGCCCCTGCCGGCCAAGGGCAGTGCCCTGGCCGCGCTCTGCGCCGAAGAAGGGCTCGATCCGGCCGCGGTGGCCTAACGCGCCAGCCGCAGCTTTTTCAGCCACCAGCGCTTCCAGCGGTGCCGGGCGAAGCGGTAGTACAAGGCATTGGTCATGGTGTGGCGGTAGAGCCGGGCAAAGGCCACGCTGGGCATCATCGTGGAGAGCAGATGCCAGGGGCTGTTGTCGCCGGTATAGTGAATGATGGCTGGGTTCAGGCTTTCATGGGCAGGCACGGAATCGATGGTGTTCCAGCGCCATGACAGGCTCAGCCATTGCCCCTTGAAGGTCAGGTTCAACAGGTCCTGGTCATAGTAGATGCGCTGCATGATCCCGGCCTGGTGCAGCTCTTCCATCTTCTCGATGATGCGCGCTTCGCGCCAGCGCCTGACGTCGATCAGCATCACTCCGGAATTGAAATAGTAGTCAGCCGGATCGAAGATATCGCGGTTTTTGCGCATGTCCCGGCCACTGGTGATATACGCCCCCGAGATGTCGCGCACCGCAGCGATGGCGTTGCCTTCCAGATCCAGGTCGAAAAGCCGTTTCACATCGTCCCGGACCATGGTGTCGCAATCGAGATAAAGCACGCGGTCAACGCCGTCGCCCACCAGCCGGTCGATCAGCAGGCGGGCATAGACAATGCTGGGGAAGCGTTCGCTCTCGGGCATACGCGCGGCAATGTCGGTGAACATATCCATCTGGTCGAGCGCGTGCCAGACCAGGGTCACCGGAAACTCATCCCGGATCGCCTCAAGGTCGGCCTTGTGTTCCGGGGTCATCGTGCGGTGGCAGAGGTGAAACACCAGCTCTTCGCGCTTCGGGGTGAACAGGCATACCGAGCGCATGGTGGCAAAGGCCGGCGCCCAGAAATTGTCGTCAAAGGTCAGGGCGATATGCATGCTCATCTATCGGGTCCCGCTCCGCTCAGTCATGCCCCCCGGGGCCGGATCGGCTCGCTTTTCCATTTCCGTGACGCCTCGTCAACCGGCAAGTGATCGGCAGCCGCAAGCTGGCCGTAAGCGCGTCGAGATCAATTCGCAATGCACTACTTGCGAATGATTTGCAATTGCATTATCTGTAAGGCCGTTCGTATCTGGAGTTGCCCATGCGCCGCCGCCTGCTGTCTGCCCTTTTGCTCGCCGCCCCCCTGGCCATGACCTTACCTGCCATGACCCTGCCCGCAATGGCGCAGGAGCGGCTCAAGGCCGTCACGACCTTCACCATTCTGGCCGACATGGCCCAGAATGTTGCCGGGGATGCGGCCGATGTGGTCTCGATCACCAAGCCGGGCGCCGAGATCCATAATTACCAGCCCACGCCGGGTGACCTGGTGGGGGCACAGGATGCCGATCTGGTGCTCTGGAACGGGCTTAACCTCGAGCAATGGTTCACCCAGTTCCTCGACAATCTGCCCGATGTGCCCAGCGTCGTGCTGACCGAAGGCATTGAGCCGATCGGCATTGGCGAGGGGCCCTATGAGGGCAAGCCCAATCCGCACGCCTGGATGTCGCCGACCGACGCCCTGGTCTATGTCGACAATATCCGCGCCGCCTTCGCCGAGGCCGATCCGGCCAATGCCGAAACATATAATGCCAATGCAGCAGCCTATGCCGCCGAGATCACCGCCACGGTCGAGCCGATCCGCCAGGCCCTGGCGGCCATTCCCGAGGAGCAGCGCTGGCTGGTCACCTCGGAAGGCGCCTTTTCCTATCTGGCGCGCGATTTTGGCCTGAAGGAGCTTTACCTCTGGCCGATCAATGCCGACCAGCAAGGCACACCGCGACAGGTGCGCGATGTCATTGACGCGGTGCGTGAAAACGATATTCCGGTGGTCTTCTCGGAGAGCACGATTTCGTCCAAGCCGGCAGAGCAGGTGGCGCGCGAGACTGGCGCGACATATGGCGGCGTGCTCTATGTTGACTCCCTGTCCGAGGCGGACGGGCCGGTTCCCACCTATCTCGATCTGCTCAAAGTGACCACGCAAACCATTGCTGCAGGATTGACCCAGTGAAAGACAATGCAGGCCCCGGCATTGCGATCAACGACATCACCGTTGCCTATCGCAACGGCACCACAGCCCTGAGGCATGCCAGCTTCACCAGCCCGCGCGGGTCGATCACCGCGCTGGTTGGCGTCAATGGCGCAGGCAAGTCGACCATTTTCAAGGCCATTATGGGTTTTGTGCCGGTGGTCAGCGGCACGATCTCCATTCTCGGACAGGCGGGGCGGCAGGCCCAGCGCCAGAACAGGGTGGCCTATGTGCCCCAGTCCGAGGATGTGGACTGGAATTTTCCGGTGCTGGTGGAAGACGTAGTGATGATGGGGCGGTTCGGCCACATGAACATGCTGCGCATTCCCCGCGCCATCGACCGCGAAAAGGTCGCTGCGGCCCTTGGCCGGGTCAACATGACCCAATATGCCAAGCGCCAGATCGGCGAATTGTCCGGCGGGCAGAAAAAGCGCGTGTTCCTCGCCCGGGCGCTGGCGCAGGAAGGCGATGTCATCCTGCTCGACGAACCTTTCACCGGGGTCGACGTCCAGACCGAGGACGCCATCATCGCCCTGCTGCGCGATCTGCGCGACGAGGGCAAGGTGATCCTGGTCTCCACCCATAATCTGGGCTCGGTGCCCGAGTTCTGCGACCGCACCGTGATGGTAAAGGGCACGGTACTGGCCTATGGCCCGACATCGGAAGTATTCACCCGTGACAAGCTCGAAGAAGCCTTTGGCGGCGTGTTGCGCCATTTCGTGCTCTCCGGCCAGGGCCTGCATGCCGATGACGATCCGCGCCATCTCTCGGTGCTGACCGATGATGAACGCCCGCTGGTCTTTTATGGCGAAAAGGGCAAGGAAGAGCACCAGCAGTCGAGCCGCGAGAAATGATCGCCACGCTGCTTGAGCCGTTTTCCTACAATTACATGGTCAATGCCATGTGGGTGTCCGCCCTGGTCGGCGGCGTCTGCGCTTTCTTGTCGGCCTATCTGATGCTCAAGGGCTGGTCGCTGATCGGCGACGCGCTGTCGCACTCGATCGTGCCGGGCGTGGCCGGGGCCTATATGCTGGGCCTGCCCTTTTCGCTTGGCGCCTTCCTCTCGGGCGGCCTTGCCGCCGGCGCCATGCTGTTCCTCAGCCAGCGGACCAAATTGCGCGAAGACGCCGTCATCGGGCTGATCTTTACCGGTTTTTTCGGGCTGGGCCTGTTCATGGTGTCGGTCTCGCCCACTTCGGTCGACGTGCAATCGATCGTCCTGGGCAATATCCTGGCCATCACGCCGGAAGACACGCTGCAACTGGTGCTGATTTCAGTGGTGACACTGGCGGTGATGCTGGTGATCTGGAAGGATCTGATGGTCACCTTTTTCGACGAGAGCCATGCGCGCTCCATCGGGCTCCGGACCACATGGCTCAAGGCGATTTTCTTCACCCTTCTGAGCGCCGCCACGGTTGCCGCCATGCAGACGGTCGGGGCCTTTCTTGTCATCGCCATGGTGGTGACGCCGGGCGCCACGGCCTATCTGCTGTCGGACCGGTTTCCCCGCCTCATCCTGATCGCGATTGCAGTGGGCGTCTTGTCCTCGTCCATCGGTGCGTATCTGAGCTATTTCCTTGATGGGGCCACCGGCGGCATCATCGTGGTGCTGCAGACCCTGGTCTTCCTCACCGCCTTTGTCTTTGCGCCCAAGCATGGCTGGCTGGCCGCGCGACGGCGCCTGGCCGAGGAGACGCGCTGATGGCCTGGTATGAAATGGCGCTCTGGCCATTCCAATTGTCCTTCATGGTGCAGGCCATGGTGATCGCCGTGCTGGTGGCGGTGCCCACGGCCCTGCTCTCCTGCTTTCTGGTGCTCAAGGGCTGGTCGCTGATGGGCGATGCCATTTCCCATGCCGTGCTGCCCGGCGTGGTGCTGGCCTATGTGGTGGGCCTGCCGATCGGCATTGGCGCCTTTATCGCCGGCATGGTCTGCGCGCTTTCGGTGGGCTTTCTCAAGGAGCATAGCCGGATCAAGGAAGACACGGTGATGGGCGTGGTGTTTGCGGGCCTGTTTGGCCTGGGCATCGTGCTCTACACCGCCATCACCACCGATGTGCATCTCGATCATATCCTGTTCGGCAATATGCTCGGGGTGAACGGGGCCGACATTCTGCTGGCCGTCATCATCGCCCTGGCCGTGGTCCTGGTGATCGGCGCCAAATGGCGCGATCTGATGCTGTTCATCTTCGATGCGCAGCAGGCCGGCGCCATCGGGCTCAACACGCGCCTGCTCCATTATGGGCTCCTGGCGATGATCTCGCTGACCATTGTGGGCGCCCTCCAGGCAGTGGGGATGATCCTGGTCATTGCCCTCTTGATTGCCCCGGGCGCCATCGCCTTTCTCATCACCCGCCGCTTCGGGGTGATGCTGCTGGTGGCCATGGGCGTTTCGGTGGGCTGCAGCCTGGTGGGCGTTTATGCCAGTTTCTTTCTCGACAGCGCCCCGGCGCCGACCATCGTCCTGTTGATGAGTATCTGCTTCATCCTGGCCTTCATCGCCACGCAAAGGCGCCGGGTGGCAACGGTCTGATCGTCGAGTTATCCCCGCGGGCGCCACCGGTCGCACATTAGGCTCCAGTTCACGACTGGAGTCTTTTCTCATGGATCAAACATCCCGCCTTGCCCTGCCCTTCATCATGTCGGGGCAGGCGCTCAAGCACATTACCCATAATGACGCCCTCAACCGGCTCGACGCCCTGGTGCAGCCGGTCGTGGAATCCACACAGGTCACCGCGCCGCCCGTCTCGCCGCTACCCGGCGAAGCCTGGATCGTGCCATCGGGCGCGACCGGCGCCTGGGCCGGTCACAGCAACGAAATCGCCGCCTGGCAGGCCGGCGCCTGGATGTTTCATGACCCGGCCGAGGGCTGGCAGGTGTTCGACCGGGCCAGCGGCACCCTGCTGGTCTTTGCCGGAACCGATTGGGTGGCCGTGGCTGCCACCGGCGCAGGCCTGCCGCAACTGGGCGTCAACACCAGCGCCGATCTCACCAACCGGCTGGCCGTGGCTTCGGCGGCGACATTGCTGACCCATGACGGGGCCGGGCACCAGCTCAAGCTCAACAAGGCCGCCGGCACCGATACGGCGAGCCTGCTGTTCCAGGCCAACTGGTCGGGCCGGGCCGAAATGGGGCTGATGGGGGACAATGACTGGCGCATCAAGGTCAGCCCCGATGGCGCAACCTGGACCGATGCGATCACCATTGCAGCCAACACCGCCGAGCTGCGCGTCGCCGGGGCGCTGAACCCGGTGGGCGACAACACGCAGACCCTGGGGGACAGCGGCGCGCGCTGGGCCGCAATATGGTCGGCGAGCGGCACGATCCAGACCTCGGACGCGCGGCACAAGACCGCCATCACCCCCACCGATCTGGGGCTTGACTTCATTCGCCTGCTCGCTCCGGTGCGGTTCGAATGGAAAGGCGGCGACGGGCGCAGTCATTATGGGCTCATCGCCCAGCAGGTGGCCGAAGTCGCGGCGGGTCTCGACACCGATTTTGGCGGCCACGTTCTGGCCAATCCGAGCGACCCGCAGAGCCAGCAAGCCCTGCGCTACGACCAGTTCATCGCCCCGCTGGTGCGGGCCGTGCAGGAGCTGGCAGCCAGGGTGGAGGAATTGGAAGGCGGGAAAGGGCGGGATGCTCCCCTCTCCCCTTGAGGGAGACGGGTGAGGGGGTCCGCCCGATCAACAACATCCGGGGCCATGAGAGGCATCAACCCCTCATCCGCCCTTCGGGGCACCTTCTCCCTCAAGGGGAGAAGGAAGAAGGGTGGCCGCCCCTCAAGCGTCATGCCCCGCCGTCTCGACCGGGGTGATCGGCGTGGGCCGTCCCCTGGGGCTGGGGTCCGCGCCCTGCGCGGAGAGTTCGGCCTGCAGCGCCTGCATCAAGGCGAGCTTGTCCGCATCGGGCAAGGCATGCAGGCGCTGGCTGAGGCGAATGGTGAAATCGGAGAAAGCATTGTGCCAGTCCGACGGCATCTGCTTGAGATCGACCCGCCGCTCTGCCGGTGCCCTGGCCGCACGAATGCCGGCCGCCGTCAGCTCGAAGAAATCGTCGAGCTGGGGCAAGACCACCTGGTCGCCGCCCAGTTTGCCCGCGGCAATCAGGGCGTCGCGCAGCGCATTGCGCTCTTCATCCTCGCCATGGGTCAGGAACAGCGCGCCATGGGCGGGCAAGCGGCTCTGGATCCAGTCCATCAGCTCGGAGTGATCGGCATGGGCAGAATAGTTGCCCATCGACCTTATGGTGGCCCGCACCGGGATCACCGAGCCATGGATGCGTACTTCCCTGGCCCCCGAAAGAATGATCTGGCCCAGCGTGCCGGGCGCCTGATAGCCGACAAACAGCACCGTGGCATTGGCGCGGATCAGATTGTTGCGCAAATGATGCTTGATGCGCCCGGCATCGGCCATGCCGGAGGCCGACATGATGATGGCGCCGCCCTTGATGGCGTTGAGGCCCTTGGAATCCTCGACCGCCTCGATGATGCGGAAGCGTTTGTCGTTGAACAGCTCATCGGCGCTGAGCTCGGTGTCCTCGAACATTTTTGCGTATTTCCGATAGACCCCGGTGACCTTGCTGGCCAGAGGACTGTCCAGCGCCACCAATTGCGGATCGATCTCGCCCATTTTGATCAGCGTGCCGATATCGTGCAGCAATTCCTGGCTGCGCTCGACGGCAAAGGTGGGAATGATCAGATTACCGCCGCGCCCGAGCGCTTGCTGAATCTCGGTCTTGAGCGTTTCGCGGCGCTCCTCAAGCGTATATTCAGCGCGGTCGCGGCCGCCATAGGTGCTTTCGCACAGAATATAGTCGAACCCCGAGGGGCCTTCGGGCTCGGTGTAGAACACCTTTTCGTCCGGCCCGATATCGCCCGAAAACATCAGCCGCACCGGCTTGCCGTCACTGTCCTGAACCTCTACCTCGATCGAAGCCGAGCCGATGATATGGCCGGCATTCCAGTACCGCGCCCGCACGCCGGGGCCGGGCTCGATCCATTCGTCATAGGCGCAGATCTCGCGGTGGGCGAGGGCCTCCTCGGCATCGGCCATGGTGTAGAGCGGCTTGACCGGTTCTTCGCCACGGCGCGAGCGCTTGCGCGTTTCCCGTTCCGCTTCGCTCTCCTGGATCCCGGCCCCATCGGGCAGGAGATACTCCAAAAGGCCAGCGGTCGGCCCGGTCATCCACATCGGCCCGCGCCAGCCCTCGCCATAGAGCTTGGGCAGGAGCCCGGCATGATCGATATGGGCGTGGGTCAACAGCAGGAAGTCGATGGCCTTGGGGTCGAAGGGGGTCGGCTTGAGATTGAGCTCGCGCACGCTCTTGTTGCCCTGAAACAGGCCGCAATCGACCAGAAACTGCCCGCCCGGATGCACCACGCGATAGCACGAGCCGGTGACCGTGCCCGCCGCGCCATGAAAGTGAAGGGTGACAGTCATGGCCAGGCTCCTCATTTTTCGCCGATGCGTGTCGAGGTTAGCCTGTCCCATTCGTCGGAGTCGAGGCAGGCGCAGCAACCGCATGCGCCAATCGCGGCATTTGCCGCCCAGCAAGAGGAGACCCGAAATGGCCTATATCGATGGCATGGTGACCGCCGTTCCCAAGGCGAACAAGCAAGCCTATGTCGCGCATGCCGCCCGGGCGGCGGAAATACTCAAAGAATGGGGCGCCACCCGCGTGGTGGAGAATTGGGGCGACGATGTCCCCAGGGGCGAGCTCAACGATTTCTATGGCGCGGTGCAGGCCAAGGACGACGAAGTCGTCGTCTTCTCCTGGATCGAATATCCCGACAAGGCGACCCGTGACGCGGCGATGCGGAAGATGATGGCGCCCGAGGCCATGCAGCAGTTCGGCGAAATGCCATTCGATGGCAAGCGGATGATCTTTGGGGGTTTCGAGACGCTGTTTGCGAAGTGACGGCAACCCCACCCGGCCTCCCCCTGACAGGGGGAGGAGCAGAGGGACCTATCTCGGCGCGCGCTTGGCCAGGATACGCTGCAAGGTGCGCCGATGCATGTTGAGCCGGCGCGCGGTCTCGGAAACATTGCGATCGCACAGTTCATAGACCCGCTGGATATGCTCCCAGCGCACCCGGTCGGCCGACATCGGGTTTTCCGGCGGCTCGGGCTTGTCCTCGCCGGTCGCCAGCAGCGCGTTGATGACGTCATCGGCATCGGCGGGCTTGGAAAGATAGTCCATCGCCCCGAGCTTCACCGCCGTCACGGCGGTGGCGATATTGCCATAGCCGGTCAGCACCACGGCGCGGGCATCGGCGCGCTTCTGGTGCAGGGCCGACACCACATCCAGGCCATTGCCGTCCTCGAGGCGAAGATCGACCACGGCATAGGCGGGCGGACGTTCGGTGACGGCGGCCAGCCCGGCGGCGACCGTGCCGGCAATGCGCACCTCAAAGCCCCGGCGCGTCATCGCGCGTTCGAGGCGGCTCAAAAAGGCTGCATCATCATCAACGAGCAAAAGGCTCGGATCGGCAGCCAGAAGGTCTTCAATCGTGTCCATGGCTTTTCCAATATTCCTTTGCTCACCCTACGTCAAAACGAAGTGTTCCGATCACTCGATTGCGCTTCGGGACCAGGTGATGCGCACCCGGGCATGCCCGCTGGGCTTTGCATTATCGAAGGTGAGCCGGGCCCCGGTTCGCTCAAGCAGGGTCTTGGCAATAAAAATGCCCAGGCCCAACCCGCCGGGCTGATGTGCGTCGCTGCCTGCCGGGTCGCGCGGGCGGCTGGTGAGATAGGGTTCGCCCAGCCGGGCAATCAGTTCGGGGGCGAAGCCCTTGCCATCATCGATGATCGAGACGGTGATGGCATGCTGGTCCCAGCCGCTTTCGATCCGCACGGTCTGGGCGGCAAAGTCGGTGGCGTTTTCGATCAGATTGCCCAGGCCATAGAGCAGGCCCACGCTGCGGGGAAACACCGGTGGCGGCCCTGCCGTCTCGGCGGCATCGAACAGGATGACCTTGCCGCGTCCTTCATGGGGCCGGGCGACCTCATCGAGAATATCGGGCAGCGGCGCCTCGGCGAAGAGATCGGCCGGTTCGCTGCCCAGATTGCGCAGCTTGGCGAGAATCGCCCGGCAACGCGCCGCCTGGGCAATGATCAGCTCCACGTCCTCGGCCAGTTGGCTGTCCTTGTCGACCTCGGCGCGCATTTCCTTGGCGGCCAGCGCAATGGTGGAGAGCGGCGTGCCCAGTTCATGCGCGGCGGCCGCCGCCAGCCCATCAAGCGCGGAAAGCTGCTCGCGCCGCGACAGGGCCAGTTCTGTGGCCGCCAGCGCATCGGCGATCTGCCGGGAATCATGGGCGACGCGATTGGTATAGGCGGAGATGAACACCACGCCGCAAATGATCGAAACCCAGATGCCGATCACATAGATGCGGTTGAAAACGATGTGCTGGTCCGGCTCCCAGGGCAGCGGCAGGTGAAGAATCGCCAGCACCGAGGCGATCACGGCGGCCAGCAGCGCCACCAGAAAGGCCTGGCGTTTCGGTAGCGAGGTGGCGGAAACCGAGACCGGCGCCAAAAGCAGCAGCGCGAAGGGGTTCTCCAGCCCGCCGGTCAGGGCCAAGAGCCCGCCGAGCTGGCAGAGATCGAACGCCAGTTGCAGCGCAGCGATGCGCGAGGAGAGCCGATAATGCGGCCCGAGGCGAAAGGTGAGGCCGATATTGAACGCGGCGGAGAGCCCGATCAGCGCCAGGCATTCGAACAGCGGCAGCGGAAAGCCCAGGCCCCAATTGACGAAAAGTACGCCGATGGTCTGCCCGATCACCGCCAGCCAGCGCAGGATCACCAGGGTCTGCAGGCGCAGGGGGCGCCAGCTCGAGGGCAGTGGCAGTTGGGGCAGGGTCTGGTCCGTCATGCTGCTCACTCCAAGGCTTTCAATTGTGGCGCATAGGGAGCGAATCCGCCGATTTCAAGCGCAAAAATCGACAGGCACATGCTTGATCCTGACCCATGACGGGCCATTTGAGACTCATCGTGACTGGGAGACGAACGAATATGAACACTGCAATCATCAAACCGCAATGGTCCCCGCTGACCATCGGCCTCATGGTCCTTGGCTTCATCATCTTCTGGCCGCTCGGCCTGGCGATGCTGGCCTATATCATCTGGGGCGAAAAATTCGGCGGCTCTGCCGAAAAGGCCCAGGCTTACTGGAACAAGGGGTGTGGCTATATGCGCAACAATCACAAGCATCACGGCTTTGGCCGCAACGAGTTCAGCTCGTCGGGCAATGCCGCCTTCGATGAATACCGTGCCGAGCAACTCAAGCGCCTCGAGGAAGAGCGCGCCCGGCTCGATGCCGAGATCGACGCGTTCCACGAATATATGGCCAATCTGCGCAAGGCCAAGGACCGCGAGGAATTCGACCGCTTCATGGGCGAACATCGCGGCCAGCGCCAGGGCTATGGCGAGAACGACCAGAATAACAATAATTGGAGCAACAATAACGGCCAGTAAGCCGTTGTGCTTTCCGACTTCCCTGTCCTCCAATGACAACTGGCGCCCCGCAAGGGGCGCCTTTTTTGGTGTTGCCACCCTCTTTCGCCGCGCGAATCCGGTTACACTGGCCGGAGCTGATGCCGATCCGGTCACCATGTTCTCCTTTCTGCGCCAACGCACCCCGCCGCCACGGACCACCCAACTCACGCTTGACGGCGTCGAGGTGAGCATTGCCGTCAAGGTGTCCAAGCGGGCGCGGAGCTTCCGCCTGTCCCTGCCGGCCGCCGGCCCTCTGCTGACCCTGCCCGAAGGGGCACGCTGGGCCGATGCCGAGGCGTTTCTATACCGGCATCGCCACTGGCTGGCGGCGCGCCTGCCCCGCACGGCGCTGGCGCAAAGGCTGGAGGCTGGCGCGCGCCTGCCCCTGCGCGGCGTGCCGCATCTGGTGGTCGCCACCGGGGCCCTGCGCGGCCGGGTCGAGACCGGCGGCAGCGATGCCGAACCGGTGCTGCGCGTGCCCGGCGACACGGCCCATCAGCCGCGCCGGCTGTATGACTGGCTCAAATCCGAGGCGCTGGCTGATCTGACGGCACAAAGCGCTTTCCATGCCGGGCGGCTGGGCGTCGAGGTCAAGCAGGTGCGGCTGCGCAGCCAGTCGAGCCGCTGGGGGTCATGCTCTTCAAGCGGCACAATCAACTATAATTGGCGGCTGATCCTGGCCCCGCCACATGTGCTGGACTATGTGGCGGCCCATGAGGTGGCCCATCTGGTGGAGATGAACCACTCCCCCGCCTTCTGGGCCACCGTTGCGCGGACCTTGCCCGATATGGACCGGGGCCGGGCGTGGCTAAAAGCACACGGTCGCGAACTGATGGCCTGGCAAGCGCCCGCCACCAGGCAATAATCGGGCGCCTGCCCCGATGCTGCCGCAATCTGCTCCCTATCAGCGTCTCATGCGTCATTTCGTGGTCTTCATCGCGGTTCTCCTGGCTCTGGCCTCCGTTCTGGGCGCCACGACGGCCAATGCGCATCGCTATGTCGCCACCCCGATCGTGGTGCTCAACCATGTCGACGCCGACAACAGACCGATCCCGGTGGTGGTGCAGGTCCAGCGCGGACAGATCGACCTGGGTGCAGGTCTCATGCTGCCCTGCGGCTCGCATCACGCAATCGAGGCTTGCGGACCCCAATTGCCTTCTGGTCTTGAGGCCGAAGGGCCCCTGGAGGCGCCTGATCGGACAGCGCCGGACTGGCCGGCCATCCTGCCGCTCCGTCCCCCCATATCCGCCTGAGCGCTTCGTTGAACCCCTCATTCACGCTCAGCGCCTGCTTATGCAGGCCAAGGATAGTTTCATGTCTTATGTTTCCGACGCGACCCCGTCGCGCCGCGCCGTACTGGCTGGTCTTGCCGGCCTTGGCGCCCTGACCCTTGCCGGCTGCTCGACCAGCGGCACCACCCGGCTGGCCACTGCCGCCGCAACGCCCGTTCGCCCCACGATCCCGCTGGACATTCTGGCCATGTATGCCGCCCGGCCGGAGGAAGAACACCCGGTTCCGGCAGCCGATATTTCGCTGATGAACCCGGCCTATTGGCGCCAGGAAGTGGCCAACCCGACCGGCGAGCCCGCCGGGCGCGTGGTGGTCGATACGGCCAATTACTTTCTCTATTTCACCATGCCCGAGGGCCGGGCCATGCGCTATGGCGTGGGCCTGGGGCGCGCCGGGTTTGAATGGAGCGGCGAGGGTCACATTGCCTATAAGCGCAAATGGCCGGTCTGGACCCCGCCGGCTGAAATGATCGAGCGGCAGCCCGAGCTTGAAATCTACCGCAACGGCCAGCCCCCCGGCCTGCTCAATGCGCTGGGCGCCCGTGCGCTCTATATTCATCAGGGAAATCGCGACACGCTCTATCGCATTCACGGCACCATGGACGTGGCCTCGATCGGCAAGGCGGTCTCGTCCGGCTGCGTGCGCCTGTTGTTCCAGGATGTCATGGATCTTTATGAGCGCGTGCCCAATGGCGCACCGATCGTGGTGGTGTAGCCCCGGGCCGCTTGCTGCGCACACCTGCCGACACAAAAAAAGCCCCAGGTCACGCCCGGGGCTTTTTTTCTGTTCAGGTCAGCGAACCTAATTGCCGAAGATCAGATCCATCAGGGTGCGCTGGGAGCGCTCTTCCTGGTAGACCGGCTGCTGCTGCACCTGGCCAGGAGGCACGATCTGGCCCTGCGGCTGAGCAAGATCCTGCGGTTGCTGCGAGGTTGGCGCCGAAGGCACCCAGACCTGCTGGCCAGTGGCCGGATCAACAACAAGGGTCATGGGCAGGCCGGTTTCGGGATCAATCGGCGCCTGGCCAAAGCCATTGCTGTTCTGCTGCTGCAGGGGGAAGCCAGTCACCGGGTCGATGGCCTGGCCATTGGCGTCATATTGCACGATCTGGCCCTGATCGATGGGCAGGCCGGTATTGGGGTCGATCTGCTGGACCGGCAGGCCGGTGTTGGGATCAAACCCGCCGAGCCCGGTCGAAGCCGGGGCATTGGCCACCTGGCCGTCAACCGGCGCCAGTCCCTCAAGTGGTGCACCGGTGGCCGGGTCGATGGCAATCACCTGCCCGGTGGCCGGGTCCGTGGTGGTCTGCACCGGCTCGCCGGTGCCGCCATCGACATATTGCACCATGGGCTGGCCAGTGGCCGGATCAATGGCAGGCATGCCGGTATTGGGATCGATCAATTGCTGGGCAATGAGCTGGCCGGCATAGGACCCGCCTGGAATGGGTGCCGGTGAGCGGCCCTCATGCGCCTTGGTCATGAAGTCAGACCAGATATTGGCCGGCACATTGCCACCCGAGAGCGTGGTCTGGGTGTCATTGTCATTGCCCAGCCAGACGCCGGTGACCATGGCCGATGTATAGCCAACGAACAGGGCGTCGCGCGCGTTCTGGCTGGTGCCGGTCTTGCCGCCAAAGTCCCAGCCGCCCAGGTTGGCGCCGCGGCCCGTACCCACCTCGACGGCGGTCTTGAGCATGTCGTTCATCTCGGCCAGCACATTGGGATCGACCACACGGCCCGGACCGGCATCGGAGGCCTGGTAAAGCACATTGCCCTGGACGTCGGTGATCTGGGTGATGACATTGGGAATGACCCCCATGCCGCCATTGGCGAAGGGCGCGTAGGCACTGGTCAATTCGAGCAGGTTCACTTCCTGGGTGCCCAGCGCGATCGAAGGTACGGGCGTGAGGTTGGACGAAATGCCCATGCGCATGGCCACTTCGATCACCTTTTCGGGGGTGACATCGATGGCCAGGCGCGCGGCAATGGTGTTGAGCGAATAGGCCAGGCCCTGACGCAAGGTGACGGTGCCGGCATATTTGCCCGAGGCGTTGCGCGGGCTCCATCCATTGTAGTCGAACTGGGCGTCCTCGGCCAAAGTCTCGGGCGTATAGCCCTTTTCCATGGCCGCCATGTAGACGAAGGGCTTGAAGGTGGAGCCAGGCTGGCGCCGCGCCGTCACGGCGCGGTTATACTGGCTGGCCTGATAATCGACGCCACCGACCATGGCGCGCACGGTGCCATCGACATCCATGGCCACCAGGGCGGCCTGGGAGAAGCCGCGCTTCTCGCCTTCATTGGCCACGGCCTCCTTGACGATGAATTCGGCATCCTTCTGCATCTTGTAGTCGATGGTAGTCTGGACCACCACGTCGCCCTCGATCTCGCCGATATAGGCGGTCATCAGGCTTTCGACCCAGTCGGCAACATAGGATTCCGAACCTGCCACCACGGTGCGGATGGTCTGGTTGGGGTCGATGCGGGCCGCATCGGCTTCGGCACTGGTGATGTAGCCTTCCCGGGCCATCAGGTTGAGAACGATCTGCTGGCGTTCCTTGGCCACCTCGGGATTGGTCTTGGGATTATAGGCGGACGGCGCCGGCAGCAGTCCCACCAGCATTGCCGCCTGGCCCAGCGAGAGATTGCGCGCCGAAACGCCGAAATAGGTCTGGGCCGCCGCCTCGATGCCATAGGCGCCCTGCCCGAAATAGACCCGGTTCATATAGAGCTCGAGGATTTCTTCCTTGGTGAAGTTCTGCTCAAGCCAGATGGCCAGGATCGCCTCCTGCACCTTGCGGCCCAGGGTCTGGTCGGGGGTCAGGAACAGGTTCTTGGCCACCTGCTGGGTCAATGTGGAGGCGCCGCGGGTCACACCGCGCGCTTCGATCATTTCAAGGCCGACCGAGAGCAGGCCGATCGGATCGACGCCAAAATGGCTCATGAAGCGCCTGTCTTCCGAGGCGATGAAGGCCGCGGGCACATATTGGGGCAGTTCGCGGAAGGTGATGGCCTCGCCGCCGGTCTGGCCGCGATTGGAGATCAGGCTCCCATCGGCTGCCAGGATACGGATATTGGGCGGGCGCTCGGGAATGGCCCAGGTGTCGGACGAAGGGAGTTGGGCACCGTAATAGACAATCACGCCGATCACGGCGATGCCGCCCCACAGACAGGCGACAAAGCCCCACCAGAGCAGCCCCATCAGCAGGCCGCCGCCGCGTTTCTTCTTGCGGTTGCGGGCCGGTTCGGCCTTGCCCTTGCGCGGCTGCTTTTTCGGCGTCCTGGGGGGCTTGCCGCCACCGCCATTGCCACCGGGGCGGGTTTCATCGACGGAAAAAGCCATGGTCTGGCCCATGGACGGCTCGACACGCGCGCCCCCGGCTGCAGGACGCGCCTGCGTCTTGTTCTGGCGGCCCTTGGGGGCGCCAACGCGGTCATCGGCCGAAATGCGGAAATCCATCAGGCAAACCTAGTGAAGAAAAGGATCACGCTGCTTCTACCCTGTTCGTTCATCAAGGGAAACAAATGGTAAGCGGGAGGTTAAGATCGGTGGATTGTGACCGGCCATACGCTCTTTGCCGCCCAGCAGCACATGTGCACGCTTGTCCGCGCCAAATGTGGCCGGTTTATGGGCCATCGGCTCCCTCCCGCCCGAGTGTGGCCGTCGCGTCACAGCTCTTGCCAATGCCGCAATTGCCCGGCACGACAGCACCCATGCGCCTGTTGACCGCCATTCTCGCCGGCCTCCTGTTGTCCCTCGCTGCCAGTCCGGCGCGGGCGGATGCCGTGCAGACCGCGTTCAATGATGCCATTGCCGCCTTCGAACAGGCGCAACCGCAGCTTGGGACGACGCGCTTCGGGGTGGACATTGCCGCCTATCGTGACGCGCTGACCCTGGGGCAGTTCACCTCATCGCATTGGGGCGGCAATCTGGCCGTTGCGCTGGAGACCGGCGCAAGCGGCTCGGGCTGTGCCCGCTTTGCCGCCTATGTCCCCTTGCCGCCACGGGACGGGGTGGTACCGCTGGTCGTTTGCCGGCAGTTTTCCGAGGAGGGCACGGCGGCCTTGCGGCGCCTGACCATCCTGCACGAAATGGTGCATGTGGTGGCCGGCGCGGATGAATGCCGCGCCATGGCCTTTGCTGCGGAGGTGGAGCGGCTGGCCACCGGACGCTTTACGCCGGTGGACCGCTATTGGCATTCCAATGGCTGCGCCGGATCGGCTTTCAGCCTGCCCTAGCGCCAGCCCAGACCCGGCGCGACGTGCTTGAGAATGCTTTCGATGACATGGGCGTTATAGTCGACACCAAGCTGATTAGGCACGGTCAGCAGCAGCGTATCGGCTTCAGCGATGGCCTGATCCTGCTTCAATTCCTCGATCAGCTTGTCCGGTTCGGCGGTGTAGCCCCGCCCGAACACCGCACGCTTTTCCGGCTCGATATAGCCGAACTGGTCTTCCTCGGGCCGGCCGCTGCCGAAATACATGCGGTCCTGGTCATTGACGAGGGCAAAGATCGAGCGGCTGACCGAGACGCGCGGTTCGCGGGTGTGGCCAGCCTCTTTCCAGGCCGCGCGATAGGCGCGGATCTGTTCGGCCTGCTGGATGTGGAAGGGTTTTCCGCTCTCGTCGAATTTGAGCGTCGAGGACTGCAGGTTCATGCCCATCCTGGCGGCCCAGATGGCCGTTGCGTCGCTGGCCGCGCCCCACCAGATGCGCTCAAGAAGGCCCTCGGAATAGGGTTCGATCCGCAGCATGCCGGGCGGGTTGGGGAACATGGGGCGCGGATTGGGCTGGGCGAAGCCCTGACCGGTCAGCGCTTTGAGGAAAATTTCCGCATTGAGCCGCGCCATGTCCGCGTCAGTCTGCCCGTCGACCGGCTCATAGCCGAAATAGCGCCAGCCATCGATGACCTGTTCGGGCGAGCCACGCGAAATGCCCAATTGCAGGCGCCCCTCGGAAATCAGGTCCGCCGCCCCGGCATCCTCGGCCATGTAGAGCGGGTTTTCGTATCGCATGTCGATCACGGCTGTGCCGATCTCGATCTTTTCGGTTTTGGCGCCCACCGCCGCCAGCAGCGGAAAAGGCGAGGCGAGCTGGCGGGCAAAGTGATGCACGCGGAAATAGGCGCCATCGGCCCCCAGTTCCTCGGCCGCCACCGCCAGGTCGATCGATTGCAGCAGCGCATCGCCCGCCGTCCGGGTGCCCGAATTGGGCGAGGGGCTCCAATGACCAAAGGAGAGAAAGCCGATCTTTTTCATGGGAGCCTCGCGCAGGGAATGGTCCCGCTTAGCTAGGCTGTGAAGACCGTAGGCACAAGGTGGCCAGTGAGAACGGACTGATCCGTCAGGGTGAACAACTGACGGCGCGCAGAGCGATCAGGTCTCAGGCAGACCCGTGCGATGAACGCGCTCGCTCAGGTTCTGGACGGTCCAGTACATGCATTTGAGAGCCCAGGCCTCGGCCTCAGGCATGTTGCGATCCCTCGCCCAGCGCGCGCGACCGGCCTGCCGGGTGGGGATATAGCCCGCCATATGCGCGACGGTGCAAGAGGGATGATCATAGCCCATGCAAAACAGCTCCAGCCGCCGCAACTGTTCATCGGCCGAAAAGGCCGGGTCGCTGAGATCGAGCCAGGTCCAGGCACTATAGCTCACGTCCCAAAGCCTCGTGCCGGGCGCAACAGTGTCGAAGTCAATCATGCCGTAGGGGTTGGCGTTGCGAAACACCGTATTGGCCGGCGTCCAGTCGTTGTGGCAGAGCACTTCTGCGCCCGCCCTAACCACCGGAGTGAAATCCAAGGTCGCGTCATGATAGCGGCGCAGCAGGGCTGCAGCGGCAGTCAATTGGTCGTCGGAGAAGCCATCGGCATCGTGATCGAGGTCGGTCGGCAGATAAGTCAGAATTTCGCGTCCAAGAGGGTCCAGCCCCAGAAACCTTGGCGCACCCTCAAATCCGTGTTTTTCCAGATGACGCAGCAATTGGTGGGCGACTGCTCGATCCCAGGCCATGGTGCGCCTAACGGTATCACCGATGCGGACAACCTTGTTAACCTGACCGCCCCGCAATTCGATCTCGTCGCCACTCATCGCCGAGCCCTCCAGCTTGGGGCGTTGCTCCCACTTGAGTGCTGCCCATAGGGCCCTCTGCCATCTGACCGGGTGCCGCCATTCGAGCATAGCTCTCATGGCCTAGCCCGCCAAAATCTCCCCACTGGGGAGATTTTGCCTTCGGCACGTCCTGCCACTCAGGCTTAGCCTTCGTGGCCTGCTCGCCTAAAATCTCCCCACTGGGGAGATTTTGCCTTCGGCACGGCTCTCAGACATCCAGATTGCTCACATTGAGCGCGTTGTCCTGGATGAAGTCGCGGCGCGGCTCCACCAGGTCGCCCATCAGGGCGGTGAAAATCTGGTCGGCTTCGTCGGTCTGGTCGATTTCGACGCGCAGCAGGGTTCTGGCATTGGGGTCGAGCGTGGTTTCCCAGAGCTGCTCGGCATTCATTTCGCCAAGGCCCTTATAGCGCTGCATGGAAACGCCCTTGCGGCCGGCATCGGTGACGGCCTTGAACAGGCTCGCCGGGCCAAAGATGTTGATCGTCTCGCCCTTGCGGGTCAGCGTCGGCACGCCGCCGAACAGCTCGTCCAGCCGGTCGGCGAGCTGGCGAAGCTTGCGCGCATCGGCGCTTTGCAGCAGGGCCCGGTCGATGTGGTGGGTTTCGGTGACGCCGCGCACCGTACGGGAGAAGGCCAGGGCCTCCTCGTCGGTGACTTCGCCGGTCCAGCCGCGTTCCAGCTCGTCGGAAATGCGGTCGAGCCGGTTGGCGACGCGCTTGAGCGTTTCCCCGCTCCTGTCGGGATTGGCGATGCCCTCGGGATCCAGCCCGCCGACAATGGCGGCCTGCTCAACCAGGTTGCGATTGTAGCGGGTGTTGAGATTGTTGATCGCGTTCACGATTTCACGCGATTGATGCAGAATGGCCAACAGGTCCTGGCCGGCATGGGTGGTGCCGTCCTGGGTGGTGAACACCGCATCTTCGATGCCGCCATCGAGCAGATAGTCTTCCAGTGCCCGCTCATCCTTGAGATAAAGCTCGGAGCGGCCGCGCGTGGCTTTGTAGAGCGGCGGCTGGGCAATGTAGATATGGCCGCGCTCGATCAGTTCGCGCGTCTGGCGATAGAAGAAGGTGAGCAGCAGGGTACGGATATGGGCGCCGTCGACGTCGGCGTCTGTCATGATGATGATCTTGTGGTAGCGCAGCTTGTCGGCGTTGAACTCTTCACGGCCAATGCCGGTGCCCAGCGCGGTGATCAGCGTGCCGACCTGGTCGGAGCTGATCATGCGATCAAAGCGGGCGCGTTCCACATTGAGGATCTTGCCGCGCAGCGGCAGAACGGCCTGATTGGAGCGGTCACGCCCCTGCTTAGCCGATCCACCGGCCGAGTCACCCTCGACGATGAAGATTTCGCTTTTTGCCGGATCGCGCTCCTGGCAATCGGCGAGCTTACCGGGCAGCGAGGAGATTTCCAGCGCCCCCTTGCGGCGGGTCAACTCGCGCGCCTTGCGGGCCGCCTCGCGGGCAGCGGCGGCTTCCACCACCTTGCCGACAATGGTGCGGGCTTCGTTGGGATGCTCCTCGAACCACTGGCCGAGCTTTTCATTGACGATGTTCTCGACCACCGGGCGAACTTCGGAGGAGACCAGCTTGTCCTTGGTCTGGGACGAGAACTTGGGGTCCGGGACCTTGACCGAAAGCACGCAGGTCAGGCCCTCGCGGGTGTCATCGCCAGAGAGCTCGACCTTTTCCTTCTTGGCAATGCCGGAGCTGTTGGCATAGCCGGTCACCTGGCGCGTCAGCGCGCCGCGCAGGCCGGCCAGATGGGTGCCCCCATCGCGCTGGGGAATGTTGTTGGTGAAACACAGCACATTTTCGTGGTAGCTATCGTTCCACTGCAGGGCCACTTCGACTGTGATGCCGTCCTTTTCCGAACGCATGGTGATCGGGTTTTCGAGCACCGGCACCTTGGACTTGTCGAGATATTTGACGAAGGCCTCGAGGCCACCCTCGTAGAACAGATCCACTTCGACCGGCTCGGGATGGCGATGGTCGGCCAGAAGGATGTGAACGCCTGAATTGAGGAAGGCCAGTTCGCGCAGGCGATGTTCGAGCGTCTTGTAGTCGAACTCGATCATGGTGAAGGTTTCGGAGCTGGGCATGAAGGTGATCTCGGAGCCCGAGCGCCCTTCATAGTCCCCAACGACTTCGAGCGGCCCATCGGCAACGCCGTGGGTGAAGCTCATCTCGTGGATCTTCCCCTTCTGCCGAATGCGCAGCTTGAGCCAGACCGAGAGGGCATTGACCACCGAGACGCCCACGCCGTGCAGGCCACCGGACACCTTGTAGGAATTCTGGTCGAACTTACCGCCGGCATGGAGCTGGGTCATGATGACCTCGGCGGCGGAAACGCCTTCTTCCTTGTGGATGCCGGTCGGGATGCCACGGCCATTGTCGGTCACACTCACCGAACCATCGGCATTAAGGGTGACGGTGACCAGGTCGGCATGACCGGCCAGCGCCTCGTCGATGGCGTTATCCACCACCTCATAGACCATGTGGTGCAGGCCCGATCCGTCATCGGTATCGCCGATATACATGCCCGGGCGCTTGCGCACGGCATCGAGGCCCTTGAGCACCTTGATGCTGTCGGCGCCATATTCGGTCGGGATCGGGTTTTCGCTGTCGCTCATGGGGTCCGAATCAGTCGATTTCACGTGAGTTCTGTTCTAGCCGAATGGGGCTGAAACCCCAAGGATATTGGCCGTTTGAGGCGTATTTGCGGGGGATTTTCAGCCCTTGCGCGCCAAGCGCCCTTCGCGCACCCCGATCTGCTGCGCCCGCCCCTCGAGCGCCTCGAACAGCACCGGGTCGGTGCCGGTCAGGAAACACTGGGTCTCCAGCCCGTCCAGCGCCGCAAACAGGGCCCGGCGCCGGTCCGGATCGAGATGGGCGGCAATCTCGTCGAGCAGCAGAAACGGCACGATGCCGGTGCGCAACCGCACGAGCCGCGCATGGGCCAGGATCAGCCCGATCAGCAGCGCCTTCTGCTCGCCGGTGGAGCCAAGCGCCGCGGGCATAGATTTTTGCGCATGGATGACGTCGAGATCGACGCGGTGTGGTCCTGATGTGGTGCGTCCGGCCGCCCGATCAAGGGGGCGCAGCGCATGCCAGCGCTGCGCCA
The DNA here is from genome assembly GCF_003056405.1 of Devosia indica. GTDB lineage: Bacteria > Pseudomonadota > Alphaproteobacteria > Rhizobiales > Devosiaceae > Devosia > Devosia indica. The sequence goes on from NZ_PYVZ01000001.1 coordinate 333,060, forward strand.
GCACTGTTTCGAGTCCGGCCGAGGTCGCCGGCTCGACCAGGTCCTCGAATAAAGGGGTCAGCGAGAGCCGGGCCGCCGGGAAACTGGTGTCGTCCAGGCTCTGGGCAATCAGCGCCTGCAAATGGCTCAGACTATCGGTGCGGTTGAGGTGGATCGAGGCGCCAAGCTCGGCCATCTGCGCCTCGATGGCGCTGAGCCAGCGTGGATCGCCCTCCTCTTCCAGCAACTTGTTGCGTTGCCGCATGGCTTTCTCGAAGTCCGAGACGGTCGCGGAATGGTCCGGGATGAGCGTGGTCACCAACCGGTCGAGAAAGCGGCGGCGATCTCCCGCGGGGCCGGAGAACAGCCCATCCATGGCCGGGGTCAGCCAGAGCACGCGCAGATAGTCGCTCATCGCCTCGATGGAGCGGGCATTGGCGCCATTGATGCGCACCCGGCGCCCGCCATCGGGCAAGGCGCCCGTGCCGATATCGGCAGGCCCGGCATCGGTCTCGATGGTCGCGGCCACCGCCCAGGGCAGGTCGGAGCCCTGCGATTGCAGCGTGTCAAAACTGGCGCCGCGCAGGCCGCGTCCCGGCGAGAGCACGGAAATGGCTTCGAGCAGATTGGTCTTGCCCGAGCCATTGGGGCCGGTCAGCACCACGTGGCGACCGTCGAGGTCGAGCGCGGCGGAGGCATAGTTACGGAATGCGGTCAGGCGCAGGCGGGAGATGTGGCGGATCATGCTGCTACGTCCCCCTCATCCGCCCTTCGGGCACCTTCTCCCACAAGGGGAGACGGGAGCCACGAGCAATTGGTGACCACCGGCTCACCCCTCTCCCCTTGTAGGAGAGGGTGGATCGGCTGCAGGCCGAGACGGGTGAGGGGTATCGATGTCAAAGCAAGCGCGGAGTGCCCGCCTCACACCCGCATCGGCATCAGCACGTAGAGCGCGCTGGATTCGCCTTCTTCCTTCACCAGGGTGGGGGAATTGGCGTCGTTGAACAGGAACACGGCGCTCTCGGAGCGGATCTGCTGGATGATGTCGAGCAGATAGCGGGCGTTGAAGCCGATCTCGAAGCCGTCGGTATCGAAGTCCACCGCCACTTCCTCGCTGGCCGTGCCGTGATCGGGATTGGTGACGGACAGCTCGAGCAGGCCATCCCTGGCCGAAAGCTTGACCGCCTTGCCGCCGCGATCCGAGGCAATGGTCGAAACGCGATCCACGGCAATGGCAAAACCGGATTTGTCGACCAGCATCTGCTTGTCGTTGTTCTTGGGCGTCACCCGGTCATAGTCGGGGAAGGTGCCTTCGATGAGCTTGGAGAGCAGCACCACGGGACCAACGGTAAAGCGGATCTTGGTGTCGGAAACCTCGACATGCACATCGCCATCGACGCCGTCGAGCAGCTTCTGGACTTCGCCTACGGTCTTTTTCGGCACGATGATGCCGCTCATGCCTTCGGCGCCGCTGGGGGCAGCCATCTCGGCGCGGGCCATGCGGTGCCCGTCGGTGGCCACGGCGCGGAACAGCGCACCGGCAGCGGAATTGTCCACGGCATGGAAATAGATGCCGTTGAGATAATAGCGCGTCTCCTCATTGGAGATGGCGAACTGGGTGCGCTCGATCAGCTCGCGCAAGGAGGCTGCGGCGATGTCGAATTCATGCGCAAAGGCGCCGGATTTGAGATCGGGGAAGCTGTCGGGCGACAGGCAGGCCAGGTTAAAGCGCGAGCGGCCGGAGGTGAGAACCATGTTCTCCCCGCCATCGGTTTCGAGCCGCACTTCGGCGCCATCGGAAAGCTTGCGGACAATCTCGTAAAGCGTATGGGCCGGCACGGTGGTGGTGCCCGGCGTCGAGACCATGGCCGGCACGCTTTCGGTCACTTCGATATCAAGGTCGGTGGCGCGCAGTTCGACCCGATCGTCCGATGCCTTGAACAGCACATTGGCCAGGATCGGATAGGTGTTGCGGCGCTCGACCACCCGATGCACATGGCTCAGCGACTTGAGCAGATGATTGCGTTCGAGCGTGACTTTCATGGAGTTCTTCTTCCCGGACATACGCGACAGCCAAACCCGGCGCGAGCCGGGGTTGGGACGTTTACAGTTTCATGGGAAATTGGCAAGGCCGAGGGGGCTTTTGGCCGCATCCTAGCTGTGGACTTCAGGAACTGAAATGCACGGTGATGTCGAACCGTTCACCCGGCCCCGCCCCCAGCCCGATCAGCCCTTCAAATGGCAGGCAGGTGGCAATGGCGGACGCAATCGAGCGCATCAGTTCGGGATACTGCCCGGCGGTGCGCACGCTTTCGGGCACGATATAGGGATCCCCATCAAGCGTACCATCGCCCAGAAAGGCCAGGCGGATGGAAATGGAGCGATCCTCATAGCCCGCCGGCAGGGCCCAGCAGGCCAGAAGCTGGTCCTGGACCGAGGTGGCAATGGCCAGGTTCTGCGCGGCCCGGTCTTCCGGCGTCAGGACCGGCAGTTCATCCTGGGCCAGCGCGGAGGACAGGGCGAGAACGGATAGAGCAAACAGGCGGGCAAGGATTTGAACCATATCCGATCCTTGCCCGGCCAATCCGGCGGGATAAAGGCTATTCTTCAAGCATGCGCTTGAGCAATTCGATTTCCTGGCCCAGCTCCAGATCATCCTTGATCATCTGCTCGACCTTGCGCACCGAATGGAGCACCGTGGTGTGGTCACGACCGCCAAAGCGCCGCCCGATTTCGGGCAGGGAGCGGCTGGTCAGGGCCTTGGCCAGATACATGGCGATCTGGCGCGGGCGCACCACGTCGCGCGAACGGCGGGCCGAAAGCAATTCGTTGCGCGGCACCTTGTAGTGGCGCGAGACGATCTTGAGAATATCCTCGATGCGCACGCGCTTGGCGTCACGGGCGCGGATCAGGTCGGCCAGGGTCTTTTCGGCCAAAGGCACCGTAATCAGTTCGCCGGTGAGCTGGTTGGCGGCCACCAGCCGGTTGACGGCGCCGTCGAGATCGCGGCCATGGCTGACCACGGCGCGGGCGATGTAGTCGATCACGGCAACCGGGAACTGCATGCCGAAGCGGGAATTGACCTGGTCGGCACGGCGCTGGACGATGTCGCGGCGCAATTCGTGATCGAAGGTGGAGATCGGCACGACCAGCCCGCCGGAAAGGCGCGAGCGGACACGTTCGTCGAGCATTTCGAGATCGCGCGGCGGGGCGTCACCAGCCACTACGACCTGCTTGGCCCCGGTCAGCAGGGCGCCCAACGTGTGGCCGAATTCGGTCGCCGACTTGCCCTGCAGGAACTGCATGTCGTCGATCAGCAGCAGGTCGACGCGGCGCAGCCATTCCTTGAAGCCAAGCGCGCTCTGGCGCTGCACGGCGGTGATGAAATGGTACATGAAGTGGTCGGCGGTCAGATAGACGATGTTCTTGGACGGGTCGGCCTGGCCGACGGCATGGGCAATGGCGTTGAGCAAATGCGACTTGCCCAGGCCCACGGTGGAATGAATATAGACCGGATTGAAGGTCACGGCATTGTTGATGGCGGCATTGGCGATCTGCTTGGCAACGCCCAGCGCCATCTCATTGGCCGAGCCGGCCACGAAACTGTCAAAGGTCATGCGCGGGTCGATGGCGCTGCCCGATAGGGCGTCGCCGGACTTGGCATTGTCGCGCACCAGGCGCGGGGTGGCAGCAGGCGCCGTGGCGACAGGCGCGGTCTGCTGGGCGGCCGGGGCTTCGGGGACGACTTCGGCGACAGGGGCGAGGCGGGGACGGGCCTGGCCATTGACCCGCATGGTCACCTGCAGGCGCGCCGCCTCGGGAACATCGTTGCGGAAGGCTTCGACAATGCGATCGGCATAGTTGGATTGCACCCAGGAACAGAGGAACCGCGTCGGCGCGCTCAAATGCACCAGATCGTCCACCAGTTCCTCCAGCTCAAGGCGGGCAAACCATGAGGTGAAGACGTCCTCGCCCACGCTCGCTTTCAGCCGGGCCCGCACGCGGGTCCAGAGTTCGCGCTGATCCTGGGATGAAACGTCGGACATGGCCATGACAGGAGTACCGCCTTTGCTGGTATTGGAAGGAGAAGAGGAGTTGGCCGCAGCCCAATCGTCTCTTCCCGCGGTCGCCTGTCGCATCATCGTGTCTTGCCCCATTCTGTTTTGCCGCTTCTCCGGTCCGCAAAGCCCCGGAAATGCCCCTGATCTGTTTGATGTGTCTGCTCGCCTTTGCAGGCCCTGAGCAAGACACGGCTTCGCCCCTGCGTCCGCTCAGGCGGACACAATTCTATTGTCCGGCGGCTCTGAACCACCGTTTGTCAATTGACCTTTCACTTGAACCCGGCCTGCCCGGCCTGTGGTCGAATGAACGATGCCAACTCAAATTTGACGGACCACAGCAATTGCGGCCGACACAAAAATCACTGGCTGAAATGACCGGCATCGCTGCCGGCACTGCCCCAAACCCGACTCCCTGGCGGGAGCCGACCGGTGGTTCAGGAGGGTCGTTCCACCCCTCTTTTTCCCCGCCGGCCAAAGTACATTAGAGGCACCAAATTGGACCCGCAACACGTGAATCATTGAAAAAGGGGCTTGACTCCGAGGTCGTATTTTTGGGGTCCGCCGGTCCCCAAAAGCGACCTCCGGCAAGGGCCTGTGACTCAAGGCAGATTCGAACACTTAGCGGCTTTCAGCATGGTAAAATAATTTTTCACCGCACCGATTTTCTGCCCTTGGCCGCAGAGCCTGCCATCACCTCATTGATGGGCGAACCCACTGACAACGCTGGGAAAAAACGCTCCTTCACGCTTCGTTCTATCGCCCGAGAGAGTGTCACCATTTAGTCATGTGACAGAACAATCGCGAAAAAACCTGCCTGACGTCCATGCAACAAAAAGGGCCCCTTGCGGAGCCCGGATTGTAGCGCATTGGTCGCTTGCGCGGAAGCGCCTTGACCGACCGCGAATTAGGCGTTGAGGGCCTTCACGCGGCTGTTGAGGCGGGAGACCTTGCGGGCCGCCAGATTGGCATGGACAATACCCTTGCCGGCAGCGCGGTGGATCTCGGGCTCGGCTGCCTTGAGCGCAGCGAAGGCGGTTGCATGATCGCCAGCGGTGATCGCTTCCTCGACCTTGCGAATGAACGTACGCACGCGGCTCCGACGCGACTTGTTGATCGCGGTGCGGGCAGCAATCTTGCGGGTCGCCTTCTTGGCTGACGGCGTATTGGCCATGGTGGTCCTCTTGGGTCGTCCAACCGGCAGACTGTGCGCCTAAAGGGCGCCCCAACCGTCCGGGATGAAATGAAAGCGGCGGCACGCTGCCGCCAAGTCGGGGGGTCTATAGGACATAGGCCGGAAGGCGTCAACTGGATTCAGGCGCCCGGCCGGCCCTCAAGGCGCCTTCTGGCATTTCGGGCAATAGAAGGTCGAGCGACCCGATTGCATAATGCGCCGGACCACCCCGGTGCACATCGGGGTCGGACAGGGATCCCCTTCCCGGTCGTAAACCGCGAAGTTGTGCTGGAAGTAGCCGGCCCCTGCAACGCTGCGGAAATCGCGAATGGTGGAACCGCCCACCTCGATGGCTGCCGTGAGGACCTCTCGCACGGCCATGGCCAGGTCTTCCAGCGCCTTTTTGGGCCGGCCGGTCCTGGTCACCAAAGTGCCGGCCAGCACCGTGGGCAGGATATGAGCGCGATGCAGCGCCTCGGCCACATAAATATTGCCCAGCCCGGCCACCACCCGCTGGTCGAGCAAGGCCGCCTTGATCGGGGTCTTCTTGCCAGCAAAGGCGGTGGCCAATTGTGCAGCAGAAAATTCATTGCCGAGCGGTTCGGGTCCCAGCCCTTGCAGATAGGGGCTCTCGGCAAGGTCGGCATAAAGGTCGATGAAACCGAAACGCCGCGGATCGGCATAGATCAGGTGGCTGCGTCCGTGTTCGGGATGGCGGAGCGCCCAGACCATATGGTCGTGCCTGGGTTCAGTGCCCGGCTCATAATAACGCGGCGGCTTGTCGATGGGATGTTCGGCAAAGCGCCAGGACCCGGTCATGCCCAGGTGGCTGAGCAGGGTCGCGCCGCCCGAGAGCCCGAGCAGCAGATATTTGGCCCGCCGCCCGACATGGGTGACCTCCTGGCCCTCCAGCGCGTCCTTCAGTCCGGTCGGGAAGGGGAAGCGCAGATTGGGCCGGTTGAGCGTCACGCTCTCGATGGTCGCACCCTCAAGCCAGGGCGCCAGGCCCCGGCGGACGGTTTCGACCTCGGGCAGTTCAGGCATGTGACAACTCCTTCACCCTGCGCGGCTTTGTGGCATGGGCAAGCCATAAAGGCTTATGTATAGGGACGATACACAATCTATCGACCCCAATGCCGGTTGAAAAAGGCCCTTGCCATGACCGAGACCCGCGAGACGACCCATTTCGGCGAACAGACCGTCGCCCTGGAGGACAAGCAGGGGCTGGTGGACAAGGTGTTCCACGATGTCGCCGATCGCTATGACCTGATGAACGACCTGATGAGCATGGGCGTGCACCGGCTCTGGAAGGACGCCATGGTTGCAGAGCTGGCGCCTCCAAAGACCGGATCGCGTCCCTATAAGGTGCTCGACATGGCGGGGGGTACCGGTGATATCGGCGAGCGCATCGTCAACGCCTCGCTCGGCTATGCCCAGGTGGTGGTTTCGGACATCAATGCGGACATGCTGCGGGTCGGTGGCGAACGGGCAAAATCCTGGCGCTATCCGGAACAGGTGGAATTTCTCGAGGCTAACGCCGAAGACCTGCCGTTCGAAGACAAGAGTTTTGACGCCTACACGATTGCCTTTGGCATTCGTAACGTGCCGCGCGTGCAGAAGGCGCTCGACGAGGCCCACCGGGTGCTCAAACGCGGCGGCCGCATTCTGGTGCTCGAATTTTCCCAGGTCGACGTGCCGGGGTTCGACGCCGTCTACAGGCTCTATTCCGACCAGCTCATTCCACCCATGGGCCGGGTCGTGACCGGCGACGCCCAGCCCTACCAGTATTTCATCGAGTCGATCCGAAAGTTCCCGGCCCCGGCCGAGTTTTCGGCCATGCTGGGTCAGGCGGGGTTCAGGCGCGTCAAGCATCAGAGCTTTACCGGCAATATCGCGACATTGTTTTCGGGCTGGAAACTCTAGCGCATGTCCATCGCTTCGACCTTCCGCCTGTTCCATGCCGGCTGGGTGCTGGCGCGCGAGGGCGCGTTTTCCGTGCTGCCGGCCGAATCCCTGCCGCCCATGATGAAGGCGGGGATTGCCATGGCGCGCCTTGTCGAGCGTCGCGCCGTGCGCAAGACCGGCAGCATCGAGCGCCTCAACGCCGCGCTGCACAAGCTCGGGCCATCCTATGTGAAATTCGGCCAGACCCTGGCCACAAGGCCCGATATTGTCGGCATCCAGGCCGCTGCCGATCTTTCCGGCCTGCAGGACAAGATGCCGCCATTCGACCCCAAGCTGGTGCCGGGCATTCTGGAGACCGCATTGGGCGCCAAGGCAGCACAGCTAACTGAAATCAGCGAGCCCATTGCTGCCGCCTCGATTGCCCAGGTGCACAAGGCGAAACTGCGCGCGCCGGGTCAGGCGCCCACTCTGGTCGCGGTGAAAATGCTGCGCCCGGGCATTGCCGAGCGCTTTCATGCAGATACCGACAGCCTGTATGCCGGAGCCAGGCTGGCCGAGACCCTGTCACCGGCCAGCCGGCGTCTCAGGCCCACCGAGGTCGTACGCACGCTTGACCATTCCATGCGGCTCGAACTGGATCTGCGGCTTGAGGCCGCCGCCATCTCCGAAATGGCCGAGAACATCAAGAATGACCAGGGATTTGTCATTCCGCAGGTGCATTGGGACCAGGTGGCGCAGAATGTGCTGACCACGAGCTGGATGCATGGCATTCCCATTCGTGATCATGCCGCCATCGACAAGGCCGGGATCGACCGCAAGGCGCTGGCCGCCAAATTGCTGCAGAGTTTCCTCCGCCATGCCATTCGCGATGGCTATTTTCATGCCGACATGCATCCGGGCAATCTGTTTGCCGACCCCAGAACCGGCGATGTGATCGCGGTCGATTTCGGCATAATGGGGCGGATCGGCAAGGATGAGCGCCGCTTCCTGGCCGATATTCTCTACGGCTTCATCACCCGCAATTATCGCCTGGTGGCGCAGCGCCATTTCGATGTGGGCTATGTGCCCAAGAGCCAGTCGGTCGAGGATTTTGCCCTGGCCATTCGCTCGATTGGCGAGCCACTGCATGGGCGCACGGCAGCCGACATTTCCATGGCCAAGGTGCTGGGCCAGCTCTTCACCATCACCGATCTGTTCGACATGCAGACCCGGCCCGAGCTGGTGCTGCTGCAAAAGTCGATGGTGCTGGTGGAGGGCGTGGCACGCACGCTTGACCCGGATCTCGACATCTGGACGGTGGCCGAGCCTGTGGTCGGGGAATGGCTGCGGCGCGAGGAAGGCCCGCTTGGCCGGATCGAGGATCTGGCCGGGCATCTGAGCCGGATTGGCGAGGCGGCCGGACGGGTACCGGCGCTGATCGCCCAGGCCGAGTTGGCCCTGGCCGAGCACCGTGCCATGGTCAACCGCCCGCGCGACAGGCTGATGCGCAATACAGTGCTGGTCGTCTTGTTGGCGGCATTGGGGCTGATCCTGGCCCTGCTCTGGCGCGTGCTGGTCGGAAGCTGACCCCAAAAGGCGGCGCAATGATCTGTTCATGGCGCGGCGCGGCACATAGATTGCGTTCACCGGCGGCGGCCGCCGGCAAGCATGGGAGAAGCTTTATGAGCGTCAAACTTTTCGGCAAGCTGGCTGCGGCCGCCTTGCTTGCAGCGGGACTGGCCGGTTGCATCGACGTCAATATCGATGTGGCCATCACCAGCCCCAGCACGGCCCAGGCAACCATGACCCAGGTCATGAGTGCCGACATCTACTCCATGGTCAAGATGAGCGCCGAAAGCGGTCAGGAGCAGGACGACAGTTTCTGCGCCGAGGGTGAACTGACCGAGAACAGCGACGGCAGCGCCACCTGCATCATCACCGAGGAGGGAAATTTCGCCGATCTCGATCTGGGCCAGGATGAAGGCGGCATGACCTTCACCGAAGCCGGTCCGGGCCTGGTTCGCGTGGCCCTGCCCACGGCGGACATGCAGGCCGAACTGGGCGCCGAAGACGATATGGACGAGCAGACCCGCCAGATGGTCGAAGCCTTCTTTGAAGGCCGGACCATGACCATCGGCATTTCCGGCGCCGAAATTGTCGAGACCAACATGACCATTTCGGCCGACAGGACACGCGCCGAACAGGTCATCGACATGCTCGCGCTGATCAATGGCGATGCTGGCCTGCCCGATGAATTGTTTGCCGTGGTGCGCGCACCGTGACTGTCCGGATCAATGTGAAACGGCTCGCGCATGGCGCGGGCCTGCCCCTGCCGCGCCAACAGACTGCCGGTGCGGCCGGGCTCGACCTCTGCGCCGCCATTGACGCGGAGGAGACCCTGACGATCGCGCCGGGCGACTATGCCATGGTGCCCACCGGGCTCAGCATTGCCCTGCCCGATGGCTATGAGGCGCAGATCCGGCCCCGCTCGGGCCTGGCCGCCAAGCACGGCGTCACGGTGCTCAATTCGCCTGGCACGGTTGACGCGGATTATCGCGGCGAAGTCAAAATCATGTTGATCAACCATGGCAAACTGCCCTTTGCGCTCAGCCGTGGCGAGCGCGTGGCGCAGATGGTGGTGGCGCAGGTCAGCGCCGTGGAACTGGTGGAAGTGGATGAACTGGATGCAACCGAACGCGGGACTGGTGGCCACGGCTCGACTGGCCGCTAGCGCGCTGACCCTCTGGGGCCTCAGCCAGCCGGCCCTGGCCGGTGATCGGGCCCTGATCGACTATGTCGGGTTCTCGCCCGATTTCCGCTATTTCGCCTTTGAGGAATTCGGCATTCAGGACGGATCGGGCTTTGCCTATTCCAACCTCTATGTCGTGGACCTTGATACCGATAGCTGGGTGGTGGGCACGCCGGTGCGGCTGCAGGCGGAAAGCGAAGAGACCAGCCTTGTGGACATCCGGGCGGCGGTCGCCGACAAGGCCAGTAGTCACATCGAGAGCTTTTCGATTGAGGTCCCGGTCGAGATCGCCGCACTGATCGGAGATGGCGTGCCCGGCACGGATGCGGCAAGCCTCAATTTCGGGGCACCGGCCTATTGGCCGGGCGCGGTATCGGGCGACTACACGCTCACGCTGGACACATTTGACACGGCGGCCACCAGCCCCTGTGCAGAGTGGTTCGGCGTGGCGCCCAAGGGCTATGAGCTTTCGATTGCCGATAGCGGCACCACCCGCCTGATCCATCGTGACGGCAATCTGCCCCGCTCGCGCGGTTGCCCGACCGACTATCGCATCCATTCGGTGGTGATGCCGTTCCAGGGCACGACACTGTCCAATGCGGTGGCCATCATCTCGGTCTATCCGGGCGGTTTTGAAGGGCCGGACCGGCGCTTCCTGGCGGTTCCCCTTGGCCTCTGAGGGCCCGTTCACCCCCGAGGAAACCCGGCGCTATGCGCGTCATCTGGTGCTCAAGGGGTTTGGCGGGGCAGCGCAGCAGAAGCTGAAAACCGCGCGCGTGCTGGTGGTCGGCGCCGGCGGGCTGGGCAGTCCGGCTATCGCCTATCTGGCCGCGGCCGGCGTCGGTCACTTGTCCATTGTCGACCCGGATACGGTCTCGCTCACCAACCTGCAGCGGCAGGTCATCCACACGACGGCCTCCATTGGCACCGGCAAGGCGGACAGCGCCGGCGCCTTTGCAGGCGCGCTCAATCCGCATGTCGCCCTTGGCCTCCACGCCGAAGCGATCACCGAGGCCAATGCCGATGCGTTCGTGGATGACGCCGACATCGTGCTCGACGGCACCGACAATCTGGTCACCCGCCGGATCGTCGCGGCGGCGTGCGAGCGGCTCGGCAAGCCGCTGGTCTCGGGTGCCGTTTCGATGTTTTCCGGCCAGGCAACCGTCTTTGCGCCGCATCTGGGCGGCCCGACCCATGCCGCGCTCTATCCCGACGAAGCTGCCGACGACGCCCTGCCCTCCTGCGAGCTTAATGGCATATTGGGCCCGGTCACCGGCGTCATCGGCACGCTGATGGCCATGGAGGCCATCAAGCTGGCCACAGGTGTCGGAACACCGCTAGTGGGGCGGCTGCTGGTCTATGATGCGCGCGAGGCCAGCTTTTCGGAGTTGGGATACTAGCCGGTACACTGCGGCCTGTTCCCCTCGCCCTCGGGGGAGAAGAAGGCTACCGCCATTCGCGCGTAGCTCTCATGGCCCTATTGGCTAGAAGGGCTCCACTGGAGCCTTTCTTCCGCTATGCGGATCGCCTGCTAAGCATCCGGATGCTTGAACACCAGAGCCGCATTGGTCCCGCCAAAACCAAAGCTGTTCGACAGCACATAGCCCAGATCGACGTCGTCACGACGCTGGCGCAGGATCGGCATGTCTTCGAAGGCCGGATCGAGGGTTTCGATATTGGCGCTTTCGGCGATGAAACGGTTGGCCATCATCAGGATCGAATAGATCGATTCATGCACGCCCGTGGCGCCCTGGCTGTGCCCGGTCAGCGACTTGGTGGCTGAAATGGGCGGACATTTGTCCTCATTGCCAAAGACCGCTCGCAGCGCTTCGATCTCGCGCAGATCGCCAACCGGGGTCGAGGTGGCGTGCGGGTTGATATAGTCTATGGGCGCCTTGATGTTTTGCAACGCCATGCGCATGCAACGCTCGGCGCCTTCGCCCGAGGGCGCGACCATGTCGAGCCCGTCAGAGGTGGCGCCATAACCCACCAGCTCGGCCCAGATTTTCGCGCCACGCGCCTTGGCGTGTTCATATTCTTCGAGCACCAGCACCCCGGCGCCGCCGGAAATGACAAACCCGTCGCGCGCCGCGTCATAGGCGCGGGAGGCCTTGGCCGGATTATCATTGAAGTCCGAACTCATGGCACCCATGGCGTCGAACAGGTCCGAAAGGGTCCAGTCCAGATCCTCATGGCCGCCGGCAAACACGATGTCCTGCTTGCCCAGCATGATCTGCTCCATGGCATTGCCGATGCAATGCTTGGACGTCGCGCAGGCGGCGGTGATGGTATAATTGATGCCCTTGATGCCAAAGGGTGTGGCCAGCGTTGCCGATGCGGTCGAGCCCATGGCCTTGGGCACGGCCAGCGGCCCGATGCGCTTGGGCGAATTGTTCTTGCGGGTAATGTCGGCGGCCTCAACGATGGTGCGGGTTGAGGCGCCGCCTGAACCCATGACAATACCGGTCATGGGGTTGGAGATATCGCTCTCTTCCAGTCCGGCATCGGCAATGGCCTGCTGCATGGCCAGGTAGTTCCAGGCCGCGCCCTTGCCCATGAACCGGGTGACGCGGCGGTCGAGCTGCTCGAACGGATCAAGGCGCGGATCGCCCTTGACCTGGCTGCGGAAGCCAAGCTCGGCATAATCTTCTGCAAACACGATACCCGGCTTTGCAGCGCGCAGGCTTGCCGTCACCTCGTCGAGCGAGTTGCCGATCGAAGAAATGATACCCATGCCGGTGACGACAACTCGTCTCATTTCGTCCTCGTTTCAGTCGTTTCGTGCGTTCGCATCGGGGTCGGCGTCGCACTTAGTATAAGTCGTTTCGGGCCTGGATTAAGGCCGTCAGGCGGTCTTCTGCTCGTGGAGCTGGGCTTCTGTGAACAGACCAACGCGCAGATCCTTGGCTTCGTAGATCACTTTGCCGTCAGCCTTGACCCAGCCATCGGCAATGCCCAGCGTCAGGCGCGAGCGCATGACGCGCTTGAGATCGATGCCATATTCAACCAGCTTGACGTCATCGGTCACCTGACCGGTGAACTTGATTTCACCGCCCAGCGCGCGGCCCTTGCCGGGCTGGCCGATCCAGGACAGGAAGAAGCCGGTCATCTGCCAGACTGCGTCCAGGCCCAGGCAGCCGGGCATCACCGGATCGCCGATGAAATGGCACTTGAAGAACCACAGGTCCGGATTGACGTCGAGTTCGGCGCGCACCTGGCCCTTGCCATAGGTGCCGCCATCCTCGGTGATCGAGGTGATCCGGTCGAACATCAGCATGGGCGGGGCCGGCAGGCGGGCATCGCCCTGTCCCGGCAATTCGCCGCGTCCATGGGCCAACAATTCCTCGTAGTCGAATGCGTGCTGCCGCTCAGCCATCAAAGCTCCTCGCTCTCGCTCAAGCCTCGTCTCGTATAGGGGCGCCGGTTAAGGGTCAAGCCAGCCAAAAGGCGTGATCCCGGTGCCCGCCCGGCGCCGCGCTTGTATGAACGGGCGGTGACCATTATAAGATGGGTTCAATTGTGGACCTAAATGACGAGACTTAAAGGCCCTATGCCCGACCGCGATACCGCCGCCCGGCCCGTTCCATCCCGCAAGCCGTGCCTGACGGCCGTTCTGCGTATGGCAGGGCTGAGGCCAACCCGGCAGCGCGTTGCCCTGGCCGAGCTGCTGTTCGCCGGCCCGCATCGCCATGTCAGTGCCGAGCAATTGCATGGCGAGGCCAGTTCGGCCGATGTGAACGTCTCGCTGGCCACCATCTACAATACGCTGCACCAGTTCCACGAAGCAGGTCTGTTGCGCGAGGTGGCAATCGATGCCTCACGCTCCTATTTCGACACCGACACCTCGGACCATCACCATTTCTACGTCGAGGATGAGCAGCGGATGATCGATATTCCGGCGGAGTCCGTCGAGTTCAAGGCGCTGCCCAAGGCGCCCGATGGCATGGAAGTGTCCCATGTCGACGTGGTGATCCGCGTTCGCAGGGCGCAGGCCTGAGTGCCGCTCCGGGGTGTGGCCAATTGCTGGCCAGCCAGTGACAAAGGCGTTCGGCGTGACCATATTGAGCCTCGGTTTCAATAGCGGCATGGGTGGCTAATGCCTGAAAAGGTCAATCTCAAAGGCTATTTCGAGCGAATCGGATTTGCCGGCTCCATTGCGCCGACACTTTCCACGCTGGACCTGCTGCATGCGCTGCACCCGGCCGCTATTCCCTTTGAGAATCTGGGGCCCCTGCTGGGAGAACCCGTTCGGCTCGATCAGCCGAGCCTTGAGAAGAAGCTCCTGACCGAGCGGCGCGGCGGCTATTGCTTTGAGCACAATCTGCTGTTCATGCGCATGCTCCAGGACCTCGACTACACCGTGCGGCCCCTGCTGGCGCGGGTGGTCTGGACCAATCCGGAAGGCCCCAGCCTGCCACCGAGCCACTTGCTCTTGCTCGTTGAAATCAATGGACAAAACCACATTGCCGATGTGGGCTTTGGCGGTCTGACGCTCACCACCCCGCTGCGCCTGCGGGCCGAGAGCGCCCAGACAACCCCGCATGAGACCTTCCGCCTGACCGGCGGCGACCCGGACTGGACGCTGGAAGTCAAGCTCGCCGATGACTGGCGCCCGGTCTATGTGTTCAATCTCGATCAGGTCAGCGAAGACGATATCGCCCCGATCAACCAGCACACCGCCACCGACCCGGCCTCGCCCTTCACCCATGAGCTGCGGGTAGCGCTGGCACCCAGCGGCAGGCGCTTGAAGCTGCACAATACCAAATACACGCGCCAACCCAGCGGCGAAGAGGCCGAATATCGTGAACTGGCGACGCTCGACGAGATCAAACAGGTCCTGACCGCCGATTTCGGCATTACCCTGCCGCAGAACGAGCGCCTCGACAGTGTGCTTTCGGCCCTGTTGGCGCCCAAACCGGCACCTGCGGCCTAGGGCCATGGCACCGGTCAGCGTTCCGACGGACAAGCTGCGCGAATTTGTCGATTTCGACGCCTTCTATGCCTGGCTGGCGAAGAACCACGACCAGGCGGACGAAATCTGGATCCGCATCTTCAAGAAGGCCTCGGGCAAGCCCACCATCACGGCGGTGGAAGCAATCGATGCGGTGCTGTGCTGGGGCTGGATCGACGCGATCAAGAAGAGCTGGGACGCGGAAAGCTTTGTGCAGCGCTATTGCCCGCGACGCTCCAGATCGGTGTGGAGTCAGATCAATCGCGACAATGTCGCCCGGCTGGTCGAACAGGGCCTGATGACCGAACATGGCCTCAAACACGTTGAGGCGGCCAAGGCAGACGGTCGTTGGGACGCGGCCTACAAGACCAATCAGGACCCGCCAGCCGATCTTCTGGCCGCGATTGCCGCCGATCCGGCTGCGCAAAAGACCTATGATGGGCTGTCCTCCCAGAACCGCTTTGCCCTGACCTTCCGCACCATCTCGCTCAAGACCGAGGCCGGCCGGAAAAAGCGCATCGCCGACTACGTGGCCATGCTGGCGCGCGGCGAGACCATCTATCCGCAAAAGACCAAGCCATGAGCCAGGTCTGGGGGGCCTTCCTGCGCGGGATCAATCTGGGCAATCGGCGCATGAAGATGGCCGAACTGAAAGACTGTCTGGAAGCCGCCGGCTTTGCCGAGGTCAAGACCATTGCCGCCAGCGGCAATGCCCGGCTCCGTGCCAGCGGCGCGGGTGACGCCATCAAGCCCAGGCTTGAAAAGGCCATCAAAGCCCGGTTCGGCTTTCCGGTCGGCGTGGTGCTGCGCGCCCGCGATGAGCTCGAGGCCATGCTGGACGATCACCCCTTCGGCACGCTGGACCGCAAGGCCGACTTTACCCGCCATGTTCTGATGTTCGACCAGCCGCTGCCCGAGGGCGTCGTGCTCGACAGCCTGCCGGGCAACACCGAAATCCTGCGCATTGATCCGCGCGAGATCTATATTGCTGCCTACCGCCAGCCCGATGGGCGCTATACCGAGCATGTCGAAGAGGTGCTCAAGCCGCTCTATGCCAGGATCGGCAAGACCAATCTCGACACCATGCGCAACTGGAACACGATAGAAAAGATCCTCTGAATGATCACCGTTTTCGGCTCCACCAATCTCGACCAGATCGGCACTGTCACCCGCCTGCCCAAGCCGGGCGAAACCGTGGCAGGCGGCACCTTTTCCATGGCGCCGGGCGGCAAGGGGGCCAATCAGGCGCTGGCCGCGCGGCGCGCGGGGGCGGAGGTGCTGCATGTCTCGGCTGTGGGGGACGACGCCTTTGCCGATCTGGCAACCGCGCTGCTCAAGGATGGCGGGGTCGATCTCAGCCAGTTGCGCAAGGCCGAGGCGGCGACCGGCATTGCCATGATCTTTGTCGATGCGGGCGGGGAGAACGTCATCGCCATCCTGCCCGGCGCCAATGGCACGGTCAGCGCGGAGGATGCGGTGCGCGGCCTTGCCAGGCTATCGGCTTCTGACACGCTGCTGGTGCAACAGGAAGTGCCGCAGGCCGCCACCCGTAAGGCCCTGGAAATCGCCCGGCAGGCGGGCGCGCGCTCGATCCTCAATACCGCCCCTTTCCTGCCCGATACGGAGAAGCTGGCGCCGCTGGCCGATATCGTTGTGGCCAATGAGACCGAGTTTTCGCTGCTCACCGGCCGGCCGATCGAGGAACTGGACATGGCCATGCAGGATTGGGTCAACCGCACGGGCCGGACCATTGTGGTGACCCTGGGCCCCGAGGGCGCCCGCGCCCGTACGCCGGATGGTCCCATTTCGGTTGCCGCGCACAAGGTCAAGCCCGTCGACACGGTGGGCGCCGGCGACACCTTCTGCGGCTATCTGGCCGCCGGGCTCGACGCCGGCTATGCGCTCGAAGCCGCGCTGCGCCGGGCGGCCGTGGCGGGGAGCCTGGCCTGTCTCAGGCCGGGTGCGCAGCCGGCAATTCCGACAAAGGCGGATGTGGACGGTGTGCTGGGCGTCTGAGCTTTCTGCAGCCTCAGGCGAGAACACGTCGTACGCTGCAACAAAAAGGGCGCCTTACGGCGCCCTTTTCTAGTTCTCAGTTCTGTTCGCCTCAGGCGCTCTTGTCGATGCCGTCCGCATCGCCATTGGCCTCGGGCGCCGGCGCGGCGGCAGCACCGCCCTTGGCGACGCCGACCATGGCAGGCCTAAGCACGCGGTCGCCAATGGCAAAGCCTTCCTGCACCACCTGCACCACCGTGCCTTCGGGCACTTCGGTATTGGGCACTTCGAACATGGCCTGATGCCGGTGCGGATCGAATTTCTGGCCCGCCGCCTCGATCGGCTTGACGCCGTGCTTGGCCAGGAGGCGCTGCATTTCGCGGTCGGCCAGCTCGATGCCGTCGATCAGGCTCTTGAGCGCCCCATCGGCAGTTTCACGGGTTTCGGCCGGGATCACCACCAGGGCGCGCGACAGCGCGTCGGTTGCGGTCAGCATGTCGCGGGCAAAACCGGCAATGGCATAGGTACGGGTATCGGCGACATCGCGCTCGGTGCGCTTGCGCAGATTTTCCATTTCGGCATGCGTGCGCAGCACGCGATCCTTGAGCTCGGCATTTTCGGCCATCAACGCTTCGACGGGATCGACATGTGCAGCTTCGGTCTCCGGGTTTTCGGTTTCCGGCGTTTCGCCCTGGGCGGCGTTTTCGTCGCTCATTCGGTCTTCTTCCGTATTCAATGAAAAACTCTTGCCCGCCATATCGGCCAATGACGGCTTGAATTCAAGCGTCAGCCGCTTATTTGCCGCGCTTCCTTGCCATGAGCGAGGAGATCACATTGGCGGTGTAGTCGACCACCGGCACGATGCGCGCATAATTGAGCCGTGTGGGGCCGATCACTCCGAGCACGCCGACAATGCGGTCATTGGCGTCCTTATAGGGGCTGAGAATCACCGAGGAGCCCGAGAGCGAAAACAGCTTGTTTTCCGAGCCAATGAAGATACGCACGCCCTGGGCGCGTTCGGCGTCGCCCAGGAGCTCAAGCAGGCCGTCCTTGCTTTCCAGCTCATCGAAAAGCTGGCGCATGCGCATCAGTTCGTCGCTCGCCATGGTATCGTTGATCAGATTGGCGCGGCCGCGCACGATGACCGTGGGCGCGCTGCTACCCCCCGGTTCGGCGAGCGTCGCTATGCCGGCATCGACCAGTTTCTGGGTCAGCTCGTCCAGTTCGGCCCGTTGCTCGGCACGGCGCTCATTGAGCACCTTGCGGGCTTCGGCCAGGGTACGCCCGACCACATAATTGGCCAGGTAATTGCCGGCCTGCTGCAGGGCGCTGGCCGTATAGCCGGGCGGCAGGTCGAGAATGCGGTTCTCCACCTGGCCGTCATCGCCCACCAGAATTGCCATCGCGCGGGTGGCATCGAGCCGCACGAATTCGATATGCTTGAGGACCATATCGGCCTTGGCGGCGATGACCACCCCGGCGCCCTGGCTCAGACCCGACAGCAAAGACGAAGCCTCGGTCAGCACGTCCTCGACCTGGGCATTGCCTGCCGTGCCCTCGATATGGCGGGCAATCTGGCTGCGTTCGGCCTCGTTGACGGCACCAACCTCGAGCATGGAATCGACAAAGAACCGCAGCCCCTGCTGGGTCGGGGCGCGGCCTGCCGAGGTGTGCGGCGCAGCAATCAGCCCCAGATCCTCCAGGTCCGCCATGACATTGCGCACCGAGGCGGGCGAGAGCTCGACCTGCAGCAGGCGCGAAAGATCGCGTGACCCCACCGGCATGCCGGTATCGAGATAGCGCTCCACCAGCCGCCGGAAAATGTCCTGGCTGCGGGCGTTGAGTACCGAGAGGAAGTCTTCGGACGGTCTGGTCATAATGGTTTGATTAAACTCGTCGACTTTAACCCTGACCCTTCATTTAGGCCCTTGTTCCCCATCCGCCAAGCGTCGGGCGCTTGTGAGCGGGCCGCATGAGGGTTAAGACGCGGTTAACTGCAACAGAAACTGGAATCACGATGCGGCCTTCCGGCAGACAGCCAAGCGATATGCGGGCAGTAACCCTTGAGCGCAATGTGGCCATGAAGGCGGAGGGCTCGTGCCTGGTCGCGTTCGGCAATACCAAGGTGCTGTGCACGGCATCGGTCGAGACCAGCGTTCCGGGCTGGTTGCGCGGCAAGGGCCAGGGCTGGGTCACTGCCGAATATGGCATGCTGCCCCGCGCCACCGGCTCGCGCACCCGCCGCGAAGCCACCGCCGGCAAGCAATCGGGCCGCACCCAGGAAATCCAGCGCCTGATCGGCCGCAGTCTGCGCGCCGTGGTGGATCTCGAGGCCCTGGGCGAAGTGCAGATCACCTGCGACTGCGATGTGCTTGAGGCCGATGGCGGCACCCGCACTGCCTCGATCACCGGTGCCTATGTGGCCCTTTGCGACGCCATTGCCTGGATGGATGAGCGCAAGCTGACCAAGGGCAAGGCGCTGATCGACAGCGTCGCCGCCATCTCCTGCGGCATTTATCGCGGCACCCCGGTGCTCGATCTCGACTATCTCGAAGATGTGGAAGCCGAGACCGACGCCAATTTTGTCATGACCGGCGCTGGCAAGTTCGTGGAAATCCAGGGGACCGCCGAAGGCGCCCCCTTTTCCCGCGACGAGCTGGACAGCCTGATGTCGCTTGCCGAACAGGGCATTGGGGAATTGAGCGTGATGCAGAAATCGGTGCTGGGCGCATGATCGGCTGGCTGAAGAAATCCCCCTTGTCCGGCGCTTCGCACCAGCTTCTCCCCGAGGGGGAGAAACATAGCCCTGCGCATGCCTCTTATTCCTCTCCCCCCCAGGGAGAAATGGCGCGGCGTAGCCGATCCGGTGAGGGGGACTTTCAGGCCGTCAATTGTTCCATCTGGAACGACATCCGCCGCGCCCTGGAAGGAAACAGCAAGTGAGCATCCCGCGCCTCCATGCCGGTGACCGGCTCTGCATCGCCACGCATAATGCCGGCAAGCTGCGGGAGTTTCGCGAACTGTTCGAGCCGTTCGGCCTCAAACTGGTGTCGGCCGGTGAACTGGGCCTGCCCGAGCCGGAAGAAACCGGCACAACTTTCGCCGAAAATGCCCGCACCAAGGCCCATGCCGCCGCGCGCGGCGCCAACATGCTGGCGCTGAGCGATGATTCGGGCCTGTGCGTGGATGCGCTGGGTGGCGATCCGGGTGTCTATACCGCCGACTGGGCCGGGGTGCCGCGCGATTTCAACCATGCCATGAAGCGGGTGGAAGACGCCTTGCAGGCGGCCGGCGCCAGTTCGCCCGGCCAGCGGCGCGGCTCGTTCAACGCCACGCTGTGCCTGGCCCATCCCGATGGGCGCGACATGCTGTTTGTCGGTAAATGCGAGGGTACGCTGGTCTGGCCGCCACGGGGCGAACTGGGCCATGGCTACGACCCCATGTTCATGCCCGATGGCTACGACATCACCTTTGGCGAGATGGCAGCCGAGGCCAAGCACAATTGGTCACCGGGCGAACAGGGCCTGTCGCACCGCGCCCGCGCCTTTGCGCAATTCGTGGAGAACCAGATTGACCATGGCTAGCGCCAACGATCTTTTCGGCGTCTATGTCCATTGGCCCTTCTGCGCGGCC
This sequence comes from Devosia indica, assembly GCF_003056405.1. Classification (GTDB taxonomy): domain Bacteria; phylum Pseudomonadota; class Alphaproteobacteria; order Rhizobiales; family Devosiaceae; genus Devosia; species Devosia indica. Next base: position 353,483 of record NZ_PYVZ01000001.1, read on the forward strand.
AAATGCCCCTATTGCGACTTCAATAGCCACGTTCATCGCGGGCCCTTTGATGAAGACGCCTTTGTCGAGGGCTACAAACGCGAGATCGCCCACATGGCCTCGCTGTCCTCCGGGCGGCTGGTGCAGTCGGTCTTTTTTGGTGGCGGCACCCCATCGCTGATGAGCCCGAGGGCCGTTGGCGCCGTTCTGGACGCCATTGCCGGGGCCTGGCAGATCGACAGCAAAGCCGAGATTACGCTCGAGGCCAATCCGACCAGTGTCGAGGTCGAGCGCTTCAAGGGATTTCGGGCCGCCGGAATCAATCGGGTCTCGCTGGGCGTGCAGTCGCTGCGCCCCGGCCCGCTGGCCGAACTGGGCCGTCGGCACAGCGTCGAAGAGGCCGTTGCGGCCGTACGCATTGCCCAGTCGGTCTTTGAGCGCTCCAGCTTCGATCTCATCTATGCCCGGCCCAAGCAGACGCTTGAGGATTGGGAAGACGAGCTCAAGGAAGCCATCTGGCTGGCGCGCGGGCATCTCAGCCTCTACCAGCTCACCATCGAGCAGGGCACGCGCTATTTCGACCTGCATCAGGCCGGCAAGCTCAAGATGCCGGACGAGGATCTGGCGGCCGACTTTTACGAACTGACGCAGGAATTGACCGCACAGGCTGGCATGCCGGCCTATGAAATTTCCAACCATGCCGTGCCCGGCCAGGAAAGCCGGCACAACATGCTCTATTGGCGCTATGGCGAATATGCCGGGATCGGTCCGGGCGCCCATGGAAGGCTGATGGTCAACCACCAGCGCCATGCCACGGCCACCGAAAAGCTGCCCTTTGAATGGCTCAAGCTGGTCAATGAGTTCGGCCATGGCATGACCACGGACGATGTGCTGACCTGGGAAGAGCAGGGCGACGAGTTCCTCGTCATGGGCCTGCGCCTCAAGGAAGGCATTTCGCCCACCCGCTTCATGTCGATCTCCGGCCGCGGCATTTCCGAAGCCCAGATCGCCGCACTCAAGGGCTATGGCTTTGTCGAGACCCTGCCCAATGGCAATATCCGCGTCACCGAAAAGGGCTTCCCGGTGCTCGACGCCGTGGTGGCGGATCTGGCGGCCTGACACTTCAGCAGGGGATTTGAGACGGCGGCCATGCTCTATTTCGCCTATGGCTCGAATATGGACCCGGTACAGATGCGCCAGCGCTGTCCGGATTCAACCGTTTTGAGCGCAGCCGTCCTCAAGGGCCATGTTCTCTGCTTTCCACGCCTGTCGGATGCCCGCCAATGCGGGGTTGCCTCATATGAGCAGCATCCTGCATACGATCTATGGGGCGTCGTCTATCGCTTGAGCCTGAACGATTTTGTCCGGCTCGATGCGCATGAAGGCTATCACGCCGGCCGCCGCGCGGACCTGAATGCCTACAATCGCATCACGATCACGGTGCAGATCGACAATACCCCCACCGGCGCAGAAACCTATCTGGCGAACCGGCAGCATAGGCTGCATCTGCCCAGCACGGCCTATCTCAAGCATCTTTGCGATGGGGCGCGGTATCACGGCCTGCCGGCGGCGTATCAGAGCATGCTGACGTCCCTGCCTTGCAGCGACAGGGTTTGACGGCAATCCCCGCCGCTAGAGTTTTTCAACCGCTCCCATCATGCCGCGCTGCCGCACCGCGGCGCGCCAAAATTTCTTGCGCGCATCGGCCAGTTCGAGATGCCGGTACTTGCCACCGGAGAATTTCGGCCAATCGAGCGCCATACCTGCCCGCACCATTTCGGCCCCCAGATCGCGCCCGTCGGGCAGGAAGCATTCGGCCACCATGCGGTCATAGGACAGCTCAGGCTTGATCCGCGCCGTCACCACCTGCCCCTTGCACAGTTTCACCAGCGCCCATTTGGACTGCTTGCCGAAGGGGTGCTCGAGCTCGGGCGCGTCGATCCCGGCAATGCGGATGCGGATCTTGTCGATGATGATGGTGTCGCCATCAATGACCCAGCACGGTCCGCGCAACTCGGTCTGTGGCGGCGGCGCTGGCGGGGCGGGCCAGACGACGCCTGTCCGCATTTCGCGCGGCAGTTGCGGCGCGAGCGGAGGCGCGGGCCGCCGTGGCGGTCGCCGTGGTGCGAAGAACAGGCGCAGAATTATTCGAAACAGTCGCATGCGGCCCCCAGCGCAGGATTGTCGCAAATGCTCGAACAGGTGTGGGGAGCATTGCGCAAATCAACTACGAAGAAAAGCCAGCGCCTGACGACGCGTTAACATTGCCCAATAAAAAAGCGGACCAATTGGCCCGCTTTTTACAGTCCAGAAGTCCTGTCGCCTTATTTGGGCGCCAGCACCATGACCATCTGCCGGCCTTCCGAGCGGGGCTGGCTTTCGACCTTGGCCACGTCCTCGGTCTGTTCGCGCACCTTGAGCAGGAGCTGCATGCCCAGATCCTGGTGAGCCATTTCACGGCCACGGAAGCGCAGGGTTACCTTGACGCGGTCGCCTTCGCCCAGGAAGCGCTGCACCGCCTTCATCTTGGTCTCGTAGTCATGGGTGTCGATGTTCGGACGCATCTGCACTTCCTTGACTTCGATGACCTTCTGCTTCTTGCGCGCTTCGGCCGCCTTCTTCTGTGCGGCATATTTGTAGCGCCCGAGATCGAGCATCTTGGCCACGGGCGGATTCGAATTGGCGGCGATCAGGACGAGGTCGAGCCCCTGCTCCTGCGCTTCGGCCAGAGCGTCGCGCGTGCGGACGATGCCACGGTTTTCACCTTCTGCATCGATGAGCTGAACGTCGGGGCTAGTGATATCCTCGTTGGCAAGCGGCCCATCTTTCTGGGGCGCAACGGGTCTCATGGGACGGCGAATGGCAAGCGTTCCTTGTGCTATTGGGGCAAGGGGGTGAATTCGGCCCTAAAATCGTGGTAGCGGCCCCTAAAGTCAACTGGCGCGCCCAAGCAAATTTTCAAAGCCATGCGCCGGAGACCGCTCCGACACCAACCAGAAACGCAATCAGGCCCCCCATGAGTTCCATTCACAGCTCCCTTATCACCGTGGGCACAGGCGACCAGGCCCGGCAGATCGCCGTCGAGCAGCGTCATGGCGGCGCACCGGGCCTGTTCTGGCTCAATGGTTTTCGCTCCGTGATAAGCGGGCTCAAGGCGATGAGCCTGGATGCCCTGGGCTCTGAAAGGGGACTTGAGGTCACCCGGTTCGACTATTCCGGCCACGGCCTGTCCGGCGGGGATTTCGACAAGGGCACGATCAGCCGCTGGTTGGAGGAAGCCGAGGCCGTGCTGGCGAAAACCATGGGGCCGCAGATCGTGTGCGGCTCATCCATGGGCGGCTGGATCGCCCTGCTGCTGGCCCGGCGGCAATTGGCCAAGGGCATGCCGCTCAAAGGGCTGGTGCTGCTCGCCCCTGCCACCGACGCCACCGTGCGCATCGCTGCCCGCATGAGCGCGGCGCAGAAACGGGACCTGGAGACCCTTGGCTATTACGAGCGGGAGAGCGCCTATGGCGATGGCCCATATCGCTACACGCGGGCGCTGATCGAGGATGGCGGCCACCATCTGCTGTTTAATGGTGTCATCGAGACCGGCTGCCCGGTGCATATTCTGCAAGGCGGGCAGGACCCGGACGTGCCGCCCGAGCACGCCCAGAAGCTGCTTGCGCATATCCTGCATGATCCGGTGACCTTCACGCTGATCCCCGACGGCGATCACCGGCTGAGCCGGGACCAGGATCTGGCGCGGCTCAAGGCTGCCGTGCTGGGGATGATCTAGCCGCGCATGGCCAGCCGGGTTTTCTGCTGGCCGGCGGCGTCAAAATTGTCCGGGGCCAGCCAGCGTTCATATTCGGCCCTCAGGGCCGGCCATTCGCTATCGATCATCGAGAACCAGGCCGTATCGCGGCTCTCGCCCTTGATGATCATGTCCTGCCGGAAAATCCCCTCGAAAGTGAAGCCGAAGCGCGTGGCGGCGGATTTGGAGGGTTCGTTGGCATTGTTGCATTTCCACTCGAAACGCCGATAGCCCAGATCATCAAAGGCGTGGCGGGCAAACAGGAACAGCGCCTCGGTGGCCAGGCGGCTGCGGGCCATGGGCAGGCCCCAATAGACCCCGCCGATCTCGATCGAGCCATGCTCGGGACGAATGCGCATCCAGGCCTGCTGGCCCAGCGCCTTGCCGCTGGCCTTGTCGAGAATGGCGACATAGCTGTCCTGCCCGGCATTGACCTGCTCGATCCAGGCCTGGGTGGCAGCAAGGCTCTGCGGCGCGTCGGTGAACAGCCAGCGAAACCGCCCCGGACCGCCGGGCAGGTTTGCCACCGCGAACAGGTCTGCGGCATGTGACAGGGCAAGCGGTTCGAGCCGCACATAACGGCCCTCCAGCACACTGCGGGCCGGGGCAGATTTTGCAGGTCTTGGGGTCATTGTTCGCTTTCGAGAATCTGGGCCAGGCCCGCGCGATAATCGGGATAGAGCAGTTCGATCCCCAGGGCCTGCTTGATGGCCCGATTCGAGACGCGCTTGTTGTCACGGTAAAAGCTGCGCTGCATCGGCGTCATCTCGGCCGTCTCGATGGGCAGGTCCGGCGGCACATCCAGGCCGATCATCTGTGCGGCATGGGCGATGACGTCCTGGGGCGGAGCCGGTTCGTCATCGGCCAGGTTGAAGGTGCCGTCCAGCCGCTGGTCGGCCGCCAGCGCCGTGACGCGGGCAATATCGGCGACATGGATGCGGTTGAACACCTGCCCCGGCTTGATGACGCGCCTGGCCGTGCCGGCGCGCAGCTTGTCAAAGCTCGAGCGGCCCGGGCCATAAATGCCGGCCAGCCGCAGAATGCAGAGCGGCACGCCCCGTTCGGCCGCATAGTCGCGCCAGGCCTGTTCGGCCAGCACGCGCCGGTCCGAGCGCATGTTGCGCGGCACCAAGGGGGCGGTCTCGTCAATCCATTCCCCGTCGAAATCGCCATAGACCCCAACCGTCGAATAATAGCACAGCCATTGCAATTGGCTGGCCGTGTCGAGATCGGCGCGATGATGGCGCAGCGCCGGATCGCCCGCTTCATCGGGCGCGATCGACAAGATGACATGGCTGGCCGTCGCCAGCGCCTGGTCCACTTCGGGGCCGGGCGCCATGCCGTCAAACAGCACGGCGTCGATACCCCCGGCCCGCAATTGCGCGGCCTTTTCCGATGAGCGCACTGTGCCGCCAATGCGGGCAAAGCCGTTCTCGCGCATGGCGTGTGCCGCGTTGATCGAGGAAAAACCCAATCCGAAGAAAAATGCCTGGTTCATACCACCCCATCCCATTCTGCGCGCACCGCGCTATCGCCTTCCTGCGCCAGGCTGTCCAGCCGCCGGGCCGCGGCCCGCTCCGGATCGAGCCGCCGCAAGGCCCATATGGCGGCCCCGCGGATCAAGGGCGAGGGATCGCCAAGCCTGGCTTCCACCAGGGGCAACAGGGATTGGTCATCGGCGTTGCCGATGCCAATCAGCACATTGCGCAAGAACCGCGCATGCCCGATGCGCTTGACCGGCGAGCCGGCAAACAGCGCCCGAAAGCCCGCGTCATCGAGCTGCACCAGTTCAGCCAGTGCCGGGCGCTCGAATTCGGGCCGGCTGCGCAGCTTGGCTTCACGGCTGACACTGGCGAACTTGTTCCAGGGGCACACTGCCAGGCAGTCGTCGCAACCATAGATGCGATTGCCCATGGGTTTGCGAAATTCACGGGGAATAGGGCCTTTGTGCTCGACTGAATAATAGGCCAGGCATTTGCGCGCATCGAGCCGGAACGGGGCGGGAAAGGCATTGGTGGGGCAGATGTCGAGGCATCTGGTGCACGAGCCGCAACTTTCCGCATGGGCCTTGTCCGGCGGCAGGTCGAGATCGGTCAGGATGGCGCCCAGAAACAGCCAGGAGCCGAATGTTCGGCTGACCAGCACCGAGTGCTTGCCCTGCCAGCCCAGCCCCGCCGCCTCGGCCAGCGGCTTTTCCATCAGCGGCGCAGTGTCGACAAACACCTTCACACCTGCCCCGGCCCGCCGGGCCAGCAGCCCGGCCAGCTCCTTCAATCGCCCCTTGATGATGTCGTGATAGTCGCGATTGCGGGCATAGGCCGAGATATTGCCGACGCTCTTTTCAGCCAGCAGGTCCATCGGATCGATCTCGGGGCCGTAATTGACGCCGAGCAGGATCACCGAGCGGGCTTCAGACCAGAGGCGACGCGGATCGCCGCGCCGGTCTTCGGTTTCGGCCATCCACGCCATGTCGGCATGCCAGCCCTCGGCGAGCGCGGTGTGCAGTTTTTCGGGCAGGTCGGGCCGTGCGTCTGCCCGGGCAATACCAAAGGAGTCAAAACCCAGCGCTTCGGCGCGGGTCTTGAGTTCGGCTATGAGCGTATCGGTCCTTGCTTGGGCCATGCCGCCAGATAGGACTAAAAGTCCAGATCCGCATAGCCCCTGGCGGGCTGCATGGCGACGACACGGTCGTTAAGCAGGGTGCGGAAGGCCGGGCGCGACTTGATGCGCGAATACCAGTCGCGCGTTTCGGGCGGCACCTTGGACCAGTCGATATCACCCAGATAGTCGAGCGTGGAAAAATGCGCGGCCAGGGCAAAGTCGGCCAGGCTCATTTCTTCGCCTGCCAGCCAGTTGCGGCTGGCCAGCAGCCAATTGAAGTAGAGCAGGTGCTCGGCCAAATTGACCTTGGCGGCCCTCAGGACGGACGGCTCAGGCGTGGCGCCACGCTGGTCGCGCTTGGCGATCTTTTCCTCGATCAGGTAGCGCGTCACCTCGTCATTGAGCTTGACCAGCGCCCACTCGACCAGCCGCCACATTTCGGCGCGGTCCATGGGATCGGCCGGAAACAGCCCGCCGACCGAAGCGGGCGTGTAAAAATCCTCCACCGCGTGAATGCTGGCCATGACGCCGACGATGGGCAGGTCATTGTCCGTGAACAGGACAGGCAGGGTTGCCGCCGGATTGATCGCCAGCAGCGCCTCTTCGCGCAGCCAGGGCTTGGTCTCCTCCAGATCCAGCGGCACCCCATATTCGGCGCACATCAGCCGGATGAGGCGGGAGGCGGGATCGAGGGGGTAGTGCACAAGGCTTGGCATGAACGGGGCTCTGAAATTGTTGCGGCCCGGGAGTCACGCGTCACGGCCTTGGCGCGCCAGGCGAACACGGCTATGAGACGGGACAAGTCCGACCTTGGAACGAGTTAGGGGATCAAATGAACGCCGATCAAGGTCTTTTTGTGCCCCTGATCCTCGGAATCCTCGAAGGGCTCACAGAATTCCTGCCTGTCAGCTCCACCGGCCACCTTTTGCTGGCCGGTCATTTTTTTGGCCTCAGTCAACCCGCCGCCTTCATCGTGTTGATCCAGCTCGGCGCGATTCTGGCCGTGATCACTGTTTACTTTGCCAAACTGGGTGTGCTGATCCGCGATGCGCTGACGGGCAAGGCCTATGCCTGGCGCTTTGCGCTGGCCGTGGTGCTGGCCTGTCTGCCGGCCGTCATCGTGGGCGTTCTGGCGCGCGATTTCATCCAGCAGATTCTCTACGAAACCCCGCTGGTCATCTGCATCACCCTGCTGATCGGCGGCATCATCCTGCTGATCGTGGATCGCATGCCGAAAAAGGTGCGCCATGATGACATCTACAGCTACCCCTGGCATCTGGCGCTGATCATCGGCCTGTTCCAGATGCTCAGCCTGGTGCCGGGCGTGTCACGTTCCGGCTCGACCGTGGTGGGGGCCATGCTGTTCGGTGCCTCGAAGCGCTCGGCTGCCGAATTCACCTTCTTCATCGCCCTGCCGATCATGGCCGGGGCCTTCGGCTACGACCTCTACAAGAGCCGCGAGCTGATCGATCTGAGCTTGGGGCTCAACATCGCCATCGGTTTTGCCGCCTCCTTCGTGGTCGGCGCGCTGGTGGTGAAGTACCTGCTCGACTTCGTCTCCCGGCATGGCTTTGCGCCCTTTGCCTGGTGGCGCATCATCGTGGGCGGCGCCGGGCTGATCGCTATTCTGGCGTTCGGCGGTTGATTAGCTGCCGCCGTCAACTTTCTCGGCCAACCAGGTCTTGATCAGGGATTGATACGGCACGTCGCGTTTATTGGCGGCAATCTTGATCCGCTCCAGCAATCCATCCGGAATCCGGAGTGATATGGAGGTCGAACTTGGCTTCAGGTTTGGCAGCCGAACCTTTTCGGCCTTGCTCCAATCAAGATGCTCGACCGAGTCATGGCTCTCCCAATAGGCTCGTTCTTCCGCCTCCGAAGCGAAGCGCGGGATCGGCTTATTTGTCACTGCCATAATGGGCTCGCTCCTTCCTGCTCATGTCTCGCGCCGAAATAATCCTCAGCCGAGTTTGCGCCTCGCGCAACGTAAAGGTGACATGCAGGAGCCTGCGGTCATCTGTTCGGCCCAACGCATGAAAGCGCAGTTCGGTGGTGCTGTGCAGATGGTCGGGCAAGGTCAACAGAGGCTCGTTGAAGAACACCTGCTCGGCCTCCGCCTGGCTTACACTGTGCTTGTCCGCACTTTTGCGAGCATTGCCGGAATCCCAGTCGAACCCGACAATGCGCGCCCACTCAATCATGAATGTATATTACCATAATATACATTCAGGTCAAGGATTGGCCCGTCTTACGTCCCCGGCTCCCGGCCCGAATAGGTCGAGGGGAAGGTAAAGAAGTGGTTGGGGATCTCGACGCCCTTCTGGACATCATAGAGCGAGAAGGTCAATTCCGACCCATTGGGCTCGACGAGCGTCCACTGCGCCAGATCCTTGGTTTCGGTATCAAAGATCAGCGAGACCTGCACCGTGCCGGCCACCGTTTCGTCGATCACGGTGATCGAGAGATAGCCATCGGTATTGGTAACGTCGATGACATTGGCGTTGAGCAGGTTGATCTGGTCGCCCAGGAATTGGCGCAGCGGGATCGAATCCTGCGGATAGGCGTAATAGGTCTCCTCACGCCGGTCGACGACATAAAAGCCCCGGCCGATCGAGACGATTTCCTCGCGGCTGGGCGGGGCATAGCGAAACGCCACCTTGTTGGGCCGCTCGATGAAGAAGGTGCCTTCCTGGCGTCCGCCATTGGTGTCGATCTGCAAAAAGCGCCCCACCATGGTGCGGATGGCCGAGTTGTGCGCATTGATTTCGTTGATCAATTGCTGCTCCTCAGCCGTGAGCGCACGGCTCTGGGCCAGCACCGGCAAAGCGGGCGAGAGGGCGGCGGCAAGGCCGAGCATGAGAGCGGTGCGGCGAATCATGGGCGGGATTTCCTCGCTGGGTCGTTTGGTAGAGCCTAACCTAGGCAGCAATTGCGGCAACAGGTGGAAAGTTCCGCCGTGGTTGATTTCACCATGCAGAGAGCGCTTATCTGCCCTTGGTGCGCGCCTTGCTGACGGACAATCGCAGTCGCCAAGGCGTGCGGATTGACCGGCCGCGCAAATAGATATCCCCGTGTCCAAAACTGCCCTTATCCTTTCAGCCATCTCTCCCGCGATGGGCGGACTGCAGCGAACAGTTGCGGGAGGAACCGGTGAGACTGGATTCGCTCCAGGGCTCGTCTGCTCGTTGGGCCACCTTGCGACGAGCGATCAATAGGGGCCACGACAGCAGGAGAAACCCGGTATCCCGAGGCGGCGACGTCTCTATTACTTAGTTTTACTGAGACGCACGCGCCTCGGGATACGTCCATTTCAGACAAAACCGCCAGCGCCTTGCGGCACCGGCGGGGATTTGTCACGGCCATGCGGATGGTCAGGCGCGCGGATCAGTATCCGTCGGCATTGTCGCCCACCAGGATCTCGCGCTTGCCGGCGTGATTGGCCGGAGAGATGACGCCTTCATTTTCCATGCGCTCGATCAGCGTGGCGGCCTTGTTATAGCCGATGGCCAGGCGTCGCTGGATATAGGAAGTGGAGGCCTTCTTGTCGGTCATCACGATATGAACGGCCTTGTCATAGAGCTCGTCGCCCGAGCCGGGATAGCTCTCGTCGCTGGTGCCGCCACCCTCGCCAAAGCCGCCCTCGTCTTCCTCGGTGATATTGTCGAGATAGTCCGGCGTACCCTGGCTCTTGAGATGGGCAACGACCGATTCCACCTCATTGTCCGAGACGAAGGCACCATGCAGGCGCTTGGTGCGGCCGCCCGAGGCCATGTAGAGCATGTCGCCATTGCCCAGGAGCTGTTCGGCGCCCTGCTCGCCCAGGATGGTGCGGCTGTCGATCTTGGACGTCACCATGAAGGAGATACGCGTCGGGAAATTGGCCTTGATCGTGCCGGTGATGACGTCGACCGAGGGACGCTGAGTGGCCGTGACCATGTGAATGCCGGCAGCACGCGCCATCTGCGCCAGGCGCTGGATGGCGCCTTCGATATCCTTGCCCGCGACCATCATCAGGTCGGCCATTTCGTCGACAATGATCACGATATAGGGCAAGGGCTCGAGATCGAATTCCTCGCTTTCGAAGATCGCCTCGCCGGTTTCGCGGTCAAAGCCGGTCTGCACCGTGCGGGTGATCGTGCGGCCTTCCTTGTTGGCCTCGGCCACGCGCTGGTTGAAGCCGTCGATGTTTCTGACACCGATCTTGCTCATCTTGCGGTAGCGGTCTTCCATCTCGCGCACCGCCCATTTGAGCGCCACGACCGCCTTTTGCGGATCGGTGACGACGGGGGTCAGCAGATGGGGAATGCCGTCATAAATGCTCAATTCGAGCATTTTCGGATCGATCATGATCATGCGGCACTGCTCGGGCGTCATCTGGTAGAGCAGCGACAGGATAAAGGTATTGATACCTACCGACTTGCCCGAGCCGGTGGTGCCGGCGATAAGCAGGTGCGGCATGCGCGCCAGATCGGCAATGACGGGTTCGCCGCCAATGGTCTTACCCAGGCAGATCGGCAGCTTGCCCTTCATCTTCTCGAAATCGGAGCTGGCCAGCATTTCGCGGAAGTAAACAGTCTCGCGGGTCTGGTTGGGCAGCTCGATACCAATGGCATTGCGGCCCGGCACCACGGCAACACGGGCCGAGATGGCGCTCATCGAGCGGGCGATGTCATCAGCCAGCGAAATCACGCGGCTCGACTTGATACCGGGCGCCGGCTCAAGTTCGAACAGGGTTACCACCGGGCCGGGACGGACATTGATGATGTCGCCCTTGACGCCGAAATCGGCCAAGACAGCCTCAAGCTGGCGGGCCATTTCCTCGAGCCGCTCGGGGGCATGCTCGGGCATGGGGCCGCCGCGCTTGGGTTCGGCCAGCAGGCTAAGCTCGGGCAATTCGAACCCGGATGGTTCATCGAGCAGCGAGCCCTGCGCCTCGCGGAACACACGCTGGCCCTGCGCCGGGCGCGGCGCGGGCGCAGTGACCCGCGGGGCGGCCGGATCGGCGGGGTGGAAGCGCGAATCGCCGCGCTGGGTGCGCGCCGGCATAGGCGCATCGGGGACGAAAGGAATATCGTCCTCTTCCGGCTCATCGGGATAATCGATGGCAGTGTCGTCATAGTCCGATTGCGCCAGAACGCGCGCCGTGGGCTCAAAGCTCGGCTCGACATGCTGGGCCGGGACATGAATGCGGCGCTGCGGCGCGGCAGCAACCGGCTCACGATCGGCTTGGAGCTGAGGCTCAGGCGCATGCATGGGCGGCTCGGCGCCATGTTCGAAATCGGCACTGTCCTGGGCGGCACGGCGCGCCGCATGCTCGGCCTTGGCGCGGCGGAAGGCGGTGCGCAGGGAATAGCCCATGTGTACAACCGCACCCATTGCCACTTCGACAATCGGGTTGGGCTCGCGCTCATCGTCTCCGGCGGCCTGCCGCGCCGAGGGCTTTGCGGGCTTGGCCGGAATGGACGTGCCCAGGCCCATGGCGATCCAGAACAGGGCCAGGGCCGGTGCGCTGAGGATGATGGCAAACAGGGTCGAGGTCAGCGGCTGCGGGTCGCCGCCGGCAATCAGGCCGGCCAGATTGGTGAACAGCATGCCGGCAAGGCCGCCCAGCCCGGTGGGCAGGGGCCAGGTTTCGGGCATGGCAACAAATGCAAAGACCCCGGCGAACAGGAGGACCGCGCCGAGCCAGGCGCCGAGGCGCAGTCCAGCACGGGTGACCACGTGGCGGCGCGCCATGGCCCATCCCCAAAGTGCCAATGGGACCACCATGACCAGACCCGCAAGCCCGAGGAACTGGAACACCAGATCGGCGATGACGGCGCCAGGATAGCCGAGCCAGTTGGCCGGCGCCTTGGCGGTCGCCAGCGACAAAGACGGATCGTCAACCGACCAGGAGGCGAGCGCTGCCAGCAGAACCGCGCACAGCCCCAGCACGATCAGGCCGGCGATCCGCAAGGGAATGCGAATCGCGATGGCTGGCGGCGGCATCGGCGCCTTGCCCGAACGGCCCGGATTGCGGGCGGCGCGGGCAGGCAGGCTGCGGACTTCGTCGAGGGTCGGAATGGGATGGCTGGGCATGAAACGCATTACTCACTGTCGGCCCGCAAACCATCGCAGTGGGCCGTAATGGCGTCATGCTATCCGGGTGTGGTTAATCGCGTGCTAACCATCGCCCAATGGGCAAAAGGAACGGGCGGCACCGAGATGCCGCCCGCCGGAAGTGACCTAATTATAGGCGCGTTCGCCATGGGTCGAGAGGTCGAGGCCGTCGCTTTCGGCCTGTTCAGACACCTTGGCGCCGCCGAACAAGGCCTTGACGATGAGCATTGCAATCAGCGCCACCACACCGGACCAGAGCACCGCCACGATAACGCTGGTGAGCTGCACCATGAACTGGCCGCCCATGTCGTAGCCATCGAGCGGATAGCCGCCGAAGGAGGGATTGGCGACAATGGCGGTACCCAGGGCACCGACAATGCCGCCGACGCCGTGAATGCCGAAGACATCGAGGCTGTCGTCATATTTGAGCATGGGCTTGAGATTGACCACGGCCCACAGGCAGATCACGCCAGCCACGCCGCCGAGCACGATGGCTCCACCGACGCCGGAGAAACCTGCGGCCGGGGTGATGGCCACCAGACCCGCGACAGCGCCAGAAACGGCACCCAGGGCCGAGGCATGGCCGCGGGTGATGCGCTCACCGAGCGCCCAGGCGAGAGCCCCGGCAGCCGGCGCCAGAACGGTGTTGATCAGGGCCACGGCGGTCAGCGCATTGGCCTCCAGGTTCGAACCGGCATTAAAGCCGAACCAACCGAACCAGAGCAGGCCGGTGCCGATATAGGTCAGGACCAGATTGTGGGGCGGAATGGGTTCCTTGAGATAGCCCTTGCGTGCGCCCAGCATCAGGGCCGCCACCAGCGCCGCTACGCCCGAATTGATATGCACCACCGTGCCGCCGGCAAAGTCATAGGCGCCCATGTTGAACAGCAGGCCCGGACCGGACCAGACCATGTGCGCCATAGGCACATAGGAGAAGGTGAACCAGATCGCGAGGAACGCCATCAGTGCGCCGAACTTCATGCGCTCGGCAATGCCGCCCACGATCAAGGTCGAGGTGATGCAGGCAAAGGTGAGCTGGAACACCACAAAGACCATTTCGGGCAGTTCATAACCGGCCGAGAAGGTCGCAGCAGTGGATTCGAGCGTCACGCCGGAGAGGAAGAATTTGGAGAAATCGCCGAAAAAGGCCGACAGCCCGCCTTCGGTGGGGCCGGCAAAGGCCAGCGAATAGCCGTAGGCGACCCAGAGAATGGCAATCATGGAGAAGCCCATGAACACCTGGGTCAAGACGCTCAGAATATTCTTGGCGCGCACCAGGCCACCATAGAACAGGGCCAAGCCTGGCACGGTCATGACGATGACGACCATTGTCGACACCAGCATCCATGCCACGTCACCCTTATCGACTACCGCGGCGGCGGTTTCGGCTGCGGCGTCCTGCGCGACAGCCGGCAGAGCCATGAGGAGGGAGGCCAGAGTCGCGCCCCCCAGAACTTTGGACAGATTCATTGAATTTTGTCTCCGGGTTGGGAAGCGGCTTAGAGCGCGGAAGCGCCGGTTTCGCCGGTGCGGATTCGAGTCACGGCCAAGAGGTCGAGCACAAAGATCTTGCCATCGCCGATGCGGCCGGTCTGGGCCGCCTCGCGGATGGCGGTGGCGACCTGTTCGGCCAGATCGTCATCGACCGCGATTTCGAGCTTGAGCTTGGGCAGGAAGTGCACGGCATATTCGGTGCCGCGGTAGATCTCGGAATGCCCCTTCTGACGCCCATAGCCCTTGACCTCGGTGACGGTCATGCCGTGTACGTCGAGCGAAGTGAGCGCCTGCCGGACCTCTTCGAGGCGGGACGGCTTGATGATGGCAACCACCAGTTTCATGTGACCCCCTTTGGCGCCGCGACGGCGCGTGTTGGAACGTCACAGAAGAGTCAAACCCCGTGCCAAATGATCCGGCAGCGATTTTGCCTTTTATTTCAGGCACTTATGGATCGCAGACGCAAACAGCCTTGGAAATGGGCAACTTTGTGCCCAATTTCCATGCAGAAAACTCCCGCGGTGCTTATTTTTCAGGCATCTTGCCAGGGGTGTGCAGTCCGCGCGTTTTGCGAGTGGGAAGCCTCTGTGGCGGGCCAAGAGGGACGCGGGCTGCACGCCGCTGGCAAGCGGCAGATAGCCGGACCCAAAGGGGCCCGGCCATCCAGAGTTATGAGTTACTTGAACTCGGGATAGGCTTCGACGCCCACCTCGGCCTTGTCCAGACCCAGGTCTTCGTCCTCGGCGGTCGGGCGCAGGCCCATGATCGACTTGAGGATGAACCAGACCACGAAACTCACCACGAACACGAAGATGCCAACGATGATGATCGAGATGAGCTGGCCACCCAGGGTCGCATCGGGGTTGGTGAAGACCACCGCAATCGTGCCCCAGATACCGGCCAGCAGGTGAACCGGAATGGCGCCGACCACATCGTCGAGCTTGAGGCGATCGAGCAGCGGGACGGAGAACACCACGATCAGGCCGCCAACGGCGCCGATCAGCGTTGCGGTGCCCAGGCCCGGGGTCAGCGGTTCGGCGGTGACGGCCACAAGACCGGCCAGCGCACCGTTGAGCACGAAGGTCAGGTCGACCTTCTTGTAGATGATGGCGGTCAGGATGAGAGCCGCGAGGGCACCGCCGACGGCACCGGCATTGGTGTTGGCCATGATGCGGCCGACATCGGCCACGTCGCCCACCGAACCCATGGCGAGCTGGGACGCACCGTTAAAGCCGTACCAACCCATCCACAGGATGAACACGCCGAGCGTGGCGAGCGGCATGGAAGAGCCGGGCATGGCGTTGACCGAACCATCGGCATTATACTTGCCGCGTCGGGCGCCGAGGAGGATGACGCCGGCAAGAGCGGCCCAGCCACCCACCGAGTGCACGACGGTGGACCCGGCGAAGTCGAGGAAGCCGAACTGGCTGTCGAGGAAACCGCCGCCCCACTTCCAGGAGGCCTGGATCGGGTAGATCAGCGCCGTCAGGACCGCGGTGAAGATCAGGAAGGGCAGCAGCTTGATGCGTTCAGCCAGCGTGCCCGAAACGATCGAGGCCGTGGTGGCGCAGAACATCACCTGGAAGAAGAAGTCCGAACTGGTGGCTGCATAGGAGAAGTCGTCGGCGCCATCGGCGGTGATACCTACGGCTTCGAGGACCGCGATGCCGAAGGCACCCAGATAGCCGCCGGTCTCATCCGACCCCATGGCCCAATTGCCCAGCGGATACATCAGATTGTAGCCGATGACGTAGTACATCAAGCACGCCACGGCAAACAGCGAGACGTTCTTCAAAAGCTGCATGGAGACGTTCTTGGTGCGGACCATGCCCGCTTCGACCATGGCGAAGCCTGCGGCCATCCAGAACACCAGGATGCCGCCCAGGATCATCAGGAACGAGTTGAGGATGAACACTACGTCGGCGGAAACGCCTTCGCTCAGCGTTGCGGCAGCTTCTTCGGCGGGGGCAGCGTCCTGGCCAAGGGCCGGGAGCGACAGCAGCAGCGAGGCCAGCGCCACGCCACCCGCGATCTTTAGGGGAGTCTTGAACCCTGTCATTGTCTTTTTTCTCCTGAAATCGGTGGCGTCAAAGCGCGGAAGCGCCGGTTTCACCGGTGCGGATGCGGGTGACGGCGAGAAGATCGAGGATGAAGATCTTGCCGTCGCCGATGCGCCCGGTCTGGGCGGCATCGCGGATCGCCGCGCTCACCGCGTCGGCAATGCCGTCATCGACGGCAATCTCGACCTTGAGCTTGGGCAGGAAGTGCACGGCGTATTCGGTGCCGCGATAGATTTCGGAATGACCCTTCTGGCGGCCATAGCCCTTCACCTCGGTCACGGTCATGCCGTGGACGTCGAGTGAGTTGAGCGCCTGGCGCACCTCCTCGAGCCTTGATGGTTTGATGATTGCAACCACCAGTTTCATGCTTGCCCCCTTTCTGCCTTGGGTGTTCGATGCCCAACAGGACTCAAGAGCCGTGCCAGATTGCGCCACCTCAATTTTAATCATTCATTTTCAATAGCTTACTCGATCACCTTGGGCCTGCCCGGCATTGTGACGATAGCGAGGCGGGCACCTCTTGCCTAATATTGATGCACTAACTTTCCATAAACCTTCAAATGCACATCTTTTGGGCATCTTGACCGCGGCAATGATGCGCTTGCCTCACAAGCGGTCAGGACGGACAATGCCGGGCAAGGAGATCAGCATGTCCAAATCCAGCGCCGAGCGGCATGACGTCATCATCGTAGGGGGTGGCCCGGTGGGCCTGACCATGGCGCTAGCACTGGTCCGATCGGCGCCCGGCATTCAGGTCGCGCTGGTCGACCGGCGGCCGCTTGCCGTGCCGCGGGACAATCGCGCCTCGGCCATTGCTGCCGGTGTGCGCCGGGTGTTCGAGGCGCTGGGCGTCTGGAATGAGATGGAGAGCGAGTCCCAGCCCATTGCAAGCATGCAGATCACCGATTCGGGGATCGGCGATCTGGCGCGACCGTTGTTCCTACGGTTCGATGGCGATGTGGCACCGGGCGAGGCCTTTGCCCATATGGTGCCCAATCAGGCCAGCGGCGCGGCGCTGCTACAGGCGGTCGAAGGCGATATCGCGGTAATTGCACCGGCCGATATCAGCGACTGGAGCGCCGAGGGCGCATTGGGGCGCTTGACGCTGGACGATGGCAGGGTGCTTGCGTCCCCACTGATCATTGCGGCCGACGGGGCGCAATCCAACCTGCGGCAGCGGGCGGGCATCGACACCATCGGGCATGAATATGGTCAGATGGGCCTGGTCGCCACGATTGCCCATGAATTGCCCCATAATGGCGTTGCCTATGAGCATTTCCGGCCCGCTGGGCCCTTTGCCAGCCTGCCTTTGCGGGGCAACCGGTCCTCGCTGGTCTGGACCGAAACGGCGCAAGCTGCGCCGCGCTTGCTGGCGATGCCCCCCCAAGACCTGGCAGTGGACATCGAGGCCGTGATGGGCTCGACGCTGGGCCGGGTCACCCTGGAAGACAAGCTGATGGGCTTCCCCTTGCGCCTGCAATTGGCCAGGAGCTTTGTCGGACCGCGGCTGGCACTGATCGGCGATGCCGCTCATGTGGTGCATCCGATTGCCGGCCAGGGGCTCAATCTGGGCCTCAAGGACGTGGCCGCCCTGGCGGAGGTGATCGTGGATGCGCTGCGATTGGGCCTCGACCATGGGGCGCCGGACGTTCTGGAGCGCTATCAGGCCTGGCGCCGGCTGGATACGGCCTCTATGGCCGCGGTGACCGATGGAATGAACCGGCTGTTTTCCAACGACATTGCCCCGGTTCGGGCCTTGCGCGATTTCGGACTGGGACTGGTCGACCGGGCCGAGCCGGTGAAATCGGCGATGATACGGGCTGCCTCCGGAATAGGCGGCGGCGCACCGAAACTCCTCACTGGTTTGCCGATCTGACGCCAAGCTTAGCCCACCCGGCGGGCGCGTGGATAAATGGGCTACCTGGAATGGTGCTGCAATTCTTCGGGCTCGACCGAGCGGGCCTCCTCAAGGCTCAGGAGTGGCACCCCCTTGCGGATGGGAAAGGCCAGCCGCGCCGCGACCGAGATCAATTCAGACTTGTCATCCGACAGGATCAGCCGCGTCTTGGTGAGCGGACAGACCAGAATTTCGAGCGTATGCACGTCGAGCACATGGCGCGGATCAAGCGGTTCATCGCCCATCAGTTGAGCGGCGCGGCGCCGTCCGAACCGCCCCGCGCCATTTCATATTCGGTCATGGCGATCAGCGTTTCGGCACGCTCTTCGAGGGTTTTGGCTTCGAGCAGGACCTGCTTTTCCGCCGCGCCATAGGGCGAGACCATGCAGCAGAAATTGACGAGATCTGCCGTACCGGTGGATTCAATCTCTTCCCAGTTGAGCTCGAAATTGGCGTATTCGGCATAGTCGCGCATCATCTTGACGAAGCGGGTGCGATCGACCGCCTCTTCGCCGTGATTGCGGGCAAAATCGGCCTCATAGCCCTCTGCCGAAATCACGCCCTGCCGATAGGGGGTGAGCACGGTCAACTCATGCACCAGGCGAAAACGGGTCACCCCTTCGAGAATGATGAAATAGCGGCCATCGCCGCTTTCCTCGAAATGGGTCAGGCGGCCCAGGCACCCCACCGATTGCAGCGGGGCGTGCCCCTTGGGGCTCTCCTCGCTGGTGTCTTCGGGCTGGATCAGGCCAATCAGCCGGTCGCCCCGCAGGGCCGCATCCACCATCTCGATATAGCGCGGCTCGAAAATATTGAGCGGCCGGTGCGAAAAGGGCAGCAAAAGCGCTCCGCTGAGCGGAAACACCGGTACGGATTTGGGCAGGTCGGCCGGGCTGGTCGGTCGTTTGGGCATCAAATTTCCTGTTACGAGAAGAGCACGGCCGAGAGCATACGCCGACCCTTGAGCGTGGCGGGATCCTTGGGGCCCCAGGCCTCGAACAATTCGAGCAGCTTCTTGCGTGCTGCATCCTCGTTCCAGCTTCGATCGCGCTTGAAGCTGACCACCAGCGCTTCGGCCGCTTCGAGCCGCTTGCCCTCGGCATTGAGCACGACGGCCAGATCAAGCCGGGCCTGGTGGTCGTCCGGATCGGCGGCGATGGCCGCTTCAAGCGTTGCCGCTTCGGACAAGCCCGCCGCCTCCTCCTTGAGGCGGATCGCATGCATGTGCGCGCCATAGGCATCGCCGGACCGCTTGTCTTCGGGCACCATCTCCAGCGTGGCCTTGGCCTGATCGATTTCACCAGCGCTGATATAGACCCCGGCAAGGCCAATCAGCGCATCGGCATTGTCGGGCGCATGCTGCAGCACCATGGCGAAAATCTGTGCCGCCTGATTCACATCGCCGGCGGCAATCGCCCCTTGCGCCACTTCGAGGGCCTGGGAAATCTGGGCTTCAAGCGAATCGCCGCCACTGGGCTGGCCCGCGCCAGCGGGTGCCGCGGCAATCAGCTTTTCGGCAAAGCGGCGCACTTCCCCTTCGGGCATGGCGCCCATGAACCCGTCGACCGGACGGCCGCCGGAAAAGGCGAAAACGGCCGGGATCGACTGGACCCCGAGCTGGCCGGCGATCTGGGGGTGCTCATCGATATTGATCTTGACCAGCTTGATCTGCCCGGCCTTTTCGGTCACCACCTTTTCAATGGCCGGTCCGAGCTGGCGACAGGGACCGCACCAAGGGGCCCAGAAATCGACCAGAACGGGTACATCGAGGGAAGCATCGATGACATCGGCCTTGAAGCCGGCATCAGAGCCATCCCGGATGAGATCGGCGGGGACCGGGGCGGCGCCGGGGGCGCCATCAAAAGACAGGGTCATAATTTTTCCACTCTTGGACTGGCAGGAAACGCAGCGTTTGCGGTCTTTTTGCGCCCGCAGACACCATGCTGGCAACCCCCGATTCCCACAGCATTTCGCAAAGATGACATAAAGGCAAAAAACCGGGTTGCAATCAGATCGGCGATTGGGCATATAGGCCCGCGTCGCCGCACTGCCAAGTGCAGCGGTCTGGAGTGCGGGTGTAGCTCAGGGGTAGAGCATAACCTTGCCAAGGTTAGGGTCGTGGGTTCGAATCCCATCGCCCGCTCCAATTTCCAAGGTGTGGCAACGCCTTGGTGACAAAGGGTCCTTCGGGACCCTTTTTGTTTTTCTTCCATCACGATTTTCGTCACCGGCATTGTCCGGACCAGCGTGTCATTCAATTGTTATGCCCTATCGGCCTAAGGACGCAGCATAACGCGGGTGCAGCCAGGGGAGGACAATTGATGATCCGGCAACCGAACCGACGACATTTCCTGGCCTCGGGACTGGCAGCAGCCGCCGTCTGGCCCATGCTGGGATCGGTGCGGGCAGCGCAGTTCGAAACCGATCCGTTTGCGCTGGGGGTCGCCTCTGGCTGTCCGACGCCGCATGGCGTGGTGCTGTGGACCCGGCTGATCTTTGCCGGTGCCGCGCCCAGCCCGGCCGATGCCTTTTCCTTTGCCCCTGCCCCGCACTATCCGCCCATCGATGTGGCCTGGGAAATCGCGGCCGATGAGGGTTTTGCGCATGTCGTGCAATCAGGGATCGTGACGGCGGACGAGACGCTGGCCCATTCGGTGCATGTGCAGGTCGAGAGGCTGGAGCCCGATCGCTGGTATTTCTACCGCTTCCGGGCCGGGGATGCCCTCAGCCCAGTGGGACGCACCCGCACCGCGCCGGCGGCGGGCGCCGATAATGGCCGGTTCAGCTTCGCCTTTGCCGCCTGCCAGCAATATGAACAGGGCTGGTACAGCGCCTATCGCGACATGGCGGGGCGCGATCTCGATCTGGTGGTGCATCTTGGCGATTATATCTACGAGAAGAGCTATGGCGCCGAGCATGTGCGTAGCCATGGCACTGGCGCACCTTCGCTGCTGTTCGAATATCGGGACCGCTATGCGCTCTATAAATCCGACCCGGACCTTATGGCCGCCCATGCCGCTTTCCCCTGGCTGGTGACCTGGGACGACCACGAGGTGGTCGACAATTACGGCCAGGACGCCTCGCCCACCGACCGGCATCCGGAGGCCTTCCTGCGGCGCCGGGCCGCGGCCTATCAGGCCTGGTACGAGCACATGCCGGTGCCGCCTCTGGCCGCGCCCAGTTTCGAAGCGCTGCGCATCTATGGACACCACCGCTTCGGCAGCCTGCTCGACGTCACCCTGCTCGACACGCGGCAATATCGCGACCCGGCGCCCGAAGCCCCGCAACCGGCGGAGATGAACCGCTACACCATGCTGGGGGCGGAACAGGAAGCCTGGTTCGACCGCACCATGCAGGAGAGCCAGGCGAAATGGTCGATCATCGGGCAGCCCACCTTGCTGTCTGCGCGCGATCTCGAACTGGGGCCGGGCACGCGCTACAGCGCTGATGGCTGGGACCATTTCCGCTCGGCGCGAGGGCGGCTGCTCAGTTCGCTGCGAGGCGCCAACCGGGCCAATCCGGTGGTGATCGGGGGCGACCTGCACTGCTTTTATGCCGCCGATGTAAAGGCGGAAGACCAGACGCTGGTGGCCAGCGAATTCGTTACCGGCTCGATTACCTCCAACGCCCCTTCGGCCAGCGCCTTTGAAACCGTGATGGCGGAAAATCCGCATATTCGGTTCGGCGAGGCACGCAAGCATGGCTATGCGCTGATGCATGTGGCGCCCGACCAGGCCCGGGTTGAGCTGGTGGCCGTTTCTGATCGCAAGGACCCGGCGGCCAGCGCGGCCAAATTCCAGGAATTCGTGGTGCTCGACGGCATGCCGGGGGTAAACCGGGTTTAAGGACCCCGCCTTTCAAACATCGTTCCGTATGGCGCACGGCATGCCGAAGGGCCGGCCGGCCCTTACAGCCTCCGGTTGAATTGGACGTGTCCCGAGGCGCGTGCGTCTCAGTAAAACTAAGTAATAGAGACGTCGCCGCCTCGGGACGCTGGGTTTCTCCTGCTGTCGTGGCCCCTATTGATCGCTCGTCGCAAGGTGGCCCAACGAGCAGGCAGGCCCTGGAGCGACCCAGCACCCAACCAGCTCCTCCCGCAAAGTTCGCTGCAGTCCGTCCGCGCGGGAGTGATGACAGGGATTATGCGGGAGGTTTTGGGCGCGGGGATAAGAATTTTTTGGATAGCGAGACATCTCAAAACGTTGAGAGCCCGGAACCCCTACCCTGCTCGATTCAACGGACTTAGCTGACGCTAAGCCCTATCTCGCTTCCCTCCCCTCAAGGGGGAGGGTGGAGAAAGACCGAACTGCCGGTGTTCATCGTCTCCCTCCCCCTTGTGGGGAGGGATCAAGGGTGGGGGGCGGAGAGGGCTGGCTGCTTCCGACCCGAGGCTGTGTGAAAACCCCTGAATATGTTATGATTTGGCACTGCTTCGGAGGTGCCATATGGGACGTTTCGTTGAAGGTGCAGACCGTGACCAGGCGAGTTTTTTGCCAGCGCGTCTTGAAGACTAT
>NZ_PYVZ01000010.1 GCF_003056405.1 Devosia indica
GCTCGCTGGGATGGTCACCCAGTCAGACGTCGTTGCCGCGCTTTTTAGGGTCAATCAGTCCGAATTGGCACTGTCAGCCTGAAGCACCCGAAGATTGCAGCCATTTGCTTTGTTCGACCAGTTGAACATTAAGGGAGGGCGGCTTGGGGACGCGGCTATGAGGTGTGTGGTGGGACTTTAGTTGGACAGCTAGGGCAGAGTGAATCAGCCTCTGCCCGACGTCTGTTTCAAGCTGGCCAGCCTGACGGACTGTTTGGCCGTTTGGACCGTACCGGCGAGCACATCAAGAAACGAGCCATCTTCAGTATGTCCGCGATCTGCATCCCCGCGCCCAAAACCGGACCGTCCGCAAGCCACCCCTTTCCTGCCAGCGCTCAAGTAACGTGGAAGCGGGGCGGAGGATGGTGTTCTAGCTGGCCAGCCAGCGGAACGCCCGGCGCAGGACCGCCTGCCCGTCTTTGGCGATCAGCGGGCCATATGTGCACGCATCGCGGTAAACGCATTGCTGGGCAGCGGCAGGAGTCGGTGCGGTTTCGGGTCGCAGACAGGCCAATCTGGAAAATGGCGAGATTGGTCTTGTTGTCGACATGATTTGATGCGAAAAGACCGACATACGTTTTCAGCCCAAGTCGGCTGCCTCTAGCCGGTTCATTCCGGTCCTTGGCTCACGATCTATTTTGCGAACGTTTGTAGGCCCCTTTGCATGTTGCGGGGGGAAACGCTCGTTTCGCTTCGGCTCCGAGCTTTAAGGAAAATTCAAATGGCTACCATCAACGGCACCGTCAAATTCTTCAACACCACCAAGGGCTTTGGTTTCATCACCCCGGATAACGGCGGCAAGGACCACTTCGTCCACATTTCGGCTGTGCAGAATTCTGGCGTCGATGGCCTGTATGAGAACGACAAGCTCACCTATGAAGTCGAGACCGGTCGCGACGGCCGCGAGTCCGCCATCAACCTCGTGCTGCAGAAGTAAGAGCAGCATTATTGATGCGAAAGGCCACCTACGGGTGGCCTTTTTTTATGGCTGCGCGGGGTGACAGCCGCGAAGGGACGGCACTCGTCGGCAACTGCTCACCGACACGCTCAGTCGGCCGCGCATTGCTCGGAAACCCAAATCCTGATCGGATCTGCCGACACGGTCCCCAGCTCCAGGCAGGTCTCCCCGGCGCAAAGGGTCCAGGGTGAAGCGGTAACGCCAGATGCCGCGAGAGTAAGCTTCTCCACCGGCGCGAGGTCAGGCGTATAGACCCAGCTTTCGCCTTGCCGGACCGCATTGTCAGGAAGGTCGATCCCGGCGCCGGATCCCTCCACACTTGCTTGCACGACCCTTAGGGCGCCCCCCTCGACAATCCAGTTTTCGGACCAGACGGTCTTTTCGACCGAATGGGTCCAGTTGAGCGAAAAAGCGGTCGCCGCAAGCACGATGAGCTTCCCGCTTGCGGCGATACACAGGCTCATGCCGGCAGGTCCCCGACACTTGGACGCTCCTTGCGCAGCCGCCAGACCTGCAAACCGACAAGGGCAAGTCCCAGGGCGAAGCCGATTTCGTCGGTCAGCGGCAGGGCCAGGATCAGCGTTATGCCGGCGGCAAGGAAGGCAATGCGTTCCAGCACGCCGGCCCGAACGAAGAGGAAGCCGATCAGGCCAACGCCGGTCAGCCCGATACCCACACAGGCCTTGAAGATCACATAGGCGACCTCCACCGGGTAGCCAAACGCGTCAGCCATCCAGCCACCGTCCTGCAGCATCAGGGACGGCGTGAACACAGCCATGAAGGGGATCACAAACCCTGCCGCCGCCAGCTTGATGGCATTGAGCGAGATCTTGAGCCCGCTCGACTTGGCGATGGGGGCTGCCGCAAAGCAGGCCAAGGCGACCGGCGGGGTGAGGTCAGCCATGATGCCGAAATAGAAGACGAACATATGGCTGACCAGCAGGGGCACGCCCAGCTCAAGCAAGGCCGGCCCCGCCAGCGAGGAGGTGATGATGTAGTTGGGGATGGTGGGAATGCCCATGCCCAGTACCAGGCAGGTCAGCATGGTCAGGACGAGCGAGAGGAAGAGATTGCTTTCCCCGATGCTGATGATGGCGCTGATGAAGGTGGAGGCAATGCCGGTGAGCGTCAGGGTGCCGATCACCACGCCCACCACCGCACAGGCCACGCCCACCGGCAGGGCATTGCGCGCGCCCTGGGCCAGCGCATCGCGGCAGATGACCAGGGTTTCCCGGCCGCCCTTCAAGAAGGCGCAGGCCACGATCAATCCAAGGATCACGGCAAACAGCAGATTGACACCCACCCAGGCGAATGAGGCGGCTGCCAGACCCAGCGCGATCCAGAACACCACGCGGAAGGCCATTGGGCCGATACGGGCCGCCAGCGGCGTGCCCAGGATCAGCACCACGACCAGCGCCAGACCCATCGTGCCGGCAAACACGGGCGTATAGCCCGCCAGGAGCAGATAGATCAGCGCAGCAAGAGGCAGGATCAAGGGCCATTGTTCCTTGACCGCCTGCCAGGGATTGGGAAGCTTGTCCTTGGGCAGACCCTTGAGCCCGAGCCTTCCGGCTTCCAGGCGCACCATCCAGAAACAGACGGCAAAGTAGAGCAAGGCCGGCACAATGGCAGCCTGTACGATCGCGGCATAAGGAACGTTGAGCGTTTCGGCCATGATGAAGGCCACGGCGCCCATGACGGGCGGCATGATCTGCCCGCCCATCGAGGCAGTGGCCTCGACACCGCCGGCAAAGGCAGGACGGTAGCCGAAGCGTTTCATCAGCGGGATGGTGAACTGCCCGGAGGCCACGACATTGGCGACGCCGGAGCCGGAAATGGTCCCCATGAGCGCCGAGGACAGGACCGCCACCTGCGCCGGGCCGCCCCGCGTGCCGCCGACCAGGCCGAGGGCGAAGTCGTTGAAGAGCTTGAGCATGCCCGCACGTTCGAGAAAGGCGGCAAAGACCACGAAAATGAAGATATAGGCGGCCGACACATAGATCGGCGTGCCGTAAATGCCTTCGGTGCCGAAGCCGAAATGCTCCACGATCAGTTCGAAATCGTAGCCACGATGGATCAGCGGCGCGGGCAGGTGTTGCCCGAAAAAGCAATAGGCGAGAAAAATGCCCGCGATAAGGGCGAGCGGCCATCCCAGGATACGGCGCGCCGCTTCAAAAACGAGCACGACGGCAGACGTGCCGACAACCAGGTCCCAAGTGGTCAGGAAGCCGGTGCGGCGGATCAGGTCCGCATAGAAAACCCAATTGTAGATGCCGGTGAGAAATCCGGCGATGCCCAATGCCCAGAAAAAAGCCTTGGCCGGTGCCGTCTTGGCCACCAGATTGGCCACCAGACCAAAGGTCAACAGGAGCAGGAAGCCCACATGCATGGCACGCACCACCTGGCTCGGCAGGGCGCCATAGGCGGCGGTCCAGAGCGTAAACAGGGCAAAGGCAATGGCCGTGCCAAAGGCGATGCTGCCCGAAATGCCCGGGCCGAAGCCCGGCGGCAGGCCCTCGGAAAAATCCTCATCGGATTGATGGGCCAGGGTGTCGGCCCCAATGTCACCGGGTTGGGTCATAGGTCTCTTTCCTCCCAGAAGAGCAAGGTGTGGGCCCGCCGACGTGCGTGGCGGGCCCTGTGGGCACTATTGAATAATGCCTTGTTCGCGGTAGTAGCGCTCGGCACCCGGATGCAGCGGAATGGGCAGTCCCTTGATCGCGGCGTTGATGTCGATGCTTTCAGCAGCGCTGTGCGCTGCCCGCATGCGGTCGAGATTTTCGAAGAGCAGCTTGGTCATCTGGTAGGCGGTTTCCTCGCTCACGCCCTCATGGGACACCAGGACATTGCCGATGGCCGCGGTGGGCACATCTTCATCCTGGCCGCTATAGGTGCCGGCCGGAATGATTGCCGGAACATAGGGGTCGCCGATCTGCACGACCGTCTCGGCCGGAATGGCCACGATGTTGATCTCGTGGGTGGCGGTCAGATCCTGAATGAAGGCCACGCCCAGTCCTGCGGACTGCAGGGTGGATTCGAGCTGACGGTTCTTGATCAGCTCGGCAGATTCCGCATAGGGCAGGTATTCAACGCGTCCAAGATCTTCGTAGCTGAGGCCTGCGGCCTGGAAGATGGCACGGGCATTGAGTTCGGTGCCCGAGGCAGGCGCGCCCACTGACATGGATTTGCCCGGCAAGTCTTCGAGCGTGACGATGCCGGACTGCGCATCGGCAACGATCTGCACATAGTTTGGATAGATGGCCGCAATGGCCCGCAGGCCTTCGAGGCGTTGCGGGAAGCCAGCTTCTGCATTGCCTGCCCAGGCCAAGGCCACTGAGTCACCAAGGGCGAAGGCGATCTCCCCGCGCCCCTGGGCCAGAAGGTTGAGGTTTTCGACCGAAGCCTTGGTCGATTGCACCTGGGTGCGCGAGCCTTCGATCCCGTCGCCGTAGATTTCGCTGAGCGCAACGCCAAGCGGGTAATAGACGCCCGATGTGCCACCGGTCAGGACGTTGATGAATTCCTGGCCATGAACGGCTGGCGTGGCAAGGGCGGTGCAAAGCAGGGCTGCCGCGCCCAGGCGCGTCATCATATTCGTCATCGATTTCCTCCCAATAGGTTTGGTGGTCGCCGGTCATTGCGGCGTACCACCCAGATAAGAGCAAGCCCCGTGCCAAGCCGGCAGCCTTGAAAGTATTGCTCTTTCTGAGCGCACCCGGGCGGAAACATGCCAGCGGCGCTGTTAGCCTGGCGAAGTTTCGCCAAGCTCCGGCTCGGGGCGAAGTCCGTATTTGGCGATTTTCTCGTTGAGCGTGCGGCGCGGCACACCCAGGCGCTCGGCGGCCTCGGCTGTGGCGCCCCCGGTTGCCTCAAGCGTGGCGGCAATGACCCTGGCCTCATAGGCGGCCACCAGTTCGGGAAGGTTCCCCGGCACCGCCGGCTGCAGGGCCGGAGCCTCGAGCCCGATCACCGCACGCTCGGCATAGGATTTGAGTTCGCGCACATTGCCCGGCCAGCGCTGCTGCGACAGGTCCAGACTGAGATCCGGCGGCAATTCCTTGAAGCCAAGACCGTATCGCTCGGCCGCGCGGCGCGCAAAGACGGCGTAGAGCAGCGGAATATCCTCGGGCCGGTCGCGCAGTGGAGGAAGCGGCAGGTCAATGGTGGACAATCGGAAGTAAAGATCGGACCGGAAGCGTCCGGCCTCGCTTTCTGCCTTGAGATCAACCTTGGTCGCGGCGATGAAACGGACATCAACCGGAACTTGCCGGTTGGACCCGATCGGCTCGACCATGCGCTCCTGGATGATCCGCAGCACCTTGGCCTGTAGCGCAAGGGGCATGGATTCGATCTCGTCGAGGAACACCGTTCCCCCTGCAGCATGGGCGATGCGGCCCTGCCGCGAAGTCTGTGCACCCGTAAAGGCGCCCCGCTCATGCCCGAAGATTTCGCTTTCGAAAATCGTCTCCGGGACGGCCGCGCAGTTGATGGCTACGAACGGCCCGGCGCGGCGGTGGCCGAAATCATGAAGTGCGCGGGCAACAACTTCCTTGCCCGTGCCGGTCTCGCCAGTGATCAGGACGTCCACGTCGATGTCCGCCAGACGCTGCACCGAACGACGAACGGTTGCCATGACGGGCGAAATGCCAATCAGCCTGGCATCCAGATCCTCGGCCCCGCGCTGCAGGCGCTGGATTTCCCGCTTCAGCCGCCGCCGTTCGACGCCATTGTCGAGAATGGAGACCAGTTGTTCGGCATCATAGGGCTTCTCGAGGAAATGGTAGGCACCGGCCTGAATGGCCTCCACCGCCAAGGGCACATCTGCATGACCGGTCAGCAGCACCACGGGCAGGTCCGGGTCGCGCTCGCGGATATCGCGCAGCAGGTCCAGGCCGGAAAGACCGGGCATACGCATATCCGAAACCATGCAATCGCAGGCTGCGCTGTCTAAGCTGCGCAGTGCCTGTCTTGGATCCGTGAAGACCTCGACCTCAAAACCGCTGGCATCGAGCCAGTCTGCCGCGGCGGCACACAGATCCGGCTCATCATCGACAAATACGATCCGGCCGCGCGTCATTTTGCTGGCTCTAGCCTGGACTGCCGGGTCGCCAGCGGCAGGGAAACCGTGGCGCATGTCCCGCCGCCCGGCGCCGATGAAAAGGCCAGAGTTCCTTTGTAATCTTCAAGAATTGCCCGGGAGATGGAGAGGCCCAGGCCCAGACCCTCGCCGGTAGCCTTGGTGGTGAAGAACGGTTCCGTGATCTGGTCGGCAATGTCGTCGGGGATGCCGGGGCCGGCGTCACAAAATTCCACCAACGCCATATCTCCGGACTGCCGCAGCCTGACGGAGACTTGGGAGTTGCCCATGCTGGCCGTCGCATCAATGGCGTTGATCAGAAGATTGATGAAGACCTGCTCGATGCGCACTGCATTCACGGCCGCCATGATCGCCGTGTCCACGCTTTCCAGCACGGCTGTGACGCCCCGCTCCCTGGCCCGCGGCGCGACGA
Source organism: Devosia indica (assembly GCF_003056405.1). Classification (GTDB taxonomy): domain Bacteria; phylum Pseudomonadota; class Alphaproteobacteria; order Rhizobiales; family Devosiaceae; genus Devosia; species Devosia indica. The sequence continues at coordinate 6,508 of NZ_PYVZ01000010.1, forward strand.
TGTCGAGTGCTTCGGCAATGGACTGCTCAAGGGCGATGGGCTCGCTGGGCAGGCTTTTGGCGCGCGAGGAAAAGGTCCTGAGGTTCTTGATGGTGCGCTGCATTCTCTTGAGGAGATCGCGGCCGGCCTGAATGGAGGCCGTGGACTGTTCGGTGTTCTGGTTGCGGGCATGCAGGCTGGCCGCCGCAAGCGTGTTGTCCAGCGCCGAGAGAGGCTGGCTCACCTCGTGGACGATGGCGGCCGACATGCGTCCCAAAGCGGCCAGCTTGGCTGCATGGATCAGACTATCCTGGGTATGGCGCAATTCTTCTTCCGCGCGCTTTCGCTCTTCGACCTCACGGGCCAGTGCACCGGTGCGTTCGGCAACGCGACGCTCCAACACCGTATTCTGCTCAAGCTTCCAGCGGGTTAGCTGCCGCCGCTGGTAGCCATAGAGCCCCAGCAGCAGGCAGACGAGGGTCAGGAGACCCACCACCCCGGCCACCAATTGCGCCTGATCCCGAACGGGCGCCGAGGGCAAGGCGCTGAATAATCGCCACCCCTTTGGGGCGATCAGGGCGGTGCTCATCGCCAGGCGCGGCAGCCCCTCCTGGCTCACGGATGTCAGACCTGACGTCTCAAGCGCGTCGACCAAGGGGACACGGGAAAACACGTCATTGCCGTCATAGCGGCGCTCTGCCTGGATCCGGGACGTATCGGTCTGATCGAGGGTATAGAGTGGGCGATAGCGCCAATTGGGCACACCGCTCAAAAACACGATGCCCGCGCTGTCGGCTACGCCCGTCATTTCACCCGCCTCTGCCCAGACGCGTTCGAGCGGGGACATGTCGACCTTGACGACCGCCACGCCAAGCGGCCCGTCCGGCCCATCGATGCGGCTGGAGAGGAAATAGCCCGGCACGCCAGTGGTCACGCCCACCGCGTAATAGGCGCCCCGACCCCGCTCGAGCGCATCGGTAAAATAGGGGCGAAAATCGTAATTGTGCCCCACAAAGGAGCTTGGCGTGGCCCAGTTCGACGCAGCCAGCGTCAATCCATTCCGGTCAATCAGATAGACGACATCGGCCTGGGCATGCTCGGCGACGCTGGTCAGATAGGCATTGACCTGGTCCACGCGGTCTGCGGAGGGCTGGGCCAGAAGCCCGAGCACGCGGTTATCCTCGCCCAGCACCTGGGGGAGATAAGCGAAGCGCTCGATTTCGCTTTCAACGGCCCGCTGCGACAAGGTGAGCCGGTCGCGCAACTGCCCTGCGAGCCGATCCATCCCGGCCTCGTGGGCCAGAAGATAGGCAGCCATGGCAAGGCCGCATACCAGGACGGCGCCCGCAAGGCCAAGATGCCATCTCACTCTGCGCTGCACCGCCACCCTGCCTCCCTCGCAGGTGCATGTTTGCTTGCCTGCAGGGCTAACCTAGCGCCAAAGCGCCGGCCACGTCATCTCCCGCAAGTGCACAAAGTTCGGGTCAGCCCTGGCACCATCCGCCTGCAGCTTGAGGGGCAGCTTACTGGGCGGCACGCAGGGCAGGATCGGTTGGGGGCGCGGAAGGGTCGCGCGCAGCCAGAATGGCCGTGATTGCCTGATGCTGGCTCAGATGCACGCTGCCCGAGAGATGGGCCAGGAAATCGGTGTGCTTGAGCTTGTCCATGACCGGACCCTTGACCTCGGAGAGGTGCAGGCGGACGCCGAGATCAGCCAGGCGATGTTCGATGGCTTCCAGGCTTTCGAGGGCGGACATGTCGATTGTGTTCACGGCCGAACACATCAGCACGACGTCGGTGAGGCCGGGATTGGCGGTGGCCTGGTTGATGACCAGGTCCTCAAGGTAACGTGTATTGGCGAAATAGAGGCTTTCATCGACACGGATGGACAGGACGCCCGGCACGGTATCGACCTGGTGGCGCTTGATGTTGCGATAGTGCTCGGTGCCCGGCACCTGGCCGACAATGGCGGCGTGCGGCTGGGACGAGCGATAAAGGAAGATGAGGATGGAGGCCCCGACGCCAAGCGAAATGCCGACCTCAACGCCCAGCAGCAGCGTGCCGGCAAGGGTAAAGGCGACGGCCGCGAAATCGGCCTTAGAATAGGACCAGGCGCGCTTGAGGATCGAGAAATCCACCAGGGTCAGGACGGCGATGACGATGGTTGCCGACAGGGTCGCCTTGGGGAGGATGGCGAGGAACGGGGTGAGCAGCAGGGTTGCCGCGGCAATGCCGATGGCGGTGAAGGCTCCGGCGGCCGGGGTTGCCGCGCCGGCGTCGAAATTGACCACGGAGCGGGCGAAGCCACCAGTGACCGGATAGCCGCCACCCAGGCCAGCGGCGATGTTCGAGGCGCCCAGACCAATCAGTTCCTGGTTGGGCGAGATGCGTTCGCGGCGCTTGGCGGCCAGGGTCTGGGCGACTGAGATGGATTCGACAAAGCCGACAATCGAGATAATCAGCGCGGGCACGGCCAATTGCTGGATGGTGTCGAGGTTGAAGCCGGGCAAGGACAGCATGGGCAGGCCCTGCGGCACCTGGCCCACCAGGGACACGCCTTTGGCACCCAGATCCATGCCGACCGACCAGGCCATGGTGAGGAAGACCACCAGCACCGGACCGGCGCGGACGATGATGGTGGCAACGCCCTTGGGCACGCCAAAGCGGGCCAGCCAGTTCTTGAGGTCAAGCCGGATCCAGAGCAGCAGGGCGACCGCCACCACGCCAACGGCCAAGGTGTAGACATTGACCTGACCGATATTGCCCAGGATCGACATCACCAGTTCGGGCATGGCGTGCCCTTCGGTTCTGATGCCGAGGAGGCCACCAATCTGGGAGGTGGCAATGATGATACCCGAGGCGGTGATGAAGCCGGAGATGACAGGGTGGGACAGGAAATTGGCGATAAAGCCAAGCCGGAAAAGCCCCATCAGCGTCAGCATGACGCCCGAGAGCAGGGCCAGGATGATGGCGGCACTGGCATAGTCTGCCGAGCCCTCGGCGGCCAGGCGGCCAACCGCCGTCGCCGTCATCAGGGACACCACGGCAACCGGCCCGACCGCCAGCGCCGATGAGGTGCCGAAAATGGCATAGGCGATCAGCGGCAGGATGGACGCATAAAGACCCACCTCGGGCGGCAGGCCGGCCAGAAGGGCATAGGCCAGCGATTGCGGGATCAACATGATGGTGACGATGATCGCGGCAATCAGATCGCTGGTCAGGGTCTGGCGATTGTAGCGGCTGCCCCAGTCGAGGATCGGGAAGTAGGTCTTGATGTTCATGGTCGGTCCGGTTGCCCACGACCCGCCGTCAGGCGGGCAAGGGCCGATGCAAGGAGGTTCAGCGGGTCAGCGTGGCATAGAGGCTGCCCGCGCGGGCGCCGGAGCGGCAGTAACCGAGAACGGGCTTGGGCATGTTCTCCCAGGCGTCGTGAAAGCGAATGATCTGGCCTTCGCCCAGAGGGCCCGAGACCGGGATATGGACGATCTGGATGCCCTCGGCCTCGGCGGCGCGGGCGACCTCGTCAAAGCTGGGCTGGCCGAATTCCTCATTGTCGGGGCGGGCGCAGACAATGGACTTGTAGCCGGCCTCGGAGACGGCCTTGACCTGCTCGGGTGTGATCTGGCCGGTTACGGAAAAATTGTCGTCAAGCTTGCGGACATTCATGGTGTTGGCTCGTGATTTGAAAAAGGGAAACATGGGGTGACATCCTGGGGTGTGCCCCTCCCCCCGGTTGCGGTCGGGAGGAGGAGCCGGCCTGCGCGCAGTTTTGGGGGTGCGCCTACAGACCGTTGAGGGGGACCTTGAGGAAGCTCTTGCCACTCTCGTCCTTGGGGGGAAGCTGGCCGGCGCGCATGTTGACCTGCAGCGAAGGGATGATCAGCTTGGGCATGGCCAGGGTGGCGTCGCGCTCTTCGCGCATCTTGACGAAGGTGTCCTCGTCCGTGCCCTTGCCGACATGGATGTTGTGGTCGATCTCGTCGCCGACGCTGGTTTCCCACTGGATATCCCGGCCGTTCGGACCATAGTCGTGGCACATGAACAGGCGCGTCTCACGCGGCAGGGCCAGCACCCGCTGGATCGAGCGGTAGAGGGTGCGCGCGTCGCCACCGGGGAAGTCGGCGCGGGCCGAGCCGCCATCGGGCATGAACAGGGTGTCGCCGACAAAAGCGGCATCGCCCACCACATGGGTCATGCAGGCGGGGGTGTGCCCCGGCGTGTGCATGACATAGGCGGTCAGGCCGCCAATCTGGTAGCTGTCGCCATCGGTGAACAGGCGGTCGAACTGGCTGCCATCGCGCTGGAATTCAGTGCCTTCATTGAAGATCTTGCCAAAGGTGTCCTGGACGATGGTGATGTTCTCGCCAATGCCCAGCTTACCGCCCAGCCTGGACTGGATATAGGGCGCAGCCGAGAGGTGGTCGGCATGGACATGGGTTTCGATCAACCATTCGAGCTTGAGATTGTTCTGCTCGATGAAGGCGATGATCTTGTCGGCGCCATCATAGGTGATGCGGCCGGCGGCGTAGTCGATGTCCATGACCGAGTCGATGACGGCACAGGATGCCGAATTGGGATCCTTGACGACATAGGAGATGGTGTTGGTCGGCGCATCGAAGAAGGCGGTGACCTCCGGCTTGACCGAGAGATCGGGGGTGAACGGAATGGTGCTCATGACGAACTCCTTGAGTTGAACTCACGCGTTTTGCGTGGCGCGCTGTTCGAGCGCGACGCGGATGGTGCGGGCGGCGAAGATGCCGGCGAGCATGGCGCCAACAAAGGCCCAGGCGGAGACTTCACCCAGTCCCAGGGCCGGAATGGCGCCGCCGGGGCAGAAGCCGGAAATGCCCCAGCCGATGCCAAAGACTGCGGAACCGCCGAGCAGTGGCAGGTCGAGCTTGCGGCTGGTGGGCAGGTGGAACCGGGCCTCGAGAACGGGCTTGTCGCGCTTGAGAACGAACCGATAGCCGATGGCCGTCACCAGCAATGCACCGCCCATGACGAAGGCCAGGGAGGGATCCCAGGTTCCTGCCAGATCGAAGAAATTGAGAACCTTGGCGGGATTGGCCATGCCCGAGAGGGCAATGCCGGCGCCGAAGACGAGGCCGATCATGCCGGCGAGAAGTGTGCGCTGCATCAGAAGCCCCCGAGGAGATGGCGAATGACAAAGACAGTGAGGAAGGCCGCGACCATGAAGGTGGCGGTGGCGGCCAGCGAGCGTGGCGAGAGACGCGCCATGCCGCAGACGCCGTGGCCCGAGGTGCAGCCGGAGCTGAAATAGACACCGCCGCCCACAATCAAGCCGCTGATGATGACCCAGGGCATGGGCACGGGGCTTTGATAGCCAATGGCGGTTTCGGACACGCCCAGAATGAGTATGGGCGCCACAATAGCGCCTGCGACAAAGGCTGCGCGCCAGGCCCAATCACTGGACATGGGCGGCAACAGGCCGGACAATATGCCGGTCATGCCGGCGATGCGGCCGTGAAAGGCCATGAGAAGAACGGCAGACAAGCCGATCAGGGCGCCGCCGAACAGCGACGCCACTGGGGTAAACTCAGTCATCAATGGGAAACCTTGCGGGTTGAGAGACCAAAAAGGGCATAGAGCGGACAGAAGCGCACCAGGGCGGTGACGATCAAAACGGCACCAATGATCACGGCACCCCATTGCAAAACGGGGGACGCAGCGAGCGGCAGGGCCGGTACAAAGGCCAGGACGACAAGCAGGAGGCCCAGAATGATTCGAGCGATACGGTCGGCAGACCCAAGATTGATGCGCATCTCAAACTCCTTGAAAACCGCCCGAAAAAGAGCGATAAGTCCTTTAGACGAATATTCGTATATACGAGATCTCTAATATGATCAAGATGGAAATGGAGAAGATGGAGCAGAATGCCGAACGGGCATCCCAGCTCCTGACGGCGATGGCCAATCCGAAGCGGCTGCTGATCCTGTGCAACCTGCTCGACAAGGAGCTCAATGTCAGTGATCTGGCCGAGCGCGTCGATCTGGGCCAGTCTCCGCTGTCCCAGCATCTGTCCAAATTGCGCGCCTGGGGCCTGGTCAGCACGCGTCGCGAGGGCCAGCAGATCAACTATACGCTGGCGTCAAATGATGTGCGCCGGGTGCTGGTGACGCTCTACGATATTTATTGCGCCTGCTAGCGCCTGCGCGAGCCGGTTGCCCTGTGGGCGGGGCAACCGGCGCGTCGGGGGATCAGGCTGTCAGCCGCTGGCCATCTTCGCCAAAGAGCAGCAGGTCGGCCTGACCAAAGCCGAGCGCAATGTGCTGCCTGGGCTCGATCTGCTCCTGGCCGGCCAGAGCCGCAGTGATTTCCTGCCCGGAGGGCAGTGCAAGACGCACCAGGGTTTCGTTGCCAAGCCGCTCCACAAGCCGCACCTCGCCGGTGACCGGACCCGCAGGATCGCGCGCCAGGGCATGGGGCCGCAGACCAACAGAGACCTTGCCACCAACAGGCAAGCCTTCAGGCGCCGGACACCAGGCCAGACCACCTCCGGCCATTTCAGTCTGCAGCACCGGACCATCTGCCCCCGCCACCACCGCAGCCTGCAAGATGTTCATCTTGGGCGAGCCTATGAAGCCGGCGACGAAGAGATTGGCTGGGTTGTTATAGAGCTCAAGAGGCGAACCGACCTGCTGGACCATGCCGGCATCGAGCACGACGATCTTGTCGGCCAGGGTCATTGCTTCGATCTGATCGTGGGTGACGTAGATCATGGTGGCGCCCAGGTCGTTATGGAGCCGGGCCAGTTCCATGCGCATGTCGCCGCGCAGGGCAGCATCCAGATTGGAAAGCGGTTCGTCGAACAAGAACACATCGGGTTCGCGCACAATGGCACGGCCGATGGCGACGCGCTGGCGCTGGCCGCCGGAGAGCTGGGCCGGGCGGCGATCGAGCAGATGCTCCATCTGCAGCACTTTGGCGGCATCGCGGATTTTGGCATCGCGAACCGCCTTGGGGGTGCCGGCCAGTTTGAGGCCGAAGCCCACATTGTCGTAAACGCTCATATGCGGATAGAGCGCGTAGGACTGGAACACCATGGCCACGCCACGATCACGCGGCTCGACATCGTTGACCACGCGGTCGCCGATGGAGACTTCACCACCGGTGATGTCCTCAAGCCCGGCGATCATGCGCAGCAGGGTGGATTTGCCACAACCCGAGGGGCCGACAAAGACCACAAATTCGCCATGGGCGATATCGAGATCGACGCCCTTGATGACCGGCACGTCGCCGTAGTTCTTGCGGACAGACCGCAGAGTGAGACCTGACATTTTTGGTGGACTCCTGTTAGCCCTTCACCGCGCCCTGCATGAGGGCAGCGACGAACTGGCGCTGGAAGACGAGGAACAACGCCACGGTCGGCGCCAGAATGAGAAGCGAGCCGGCACAGAGCAACGGAATATCGGTGCCCCACTGCCCCTGGAAGGCGCCCAGGGCACCAGCCATGGTGCGCTGCATCGGGTCCTGCACCAACACGACCGGCAGCAGGAACTGGTTCCAGGTCCAGAGGAACAGCAGGATGGTCAGCGACATGATGGCCGGACGCGCCAGGGGCACCTGCACGAGCCAGAATTCCTTCCAGCGGGTTGCGCCGTCGAGCTGGGCGGCTTCGGTCAGGTCGTGGGGCACGTTGAGGAAGTGCGCACGCATCCAATAGACCGAGAAGGGCATGTAGAGCCCGATCAGCGGCAAGATGATTGCAAAGCGCGTGTTGAGCAGGCCGAGCGCCCGCACCTCGTAGTAAAGCGGGGTGATGACGGCTTCGAAGGGCAGCGTGAGGCCGAACACGAAGACCAGGTAAAGCCATTTGTATCTGTTGCTCGTGAGCTTGGCCAAGCCATAGCCGGCCATGGTGGCAATCAGCACGGAAACAGGCACCACGCCGAGCACGATCAGGGTGCTCGAGAGCAGCAACTGATCCATCCTGGCCACTTCGAAAGCGCGGACGAAATTGCCCCATTGCGGGTCGGCCGGCCATTGCAGGCCATTGGGATAGGTGCCCTGCGGCGCCAATGCGGCCGAGAGCATGGACAGGAACGGCAGGAGCGTGACGATCATCAGAACGATGATCAGACCGCGGGCGATCAGGGAATTGGGGGATGCGGTCTTCATTTCTTGTCCCGCGTGAACCACTGCACCGGAGCGATGGAGATCAGCACCAGAACCATCAGCACAATGGCCAGCGCCGAGGCGAGGCCGACCTGCCGGTGGGCGAAGGCCAGGCGATAGATTTCAAGGCCGGGCACGGTGGTGGTGATCCCCGGCCCGCCCTGGGTGGAGATATAGACGATGTCGAAACTGGCGAGCGCAGCGATCACGGTCACGGTGATGCACACGCCGATCTCCTGGCGCAGGCCCGGCAGGGTGATGTAGCGGAATTCATGCCAGGGACGCGCGCCATCGAGCCGGGCGGCTTCATAAAGGCTGGGGTCGATCTTAGTGATGCCGGTGACCAGCAGCATGGTGCATAGCCCCAGCAGCACCCAGGCGCCGATAATGCCGACGGCAGGCAGCGCCCAGACAAAATCGCCGAGCCAGCCGCGGGCCCAGCTTGAAAGGCCAATGGCCTTCAGGGTCTGGTTGACCAGGCCCGTGGAGGCAAACATCCAGCTCCAGGCGATACCGGCGGCAACCAGCGGAATGACCTGGGGCAGGAAGAGAACCGTGCGCGTGATGGTGCCGAAGCGTCCGGCCATGTGGCTGCGAATGGCAGCGGCCACGGCCAGCCCGAGCAGTACCGGGATCAGCGTGAAATAGAGGACGAGCTGAAAGGCGTTGCCGATGATCTGCAACAGATCGCTGTCGGTCAGCACGGTCACGTAATTGCTCAGCCCGTAGAACTGCGCCTCGCCGATGCCATCCCAGCGCAGGAGGGAATAGTAGATGCTCATGCAGAGCGGAGCGAGCACGAAGGCTGCATAGGCAATGAAGGCCGGCGCGACGAAGAGCCAGGCCGCCATCCGCGTCTTGCGGCTCCCCCGAGATGGGGGGAGCCGCACTGGTTTTGGCTGAGCGTCCGGAGGGGACGTCTTGATATCAGTCATGTTTCATTCCGGCCCGCTCAGGGGCGTTGGGGCCCAGACTTAGCGGGAAAGCTGGGTCTCGTATTCTTCCTGAACGGCTTCAAGCAGGCCTTCGGGGGTCTGCTGTCCGCCCACCATCTTCTGCAATTCGGGGGTCCAGCCCGCAGCGAAGATGGCACCGGTCGCATTGGCGATAAAGTCCATGGCACCATTGTCCTCGGCCAGGATCTGGCCAGCGGCCAGCGAGGCTTCGGTCACCGAGCCGGGTTCAACGGCAGGCATGGGCAGATCGGTCGGACCACCGGGGTTGGAACCACCGACGGCGACGTTGATCTTGCGGGCCTCTTCATTGGTGGCAACCCAATCGAGGAAGAAGGCGGCACAATCCGGGTTTGCCGCGTTGGCGGCAATGCCGAAGGTCAGCGGGGCGGACATGGTGGCGTGACGGCCATCTTCTTCCACGCTGGGCATGATGAAGAAGCCGAACTTGCCGGCGGCGTTGGCGTCGAGATTGCCCGACTCCCAGTCGCCGTTGAACATGAACAGACCCTCGCCGCCGATATAGCGGCTCATCATCTGGAAATATTCGATGGCGTTGGCGTCGGAGGGGAAATAGCCCGCCTTGATCCAGCCATCGAGATGCTGGGCCGCCTCGAGATTGTCGGGCGTATTGATGGTCGCGCCGTCCTTCTGGAAGATCCAGTCATTGATGGGCTCGGGTGCCCCATAGGCGCCCATCAGGTTCTGCAGCGGGAAGGCCAGGCCTGCGGTGCCCTTGTTCCACTGCATGATCGGCTGGATGCCGGCTTCCTTGGCGGCGGCCATGAGCGCATCAAGCTCTGCCAGGGTCTGGGGCGGCTCGGTCATGCCGAGCTGGGCGGCCAGCTCCTTGTTGTAGAAGACGCCGGTCATGGAATAGTTCAGGCCCATCGCATAGAGCGAACCGGTACCGCGCGGACGGCCACCCTCTTCAACGCGCAACTGCACCAATTGGCCGGCGGGGAATGCGTCCCAGCCGAATTCGGTGAAGTAGGTGTCGAGATTGAGCAGCAGGTCGTTGGCTACCAGATCGGTCAGCGAGGGCAGACGGATCAGGTCGGGCGCATTGGCCTCGGACAGGATGCGCGGCGAGTTCTCCATCATGTTGGCGAACTGGTCTTCCTTGATGTCGAAGGTGACATTGGGGAACTGCCTGGTGAACTCTTCGGCCAGCCGCGTGGGCAGCGGGAAGCCGGTTTCGAAATAGGAATTGAGCACGACCGGCTCAGTGCCGCAGCTTGGTGCGGCCAAGGCCGTTCCGGCCGTTGCGGCAACGCTGAGGCTCAGGGCGGCAATGCGAAGTGCGTGGCGGGTTGTGTTTCTCACGACTACCTCCTCCAGGGTAAGACTGCAGTGGATGTTTCCGTCTGCTAAATGGATTTAGCGCATGAGCACAAAGCGGAGTCAATATGGGCCTTGTACCCTGCGCGACGACTAGAGAACCTGACGCAGGGCCGAGATGATCCCGGTCGCGCGCTGGTCTTCCGGCCCCATCATCCAATTGGTGACGAAGCCGAAACCGATCTGGCGCGTGGGATCGGCAAAACCAACCTGCCCCCCTGCACCATCATGCCCGAAGCAGCCATCGCCCAGATAGCGCCGCGCTTCGGAATCAAGCTGGAAGCCATAGCCCCAGCGGGAATAAGGCGGATCGCCGCCAAACACCGAGACACCCTCGCTCTGGGTGCGGGTGGCGGTGGCGATCACCGCATCATCGATCAGGCGGATGCCCTTTGTGGGAACCACCGTGGCCGACCATATCATGGCCAATGCCTTGGCTGTGGCCACCCCGCCGGCGCCGGGAATTTCAGCGGCACGAATGCGCTGGCGGTTGAAGCCGCCCTCATCGGTGACAAGGTCGGCGGGCAGAGCATTGCCCAAGGTCATGGCCTTGTAGGGCCAGTTTGGGGCAGGCTTTCTGGCCTCATCGGCCCACAACGCGGAAAGCGGCGCGCTGACCTGAAGATGGGCGGGACGATCTGCCAAGGCGTCGGGGAGACCGATCCAGGCGTCCGCACCCAGGGGGCCAGTGATCACCTCACCGAACCAGGCGCCGGCCGACTTGCCGGTGACCCGGCGGACCAGTTCTCCGGTCAGCCAGCCATGGGTCAATGCGTGATAGGCGTAGCCAGTGCCGTTGGGCCATAGCGGCTCCTGTGCAGCCAGCACAGCCACCATGCGGTCCCAGTCGACAACGTCATCCTCGGTCAGGTTCTCGCGTGGGGCGGAGAGCCCGGCCCGATGCGCCAGCGCCTGACCGACCGTGATATCCGCCTTGCCGGCCTGGGCGAATTCGGGCCAGTAGCGGGCAACCGGGGCGTCGTAGTCGAGCAGCCCATCCTGCACGAGACGCGCGATCAGGATGGACATCAGCCCCTTGGTGCAGGAGAAAACGACCGAAGGGGTATCCTGGAGCCAGACGCGGCCTGTGCGCTCATCGGCAATACCGGCCCAGAGATCAATAACGCTGTGACCGCCAAGGGTGACGTGCAAGGCGCCGCCCATTGTGGGGCGCTCGGCAAATGCAGCCGCAAATGCGTCTGCGACAGGTTCGAAACCGGGCTCGACCGAGCCATGTACTTCAATCGTCATTGCGGGCTGACCTCAAGATAACCGTCGGCACCGGTGCTAATGGGGAGAGGGTCGCAAATGCCGCCTTCGAAGGCGCCATCCGCGGTGACATTGTTGAACGCCAGAAGCCAGGGCCTGCCCTGCCGGTCCTGTGCGATCCTGCCAGCGTAGAGCCGTTCGTCGACCAGCAGGCGGGCAGCGGCAAAGTCGACCCGTCCAGGCATTTCGCCCACCGGCAGGCTCCAGACCCCGCCCACGCCCCCTGCCCTGTGGCCGCACAGCTTGGCGGCGTCGCAACAGAAGACGATGTGGTTCTGGCCGTCGATCCTGATGATCTGGAACACTTCGAGATGGGCAAAGCCGGAACCGGATGCGCTCAGCGGCGGCTCGACCGACCAGTGAACGAGATCGGGAGACGTGGCATGGCCCATCACCCCACGATCAGGTTCCGTACCATCCTTGCCGCGGGCGGTGACCAGCATGTGCCAGCGCTGGTCCGACTGGCGCCAGAACACCCAAGGGTCGCGCCAGGCTTCTTCAGGCCAGGACGAGGCGCCCAGGGTTTCGTAGTAGCGCTCATCTGCGACGCAAATTTGGCCGGGTTGCTTGGTCCAGGCAAACAGGTCGGGCGAAGTGGCCACGCCGATTGATTCGATATTGGCGAAGCTGTCGGGGGCGAGAAAACGCGAGCCGGTGTAGAACATGCGCCAGAGCCCGTCGGGGCCGCGCACCACGCTGCCGGTCCAGGTGGCGCTGCCATCGAAGCTGCCAGGCGCGCCGGCGTCAAACACCTGGCCGTGATTGGTCCAGCTGCGCAGATCGGTCGAGCTGGCATGCCCAATGCGGGCATTGCGATGCCGCAAGTCGGGATTGCCCAGCGATTTGGGCGCATGCAGATAGAACATGTGGTAGTTCTCGCCATCGTCGGCGAGCCAGAAATCCCACACCCAATGATCCGGCAGATGGAATGCCACTCCTCAAGCCCCTTTCCGAGGTCTTTGCAAAACACGCCTGGATTGGTGCTTTGCTAAATCCATTTAGCACATGCTATGATGCGCATTGCTTGTCAAGCGGGGGTCGCATGGCTATCCAGTCGAAAAGCGATCAACCCGGCCGTTGAGGGGAACAGAAGGCGTTGGGAAAAAAGCGTGTAACACTGGCGGACGTGGCGCGTCTGGCCGGTTTGTCGACGACCGCGGCTTCGATGATCCTGACGGGCCGGCCGGACACACGTCTGTCGCCCGAGGCGCACAAGAAGGTGCACGACGCCGCTGCAAGCCTTGGCTACCGCCCAAACGTGGCAGCGCGCGCGCTACGCACGGACAAGTCACGTTCCATTGCCTTCATCTCCGACTATGTGGCGACCACACGCTTCGCGAGCGGCCTGATCCGGGGTGCCCTGTCGGCAGCCGAAGAGGCCAAGCATGTGATGCTGGTGCTCGAGACCGGGGGCGAACCGGCGCGGGAAATCCAGGCGGTGGAAACCGCTCTCGACCGGCAGGTGGATGGCCTGATCTTTGCGGCCATGCGCGCGCGTGAGGTGTTTGTACCGGACCTGGCGATCAATGTGCCCGTGGTGATGCTCAACGGCACCAGCGCACGCTTCCCCAATTCGGTGCTGCCGGGCGAATATGAGGGCGGACGCAAGGCCGTGGAACTGCTGGTGGGCAGCGGTATCGAGGAGGACATTGTCCTTCTCGGTCACAATGCGAAGCAGGAAGAGGGCCTGTTCCGGTCCGAAACGATCGCACGGCGATTCATGGGCATACGCGACGCAATGGCCGATGCAGGGCTGCAGTTTTCGGCCGAGTTGAGCTGCTGGAACTGGGAGCCCAATTTCGGTTACGAGCTGACGCGCAAGCTGCTCAAGAGCCGCCGCCCGCGGGCTCTATTGTGCCTCAATGACCGGCTGGCCTTCGGTGCCTACCAGGCGCTTGGTGAAGCCGGCCTCAAAATTCCAGAGGACGTCGCCCTGGTATCCTTCGACAATGACGAATTGGCCTCCTATCTGCGCCCCGGCCTGACGACCATTGGGCTGCCGCATGAAGATATGGGGCGCCGGGCCGTCGAACTGTTGCTGGGTCCGCAAGAGAACGCCCAGCCCGATCTGGTGCCGATGCCGGTCGTTGTCCGTGGCTCCTTGCCCGCAGCCTTGTCTGCGCAATCAGTCAAACCGCCCGCCACCTGAGGCAGCGAGCGGGCGCTGCCATCACCCCTTGACGCCTGCCGAGAGCATGATTGCCTGGGTCACCCGGCGCTGGAAGATGAGATAGAGCACTGCCACCGGCAGGCCCGCCATGACGGCCGAGGCCATTTGCCGCGCATAGACAATGCCATAGGCATCCTTGACCTGGGTGATGCCGACCGGGACTGTCATGGTCGCTTCGCCAGTTGCCGCCAGGAAGGGCCAGAGGAAGCTGTTCCAGGCGCCAATGAAGGTGATGATCGCCAGCGCGCTGGTAATGCCCCAGTTCATGGGGAGGTAGATGCGGAACAGCGTCTTGAAATGCCCGGCCCCGTCCATCTGCGCGGCTTCGCGGAACTCACGCGGCACATTGTCGAAGAACTGCTTGTAGACAATGATGGTCACCGGCACGATCAGTTGCGGCAGGATGATGCCCGCCCAGCTGTTGAGCAGCTTGAACTGCGCCATCAGCACGAAATGATTGATGATCAATGCCTGCATGGGGACCATGAAGCAGGCCAGGATCAGCACATAGATCAGCCGCCGGCCGGGAAAATCGAGTTGGCTGAGCGCATAGGCGCAGCCGGCCGAGGAGACGATGACGCCGGCGGTGATGAGTGCGGAGGTAACGAAGGAGTTGATGTACCAGATGCCGATATTGGTATTGGTCCAGATATGCTCATAGGCCTCGGTATTGATCCGCGAGGGCCACAGGGCAATGCCCGAGGCGATCACCTCGGTTTCGGATTTGAACGAGGTGACGACGGCCCAATAGACCGGGAAGATCGCCATCAGCGCAAAACCGAGTGTCACGATGGTCAGGGCCAGCCCGCCGAAATCGATCAGGCGGTCGCCCTTGAGGCGCGCGGCGTTTTCGGCCGGGCGGGTGATTGCTTCGGAGCTCATTTCTCCCCCCTTGCGCGCAGCGCCTGATATTGCAGGACACTCAGGATGATAATCATCGCGAACAGCAGGGTCGCGGCGGCGGCGCCCTCCCCGCCCTTGTTCTGCTGGAAGGCCAGCTTGTAGATATATTGGACCAGCACGATGGTGGGGTCCTGTCGCCCGCCGATGGAGAACAGATAGACCTGATCGAAGATCTTGAGCTGGGCGATGAGCTGGATGGTCAGCACCAGCGCGGTGACCGGCCAGATCAGCGGCCAGGTAATCTTGCGGAACTGGCGCCAGCGTCCGGCGCTGTCGAGCGAGGCCGCTTCATAAATCTCGGGCGAAATGTTGCGCAGTCCGGCAATGAACAGCAGCACGTTGAAGCCCAGCGTCCACCAGATGGTGACCACGGCGACGGTCGGCATGAAGAAGGGTATGGTGCGGGTCAGCGACATCGGCTCCCCGCCATTGAAGGGACGCACGATGTATTGGACCAGGCCGTATTGCACGTCGATGATCCAGTTCCAGGTGAGATAGACCACCGAGACAGGCAGGATGTAGGGCAGGAAGAAGCAGGCCATCACGAAGCCTTGCTGCCAGCCCTTGAGCCGGTTGACCGCCATGGCAATGGCCAGTGACACCAGCGTGTTGGGCACGACCGTGAGCAGCACGAAATAGGCTGTGTTCCAGGTCGCATTGTGGAACAGGCGGTGGGTGAGGATTTCGACATAGTTCTCAATGCCGACCCAGTCTCCCGGCCCGATGAGGGGGGCGTCTGTAAAGCTGAGCATCACCATCTGGATGGTGGGCCAGACGAACAGCAGGCCATAAATGACCACGAAGGGCCCGACCAGGATCAGGGCCGCCAGATATTCCGAGCGCTTGTCGCGGATCATGTCGGTTCTCCTCCCGCAATAACCGTTTGGTGGCCGGCACCCGTGGGCGCCGGCCGAGGTCACAAGCCCTAGAGCTGGCTGTTGAGGTCGTCGCGCATTTCCATGGCGGCGTCGGCCGGGTCGAGTTCGCCGGTGGTGGCCGGATTGATGAAGTTGGACCAGGCATCGCCGAGCGGGGCGGCGGGACCGGCCAGCACCGTCCGTGGATCGAACACGGCGGTATCGGCGAAACCGGCATAGTCGGACTGCGGCTTCATCGAAGCAAAGCCTTCGCTTTCGCGCACCTCGTTATAGGCTGGGATGTGACCGGCTCCTGCCCAGTCGAGCGAGTTCTTGTCCATCCAGGCGATGACTTCCATCACCGCAGCACGCTTTTCGGGATCGTTTTCCTTGCCGCCATTGGCCGGGATGACGAAGGCATGGGAATCCGACCAGGCGGCCGGCTGATCGAACAGCACGGGCAATTCCACCGCGCCCCACTCGAACAATTCGCCCTTGGCGGCGAGATCGGTGAAGGTCGGGACTTCCCAATTGCCCATGATGAAGAAGGCGGCCTGGCCAGAGGTGAACTGGGCCAGCGCGGCCGGGCTTTCGATCTGGGCAGGGGTCCAGCCATTGTCCACCCAGCGCTTCATTGTCTCGGTGGCAGTCGCCAGCTTGTTGACGTCTTCATCGGTCGGGAAGAACCCGCCCGCCTCGGCGTCGAACATGGTGCCGCCCTGCTGGCCAAAGAAGGAATAGACAGCACGATAGCGGTCGCCAGTCGGCATGGAGAGACCATACTTCCCGTCTTCGGTGGTGAACTGGGCAAGCGCCGCCTCGAAATTCTCCATGCCGTCGAGACCGGTGGGCATGCCGTTTTCATCGAGCATCCCGGCTTCGCCAAGCATTTCCTTGTTGTAGTAGAGGATCAGCCCGTGCTGGTCGAAGGGCACGCCATAGCGGGTGCCATCGACCTTGGCAGCCTGGGCGGCGGCAGCGGTGAAGCTGTCGTCCGAAAGGCCGACCGAAGCCATATCCTCATCGCTGATCTCGGCCAAAGTACCGCTATCGACAGCCAGCGGCATGCGGCTGAGGTGATAGGTGGCAATATCGGGGCCTTCGCCGATCGCGGCCGAGGTCTGCAGCTTGGTGTAGAAGGGTGTGCCCCATTCCAGGGTCGTGCCTTCAATGGTGATCTCGCCCGCATGCTCCTCGTTGAAGGCGTCGATCAGTGCTTTCATGCGGACGCCGTCGCCGCCGGCCAGAAAATCCCACCAGACTACGGTCTGCTGGGCGGCAGCTGCCGATGTCAGGGCCATCAGGGCCGTGGAAACCAGGGCAAGACGCTTGATTGTCTTGTTCATGTCGCTTTCCTCCCAAAAAAGCTCAATGCGAAAAATGTGCCGGCCGATGTGGTGCATTGAGCCATTGGCCGCACCGGCCGAAATCGCCGCCGCCTAGTCCGCGTGGTACGCCAGACCGGCTGCGTCGAAGAGATGGGTGGCTGTTCCGTCCACCTTGAGCGACACCGGGCCACCGGCCGCGAGCGTGCTCTTGCCTTCATCCTCGGCGACGACATTGCTGCCGTCGGCGAGGGTGACGTGCACCAGCGTGCGGTCTCCCAGCCGCTCCACCAGGGCAATCTGTCCGGTGATGTCGCCGGCCCCATCCTGCGCCACGCGCAGGGATTCCGGGCGAACGCCCAGGGTGAGTTCACCTTTGTCTTTCGGCTGCTGGCGGATGGTGGTGGCGAGTTGTGCGCCCGCCACGTTGATCCTGAGACCATCCGCGCCGGTCTCGATGCCGGTGACGGGAATGAAGTTCATCGAAGGCGAGCCGACAAAGGCGGCCACAAACCGGCTGGCCGGGCGCGAATAGACCTCCATGGGGGTGCCGATCTGCTCGACCTTGCGGTTGTTCATCACCACGATGCGGCTGGCCAGGGTCATGGCTTCGGTCTGGTCGTGGGTGACGAAAATCATCGTCGTGCCAATGCGCTGATGGAGCTGGGCCAGTTCCACCCTGGTGCGGACACGCAGACCCGCGTCGAGATTGGAGAGCGGTTCATCGAGCAGGAAGGCCTGTGGCTCGCGCACAATGGCTCGGCCAATGGCGACACGCTGGCGCTGTCCGCCGGAAAGCTGGGCCGGGCGGCGATCGAGCAGCGCGCCGATCTCGAGCATGCGGGCCGCATCGTCGACGCGCCGGGCGATCTCGCCCTTCTCGGTGCCGATATTTTCCAGCCCGAAGCTCATGTTCTGGCGCACGCTCATATGCGGGTAAAGCGCGTAGTTCTGGAACACCATGGCCACGCCGCGCTGACTGGGCGGCAGATTGTCCACCCGGCGCTCGCCAATATGGATCTCGCCGGCGTTGACCGCTTCAAGCCCGGCAATCATCCGCAGCAGGGTCGACTTCCCGCAGCCCGAGGGGCCGAGGAAAACGATGAACTCGCCCGAGCGGATATGCATGTTCACCCGCTCGAGCACCTCGACGGCGCCATAGGATTTGCTCACATCCTTGAGCACGATATCGGCCATGTTGTTCTCCTCCTTGGTTGGGCGGCGCGTTTTCGCGTCTCGCCCGGTTCTTCACCTCTCCATCCAGGGAGAGATGAAGTTCGCCTTGGCTAGATTTTCCCCTCGTCCACCGGCAGGTCGGCCGCGGTTGCCACCAGGGCATCGAACAGGGCCGCAGCAACCGGATCAGCGCCCGGCGCTTCGCGGGTGAGCCGGAAGGTGGTGGCGACCACGCCGCCGCGTCCGACGCGCTTCTGACCGATGATCGCCGCCGGTTTGTGGACCCAGCCGCAAACCATGCCGGCAATCACGTTGCTGCCGAACTCCCAGGGCCGGAACCCGGTGAGCAGATGGTGTGGCACCACATCGGAAAAGCTGAGATCGAAGAGCGGGCCGCCCGGAATGGCGGCGAAATGGCCTTCGCGGCGCACCCAGGAGAAACCGGCAATCCAGTCGCCGCGCCAGATAGTGCCATCGCGTTCGACCAGGCCAATGCCGGGCAGATGCTGATCCAGGCTCGGGCGGAACTGCTTGCCATCGGCCACTATGGAGCGATGCGGCAATTCCCCATCGGGCATGTCGGTGCGCAGGTTCTTGTTGGTCTCGACGCTGCCATCGGCCAGGATCACATAGCGCGCGCCGGCCTTGATGGCCTCGACATCGGCGCCATCGACCGCATGGCAGATGATAATGTCGGCCTCGGCCGCCGGAACGAGCGGATAGCCAAGGCCGCTGGCGTAAGCGGCGAGATCGGGATCGGCAGTTGCAATGGAGGAAAGCCCTGCCGTCTCGCGCTGGGAGTAAAGCGCGATCTCGCAGCTATTGCGCGCCAGTACCACACCGTTGGCTTCGAGGATGAAGTCAAGGCGCAGCGTGGTATTGTCGGAAACCACCGGCATTGAGAGGCTGGTGGTTCCCAGATCTGCAACCGAAACCGGGCCGGTCGCGGGCACGGCGAGCGATCCGCTGACATCGCCTGTCCAGCTCAATTTTGCCCCGCTCGGGATCGACCCGCCACCGGTGGCGATCTTGAGTTCGACCGGCAGCGCCTCGCCCGCCCAGGCCGAATAGCGCGCCGGGCGCGGCACGATGACGATATCGGCGTTGATGGTGGCAAACACATCGTGGAAGACGCGTGGATTGCGCTCAATATCGAGAAGGCCGTTGGCTTCCCAATGAACGTCCGTCAGTTCGGTGATGACGTAGCCCATGATCGAGGGGTAGCGGCGCATTTCCTCGATCTGGTAGCGCAGGTTCATGAACTGGTACCACTGCACCTGCTCGATGAAACCATCGAAGCTGCCGAAGGTGCGGGCCATATCGAGCGCGCCGAAACGCTGCTCGATGCCGTGGGGCAGCGCCACCCCGTCACCCCAGAGCGAACCGGTTTCGAACCAGTCCGGCTCCGAGCCGTCCTCGTTGCGCAGCTTGGTTGGATCGGGCAGGCCCCAGACGCCGAATTCGGAAACGATCAGCGGTTCGTCGCCCCGGCGCTCGGCGTCGCCCAAAGGCGAGAAGGTCCAGTCGGCGCCGGCGGCGAACTGGGCGGTGATGTCGTCCCATTCCTGCCGGCGTTCCGGGACCGAGCGGTAATAGTGATAGTCGTTGAGGTCGGTCTTGACGTGGAAGTTCGGGAAACAGGCCGAATTGTCGACAACAAGGCGGGTGGTGTCCTCGGCCTTGAGCCAGTCATAGCTGTCCTTGAGCCATTGGCGATGTTCGGCATTTTCCACCAGCCGGGTGCCCCAATCCTCGTTTATCAGCGTCCAGGCGATGATAGAGGGGTGGTTGCGGTCGCGATTGAGGATGCCCACCATGGTCTCGCGCATCCGCCGCGCCGAGTCCGAGGTGAAGCTCTGGACATTGGGGACTTCGGTCCAGACCAGCAGGCCAAAGCGGTCGGCCACATCATAATAGCGCGGGTCCGGCACCTTGATGTGGCAGCGCAGCGTATTGAGGCCCAGCTCGATGGCCTTTTTGGCCTGGTCTTCGAGAAATTCGATGGAAGGCGGCGTGTAGATGCCATCGGGGTAATAATCCTGGTCCAGCGCGCCGCGCATATAGACGGGCTTGCCGTTGAGCAGGATCTGGCCATTGGCCGTGGTGACGGTGCGGAAGCCAAAGGTTTGCTCGACCACATCGACACCGCCATCGAGGGTTACCGCAAGGGTATAAAGGTTGGGCTGGCCGACATCCCAGAGCTTGACGCCGGGCACTTCGAGCGTCACGCCAACCGATTCAGCCGCCGACAGATCGGCGGAGGCGACAACGACGCCTTCGCTGTCGCGGACCTCCAATTGGGCCGGCAGGCCCTTGGCCGCGGCGGTGAAGGCGAGATCGGCCCTAAGCACACCATCCATGCCGGCCTCAATGACCACATGGTCAAGGCGGCAGGCATCGCTGGCGAGCAGCGAGACCGACTGCCACAGCCCGCCAATGCGGCCATACCAGGAGATCTTGCCATGCGGGATTTCGGAGAAGGGAAATTCCGGGAAAGCGGACTGGTCGGCCGAGGGCATGGTGACCCGCACCTCGACTTCATTGGTTGGCCGCAGCCTTGCGTTTTCGACGGCAAATTCGAAGGGCAGGAAGGCGCCTTCGTGGCTGCCCAGCTTTTCGCCGTTGAGGAAGACCTCGCAGGCATAGCTGACGGCACCGAAATGCAGCGCCAGATCCCGATCTTCCCAGCCGGCAGGCAGGGTGAAGCTGCGCTTGTAGGTGGCGTGGCCGAAGGTATCGACCAGGTCGGAAAACTCGGCCTGCCAGGGCTGGGGCACATGCGCCTGGCGCCAGGGCCCATCCTCATGCCGGAATTGCCAGACGCCATCCAGTGACAGGCTGTTGCGCGACGCGCTGATCGCCTCGGATGTCATTGCCCGACCCAAGTTCATAATCTCCACCCTAAGCAGTATTAGTTATATTATTATCACCATAGGGCCGAACCATCGGCCTTGGCAAGAGCCAAATCGCAATGTGCAAGGACAGCTCTGGCTGGTGGTCAAAACCGGGCAAATCGCCCTAAATGGGGCTGGGGACAACCGAGCGGGACGGTGATTTGGAAAAGCGCGCAACCATGCACGAGGTGGCGGAACTGGCCGGGGTGTCGCAGGCCACGGTTTCGCTGGTGCTCAATGGCGTGCCCAATGCCCGTGTATCCAAGGCCACGCGCCGCCGCGTGCAGGAAGCGGCAGAGCAGCTTGGCTATCGCCGGGGCAAGACCCACCCGGTTCCGGCCGGGCGCACGCGTGTGGTGGGTCTGTTCATCGATGAAGTCTCGACCACCCCCTTTGCCGCGCCGTTCATCGAGGGGGCCCGGGACGAGGCCGCGCTGCAGGACGTCACCATCGCTACTTTCTGTACCGGCAATGATCCGGCGCTTGAACAGGCCGGGCTCGACATGCTGGTCGCCCAGAATGCCATCGGGGCGATCTACTGCACCCTGATCACACGGCAAGTGACTGTTCCCGAAGCGTTTTCGCAGCTCCCGCTGGTGCTGCTCAATTGCTATGAAAAGAAGGTGCAGCACCCCTCAGTGGTGCCCGGCGACATTGTCGGGGGCTTCACCGCGACGGACGCCCTGCTCCGCGCCGGACACAGGCGCATCGCCCATCTGGCGGGCGAACACATCGTCGAGGCGGCCATCGACCGCGAACAGGGCTTCCGCCAGGCCATGGAAAAATGGGGGGTCGCGGTGGACGAAAGTCTGGTCACCCTGGGGGGCTGGACCATACGGGCCGGGCGCGAACGCGCATTAGCGCTGCTCTCGCAACCCAATCCGCCGACCGCCATTTTCTGTTTCAATGATCGCATGGCGATTGGCTGCTATGAAGTGGCGCGCAGCCTGGGCCTTTCCGTTCCCGGCGATCTGTCGATTGTCGGTTTTGACGACGAGGACATTGCCGCGAACATGGATCCGCCGCTTTCGACCATGGTCCTGCCGCATGATGAAATGGCCCGCTGGGCGGTGGGCCAGTTGCTGGACGGCTTCGATGGCATCGACGCCGATGAGCGGCTGCAGAAACTCAAGATCGAGTGCGAACTGGTGGAGCGAGATTCAATAGCATCACCAAAGGGTTAGCTACCTAACGGGGTCTGCCGACGGAATCGCGCTCGACCAGCGGACATTCCAGCTTAGTCAATGGATAGCGATCCTCGACCACGCCATCGAGCATCTGTTCGAACACCCATTGCCCCATGGCGCGATGCGGCAGCACCGTTGTGGTCAGGCGCGGATGCAGGTGACGGGCAATTTCCTCGTCGTCATAGCCAATCACCGACATGTCCCCCGGAATGTCGAGGCCGGCTTCTTTCAAGGCCTCATAACAGCCAATGGCCATGCGGTCGTTCTGGCAGAAGATGGCGGTGGGCCTTTCGGACAAAGCGAGGATCTTGCGCGTGGCGTCATAGCCGGCACTGGCCGACCAATCGCCATTGAAAACCAGGTCCTGATCGAAGGGAATATCGGCGGTCGCCAGCGCGCGGCGATAGCCCTTGAGCCGGTCCTGCGCCGCCTCCATCCAGATTTCGCCGGTGATTGTGGCGACCCGCCGGTGCCCCTTGCTGACAAGATAATGCGTGGCCCGCTGGCCGCCAGCAATCTCGCTGGGCACTACGGCCGGACGGGCCAGACCCGCAGCGTAGCAGTTGAGCAGGTAGACCGGGATATCGAGGCTTTTCAGCTCGAGCGGCAAGTCCACCTCGCGCGTGAAAATGGTCATATAGACCAGCGCTGCAACGCCTTGATCGACAAAGGCATCGATCAGCGCGGACTCGATCTCGGCGTCATTGTCGCTCTGGCCGACAAACACCAGGTCACCTTGCGCCCGCGCCGCCTGCGTCAGCCCTTCGATCGCCTGCACCGCTTCCGGGCTGGTCGCAAGCTGATCGACAATAAAGCCAATCCGACGGTTGCGCTTTCCGGCCTGCTGCTTGGGGTCGGCTTTGCCCGCCGGCACGCTATAGCCCAGGCGCCGGGCGGCATCGAGGACACGACGGCGCGTTTCATCGGACAAGCGGATGCCCGGCGCGTTGTTGATGACGAACGACACTGTTGCCTGGGAACAGCCCGCCTCTCGCGCGATATCGGTCATTGTGACGCGTCGCACGCGACGATCAGGCCGGCGCGTGGCGCGCGCTACCGATGATGATGTCTTGGTGCCCGTCATTAGCAATCATAAATCCAATTACTAATGGCATTAGCAGATTTGATTTGCTGTGTCTCGCATCAATGACGGGGCCGCGCGCGCATGGGAGCATGCCGCATTTCGCCTGTGCCCTTTGGCGCCTCCTTCCCCTTCGAACGAAGGGGGACAGATGCGCCGGTCCCGCATAGCCTTCGCGACGAACCTTTTGTGCCGCAGGCACGCCTATCCCATTTGCTCGGAAGACATACGCATGAAGAACGCTGCCATTGCTCTGTCTCTCTTGATTGGCCTTTCGGCTGTCACGACCTTTGCCGCTGAAGATGTGATGATCGTATATGACGGCTCGAATTCGATGTGGGGGCAGATCGATGGCATCGCCAAGATCGAGACGGCCCGCGAGGTCATGGCCGATCTGATTGAAACCTGGCCGCAATCGACCAATCTGGGGCTCATGGCCTATGGCCACAGGCGCGAAGGCGACTGCGGTGATATCGAACTGATGATCCCGCCGGGGCCGGTGGACGCAAATTCGTTCCTGGCGACCGTCAATGGCATCATACCGCGAGGCAAGACGCCCCTGACCGACGCGGTGGTCGAGGCGGCCGAAACCCTTTCCTTTCGGGACAATCCGGCCACGGTCGTGCTGATCTCGGACGGTATCGAGTCTTGTCAGGCCGATCCCTGTTCGATTGCGGCCGAGCTTGAGCAACAGGGCATTGCTTTCACGACCCATGTCATCGGGTTCGATGTGGCGCGTGAGGATCAGCGGCAGCTTTCCTGTATCGCGGAAAATACCGGCGGAACATTTGTGCCGGCGCAGGATGCCGACGAGCTGCGCAACGCCATGACACAGGTGCAGGCGGTCATTCAGACGGCGCCGGAGCCGGAGCCCCAACCTGAACCGGAGCCGGAGCCGGAGCCGGAGCCAGAGGCGCCCGAGCAGACCGTTTCGGCGCCCGCGACCGTCACCTTCGGGACCGAATTCACGGTGACCTGGGGCGAGACAATCAATCCGCGTGACTGGATTACCATTGTGCCGGTGGGTGCCGAAGAAGGCGATTATCTTGCCTTTCAGCGGGTTCAAGGTGACGACAGCGTCGAGATCAGGGCCCCTGCTGATCCCGGCCTATATGAAGTGCGCTATGTGCTCGAAGAGGGCAGCAAGACGCTCGCCTCAACGCCGGTGGAAGTTGTCGAGGCCGAGCAGACCGTCTCTGCCCCTGCCTCCGTCACCTTTGGTACTGAGTTCACGGTGACCTGGGGCGAGACGGTCAATCCGCGCGACTGGATCACCATTGTGCCGGTGGGTGCTGATGAAGGCGATTATCTCGCCTTCCAGCGCGTGCAGGGCGACGACAGCGTCGAGATCAGGGCCCCGGCCGATCCCGGCCTATATGAAGTGCGCTATGTGCTCGATGAGGGCAGCAAGACGCTCGCCTCAACGCCGGTGGAAGTTGTCGAGGCCGAGCAGACCGTCTCAGCCCCTGCCTCCGTCACCTTTGGTACTGAGTTCACGGTGACCTGGGGCGAGACAATCAATCCGCGTGACTGGATTACCATTGTGCCGGTGGGTGCCGAAGAAGGCGATTATCTTGCCTTTCAGCGGGTTCAAGGTGACGACAGCGTCGAGATCAGGGCCCCTGCCGATCCCGGCCTATATGAGGTGCGCTATGTGCTCGACGAGGGCAGCAAGACGCTCGCCTCAACGCCGGTGGAAGTTGTCGAGGCCGAGCAGACCGTCTCAGCCCCTGCCTCCGTCACCTTTGGTACTGAGTTCACGGTGACCTGGGGCGAGACGGTCAATCCGCGCGACTGGATCACCATTGTGCCGGTGGGCGCTGATGAAGGTGACTACCTCGCCTTTCAACGCGTGCAAGGTGACGACAGCGTCGAGATCAGGGCCCCTGCTGATCCCGGCCTATATGAAGTGCGCTATGTGCTCGATGAGGGCAGCAAGACACTCGCCTCAACGCCTGTGGAAGTTATCGAGGCCGAGCAGAGTGTGTCAGCGCCGGCGATCGTGCGGGCGGAGAGCGCGTTCACGGTGACCTGGAGCGAAACAATCAATCCGCGCGATTGGATCACCATTGTGCCGGCGGGGGCTGAAGAGGGAGATTACCTGGCCTTCCAGCGGGTGCAAGGCAACGACAACGTCGAGCTGCAGGCTCCGGCCGAACCGGGACTCTACGAAGTGCGCTATGTGCTCGATGAAGGGAGCAAGACTTTGGCCGCATCGCCGATGGAAGTTGTTGCCGCGGACGCCCCGCTCGACGATGGCGCGGGCCTAGTCGTTCCCGCCAGCGCCGCCCCGGGCGAAACGATATCGGTCTCCTGGACCATCGTACCTGAGGACGCTGACCGGCGCGTGACGCTCGCCGCCAGCGATGCGCCTGACTTCACCTGGATTTCTGCTCATCCGGTCGGCCCTGAAACCGAAACAGACATCACCCTTCCCACTGAACCGGGCCAATACGAGGTACGGTTTCTCGATCTGAGCCGGCAGGAGGTGCTGGGGCGCGCGATTATTGCCGTCGGCAACTAACGCATCCATCCCATGACGCAAAGGACCGTGATCGCATGCGCAAATTGACCACAGCCTTTGTCAGTCTATTCGTAGCCAGCATGCCCGCATTTGCCATTGCCCCAGGCGGAACGGTGACCGGGACCATCAATGGCGAGGCCGTGGCGCTGGTCGTGTTCGCCCAGCAATCGGACTATGGCAACGCGCATATTTCCCTCTACATCATCGGGGATGACCTGAGTGAGCGCGGCCTGGGGGCAATGGGCCTGGGCGCCGAATGGCTGGGCGAGCTGACCGGGGAGTTCGCGCATGCAGAGGCCAGCATGGGCATGCATTCAAATCCCCTGCGCCTCTATTATGCTGACGACGATGCGGGACTGTCATTGACCCTTGAAAGCTTCATGTATGTGGGCGCCTTGCTGGAGATCACCGGGCGGGTCGAAGGAGTCCTGACCAATGTCGACAAGGCCGGCCACAAAAACCCCGACCCTGAAGATGCGCTGAGCATCGACCTGAAGTTCGATGCCGTGCTGCAATAGCGCCCCAGCCGGAAAACGGCTTCGGTGATCGCGCAGCAGCCCTGATTGCCGCGGGGCCGTCATCATGGTCGGCTGATGAGCAGGCCATGAGAATTTCGATCACCTTGAGCCAAATCGAAGTCTGATCTTGTCCTCAGGCAGCGGACCGGACTGTGTCGGACTGCGCTTTGGGCCCGGCCCATTCATCGGGGAGCCGAAGCGTGAAGATCGATCCGATACCGGCATGGCTGACAAATTCGAGCGTGCCGCCCAGCAAGTGCGCCAATTGGTGCGAGGTCGACAGACCTACGCCGGTCCCCGGCAGGCCCTGCGCCGTGCTGGCGCGGAAGAAACGACTGAACAACTTGTCCTGTTCGTCATCGGGGACGCCAACCCCACGATCCTCGACTGTGAAGCGGATTTGACGGTTTTCGGCCGTCACATTCATCAAAACAGGTTCAGTCTCGGGGGAGTATTTGACCGCGTTTGAGACCAGATTGGTCAGGATCTGCTCGACCAGAACCGGATCGGTCGTCAGAAAAGGTGGAACTTCGTCCCCAAAGCTGACGCGCAGCATGCGGCCAGGTGTTTCCGCCAATTGACGCGCTTTCACCCGCTCGACCAGGTCAGCAATATCGCATTGAACAGGCCTCGCGGCGACCTGACCCGCTTCCAGCCTGACAACATCGAGCGTGGCATCAAGCAGGCTGGTCAGCCCCTTGATTTCAGCACGCACTTGCCTGGCCCTCTGGTCGATTTCGGGGCGCGACATGGTGTGCCCACTGCGCAGAATACGCTGCATGGCCGAGTCAATCACGGCGAGCGGGGTCCGGAACTGATGAGAGACCAGCGTCACAAATCCCCGATAAAGGTCAGCAGTTTCGCGTTCGAGGGCCAGGAAATGCCCGGCACGTTGGCGCTCGGCCATGGCGCGCAGCAAGGTGAGGGACAGAAATATTCCCAGGGCAATGATGGCCACGATCGAAACGATAACCTGACCAATGGCCGCGCGCTGGCTATCGACGCGGGCCCCGGTGGCCTCCCACTGCCGAACCATGGATTGGTTGCCGGCGCGGCCCAGACCTTCGATCAGGGGCGCCAGGGTTTGGTGAATTGCAATGGCCGTTTCTGTGTCGCCGAAGGACAGGCCGAGTATGCGGGGCTCCAGCGCCCTAATTTGCCTGGTTGTGGCCGCAATCTCGTCATCGAGGCCCAAATCCTTCATGTAGCGCAGTTGCGGCCCCTCCGAGAGCAGAGTGAGTCTGCTCAGAACCACGTTATAGCGTCTTTCGAGTTCCGCATCGGCGTTGGGGATGCTGGTCTGGCGCGAAACGGAGGAATCGAGCAGAAGCGCCGCAGACTGGGTGCGCGAAATTGCCCAGAGCATGTTGTCACCTTCATTGCGACGCATTTCCGCTTCGGTCTCGGCCAGCCTGAGCAGGGCAAAGGCGAGCAGGATGACAAAGGCGACGATGGCAATGCCGGCGACTGAGTAGGCCGCAAGGTCCCGCCGCCGGGTCATCTCACCTCCAGCTCGACGAGTTGCCAGACCCAGCGGTAGTCATACCGGATGTCCTGTAGTTCGGTGTGTGCGTCGCGCGGATAGACGATCCAGAGCGGGCCCTTGTCGCTGGGCAAGAGGCGCTCGCCGTCCATATGGGTGGCAACGAGAACGTCGAAGCGTTCGAAATCGGCCATGGGGATGTCGATGACATAGTCGTTGAGCGCCCTGGCCGTCACGATTTCCCCTTCAGCGCCGACATGGTCGAGCAGGTCGCGCATCAGAAAGCCATCAAACCGCTTCACACCATCGGTTACGACAGTACTCGTCTCGAGAACGGTTGCCGGGAGCGCGTCGAGCATGGCCTGGTCAAACACTGCCCGGCCATCGAGGTTGGCCAGGGCTATATTGCCAGTCATTGTCAGGACGATCTCATTGGCGGGATCGGCCAATGCGTCGTCCTGCGCCAGAACGACAGTTGGCACCAAGGACAAGACGGATATGGCGCTGACGGCTCGCAGTATCGCAAGCGGCGTCGACATCAAAGATGCCATGACGGCCTGCAGGTGTTCCCGAGACGTTCGGGCACGACTATTTTGCGCCATTGGGCCGCCCCCCGGTTTCCGGACTGAACTTATGTCAGGAAACCAGACACGGGCGCGTCTGTCCACGCAAGGGGCTCTCCGGGCACAGTTTTGCGCGCCGATGCGATCTGGATCAGCCCGGCGCGGCGGCCGTATCCGTTGCCCGAGGCGGCTGGTAGTTCTGTGCCTTTTCCTTGAGCGTCCTGAACTTGCCCGAGAGGTTGTCGAGCTTGGCTTCCCATGCCGGATCAGGGACCTGGCCTTCGATGGTCCGGAAATAAACCTGCATCATGCAGGTGATCGCGAATGGCTCAAGCAGCGCGGCCTTGACTGCCCAGGCAAACAGCAGCGCGAAAATCAGACCGCCCGCCGACCAGGCGCCGGGAATGAGATAGACCGCGAGCGCCGCTGGCGCCAGCATGACCAGAAAGACCAGAAAGGACAGCCCATAGACAATCAGGGCCAGCCATGCGGCATTCTTGAGCATGGGCTTGTAGTTTTGGGCATACAGGATCAGCCCGGTCTGCGCGGACGCCCAGGCATTGGTGGATCCGGTACGAATGGCGTAGGCCAGGATGACCTCATCGATGAAACCGACCGCAATTCTGAGAAATGCCTGCAACACCGAGACCATCTGCTGGGCACCGGGGATCGGCAGGATGCTCACAATGCCGCGGACCAGCCCGGTGATGGCACGCAGCACGCCCTTGATGAGCTGATCTACACCGAAAAGGACGCTCGCCTGGGCGAAGCGCTGTGAAACCTCTTGCCGCGCATAGGCAATCTGCGACCGGCCCTCGGGCATCTGCTCGCCGTCCAGAAGCTTTATCAGCACGGCGATGTGGCCCGCCTTGACGACATAGAGAATATATTCGCGCAGCAGATACATGACCGCAGCGGTGAGGCCGAAGCCGATAAGGCCACCCCAGAAGGTCGTGCTGGCCCTGAACCCCTCATCGCCAAAACCACCGACGCCCCAGCCAATACCGGCCCCGGTACCCGTTACCAGAACATAGGCCACCGCCACGCCGAAATAGATCGCAATGCGGAGCAGCACGAATGGCAGCGTCTTGAGCATAAGTCCAAGGGCGCGACCGACCGAAAAATCCCACATGGGCGACAACTCCGCTTCAAGTTTGATCCAACCTCCACCCTATTGTGACCAATTGGGATCGTCCCCGTCCGTTTGCAGGGGGGAGGAAAGCTTGGATATGGCTTAATACTGGTGTGAACTGATCCTGGGCATTGGCCGGCGCCAGCGGGGAGGCAATCGCAATTGAATGAAGCTTGGGACCGGACAAAAAGAACCATTCTGTGCATCGAGGACGAGACCCACCTTCGGCGAGACCTTGTCGAGGAGCTGGCGGCGGCGGGATACGCAGTGCAAGAGGCGGCCGACGGACGAGAGGCCCTGAGACAGCTCGACACCAAGCGCCCTGATCTCATCCTGTGCGATATTTCGATGCCGCACATTGATGGATTTACCTTTCTGGATACGGTTCGCACCAAACGCCCCGATCTGGCCGATGTGCCTCTGGTGTTTCTGACCGCGCTCGATGAACGCCAGGCGGTCATTGCCGGAAAGCTCGCAGGGGCGGACGACTATCTGGTCAAACCGATCGACTATGATCTACTGCTCGCCACGATAAAGGCCCGTCTTGGGCAGGTGGAGCGGATGGATGAAAAGGCCGCGCGCCATATCGCAGACCTGCGCAGGGCCCTGGGTGGCCCGGAAGCAAAGTTGCGCCCGGGGATTGAACGCATTCTCGACATGCTGGCTTTCGGTGTGGTTGTCGCGTCGCGGTCGGGGATCACCTTCGCAAATCAGGCGGCCATGGAGATGGCGGATGCCGGCTGCGGCCTGGTTTCTGGCCGAACGCTGCGCGCCGGCTCAAGCGTGCTCAATAGCGAGTTGAAAGCCCTGATCGAGAGCGCATGTGCTGCCGCAGCGGACGGAGAGGATTTTGTCGCGAGCCACAGTGTCTCGAGACCATCAAGCGCGCAGGACCTCCTCTTGACGGTCTGTTCCCTGCCCGAACCACAGGTATCCGTGTCGTCCGAGAAGCTGGCCGTCGTGTTCATCTCAGACCCCACGCGCCGGCCGGACGTCTCCAATGCGGTGTTGTCCGATCTGTTTGGCCTGACGCCGACCGAGGCAGAAGTTGCCCGTGCCCTGGCCGGTGGACGCCGGACCGACGAAATCGCCAGGGACCTGGCGATTTCAGCAACCACGGTGGCATTTCATCTGCGGAACCTGTTTGGCAAGACAGGGACCCATCGGCAGGCCGATCTGGTTGCGCTGATCCTGACTGGTCTTGCTTCAATCAGTCCGGCACAGACAGCATTCAACCGAACGGGCTCTTCATAGCGGCGGCACGCGAAGCTGGCTGCAATGGTGGCGGGAGGCGCCAATCAGACCTGGCCACGACGACTAAGAAGCTGGGCGAGCACTCCAGATTCCTCTTCCGGTGCCACGACCAGAGGGCCGCGGGGGCCATCCCGGGCGGACGATTCTGCAGGACATTCCGACTGGGGTGGCCAAGCGTCGTTGGAAGAGCCGGCATGGTCAGGACCGCCTCGATCGGATGCGAATGGCGAGGTTGGGCTTGGTCTGCAATTTGACGGCAAAGGCGGCATCGGGTTCGCGTGGCAGGCTGACGGCGCCATGCCGCACCGGATGGTTCTCCGGCGCTGGAACTCTCTCCGCCGGCGTGATGCTCATCTCCCAGGTGTCGATGATGTCCACGTCATAGTCACCGGGTTCTTTGGGCAGGCCATAGGCCCAGATTTCCGGCTGGTGTTCGCCCAGATAGATGATGGTGGTGTTTCCATCGCGCGCGGCCGAGACGCGGCCGGCGAAACGCATGCCGGTCTCGATGGGCTCGAAGCCATTGCGCGCATCCTGTTCCAAAACGTCCCGCAGGAACCCGATGCGCTGCCAGGCCTGGCCATGCAGCTCGCCGCCCTTGGCCCACCAAAGCAGGTCTTCAGGATGCCGGTAGGTTTCGCCGTGCCCGGCATAACCGCCACGTAGGGTCGTGGTCCAAAAGCGGTGCACCAGCTCCTGGGCGGAAATATTGCCCCAGGCCTCGGTGATATTGCCCTCATATTCCGGCTCGTCATTGACCACGGGCTTGCCATAGGCGGCGCGCCACTCCAGCGTGCGCTTCACATCCCAATGCTGAATGCAGACATGGCTGACCCAGGCCTTGCGGTGATCGTAACTGGCCTTCGGATCGCCATTGTGGATCGAGCGCAGATGCCCGTAAGGGTCGTTCTCCTCGATGATGTGGAAATAGCGATCCCATTGCGGCATCGGCTTGGTGTCGAGCAGGAAGTCGTATTCGTTGGCCAGCGACCACCAGACATTATGATAGGCGGCGAGACGCGCGGTCAGATAAGCGAAGTAGCGATAGTCTTGTTCCGCGCTCATGCCGGAATAGCCCCAGCGGTCATAGGGGTGCAGCATGATGATATCGGCCTGGATGCCCATATCACTCAAGGCTTTCACCTGGGTTTCGAAGTGGCGGAAGCTCTCGGGATTGGGCCGGTCGAAATCGAGGTTGCCGTCGGCGCTGCGCTGATAGACGTCGTGCAGCGGCGCGTTGACATTGTACGGGTAGTCCTTGGGAAAGACGCCCATTCGAACCTTGTTGAAGCGGGTTTTTCCAAGGGTCTGCAGGGTCTTGTTCTGCCCGGCAAGGGGCTGATGGGTCCAGGCGTAGCAGGTGGTGCCGAAGCTGAGAAATGGTGTGCCGTCGGCATGAGCGAAGTGATAGCGGTTAGCCACCTGCACTGGGCCGTGATTGTCCGGGCGTGGCGCCGTCACTGTCAGGCCACCGGTCTGTCCATTGAGAGCTGAGATGTTCGAGCGCGTCTCAAATGTCCATTCGCCCGGATTGTCCGGCATGAAGCGGACTTTGTAGGTCCCTTCCCCGTCGTAGAAGCCGGGCACCCGCACCTTGCGACCGTGCTGGGCAAAGTTGGCTTCCAGTTCGACCTCAACGAAGGGGTTGCCGTCGGACGGCCCCAAAAAGCTGGCTTCGAACATGTCCCATTGTGCAATCGTGGTCATGTCGACTTTCCTCCAGTTTATCTGTTGCCAGAATGCCTGGCGGACGGCACGTCCCGCGGACTCTGCGCCCCATGTTGTCGCTTATTTTCGATTTATCGTGATTTTTCAAACATTGTTCGCGCACATCCCCGCTCCAGACGGCGCGCTTGAACCACCATCTGTTTGCAAGACCGTCAGCGCGCGATGATCACTTCGACGCCGCGGCGCTCGAACTCGGCTTGATCGGCATCAGTGATGCCATCATCGGTGATCAGCGTGTGGACCATTTCCACGCCGCCAAGGACAGAGAAGGACACGCGGCCGATCTTGGTGGAATCGGCCAACAAGGAGCCGTTCAGCCTGCTGAACGGCCATCCGAACCGCAATTATCTGCCCGGCGTCGAGACCAATACCGGCCCGCTGGGTCATGGCCTGCCTGTTGCCACTGGGATTGCGATTGCCGGCCAGATCGACAAGGCCGATTTCCGCACCTTTGTGCTGACCGGCGACGGCGAATTGCAAGAAGGCAGCAATTGGGAAGCGGCGCTGACCGCCGGGCACCGCAGATTGGAAAACCTGACCCTGATCGTCGACCGCAATCGGCTGCAGCAAGGCGCCGGTACGGAAGAAACCGCCTCGCTCGATCCACTGGACGACAAATGGCGTGCCTTTGGCTGGCATGTCGAAATGGTCGATGGCCACAATTGCCAGCAATTGCTTGACGTGCTCTCAGCCAGCCCGAAGGGTCGGGGCAAACCGCTCTGCGTGATTGCCAATACCGTCAAAGGCAAAGGTGTCAGCTTCATGCAGGACAATGTCTCCTGGCATCATGGCGTGCCAACTCAGGCACAATTCGAGCAAGCCATGGCGGAACTGGCCTGATGAACGCTGCTACACCAAAGAATGACGGCTATTTCGATTGCCGCGACAGCTTCGCGGCAACGATCGAGGCGCTCGCGGAGGCCGATCCGCGCATCGTGACCGTGGTCAGCGACAGCGTCGGCTCGTCGAAACTGGGCGGGTTTCGCTCCAAGTTTCCTGATCGCATGATCAATGTGGGGATCGCCGAGCAGACTCTGGTGACGGTCGGCGCGGGCCTCGCCAATGGCGGCAAGGTGCCCTTTGTTTCGGCCGCGTCCTGCTTTATCACCGGCCGGGCGCTTGAACAGGTGAAGGCCGACATCGCCTATTCCAATGTCAACGTTAAGCTGATCGGCCAGTCGAGCGGGGTTGCCTATGGCGAGCTCGGCCCGACGCATCATTCGATCGAGGATCTCGCCTGGCTGCGCCTGTTCAACAATCTCAAGGTCATCGTGCCGGCTGACCCCTGGCAGACGGCCGAAGCGATCAAGGCTGCTGCCGCGTATGACGGACCGGTCTTCGTGCGCGTCAGCCGCATGGCCGTGCCGGCGCTTGAACGCCCCAAAGGGGCGACATTCGAAATGGGCAGGGCCGAAACGCTGGTGGATGGCGCCGATGCGACCATTATCGCCAATGGCACCATGGTGCATCGGGCGGTTGCAGCGGCAAGATCGCTTACCGATGAAGGCATTGCGGCCCGTGTCGTCAACATGGCCACCGTCAACCCACCGGACGAGGCGGCTATTGCCTCTGCGACGGATACCGGGGCCATTGTCACGGTGGAGGAGCATTCCGTACGCGGCGGCCTGGGCGGCGCGATTGCCGAAGTGGTCGCGACCACCAATCCTGTGCCGATGCGCATTCTGGGGTTTCCCGCTTTGTGCCAACGGGTTCGGCCAAATGGCTGTTTGACCACTATGACCTCAACGCCGCCGGCATTGCCGACGCTGTGCGCCAGACTATCGCGCGCAAGACATGACGGACGCGCTGATCCTTGCCATTGACCAGAGCACCACCAACGCCAAGGCGTTGTTGGTCGATGCGACGGGTCATATGCGGCATCAGGCGTCTGCGCCCAACATCGTCACCTATCCCCAGCCCGGCTGGGCCGAGCAATCGGCAATGGCGTTGTTCGATGGCGTGAAGCAGGTGATAGCCGAAGTGGTGGCCAAGGCCGATGGCGCGGCGATTGCCGGGATCGGCATTTCCAACCAGCGCGAGTCCGTACTGGTCTGGGATGCGGCGACCGGGGCACCCATTGGCGCCGGCATGGAACGGGTTGCCGCGGCGGAGTAGTGCCTTTCCGCGCTGTTGCATGAGCACGGAGGCGCTAGCCCCACAGGGTTCAGGATCAGTCAACGCTTCCCGATTGGAGGCAGCGCGGCCCCACTCGGTTCCGTGAAAATCGGGTCGCGCGACGATTGCAGAAAGACTAGGTGCGACCGAACCTTCTCGGAGCAAGGTAGTCCCATGAAATCCCACTCTCGTTTTGCCCGCCTCGGCTGGTCCACCCTGGCGGCCCAGGTAGCAGAGCAGCTTGCCCTCGCGGCCGCGCCGATTGTAGCGGTGCTTGCGCTTGCGGCCGGAGCAGCGGAGACAGCTCTGCTTCAGGCGGCTCAGACGCTGCCCTTCATGCTGTTCGCAATCCCTATCGGACTGGTGATCGACCGCGCTCCGAAACGGACAGTTATGGCGCTGGGCGAAATACTGCGTGCGACTGCCCTACTCTGCCTTGTGGCCCTGCTGATTTCTGGTCACCTCAACCTGGTGATGCTTGCAGGTCTGGGCTTTCTGGGAGCAGTGGGCACTGTGTGCTTTACCGTAGCTGCGCCGGCGCTGTTGCCGCTGATCGTGGGGCCAAACGAGTTGACGAGCGCCAATCGCTGGTTGGAGCTCGCGCGCAGCGGCGCCTTTGTTGCAGGGCCCGCCTTGGGCGGAGCGCTGGTGGGGCAACTCGGAGCGTCGCCGGCCTATCTGTTGGCCTTCGCTCTATCTGCCGTGTCCGTTGCACTGCTTCTAACCATCAAGGAGCCGGCGGCAGAACCAACCCCATCACGTCCGGTTCTCGCTGACCTTGGCGAAGGGGTCTCCTTTGTTGTCAGGCATCCATTGCTTCGACCGATCTGCCTGACGGCAGTATTTTTCAACCTGAGCTGGTTTGTCATGCACGGTGTCTTCGTCGCTTATGTGATCAGCGATCTCGCCATGAGTGCCAGCGCCGTCGGGCTTGTTCTGGGGACATATGGTGCGGGTCTGGTTGTCGGTGCGGCACTCACGCCGATCCTTGGCCGGGTCTTTTCCACCGGCGTGCTCATTCTCATTGGCCCGGCCTGTGGAGCCTTGGGGTCGATGTTGGTTCTTTCCACCCTTTGGTTTCCCCAGCCTATGCTCGTCGTCATGGCCTATTTCCTGATGGGTGCCGGGCCAATGGTCTGGTCGATCACCACCATGACTTTGCGGCAGGCAGTTACCCCGCAATCAATGCTGGGGAGGGTATCTGCGGTGATTGTAACCGCAACCACTGGGGCAGCACCTGTCGGCGCAGTGGTGGGTGCAGGAGTGGCATCGACCCTGGGGGTCGGCGCGTGTCTGGTGTTGGCAAGTGCCGGGTTTCTGGTGCAGTTGGCGATCATCGCAACCTCCCCGGCGCGACGACTGCAACATCAGCCCGTGGTAATTCTGACTGTGACCTGAACGCAAACTGACATTCGAGCCGCGCGACACCAAAAGGCGTATCGGTATCGAGGCAGATTTCTGGCTGGGGCGCCAGGATTCGAACCTGGGAATGCCGGTACCAAAAACCGGTGCCTTACCACTTGGCGACGCCCCAACTTGGAGCCGGTTCCTACACGGTTCGGCCGCGCCGTGCAACACGATCTGCACCACGTGTAAAAGGTTGTGACAAGCGCTTGAACACGGAAAAGACCACAGCTATAAAGCCGCCACATCGCGGCAGGGGCGTCCCATTCGGCCCAAGCCTTCCCGACATGCCGCGAGTCTGACGGAGTATAGCGCAGCCTGGTAGCGCACCTGCTTCGGGAGCAGGGGGTCGCAAGTTCGAATCTTGCTACTCCGACCAATCAACCCCGGCGTCTTCGGACGTCGGGGTTTTTCATCGGGCGGACAGCTCTGCGGCCCTTGGGATCAGCCTTCCTTGCGGCTGGTGCTGCGGCGGGCGACGAGCCGCGGCGGCACCACGAAATGCTCGACCTCGGTGCGGCCATTGATCCGCTCGATCACCAACCGTGTCGCCTGCAGGCCGAGCAGTTCGCCGGACTGGTCGATGCTGGTCAGGCTATTCTGGGCGAAGTCGCAATACATGGTGTTGTCATAGCCCACGATACCGACGTCCTGGGGCACGCGCAGGCCCAGTTCGGTGGCTACACTGATCACCTCAAGGGCGATGAAGTCGGTCCAGCAGAAGATGGCGTCGGGACGCTTGGGACCCTGCAGCAGCCGGCGCGTTGCAAACTGAACGTCGCGCATGATCTGCGGGGAGTGGGCGATATTGATGGCGCCGCCCAGACCGGCCTCGATCATGCCCCGGCGATAGCCCATCTCGCGTTCCGAGAGAATGGACGATGGCTCGCCCTGCAGGCTCAGCATGGCAATGTCGCGGTAGCCTGCCGCGACCAGATGGCGGACGACCAGCAGGGCGCCCTGCTGGTCATTGTTGTTGACCGTGTCAAAGGCTTCTGCTGACGGGTCGTGGTGGCCAATGGTGACCAGGGGCTTTTTGGCGGCAATGGTATTCAGGCTCTCCCGGGTTTCGGTGGAGCCGATCAGGATGATGCCATCCATCTGCCGGTCGATCATGGAATCGACCACGCCGGTTTCAAGCTTTGCCGTGGACGAACTGATCCCCATCATCACCTGATATTGGGTCCGCTCCAGCGCATTGTTCACGCCGGTCATGATGTCGGCGAAGAACGGATTGCGCAGATCGGGCAGCACGAGGCCCAGCGTATAGGTCTGGCCGCGCATGCCGCGCGCCGAGGCCAGGGGGCGATAGCCCAGTTTGTCCATCGAGGCCCGCACTTTGGCGCGGAGCGCGTCTGAGACGCCATAGGCATCGCGCAGCACCTTGGAGACAGCCGCAACCGAGACCCCGGCATCCTCCGCGACTTCACGGATTGTTACCCGGCCGTTTCGCCGCCCCTCCCCCGCCTGCGCCATCCGGCTCTCCCAAGATCCTGTTATTCCAACCGATTTTGTACCGGACCGGCGTCCCTTATACGCGCTGATCCACAGTCGAGAAAGCCTATTGCCAAACGATGAAAAACGTAGAACGATACACGTAGAACATTCTACAAGATCGCTACAGGCGACTTTATCGGCGAGGAGGCCAGCGTGACCGACGCAGCAGCAGTTCACACCCAGGGTGCAGCAAAAGCCCTGCACAATTGGACCGCGCGGATGATCCATCCGCTCGCCGATACTGGTGTGGGAACCCCGGCCAGCTTTGTCGCCAAGTCCTTCACGCTGGACCGCGTCGGTGGATCTGAAGTGCTGACCATCAGCGCCCTGGGCCTGTATCGCGCCTTCATCAATGGCAAGCGCGTCGGCAATGACCTGCTGACGCCGGGCTGGACCAGCTATGATGCGCGTCTGAGCTATCAGACCTATGCTGTCGGCGACCTGCTGGTGCCGGGCGAGAACCGGATCGAAATCTGGCTGGCCGATGGCTGGCTGCGCTCGCAGATGATGTGGGGCAAGCATCCCATCTTCAACACCTGGGGCGACAAGATTGCGGCTATTGCCGAGCTGCACGCCGCGCCGGGCGCCGGAGAGCCGCTGCTGGTTACCGATGCCGGCTGGGAAAGTGGCGAACTGCCCGTTCGCAAGTCGGGCATCTATTTCGGCGAAGTGTTTGATGCGCGGATTGCCCCGAAGGTTTCAGCGGGCACCGAAGCGCTGGCGTTCGACACTGCGGTGCTGGTGCCGCATGAAACGACACCGGTGCGCGAGCTCGAGCCCCTGGCCGTTGCCAGGAACTGGACCGACGCCGAAGGCCGCACGGTCTATGACTTCGCCCAGAATGCCGGCGGCAATGTTGCCATTACGGTCAAGGGTGCCGCTGGAGCGAAGATCACGATCGAGCACGCCGAAGTGCTCGACCAGGACGGCAATTTCTACAATGGCAATTACCGCACGGCCGAAGCGCGCATTGAATATGTGCTGGCGGGGACGGGAGATGAACATTACCGCCCCTATTTCACCTTCCAGGGCTACCGCTATGTCCGTGTGACCATTGAGGGCGAGGCAACGCTGATCGATATCGTGTCGGTGCCGATCAGCTCGGTGACCGCGGTGAAGTCCGGCTTCACCTCCGGCAATGCGCTGGTGAACCGGCTGTTTCTCAACACCCTCTGGAGCCAGCGCGCCAATTTCATCGAGGTGCCGACCGATTGCCCACAGCGTGACGAACGCCTGGGCTGGACCGGCGATGCGCAGGTCTTCGCCGGAACCGCCGCTTATCTGGGCGAGGTGCAGGGGTTCTTCCACAAATGGGTGCGCGACCTGATGGTCGACCAGCGCGAAGACGGCGCAGTGCCCCATGTCTGTCCCGATCCCACCCGGCTCGACCCCACCAATTATCCCGGCTTCTACGGTTCGACCGGTTGGGGCGACGCCATCTGGATGGTGCCCTGGCAGCTCTACCTGCACTATGGCGATACGGCTTTTCTCGAAGAAGTGCTGCCCGCGATGGTCAAGTGGGTCGACTTCGTCTGGTCGATCAGCGATGGCCCGATCGTGTCGCCGCCGCGCGAATGGGGGGCTCGCGGCTTCTCGTTCGGCGACTGGCTGCAGCCAAAGGGTCCCAGCGCCAAGCCGCTGCCGACCATGGGCGACGATGCCGCCGCCACCGTCTATCTCCATATTGCGGCCAAGGCCGTGAGCGATATTGCCGGGATCGTGGGCAAGACCGACATTGCCGATCGCATGGCCGGGATGGCCGACCAGGTGAAGGCGGCGTTCGCCAATGAATTCGTGACGCCGTCGGGGCGCCTGGCCTATGACGACCAGACCTCCTATGCGCTGGCGATCGTCCACGACCTGATCCCGGTCGACAAGCTCGAGGCCGCCAAGGGCTATTTCAAGAACACCATAGAGCGGGCAGAGCGCCGCATCGGGACCGGCTTTATCGGCACCCCTGCCCTGTTGCCTGCGCTGATCAAGATCGGCGAATGGGGTCTGGCCAGTGAGGTCTTCCTGCAGGAAGAGGTTCCGGGCTGGCTCTATCAGGTCAAGATGGGCGCCACGACCATCTGGGAACGCTGGGATGCAATCCAGCCCGATGGCAGCATCTACAATCCGCAGATGAACTCCTACAACCACTATGCCTATGGCGCCGTCTGCCAATGGCTTCTGGAAGGGGTAGCCGGGTTCCGCCCGGACGAGACGGATCCCGGCTTCAAGACAGTGGTTTTCGAGCCGGTCATTCTACCCGAGCTCGCACCGGTCAAGGCGCATCACGACAGCCCGGCCGGACTGATCCGCGCCGAATGGACCATCGAAGGCGAGGCTGTGCGCTACGAAATCGAGGTGCCCGCCGGCAGCAAGGGCGTCTTGCGCCTGGCAGAGCAGTATCGCGATGCGACGCTGGATGGCGCGGCCATTGCGGCCGGGACCGAGACCGCGTTGGACGCGGGAACCCACGTCGTCACCTTCAACTATACCGCACCCCGGCGCGAGGAGCGTCAGAGGTCGCTGGTGAACGCGAACACGCCCTGAACGGCGCGTAACTTTCTTAGGACCGGTCCGCAATAGCGGCCAAATGGGAGGAAGACCATGACCAAGACCAAGACCAAACTCATTGCCCTGATGGGTGCCAGCACGCTGGGGATGCTGATGACGGCCAGTGCCGTCCAGGCACAGCAGTCCGGCTATCTGTCGATCCTTGTCGACAATGGCCCGCAGTCCATTGCCACCATGGAAGCCTGGGCCGAGGCCTACAAGGCCATGAACCCGGATGTCACCATCGACATCGAAGTGCGTCCGGGCGGCGGGGAAGGCGACAACATCGTCAAGACGCGCCTGGCCACCGGCGCCATGGCGGACGTGTTCTCGTATAATTCGGGTTCGCTGTTCCAGGCGATCAACCCGACCCAGAACCTGCTGCCGCTGACCAATGAGGCGTTCCAGGACGGCGTTCAGGACAGCTTCAAGAGCGTGGTTTCCGCTGGCGGCGAAGTCTATGGCGCCCCGTTCGCTCCGGCCATGGGCGGCGGCATCTTCTACAACAAGCCGATCTATGAGGAGCTTGGCCTCGAAATTCCCACCACCTGGGACGAATTCATGGCCAATAATGAAGCGATCAAGGAAGCCGGCAAGGTCGCCGTGATCCAGACCTATGCCGACACCTGGACCAGCCAGCTCTTCGTGCTGTCCGACTTCTACAATGTTCTGGCCGAAGAGCCCGACTTTGCCGAGAAGTTCACCGCCAATGAAGCCAAGTTCGCCGCCACCCCTGCGGCACTGCGCGGCTTTGAAAAGCTGCAGGAAGTGGCCGAGGCCGGCTATTTCAACGCCGATTTCGGTGCGGCCACCTATGCCGATGGCGTGCGCATGATCGCCATGGGCGAAGGCGCACACTATCCCATGTTGACCTTTGCCGTCGGCGCGATCGCCGAGACCGCCCCGGACTATCTCGATGACGTGGGCTTCTTCGCACAGCCGGGCGACAGCGCCGAGAACAATGGCCTGACCACCTGGATGCCGGACTCGGTCTATGTGGCTGCCAATACGGCGAGCCCGGACCTGGCCAAGGACTTCGTGGCGTTTATCGCAAGCCCCGAAGGCTGTGACATCCGCAACGAAGCCGTTGGCGCGACAGGCCCTTACATGGTTGCTGGTTGTGAACTGCCGGCCGACGTGCCGCCCTCCGTCTCTGACATGCTGCCCTACTTCCAGGAAGGTGGCCAGAACGCCCCGGCGCTCGAATTCCTCTCGCCGGTCAAGGGTCCTGCGCTCGAGCAGATCCTGGTCGAGGTGGGCACCGGCAGCCGTGATGCGGCCAGCGCCGCAGCCCTCTATGATGAGGACGTGCGCAAGCAGGCTCAGCAGCTTGGCCTTGAAGGCTGGTAAAAGCCAATAGTCCCTGTGATCCGGGGTGCTGATATCAGCATCCCGGATCACTTTCAGTGTTGAAGGAGGGGGAGACATGAGCGCTTCCACCATGGCTGGTACACCCAACCGGGCCGAAACGCGGGCCATCAAGCGCTCGCCTTATCCGGGATGGTTCTTCACCCCCGCCGCCATCATCTATTCGGTGCTGTTCCTGGTGCCGACCTTTGCCTCGCTCTATTTCAGCCTGACGCGCTGGACGCTGTTCGACTCCGAATTCATTGGCCTGGAGAACTTCGCCCAGTTCCTGCGCGAACCCTTCCTGATCAAGGGCCTGGTCAACACCGTGATCTATGCCGCAGTGACATCCGGCCTCAAGGTCGTGGTCGGCCTGCTGCTGGCCGTGATGCTGACCAGCCAGATCGTCGGGCGTGGCTATCTGCGCTCGGTTATCTTCTTTCCCGTGCTGGTCTCCACGGTTGGCGTCGGCATCACCTTCACCGTCCTGATGCATCCTACCCAGGGCATGATCAACGAGACACTGGCGCTGTTCGGCATTGCCGGGCCAGGCTGGCTGACCGATCCGAACCTGGCGCTCTATTCAGTTGCGCTGGTGGATGTGTGGAAGGGCGTGGGCCTGGCCACCGTGATCTATATCGCGGGCCTGGTCGCCATTCCGCAGGACTATTACGAGGCCGCGCGCATTGACGGTGCCACGCCCTGGCAGAATTTCTGGTACGTCACCCTGCCGCTCTGCCGGCCGGCCACCTCGACCGTCATCACGCTGAGCTTCATTGGTGGCCTCAGAACATTCGATCTGATCTGGGCCATGACCAAGGGCGGTCCCGGCTTTGCCTCCGATACCATCGCCTCGGTGATCTACAAGCAGTACCAGGCCGGGTTCTATGGCCTGTCGACCGCGGGCAATGTGGTGTTGTTCATCCTCATCGCCCTGCTGGTCGTGCCGCTGACCATGTTCCTCAATCGCAAGCAGGGTCACGAATGAAAAAGCGCACTTCGATCCTGGGCGGCGCGGCCGCCATCGCCGCCACCTTTGTGGTGTTCGTCATTCCGTTCATCTTCATCATACTGATGGCCTTCAAGGACCGGCAGCAATCGGCCCTGCGGGACTTTTCCTGGCCCACCGGCTTCCATTTCTGGGAGAACGTGGTCGAGGTGGTCAAAACCCGCAACTGGATGATGATCACCGCCTTCATCAATTCGAGCATCATCACAGTGGTCAGC
This sequence comes from Devosia indica, assembly GCF_003056405.1. Classification (GTDB taxonomy): domain Bacteria; phylum Pseudomonadota; class Alphaproteobacteria; order Rhizobiales; family Devosiaceae; genus Devosia; species Devosia indica. The sequence continues at coordinate 49,112 of NZ_PYVZ01000010.1, forward strand.
GTGACCCTTCTGGTGATCTTTGCGGCCATGGTTGGTTACGTCCTGGCGCGTCGCAAGACACGCTGGAATGGGCTGATCGAATTCCTGGTCCTGGCCGGCCTGATGGTGCCGCCCGCCGTGGTGCCGACGATCTGGCTGCTGCAGGGGCTGAAGCTGTTCGGGACGCTGCATGGCATGATCCTGATCGAAGTGGCCTACAACCTGCCCTTCTCGATCATTCTCTATCGCGCTTTCGTCGCCACCATTCCGCGCGATCTCGATGAGGCCGCCATAATCGACGGAGCGCGGCCGCTGGATGTGTTCTTCCGCGTGGTGCTGCCGCTGCTCTGGCCGGTCACCGTCACCAATATCGTGGTGCAATCAGTCGGCATCTTCAACGACTTCACCAACCCGCTCTACTATCTGCCGGGCAATGCCAACGCGACCGTGCAATTGACGCTCTACAATTTCCAGAGCCAGTTCAGCACGGCCTATAATCTGCTGTTCACCAATATCCTGCTCATCACCATTCCGCCGCTGCTGGTCTTCATGTTCTTCAACCGGCAGATCGTGGCCGGCATGACGGCCGGCGCCGTGAAGGGGTAAGGGCACATGACGACACACTGCAAGGAGACCGACCATGGCCGGGCTTGAACTGAAACAGCTCCGCAAGAGCTATGGCAAAGTCGAGGTCATCAAGGGCGTTGACCTTTCCATCGAGCATGGCGAGTTCGTGGTTTTCGTCGGCCCGTCGGGCTGCGGCAAGTCCACATTGTTGCGCATGATCGCGGGCCTTGAGGACATCACGGGCGGCGAGCTGGTGATCGGCGACAAGGTCGTCAACGCGGTCGAGCCGCGCGACCGTGGCATCGCCATGGTGTTCCAGTCCTATGCGCTCTATCCGCACATGACGGTCTATGACAATGTCGGCTTCGGGCTGAAGCTGGCGCGGACGCCCAAGGCCGTGCGTGACCAGAAAATCCGCGACGCGGCGCGCATCCTGCAAATGGAACATCTGCTCGATCGCAAGCCCAGCCAGCTTTCGGGCGGGCAGCGCCAGCGCGTTGCCATTGGCCGCGCCATTGTGCGCCAGCCCGAAGTGTTCCTGTTCGACGAGCCGCTCTCGAACCTGGATGCCGCGCTGCGCGTCGATATGCGCATGGAAATCTCCAAGCTGCACAATGATCTGGATGCCACCATGATCTATGTGACGCACGACCAGGTCGAGGCCATGACGCTGGCTGACAAGATCGTGGTGCTCGATGGCGGCGTCGTGCAGCAGGTCGGCAGCCCGATCGAGCTTTACAAGCACCCGGCCAATCTATTCGTTGCCGGCTTTATCGGCTCGCCCAAGATGAATTTCGTTGCGGTGAATGCCGACAAGGTTTCGGGCGATACGGTCAATGTGAGCGGACCCGATGTGGTCGGCGTGCCCGTCGCCCTGCCCGCGGGCAAGGTTCGCCCTGGTGACAAGCTGACGCTTGGCGTGCGCCCGCACGATCTGGTGGTTGCCACCTCGGGCGCGATTGTCGGCCGGGTCGGGTTGGTCGAGCGCCTGGGCAATGAAACCATCGTCAATCTCGAACTGCCCTCGGGCGCCTCATGGCTCGCCGTGCTCGATGGCGACCAGGCCCTCAAGCGTGGCGAAAGCCTGGCGCTCGATGTGGATCCGGCGAAAGCCCTGCTGTTCGATGCCAATGGCCTCGCCGTGGCGGCGGCCTGAAGCAACCAATACAGAACGCAAAAAGGGCCGGTCTTTCGACCGGCCCTTTTTGTTGCCTATGCGGCGTCCGCGCTTAGCGCTTGGCGCCGAAGAAGCTCCACAGGCCGGTCACAGTCAGGGCCGCGAAGGCCATCTTGAGGGTGTCCCAGACCAGGAAAGGCTGAACGGCCTTGGCGAAGGCAGAGGCGACAACATTGGTCTGGTCGACCCAGGCCGCCTGACCGGCCATGGTGACGAGCCAGGCAAAGCCGAAGGCATACAGCACGGCGGTCGCCACCAGCATGGCGCCGAACAGGGCAAAGGGACGGTTCGAAGCGCCGCGGTCGGCGGCATAGCCGATGATTGCCGCCTGCGCGAGGAAGCCGATCAGGAAGCCGCCGGTGGGGCCAACGAGGTAAGCCATGCCGCCGCCGGTGGCGAAGACGGGCAGGCCCATGGCCCCTTCAATGAGGTATGCGGCAACGGTCGCAACACCAATGCGCATGCCGAAAGCAGCGGCGAGCGCGGCGATGGCAAAGCTCTGCAGGGTCACCGGAACCGGCCAGACCGGAACATTGACCTTGGCAGCAGCGGCAATGAGCATGGTGCCGATGAGGACGATAGCGGCATTGGTTGCCAGCTTGGCGACGTTGCCCTTGGGCTGGAATGCACCGAGCAGCGTGTTGGGCGTGGTCAAAGTCACAGCCATTTCATACCTTCCGTAATTGATAGGGACCAACCCCCTCCCGGGTGGTCGGGTCCGGACCACAGTCTATTACGGTTTCGTTACACGGCACGCAATGGCCCCCACCACTCCAGAACTACACTTCGACACCCAATTCGATGCCCAAACGGGTCGACCCGTTGCCGTCGTGGAGGGCATTGTCCGGGTGACCGCGCCAAATGCGTCGCCATTCACATTCACCGGCACGAACAGTTTTCTTGTGGGACATCATCAACTTGCGCTGATCGATCCAGGCCCCATCGACCATGCGCATGAGGCTGCCCTGCTCAGGGCCATTGGCGGACGTCTGGTTACGGCCATCATGCTCACGCATACCCATCGCGACCACAGCGCATCGGCAAAAATGCTGGCGCAGAAGCTGGGCGCGCCGCTCTGGTTTGGCGGACGGCACCGGCTGTCACGTCCCTTGCGCCGATTCGAAATCAACCCGATCCGAAAATCTTGTGACTGGGACCTGGCGCCGGACCGGACCCTGGTAGATGGCGAGATAATTCCGGCGGGCGATATGACCCTAAGTGTTCACACAACGCCGGGGCACTGCGCCAACCACCTGGCCTTCGGGGTGGCGGACAGCGACCTGCTGTTCTCCGGCGACCATGTGATGGGGTGGAACTCCACTCTGGTCTCGGTGCCGGATGGCTCGATGGCAGATTACTTCGCCTCGCTCGACAAGCTCATCGCCCTGCCCTACCGCCGCTACCTGCCCGCGCATGGCGGCGCAATCTCAGATGGCCCGGCGCATGCGGCCGCCCTCAAGGCGCATCGGGAGATGCGCAACCAGCAGGTGCTCGACGCCGTGAGCAGAGGCGCACGAAGCATTGGCGCGGTGGTCGCCGCGATCTATCCCACCCAGCCGGCCAAAGTACGCCTTGCAGCGCGCATGACCATGACGGCGCATGTGGAATATCTGGAGGGGTTGGGAGCGCTTAGGGTAAGGCGGGGGATTTTCGGGACGCGGCTGGACCTGTCGAGGGCCTAGTTCCGTTGAAAACCAACTCCACCCTCGCGACCCGTCTGCCCTCTATGGCGCAGCATGTGGTCGGCCAGGACCAGCGCCATCATGGCTTCGCCAACCGGCACGGCGCGGATGCCCACGCAGGGGTCGTGGCGGCCCTTGGTGACGATATCGACATCCTCATTGGCGGTAGTCACCGTCTGGCGCGGGGTGAGGATAGACGAAGTCGGCTTGACCGCGAAGCGGCAGACGACCGGGTCGCCATTGGAGACGCCGCCCAATATGCCGCCGGCATGGTTGGAGAGGAAATAGGGCCGGTCTTCGCCCGCCCGCATCTGGTCGGCATTCTCGACGCCGGTGAGGCCAGCCGCCTCGAAGCCAGCGCCGATTTCGACGGCCTTGACGGCATTGATGCTCATCATCGCCGAGGCCAGGTCAGCGCTCAGCTTGCCATAGATCGGGGCACCCCAGCCGGCCGGAACACCTTCGGCAACCACCTCGATGACGGCACCAGCGGAATTGCCATCCTTGCGCAGACCATCGAGATAATCGGCCCAGAGCTCGGCGGCCCTGGCGTCGGGGCAGAAGAAAGGGTTCTGCCCCACCTGCTCCCAATCGAAATTGGCGTAGTCGATCTTGTGCGGGCCCATCTGCACGAGGCTGGCACGAATTGTCACGCCAGCGAGCATCTGGCGCGCCACGGCACCGGCCGCAACGCGCGCTGCCGTCTCGCGGGCCGAGGTACGGCCACCGCCGCGATAGTCGCGAATGCCATATTTCTGGTCATAGGTGTAGTCGGCATGGCCAGGACGGTATTTGTCGCGGATCTCCGAATAATCCTTGGAGCGCTGATCGGTGTTCTCGATCATCAGCGAGATCGGTGTGCCGGTGGTGCGCGGGCCGTCGGTGCGCTCGTCCTCGAAAACGCCGGAAAGGATCTTCACCTCGTCGGCTTCGCGACGCTGCGTGGTGAATTTGGACTGTCCGGGCTTGCGCCGATCAAGATCGCGCTGGATCATCTCGGGGGTGAGGGCAATGCCCGGGGGGCAGCCGTCGACAACGACGCCCAGCGCCGGCCCGTGGCTTTCGCCCCAGGTGGTGAAACGGAAAAGATGTCCGAACGTGTTGAAAGACATGGCGCGGCCCCGTGGTTGCGAGCGTTCTAGGCAGGCCGGAGCGTCAGGTCAATCGACGGGCTCGTCCCAGGTGTTTTCGGCGGCGTGCAAGGTCATCCGCCCACCGGCGAAATGGGCAATCACCCCCTGCGGCGGCGGCCAGTTGAGCACATCGCCGCGCGGCGTGCCTTCAACCAGATGCCGGACCACGCGCAGCACACCACCATGGGCTACAACCACCGCGTGATGGGTCAGCTCATGAGCGAAATCGAGCAGGCGGGCGGCGACATCATCATAGTTTTCGCCATTTTCGGGGCGGAAGCGCCAATAGCTCTCGTCGCGTTCGCCAGGTGCGAGGGCCGAATATTCGCGGGCGATCTCGGCATGCAGGCGGCCCTCAAAATTGCCGAAGGAAATCTCGATCAGCCGCTTGTCGTGGATCACGGGCGGCAGCTCGATATCGAAGGCGGCGCGCATGCGGTCCATGGTTTCTGCAGCGCGGCTCAGCGGCGAGGCAAACCAGTTGAGGGAGGCAGGATCCACACCGTCGCGTTCCAACAAATCCCGCAGCAGCACGCCATTGGCATCGGCCTGCAACTGGCCGGTGCGGTTGAGCGGAATATCGCGGCTGCCCTGATAGCGCTGTTCACGGTTCCAGTCGGTTTCGCCGTGGCGCGCGAAGTAGAAGTCTGGCCAGGAAGGGGCAGTCATGGACACTTCCGCGCCGACCGGCACGGCCTTTGTTCATCTGGAGTCTATGGCTTGCTTGTGGCACACCCTAGGCTGGCCAAGCAAGCGCAACGCCTTCATAGCTCATCTGTTTTGGAGTTCTGCCATGTCCCTCACCGCCAGCGAAATGCGCGATACCCTGACCGGAATTGTGGGAAGCGATGGGATCGTGACCGACACCGAAAAGATGGGAGCCTGGCTCAACGAGCCGCGAAAACGCTTTCACCAGACCGCCACGGCAGTGGTGACGCCCCCCAGTGTCGAGGCCGTACAAAAGGTGATGGCCTGGGCCAACCAGAACCGTGTCGGGATCATCCCGCAGGGCGGCAATACCGGGCTGGTCGGTGCACAGGTGCCGCTTTCGGGCCAGGAGGTGGTCCTGAGTCTGCACAGGCTCGACCGCATCCGCTCCATTGATGCCACCGCCGGGGTGATGACCGCCGAGGCCGGGGTGATCCTTGAAAACGCGCACAAGGCGGCCGAGGCCGAGGGGGCGATGTTCCCGCTTTGGCTGGCGTCGCAGGGCTCGGCGCGGATTGGTGGCGTGCTCTCTTCCAATGCCGGGGGCGTCAATGTGCTGGCCTATGGCAATGCGCGCGAGCTGACCATGGGGGTGGAAGCGGTGCTGGCCGATGGGCGGCTCTATCAGGGCCTCAATGCGCTCAAGAAGGATAATACCGGCTACGATCTCAAGGACCTTCTGGTGGGCGCAGAGGGAACGCTTGGCATCATCACGGCGGCAAGCTTGAAAATTTACCCCCTGCCGGAGGACTATGAGACTGCCATCGTCAATGTGGCCTCGCCCGAAGCGGCGCTGGCGCTGTTTCAACTGATGCGCGGGCGCGTCGGGTCGCGCCTCAACGCCTTCGAACTGATCCCGTGGATTGGCCTCGACATCCAGCTTCGCCACGGCATGCTGGACAAGGACCCCACCGCGAGCGCCTCGCCCTGGTATGCGCTGATCGAATTGACCCGCATGGCCGGGACGGAACCGGGCGCCCTGCAAGCAGCGCTGGAGGCCGCTTTCGAGAAGACGCTGATCTCCGACGCGGTGATGGCAGAAGCGCTGGCCGACCGCACCCGCATGTGGGCCTTCCGCGAACAGATGAGCGAGTGCCAGAGCCGCGAGGGCGCGTCGATCAAGCACGACGTTTCGGTGCCCATTGCCGCCGTCCCGGCGCTGATTGCCGAAGGCTCGGAAGCGGCAGAAGAATTCGTCCCCGGCATTCGCCCCGTGCCCTTCGGGCATATGGGCGATGGCAATATTCACTTCAATTTCTCGATGCCGGTCGGTGCCGATCCCAAGGCGTTCATGGCGCAATATGACGAGGCCATGCATGAGATCATCTATGAGGTGGTGCTGAAACTGGGCGGCTCGGTCTCGGCCGAACATGGCATCGGGCAGCTTAAAACAGAGCTGCTGCAACAGGTTAAGGATCCGGTGGCGCTCGAAATGATGCGGGCGATCAAGACGGCGCTGGACCCGAGGGGGATTCTCAATCCGGGCAAGTTGCTGATCATGTGACCCAGTCACTTCCATGTGCGTTCTTGCGCCGTGGTGCCCCTGGACCCCATTTATGAACGCATGCTGCTCAAAGACATTCAATTTCTCGACGACGCTACGCGTCCCGCCATTCCCAAGCTCGAAGGCGTGACCGAAGCGCAGAAAGCGCCGGGCGAACATCTCAAGCAAATCCATGACCATCTGCGCGAGAACATGGTGGTGCTCGGCCGGTTGATCGAGCGCGCGTCGGAAGGCAAGGCGAGCGTTGAAGAGATCAAGTCCGAAACCGCGGACCTTGTGATGGTCTCGAATTATCGGCGCTTCGGCACGCTGTGCGGGCAATATTGCCAGTTCGTGCATGGCCATCATTCCATCGAAGACTATGCGATCTTCCCCGGCATTGCGGCGCAGGGGCCGGCGTTCAAGGCCATTGCCGACCGGCTGCAGGCCGAGCACGTGGTGGTGCATCAATTGCTCGAACGCCTGATCGATGCGCTGATCGCACTGGCCGATGCACCGGGGCCATCCAATTTCGAGGACGCGGTGACCGTGTTCCGGGCGCTGGAAAAAGTGCTGCTCAGCCACCTCCACTACGAGGAAGAATCCATCGGCGACGCGCTGGGCTATTTCGAGATCGGGGTCTAGGCCCCCTCATCCGCCCGTCGGGCGCCTTCTCCCACAAGGGGAGAAAGAAGGCTGGCGTCTCAGAAAAGGTCCATCTGCCCGCCGCCGCCGGCTGCCTTCTTGGGCTTGGGTTTTGCCTCCGCCGCTGCAGATTTTGTCAGGTCCACAGGCTCGATCAGGCCAGGATCATCGTCGCGGGCGGAATTGACCCGGGTCGAGACAGGGTGGAACTTCAACACCCCATCGTCCAGGGGCAGCGCCATTTGCGCGGCCTCGTGTGCGCGGACCTCGCGAACATTGAGCCATGCGTCCTGCTGGTCCTCACTCAGCATGATCGCGGGCATGCGATCGTGGATCACGGAGAGTTGCGGGTTGGCGGCGACGGTGATGGTGGCGACCGTATCGACCTCCTCGCCATTGGGACCCATCCAGACCGAATAGAGCCCGGCCAGTGCCATGGGCTGCCCGTCGGCGCGGGTGATGTAATAGGGCTGCTTTTTCTTGTCCGGGCCGGTGTGCCACTCGTAATAGCCGCTGGCCGGAACGAGGCAGCGGCCATGCTTGACCCGGTCGCGAAAGGCCGGCTTTTCGGCCATGCTTTCGGCGCGGGCATTGACCAGCAGCGGGAAGTCGCGTGGGTCCTTGACCCAATGGGGCACGAAGCCCCAGCGCGCCAGATGGGCCTCGCGCCGGGCTTCGGCTTCCCAGATGGCGACGATGGGCTGGGTCGGCGCGATATTGTAGCGCGGCACGGTGTCGACGCTGTTGAGCAGCTTGAACAGCTCTTCCATCATTTCGGGCGGCAGGGTCGAGGCATAGCGTCCGCACATGGCATGTCTCCTTTACCTGAGGAGAGGTAAGCTCCTGGCTCACGAATCGCAAACCGGCGGGGCCCGTTCCATCCATGACAGACCTTCCCAACGCCGCCAGCGTTGCCCTTGTCCGCGACGGCAAGGTGCTGATTATCAAGCGGGCCTATGCACCCTACCAGAACCTGTGGACCTTTCCCGGCGGCAGGATGGACCCGGGCGAAACCGTAGAGCAATGCGCCATTCGCGAAGTGCAGGAGGAACTGGGGATCACGATCCGCAATCCGCAGCTCGCCAAGGTGCAGGCGCTGGGCCGGGACGGCACCTATCGGCTGGCCGTGTTCGCAACGACGGACTTCTCCGGTGTGATCCGCCCGTCCGACGAGATCAGCGACCATAAATGGGCCGATCCGGGCATGCTGCCGGCATTGCGCACCACATCACGGCTCGATGAGGTGATCAGAGAATGCTTCAAGGTGTTGGGGCAAAGCTGGTAGGTTTCACGAATGGATCGACCAAACACAACACCGCACAGCCCAAGGGTCACCCCACCCTCATTCCCTCCCCATCGAGGGGAGGGAGGCGAAGGTGCTGGGCGCCAGTGTTCATCAACTCACTCCGCCCCATGGCGATGGAACAAGGGGGGGCTGGCTGGCCTGCGTGGACGGTTGTGTGGGATGGCCCTCGCTCTCCTGCTCGCCTCCCCCGCACAGGCCATCGACCCGCTCTATCAACGCCAGATGGAGCGGCTGACCGAGATCATGGGCAGCCTCTATTTTCTCGAACCGCTGTGCGAAACCGGCACAGAGGATTGGCGGCAGCAGGCGTCCGAGCTGATTGAACTGGATGAGCCGGACGATGACCGGCGGCAGCGCCTGGCCGGTGCGTTCAACACCGGATACACCGCTTTTTCCCGTCTGCATAAACATTGCACCCCCTCATCGCGCGAGGCGCTGACCCGGCTGCTGGACGAGGCGCAGAAACTGGCGCGGGACATCCATACGCGCTTTGCCGAATAGGCCGGCGGGCGGGTCCATGCAATTGCCTACCCGCTGTTAACCTTCGGCTTACTTCTGCCAAGAAGTGGCGCGCGCGCCATGTTATGCCCGCTTCATGAGCACGCCCAAAACCATCTTCTCGCCCGCATCGGGGATCGGCCCGTTCGACCGCAGCCAGTCGGAACGGCAACTGGCTCTGGAATATCTGGCGGAGGCCTGGAACAGCGCCGAAGAAGACGGGCTGGAATCCGCCTCGCTGGCGCATGCCTCGCTGTTCGCGGCGCTGGCCACCTTCGTCAAGATGCATGGCGACGAGGCCACTGCCGACCTGATCGCGCAACTCCCCGAGCGCATCCGCAATGGCGAATACAATCTGGACCGGATTCTGCAGTAGCGTCTCTACGCGGCTGCCCGCAGGCAACCCGCCAGCCTGAGGCCGGCGGGTCTTCGTCATTTCACCAAGGATAGGTCTGGTTGACCGAGCCGGTAAAGGTGCCGGTCGGGCCCTCGCTGCCGAGGAGCGCCACGCGCACGGCTTCGGCGGCGCCTTGCTCCACCGTATCGGTGCCCTCGTAATTGTTGAGCGCGGTGGCGGTGAAGCCGGGGGTCACGGCATTGACCTTGATGCCCTCTTCTTCAAGCTCGATGGCAAAGGCCAGGGTGATGGCATTGAGCGCGGTCTTGGACGCGCCATAACCGGGGTTGAAGGTGGCCCGATAGGGATTCGGGGTTGAATTGAAGGCGAGCGAGCCAAGGCCGCTGGAAACGTTGACGATGCGCGCCGCGTCCGACTTGCGCAGCAGCGGCACGAAAGCCTGGGTCACGGTGAGGACGCCGAACACATTGGTTTCCCAGATTGTGCGCACTTCATCCACCGATATCAGGGTCGCCCGCGAGCGCTTGATATAATCCTGCATGGTCTCGGTATGCTGGCCATTGGCGCGGGAGATGGCGGCATTGTTGATCAGAATATCGAGCCGGCCGAACTTTTGTTCGACCAGCGCGGCAGCGGCGCGGATCGATGCCTCGTCGGTGACGTCGAGCTGAATGGGGTGCACGTCGCCTTCAAGCTTCTGTGCCGCCGCCTTGCCGCGTTCGAGATTGCGCGAGGCGAGCAGCACGGTCAGGCCATTGGCGGCGAGATCGGTGACGATCTGCAGCCCGATGCCCTGATTGGCGCCGGTAACGAGTGCGATGCGAGTGTTTTCAGTCATTGGCATGATCCTGTTGCTTGATTGGCCGAACAGGAGATGGTCACGGGCATCCGGACGTTCTATATTCAAAAATCCAATAGAATTTCGAATGAGTCCAGAATGGCTGATCCCCTCGCCCAGATTGTCAGACTGTTGCGGCCGGGGGCGCCATTTTCGAAATGCGTCACCGGATCGGGGCCATGGCGCGTGCGACGCACCCAATCGCCCAACCCCTATTATGTCGCCGTGCTGCAAGGGAGCATGCGCTACAGCGACCAGCAGGGGGAAGAAGTGGTCGTCAATGCCGGCGATTTCATCCTCATTCCCTTCGCGCAGGATTTCATGATGTGGAGTGCCGCGCCCAGCAATGACAATGACATGGTGATCGATCCGGTGATCCTGCCCGGCGGTGGATATCGCGTCGGCAGTGTCAACGGGCCGGTCGATATGCGGGCCCTGGTGGGCTACTGCCTGTTCCAATCCGAAGACGCCACGCTGCTGTCCTCGCTGCTGCCCGGGGTTGTCGTGGTGCGCGGCCAGCACCGCCTCTCCATGTTGATGCAACTGCTCGGCGACGAGGCCGTGGACAGCAGGCCCGGGCGTGAGGTGGTGCTGCAGCATCTGCTTGAAGTGCTGCTGATCGAGGCGCTGCGCTCAAGTGCCAAGCTCTCCCACTCCCCCGGGCTGCTGCGCGGCCTCTCCGATGATCGCCTCGCCGCCGCCCTGCGCGCCATGCATACGAGGCCCGAACGCGGCTGGACCGTGGTCGAGCTGGCACGCGAAGCGGCCCTCTCCCGTTCGGGCTTCCACGAGCGGTTCCAGAGCGCGGTGGGCATGGCACCAATGGAATATCTCAAGACCTGGCGGCTGGCCCTCGCCAAGGACCTGCTGCGCAAGCGAGAGACCAGCGTTTCCGAAATCGCCCGAAGCATCGGCTACCGCTCCGCCAGCGCTTTCAGCGTCGCCTTCCTGCGCGAAGTCGGCATGACCCCGGCTCGCTATGCCCGCGACATCCGAGCCCCACAGCCCGGCAGGGGCGCTGAAGCGTTCGAGGGCGCCATCGCCTGATTACGCAGGGCGACGAGGCCACTGCCGACCTGATCGCGCAACTCCCCGAGCGCATCCGCAATGGCGAATACAATCTGGACCGGATTCTGCAGTAGCGGTCGACCACCCAAAACATCAGGGCGACAGCTCGCAAATTTCCTCTATGCTGACTGCAGGATTGGGGAAACAAATATGATCAGATATATCGGGCTTGCGGGCCTTATTTTAGCACTGGGCGCATGCGCGAGCGGTTCTGCAGTTCGCACTTCGCAGAATACTGCGCTTATTCAGGCCAGCGCGGCCCCGGTATGTGGCGGATCGGGGGCAGCACAAGTAGCTCAAAAACAAGCAGCGATAGAAACGATCCGCGCCGGCTATGATCGCTATGTTATTGCCAGCGGACAATCGCAGAACAATGTCCGCGTTACACAAGTACCTGGAACTTCCTACACCCGCGGCAATGTGTTCGGAAACTCCTGGAATGCAACCACGACGTATACGCCACAAACTGTCGTTAGTGGTCGGCACGAACAATCGTTCTCAATAGTTATGTTCCGCCGCGGAGACCCAGGGTACTATTCGGCAATCTCCGCGAAGGAAACCCTTGGTGCTGACTGGGCCAAGATCGTCGACGAAGGTGTGATGACCTGCGGATAAGGCTTTCACTTCTCTACAATGCCTCGAGGAACCGCATGGGCTGGCCTTTTGAGGGCGTCACCAGTTCACCCTGCCACATCACCGTGTTGCCGCGCACGATGGTGCCGACTGGCCAGCCGGTGACGGTGACGCCGTCATAGGGTGTCCAGCCGGCGCGGCTTTTTACCCAGTCATTGGTGATGGTTTCGCGGCGCTTCATGTCGACAATGGTGAGATCGGCATCATAGCCCACGGCGATGCGGCCCTTGCCGGCAATGCCGAACAGGCGGTTGGGGCCGTGGCTGGTCATGTCGACAAATCGCTGGAGGCTTAGCTTACCATTGTTCACGTGGTCGAGCATGGTGGGCACCAGGGTCTGCACCCCGGTCATGCCTGAATGGCTCTGCGGATAGGGATGATCCTTTTCCTCGCGCGTGTGCGGCGCGTGGTCGGAACCCAGAATATCGGCCACGCCATTGGCAACGCCTTTCCAGATACCTTCGCGGTGCTCCGCGTCCCGCACCGGCGGGTTCATCTGCGCATAGGTGCCCAGGCGGTCATAGGCGGTCTCGTCGAGAGTCAGGTGATGCGGGGTCACCTCGACGCTGGCGACGTCCTTGTGGTCGGCCAGATAGGCAATCTCTTCCTTGGTCGAAATGTGCAAAACATGAATGCGCTTGCCGGTCTTGCGGGCCAGGTTGACCAGCCGCGTGGTGCAGCTCATGGCGACTTCGGGCGAACGCCAGACCGGGTGGCTCGACGGGTCGCCCTCAACGCGCAGGCCCTTGCGCTCTTCGAGCATGAATTCGTCTTCGGAGTGGAAGGCGGCGCGGCGGGAAATGGCGCGAAGAATGGCTTCGACGCCATCGTCATCGGCCACCAGCAGCGAGCCGGTGGACGAACCCATGAAGACCTTCACGCCCGCGCAGCCAGGCAGTTTTTCGAGCATGGGCAGCTCGCCGACATTTTCGTGCGTGCCACCGATATAGAAGGCGAAATCGCAATGCATGCGGTTGGTGCCGGCGGCGATCTTGGCTTCGAAGGTTTCGCGCGTAGTGGTCAGCGGATTGGTATTGGGCATTTCGAATACGCCCGTTACCCCGCCCATGACAGCGCTGAGCGAACCGGATTCAAGGTCTTCCTTGTGGGTCAGGCCGGGCTCGCGGAAATGCACCTGGGTGTCGATGACGCCGGGCAGGATATGCAGGCCCTTGCAGTCGAGTGTTTCGGCCGCACTGCCCGCGACGGAGCCGAGCGCGGCAATCTTGCCGTCCTTGACCGCGACATCGGCCAGGCCCTCGCCATCCTGATTGACCACGGTGGCATTCTTGAAAATCGTGTCGTACTGCGCCATGTCTTTCGTCCCGCCGCTGGTCCATGTTCAGGGCCGGTTTAACACGGGCGTCCGACGAGGCAAGTCTCATGACCATCCATCTGCGCGCAGACCGCGCGCTGTTCCGCTTTTCCGGCCCCGAGGCACATCGCCTGCTCAATGACGTTGTGACTGGTGAAATTCCCAGCACTGGCGACGGTGATGGCGAGGTGGCTGCGGCCTGGGCGCTGCTGTCTGCGCAGGGCAAGATCCTGGCCGAGGGCCTTGCCGGGCACGCCGAGGGCGCTCTATGGCTCGACGTGCACCAGTCGGTCGCCGATGATTTCTTCAAGCGCATGAAGATGTATCGCCTGCGGGCACAGGTCGTGATCGATGATCTGCGCGATACCCATCGCGTGGGGTTTGCGCAGGGCGAGGCGCCCGAGGGGCTTCGCCATGCCGACCGGCTGGGGCCCATCGATATGGGTTGGCGGATCATTGCCCCGATAGAGGCAACGCAAAGCTGGGTGCAGAACGACACGTTCTACCATCAGCAGCGCATTGCCACGGGTATCGTCCATCAGGGCAATGACTTTCCCGCCAATGACGCTTTCGCCCACGATATCGGCATGGACATTCTCGAAGGCATCGACTTCGCCAAGGGCTGCTATGTCGGGCAGGAAGTGGTTTCGCGCATGAAGCATCGCGGCACGGCGCGCCGCCGTCCTGTTATCGTTTCGGGCGTGGAGGCGCCGGCCGGCAGCGCCGTTGTCGCAGGGGGCAAGGAGGCCGGATCAATCGGCCAGGTGGTGGACGGGATGGCGGTGGCCATCGTGCGGCTTGATCGGATTACCGATCCCGGCGCGGTGACGGTCGAGGGCAAGCCGGTCGAGATCGCCCTGCCGGTCTGGGCCAATTATCGCTTCGGCGAGGCGGTTTCGGCAGACGAGTAGTCGCCATTCTCGAATCGCCCTGATCTGTTAAAGCTGGTGGCACCAGTCCACTAGCTGCGTCTGATGCCGATGTCCCGCCAAAGCAATCGTGCCTGGCAGCGTATGCTGTCCGGGCGCCGTCTCGACATTCTCGACCCCTCACCCGTCGATGTGGAATTGTCCGACATCGCGCATGGCCTGGCGCGTGTGGCGCGATGGAACGGGCAGACGATCGGGGATTATCCCTTTTCGGTGGCGCAGCATTCGGTACTGGTGCTCGAACTGTTCCGGGCAGCCAATCCGGACGCCGAACCGGTGGCGCAGATGCAGTGCCTTTTGCATGACGCGCCTGAATATGTGGTGGGAGACATCATCTCGCCGTTCAAGGCGGTGATCGGGGGCAGTTACAAGGATGTTGAAAAGGGCCTGCTGGCCGCCATTTTCCTGCGTTTCTCGCTGCCTGCAACCATGCCGGCCGCGGTCAACAAGCTGGTGAAGAAAGCGGACCAGGAGGCGGCCTTTTTCGAAGCGACCAATCTGGCCGGTTTCGAGCCGCCCGAGGCCCGGCGCCTGTTCGGCGTACCGAGCCAATCTGCTTTCGATATCGACGCCTTTGACAAGCTCATCCGACCCTGGCCGACCCAACAGGCGCATGAGCGTTTTATTGGGGCATTCGAACAGATTAGCCGCGATATTTCTTCGGCCTGAGCGGCCTGTGCACATTAACCTTAAGTTAAGTATGACGGTGCGCGCCCGCCACTTCATGGTTACTGCTTCATTAAGCCATGTGTGCCGAAGTGGAACAGTCCGGAGCGCCCGCCATGAACCTGCCGACACGCCATATGCTGATGGGCATGACCCTTGGCGCAATCTGCGCGACGGCCCTGGCTGCCATCGGGCCGGGCTTCGTGCTGGAGGCCTTTGCCGACGAAATGCCGGCCGGCTTTGATACAAGCAAATTGGTGAAGTTCGACGGCCGGGAGTATGAGGTCGACTACGCTGACTGGGTGTCGACTGACCCGCTTTCGAGCACCACGGTAAAGAAGATCGAGGCCGGGCGGGTGAGCCATGTGAGCATCACCACAACGGCCACGGGCACCTATTCCACCGATGGCCTGACCTCAAAGCACGTGCTCTACCCGGGTATCGATGTGACCGCGGTGGGCCGTGGCACGGGCACATATGTACGGTTCTGGACCAATGGTGACTGGTACAGCTTCAGAAGCCGCGCCGGCAATTCCTTCATCCGCCTGAGCGGACCCGCCCTGCCCTGATCTTGTGTTACGGCTAGCCGAACAGCCAGCCGCGCTTGAACTTGTAGAACACGTGCAGGCCGATCTGGGTCACCTTGGTCATGCGCGGGGCCCAGGCCGGCCGCACATAGGTGGCGTGATAGTGGGTCGCATCGCCCACCTCGGTCAGATAGAGCTCGCCGCTGGTCACCTTGGCCGCGATTTCCTCGGCCTGATCCCAGGGGCGGCGCTCGGTCACGGTCTCTGGAATGCCGTCGCATGCAAAGGAGAACTGGCACGCATTGCGGCGATTCTGGTTCTGGAACACGACGCCGCAAATGGTGTCGGGATAGCGGTGATCCTTGACGCGGTTGAGGATGACCTGGGCCACGGCGACCTGGCCGCGATAGACTTCGCCGCGCGCCTCGAAGTAGATGCCTGTGGCCAGGCACCAGAGTTCCTTGTCGGACAAGCCCGCCATGGGCTCGCCCTGCAATTCGGTGACGGTCGCCGGTGCGCTGGCGCGGGCATAGGCCAGTTGTTCGGGCACCGATTCGGGCAAGGTGACGTCGGCAAGGGTTTCGCCCTCGGCCTTGGGCGCGATCCCGGCAATGGCATCGAGCGCGGCAGCGGCATTGGGATGAAGCGACGCCACCGACATGCGCGGGCCGGGCTCGGCGTCTGCGGTGTCGCCGGCATCGGCAATGCTGGTCTGGCCCAAGGCGGCCGCATCAGCCGGCGCCCGCAGGGCAGCGATCTGCAGCCGCGCCTGCTCGAAACTTTTCGAAATGGCCAGAGCATCGACAGCCGGGCGCAGACGGTCGGTTTTCTGGGCGCGATTGGGGCCGGTGAAGCTGGCGCTTTCAAACAGATGATTGACCGACCCGGTGATGATGGGATCAACGCCGTTATAGCTCAGGCTGGCTTGTGCCACGGCAACAGGTTCGGCCTGTCCGGGCAGGCCTGCATTGCCCAGGGGCGCCGAACCGGGCCCAAACGCCGCGCCAGCAAGACCGACATAGGCAAGGGGGGCCACAAGCAGCATCATCGCCCCTCGGGCGAGGATGGCTGTTCGGCTAACCGCTCTGACCGGACGCTTGGGCGCCACCGGCCGGTGGGAAAGGGCCATATACTTTACTCAACGCTACGCAACACAACTCAAGCCCGGCAAATGTGACGCTCAAATGCCGATGGTTGTGATGATCGGTTATTAAGGTTAGCGCTGGGTAAATGGGGTTCGGGGCACCCAAAGGGCGCGTTTGTGACCGTGTTGCGGCGTGGGGTGCGGCAAATTGTGCGGTGCGGGCTACTGCCCGCAGGCGGCGATGACCGGCGCCACTTCATCGGCAAAATCGGCAACGCGGAAGCGCACCGAGAGCGAGCGCGTGGTGGCCGGGGTTACCCGGACTGTCAGATTGGTCGCCCCGATCAGGCCATCAAGGAAGGCACGCGCGTCACGGGTATTGTCGATCAGGATCGCCGTATTGTCCTCATTGACCGGCAGGGTCGAACTTCTGGCGCGCTGCAGGTCATATTGCAGGGTGATGCCGGTATCGCTGCCCAATGCCGACATGGAGTTGCCGGCAAAGCCGAAGGCGACCTGCAGAATATCGGCCTCGCAGAAGACCGTGATCGTCGCGGGTGCCCGGCCGGTGGGGCGGGCGGGAATGAGCTGTTCGGACTGAAGGGTGACGCTGGTCGATTCGGGGATGACGCCGCCGGGGCGGAAGATGTCGTCATAGCAGACGAGACGTTCGGCATCATTGTCGATGGGTGCGCATTGCGCACCCGATTGTGCCAAAGCTGGCTGCATAAGGCCCAAAAGCACTGGCAGCGCCAGAACGAGTGCAAAACTTCTCACGAACGCAAGGCCCTTCCCGTCTGTCCCGGCACGTTGCGGCCGGTTCTGTCTTGTCATCGCATATAGGTATGCGATGGCAGCTATTTAAGCCGAAGCCTGGGCCAAGGTCAGCCGGGCCACCGGTACACGATAGGGTGAGCAACTGACATAGTCGACGCCCAAGCCGGCAAAGAAGCGCAAGGAAGCCGGGTCGCCCGCGTGCTCGCCGCAAATGCCGACCTTGAGACGTGGATTGGCTGCCTTGCCGCGCGCGATGGCAATGGCGATCATTTCGCCTACACCCTTTTCGTCGATAGTGACGAAGGGGTCGCGTTCATAGACGCCCTTGCGCTGATAGGCGGCGAGAAAGGTCGGCGCGTCATCCCGGGAGATACCAAAAGTGGTCTGGGTCAGATCGTTGGTACCAAAGGAAATGAAGTCGACCATGGAGGCGATGTCACCGGCGCGGAGACAGGCGCGCGGCAGCTCGATCATGGTGCCGAAAGAGACCCGGATGCGATCAGTCCGGCCCATGCCGGCATTGTCGAGAATGGTCATGATCCGCTCGCGTACCCAGGACACCTCGGTAGCCGTGGAAACGAAGGGCACCATGACCTCGACCACGACCGGCTGTGTCTGGGTTTCGCTCGCCGCGCGGGCCCCGGCGATTACGGCCTGCATCTGCATTTGCAGAATTTCGGGATAGGTGATGGCCAGGCGTACCCCGCGATGGCCCAGCATGGGATTGATTTCGGCAATGCGCTCGAGCCGCAAGCGCAGGGCGCGTACGGCCACGCCGAGCGAGGCCGCGGTTTCCTCGATTTCCTCGTCGGTGCGGGGCAGGAACTCATGCAACGGCGGATCGAACAGGCGCACGGTGACCGGCAAGCCCTGCATGGCCGAAAACAGCGCCGAATAATCGCCAGTCTGGAAATCGACCAGGCCGGCAATGGCGCGCGAGCGGGCATCCTCGTCTTCCGAAAGGATCATGCGCCGCAGGGCCACCATGCGCTCGGGCGAAAAGAACATGTGCTCGGAGCGCGCCAAACCAATGCCTTCGGCACCAAAGCTGAGGGCTGTCTGCGCCGATTCGACCGTTTCGACATTGGTGCGCACGGCGATCTTGCGGCTGGCGTCGGACCAGCCCAGCAGTGTGCCGATGGCGCCGCCAATCTGTGGCTGGGCCAAGGGCAGGTTGCCGAGATAGACCGCGCCATCGGTGCCATCGATGGTCAGCCGGTCCCCGGCGCGGAATTCGCGCTCACCAATACGGCAGACCATTTCGAGCGTATCGACCGTCAGGCTGCGCACTCCGGCGACGCAGGGCTTGCCGGTGATACGGGCGATCACGCCGGCATGGCTCGACATGCCGCCGCGCGCCGTCAGAATGCCGGTGGCCGCTTTCATGCCCTCAATGTCGGCCGGGCCGGTTTCATTGACGACAAGGATGCAATGCTTGCCGCGGGCCCGCAGGCGCGCCGCGTCATCGGGGTTGAAGGTGATGATGCCGCTGGCCGCGCCAGGCGAAACGCCCAATCCCATCGCAATGGGTGTCGCCTCCTCCGGTGCCTTCAACCGCGGATGCAGCATGAGCGCGAGGCGACTGGGATCCACGCGCGACACGGCACCCTGGGGCGTCCAGACCTTGCGTTCGACCCGGTCCACCGCGGCCTGCAGCTCCGCCCCGGCGCTGGCCTGCACGGGCCGCGCCGACAGGAAGGTCACCTTGCCCTTGTGAATGGCCACCAGGCACGCCATGTGGCGGCCCGCCTTGGCATCGAGCAGATCGACCAGCGCGTTCACATCATCGGGCAGGCGCGGCAAGGGCGCACCATTCAAGGGCGCCGGACCCATGGCGCCGGTGGAAGCGTTGCGGGTCAGGAATTGTTCGATGTCGCCCTGCGCCACGGCCTGCACCAGAACGATCTGGCGTGCGCGGTCATCCTCATTGCGCGGCGCAATCCAGCCGCCGCCAAAAAACCCATAGCTTTCGAAGGCCTGCTTGATGGCCTTGGCCAAAGGCCGGGTGGGGTCGACAGAATCCTCGGGGGCAGTCGGCGCGGCAATACCCAGCCGTGCCGGCGCCAGGCCACTATTGTGCGAGGAAGCCGAGGTACGCACCACCAATTGCGGGGCGGGACCATCTTTGGCGACAAGCTTGAACAGGCATGCCACCCAATGGGTGCGCAAGCGAGTGTCGCGCCTTGTGCGTTCGGCCTGCAGTTCCTCCCAGGCGGCGCGGGTGATGGCGATGGTGGGAACCGTAGGGAAACCGGCTTCGCCGACGCGGAAAATCCAGCGGGACTTGCCGGTGAGCAGCTTGAGCTGACCAGCGCTCAGGTTCGCCTTCCCCGTCGCCGGGGCAATCGCAAACATTTCCTGCGCCAAACTCACCTGGAACCGTCCCGGTCACTTACTCGAGCGCATATTGCCTATGCCCTGCCCCGGCTGCAACAGCACTTGACTTGCAAGTGCGGGGAAAGCATCTGATCTGGCATGGAAAAAAGGCCGCACCTTAACATTCTGCTCTGCGCCCCGCGCGGATTCTGCGCCGGCGTGGACCGCGCGATCCAGATCGTGGAACTGGCGCTCGAAAAATATGGCGCACCGGTCTATGTGCGCCACGCCATCGTGCACAACAAATATGTGGTGGAGGGCCTGAAGGCCAAGGGCGCCGTGTTTGTCGAGGAACTCGACGAAATCCCCGAGACCGAGGCACCCGTCGTCTTCTCGGCTCATGGCGTACCCAAAAGCGTGCCGGCCGATGCAAAGGCGCGCAACATGTTCTTCCTTGATGCCACCTGCCCGCTGGTGAGCAAGGTGCATGTCGAGGCGTCGCGCCACCATGAGGAAGGACACGAAATCGTGCTGATCGGGCATGCCGGTCACCCCGAAGTGATTGGCACCATGGGCCAGCTTCCGGCCGGCGCCGTGACACTGATCGAAACGGTGGAGGATGCCAATGCCTTCACCCCGAAGGACCCCGAGACGCTGGCCTTTGTGACGCAGACCACGCTTTCGGTGGATGACACGCGGGAGATCGTTGCTGCCCTCAAGGCGCGCTTCCCGGCGATCAATGGTCCGCACAAGGAAGACATCTGCTACGCCACGACCAACCGGCAGGAGGCGATCAAGGCCGTGGCGCCACTGGTCGATGCCATGATCGTGGTCGGCTCACCCCATTCGTCCAATTCACAGCGCCTGGTGGAAGTGGCCTTGCGCAATGGCTGCAAGGTCGCGACATTGGTCGACCGGGCCAACGAAATCGACTGGTCCTTGTATGGCGACATCACCTCGCTCGGCGTGAGCGCCGGTGCGTCCGCCCCGGAAAGCCTGGTCGAGGAAGTGATCGATGCCTTCGCCGCGCGCTATGACGTGACGGTCGAGACCAAGACCACGGCCGAGGAAAACATCGCCTTCAACATTCCCCGCGTGCTGCGCAATCTGGAAGCGGCTGCGGGACGATGAGCCTTGATCTGTTCGAAACCGAGCGGCTGGTGCTGTCCGGCTGGCGGATGGACCAGCTTGACGATCTGCTGGCTTTGCACGGCAATCCCAATGTGTCGCGCTATTTGACCTCAAGCGGAGCGCCCTGGACGCGCGAGCAAGCCAAGACGGCGCTTCGCGGCTGGATCGAGCTGTTCGAGACCCGGCGATTGGGCAAGCTGCGGTTGACTCGCAAGAGCGACGGCAAGTTCATTGGCCGCGCCGGATACGGCATTTATCCCCGCACCGGCGAACCCGAGATAGGCTACGCCCTGTTTGAAGAGCATCACGGGGCGGGCTATGCGACGGAAGCGGCGGGCGGATTGCGGGACTGGATCTTCCGGGAAACCGACGCACCCCATTTCATCGGCTTTGCCGACACCAGAAACGCCCCTTCCCTCGCCGTCCTCAAGAAGATCGGCATGGAAGAAACGCATGTCGAAGTCGAGCCGAACGGGCTCACCTGCCAGTTCCATATCTACCGGCGGCCAGACCATGTCTGATGGCGTGATTATCCATACCGATGGCGCCTGCTCGGGCAATCCCGGTCCCGGCGGCTGGGGTGCCATTCTGCAATTCGGGCCGCACCGCAAGGAACTCAAGGGCGGCGAGGCGCTGACCACCAATAACAAGATGGAGCTGACGGCGGCCATAGAAGCGCTCAATGCGCTGAGCCGCCCCTGTCACGTCGATCTCCATACCGACAGCCAATACGTCAAGAACGGCGTGCAGAGCTGGATTCACGGCTGGAAGCGCAATGGCTGGCGCACCGCCGACAAGAAGCCGGTCAAGAATGTCGAACTGTGGCAGGCGCTCGATGAAGCCACCCAGCGCCATGAAATTTCCTGGCACTGGGTCAAGGGGCATGCCGGGGACGCCTTGAACGAACGCGCGGACGAACTGGCCCGTGAAGGCATGGCGCCATTCAAGCGCAAAAAGGCCGAGGGATTTACCCCGCCGTTTTAGCCCGCTGGGGTAGCAGGCGTTTGATACGCCCCCAGACCGGGCTGATGGCATATCCCACCACTGGAATGAGCAAGGCACCGAGCGCCAGGCCGATGAGGAAATCGACCAATGCGGTGGCGAGCCAGCCAGCGAGGCCGGCAATGGCAGGGAAGGCCGCTTCGGCCCAATGGGCAGCGGCCTCAATGATGTGCTCGGGGCCGGAAATGCCAAATTCGTAAAGGCCATGGGCGATGATGGAGCCGCCAACCCAGGTCATGGCGGCGGTGCCGACCAGGCTCAGGGCCTGCATGAAAACCGGCATGGCAACCACGATGCCGCGCCCGGTCGCGCGGCCAAGACCCGTCCGCGCCGATTTTGCGAGCCAGAGCCCCACATCGTCGGCCTTGAGGATCAGCGCCACCGCGCCATAGACCAGCGCGGTGATGCCCACACCCGCGACGGCGAGAATGGCGGCGCGGGTCCAGAAATCATCCACTTCGATGGCCGAGAGGATGATGGTCATGATCTCGGCGGAGAGAATGAAATCGGTCTTGATGGCGCCGGCAATCTTCTGTTCTTCCAGCGAAGCGGGCGAGATGGCCGTATGCTCGATCGATGCCTCGTGCTTTTCGGCCTCGTGCGGCGCGAAGAGGTGAAAAACCTTTTCGGCGCCTTCATAACAGAGATAGGCGCCGCCAATCATCAGCAATGGCGTGATCAGCCAGGGCAGGAAGACCGATAGCAGCAAGGCGGCGGGTAGCAGGAAGATCAGCTTGTTCTTGACCGATCCCCAGGCGATGCGCCCGACAATGGGCAGTTCCCGCTCGGCCTTGAAGCCCTTGACATAGCTCGGGGTCACTGCCGCATCGTCGATGACGGCACCGGCGGCCTTGGCGCTGGCCTTGGCGGCCTGCCCGGCAATGTCGTCGAGCGAGGCCGCGGCGACCTTGACCAGGCCGGCAACGTCATCGAGGAGAGCGAGAAGACCGACCGACATGAGCGTGCTTTCCTAGCCTGCAACTTTGCCGAAATCGGCCACCAGGTGCATGGTGTCGCGCAGGCGGGCCAGCAGGTTGAGGCGATTGGCGCGAACGGCGGCGTCCTCGTCATTGACCAGAACGGCGGTGAAGAAGGCATCGACCGGCGCGCGCAGCGTGGCCAGCTCGGCCATGGCACCTTTGTAGTCGTCCCGGCCGACATGGCCGGCGACGGCCGCGTGGACCCCATCCACCGCAAAGGCCAGCGCCGTTTCCTCGGGCAATCTGAGAGCACCCTGGTCGACCGCGCCAGCATAGGCCTTGCCATCCTTCTTTTCCTCGGCGGCGAGAATGTTCGCGGCGCGCTTGTAGCCGGCGAGCAAATTGGCACCATCTTCGGTGGCCAGCAGTGTCGACAGGGCTTCGACGCGCTGGGTGATCTGCAGGATGTCGTTGCTGTCGGCCGAGATGACGGCATCGAGCAGATCGTGGCGGGCACCGGCGTCGCGCAGCGACACTTTGAGCCGATCATGGAAGAAGCTGAGCAGATCCGGTTCGACCTCGAGCGGGAATTTCAGCCCGTTCTCGGTGATGATGCGGATGACGCCCAGCGCGGCGCGGCGCAGCGCGAACGGGTCGCGCGAGCCGGTCGGCTTTTCGTCGATCGACCAGAAGCCGGATAGCACGTTGAGCTTGTCGGCCAGCGCGACGGCGATCGACACCGGTTCGGTCGGCACGCGGTCGGTCGGTCCGAGCGGCTTGTAATGCATCTCGATGGCGGAGGCGATGGCGTCGGGCTCTTTCTGGGCGGTCGCATAATAGCGCCCCATCAGCCCCTGCAACTCGGGGAATTCACCGACCATGCCGGTGACGAGATCGGCCTTGGCCAGCATGGCTGCCCGCTTGGTCAGATCGACATCGGCGCCGACCTTGGGGGCAATCTGTGCCGCCAGGTGCACGAGGCGCTCGACCATGGCGAACTGGCTGCCCAGCTTGGCGTGGAACACCATGTCCTCGAGCTTGGGCAGGCCATGTTCAAGCGGAATGGCCAGATCGCCCTGGTAGAAGAAGGCCGCGTCCGACAGGCGCGCGCGGATGACGCGCTCATTGCCGGCGATCACCACGGCGCCGCCATCGGCGGGGATGGTATTGGCCGTGATGACAAAATTGGGCGCCAGCTTGCCAGATGAATCGCGCAGGCAGAAGCACTTCTGATTGGCGCGGATGGTGGCGATGATGACTTCCTCGGGCAGCTTGAGGTATTCGGGATCAAACGAACCCATCATCACATTGGGCCATTCGACGAGCCCGGCCACTTCTTCGAGTAGGCCTTCGTCATGGATGACCGAAAGGCCTTGGGCGAAGGCCAGATTGTCGGCGTCAGTACGGATGATGTCCTTGCGGCGATCGATGTCGAGCACGACCTTGGCCCGCTCCAGCGCGATCTGGTAGTCCTCGAAGCGCTTGACGCGGATCGCATCGGGGGCGAGGAAACGATGCCCGAATGTGGTCTGCCCGGATTCCAGGCCTGCCGCAGCAAAGGGCACGACGATGGGCTCGTCATTCTCGGTGCCGAAAGTTGCAGTGATGGCCCGCAGCGGACGCACCCAGTGGAAGCTGCCCGAGCCCCAGCGCATGGACTTGGCCCAGCCAAAATCGGTCAATATTCTGGGCAGGATGGACGAAAGCAGGTCAACGGCATCAGCGCCGGGCTTTTCGATCACGGCCACATAGAAATCGCCCTTTTTCGGGTCGCTTTCCACCTTGGCCTGATCGATCGAGATCAGGCCCGCCGAGCGCAGGAAGCCATCGATGGCTGGCTGTGGCGCCCCGACCTTGGGGCCCTTCTTTTCCTCTCGCGTGTCGGGCGAGCGGGCCGGCAGGCCGGCCACGGACAGAGCCAGGCGACGTGGGGTCACGAACGCCTTGGCGCCTTCATAGACCAGGCCCACATCGACCAGCGCGTTGGTCACGGCTTTCTTGAGGTCCTCGGCCGCGCGGCGCTGGAAGCGGGCGGGAATTTCCTCGGAGAACAGTTCGAGCAGCAGTTCGGGCATGGAAGGCAACCGGTGTTTGAAGGCGTGTGCGTGCTTAGCGTGGGGGCGACAGGATGTCTATTGCCCGGCGATGAAGTGTGCGGCGCTATCAGAAACGAGTAGGTGGCGTCAGGCGGCCCGGGATTGATGGCGGCTGCCCGCCAATAGACCGAGTATTGAAATGTCCTCATCAATTTCGGGCCAATGGATGCCCTCGCCCAGACCGATCAGCCGCCAATTGGACCGGCTGGCGGGAGCGGCATCACGGAGGCGCGGAAACCATTCGAGCGGCACCGACAGTTCTCGCCCATCGTCCAGGCTGACGCGCAAAACGACGTCGTCGACAAAAACATCAACGGCAAGCGGTTCGCTCTCAAGCTTCAAAGTGCTCATACCAAGCCCTCAAGAATGTCTGACGGTGCACCAGAACGATATCACGCAATGGCCCCAATTCGTGAGACCTAAAGCGCTTCGATGATGCGAGTTCCACGGGCTCCAACCAATACTTTGCGAGCTTGTCGCCAAATTCCACATGGACATGAGGCGGCTCACTGCCCTCGCCACTATAGAAATAAAAACGGTAACCATCGAGACGCAGGATCGTAGGCACCTAAGCTCTCGCCCCCAATCTCTACCAGCCGCCGCCACCGCCGCCGCCACCACCGCCGCCGGAAGAGCCGCCGCCACCCGAACCGGACGAGCTGGCCTGGACCGGCTGGGCGGCGACCATGGCAGCGGCCATGCCGGCCGAGGCGCCCGAGACGGCCCGGGCGATATTGCCCGAATTGAACGAGCGGCTGCCTGAATACCAGCGTGGCGTGTAAGTGCCTTTTTCGGCGTCGGGCACTGCGTTGCGGGCCAGTTCGGCCTCGAAATGCTCGGACCAGGGCTTTTCCACGCCCAGTGCTATGGCATAGGGCAAGAGCCGCTCGAAGCGCTCGATCGTCATGGGCGGCTCATCGACGATGTTGAGCCGGTTCTTCTCGGCCGTTTCGAGGTAGAGCTTGAGGCCGTCGATCTGGTCCATCAGCTTGCGCCCCTGCACGGTCGGGGCGCGCAGCAGGACCGTGAAAACCACGCAGATCAGCACCATAGAGCCGGCCGCGAGCGCAGCGGAATTGATGGTGAAGCCGGTGAAGGTCTCCAAGGCCCCGCCGGCAAAATTGAAAGCAAAGACCGCCACAAACAGCATGGCGATAAAGCGATTGTATGCGCCACCGGCTTTTGCGGCACCGAAGATCACGCTGCCGATCACACCGAGGAAAATGCCGGCGAACAAAGCAATGAACAGCCAGACCGGCTCAAGCACATCGAACACAACCATTCCAACAATCATGGCCGCAGCGAGCAGGAACCCGAGCCCCGCATAGCCCCAATTGTGGTTGAACCAGACCTTGCGGTTTTCGCTTTCGATGGCGCTGGTGAACTCGGTGCGCTTGGTGCCCAGATCCTTGCCATTGGCCTTGTCGAAGGTGACCGCGCCCTTGCCGTCGAAATAGGAGAACAGGACCTGTTCGCCGACGGGGAGCTTTTGATCCGGCCGCTTGCCGGTGACCGCAACGGTCAGGGTCTTGCCCGGATTGCGGACCGTAACCAGCCCCTTGACGCCCAGATTGAAGATCGCTGCCGTCATGGCGGTCCAGCCCGAATTGGAGAATCCCCATTTATGCACGTAGTGGGTCAGTGCGGGCGAGAAACCGCGCGGCGGATGAAACAGCGGAATGATGGTGCCCTTGGGCGGGTCACGTCCAACGCGCAGCCAGGCGGTGAAATTGTAGGCCAGCAACAGGAGGACAGCGAGGACCGGCAGCCAGACATCGCGCAGATCCGAGGCGGTTTGCAGCAGGGCATCCACGCCCTCTGGATAGGTCACAACGCCCTTCTGGAAGGAAACGGCAAAGCTCATGCCCTCGCCTGGATCCAGTTGCCGCTGGGTACGGAAAATGGCTGTGTTGTCGGTTTCGCGGGTCATGGAAACGTCGCGGCCAGTGGCCCCGGCAACGCCGGTATAGGCGGCCATGTCCTCGATCACCGCCCCCTCGGGCAGGCGCACGCGCGCCACCGAAGTCAGAATGGGAAAATCCCAGTAATTGCCGGTGGCATTCCAATAGAGTTCGTCACCGGCGCCATCGGCAGTGGGCCGCGCCATGCGGTCCATGGTGTAGGCAATGGTGTAGCGATGCTCGCCCCTTTGCAGGAAGACGTCAGGATCGCCAATCCAGATGCGCTGGAAATCGCCCATGCGCTCGACGCGGAACATTTCGGGCTGCCCGCCCCGCGTTACCGCGTCAACATCGAGCGTGATGCGGATCTTGTTACCGCGCTCCCCGATCATGGTGACGGGAATATCGCGATAGATGCCGCGCCGGATCTGATTGCCCTCGGCATTGACGTCGATAGTTTCGAGCACATCGACCGATCCGTCGGTCAACAGTTCGACATCGGCGGCAAAGGCGCGGATTTCCTCGCGCGCCAGAGCGGGCACGGCCAGCGCCAAAAACAGCGCGAGAACAGCGATCAGGCGGGGCAGAACAGGCATGGGGCTTAGAACTTCACCTGCGGCACGGCCCGCTCGGCCTCGTTCTCAAGCTCGAAATACTCGGCCTGCTCGAACTTGAAGGCATTGGCGACCAGGTTGGAGGGGAAGCTTTCCACCTGGATGTTCAGATTGCGCACCGCACCATTGTAATAACGGCGGGACATCTGGATTTCGTCCTCGACGCCCTGGAGCGCCGTCTGGAACTCGAGAAAGGTCGTATTGGCCTTGAGGTCGGGGTAGGCCTCGGCAATGGCCAGCAGGCGCCCAAGGGCCGCGGATAGCTCGCCTTCGGCCTTGGCACGGGCCTCCGGGCCGGCAGCGGCGGCGCTGGTGGCCTTGGCGCGGGCATTGACCACGGCGTCAAGCGTTTCGCGCTCATGGGCCATATAGCCCTTCACCGTTTCCATCAGATTGGGAATGAGATCGGTGCGGCGCTTGAGCTGCACATCAATACCCGACCAGCCCTCGCGCACCATCTGCCGGTTGGACACCAGCGAATTGTAGATGACGATGGCGTAGCCGGCGATGCCGACCACGAGCAGAAGAATGACCCATTCCATGATTGCGCTCCCTCAAGCAATGTGCGGCGCAAACTGGCATTGTGGCCGGGGCTTTGCAACGCCGGTTTGATCGGTGGGCTTGACTTCCCGCCGCCAATCCCTAGCTTTTAGCCTATGAACACGCGCCAATGGCATCGCTGCAGCTTTCTTCACGCAAGCTATCTACCCTAGGCATGCCCGCGCCGGAGCCTGCTTAGGGCTTCTGAACACTTCTGTTCCGCCGCCGGCGCACCGTTCTCCAGTTTCAGTTTCATACTACCCGCCTGCGCGGCGCCCTTGCGCGCGCGGCCCGACTTTTAGAAAGGACCCTCAAATGACTGAGATCCGCCGCGACCTGACCCCGCCCCTGACCCTTGGCCAGACCGACCACACCAAGCTCTATGCACTGGGTGAAGCCGGTCTCGACCGCAATCCGGATCTGGCCGAGATCCTGCTCACCGAGCTTGATCGCGCCAAGGTGGTCAATGACGCAAAACTGCCCGATGGCGTGGTGCGTATGGGCTCGCGCGTGACCTTCGAAACCAATTCGGGGCAGGAGCAGACCGTAACCCTGGCCTATCCGGTGGACGCCAATATCGAAGAAGGCCGCATTTCCGTGATGACCCCGATCGGGGTCGCGCTGATCGGGCTCAAGGCCGGCCAGTCGATCACCTGGCATGACCGCGCCGACAAGCGGCACAAGCTGACGGTGTTGAAGGTGGAAAGCGCCGCCCTGGCTGACTGACCAATGCCCGTTTGGGGGACATAAGCAGCCGGTCGCACGCCTCACGGCATGCGACCGGCAATTTTTCGCTTGTCTATTTAATGAGCGCTCATTAAATATACTGGCATGACAGCAGAACCAAACAGACGGGGCCGCCCGCGAAAAGCAGAAGGTCCGGATACGCGCGAGAAGCTGCTGGCCGCCGCGCTTGACCTGTTCGCAGCACAAGGGTTCGTCGCCACCAGCGTGCGACAGATCGCCGAAGCGGTCGGCGTGCGGGACAGCGCGATCTATGGCCATTTCGAAGGCAAGCAAGCCATTCTCGATGTGTTGATGGAGCGGGCCGGTCCGGGCGTGCTCAAGCTCTCCGGCTTCGACCCGGCATCCATGGCCGCTGCGCCTCCGGACAAGGCGCTGTCCGGCCTGTTCGGCCGCATCGTGGCGCATTGGGCCGAGCCGGAGGTGCGCAAATTCACCTCGATGATGCTGCGCGACGGTGCCGATGGCGCAGGCCGGGCCGTCGACACTGTGGCGAAGCGCCTGACCCCGCTGTTCAGGGCCTGGCAGGCGGGCGGACATTTTGACGACCGGTTCGATGCCGACTGGCTGGCCTGGGAGGCCATCGCCCCGCTCGCCACCATCCGCCTGACCCTGATGGGCAGCACAGCCACGCCTGACGATCTCAACCGCGCCCGGCAGATGGCCGAGCGGCATGTCGCCCATTTTCTCGCCGTTCATCTCAAGTCAGGAGTTTCGCCATGAACAGCATGAACCATCCGCAGGATGCGGACATCACCGTGGTCAACGCCCATCTCAATTTTCCCAAGGTGCATCTGATTGCACCCAAACCGGCGGGCTATATCCACATCGCGGCCGAGATCGACCCGATCCGCCCCTTCGGGCTGGGCCCGGAGAGCCGGCGCAAGCGCGAGGCGCGGGCCTTGGCCCTGAAACTGGCCAAAGAGCTTGAGCAGGACGCAAGCGTGGTGCGGGCCACCGTCTTCGTTGCCCGCCTGCTACCGCCTGGCGCACACCATCCCGAGGGCGTGCACAAGCCGGCTTTCGATCTGGTCGTCTTGATCGAAACCACCGACCCCGCCGCCGCAGAGACGCTGCAGGGCACACCGCGCTATGCCGAGCTGATCGCGGGGCTCAAGGCCCGGTCGGACTATCTGCACGTAACGCGGGCACGCAATGGCCGCCGCATCGGCTCGGTCGATTTCTCGCGCGACGGGGTGTTCCTGTTCAATTATTTCCACGGGGAAGAGCCCAGAAAGCTCATCCCGATCTGGGAATATACCGCCGGCTGGTTTGAAGATCGCACCGGGCTCGACAATTCGGAGTTGCTGGTGCCCGAGGCTGGCCAGGGGTCGGAATATGGCCTGATCAACCATTGCCGCTGGGACCATTGGCACGACATTGTGCCGGACTTGGCGCTGCGCCCGACCTTCAAGAGTTATGTGCTCGACAATTTCGCCGCCAATGGCGTCTCGCCCATGCCGATCCTTTACGGCCTGGCGTGACCCCTGAGACAAAGCGGCGCGACTACTCCGCGCCGCCGCCGGCGGTTTGCAGCCAGGCTTCACCGCAGGCCTTGGCCAGTTCGCGGATGCGCAGGATGTAGCTCTGGCGCTCGGTGACCGAGATCACGCCGCGCGCGTCGAGCATGTTGAAATTATGCGAAGCCTTGACGACGTGCTCATAGGCCGGGATCGCCATGGTCTGGCGATTGCCCTCGGCGCCTTTTTCGAGAATGGCGCGGCATTCCTTTTCCGCATCCTCAAAATGGCGGAACAGCATCTCGGTATCGGCCGCCTCGAAATTGTATTTCGAGCTTTCCTGCTCATTCTGCAGGAAGACGTCGCCATAGGTGACTTTCTCGTCGCCCGTCCGGCCGTTGAAGTTGAGGTCATAGACGTTCTCGACGCCCTGCACATACATGGCGAGGCGCTCAAGACCATAGGTGATCTCGCCCGGCACGGGGGCACACTCAAAGCCGGCAACCTGCTGGAAATAGGTGAACTGGCTGACTTCCATGCCATCGCACCAGCATTCCCAGCCCAGCCCCCAGGCGCCCAGGGTCGGGCTTTCCCAGTCGTCCTCGACAAAGCGCACGTCATGCACACTCTGGTCGAGGCCGATAGCGGCCAGCGAGTCGAGATAGAGCTGCTGGATGTTGTCGGGCGATGGCTTCAGGATCACCTGGAATTGGTAATAATGCTGCAGCCGATTGGGGTTCTCGCCATAGCGCCCATCGGTCGGGCGGCGGGATGGCTGCACATAAGCCGCCTTCCAGTGCTTGGGCCCCAGGGCGCGCAAAGTCGTCGCCGTGTGGAAGGTTCCCGCGCCCATCTGCATGTCGTAGGGCTGCAGGATCACGCAACCCTGCTCGGCCCAGAATTGCTGCAGCGTCAGGATCAGACCCTGGAAGGAATTCTTCGGGTCCATGTGGGCGGGGCGAGAGGTCATGTCAAAAGTCCTGCAATGAAGCGGACAAAGCTCTAGTGGGGTGTGCCGGAGCGGTCAATGGCGCGGAGGACAAAGCCTGCATTGACACACAATGGCGGTCTCCCGCAGATGCAACCATGAGCGCCACGGACCTCGACCTTCTTGCCTATCTCGGCCATCCGAAAGCCATCCTGCTTGGAGCCGGTGGCGAAGCCCGAGTCTATGCGCTGGATGATGCGCGTGTTGTTCGCATTTTGCGGGCCGGGGCAGCGCTGGCAGACGCTGAACAAAGGGCCAGCCTGATGGCTGAGATCCAGACTGGTGCCCGGCATTTGACGTTTCAAGTTCCGTCGGTGGACAGTGTGCAGGCATGGAATGGGCGCGTTTTCAGCGTTGAACCCAGATTATCGGGGCAGCCGGTCTCGCAGCGCCTGGGGAGCGTGTCCGGCACCGAGCGAACCGACTTACTTCTCAACTATCTCAACGTGGTCGGCCAGATCAGGACAATATCAATCGACCGCCCCAGCTACGGCCCACTGCTCGGCGGCGCGGAGCTGCACAAGCGTGAGTGGAGAAGCTTTCTTCGCGCCAGGCTGGAACGGAGCCTTGCAAGCTGTCCCACTGACCTGCGCCCCGCCGTGGCGGCGATGCGGGATATCGACCTGCCGGTGCCGTCCCAAGCCGCGCTTGTGCATATGGACTATTTTCCGGGAAATGTGCTCTCGCAAGGCAGCTCGGTCACTGCTGTACTCGACTTTGGACCATCGACCATATTCGGCGATCCGCGCATGGATGCCTGGAGCGCCGTCGCCTATCTAGATACCGAAATATCGCCAGACGCAACTGAGGCCGACCGCAAACTGGCCATGGGCTGGCTTGCGAAACACAATCTCACACCCCATTACCCAGACGCCAAGCGTTGGCTGGCGGCTTATTGGTCCTTTGCGGCAGACGATCAAGCGTTGATGAGCTGGTGCAGGCGAATTCTGGCCAAGCGCTAGTCGCGATCCCCGTCCTTTGGCCGGTAGGTTCCGTCCTCGTCGCGCTTGAGGTCGATGACGCCGGGCTTGGCGCGTTCGGCGCGGTCGCGCTCGCGGGCGATGCGTTTGGCTTCTTCGGCGTCGTGATTGAACTTGTTGGTCCAATCCTTCCAGATGCGGCGAATGCCGAAATAGATCAGCAGGCCGAGGCCGACAAAGAGCAGTATGCGCAGGAGCATGCTTTAAGACCTAGAGACCGATCCGCGCCCACCAGGCGCGATCCTCGAAAGACGTGGTGACGTCCTCTACCATGCCCTGAGCGGAAAATCCCAGCCGAGGCAAAGCGAAGAAGGGACGTTTGGGCGCGATGGGCTTGAGCACCACTTCGGGGCCAAAGCGCTGCCGCAGAACGGTGTGCAAATCGCCGACGGCATCGACAAGGCCCAATTCCACGCCTCGCAGGCCGGTCCACCATTCGCCGGTGAACAGGGTATCGTCATCGGCATTGAGCCGACCGCGGCGCCCGGCCTTTACGTGGTCGATAAAGACCTGATGGATATCAAGTTCGAAGCGCTTGATGCGCTCCACGTCCTCGGCCTTTTCGGGCAGGAAGGGGTCGAGCGTGGACTTGTTCCGGCCTGCCGTGTGCACGCGGCGCTCGATGCCGAGCTTGCCGATGGCGTCGACAAAGCCGAAGGTCGCCATGATGACGCCGATGGAGCCGACAATCGAGGACGGATCGACAAAGATTTCGTCTCCGGCCACGGCGATGAAGTAACCGCCAGAGGCGGCCGCGTCCTCAACAAACACCAGCACGGGCTTGTTGTGCTCATTGGCCAGATCGCGAATGCGCTTTGAAATCAGCCGGCTCTGCACCGGCGAACCGCCGGGCGAATTGATGACAATGGCGACGGCGGGCGCCGATTTGATGGTAAAAGCCTTGGCCAGCAGCGGTTCGACCGCGGCGATATTGAGCCGGCCGGGGCGCTGTTCGGCGGCGATCACGCCCTGCAGGCGCACAACCGGAATGACGGGCGGGCGATGGATCAGTCGGCTCAGCCAATTGCGCTTGGTGCCCGCGGGCGTCTCGGTCATGTGTGCTCCCCTGGATGTTCAGCTCATTTAGGCAGGCCCTGGCACCATTACCAGTCCAGCACCGCCGTGCCGCGCAAAATGGAGTCGAATTCGGGGGCAAAGTCATTGCCCTGGTCGCCGTGCAGGGGGCGCGTAGCCAACAGTCTCAAGGGCGCCCGCGACCCCTTGTTGCCGCGTACGAGGACGCGGGACGCCGGTGCCCCCGGCCGCGGACAAAGCGGCAATATCACAATGCCGCCAAAACGGCGGTCAAAGGCCGCCAGCAGGGACGCCAGACCTTCGGCGGGATAGATGAGTATTGCCGTGCCGCCGGCGCTGGCCGCCGTCGCGGCGCATTTCACCCAGGTTTCGAGGCCATCGGTGTCCATGTGACGCGCATCGGCGCGCGCATTGTCCGGCGCATGCGTGCCCTGACCTGCGCCGAAATAAGGCGGGTTGGCGATCACCACATCATAGGCATTGTCCTTCAGACCAGCGGCGCGCCGGTCCGCGCCCTTGGCCAGAATATCGAGGGCCAGCACCTCGGCCCGTCCAGCAAGGCCGTTCTGGGCGGCATTGTCCCGCGCCAGCGCCAGCGCCGCTTCGTCCCGCTCGACCAGACAGGCCTTTTCAGCGAGCCTCATGGCCAGCGCGCTTAGCCCGGCCGTCCCCACGCCCGCGCCCAGATCGAGCACGTTGCGCGTGCCCGCAGGCACAGCGGCGCCGAGCAGGACACTGTCCAGTCCGGCGCGAAAACCGGTTCGGGGCTGCGACAGAGTGAGCCGCCCGCCCAAAAAGGCATCGCGCGTTATGGTTTGATGTTTTACAAACTGGGCAGGCTGGTCTAGGGACATCGCAACCGGAAGGCTGGTTTTGCCCGAACCATACATGGCTGGGCATGGCGGTCTCAACCCGAATTGCCCTTCAGGCATCAAGGACTTTATGGCGGTGTCAGTTCTGCCCAAGATCAATCAGGCGCCAGAGATGAACCCGGTGGAGCGGCTGATGGCCGCCACCGCGGATGACATGGCGCGCGTCAATGCCCTTATTCTGGAGCGCGCCGAAAGCCATGTCGATATGGTGCCCGAGCTGGCGCGCTACCTGATCGAAAGCGGCGGCAAGCGCCTGCGGCCCATGCTGACGGTCGCCGCCGCAATCCTGTTCGGCAAAGGCAATGGCAGCGCCATCAATTTTGCCGCCGCTGTCGAGTTCATGCACAATGCCACGCTGCTGCATGACGATGTGGTGGACGAAAGCGATATGCGCCGTGGCAAGCCGGCGGCCCGCATGGTCTGGGGCAACAAGGCCTCGATCCTGGTTGGTGACTTCCTGCTCGGCCAAGCCTTTATGATGATGGTGGAAACCCGTGATGTCGATGCACTCGGGGTGCTGTCCGCCGCCTCCGCCGTGATGGCGGAAGGTGAAGTCTTCCAGCTCGCCAAGACTGGCGATCTCGATACCAGTGCCGCCGATTATGCCGAGGTGATCCGCGCCAAGACCGCCGTGCTGTTCGAGGCTGCCTGCGAGGTCGGTGCCATGTCGGGCGGAGCCGACGAGGCCGGCCGCAAGGCGCTGGCGCTTTATGGGCTGGAGCTGGGCAATGCCTTCCAGCTTGTCGATGACGCGCTCGATTATGGCGGGCAGTCTGGCACGCTGGGCAAGAATGTCGGCGACGATCTGCGCGAAGGCAAGATGACCCTGCCAGTGATCCTGGCGCTGCAGGCCGCCAGTGAAAGCGAGCGCGCGCTGATCGCTTCGGCCTTGGGCAATGCGGACGCCACAGACCTCGAAGTGCACCAGGTGGTCGCCATCTTCAACCGCTACGAGACGCTGAAAAGGACTCTGGAAAAGGCGCAGGACCATGCTCGGGCCGCTATTGCTGCGCTCGATCAACTGCCCGACAGCGAGATGAAATCCATTCTCGCCGATGTAGTGGTGCACAGCGTCAGCCGCGCGAGCTAACCCTAGAAGCCCTGCCGGTAGCCGAGCATCAGCCCGGAGCCGCTCTGGCCAGCGACGTGGCCTGCGCTGATGGCATGTTTGAGGCCAAGGCTGAACGAGGCCTGGTTGGGCATTCGGGCCTGATAGGACAGTCCAAGATCGATTTCCCGGCCAGATGATGCCAGCTCGGCGCTCGCGGTCTGGTTGATGATGCTGCCATCGGCCATGCGGGCAACCGGGCGGGTCATTTCGACGGTGCCGGTTTCGATGCGCAGCGGCTGGGAGACGGACAGGGTCAGGCGGTCACCTGCCGCCAGAGCGTCCGCGAAACTGGCGCCGATCTCCATGCCGGAAAAGGTCAGGCCCGAAAAATCCGTAACCAGGCCGCTGCCGCCGCCCTGGCGCGCCACCGCGCCATATTCGAGGCGGCCGAACAGTGACAGGCCCGGCGACACCGGCTGTTCCAGTCCCAGGCTCAGCGCGCCGATAGCGCTGCCGGACCCGAAATCGAAGGCCGTGCCGCCATCGAGTCCCATCACCGCTCCCTGTTCCCCAGCCAGGGTCGCGCCGAAGCGAACCTGCCCGCTGCCGAACGGCAGGGACAGTGTCATGCCACCTCCCGCCAATGCGCCATTGTCCACCGCGCCATGTTCGGCGGCAAAGCCATAGGTGGTGAGTTCACCCGTCGCTCCAACCGGGGCAATCGAGGCGACCAGGAGGCTTTCGCCTGCCATGGAGAGCACCGATGCCTCGCCACCCGCCCCGGCATAGCCGGTCACCGTGCCGGCCAGGTCACCGGTATGGATGAAGTTGAGCCCGTCATGCCCCTGGTCGATGCTGGCCTGCCCAGGCAGCCGCGGCAGCACGGTGGCAGTTGCAGTCTGCACGGCGCTGGCCGAAGAGACGGAATAAGCGCGATTGAGCGCGTCGAACACCGCCAATTGCTGCGGTTCGAGCGCGCGGCTGAGAGAATCGCCAAAGCTGGCCGGCGCGACGATGGTGCTTTGAGACAGGCTGTGGCGTTCCGCACTGGCAACGCTGGCGCCGCTCAACACCGAGACCGAACCAATGGGGCTCAGGGCCGCCCGAATGTCCATCACGCCGTGCCCCCATTCGGTCGAATAGGCATGAGTAACGCCATTGCCATAGTCGATCGTGCCGGCAAGCGGGACACCCTGGGCGGCGAACCAGGAATTGTCCGCGCTGGCCAACAGGCGCTGCGCCCATTCGGACGGCGTCATGTCGGGGAAGGCCTCGGCCAGCAGGGCCACGGCTCCGGCCACCTGGGGCGCAACGAAGGATGTGCCGAACCCACTACGATAGTCGGTGTCGCTGCCGTTCCAGGCGGCCGTGTTGATGCCATCGCCAGCCAGGCAAAACTTGGCCGCCAGGCCGCAGGCCGCCGAGAGCCGAACCGCGCGGGTAATGTCGCCGCTGCCATTGACCTCGAAATAGCCATTGGCCGCCGCAATCCAGGCTTCGGCCAGGCGTGGTTCGAAATGGGGCAAGGCGGCCATGACATCGCCAGAGGTCAGGCTGTTATTGTTCGACAATGCCCAGACGATGACACCCGTATTCTGGAAGCTGTCCAGCGCATTGAGATAGGCCTGCCAATTGCCAGAGCCGTAGCCCAGGGTGGCGTTCAGTCCCTGGGCCGTCGTGGCACCGGGATTGTTGCTGAGATAGGTCTGCAGGTTCAGCGAAGACACCTCAAAGCCCCAGGAATTGTTCTGGGCAGCCGCGTTCAGCCCTGCCGCCGCCAGGGTACCCGTGGTTACATTGGCAATGTCGAAGCCCGCACCGGTTGGCGCGAATGAAGTGAGGTGCAGATCGGCCCCGGGCGCCACGCCATGCATGCCGGCGCCATCTTTCACCCCTGCGGCGAGCGAAGCGACAAAGGTACCGTGTCCCTCATCGGGCAGCGCGCCGGTGCTGTTGATGGTCTTGCCGGCAAATTCCTGATGGGACAGCCGGAAGCCGTCATCGACGATGGCGATGGTTTCACGTGCACCGGTCAGCCCGGCCGAATGGGCCCAGTTCACGCCATGGAGCACAAAGGCGGCCGACTGCGTGCCGGTTGGCGTGACGCCACACCCAACCGTGGCGCAGCTTGCATCGCTGGCGCGAAATTCGGCCGAGGCGGCAAATGCGGCGGCCTGCGCGGCATTGAAGGTGACGCTGCGGGTGCCCCAGGTGGCACTGGGTGCGGGGGTGAAGACATAGCTCGGCACCGAGCTCGATGCGCTGCTACCGCCAGATCCGCCGCTCGAAGATGACGACGCACCGCCGCCTGAGCAGGCCGCCACCGCGATGGTCAGGCCGATGGCCGCAACGGGCTTGAAAAGGGTCGAAAAAGGCACGCTCTCGGAATCCGCAACGATGGGAACATCGCCGGCTGCCGCCGGCGCGTTCTCGAATAAATGCGCCCCCAAGATTTAGTAGCAGAAGCCGCGAAGGCCCAAAACCGGCGACCGGCACTTATGCAATCACATTTGCTGAATGTTCAGCTTCAAGCAGCCGGGACGGAAATGGCGGCTGCCGCTGCCCAA
Source organism: Devosia indica (assembly GCF_003056405.1). GTDB lineage: Bacteria > Pseudomonadota > Alphaproteobacteria > Rhizobiales > Devosiaceae > Devosia > Devosia indica. The sequence goes on from NZ_PYVZ01000010.1 coordinate 86,702, forward strand.
TAGTCCGGATATTGCCGCCGAATGTGATTGGCCGCCTCATGCGCCTGCCCTTCCGAGCCGAACAGGCCGAAGACGGTGGCGCCGGAGCCGGACATGCGCGAGAGCATGCAACCGGGAGTCTCGGCCACTTCCTCGATGAGCAGACCGATCTCGGGCACCAGCTTGACCGCTGGCGGCTGCAGGTCATTGCGCGTCTCGTTGAGCCAGAGGCCGAGCTGCGCCGGCCGGGTCAGGGGCTCGGGCAGTGCCGGCAGGGGATAGTTGTCATGGGCACGCAGCCGGCGGAACACGTCGGCAGTTGCCACGGCTACGCCCGGATTGACCAGGGTCACATGGAGCTGCGGGAAATCGGGCAATGGCGAGAGGATTTCCCCCACGCCGCGCGCCACCAGCGGCCGCGAGAGCAGGCAAGCGGGCACATCCGCGCCCAAGGTCGCTGCCAGATCGGCCAGATCGGCAACCGGCACCGGCTCAGCGGCCAGACCTGCCATGATGCGCAAAGCGGCAGCCGCATCGGCCGAACCGCCCCCGATCCCGGCAGCGACAGGCAGGTTCTTGGTCAGATGCAGATTGAGACCCGGTGGCGAAAGCTCTGGCCAACGGGCACGAAAGGCCGCGATGGCCTTAAGCACCAGATTGTTTGGCCCGGCGCCAAGACCGCGCGAAAATGGACCGGATATGGTCAGGCTGTCCTCGTCCGCCGGGAGCGCTGCGAGCTCATCGAAAATATCGGCGAACACGATCAGGCTTTCGAGATCGTGGTAGCCGTCTTCGCGCCGACGTGTGACATGCAGCGCCAGATTGATCTTGGCTGGCGCCGTCTGAACAATAGCCTCGACCATGGGCGGACTATTGGGTTTCGGCGGCGGGCGTCAGCCCCTCGGCAAGCTTGGGTCCAACCCGTTCGGCCACATTGCCCGTCTCGTCGACCGAGCGGGCGATGTTCCACTGAAAGCGCGCTTCGAGCTTGCGCCCGACTTTCCAATAGGCATCGCCCAGATGATCGTTGATCTCAGGATCATTGGGCAGCAGCATGACCGCGCGTTCCAGCGTTTCCACGGCCTCTTCCATGCGGTCGAGCTTGTAGAAGGCCCAGCCGAGCGAATCGATGATGTAGCCATCCTGCGGCTGGGCGGCGACGGCCTTCTCGATCATTTCGAGCGCCCGCACCAGATGCATGTCCTGATCGATCCAGCTATAGCCCAGATAGTTGAGGACCTGGGGCTGATCCGGATTGAGCTCGAGGGCCTTGAGGAAGTCGGCTTCGGCCCTGGGCCATTCCTTGGCGCGCTCATAGGCAATGCCGCGGACATAATAGAAGCGCCAATCGGCCGGAGATTCGCCGCCGGTTATCTCCAGCGCCTTGGTATAGGCCTCGGCGGCAGCCAGGTAGTCCTCGTCATAGCGCAGCAGATCGCCCAGCACGGACACTGCGTCGAGATCGTCGGGGCGCGTGGCGACGATATTGTTGAGACGGCGAATGGCTTCGGCACGGTCGCCGGTGGTATCCAGATTCTGGGCCACGCGCACGACAGCCATCGGCTTCATGGCCGAATTTGCCGGAATGGCATCATAAATCTGGTTGGCGGCCTGATGCTGCCCGGCAATGTCGAGCAATTGCCCCAGCGCCAGCGAGATGACATCGGCACCGGGATCGAGATAGACGCCAAGGCGCAGGAAGACCAGCGCCAGATCGGAGCTGCCATCGCGCGACAGGGCCACGCCAATGCCGTGGAACATTTCAGCGGCGCCGATCTGCACATTGGCGGCAAACACGCCCGGACGACGACCGGCTTCGATCGATTCGCGGACGATTTCGATAATTGGGTGGGTCAGACCTTCGCTCTCGAAAGCGTCAAGCACGTCACTGGCCTCGTCGAAGCGTCCGGCATTGGCCAGCATGCGGGCATAGACCTCGGCCATGCGCGCCACATAGGGCTCTGCCTCGAAGGCGCGTGCGGCCAGCTCCAGAGCAAGTTCAGTATCGCCTGCGGCCTCGGCCATCAGCGCGCGATGGAACACCAGGAACTCGTCGAGCCCGTTGGCGCCGAGCTGCTCCATCAAGGCCTGCGCGTCATCGCCGCGGTTGTCACCGACCATGGCCCAGGCACGCAGAATGCCGGCCGTAATGCCGCTAAAGCTGTCCTGCGAAATCTGGCTGAGCTGCCGCACGGCGGAATCGTAGCGCCTTTCCTTGAGCGCCTCGGAGGCCACCACCAGCTCGGCCAGCTCATTGGCCGGATCGAGTTCGAGCATGCGCCGCGCCGTGGAGGCGGCCTTGCCGATCTGCCCATCGGTGGCGAGCGCCACAAAGGCCCGTTCGACCAGAATGGGATTGTCCCAATCGGCCTGGGCAGCATCGGAGAAATAGCGCGCGGCCTCGTCCGTCCGCAGATCCTTGAGCGCCTGCTGCCCGGCCATATAGGAGCCAGTGACGCTGGGCCGGAACAGTTTGAGCATGTCCTGCGCGGCCTGACGCAAGCCCGCAGATGCCTCGCTCTGGGCCGCCAGGGGTGTCGCCATCAGGGCAAGCATGGCAGCCATTGCGAGGCGCCATACCGGTCGATTGGAAAGCAGGGTCACGTGCTCAAATTCTCCCTATGCCATTGCTGGCTGCGTTTGGGCGCAAAGATTGTCCGTTTTGCGACTGCGCCGCAAGGGCAGCGCCCGCTTCGCATGGTCACATTCCGCTGTAGTTGGGCCCACTGCCGCCCTCGGGGGGCACCCAGGTGATGTTGCGGGCCGGATCCTTGATGTCGCAGGTCTTGCAATGCACGCAATTGGCCGGGTGAATACGGAAGACCGGCGCGCCGTGTTCCTCGGCCATTTCATAAACGCCCGCAGGGCAATAGAGCGGCGCCGGCTCACCATAGCGCGGCAGATTTTCGCTGACCGGTACGGACGGATCAGCCAGCTTGAGGTGTACCGGCTGATCCTCGTCATGGGCGAGATTGGCCAGAAATACCGAGGACGACCGATCAAAGGTCGCCTTGCCGTCAGGACGGGCATATTGGCGCGGTGTGACCTCGTCCAAAGTCTTCAGCTTGGCCGAATCAGGCGTGTTCCAGCGCAGCGTGCCGAAGGGGGAAAAGCGCAGCACGGTCTGGCACCACATGTCGAAGCCGCCCAGAAACGCGCCAAGCAGCGTGCCGAACCGGCCCCAGAGCGGCTTGAGATTGCGCACGCCGGTCAGTTCTTTTTCGATACCGGTCGAGAGGATGTGGTGCCCAAGATCGGCAATCCGGTCATGCTGGCGCCCGGCAGCGATGGCATCGCCGACCGCGTCAGCAGCCCCGATGCCGGACAGAATGGCATTGTGGATGGCTTTGAGGCGCGGGGCATTCATGAACCCGGCCGCACAGCCGATCAGCCCGCCCCCCTCGAAGGCCAGATCGGGGATGGCCTGCAATCCACCAGCGGTCAGCGAACGGGCGCCATAGCTGATGCGGGTCGCCCCTTCGAGCAGGCGGGCGATGGAGGGATGGGTCTTGAAGCGCTGGAATTCGTCAAAGGGCGAGAGCGTGGGGTCGGCATAGTCAAGATGCACGACCAGCCCGAGATAGAGCCTGTTGTCCTGGGCGTGATAGGCAAAGCCGCCCCCGCCAGTCGCGTTATCGAGCGGGAATCCCAGATAGTGGTCGACCCGCCCCGCCTGATGCCGCTCTGCTGGAATTTCCCAGACTTCCTTGATGCCAAGGCCAAATTTTTGCGGGCTGGCATTCTGGTCGAGTGCGAAATCGCCGATGATCTGCTTGGCCAAGGAGCCGCGCGCGCCTTCGGCGATCAGGGTATATTTCGCTTCAAGCGCAATACCCTCTGCGTGTCCGGGCTTGGGATTGCCGTCTGCATCCAGGCCAAGATCGCCGGTGATGATGCCGCGCACCGGGCCATCGCCACTTCGCAGCACATCGACCGCCGCGGTCATGGGGAAAATATCGACGCCCAGTTCAGCCGCCTGTTCACCCAGCCAGCGCACCAGATCGCCCAGGCTGACGATAATACCATCCCTGGTCCGCATCTGCGGCGGTACCAGCACGTGGGGAAAGGCGAAATCCGCCGACCGGGTGAGGAAGTGATAGGTGTCCCTGGATACATCGGGACCGACCGGCGCGCCCTTGAGGCGCCAGTCAGGGATCAGGGCATCAAGGCCCACCGGGTCCATCACCGCGCCCGAAAGGATATGTCCACCGATTTCGGCGGCCTTTTCCACGACAGTGACGGCAAGCTCGGGATAACGCTGCTTGAGCCGAATGGCCGCGGCCAGACCGGACGGACCGGCGCCGACGATCAGCACATCTGTCGGAAGCGTTTCGCGATTGCCGGCTTCTGCCATTGGAAATGCACCTTTGGGGCTTGGAGGGCGACTGGTTCCCTTGGACGGGGTGTGACATAACGGGCCCAATGTCTCAAGATCGACCGCTCAACAATGCCGAACTGCTCTCGGTGCTCGACTGGTATCGGGCCGCCGGGGTGGATTTGGCCGTGCTTGACGAACCGGTCGACCGCTTTGCCCAGAAGCCGCCAATGCCAGCGGCGATGCCGCCGCGCGCGGCACCGGCCGGTGCGGCACCGGCAGCGCCCCCACCCCTTTCCGGCCCGGTTGGCGGCGATCCGAGCGAAGCCCGTCAATTGGCGGCGTCGGCCCAATCGCTTGATGCCCTGCGCGCTGCGCTTGAACGCTATGATGGCTGCGGGCTGAAATTCCGTGCCACGCAACTGGTGTTTGCCGATGGCAATCCGGACGCCAAAATCATGCTGATCGGCGAAGCCCCCGGGGCTGAAGAGGACCGGCAGGGCAAACCCTTTGTCGGCCGGTCGGGTCAATTGCTCGACCGCATGCTCGGTGCCATCGGGCTGGACCGCACATCGGTCTATATCGTCAACACGGTGCCCTGGCGTCCGCCCGGCAATCGCACGCCGACGCCCGAGGAAATGGAATTGTGCCTGCCCTTCCTAAACCGGCAGGTGGAACTGGTCGCGCCCAGCCTGGTGATGACGCTGGGTGGCCCCGCCATGCAGACCGTGTTCAAGACCACCAGCGGCATCATAAAGATGCGTGGCAGATGGCAGGACGTGACCATTGGCACCCATACTGTGCCGGCCCTGCCCACGCTGCACCCGGCCTATCTGCTGCGCAATCCGCCGGCCAAGCAACAGGCCTGGCGGGACCTGCTGAGCTTCCGGCAGCGTGTGGACGAACTCGGGCTCGCCTGATCCGGATTTCGGGACTATCCAGCGCAACTGAACGCGCTATGGTCGCGTTCGTGTGATTTGCAACGCTCTACCTGAAGGCCGAACTGCGTCATGGCTTCCGTCGTCAAGATTTATGCCCTGTTCCTGGGGTCAGCCCTGCTCATGTTCGGTGGCGGCCTGCAGGGGCTGCTGCTGTCGGTCCGTGGCGCCGAAGAGAATTTCTCGCTATTGGCGCTGGGCCTGATCGGCACGGGCTGGTCGATCGGTTTCGTGGCCGGGTCCCTGGCCGTGCCGCTGGTGGTTCGCAAGGTGGGGCATATCCGCGCCTTCTCGGTGATGGCGGCCATCGGCACGGTCACGATCCTGCTCAACCTGCTGTGGATCAACGACATTAGCTGGATCGTGCTGCGCGCGCTTTCCGGCTTCTGCTTTGCCGGCGCGGCGATGATCGTGGAAAGCTGGCTCAACGAAGTGGCCGACAACCGCAGCCGCGGCACGATCTTTTCGATCTATGTGACGATCAACATGGCCGCGTCGACCCTGGGGCAGATTGCCATGTCGGTCACTGGCACCGCGGGCTATATACCCTTTGTCATCGGCGCGATCAGCTTCATCTGCGCGGTGCTGCCCACGGCCCTCACGTCGAGCCCGCAACCCAAGCCGCTGCAGTCGGCCCGGCTCGATCTCAAACTGCTCTACCGGACCTCGCCGGTTGCCGCCATTGCGGCCTTTTCTTGCGGCATGGCCAATGGCGCCTTCGGCACGCTGGCGCCGGTCTATGGCTATGAGCAGGGGCTGGATGCAGGCGGAATCGCCTTGCTGTTCGCCGTGGCGGCTATTCTGGGTGCGGTGGCGCAGGTGCCGTTCGGGCGCCTGTCCGACCGCGTCGACCGCCGCCTGGTGCTGATTGGCCTATCTGGTTTTGCGGCCGTGGTGGGCGCGCTGACGGTGCTGATCAATCCCGGCGCCGGCTGGGGCATGTATGTGCTGTTTGCCGCCTATGGCTTTGCCGCCAACCCCATCTATGCGGTCGCGGTTGCCCATGCCAACGACTTTGCCCGCGATGGGGACTTTGCCAAGATCGCCGGGGGCATGCTGCTCATTCTGGGGGTGGGCCTCGCCATCGGCCCTGCGGTTGCCTCGCTGATCATGGGTGCCTGGCACCCGGTCGGCCTGTTCCTCGTCACGGCCACGTTCCACGGGGCATTGGCGGGCGCCGCCTATCTGCGGATGCGGGTGCGCAAGAGTGTGGACGCCGCCGAGCGCGCGCCGTTCCAGGCGATGAGCGACAAGCAGGTGACACCCGAGACCTTTGTTCTGGACCCGCGGGCTGATAGTGAAGCCGACGAGTTCGTGGCCGGCGGGGAAGATCCGGTGCCCGAGGAACTGATCGAGACGCTGGAGGATGATGGCGATGTTCAAAACGGAAAAGTTTGAGGACCGGGCCTTCAAGCCACTTTCCATCGCCGTCATTGCCGTCTCCGACACGCGCACGCTGGAGACCGATACCGGCGGCGCGCTGCTCAAATCCCTGCTTGAGGCCGATGGGCATCACTGCTTCGAACGGCAGGTGGTGCGTGACGAGATCCAGCTCGTGCGCGCCGCCGTGCAGGCCTATGTCGCCACCCCCCGGGTCGATGTGATCCTGACCACCGGCGGCACCGGCTTTTCCGGGCGCGACATCACACCGGAAGCTGTCGAACCGCTGTTCGACAAGCGCATGGAAGGCTTCTCGGTGCTGTTCCACCAATATTCAGCGACCACCGTGGGTACATCTTCGCTGCAATCGCGAGCCACGGCCGGGCTGATCGGCACGACGTTCGTCTTCTGCCTGCCCGGTTCGCGCGGCGCCTGCCGCGACGCCTGGGAAGGCATCCTCACCCACCAGCTCGACTACCGGCACAAGCCGTGCAATTTCGTCGAACTGATGCCCCGGCTCGACGAGCGCTGATGTCTGCTCACGCAGCGCTGCGGCTGATTGGTTGCAGCCTGTCATTGCGGGCGAACATCACCTGGTTCCGGCCCGCTTCCTTGGCGGCATAGAGCGCCGCATCGGCACGGTTGAAAGCCGGGCGCCAGGTCTCCTCATCGAGACCGGCTTCGGACACGCCCAGGCAAACGGTGACCTGCCGGTCGATGCCTGCCGGCCGCCAGTCATGGCCGGCGCAGGTCACGCGGATCGCGTGGGCCAGCGCGCCGCCTTCGCTCAAGGATGCCTGCGGAACGACCACCACGAATTCCTCGCCACCAAAGCGGGCAATGATCGCCTTGTCCGGCAGGGTCGAGCGCAGGATATCGGCCAACCCGACCAGCACCAGGTCACCGGCATCATGGCCGTAACGGTCATTGATCTGCTTGAAGTGGTCGATATCCACGGTCAGCAAGGCCCCGCGCTGGCGCTTCTCGATCAGTGATTTGGTTGCAGCGTCAAAGCCGCGCCGGTTGAGCAGCCCGCTCAGCGGGTCCCGGTCCGCCGCTTCGCGATATTTCGCCATGGCATCGAGCGAATAGGTGGCCAGGGCCGACAGGCCGAACCAGATGCCGAACACACTGCCCGTCAATTGCATGAGATAGGCATATTCGCTGCCAAACAGCTGCGCCACCTCGACCTGCGCCGGAAACACCAGCCCATAGGTGATCGCCGAAAGGAGGTTAACTGCCACGCTCAGCAGAGCACATAGGCCAAGCGTGATATCCACGCTGCTGCGCATGTGCCGCCAGGCGAGCAGGCCGAAAGCGAGCAGTACGCCCACCCCCATATCGATGGCCAGCACACTCAGGGCGAGGCTGTCAAAGACCATGACGGCGATCAGATCCAGCCCGAGAAAGGCGAGCAACACAATGGTCCGTATCACGCGCCGCAGCGATTGGTTGTGACGGGCCAGGATCGCCTCGCCAAACATCGAATACGCCACCAGATAGCAGGCATCCGAAAGAACGGTCTGGATGGCGGGATCGAAGGGCGGCAGGTAGAGCAGCGCGGCCAAGGCGCTCAAGCCATAGGCCAGACCCCAGCGCCAGGCCGAGTCAATGCCGGTCCGCTGCAGCCAGCAGAACACGGCGGCAAAGGAGAGCTGGATCAGCGGCGCCAGGATGGCGAAGTTGTCTTGGGTATCCATCGGACATCCTCCAGCTCCAGCACTAGCCCGCATTGGTAATGAAATGGTTGGCGCCAAGAAAAACTCCCGCCCTTTTGGGGGCGGGAGCTGGAAGTTATTGTTGCAGGGTAGCGTCAGTGACCACCGCCATGGCCCGGTGCTCCGCCCTCGGGCTTGCGGATGAAGAAGGCCGCAAGGATAGCAAAGAGCGAGATGATCGCGCCGACCAGGAACGCGGCACGGATGCCGCCGGCCAGGGCCTCGACCGGCTCCACTCCCTCGGCCGTAAGCGCCGCGGTGCGAATGGTCATCAACGCCACGAACAAGGCAATGCCCGCCGCGCCGGCCAATTGCTGGATCGAGCCCAGCACTGCCGAGGCGTGCGAGTAAAGCTCCATGCGTACCGATCCCATGGACGAAGTGAAGACCGGGGTAAAGATCAGCGCCAGGCCGACACTGAGCACCACATGGCCGGCCAGCAAAGCCCAGGGCGCGGTGTCCTGCCCCACAGTGGTCAGCGCCCAAAGTACGGCCGAGACCAGAACGGCGCCCGGCACGGCCAGCACCCTGGGGCCGACGCGGTCATAAAGCCGGCCGACGACCGGGCCGAGCAGGCCCATGATCAGACCGCCAGGCAACAGCAGCAGGCCGGTTTCGAGCGTGTCGAGCCCGACCACGTTCTGGGTATAGATGGGTAGCAGGATGACGGTGCCGAACAGGGCCATCATGGCCACCAGCATCATCGAGACCGACACGGTATAGTTGCGCGACTGGAACACGCGCAGGTCAAGCAGGGCCTTGTCGTCGCGCTGCAGGCCGAATTGGCGCCAGGCAAACAGCCCCATGGCGATCACGCCGACGGCGATCGGCAGCCAGAGCGGCACCGGCCCCGCCTCGCCAGTATGGGCAAAGCTCTCGCCAAAGCTCGACAGGCCATAGACCAGACCGCCAAAGGCAAAGGCCGACAGGATCACCGACAGCACATCGAGCGGGGCATAGCGGGGGGTCGAGACATTGCGGATGCGCAGCGCGCCCAGCACCAGTGCCGCAATGGCAATGGGCAAGGTGAAATAGAACATGAAGCGCCAGTCGAAATTGGCCAAGATGAACCCGCCAATGGTCGGGCCGATGGCCGGGGCCACCGACATGACGATGGAAATATTGCCCATGGTCTTGCCGCGCGATTCGGGTGGCACAAGGGTCATCACAGTGGTCATCAGCAAAGGCATCATGATGGCGGTGCCGATGGCCTGAATGACGCGCCCGACGATCAGCAGTTCAAGGCCCGGCGCCAGGGCGCAGGCCAATGTGCCAGTCGAAAAGATAGCCATGGCGAGCATGAAGATCGGCCGGGTATTGATCCGCTGCAGCAGGAAGCCGGTGATCGGGATCACCACCGCCATGGTCAAGAGGAAGCCCGTGGTCAGCCATTGGGCCGCGCTGGCGGTAACGCCGAGGTCGCCCATCAGATGCGGAATGGCCACGCTCATGATGGTTTCGTTGAGAAACACGACAAAGGTCGAGACCAGCAGGATGGCGATGACCAGCCTGTTGCGTGCGGCATTGTCGGGATGGTGCGGCGCGATCTCGGCCGTCTCATCCAATGTGGCTTGCAGTGTCATGTGTCGTAACCCTCATCACGAATAGCGTGTCGCCCATGCGACGGCCGGCGCCGTCAGCTTTCGACACGGGAATTGCAAAAATCGCGCGACAGCCAGTGTCAGCAGCATGAATTTCGGGGCCCTGCGTGCCTTCAACGAGACGAGCGCAGCGCACAATTGCGGATGGCCGATAAAGCCGGTTGGGCTCGGTTTCCTACGCCCGGATCGGGCTGCGGTAAAGTCTTGTAATGCATGGGCGCCATGCTGATATCTGTCACGGCAGCCAGCTTTGCCGCATACATGTTCTTGTTCTGTTCTATTCAACCTGATAACTTTCCAATGCGTTGGAGGAGAGACGATTCCCTTCCGCGTCGAGGCAGGAGACAGAACCATGGCCCTTTATCAGGCGCCCTCTTTTGAAGCCCTTGAACGTCTGAGCCGCAGCCGGGACGCCGATCTTGCGCGGCGCGAACTGGAGCGACCCGACAGCATTCGCGGCCGGGGCGCGCAGAGCAATCGCGTGGGCCGGTTTGAAAAGCATCAGCGTGACAGCTTCGATGACGGCTGGGGCAGCGTCGAGGCAATGCCCATGTTCGAAACAATCGAACATATCGAGCGCGCCAAGACCATCATCACCAGCAATGACAGTCCCGATATCGGCTTTGAGCGCTCGATCAATGCCTATCGCGGTTGCGAGCATGGCTGCTCATACTGCTTTGCGCGGCCGACCCATGCCTATCTGGGGCATTCAGCCGGGGTGGACTTCGAGCGCGATATCTATGTGAAGGCCAATGCCGTAGAGGCGCTGCGGGCCGAACTTTCGGCAAAGAACTACCGCGCCAAGCCTATTGCCATGGGCACCAATACCGACCCCTACCAGCCCGCCGAGCGCACCCACAAGCTGACGCGCGGCATTCTCGAAGTGATGCTGGAAACCAGGCATCCGGTGATGATCACCACCAAATCGGCGCTGATCGTACGGGACCTCGATATCCTCACAGAACTGGCCAAATTGGGGCTGGTGAAGGTCGCGATTTCGGTCACCTCGATGGACCACAAGCTGAGCCGCAAAATGGAGCCGCGCGCCTCCTCCCCGGCGCGGCGGCTGGAAGCTATTCGATTGCTTTCGGAGGCCGGCATTCCAACCGCCATCTTCGCCTCGCCGATGATCCCGGCGATCAACGACATGGAGCTCGAACGCATTCTCGACGCAGGCAAGGCCCAGGGCGCGATCAGTGCGCAGATGATCCTTTTGCGCCTGCCCGGCGAAGTGCGGGACGTGTTCCGCGAATGGCTGCTCAGGCATTTCCCGGACCGGGTGCGTCATGTGCTCTCGCTGGTGCGCGACACGCGTGGCGGGCGCGACAATGATCCGCGCTTCGGCAGCCGCATGACCGGCGAGGGCCCCTATGCCACCCTGCTGCGCCAGCGTTTCGAAAAGGCCCGCGAGCGCTACGGGCTCGATGCCAAGCTACCGCCGCTCCGCGCCGACCTGTTCGAGGCCCCGACGGTGGAAAGCCCGCAGATGAGCCTGTTCTAGCCGTCGCGTCTCAATATTGCGCCACCCGGCGCGCATAGGTGGCCATGAAATCGAGCGATGCCAGCACGCCGCGCAGCGAGAGCCAGGTTTCGACCGGATCGTCCAGCCCCATCAGCGGCACCGAGAGGGTCAGGGCGTTGCGATCCTTCATCCTGTCGAGAATGTCGGTGCGCCGGGGGCCGGTGATGAAGAACTGATTGATCGTATTGTGCCGGGTTTCGAGCCCCGAGGCCAAAGTGAGGGCAATGGGCGCTTCACCGCCAAATCGCAGCGCAATGGGACGGTCGGGATCATATTCTCCATCCCCCGGCGACACCGTGATCGCGATATCGAGCTCCCCATTGAGCCGATTGCGGATCAGGGTCAGCTTATAGGCTGGCAGTCCTGCGCCGTTGAGCTCCTGGCTGCCCGTGCTGGCAAAGCAGGAATAGCCGTAATAGTCGGCGGCGTCCTCATTGATGGAATCGGGACAGGCCGCCAGCCAGTCCCGATGATATTCACGCCATTCGCCATAAGGGTGGTGGAAGGGCTCGGCCGAAACGGCACCGGTCAGCAGCAAAAACGCTGCAAGGCCTGTCGCATTGCGCATCAAAGTCTCTCTCGCCTTTGCCCCCCGGCCAGACTCTTGTATCAGCATAAGTGTGATCGGCAAAAGCATGTGGCAGGGCCTTGCAGCAATCACGGGCTCCGATGCCGATCAAGAAACTTGGGATTGCTCATCATGGTCATCGAGAACATCAACGGAGTGACGGTCTATTTCGTTTCGGCCGAAGGGCAGGCCCTGGCAAGTGAGCAAGATGCCCTGGACCTGCTCGGCGAGACCTATGGCACCGAAACCGACATGATCGCGGTTCCCGCCGAGCGGTTTGCGGAAGGGTTCTTCGATCTTTCCACAAGGCAGCTCGGCCACTTCTTTCAGAAACTGCAGAATTACCAGATGCGGCTGGCCGTGCTGGGTGATATTTCCCAGCATATGAACGCGAGCAAGGCCGTGCGCGATTTTGTGGGGGAGACCAATCAGGCCGGCCGCCATCTGTTCGCTGAAGACCGCGAAGCGCTCCAGGCCAGGCTGCGAGGCAAAGCCTGAGCATGGCCCGGCGTCGCCCAACAGACCCGGCAACCGGAACGCTCTTTGCGGCCGAGGCCGGCTTTCCCGATTTCAGCCATGAGGAAATGCTGCTGGCGCGCGGGGCACGATTTGTCGCCGGCGTCGACGAGGCCGGTCGCGGGCCGCTGGCCGGGCCGGTTGTCGTGGCGGCGGTGCGGCTCGATCCGGACAATATTCCCGAAGGGCTCAACGATTCCAAGAAGCTGAGTGCCGAGCGGCGTGACGCGCTCTATAACGCGATCATGGCTTGTGCCGAGGTTGCCGTCGTCTCGGCACCTCCCGATGAAATTGTGCTGCGCAATATTCGCGGCGCGACCCTGGCCGCCATGGCGCGGGCGGTTGCGGCCCTGCCCTGCCCGGTCGATCGCGCGCTAGTTGATGGGCGCGATGTGCCGCCCGAACTCCCCTGCCCCGGCATCGCACTGATCGGCGGGGACGGACGCAGCGTCTCGATTGCCGCTGCCTCGATCATCGCCAAGGTCACACGCGACCGCATGTGCACCATCATGGATTGCGATGCGCCGCAGTTCGGTTTCTCGGGCCACAAGGGCTATGGCACGGCGGCGCATCTGGCCGCGCTGAACCTGCATGGCCCCAGCCGTCACCACCGGCGCGATTTTGCTCCCGTGGCAGCGCTTCTGGTGCGCGAAACGGTCATTGAGACGGTAGATTAACCCCTCGCTAACCCCTTGCGAACGCTCCATTAACCTCGCGCCCCTATAACGGGCTTGTTAGTACTGCGTTAGGGTTAAGTGTATGTTGCGTACCGCGCGTACGGCCAAGAAGGCCGATGCGGAAAGGCAGGCCACACGCCTGCCGATCGACACTATCCTTGTGGGCGATTGCATCGACCACATGAATAGTTTGCCGGCCGGCTCCGTCGATCTGATTTTCGCAGATCCTCCATATAACCTGCAACTCGAGCAGGGTCTGACTCGCCCCGACCAGTCCAGGGTCGATGCGGTCGATGATGACTGGGACAAGTTCGACAGCTTTGCCCATTACGACCAGTTTACCCGCGCCTGGATGAGCGCTGCCAAACGGGTGCTCAAGCCCGACGGGGCAATGTGGGTGATCGGCTCGTATCACAATATTTTCCGGGTCGGCACGGCATTGCAGGATCTGGGCTTCTGGATGCTCAACGACGTGATCTGGCGCAAGGCCAATCCGATGCCCAATTTCCGCGGTACGCGCTTTACCAATGCGCATGAGACGCTGATCTGGGCGGCCAAAAGCCAGAAGAGCCGTGTCACCTTCAATTATGAAGCCATGAAACTGGCCAATGACGATACGCAGATGCGCTCGGACTGGCTGTTCCCGATCTGCACCGGCTCGGAACGCCTCAAGGACGAGGATGACGGCAAGCTGCATCCCACGCAGAAGCCCGAGGCCCTCCTGTTCCGCATTCTCAATGCCACCACCAAGCCCGGCGACATCGTGCTCGACCCGTTCTTTGGGACCGGCACCACCGGCGCGGTGGCCCGAAAGCTGGGCCGCCATTTCATCGGCATCGAGCGTGAGCCCGACTATATCGCGGGCGCCCGGCAGCGCATCGCCACCATCCGCCCGGGCGTCTTCGAAGCCCTGCAATCGGTGACGCCCAAGCGCAAGGAAACCCGCATTCCCTTCGGCTCGCTTGTGGAACAGGGTGTGCTCGATGTGGGCACGCAACTTTTCGACGCGGGCCGGCGTTATTCGGCCATGGTTCGTGCAGACGGCTCGCTCGTCTCGGGTCCACACCAGGGGTCGATCCACAGGGTCGGTGCGCTGGTTCAGGGCTCCGAGTCATGCAACGGGTGGACCTTCTGGCACCACGAACGATCAGGACGAATGGAGCCGATCGACACATTGCGCGCCGACATTCGTCAAAAACTTGATTTGCTTTCTGCCTGATCCTGACCTCCAATCAGTTCACAGGCTCTAAAAACTGGCCGCCGGTTTGCCCCGGCGGCCTTTTTGTTTGCTATGTTGTCACCCATTCATACCTGTTGGGGGCGGGAAATGGGGGCACTTGTGGAGTGGATGGGCGAATTGCAAGGTGGCGCGCTGACACTCGTCAGCGCAACTACGACATTCGTGTTTGGTATTTTCGCGATAATACTTGGTGCACTTTTCAATTCGTACTTAAACCGCAAACGAGACAATAGGCTTCGCGAACTTGAAGCATTGTCCACCACTGCTGCGCTCTATGGTGAAATCCTACTACTCCGACCGCAAGTCGCCAGAATTGCAAACCTTGTAGCTACAGCATACTTTGACGAAGGTTTTTCCCCGAGACCGAACGTTAAGTTCGACGAATACCTGTTAGAACGCAGCGTCTTATCTCACCCGACGATATATTTGGCATTGTCAAACAAATTGGGCATTCTCAAGCCTGATCTCATTCTCGCGATAACCAAGTTTCACGCAGACTGCCAAGAAGTTAGGGATTGGCTTCCCAAACTGTTGCCTGATGAAAAGCGCGGGTACACATACAGCGTACTTCACCTATTGGACCCTGCCTATGACGCGGTGATGGGTGTCGTCCCCACGCTTAGAAAAATTGAAAATAGCCTGAGCATAGTGGCAGCAGATGATCCGCCCATGAAAAAAGCCATAAGCGCGCGACGCTACGAGCAGCAAACGTGGGAAAACCAAGGTGAGTAATGGTCGGCATTCCCTTCGCAACACAAGGTTCGAACTAGGCCTCAACATCACCATCCGCCCAATAACCCTGGACGATGCCGGGGGCTTTCACGCCGCGCTCGACAGCGTGGTGCGCGAACGCCGGTTTTTGCGTCTCACCGAGGCCCCGCCGCTGGCGCGTTCGCTGCAATTCATTGCCAGCAATCTAGCAAGCGGCAACCCGCAATTCGTTGCTATCGATGGGGATGAGATCGTGGGCTGGTGCGATATCTGCCGCAGCGGCGAGCAGGATTCGGAGCATTGTGGTGGGCTTGGCATGGGGCTGCTGGCCAGCCATCGCGGCAAGGGCATCGGCACTACCCTAGTGACCGCAGCGCTCAATGCGGCGCAGGGAAAGTTCGAACGGGTGGAACTGGAAGTCTATGCCTCCAATACCCCAGCCATCGCACTCTATGAAAAGGCCGGCTTCGCCCATGAAGGCCGCCGCCGGCGGGCGTTGCTGCGCGATGGCGTCCACGAGGATATCTTGATGATGGGCCTGCTGCTCAGCTAAGCCCAGCCTCCGCCAATACCTTCCTGAACAGCGTGGGCAGCGCCTCGCCCTTGAGGGCATCTGGCGGCGCCCACCAGCCGGCATTGAGGCCGTCAGGCGCAACGAGCGCCGACCAAACCTCCAGCTCCAGCCGGAAATGGGTGAACACATGGACCACCTGGCCATGCCGGCGCCAATCGCCTTTGGCGGGGAAATCCGGCTCCCCTAACACATCGCCCCAATCTGAAGTCGGCACTTCCGTCATGCCGGCAAGCAGGCCCTTGCCCGGGCGGGATTGCAGGTAAACATCTCCGCCCCCGTCGCGCATGACGAAGGCATGGCCACGGCGGACCGGTCGCTCGGTCTTGGCCGGCTTGACCGGATAGCGCGTCGGCTCGCCCTGCTGCCGGGCTTCGCAACCATCGTGCAAGGGGCAGACCAGACACATGGCGGCGCGCGGGGCGCAGATGGTGGCGCCCAGGTCCATCATGGCCTGGGCAAAATCCCCGGCCCGCTCGGGCACGGCCAGTTGCAGGGCGCCGCGCAATGCATCCTTGGCCTCGCGCACCGGTACGTCGAGCGCATAGTAGCGCGCCAGCACCCGGTCGAGATTGCCATCGAGCACGGCAACGCGTTCGTCAAAGCAGATCGCGGCGATGGCGGCGCTGGTATAGGCGCCGATGCCGGGCAGGCTTTGCAGGCCGGCGGCACTGTCGGGAAACACCCCGCCATGCTCCGCCACCACGGCCCTGGCGCAGGCATGCAGATTGCGCGCCCTGGCATAATAGCCAAGCCCGGCCCATTCGCGCAGCACGTTGTCGAGCGGGGTGGCCGCCAGGTCCTGCACTGTTGGCCAGAGCGTGGTGAAGCGCACAAAATAGGCCTTCACGGCCGCCACCGTGGTCTGCTGCAACATCACTTCGCTCAGCCATACCCGATAGGGACCGGGCCGAACGCCCTGGCGTCGGTCTGCCGGCGAAACCCGCCAGGGCAGCTCGCGCGCATGGCGGTCATACCAGGCGAGCACGGATGTTGAATCAATGGGATGTGGATGGGCGATGGGCATAACCCCTCATACCCTCTTGAGGAAGTCAGTGCGCGGCAAAAAACTCGGCAATCACAGGTGCAATCGCCTCGACGCTGACATCATGTCCCTGCCCGGCCAGAATATGCCGGTGCGCCCCCGGCACCCCGGCCGCGACCCAGGCCGCCCCGGCGTCGATAAATGGAAAGCTGCTGTCGCCGTTCACCACCAGCACGGGCACGCCAATCTGCTGCCAGCGTGCCGGATGGTGATCGCCATCGGTTGCCTCCGCCAGGATCCGATAGTCATGCTCGATGGTCCCGCCCACCGCCGCGAAACCCGGCCAGGCGGGCGATTGCTTGAACCCGGCCAGTTCCTCAGGCGACATGAATGCCCCCATGAACAGGCTCATCATCGCCTCGGCCTCTCCCCGTTCGGCCAGTGCCGCCATTTCGCTGTGTTGCTTCCATGAGTCTGCCGAAGGCTGGTCAACATCAATCGGCGGTTCGTAGAGCAATACAGACGTCACTTTGCCAGGAAGCGCGACGCCCGCCTCGAGCGCCAGCACCGCGCCCGACGACATGCCATACAGCCCCGCCTGGCCACCGAACAGATCGATCAGCGCTTCGATGTCCTCGATTTCCCGTGCAACCGCATAGGGCGCCGTATCGGTGGATTGCCCACGTCCCCGCCGATCAAAATTGATCATCGTGAACCGGTCCGAGAGCTGCTCGATCAGCCTGGGCGTCGTTGGATCGATGGCGCGATATTGCGTGGCGCCGGCAACCATGATGATCACCGGGCCGCTGCCTTTTGCCTCATAACCGATGGTCGTTCCGTCCTTCGAGATAAGTGTGGGCATATCAACCGTCTCCTGTGTTCCTGACGGCGCGACGAAACAGCGAACAATAATTCGACATTAGCGGGGTGGGCTTGTGCATCAAGCATCACGAGCGATATCTGGTGCATGGCAAAAGACGCGCTGCCCGAACCCAAACGCCGAAACAAGACGCTGTCGGTTTCCGACGCGCTTTCGGGCGCGCTCGACCCGGTACTGAAAAAGCGCGGCTTTGCCGGGCGCGACATCATCGCCCAGTGGCGTCACATTGCTCCTCCGCCATTCGACCAGACGACCCTTCCCGACAAGTTGAGCTGGCCGCGCAGCAATCACGGGGCCGAGGGTGCCACGCTCTACCTGCGCTGCGCGCCGGGCCAGGCCCTGTTTGCCCAGCATGAGGCGCCGGTCATTGCCGCCGCGGTCAATCGCTATTTCGGCTACGTGCTGGTCAATGATGTCAGATTGTCGGCGGAGCCATTCACCCCCGGTTCAGGCCAGAAGGTGCAAAAGCCCTATCAACCGAGCCAGAGCGAACTTGCAAAGGTCGGCAAGGCGACCGAAATGGTCGAAGATGACGATCTGCGGGAAGCGTTGAGGACCCTGGGTCTGGCGCTCTCGCGCAGGTCGAACATGAAGAAACAATAATGCCGTTCACCCCCAAGTGATGCGCGTGCCCACTTGCCGACACCATCCTCGTGTGTAGTGTCGCCCGGCAAAAAATTTTCAGGAGCCTGAGACGTGAAATTCAACCGCCGCGAAACAATCATCCTGGCCGCTGCTGCTTCGGCGGTGACCCTTTCGGGCATTTCGGCATCGCAGGCTGCTGAAGGCGACATGATCGACCAGGCCGCATTGATGGCGCCGGCCGGCGGCCTTACGGACAAGGTCGAAGGCAATGCCGATGCACCGGTCACGGTTATCGAATATGCCTCGCCCACCTGCCCGCATTGCGCGTCCTTCCACAACACGGTCTATGAGCCGTTCAAGGAAGCCTATGTCGAAACCGGCAAGGTCAAGTTCATCGTGCGGCCCTTTGCCCGCAATGCACTGGACGCAGCCATCTTCCTGCTTGCCGAAGCGGCCGGCGAAGAGAACTACCACAATGTGATCGCCACCTATTTCAAGACCCAGAACGAGTGGGGCATGTCCGACAAGCCGCGCGACGCCATCTTCACGGTGGCCCAGCAGCTCGGTTTTACAGAGGAAAGCTTCTCGGCCGCCTTGACGAATCAGGAGGTGTTCGCCGGGATCGAAGCCCAGCGCGAGCAGGCTCTGGACGAGTTCGGGCTGACGGGGACACCAACCTTCTATGTCAATGGCAAGACGCTTTCGGGAGGCAAGACACTCGAGCAGCTCGCTGCCGAGATCGACCCGCTTGTGCCCGCCGATTTCGTCGCCCCGGCTGCTGCCGACGCCATGGCGCCTGCAGCCGATGCAATGGCGCCTGCGGCTGACGCAATGGCACCCGCAGCCGACGCGATGGCGCCTGCCAACTAATAGTGCCATCAGGCGGGTGAACGCATGAAGTTCTCCCGCCTGAAGCTGCACGGTTTCAAGTCGTTTTCCGATGAAACCGTGCTCGTCATGGAGCCGGGCCTGACCGGCATTGTCGGGCCCAATGGCTGCGGCAAGTCCAATCTGGTCGAGGCCATGCGTTGGGTCATGGGCGAAAGCTCATACAAGGCCATGCGCGCCTCGGGCATGGACGATGTCATATTCTCAGGCTCCGGCAATCGCCCGGCGCGGAACAGCGCCGAAGTCACCCTGGTTCTCGACAACTCCGATCGCACCGCCCCGGCTGTGCTCAACAACGCGGACGTGCTCGAAGTCACGCGCCGCATCGAGCGCGAGGCCGGATCGGTCTATCGCGTCAATGGCAAGGAAGTGCGCGCCCGCGACGTGCAATTGCTGTTTGCCGACGCTTCGACCGGCGCCCATTCCCCAGCCATGGTGCGGCAGGGACAGATTGGCGAGTTGATCGCGGCAAAGCCCACCGCCCGCCGTGCCCTTCTCGAAGAGGCCGCCGGCATTTCGGGCCTGCACTCCCGCCGTCACGAAGCCGAATTGCGGCTGCGCGCGGCCGAAGGCAATCTCGAACGGGTCGATGACGTCATTGCCCAGGTGGAAAGCCAGCTTGAAACCCTCAAGCGCCAGGCGCGGCTGGCCAATCGCTATCGCGGCCTGTCGGGCGATATTCGCCGCGCCGAGGCAACTCTGTTCCACATTCGCTGGGTGGCAACGCGCGCTGCGGAAAAGGAAACCGAAGCGGCGCAGGCCGTGCTGATCCGGCAATTGGCCGATGCCACCCATGCCGAGCTCAATGCGCAAAAATCCGTCGAAACGGCGGAAGCCGCCCTGACACCGCTGCGCGAGCGCGATGCGGTCACCGGGGCGGTCTTGCAGCGCTACACCATTCTGCGCGAGCAATTAGCCGAGGAAGCGCGCCGCATGGGCCAGCGCCGGGCCGAACTCGAGGATCGGCTGCGCCAGATTGCGGCCGACGGCACCCGCGAACGCGAACTGGTCGGTGAAGCCGAGGTGACCTTGGCCGCCTATGCCGAGGAACAGACCCAGCTTACCGCCGAACAGCAGGCCGCGCAGGCCGCGTTCGACACTGCCCGCGCGGAGGCCGAAGCCGCAAAAGCCGCCGTTGCCGAAGCGGACGCCGCCACGCGCGAGGCCGCCGATGCCCTGGCCCAGATGCGCGCCCGCCGCATCCAGGCGGAACGCAATCTGGGCGACGCCCGCAATCGCCGCGCCCGGCTGGCCCAGCAACTGGCCGAGGTCGAGGCCGATCAGGCCCGCGTCATTGCGACGCTCGAAGCCGACGAGACGCTTGCTGCCCGGCGCGCCGCGCTCGATGCGGCGCAGACCGCCACAACGACGGCTGAACTGGCGGCCCTTGCTGCCGAGGAGGCTTCCGGCACTGCCCAGGCCAGGCTCGATGCGGCCCGTCCGCGCCTGTCCGAACTCGACGCGCTGGTCACCCGGCTTGAGGCCGAGGCCTCAACGCTGGGCAAGATGCTCAATACCGGGTCCAGCCTGTGGCCTGCGGTCGTCGACGAACTCTCGGTCGAGCCGGGCTATGAAACCGCGCTCGGCGCCGCGCTGGGCGATGATCTGGAAGCCTCGTCCGATGCCGGGGCGCCAATGCACTGGTCCATCGCCATTGACGGCTATGACGACCCGGCCTTGCCGCAGGGTGCCGAACCGCTATCGCGCCATGTCACCGGCACCGAATTGCTCAAGCGCCGGCTCGACCAGATCGGTCTGGTCGATGCGGTCGACGGGCCGGGGCTGATGAAGGCGCTCAAGCCCGGCCAGAGACTGGTAACGCTGGACGGTGCGCTGTGGCGCTGGGACGGTTTCGTTGCCGCCGCCGATGCCCCGAGTGCTGCTGCGCAGCGTCTGGCCCAGCGCAATCGCCTGGCCGAACTCGACGAGGAAATCCTGCGCGCCAAGGGCGAGCGCAATAGCTGGCGCCGGGATGTCGATGCCCTGGTGGCCGCGCTCGACACGGCGCGCCAGAGCGAGCGCACCTGCCGCGAAGACTGGCGCAAGGCCCAGCACGCGATCGGCGCGGCCCAGGCCGATCTCGACAAGGCGCAGCGCGCCATGGGTGATCTCGCCACCCGCCGCTCGACGCTTGAAGAAGCCCAGGCGCGGCTGGCCGCCAGTGTCACCGAAGCCGAGACCATGCTGGCCGAGGCCGAGGCCGCGCTGGCCGAAGCGGGCGACGAAACCGAAATGGCGGCCGCTGCGGAAGCAGGCCAGCAGACGCTGACGGCGCTGCGCGACAAGGCCGACCAGGCCCGCCTCAAGCTCAGCACGGTGGAATCGGCGGCGCGCATGCGGGCCGCGCGACTGGAGCAGCTTGGGCGGGACAGCGCGGCCTGGCAGCGCCGCCGCGATGGCGCGCAAGCGCAATTGGCCACGCTCGACCAGCGCATGGCCGAGGTGCAGGCCCAACTTGCCAATCTGGCCGAAGCGCCGGAGGGCTTCGAGAGCCGCAAGGCCCAGTTGGATGACCAGATCGAAACCGCGCAGGCGGACCACAAGGCCGCGGGCGACCGCCTGAGCGCAGCCCAGACGGCATGGCGCGACGCCGAAAAGTCCCTCAAGGGCGCGGGTGACGCGCTCAATGCGGTCCGGATCGAATTGACCCGCATTGAGGAGCGGCTGAAGGGTTCCATCGCCCAGCGCCAGCAGATCGAACGCCAGGTCGAGGAATCGCTGGGCATTCCGGCTTCGAAGACGCTCGAGGCCTCAGGCATCCGCCCCACCGAAGCGCTACCCAATGAACATGCCACCGAGCAGAAGCTTGACCGGCTCAAGGCCGAGCGCGAGCGGCTGGGCGGGGTCAATCTGTCAGCGGAAAAGGAAGCCGAGGAAGTCCAGGACAAGCTGGACACCATGGTGCGCGACCGCGACGACATCATCGAGGCCATCGCCAAGCTGCGCGGCGGCATTGCCGCGCTCAACCGCGAAGGCCGGGCAAGGCTCAATGAAGCCTTCGGCAAGGTCAACGCGCATTTCCAGGAGCTGTTCACCACCCTGTTCGGCGGCGGCACGGCCGAGCTGCGTTTCGTGGAAAGCGATGATCCGCTTGAAGCAGGCCTGGAAATCATCGCCCGGCCACCCGGCAAGAAGCCGCAGACCATGACGCTGCTCTCAGGCGGCGAGCAGGCGCTGACCGCGATGAGCCTGATCTTTGCGGTGTTCCTGACCAATCCAGCGCCGATCTGCGTTCTGGACGAGGTGGATGCCCCACTCGACGACGCCAATGTCGAGCGCTTCTGCAACCTGCTCGATTCGATGCGCCAGCGCACCAATACCCGCTTCATGGTCATCACCCACAACCCGATCACCATGAGCCGGGTGGATCGCCTGTTTGGTGTCACCATGGCCGAGCGCGGCGTGTCGCAACTCGTCTCGGTCGATCTGACGACGGCAGAGAGCTTCCGGGAAGCGAGCTGACCCATCGATTGGCAGTGCGTCGCGCCACCCCGCGCCAAGGCCGGCAGGGGCAGAATCCCCCCGCCCTGCCCTGACTCTGCCATGATCGCGGTGTGGACAGCATGCCGCACCCCCGCCACACACCAAATCATCTCGTTAAAACAGACACTTACACAAGCCGCACGCGCCTTGACACCAATTGGGGCCACCACTATGTTGCGCGCGACTTAAAGGGCGTCCGGAAATTCCGGAAAATGGCCGGCCAAAGGGAGCAGCGGATGACCAGTTCGCCAGACGACCAGGGCCGATCAGATAGCGCCCGGGGGGTGACGCACGATCTCGCATCGCGTATCGCCTCTGCCAAGCGGGAGCGCGACCGGGAGGA
This sequence comes from Devosia indica, assembly GCF_003056405.1. Lineage (GTDB taxonomy): Bacteria > Pseudomonadota > Alphaproteobacteria > Rhizobiales > Devosiaceae > Devosia > Devosia indica. The sequence continues at coordinate 109,602 of NZ_PYVZ01000010.1, forward strand.
CAACAGATCCGCCCGAGATGCTTCCCCGGAGATGAGCGGTCTGGCGCGCGGCATGCGTATCGGTACCGAATTCATCGCCGCGGTCCTGGTGGGTGCCGGTCTCGGCTACCTCATTGACCTTGGCCTGGGAACCAGCCCCTGGGGCTTGCTCATCCTGCTGCTGATGGGCTTTGCCGCTGGAATCCTGAACGTCATCCGAGTGGTGGCGGAAATGAATGCCGCCTCGCCTGCCCCCAAGGGTGCCGATCTTGGCCCCGAGGTGGAAGACGAAGAGCGGACTGAGAATTGATGACGCTTAGAGGGCTCCATGGCCGGTACTGACCCGATCCACCAGTTTGTCATCTATGACATCTTCGAGCTGTTTACCGTTGGCGGTGACGGCACCGAAGGGTCGGGCACGACGTTTGCCTTCACCAATTCGGCGCTGTTCATGGTGCTGACGGTGGCCACGATCGCCCTTTTCCTGCTGCTCACCACCTCAGGCAAGAAGCTGGTCCCGACCCGCGCGCAGCTTACGGCCGAACTGTTATACGAGTTCGTGGCGGGGATGGTCCGAAGTTCGGCGGGCACTGCCGGCATGAAGTTCTTCCCGCTGGTGTTCAGCCTGTTCACCTTCATCTTTGCCGCCAACATGTTCGGCATGGTGCCGTATTTCTTCACCGTCACCAGCCACATCATCATCACCTTTGCCCTTTCGATGCTGGTGTTCCTCACCGTCATCATCTACGGCTTCGTCAAGAACGGCCCCAAGTTCCTCAAGCTTTTCGTACCGGCCGGTGTGCCGGGCTATATTCTCCCCATCGTGACGCCGATCGAGGTCATTTCCTTCCTCTCGCGTCCCATCAGCCTCTCGGTTCGTCTGTTCGGCAACATCCTTGCCGGCCACATCACCCTCAAGGTCTTCACCGGCTTTGCGGTCATGATGATTGCGGGCCTTGGCGCTTTCGGCTGGGCCGCCGCTATCCTGCCCATGCTGATGGCAATCGCCCTTACGGGCCTCGAGTTTCTCGTCGGTGCAGTCCAGGCCTATGTCTTTGCGGTCCTGACCTGCATGTATCTCAACGACGCGATCCACCCGTCCCACTAACCACCCATTCTCGGTGGATGACCCACCGGAACCCAAAAGTCGCTTGAAAGGACATTAAAATGGAAGCTGAAGCCGCAAAGTTCATCGGTGCCGGTATTGCCACCTTCGGTATGGCTGGTGCCGCCCTGGGCGTGGCCAACATCTTCGGCAACTTCCTCTCGGGTGCCCTGCGCAACCCGTCGGCTGCTCCGAGCCAGTTCGGTAACCTGATCTTCGGCTTCGCCGTGACCGAAGCTCTGGGCATCTTCTCGTTCCTGGTTGCCCTGATCCTGCTGTTCGTCGCCTAATCGCGCGACTGCACCGAGATTGCCGCAGCCGGACGCAATGTCCGGCTGCGTTCCCTTCTCCAGTCAATCACGACTGGATGACCGGATTTAACGGGACCTCTACCAGATGGTAACGCAAGCCTACGCTCAAGAAGCGGAAACCCCAGCAGACGACCACGGCGCAGAAGCCGCGGGCGCCGCTGATGCCATGCATGTCGAGGATGGCGTTCACGCCGATCCGACCGCAGACACGCATGCCACGACCGAAGCGCACGGCGATGCCGGCCATTCGGACGTGTTCCCGCCTTTCGACCCGGCCACTTTCCCCAGCCAGCTCCTCTGGCTCGCCATCACCTTTGGCGCGCTGTATCTGTTGATGAGCAAGCTGGCCCTGCCCCGTATTGGCGGCATTCTGGACAACCGCAAGACGCTGATCGACACCGATCTGGCGGCTGCCGATGCGGATCGCCAGAAGACCGACGCTGCCATCGCGGCCTATGAAAAGGCCCTGGCAGAAGCCAAGGCCAAGGCCCAGGGCATTGCCAATGAAACGCGCGAAGCCATTCAGGCCGATCTCAGCGCCAAGCGCGCCGCCGCCGAGGCCGATCTCGCCGCCAAGGTCAGCTCTGCTGAAGCCAGCATTGCCAAGACCAAGGCCGAGGCCCTCACCCATGTCGACGAAATCGCGGCTGAAACGGCTCAGGCCGTGGTCAGCCAGATCGTTGGCGACGTTCCGGCCGACAGCATCCGCGCTGCCGTTGCCAAGGTTAAGGGGTAAGCCTGATGCCAGAATGGTTGGATAACAGCTTCTTTGCCATGGTCGGCCTAGTGGTGTTCCTCGGGCTGATGGTGTTCTTCGGCGTGCCGGGGATCATCGGCAAGATGCTCGATGGCAAGATCAAGCAGATCGAGACTGATATCGCCGAAGCCAAGCGCCTGCGCGAGGAAGCCGCCGCCCTGCTCGTTGAATATGAGCAGAAGCGCGTCGCTGCCGAAAAGGAAGCCGAAGGCATTGTCGCCGCTGCCAAGGAAGAGGCTGAGCGCCTGACCGTGGAAGCCCAGGCATCGCTGGCTGATCTCGTCGCCCGCCGCACCGCTGCGGTGGAGGACAAGATTGCCCAGGCCGAGGCCCAGGCGGTTGCCGAAGTGCGGGCCCGCTCCGCAGATATCGCCATCGAGGCCGCCCGAAGCGTTCTCTCGGACGAGATGAACAAAAATGGCGGCAAGGTCGTCGACGCGGCCATCGCCGATGTGGCCAGCCGACTGAATTAAGACCGATCCGGTCGCACCAGATTTGAAGGCGGGCAGCGATGCCCGCCTTTCTTGTTTGGATACCCCCACCCCGCCTCCCAATGATAGGGGGAGGAGCAGATCGAGCTTGCCTCGGCTGTTGATCAAGCTCGAAGCGATCCCTCCCCCTATCAGGGGGAGGCTAGGTGGGGGTACTAGGACGGGCGTACATGACACATATCCTGTGCCCAGCATCAGCCCCCAATTGACGACCCGGTGAATCTCCACCATGGTGCCGTCAACTGCGGGAGAGACTGGCCACGCGCCAGCGCCGAAGGAGCAACCGCCCCGGAAACTCTCAGGCCAACGGACCGCAGTTGGGTCAAACACTCTGGAAAGCAGGCTGATCCAGCCTCTCCGAAGGAGCAACCGGCGCTCAGCCGGGAAATCTCTCAGGGCAAGGACAGAGGGGGCACGTATTTCCGCTTTCCGGCGGAGCCTTGACGTGTCGCCTTTGAACCCGAGTGGTGCCCATGGCTGAAGCCAGATCCGAAGACCTTTTGCAAACCCCGCTTTACGAGCGTCATGTGGCTGCCGGTGGCCGCATCGTACCGTTCGGCGGCTATGCCCTGCCCGTGCAATACCCCACCGGCATCATGGCCGAGCACAAATGGACCCGCGACCAGGCGGGTCTGTTCGATGTCAGCCATATGGGCCCGAGCTTTCTGACCCTCAAGGATCGCAGTGGCGATGCCGAGGCCGATCATGCCGCCGTCGCGGCGCTCGTCGAACCGCTGATCTGCGGTGACATTGCCGGCCTCAAGCCCGGCCAGGTCCGCTACACCTTGCTGCTGAACGAAACCGGCGGTGCCCTGGATGACCTGATGGTCGCCCGTTCGCCCCGCTTCCCCGGCGCACTCTATGTCGTGGTCAATGCCGGCACCAAGGAGGCCGATTTCGAGCTGCTGGCAAAGGCCGCCGGTGACAAGGCGGATTTCCAGCGGGTCGATGACAATGCGCTGCTGGCACTCCAGGGCCCCGAGGCCGTCGGGGTGCTCACTGCAATGGTGCCGGGCGTGGTCGAACTGGGCTTCATGCAGTTCGGCGCGTTCCAGTGGGAGGACGAGGAACTCATCATTTCCCGCTCCGGCTATACCGGCGAGGATGGCTTTGAACTGCTCTGTTCGGCCAAAAATGCTGCCCGTTTGTGGGACGCGTTTCTGGACGACCCGCGCGTCAAGCCAATTGGGCTGGGCGCCCGCGACAGCCTGCGCCTTGAGGCCGGCCTGCCGCTCTATGGGCATGATTTGGATGAAACCGTGTCGCCCATCGAGGCCGATCTGGGATTTGCCGTTTCAAAGCGCCGTCGCGAGGCGGCCGACTTTCCTGGCGCGGCCCGCATTCTGAGCGAACGCGAAGGCCAGCTCACCCGCAAGCGCGTTGGCCTGATTGTCCAGGGCGCCCCTGCCCGTGAGGGTGCCGAAATTCTCGACGCGTCGGGCACTGCCATTGGGGTGGTCACCAGCGGCGGCTTTGCGCCTTCCCTGGGCAAGGCGATTGCCCTGGGGTTCGTCTCGCCCGACCACACCGCCATTGGCACACAGCTCCAGGTTTCGGTGCGCGGCCGCGCGCAGCCAGCCGAGATCGTGCCCACGCCCTTCGTCCCCCACCGCTATTTCCGCAAGTCAGTCTGAGGCCCCCGCCATGACCACCAAGTTCACCCCCGACCACGAATATATTCGCGTTGAAGGCTCCACCGGCACTGTCGGCATCACCAGCTATGCCCAGGAACAGTTGGGCGACATCGTCTTTGTCGAGCTGCCCGAAGTGGGCAAGGTGCTGAAAAAGGGCGACGAGGCTGCCGTGGTGGAATCGGTCAAGGCCGCTTCGGAAATCTACGCCCCGGTGTCGGGCACCGTCACGGCCGTCAATGATGCGCTCAACGGTGAACCGGGCATGGTCAACGCCGATCCGGAAGCCGGTGGCTGGATGTTCAAGATCGAGGTCAGCGATGCCGGCGAACTGGACAAGCTGCTTGATGCCGACGGCTACGCCGAATTGACCCTCTGACCAGACCGGACGTCCATGCGCTACCTCCCCCATTCCGACCACGAGCGCGCCGAGATGCTTGGCGCCATCGGTGCTGCCGATATCGGCGCGCTGTTCTCCGCAGTGCCGAAATCGGCGCTCAAGTCGTTCAAGCTCGACCTGCCCGACCACAGCCCTGAATTTATGGTCGAGGCGCATATGCGCGCGCTCGCCAACAAGAACCAGGCAGGCGGTGACGGCCCGTTCTTTGTCGGCGCCGGCGCCTATCGGCACCATGTGCCAGCCACGGTCGACCACCTGATCCAGCGCTCCGAATGGCTGACGGCCTACACGCCCTACCAGCCGGAAATCTCGCAGGGCACGCTGCAGATGCTGTTCGAATTCCAGACCCAGGTGGCCAAGATCACCGGCATGGATGTGGCGAACGCTTCGCTCTATGACGGCTCGACCGGCACTGCCGAGGCCGTGCTGATGGCCCGCCGCCTCACCCGCCGCAACAAGATCGTGCTGTCGGGCGGCCTGCACCCGCATTACCGGGATGTGGTCAAGGCCTATCTCAAAGACGACGCCGATCTGGTCTGCCTCTCCCCCTCCCCCGAGGGTCAGGGCGATATTCTCGAGCATATCGACGGCAACACGGCGGCCATCGTCATCCAGACCCCGGATTTCTACGGCCATCTGCGCGATCTCAAGGGCGCTGCCGAGGCCGCCCATGCCCAGGGCGCACTGCTGATCGTGGTGGTCACCGAGGTGGTGTCGCTTGGCCTGCTTGAGGCGCCCGGTGCCTTGGGCGCAGATATCGTCGTGGCCGAAGGGCAGTCGATTGGCAATGCGCTCAATTTCGGCGGCCCCTATTTGGGCCTCATGGCCACCCGCAAGGAATTCATTCGCCAGATGCCGGGCCGGGTCTGCGGCGAAACGGTCGATGCCGATGGCAATCGCGGTTTCGTCCTGACCCTATCGACCCGCGAACAGCACATCCGCCGCGAAAAGGCGACGAGCAATATCTGCACCAATTCGGGCCTGTGTGCCCTCGCCTTCTCGATCCATATGGGACTTCTGGGTGAAGCCGGCTTCGTGCGTCTCGCCCGCCTTAACCACGCCAACGCGATCCGCCTGGCGGACGCCCTCGACGGTGTGCCCGGCGTCACCGTCCTCAACCAGACCTTCTTCAACGAAATGACCATTCGCGTTACCCAACCTGCCGCCGGTCTGGTCGAGCGACTGGCGAAGCGCGGCATTCTGGCCGGAGTCCCCGCGAGCCGCCTGCTGCCCGAGGATCCCGAGGTCAACAACCTCCTTATCCTGGCCGCAACCGAACTGACCACCGAAGCCGATATCGCTGCCCTTTGCGCCGCGCTGACGGAGGAACTGGCATGAGCATGAACAATCAGGGCCGCCCCACCGGCATTGGCACTGCAGGCACAGGCGCATCCGGTTCGGCATTGCTGCCGGACGAACCGCTGCTGTTCGAAATCGGCGATACCGAACATTCCGGTGTCGACCTGCCCGAGGTAACGCTCACCAATGATCGCCTTGGCGGTTTTGGCCGGAGCACCAGGCTCGATCTGGCCGGCCTCACCGAGCCGGAAGCGATGCGCCATTATGTGCGCCTGTCGCGCCTCAACCACTCGATCGATAGCGGCATGTATCCGCTGGGCTCGTGCACCATGAAGCACAATCCGCGCCTCAACGAGAAGATGGCGCGCCTGCCCGGCTTCGCCGATATTCATCCGCTGCAGCCGGTTTCGACCGTGCAGGGCGCGCTGGAGCTGATGAACCAGCTTTCGCACTGGCTGATGACGCTGACCAACACCGCCGCCGTGGCCCTTTCGCCCAAGGCCGGTGCGCATGGCGAATTGCTTGGCATGATGGCGATCAAGGCTGCGCAGGACGCCAAGGGTGAAGCGCATCGCAGAATAGTCCTCGTTCCCGAAAGCGCCCATGGCACCAATCCAGCCACCGCCGCCTTCCTGGGCTATAGCGTCAAGCCGATCCCAGCCCGCGACGACGGCACGGTGGATGTGCAGGCGGTCAAGGATGCCCTTTCGCCCGAGGTTGCCGCGATCATGCTGACCAATCCCAATACCTGCGGGTTGTTCGAGCCGCAGGTGATCGAGATTGCCCAGGCCGTGCATGATGCCGGAGCGTTCTTTTACTGCGACGGCGCCAATTTCAACGCCATCATGGGCGTGGTGCGGCCCGGCGACCTGGGCATCGACGCCATGCATATCAACCTGCACAAGACCTTCTCGACCCCGCATGGCGGCGGTGGACCTGGCGCGGGGCCAGTGGTGCTGTCTGAAGCGCTGGCGCCTTTTGCGCCCGTCCCCTTCGTCCGCAGGGGCCAGGATGGTCTGGAGCTGGTCGAACATGTCGCGGGCGAGGCCCTGGGCCGCGTCACCGCCTTTCACGGCCAGATGGGCATGTATGTGCGCGCCCTCACCTATATGCTCAGCCACGGCGCCGACGGGCTCGCCCAGGCAGCCGAAGACGCCGTCCTCAACGCCAACTACGTCAAGGCACGCCTCGAGCACCTGTTCTCGGTGCCGTTCCCCGACTACCCCACCATGCATGAGGCCCTGTTCGACGACAGCTTCCTCAATGGCACGGATGTCTCCACGCTCGATTTCGCCAAGGCGCTGATCGACGAGGGCTTCCACCCCATGACCATGTATTTCCCGCTGGTCGTGCATGGCGCCATGCTGATCGAGCCCACCGAGAGCGAGAGCAAGCAGACGCTGGACCGGTTCTGCGACGTGATGGCCGAACTGGCGACAGACGCGAAGTCCGGCAATTCGGCCCGCTTCACCGCTGCGCCCATGAAAGCGCCACGCCGGCGGCTGGATGAAACCCGCGCCGCCCGCCAGCCCATTCTCAAATGGGAACGCCCGGCGGACCTGCCACAGGCGGCCGAATAGCAAGAAGGCCCGGAGCCAAGCTCCGGGCCTTCCCTTTCCTAGCCCAGCTTCACCGCCTTCAGGCCCAGAAACAGCGGAAACTCACGCGCAGCGCGCTTGTCGGCCCGGCCGTTCTGTTGGGCCGTGAGATCCGCCACTTCCTTGATGCCTGTCACGGCCAGACCTGCGGCATAGAGGGCAGTTACATAGTCGCCCAAAGGCCGGTGATAGCTCCGTGTTGTCCCCTGTCCATGCGCCTGCATCGGTATGGCCAGGCGGGACAGATAGCTGTCCAGCCGCCGGAACTTCAGCCCGCGATCTTCGTCCCAACCCCAGCCACTCTGGCGGGGTATCCGAAAGCAAGGATGGAGCATGACCATGGCCAAGCGTCCACCGGGACGGAGCAGTCGCGCTGCTTCCTCTAGCGCTTCTTCCAGCGGATTGATGTCCTGGATGGAAAGCAGAAAGGCCGCCGCGTCAAACGCGCCACCAGTCAGCAGTCTGTGCTCTGGCAGGCAGGTCACGTCGCCCACAAGAAAACGCCCATGACGGACATGATGGCGTCGCGCTTCGGCAATCAATCTGGGCGCCAGGTCGACCCCGATATAGCGGGTGCCCAGCCCCGCCACCGGCGGCGCCAGAATGCCGTGGCCGCAACCAAGATCAGCAAGGCGCTCACCCGCCTTGAGTTCAAGCAATTCAAGCAGCAGGGGCACTGCCAGGGTGCGATGGTAGTGACTACCATCCCGTCCTGACCAACCGGCATACCATTGTGCGACAGCGTCCCAGCTCTGCGAGCGGGCGCGATTGAAGTTTCTTTTATTGGTCATGAAAGTCTCGTTGGAACTCGAAAGCTGTTCGAGTGACGAGACGGTGCCGTTTCGGCGTTCAGGCCAACAGCTGAACGGCTGAAACACCGCACGCAATGACGTTCCAGCGGCGGACCACCAGAACAATCATGTTATGGACCGGCACCGCCGTCAGGCGGTGCGGATGCGGATATAGAAGATGGCGGTGCGTGTCATATTGTCTGCTTATCCCCTGGTATCGAAACCGACCCAGATGGTGATGGATTCGCCGCCCAGATAGGGGATGGTCACGTTCTCGACGACCTTGACGAATTCGGCGGTCTGGCTAGGCGGGGTCAGCGGCACGCTCAGCGTATATTTCTCCGAGAAGATCGCCTGGCCGTCACGCTCGACGGCAAAACGGATCGGCGCGTTGACGCTGGACTGCGAACCGGCGGGCCCCAGCAGGACGCGTCCGGTAACGCCCATGTTGACGGTGATCTGTCCGTTCGAGACCACGCAATTGCGCGAGGTCTCGTCGATCACGCCCTGATATTGCAGGGCGTTGGCATCACCCACCCGACCGCCGCCATAGTAGTACATCGCCTCGCCACCGCGCCGCACCCGGATCGGCGGGCATTCGGTCGCGATGACCGGCAGGGCGCTGGTCTGGGCCTGGGCAACGGCTTCTGGCGTTGCGGCGGCGTTCTGCAGATTGGCGTTCGAGGCGGCGCCGCCGCCGAACATGGAGCCCATAGAACAGCCGGCCAACAGCACGGCTAGCCCGCCAAGGGCAGAGAAACGCAGGGTGGACGTCAGGGTCATGGTCATTGTCTTGCTTGGCTCCTGGCGACTATGCAGCGGCTTCTAGAGCCATGAGAATAGCGGGTGCGCCGCTGGTCGTCACGCCAGGCGCATCTTCCACAAAGACAGCATCAACCACACCTTTGCGAATAATCAAGGCGGCGCGTGCAAAACGCGTCCCCATACCGGCGCCGCTCAGGTCCTTTTCGAGGCCAAGTGCCTTGGCCAGGGCACCATTGCCGTCGGCGAGAAAGGTAATGTCGTCAAGCGCCTGGGAGGCCTCGGCCCAGGCCTTGACCACGTGGTGGTCATTGGTCGATGCGCACACGATCCGGTCGACACCGGCGGCGCGCAGCTTGGCCGCGTTGGTGACAAAGCCGGGCAGATGGTTGACATGACAGGTCGGAGTGAAGGCGCCCGGCACGGTAAACAGCACAACTGTTCCCTGCCCCAGCACCATGTCACTGGTGGTGTCTTGCACACCGTCCGCCGTCACAAGCTTGGTCCCAACGGACGGGACCGGATTGCCGCGTTCGATCATCGGTGGATTTGCCCCATAACTGGCGGCCGGGCCGCCTTACTCCATTACGCTTGCACCTGCGATATGCGGCATTGGCCATCGACACAAGGCCATTGGCCTAATCGGCCAATTCGTCCACACCCGCATCAGCGCCGGTTTCTAGTGTCCGGCTGACCTGATAGGCGCCCCTCGGCGACATGAAGAAGAATTCAACCTCCATGCCTTCCAGGGCACTATTGTCGGTTTTGCCCAGGATGGGAAGCAGCACTAGATTGTCTTGCGGGCTTTTTTGCGGCGCCCCGAACAGGGGACCATCCAGGTCGGTCGCCGCGATCAGGCTGGAGGGATCGACAATGCTTGGGTCGATTTCCACGGCAATCGCGCCGGCGTCGGGCAACAGCGTCGCCACCCCGATCGGCTGACCGGCACCATCCCAGGCAATCGGCACTTCGGCAAGAGCCTGATCGATCCGCAAGGCATTGGCGCTGTTGGGCGCCATTTCTGCCACCGGCAAGGTCAGGCGCGCCTGGGCCGGCACGCAGATATCCGAGCAAACGCCAAGCGTGGCATCGATATCGACCAGCCCATTCTCGCTGGCCACAGCCAGTTCGAGCGGCAGCACGGTGTGTCCATAATAGACATAGTCGAGATATCCGGCGACGTTCTCGCGCTGGGGCAAGGGCCAGTGCTGACCGATCAGGGTCACGCCCCTTGATCCGGCAAAGTCGAGCTCAAGCGGCAGGCCTGTCTCTCCGGGCACGCGCCAATAGGTCTTGGTGTCCTCCGGCATATCGATTTCAAGCGCAAAAAGCGCCTTGCCGGAGGCATCAGGCGCGCCCGCGCTGATCAGCCGCACGGCCACGCCGGGCGCGATCTCCTGCCATGCAGTCTCACCCGCCTGAGCGGGCAGGCAGGCAAGGCAGGCGGAGACAAAAAGGGCAATGGAAATTCGCATGACATGGCATTAGCGCAGGTAAGTATGAACAGCCAGATAGCGCCGCATCAGGCCTTCGTGAAGGATGTGACGAGGCGTGCGCTTGGCAGGCCGGAACCCGGCGCATACTATTGACCCCATGAAATCACTCGAAGGTCAATTCCTGGTCGCCATGCCCGACATGGTCGATGAGCGCTTCGCCGAAAGCGTGATCCTGATCGTGGGTCACGGCGAAGAGGGCGCCATGGGCCTGGTGGTCAATCACGAACTGGCCAATCTGCGCTTTGCCGATATTCTGGACGAGCTCGATCTGGGCGATCCGGACGCGGTCATCCGCCTGCCCGACACCATTCGTGATCGTGCGGTGATGCGCGGCGGGCCGGTCGAGAAAGGCCGCGGCTTCGTGCTGCATTCGGGCGATTACCACAGCGGCAATACCTACAAGGTCACCGAGGAAATCGGCCTGACCGCCACGCTCGATATTCTCAAGGCCATGGCCTTCGGCCCCGCGCCAAAGGCTGCGCTTTTTGCCCTGGGATGCTGCGGCTGGTCGCCGGGTCAATTGGAAGACGAGATCAGCGCCAATGGCTGGCTGACCGTCCCGTTCCAGCGCGACCTGCTGTTCGAGGTTCCGGTGGAACGCCGCTACGACGAGGCCCTTGCGAGCCTCAATATTACGCGGGCCACATTGAGCACAGAGGCCGGACACGGGTAACTCCCCGCGCCAGAAGCGGAGTGCTCACTTCCCCATCTGTGCGGCGAGCTTCTTACCCAATTCGGCACCGACAATAGCCGGACCGAAGGCAAAGCCTTGGGCATAGCGGCAATTGAGCTGGCGCAGGCGCTCGATCTCGTCGAGACTTTCGACACCCTCGGCAATGACCATCAGATCGAGATCATTGGCCAGGGCCACAATCGCGCGGATGATCGGCCCCTGGGTATGGGCAATGCCGGTATCGCTGCCCATCCGCACGAAAGGCGCGGGAATCTTGATGGTATCGAAGGGGAAGCGATGCAGATAGCTCAGCGACGAGTGCCCCGTGCCGAAATCATCAAGCGCCAGTCCCAGCCCCATGCTGCGCAATGCTTCGAGCATATAGGCCGAGTGCTCGGGATTGGTCATCACCTGGCTTTCGGTGATTTCGAGCTTGAGATGGCCGGCTAGGTCCCGATCCTGCGCCACCAGGTTGCGCATGTCAGTCAACAGGGTCTCAGTGGCCAATTGGGTGGGCGAGAGATTGACCGAGATGAAGAATTCGTCTGGCAAACCGATCGTGGTCAGCCAGTCCTTGGCCTGTGCGGCAGACTGCTCGAAGGCCAGCCGCCCGAGCTTTTCGATCTGGCCTGAACGTTCCGCCAGCGGCACGAATTCGTCGGGAGTCACAAGGCCTCGCGTCGGGTGGTTCCAGCGCATCAGCGCTTCGGCGCCGGCGATCTGGCCAGACTGGATATCCATGACCGGCTGGAACTGCACATGCAACTCACCCTGCTTCAGCCCGCGCTCCAGATCTTCCTCGCTGGCCTTGCTGTAAGACGCAATCGAGCGGGCGGAGGCGCGATAGGCCTCGATCCGGTCGCCGCCCAGCCGCTTGGCGTAATACATCGCCAGTTCAGCGTCGCGCAGCACATCGGCAGCGGTCGAGGGATTGCTGTCATAGATGGTGACGCCGATCGAGGCGGTCAGCACCAGGTCGCGGTCGCCGAAATTGAACGGGGCCTTGAGCGCCTTGCGGATCTGCTCGGCGGTCTCGGCAATCTTGGCGGCCGCCTGTTCGGAGGCCAGGATCACCGCATACTGGTCGCCACCGATGCGTGCCACGGTATCAAGCGGCCGCATGATGCGGGCAATGCGGCGCGATATAGCGAGCAAGACCGAATCCGCCGCCGAATGCCCGATACGCTCCTCAAGTTCCATGAAGCGGTCGATATCGATCAGGAACACGGCCGGCTTTGTGCCACCCGGGGTGCGGGCGCGCACCAGCGACCGCTCCAGCCGATCCAGGAAGAGCTGACGATTGGGCAGGCCGGTAAGGCTGTCATGCACCGCGTCATGCAACAGGCGCTCGCGCGCCGCACGGTCCTCGGTGACATCCTGCAGGGTGCCGACGATGCGGTTGACCTGGCCATCGCCGCCCAGCACGGGTTTTACCCGCATACGGAAGGTGCGGTAATTGCCATCATGACTGGCGACGCGCATGTCGGCCGACACCTTGCCGCGGCGCAGTTCGACAAGCGTGTCGAAGGCGGTGCGGAACCGGTCGCGATCATCGGGATGCACCCGGTCGAGCCAGCGCTTGATGGCCCCGCGCAGCGCGCCGCGCTTTTCACCCAGCCGCGTCGTCAATTCGTCGCTGACCGTGACGCGGTCGCGCTCGATATTCCAGTCAAAGACGAAATCGCCCGAACCGGTCAGGGCCAATGCGCGGCGTTCCACCTCGCTCAGCGTGCCGATCGACACCTGACCTTCCGAGAAGGCATGCTGGACGGCGGTAAAGCCGAGCAGCATGACGATCAGCACCAGGCCACCGCCCACGGCGGGCTGGGCGACGTCATTGGTCACCTGTCCCGAGATCACCAGCCAGGCATAGAACAGCCAGGCGATGTAGATGATCCAGGTGGGCACCAGCAGCACCGCGCGGTCATAGCCGCGCAAGGCCAGGAGCAGGATCAGGAAAAAGCCCGAGACGCCCAGCAGCGCCAGCACCAGCCGGGAGATGGTTGCGGCAATGGCGGGCTGGAAGAAGGCAAACAGGAACAGCGCCAGGAACAGCGCGGCCAGCCCCAGGGCCAGGTGAATGAACCGCAGATGCCAGCGATGCAGGTTGAGATAGATGAACAGGAACCCGGCCAGCGTGGTGGCGATGCCCGCCTCGGCCGCCGCGCGCCAGGGTTGCATGCCATTGGCCGACAGCCCCAGAATGCGCCCCAGCAAGCCGAAGTCGATCAGCAGATAGGCCAGCACGGCCCAGGCAAAGGCTGCCGTTGCCGGGAACACACCCCGCCCCTTGACCACGAACATGATGGTGAGAAACACCGAGGCAAGCGCGGCCACGCCCAGCACCACGCCACGGAACAGGGTGAAGGCGTTGATGTAGTCGCGATAGGCGTTCGGTTCCCACAGATAGAACTCGGCCAGATCGTCGGATGCCAGCTCGACGATCACCGTCATGGTGGCGCCGGGGTCCAGCGTCACCTCGAAGACATCGGCTTCCGGGTCGGGCTGGCGCTCGGGCCGGATCCCGGCGCTGGGGGTAATGGCGGTGACGCGGTTTTCTCCCAGATCGGGCTGGAAGACGCCCGAGCCCGGCAGGCGGAAAAACGGCGCCACGAGAAGGCGCTGGATCTGCTGGTCGCTGTCATTGCGTAACGCGATCAGCGCGAAATAGGGGTTGGTCTCGGGGTCGCTGGCCAGCACTTCGATGCGGCGGATGATGCCGTCGGCGTCGGGCGCGGTGGACAATTGCACGCGCCCATCCTGACCGGGCACGATTTCGACCACGTCGGACAGATTGACTGCGTTGACATCCTCGGGAACCGAGATGACCTCGAAGCCCTTGACGGGCGCGAGGCCAAACAGCGCGAACGCTAGACAGAACGCGAATGCAAGAAAATGACGCATCAAAAGCAGTTAAATCCGGCGCTAGGCTTCTTTATGGCGGCAGTCCGGTGACAGCGTGTGCGGTGCGGACAGGCCCTTGTCTTCTTGATCCTCCAGCGGAACGTTCACTTGGTACGAGAGATTGACGCTTGCGACAAGCGTTCGCCGCTGTTGCCAAGGCGCAACACACAGGGATTTGGCGTCAGGCGAAGCGGGAATGATCGATATGGCGCTGGCCTAGCCGCGCCAGTTCCCAGCGCTCGCGGGTCAGGCCCATCAGCACGTGATCTTCCCAGCGCCCATTGATCTGCAGATAGTGCTCGGCAAAGCCTTCTTCGACAAAGCCGTTCTTTTCCAATACGCGCCGCGAGGCGATATTGCCGGGCAGGAAGGCGGCATGAATGCGATGCAGGTCGAGCGCTTCGAAAATGAAGGGCACCACCACGCCGACTGCCTCGGTCATCAGGCCCTTGCCGGCATGGTTCTGCCCCATCCAGTAGCCCAGACTGACGAACTGGGCGGCGCGGCGGCGAATATTGGACAGCGTGATGCCGCCCACCAATTGCTCGTGCCGCCCGCCGGTTAGGAAAATAAAGAAGGTGTAGTCGGTGCCTTCTTCCACCTCCTGCCGGGCGCGGCGGACGCGCATGGCATAGACGCGGCGGGCCAGGTCGAGCTCGGTCCAGCGCGGCTCGTAAGGGCGCAGGAACTCCTGGCTGTCGCGGCGCAGCCTGTACCAGGCCTCGTAGTCGCGCATTTGCGGCAAGCGCAGCAAGACGCGCTGCCCGCGCAGGGTGACCAGAGGCGCCGGCGAGGACCAGGGCCAGAACATGGGATCAGCGCTTGAGCGTATCGCCGATGCTTTCGACATCGGCGAGGCGGCTGATCGGCCCGATACCGGCAAGCGTCGGGGTACCCGAGGTGAAAATCTGTTCGGCCACGTCACGCACCCGCTGGGCGGTGATGCGGTTGATGCGCTCCACGGTCTCGTGCATTTCGATGGGCCGACCCCAGAGGATCTGCTGGCGCGCAAGCTGGCCGGCGCGGGCGGAGGGGCTCTCGAGCGACATCAGCAGCCCGGCGCGGATCTGGTTGCGTACGCGCACCACTTCCTCATCGCTGATGGTCTCGGTGGCCCGGCGCAATTCATCGATCACCACCGGCACAAGCTCGCCCACTTCCTCTTCCCCGGTGGCCGCGGCGACACCAAACACGCCGCTATCGGCAAAGGCCCAGTGGAAGGAATAGACCGAATAGCACAGGCCGCGCTTCTCCCGGATTTCCTGGAACAGGCGCGAGCTCATGCCGCCGCCAAGAATGGAGGCCAGCACCTGAGCGGCATAAAAGCCGTCCGAATTATAGGCACGTCCCTCAAAGCCAAGCACGATATGGGCCTGCTCGTGGTCGGAAATCAGCCTTTCCTGGCCGCCATGATACTCGGCCCGCTGCGGGTCCGGAGCGCCATTGGGCGCGAGATCGGCAAAGCGCTGCTCGGCCACCCGCACCAGCCCGTCGTGATCGACATTGCCGGCGGCGGCAATCACCATGCGGTCCCCCACATAGTTGCGGCGCATATATTTGCGGATCATGTCCGGGTTGAACTCGCGCACCGAATCCACGGTGCCCAGAATGGTGCGGCCAATGGGCTGGGTGGGATAGGCCGCTTCCTGGAACAGGTCGAAGACATGATCGTCCGGATTGTCGCGCGCCGCGCCGATCTCCTGGACGATCACCTGCTTTTCGCGCGCCAGCTCGCCCTCGTCGAGGGTCGAATTCTGCAGGATGTCAGCCAGAATATCGGCGGCCAGAACGACATCGTCCTTGAGCACCCGGGCAAAATAGCCGGTATGCTCGATGGATGTCGCGGCATTCAGATCGCCCCCGACATTCTCGATCGCCTCGGCAATCTCGAGCGCCGAGCGCGAGCTGGTGCCCTTGAAGGCCATGTGTTCGAGCAGATGCGAGATGCCATGCTCGGTCTTGCGCTCGGACCGCGCCCCGGCCTTCACCCAGACGCCCAGAGAGGCGCTTTCGAGATGGGGCATATTGTCGGTGAGCACCACCATGCCGTTTTTCAGGGTCGTTGATCTTACGCTCACACTGGTCCTCCTGAACCGGCGGCCGAAACGACCGCGGCTCTTCCGTGTCGTTCAGGCGCGGCTGCGGGCCGCGATGAAGTCTTCAATCTGGCGCTGGTCATTGTCCAGCACCGTGACCCGTTCGGGCCGCTCGTAGAGATCACCCAGCCAGTCGGGCAGCGCAGGCTCGATGCCCGATGCCTCGGCCACCGCGGCTGGAAACTTGGCCGGATGCGCTGTTGCCAGCGTGATCATGGGAGTTTGGCCATGCGCCTGGCTGCGCGCTACCCCGACGCCGACGGCCGTGTGCGGGTCGAGCAGATAGGCCGACGCCTTCCGGGTGTCGGCAATCACCTTGCGGGTCGCGGCCTCGTCGGTCGTGCCGGCGACGAAATCCCGGCGAATGGCCGCCATGGCCGTGTCGGGCAGGTCGAAGCCGCGCGACTGCTTGAGGCCCGCCATCATGCGATTGACCGTATCGGCATCGCGTCCCACGCTCTCAAACAGCAGACGTTCGAAATTGGACGAGATCTGGATATCCATCGACGGGCTGATGGTGGGCGCAACGCCCGCCATCTCGTAGCGCCCGGTGTCGAGCGTGCGTTTCAGGATGTCATTGGCGTTGGTAGCAATCACGAGCTTTTCGATCGGCAGGCCCATCTGCCGGGCGCAATAGCCGGCGAAGATGTCGCCGAAATTGCCGGTCGGCACAGTGAAGCTCACCTTGCGCTGGGGTGCGCCAAGGGAAACGGCAGCCGTGAAATAATAGACGATCTGCGCAACGATCCGGCCCCAATTGATCGAGTTGACGCCAGACAGGCGCACCCGGTCACGGAAGCCGTGATTGTTGAACATGGCCTTCACTGCGTCCTGGCAATCGTCAAACGTGCCTTCGAGCGCGATATTGTGGACATTGTCGTCGAGCACCGTGGTCATCTGCCGGCGCTGCACCTCGGAGGTGCGCCCCTTGGGGTGCAGAATGAAGATGTCGGTGGTGTCACGCCCGCGAAAGGCCTCGATCGCCGCGGAGCCAGTGTCGCCCGAAGTGGCCCCGACAATGGTCGCGCGCAGGCCCCGTTCGGCGAGGATATGATCCATCACCCGGCTGAGGAACTGCATGGCCACATCCTTGAAGGCCAGCGTCGGGCCATGGAACAGCTCGAGCACGAAATGGCCCGGCTCCAGTTCCACCAGTGGCGCCACCGAGGGATGGCGGAAGCTGGCATAGGCCGCGTCGATGATGGCTTTGAGCTTGTCCGCGGGAAGCTCGTCGCCGGTAAAACGCGAGATGACCGCATAGGCCACATCGGCATAGGGCTTGCCGGCAAAACCGGCAATCTCGTCGGCGCCAATCTGGGGCCAGGCGGCCGGAACATAAAGACCGCCATCAGCGGCAAGTCCTGCCAGAACTGCGTCGGAGAAGCCGAGCGCTGGCGCCTGGCCGCGCGTGGAAACAAACTGCATCGGGGGGAAGAGCCCTTCTAGAATTGTCGCAACCTAGTCAAACCAGACCGGTGCTGCAAGGTTTGGCCTGTATCAAGCGGATGGTACCGGCGCCCGGCGTTGCCGCCACAGCCAGAAACCGAGCATCACGACCGCAACAATGGCAAAGCCATACCAGGTCAGTGCATAGCCGAAATGATTGTTGGTGAAACGCACCACCGTCTCCCCGCCCTGAGGCAGGTCGCCTGCGCCTGCAGCCAATAGATCAACATAGAAGGGCGCGATCGGGGCCAGGGCCGGATCGACCATGGCTGCCAGCCGCTCGGGATTGCGCACCCATTCGATGCGGTCGGACATATTGGGCTCCGGCGCCATGAAGCCGACCGCCTCGCCAGGACGGAACAGCCCCGCAATGGTCACGCTGCCCGGATCGTCGCCGTGCAGATCGCCGAGCGCCGCCTGTTCCTGATATTGTTCGGGCACGAAACCGCGATTGACGAAGACCGTTCCGCCGCTATCCAGCTCGAAGGGCGTGACCACCCAGTAGCCGGGCCCCGAGAAGCGGCCACGCGCATTGGCGAGGCTGGTGAACACTGTCACCGTCTGCGTGTAGCGATAGCTGCCGGTAAGGGTGACGGGCTGGAAGTTCCACTGCTCCATATCGAGCGTAGCCCACGCCGCTGCTTCCGGCACGGTGGCCGGTTCGGAGTTCAGCCGTTGGTCGACGGCGGCCACCAGGGCTTCTTTTTCCGCAAGCCGGGCCATCTGCCAGTTGCCCAGAAACACGCAGACAACGGCCAGCACCAGCATCAGCACGGTGAACAGCCAATCAGTCCAGCGCAATTGGCGTGTGGCCTTCTGACTCATAGGCGACCCTCATGGGCATCGTTGGAATATTGCAGGTCGATCAGGACGCCCTTGAACGGGGGCAGCAGCACAAGACTCAGGACGACGGTGGTGGGCAACCAGATCAGCAGATGCACCCAGGGCTGCAGCGTCCAGATCGAGCCCACCAGCAGCGCCAGGATGATGACCAGTGGCGCCACCAGAAAGATCACGAAGACCGCCGGGCCATCGCCGCTATCGGCAAAGTCATAGCTCAGGCCACAGGCTGCACAGGCCTGGCGCAGCTTGAGATAACCAGAGAACAGCTTGCCCCTGCCGCAATGTGGGCAACGGCAGGCCAGCCCTGCAAGGATTGGATTGGGCTCGGTCATCGCGCAGCTCCCCGAACAAAGCAAAAGGGCGCAGCCATGCCGCGCCCCCTTGTCGTCATAAGACTGGCCCTAATGGCTCAGCGGCACGCCCCAGGCGCCCCAGACATAGACCGAGGCAAACAGGAACAGCCAGACCACGTCCACGAAGTGCCAGTACCAGGCGGCAAACTCGAAGCCGAGGTGACGTTCCGGGGTGAACTGGCCCATTTCAGCACGGATCAGGCAAACGGCCAGGAAGATCGTGCCTATCAGCACGTGGAAGCCGTGGAAGCCGGTCGCCATGAAGAAGGTGGCGCCATAGTAATTGCCCGAGAACGAGAAGGCGGCGTGGCTGTATTCAAGATACTGCACGAAGGAGAACAGGATGCCCAGGGCAACGGTCAGCACCAGGCCCCAGCGCAGGCCCTGGCGGTCGTTTTCCAGCAACGCATGGTGCGCCCAGGTGACGGTGGTGCCCGAGGTGAGCAGGATCAGCGTATTGAACAGCGGCAGGTGGAACGGGTCGAACAGCTCCACGCCCATCGGGGGCCAGTGACCACCAGTCGCGGCGACACGGGCATATTGCTCGATATCGTCGAGGCGGAAGAAGCCATCGAAATAGGCCCAGAACCAGGCGACAAAGAACATCACTTCTGAAGCAATGAACAGCATCATGCCGTAGCGGTGGTGCATCTGCACGACCGGGGTATGGTCGACGCCGTTATTGGCTTCCTTCACCACGTCGGCCCACCAGGCGTAGAATGTGTAGAGCACACCGGCCAGGCCAATGAAGAACAGCCAGGGTGTCCAGTCCTGCATCCAGGCGATGGCACCGATCATCATCACGAAAACCGAGACCGAAATTACGAACGGCCAGGGGCTGGGTTCGACCATGTGATAGTCATGGTTCTTCTCAATGGCAGCCATGGTCAGCTTCCCTCACTGTCTGAAGCGTAGAACGTATAAGAGAGTGTGATCTCTTTGATGGTGTCGAGTTCGCGGTTCTCATCGATATCAGGATCGACGAAAAACACGATGGGCATTTCAACCGTTTCACCAGGCTGAAGCGTCTGCTCGGTGAAGCAGAAGCACTCGATCTTGTTGAAGTAGTAGCCTGCTTTTTCTGGCACCACGTTGAAGATCGCCTGGCCGGTGACCGGCTTGTCCGAATTGTTGGTTGCGATGTAGTTGACCGTATCGACCCGCCCGATCTGGTCGGTGATCGGCGCTGCCGGGGTCACGGTCCAATCCAGTGCGCGGTCGATATTGACGTCGAACCGGACCTTCATGTCGCGGGCAATGACACCCTTTGGATTTTCCGAGGCCACCTGGGTGGTCCCGCCAAAGCCAGTGACCTGGCAGAAAAGCTGGTAGAGCGGAACAGAGGCAAAGGCCAGCCCCACCATGCCAGCCGCCACGCCAGCCAGCATCACGGCCACGCGCTTATTGCGCTTGCCCGGATCGACCTGGTGGTAGGACGCGGTTGTATCGGCCATTACATTGCCCGGTCGAACAGGGCCGGACCCATCTTGATGATGGTCAGCACGTAAAAGGTCAGGGCGAACAGCGCCAGTGCGCCGGCCAGTGCCAGCGAACGACGGCGGCGTTGCTTGCGGAAGGCTTCCTGCTGCTCTTCGGTCATCCCGTTGGGGGCGAGCTTGGCGCCGGTGGATTCAGCCATGGTCAGATTACTCCCAGCCGCAAGGCAATATTGTCAGTCAGCAGCGCCAGGAACAGCACGAAGAGATAGCTCAGGGAAAAGGTGAACAATGTTCGCGCGGTGCGGCGCATGGAGATGCTGTCAGGCGCACGCAGCAGGCGCAGCGACAGCCAGATGAAGCTCAGGCCGCTCAACACGGCAACCGCGCCATAGATCCAACCCGAAAAGCCGAGCAGGTTGGGCAGCACGCTGGAGGCGGCCAGTACGATGGAGTAGCCGAAGATCTGCCACTTGGTGGATTTTTCACCCGCCACATTGGGCATCATGGGGATGCCGGCAGCGCCATAATCGCCCTGCTTGTAGAGCGCCAGCGCCCAGAAATGGGGCGGGGTCCACAGGAAGATAATCAGAAAGAGCGCAAAGCTCTCCCAACTCAGCGTGCCGGTGACAGCGGCCCAGCCCACCATGGGCGGAAAGGCCCCGGCGGCCCCGCCAATAACGATGTTCTGCGGGGTCGAGCGCTTGAGCCACATCGTGTAGACGACGGCATAAAAGAAGATGGTGAAGGCGAGAAATCCGCCGGCGACCCAATTCGTGGCCAGGCCCAGCAGGGTCACCGAGAATACCGAAAGGATCAGGCCGAAGGCCAAGGCCTCCCCGCCGGTCATCCGGCCAGCCGGGATCGGGCGGTTCTGCGTGCGGCTCATCACGGCGTCGATATCGGCGTCGTACCACATGTTGAGCGCGCCCGAGCCGCCTGCCCCGATGGCAATGCAGACAATGGCAACAAGGCCGACAAAGGGATTGATCCCGCCCGGGGCCACCAGCATGCCCACCAATGCGGTGAACACGACCAGTGACATGACACGTGGCTTCAGCAGCGCGAGGTAGTCCTCGACGCGTGCACCGCCAGCAAGGGCGGGAACATCACTGCTGTTGTCGATATAGGCCACGGGTCTTTCCTTGGTGAACGGACCGCACCCAGGGGCGCGATCCGCAATTCTGTCCGTCCGGAGCGCCTAGTGCGCGTCCTTGCTCTCGATCTTTGGCAGCGTCGAGAACTGGTGGAACGGCGGAGGCGAGCTCAGGGTCCATTCCAGGGTGGTCGCGCCATCGCCCCAGGGATTGTCACCGGCGGGACGCTTCTTCCGGCTCGCTTCCCAGGTGGCGTAGAAGAAGATGATCATCGCCACGAAGGTTACGTAGTAGCCGATAGAAGAGACGCGGTTCCACAGCGCGAAGGCATCGGGGTAGTCGATGTAGCGGCGCGGCATGCCGGCCAGGCCCAGGAAGTGCTGCGGGAAGAAGATCAGGTTCACACCGGCGAACATGACCCAGAAGTGCAGCTTGCCCAGGAACTCATTGTACATGTAGCCGAACATCTTGGGGTACCAGTAGTACCAGCCGGCGAAGATCGAGAACACTGCACCCAGCGAGAGCACATAGTGGAAGTGGGCCACCACGTAATAGGTGTCGTGCAGCGCACGGTCAGCACCCGCATTGGCCAGCACCACGCCCGTCACACCACCAACGGTGAACAGGAAGATGAAGCCAATGGCCCAGAGCATGGGAATGCGGAAGGTGATCGAGCCCCCCCACATGGTGGCGATCCAGGAGAAGATCTTCACGCCCGTGGGCACCGCGATGACCATGGTGGCGGCCACGAAATAGCGCTGGACGTCGAGGCTCAGGCCGGTGGTGTACATGTGGTGCGCCCACACGACGAAACCGACGAAGCCAATCGCCACCATGGCATAGGCCATGGCCATGTAGCCGAAGACGGGCTTGCGGGAGAACGTCGCCACGATGTGGCTGACAATGCCGAAGCCCGGCAGGATCATGATGTACACTTCTGGGTGGCCGAAGAACCAGAACAGATGCTGGTACAGCACCGGATCGCCACCGCCGTCAGGATTGAAGAAGGTGGTGCCGAAATTGCGGTCGGTCAGCATCATGGTGATGGCGCCGGCCAGCACCGGCAGGGCCAGCAGCAGCAGGAAGGCGGTGACCAGCACGGACCATGCAAACAGCGGCATCTTGTGCAGCGTCATGCCCGGGGCGCGCATGTTGAGAATGGTGGTGATCAAATTGATCGCGCCCAGGATCGAGCTCACGCCGGCAACGTGCAGCGAGAAGATCACGAAGTCGGTAGCGGGGCCCGGATGACCGGTGGTCGAGAGCGGCGGATACGCGGTCCAGCCGCCACCAAAGCCCAGCGCACCAGCAGGACCTTCAAAGAACATCGACATCACGGTCAGCAGCAGCGCCGGCGGCAGCAGCCAGAAGGCCACATTGTTGATGCGCGGGAAGGCAGTATCGGGGGCACCGATCATCAGCGGGGCGAAATAGTTGGCAAAGCCGCCCATGGTCGCGGGCATCACGGTGAAGAACACCATGATCAGCGCGTGGGCGGACACGAAGACGTTGAACATGTGCTTGCCCGCGTCGAGCGCCGCATCACCTTCAAGGCCGTAGGACATGGCGGCAAGGCCATGGAAAATCTGGATACCCGGTTCCTGCAGCTCCATGCGCATGGCACCCGAGAGCAGCCCGCCGATCACGCCGGCAACGATCGAGAACACGAGATACATGATCCCGATGTCCTTGTGGTTGGTCGAATAGACCCAGCGCCGCCAGCCCGTTGGGGTGTGGTGATCGTGGCTGGCCTGATCGTGCCCGGTGGCGTGGGCTTCGAGGTTAGCGGTATTTGCCATTGTCTTTTCCTCTGACCCTTCGCTTAGAGAGCCGGTAGCAGCGCGGCTGCTTCGGCATAGTTGCGGCTTTCGGCGAACGCGGTGATGAAGGCTTCATATTCTTCGGCACTCACCACACGCACGGCGATCGGCATATAGGCGTGATCCTTGCCGCACAGCTCGGAACACTGACCGTAATAGATGCCGGTTTCGCGCGCATTGAACCAGGTTTCGTTGAGGCGACCGGGGACAGCATCGACCTTGATGCCGAAGGAGGGCACCGCGAAGGCGTGGATCACGCCGGTCGGGCTGGAGGTCACCTGCAGACGCACGGTGGTATCGACGGGCACGACAAGCTCGTTGTTCACAGCCAGAAGGCGCGGCTGGCCGGGCTTGAGCTCGGCGATTTCCTCTTCGGAGAGAATGTTGGAATCGAAGGCAACGCCCTGATCCACATATTCATAGTTCCAATACCACTGCTCGCCGGAAGCCTTGATGGTGACACTGGCTTCAGGAACCTCGACTTCGCCGAGCGAGAAGATGTTGGCGCCAAGATATTTGCGCTCGCCATCGGGTACGGTCATCTGGTCGGACAGCACTCCGAAGGACGGGATGGCGATGACCACCAGGATCAGGATCGGCACGACCGTCCAGACCACTTCGATCAGCGTGTTGTGGGTGAAGCGCGCCGGCACGGGATTGGCCTTGGCGTTGAACCGCACCACGATGACCACCAGCAGGGCCAGCACGAAAAGCACGATCAGCGTGATGGTCCACATCAGGATGCCATCATGGAAGGCAACGATGGAATCCATGATCGGCGTCACCGATTCCTGCAGGTGGAACTGCCCCGGCTCAGGGTGGCCTCGGCCGACCTCCTGGGCAGATGCCATTGCCGGCACCAGCGCCATAGCGGCCGCGGAAACGGCACCCATCTTCCTAAAGAACTGCCCGGTCACCATATACCCCCTATCGACACGTTCTGGCGGCGTGCACCGAAGCAGGATTGGTTGAATAGCGGCATAGCGAACGCCGCCCCGACTCAACTTCGGAGCGCAAAACTCGTGCTTGACCTAAATCACATTGCTTACCCCGAGTCTATTCTGTGCGTGGGTGTGCGCACTGCGGCATATTGGTGCTGCCTGATGCCGCCCTCGCCTCATGCGCGCCGCAGTTTCTACCCACAACGGGCCGGAAATCAGGGGTTTGGTTGACAGCATCGAGTGCGTGTCGGAAACAGACTGACCCCACGCGCAATACGTCGATTCGACGGGAGAGTTGGAAGAAGTGATGGTCTGGGCAAAGCGGCTTGGTGTGATCGGTGCATGTGCAATGGCCCTTTTGGCGGCGCCCGCCCTGGCCCAGGGCACCGTGCGCGCCGAATATGGCGACTGGCAGATGAGCTGCGATACGCCACCGGGTGCCAGTTTTGAACAGTGCGCGATCATCCAGAATGTGCTGGCTGAAGATCAGCCCAATGTGGGCCTCTCCGTCATTGTGCTGCGCACAGCGGATCGTGAAGCGCGGCTCTTGCGCGTGCTGGCGCCGCTGGGCGTATTGCTGCCCAACGGATTGGGCCTGAATGTCGATGGCACCGATATGGGGCGCGTCGCCTTCGTGCGCTGCCTGCCGAATGGTTGCATAGCGGAAGTCGAACTCGATGATGACATCATCAGCGTGCTCTCCGAGGGCACCACTGCCATCTTCGTGGTCTTCAAGACCCCCGAGGAGGGCGTTGGCATTCCGGTCTCCCTCGATGGATTTTCCGAGGGCTTTGCAGCCCTGCCCTGATTGCGGAGGCACGATCGCGTGAGCAACGAGGAACGCGGGGCCCAGCGGCATCGCACCCTGAAAAGCGGCAAGATCGTCTTCAATGACGGGCGGTCCACTTTTGACTGTGTAATCCGCAATCTCTCGGACACCGGCGCCAAGCTGACCGTGACGAGCGCCTTTGGCGTGCCGCAGCGCTTCGTCCTGGCCATGGCTGATGGTCGCAAGCTGGATTGCGAACTGGCCTGGCACAGCGAAACCGAGATCGGTGTGCGCTTTATCTGAGGCAAAAAACCGGGCACATGCGCTGCACGGCCCGGCAAGTTTTCAGGAAACGGGGCCGGTGGGAAAACCGGCCCGGGAGATGGGACGCGCACCGGCAAAAGTGATCGTCCCAACTTTAGGTGCGGCCATCGCTGATGGCCGCGAATTCTCAATGTGCTCAGATGCGGGCGTTGCGGGCCCGGGCAGCATTGAGGACCATGCCGGGGGTGCGGCCATTGCAGGCCTGGCCGGCCTCGACAATGTCGCCACGAGTTATCCCGAGATCCTTGAGCTGGGCCGCATCGAGCTCCAGCAGCCCACGAAGCGTCTTGCGACGGGCGCGCGCCAGCTTCGCGCTGGCGAACCAGGCGGTAAGAGCACGTACAGGGGTGACGTGCGAGCCGGCCACAACTGACCGCTCGCCGGGAAGCGAGAGAGCCATATTCTTCTCCAATGGACAGGACTGGCCGCCGGAGGGAGGCCGGCGGGCGTCGACACGACGTTGTATCGATGATCCCTAGATAAGGCTCTGGACTTCCATTCGTCCAACAAATAGATTTCATCCACTCGATCAATTTGGGTGATGGAACGATGGCTGCCCCCCTTGACCTCGATCAGTTGCAGAGTTTCTGCGCCATTGCCGATTGCGGCAGCTTCACGGAAGCGGCGCGGCGGGTAAACAAAACCCAGTCAGCCGTGTCGATGCAGATCAAGCGCCTCGAAGAAAGACTGGGCCAGACCCTGCTCACCCGTGATGGGCGCAGTGTCAGCCTTACTCATCACGGCGAGGTGCTCTATGAGCGGGCGCGCAAGATGCTGCGCACCAATGCGGAAATCCTTGATCACTTCAATGACAGCGATTTGGCCGGTTCCATCCGGTTCGGCGTCCCGGACGATTATGCCGTGCGCCTCTTGCCGGTGATCCTCTCGAGTTTCCAGCGGACCCATCCCCGGATTGCGGTGGACGTGAGCTGCATGGCCTCGGAGGAATTGCTGAACGGGATGAAGGCGGGCCGCTATGACCTCATCGTCTTCACCCAGGGCACCGATCACAATTTCGGGGAGCTGTTCCGCACCGAAAAGATGTTCTGGGTGGCCAGCCACGGGGGCCGCGCCCTTGCCAATGAGCCGCTCGGGATTGCCTGCGGACCCAATTGCTGCATCTGGCGCAAGGACGCGATGGAACAGCTCGACCGCAGCGGGCTGGACTATCGCGTTGCCTATACCTCATCCAACGCCACCGCCATTTCCTCGGCCGTTCTGTCGGACCTGGCCATCGGTTTTTTGCCCGAAAGCGCGTTGCAGCCGGGCATGCGCGTGATCGGCGACGAATATGGCCTGCCCCGACTGGCCGATGCGCAGATCGCCCTCACCCGCGCCAGCCACGCCTATGGCGGCATTTATGACGCGCTGGCCAACCACATCGTCCAGTCCATGGGCAATCTGGAGGGGGCGGCACAGGTGGAAGCTGCCGAGTAGCGGCTTGACCCGTTCCCGGCTTTGTCGCACCAGAGGCGTATGTCCCAGCTTCTGACCAATGCCGCCGAGTTCACCGTTTCCGAGATTGCCCAGGCGGTCAAACGCACGGTCGAGGATGAATTCGGCCATGTGCGGGTGCGCGGCGAGATATCCGGCTTTCGCGGGCAGCACTCCTCGGGTCACGCCTATTTCACGCTCAAGGACGATGCGGCCTCAATCGACGCTGTGGTCTGGAAGGGCAATTATGCGCGTCTCGCCTTCAAGCCCGAGGAAGGCCTGGAAGTCATCGCCACGGGGCGGCTGACGACCTTCCCGCGTTCTTCGAAATATCAGATCGTCATCGAGAACATCGAGCCGGCCGGTGCCGGCGCGCTGATGGCGCTGCTCGAGGAGCGCCGCAAGAAGCTGCTCGCCGAGGGGCTGTTCGCCCGCGAGCGCAAGCGCCCCCTGCCCTATCTTCCAAGGGTCATTGGCGTCATCACCTCCCCGACCGGCGCTGTGATCCGCGATATCCTGCATCGGCTTGATGACCGGTTCCCCTCGCACGTCTTGGTCTGGCCGGTGCGCGTGCAGGGCGATACCTGCGCCCCCGAAGTGGTCAACGCCATTGAGGGCTTCAACGCATTTCTGCCCGATGGGCCAATACCGCGGCCCGATCTCTTGATCGTGGCGCGCGGTGGCGGCTCGATCGAAGACCTATGGGGGTTCAACGAGGAGGCCGTGGTCCGCGCTGTTGCCGGCTCGGACATCCCGGTCATTACCGCAGTCGGCCACGAGACAGACACGACGCTGGTTGATTATGCCTCGGACATGCGGGCACCCACGCCGACCGCTGCTGCCGAAGCTTCGGTGCCGGTGCGCGCCGAGCTGATCGCCTATGTCGATGACCAGGGCCTGCGCCAGCGCCAGGCCATGCGGCGGGAGCTGTCGAGCCTCAAGGACCGACTGCGGGCCGCCGGGGCTGGCCTGCCACGCCCGGCCGACCTGGTCTCGACGCAACGGCAGGGCCTGGACCTCGCCAGCAGCCAGCTTTCCGGGGCGCTTCGCCACTTCGTGCAGGCGCGGCGCATCCGCTTTTCCAATCTGGCGGCCTCGGTGCAGCCGCGCCTGGTCCGGCAGCGTCACGCTGAACTGGGCGAACGACTGGAGGCCCTTGGGCGCCGCAGGACGGCGGGGCTCCTGACCACAATCGACCGCGCCCGCCTCACTTTTGCGCCGCGCGCGCGTCAATTGCCCCAGGCGGCCGCCAATGCGCTCGAGCGCAAGCAAACCGCCCTGGCGCGCGTTTTGCCCCGACTGTCCGACAAGCCGCTGCGCGCCGAACTGCGGCATTCCCAGGGGCGGCTTTCTCCCATTGGTGCCCGGCTCAATGCCGCCGTCACCCAGACGACCCAGGCGCGTCGCTCGCAATGGGAGCAATTGGGCAAGCTTTTGGAAACCCTGAGTTATCGCAATGTCTTGGCACGCGGCTATGCACTGGTACAGGACGAAGTCGGCCAGATCGTCACCAGTCATGCGGCGACCCGGCCGGGCGACGCGCTCAAGCTGAGCTTTGCCGATGGCGAGGTCGGTGTTGTCGTTGCCGGCGCCCCCGCAGCCAAGCGGAAACCTGCCCGGTCCGGTCCGGACGAAGGTTCACAGGAAAGCCTCTTTTGATGAGCATTTCAGTCCGGTATAAAGGCCTGTCAGCCGAGGAATGAGACCATGAACATTTTCGACAAGGGGTTTGCGCCTGCAGAAGCGAACCTGCGCTATCTCGATGGCGATTATGTCGTGCTCAAGCCCGGCAGTTTTGTGCGCTGCGCAATCACCGGCAAGCCAATTCCGCTCGATGAACTGTTCTATTGGAGTGTGGACCGGCAGGAACCCTATGCCGACGCCATTGCCGCCAATACGGCCTTCGAACGCTTTGGCCGGGGCCATTAGGAGTGGTCGAGGCGGCGCCGCGTCAGCGCTTCTTGGTCATTTCGAACGGTCATGGCGAGGACTGGATCGCCTCCGCAATTGCCAAACATCTCACCGATAGATTTCTTGTAGAAGCCTGGCCCGTGCTGGGGAGCGGCAATGCCTATGCCGGCATCTGCCCGATCGTGGGGCCCCGGGCCCGGCTCGAATCGGGTGGCGCGCGCACGGCCAAGGGCTCGCTGCGCCGCGATTTGGCCAAGGGCGGGCTGGCCACCATTCCTCCGGCGCTGCGCTATATGCGCTCGATCCGCAATCGCTATGACCGCATCCTGGTGGTGGGCGACGCCATCGTGCCCTTGCTGGCCTGGATCACCGGCCATCGCGGCCTCTATTATGTCGACTGCTACAAGACCGGCGCGGCCCGGCTCTATTCGGGCCTGGAACGGCATGTGATTTCCCGCACTTGCCGAAGGGTTTTCTGCCGGGCCGATAATCTTGCCGAAATACTGCGCCAGGTGGGCGTCGAGGCGACCGCCCCGGGCAATCTGATGATGGATACCATCCCTTATGGCGACTATGACGCCCAGAGCCGGCGCAGCCAGCCGCTCGCGGTGACGCTGCTGCCCGGCAGCCGGGGGGAAACACCGGCCAGTTTTGCCCGCCAGGTGGATGCCCTGCGCCGCATGCCGGCCGAGCACCGGCCCGATGCCTTCCTGGCCGTGGCGGGGGAAATACCTGTCTCCGACCTGGCCGAAGCCAGTGGCCTGCAGCGCACCAATCTGCTCAGCGCCGAAGGCGATGATCTGGGCAGTCTTTCGGACGGCGACATCACGGTGCATCTCCTGCGCGGCCGGGCCATGGGCAATGTGCTCGCCGTTTCCGACATCGTGCTGTCACAGGCCGGGACCGCCACCACCCAGGCGCTCGGCCTGGGCAAGCCGGTCATTTACATGACCAGCCCGAAAGACCGGCAATCCCGCTTCGAGGACGAACAGCGCCTTTATGGCGAGGCGCGCATCGCCGTTCCGGGTGATGCCGAGGCTGTGGCCAAGGCGCTCGAAAGGCTGATCAATTCCCCCGAGGAACGGGCGCGCCTCGGCGCCATTGGCCGGGACCGCATTGGCGGCCCGGGCGCTATTGACGAGGTTCTGGCCGCGCTTGGCTCCTGACCCGCGCCCGATGGCCCAGCGCCATCAAGCCACCCAGCGCCACCGCGAACAGGGCGGTCTGCGGCAAGACGCCGAACATGGCATTGGTCAGCCCAAGCGTGGCATAGCCAACGATCAGCACCACAGCCGCAAGCCACAGTCCCGGAACATCCCGCAGGCGGAGGCCCCTCAGGGCGAGTGCAGGCGAAAGCAGCAGCAGGAAATAGGCAAGAATGCCCATGGCGCCGCCCAGCGCGGCGAAATCGGCGATGTCGCTATGCAGGTTTTCCAGCGTATGGAGCGATGTCATATCCGGGTACAGCGCACGCACCAGAGGCATCATCTGCCCATAGCCGATCCCAACGATGGGCGAGGACTGCAGGGCTTGCCAGCCCGCTTCATAGAGCGCCGTGCGATAGGGGTCGTTGGCCGTCATGAATGCCAGCAGGGCCGTCATCGGATCTTCTGCGGAAAGGGCCGAGGCCAGACTGGACGGGACCGTCAGCAGCCGCTGAACCAATAGGCTGTCCGCTGCCAGAACGACGAACAGCACCGCACCTGCGACTGCGGCAGCGATGGTCGCGAAGGCGAGGCGCCAGCTTTTGAAACCGATCAGCAGAACCGGCAGGCTGACCGCGGCCAGCGCCAGCCAGGCGAGCAGCGGCCCCCTCGAGCCGGAGAGGACCACGCCGACCATGGCCAGCGCCGGTCCGGCCAGATAGATCACCCGCCAGCGCGCTGCGTTGGACACCATGCCGACCAGTGCCAGGAAGCCCAAGATCGTGGTGATGCCGCCAAAATGGATCGGATTGTTGCCCACGCCGGCGCGCGCCGTTCCGGTGGATATTGCCTCCCACAGGCCAAAGGCTACAGCGCTGCCGACACCGAAGAGGCACAAGAGCGGAAAAATGTGCTCGCCAAGCCTGTCGAGACCTGCCTTCCCCCGCTCCAGCAATGCCGCAATGCCCGGCGCCGCCAGCATGGGAAGGCAGGCCGCCAGCGGCAGCAGGTCCATGGATGAGCGATAGACAAAGGGCAGAGTCGCAGCCAGCAGCAGCAACGCGGCATAGATCATGACCGCAGCGGGTCCGACCAGGGCCTTGCTCCGCGCGAACGCAGCAAGGCCAAGGCCAACCAACCCGCAGACGATGACGACATAGTCCGCGATAAATGGCGCGGTACCCATGAAGCCCAGCCCGGCCACAAGGGCTAGTCCGCCGACGGCGGACCAAAGGTCCAGCTTCAAGGTCAGGCCTTGGTTTTGTCGCTGTCGGGGTCCAGCAGGCGGTGCAGATGCACGATGAAATAGCGGGTCTGGGCGCTGTCGACGGTCTGCTGCGCCTTGGCACGCCAGACTTTTTCGGCCGCAGCGTAATTGGGATAGACGCCCACGATGTCCACCTGGTCAAGATCGGCAAAGGTGATGCCGTCCGTGCTGGCGAGTTCACCACCAATCACCAGGTGCAGCAGTTGCTTTTCGGTCGTTTCAGCCATCGGTCAGTCCCGCGTTTGAGGCAATTGAATCTCGGCAGTATCCGCGCTGTCCTGGGCCTGGGGGCAACCATAAACCTTGACCAGCGCGGCGTGCACGAGGGGTTTTAGGCTGATGTCCCCCAGGGCCGCAAGCGCCCCGTGACGCACATCTCGTTTGTTCAATTGTGGGAACCCGGTGCAGACATCGGCGAAGTCCAGACCACATTCACTCAGGATCACCGCCGCCCCGGCAATATCCCAATCCTGGGCGCCGCGCCGGGCCACTGCTGCGTCGAGCCTGCCGGTGGCCACCTGCACCAGCCGATAGGCCAAAGAGGGAAAGGCGGGGCCGCGCGCATAGTCGAGCCCGGCGGCCTGCAATTCCTGATGCACGGCGCCGGGCGCAGGGATCAGGGGCGGTGCTCCCGCCCGGCGGGTGCGGGTCAGGGGTTTGCCATTGATCCGGGCGCCGCCTCCCCTATGGGCGTCATAGAGCTCATCGCGCGCCGGCGCGTACACCACGCCGGCAACCGGAACCCCGTTTTCCACCACCGCCAGCGAGACAGTCCAGTAATCCTCGCCGCGCAGGAACGCGCGCGTGCCGTCAATGGGATCGACCACAAACACCCGCTCGCAGTCCAGGCGTGAAGGATTGTCCACCGTTTCTTCACTGAGCCAGCCATAATCGGGCCGCGCCTGCAGCAGGTTTGCCGCCAAAAACCGGTCGACCACGATATCGGCCTCGCTCACGGGCGAGGCATTCTCCTTGGTCCAGGACTTGATGTCGCGCCTGAAATAGCTCGAGGCGATGATGCCCGCTGCCACCGCTGTCGAGCGGAGCAGTTCAAGATCATCATCATAGGGTGGGGCGAAAGCCGGCATTGTGCGGGCCTTTTAGGCTTGGTGGCGCTTTTCCACAAGAGCGCGGCGCTCACGGGCAAATGTGGCAGGGTAAACAGGAGTGCAAGAGGCTGGGTTAACCGCTTCTGACTGGGTGCAATACCCCGCTAACCCTCCGGGAAAACAACATAAATTTAACCCAACCGATTAAGGGCGTGGGTAAGGGGCTGGGGTAGATTGCCCTTACAAACGGAGCACAAGAAACAAGCTCTCGAAGTTACAGGAAGGCATCAAAAATGGTTCATGGCGTTGCGATGGAAGGGTCGTCGGTTGTTCTGGCCTTTGGCCGCCCGGCCGTAGCCGAGCGCCGCTTTATGGCGGCCAACGACAATGGTCCCAAGGACCCGGTCAAGACCGTTACGGTCCGCAAGATGCTCGAGCAGAGCGGCGTGGCGATCAAGATCAAGGTGCCGGTCACCGAATTCATCGGCGTGGCCGTGGCCACCGCGATTTCCGAAGACGGCATGCTGACCAGCTCGATCGAACTGGTCCATTCGGACGCCGAGCTGAACTACAAGGTGTTCGAGGAAGAGGGCAATCACAACGTCGTGGCCGAATGGCAGAACTGGGGCAAGAAACTCCGCCTGCCGCTGTTCATCAAGGCCGGCGATGGCGCCTACATGCCCTATAGCCAGCAGGTCGATGGCGTCATGCTGGGCAATACCGCCCCGCGCCGGAAGCTCGCCGCCGATGCCTCGCGCCGCCCGCGTTTCCTCAACCGCCGCAAGCCCGGCCAGGCGGACGCGCACTAGATCCATTGCTCTCCAAAGCAAGCCGAAAAGGGTCAACCGGTGGTGCGGTTGGCCCTTTCGGCTGTTCTGGCGGCAGCTACCAAACCCATTCGGCCAGCAGCGCCAGTGTTAGGGCCATGCCGACATAATGGTTGTTGTAGAAGCGGTTGAACGGATTGAGCGGGATTTCCCTGTCCAGCGTCCAGAGCTGCCAGGCCAGCAGGCCCGCCGCTACCAGCGAGAGACCGGCAAAGATCACCCCGCCCCCGGCCATCAGCGAGGCCACATTCCAGAGCAGGAAGGCGCCGGCATAGAGCACTGCCACCGCCGGCCGGACATTGTCGCCGAACAGGCGCGCGGTGGATTTGACGCCGACCAGCGCATCATCCTCGATATCCTGCAGCGCATAGATGGTGTCATAGCCGATGACCCAGAGGATGGTGCCGGCATAGAGCACCACCGGCGCCCAGCTCAGGCCCCCGGTCTGGCTCGACCAGCCCACCAGCGCCCCGTAGGAAAAGGCCAGCCCCAGGAAAAGCTGCGGCCACCAGGTGATGCGCTTCATGAAGGGGTAGATCGCCACCAGCACCAGCGAGGCAATGGCCGCGTAAACCGTGAAGCGATTGAACTGAAACAGGATTGCCGAGGCCAGCAGCGCCTGGGCCACCAGAAAATAGAAGGCTTCTCGGGATGTGACCTGGCCCGAGGGAATCGGGCGCGAGCGGGTGCGGGCGACCTTCATGTCGATGTCGCGATCGACAATGTCGTTAAAGGTGCACCCCGCTCCGCGCATCAATATGGCGCCGAGAAACATCAGAATGGCCGCCCACCAGCCAAAGCCAAATGCCGGTTGGGCGAGCGCGGCCAGGCCAATCCCCCAGGCGCAGGGCCAGAACAGCAGGTAAAAACCGATAGGCCGGTCCCAGCGCGCCAGACGGCCATAGGGCTTGACCGGCTCGGGCGCATGGCGATCGAGCCAATTGTCCTTTTGCGCGTCGGCAACGGTGCCGGTGGGATTTGGGGTATTCATGTGCGTCTCTCGCGTGCCACCGATTTCCCCCCCTCCTGTGGGAGGGGGACGGATTTTCTGCGTTCAGCAGAAAATCAGGGTGAGGGGTTCTCTCCACGCATACAGCGTTTATGGTGGCGCGCAAAACCCCTCATCCGCCCCTTCGGGGCACCTTCTCCCACAAGGGGAGAAGGAAAAATGGTGCCTATTCATGCCCCGAAGCCACGCCTCGCTTCCCCGCCTGTTCGTCGAGCCGGATCTTGCGGTAGGAACGGAACTGACATTGAACAAGGACCAGTCCCTCTATCTCGCCGCGGTCCTCCGCAAGAGCGTGGGCGAGGAGGTGGTGCTGTTCAATGGCCGGGACGGCGCCTGGCTCTGCCGGCTGACCAGCGATTCGAAAAAGTCGGTCGCGTTGGCAACCGTCGAGCAAATCGCCCCGCAAACCCCACCATCCGATCTCTGGTACGGTTTTGCCCCGCTCAAGAGCGAACGGCTCGATTATGTGGTGCAAAAGGCGGTCGAGATGGGCGCGGGCACCATCCAGCCGGTCATGACCCAGTTTACCCAGCTCCACCGCCTCAAGCCCGAGCGCCTTGCTGCCAACGCCATAGAAGCGGCCGAGCAATGCGAGGTGCTCAGCGTGCCGCAGATTGCTCCGGCCGTTGATCTCAATACCCTGCTCGATGGCTGGGTTGCAGCCCATGGCGACCGCAAGCTGGTGTTCGCCGACGAAGGCGAGGCGTCTTCATCGCCGATCCATGCGCTGGAACAGCAACGCGGGCAGCGTATTGGCCTCGTCATCGGGCCGGAAGGCGGATTTTCGGATACCGAGCGGGAAAAACTGCGCGCCCTGCCCTTCGTTGTCCCCATCAGCCTTGGGCCCAGAATCCTGCGCGCCGACACGGCGGCGGTGGCCGGATTGGCGGTGATACAGGCTATCATCGGTGATTGGCGATAAAAGGCGATTGCTTTCCGTCTTGCTCTCGCTATGTTCGCGCCACAGTTTAGACCCTCGAACATGAGGACCATATGGCCGGTGCCGACACCCCCTCGCCCCTGATTTCTTCACGGGCAGATCTTATCGAGGCGATGGAACGCGGCGCCAAGCCGGCGGATCAATGGCGCATCGGCACTGAGCACGAGAAACACGTGTTCCACACCAATCCGCTGCGCCCGGTCGCCTATGAGGGCGAACAGGGCATTCGGGCGCTGCTCGACGGCATCGAGAAGGAAACCGGCTGGCATCCCTTCTATGATGGCGACCACCCGATCGGTCTTCGGAACAACGAGATCGCCGGCGGCATTTCGCTCGAACCGGGCGGCCAGTTCGAGCTTTCCGGCTCGCCCATGGTGGACCTGCACGGCACAGCCGACGAACTGTCTGAGCATATGCGGGTGGCCAAGAAAGTCGCCGAACCGCTCGACATTCATTTCCTGGGGCTGGGCGTCACTCCGCTCTGGGCGGTGGAGGAAATCGCCTCCATGCCCAAGTCACGCTACGCCATCATGACCAAATATATGGGCCAGACCGGCACGCTGGGCACATCGATGATGTATCGCTCGGCCACGGTGCAGACCAATCTCGATTTCTCCGGCGAGGCCGACATGGTCAAGAAGCTGCGCGTCTCGCTGGCGCTGCAGCCCATTGCCACGGCCCTGTTCGCCAATTCGCCTTTCGCGGGCGGCCGCGACACCGGCTATCTCAGCTTCCGCAGCGAAATCTGGCGCAATACCGACGACGAACGCACAGGCATGCTGCCCTTCGTGTTCGAGGCTGGCTTCGGGTTCGAACGCTATGCCGACTACGCGCTCGACGTGCCGATGTATTTCGTCATCCGCGACCACAAATACGTCAATGTCGCCGGCGAGAGTTTTCGCGATTTCCTCGATGGCCGCCTGCCGCAACTGCCGGGTGAGAAACCGACCATCAAGGACTGGGAAGATCACCTCTCCACCCTCTTCCCCGAAGTGCGTCTCAAGCAGTTCCTGGAAATGCGCGGCGCCGATATGGGCGATGAGGCGCATGTGGTGGCGCTGTCCGCGTTCTGGACGGGCCTGCTCTATGACGACATCGCGCTCGAAGGTGCGTGGGAGCTGGTGCGCAACTGGACCGATGATGATCGCGAGCATCTGCGCCGCGAAGTGCCCCGCCTCGGGCTCGACACGCCCTTCGATCGCTCTTCGCTGTTCGATGTCGCCGCCCAGGCCGTGGGCATTGCCGAAGCGGGCCTGGTGCGCCGCAATCGCCTCAACGCCAAAGGCCAGGACGAAACCATCTATCTCGCCCCGCTCGAAGAAACCGTGCGCAGCGGCAAAGCCCCGGCCCAGCGCTGGCTCGACAAATTCCACGGCGAATGGAAGGGCGACCTGACGCCGATCTTCAAGGAAGCCGAGCTTTAAGGGAGGTGCGTCCGGCGAATGAGGTTGGCGTCAAGACCCCTCACCCGCCGGCTTCGCCGTCGACATCTCCCCCTGGGGGCGAGGTGTCGCTACGCGAACTCGCACTCTTGGCGTCTCCCTTCAGAGAGGGGTCGGCCCGGAGGACCGGGTGAGGAGGCCTTCCCGGCAATAACCCGCAGCTCCCCCTTGCCCTCTTCTCCTGTCTCGTGCATCACGCCCGCAAACGGCACGGAGGCACGACATGCGCGTATTGGTCATTGGTTCGGGCGGGCGCGAACATGCATTGGCCTGGAAGATTGCGCAGTCGCCGCTGGTCGAAGCCCTGTTCGTGGCGCCGGGCAATGGCGGGACCGAGAGCGTCGCCACCAACCTTAATATCGACATCACCAACCATGCCGCGGTCATCGCCGCGGCGCAGGAACACGCCATCGACTTCGTCGTGGTCGGCCCCGATGCGCAGGTCGTGGCCGGGTTGGGCGATGATGTCTGCGCCGCCGGCATCACCTGTTTCTGTCCGTCGAAACAGGCCGGCCAGCTCGAAGGCTCGAAGAGCTTCACCAAGGCGCTGTGCGACCAATTCGATATCCCCACCGCCGCCTATGGGCGGTTCGAGGACGAGGCCTCGGCCCTGGCCTATCTCTATACGCAGGGCGCACCCATTGTGATCAAGGCCGATGGTCTTGCCGCCGGCAAGGGTGTCACTGTGGCGATGAGTGTCGAGGAGGCAGAGGCCGCCATTATCGATTGCTTTGCCGGCGCCTTCGGACAATCTGGCGCGTCCGTGGTTATCGAGGAATTCATGGAGGGCGAAGAGGTCAGCCTTTTCGTGCTCACCGATGGCACCGCCATTCTCCCCCTCACCACCGCTCAGGACCATAAGCGCGCCTTTGACGGCGATACCGGCCCCAACACCGGCGGCATGGGCGCCTATTCGCCGGCCCCGGTGATGAGCCGCGAAATCTATGACGAGACCATGGCCCGCATCGTCGAGCCGACCGTGCGCGGCATGGCCCAGCGCGGCACACCCTATGCCGGCGTCCTCTATGCCGGACTGATGCTGACCGAGGCCGGGCCCAAGCTTGTGGAATACAATGCCCGCTTCGGCGATCCGGAGTGCCAGGTGATGATGATGCGCATGGACAGCGACATCGTGCCCCTGCTCCACGCGGTCGCCACCGGCACCCTGGCCGGCCACGATGTCGCCTGGAAAGACCAGTTTGCCCTCACGGTCATCATGGCCACCCAGGGCTATCCCGGCGACTACGGCAAGGGCAGCGAGATAAAAGGGGTCGACGGCCTCGATAATAATGCACTGACCGTGTTCCACGCCGGAACGAAGCGTGATGGCAACCGTTTACTCGCCAATGGTGGGCGCGTGCTCAATGTCACGGCGCTCGGGGCATCGGTCAAAGAGGCACAGGAAAGTGCTTACAGAGGCGTGGACGCAATTGATTGGCCAGAAGGCTTCTGCCGACGCGACATCGGCTGGCGCGAAATCGCCCGAGAAGGCTGAACCATTCTTCAATCTTAAATCGCTAAGCTTGCTGCGAACCGTCTTTGACGCGGCCCCGCCGCAACGCCCGCTGACGCCATTGCAACAGCGCGGCATGGCGCTGGCGGACAGGCTGCGCATGAAGGGTGCGGAGCGTGGCAGGATGAACACGAGCAGCGAACCGAAAATCGGCGTGGCCCTGGGCGGCGGCTCGGCCCGTGGCCTCACCCATATTCCCTATATCGAGGCCATGGACGAACTCGGCCTCAAGCCCACGGTGATTTCCGGCACTTCGATCGGGGCGCTGATCGGCGCCGGCTGGGCCGCAGGCATGACCGGCAGGGAGTTGCGCGAGCATTCCTTCGAGGTGCTGGGCACGCTGCGCACCATTGCCAGCCGGCTCTGGGCCACCCAGATCCGTGGCCTTGGCGGCCTGCTCAAGAATGGCATTTCCATGCAGATCGAAGCCACCAGCGTGGTGGACGCCTTCCTGCCGGACAATTTCCCGCTCGAATTCAAGGACCTCAAGGTGCCACTCTATGTCGTGGCCACCGATTTCCAGTCCTGGCACCAGGTGGTGTTCAATTCCGGTCTGCTGCGCCCGGCCATATCCGGCTCCCTGGCCATTCCGAGCTTTTTCAAACCGGTCATCTACAACAATCACCTGCTGGTCGATGGCGGCGTGGTCAATCCGCTGCCGCTCGACCAGGCCGATATCGGCACCGATTTCCTGATCGGCATCGATGTGGCCGGGGACCCCTCGGCCAATCTCACCAAGACCGACCACAAGGCGATCGATATCTGGTTCGGCTCCGCCCAGATCATGATGCATTCGCTGACGGCGCACATGATGGCGGCCTATCCGCCCGATATCTATATCCGCCCCCGCGTTTCCCATATCGGGGCCATGGAATTCTGGCGGGTACGGGAAATCATCGCCCATGCCGATGCCGAGAAGGACCGCTTCAAGCGCATGCTCGAGCACAAGATTGAAGCCTATATCCAGAACCAGATCGCGCCGATCGACTCCAACCCAAACGACTGACCCTACTGAGCGACCTGTACCACGACACTGCCACGCTTGCGCCCGGTGTCGACATGGGCATGGGCGGCCGGCATGTCGGTGAAGGCATAGATTTTGTCGATATGCGGCCGGTACTGGCCCAGCGCCGCCAGTCGGCCGAGTTCGACAATATCCTCGATCCGCTCATCGGCCGGCCCGGCAATCATCCGTTTTCCCTCCGGTCCCTTGCGCAGGCTGCCCAGCATTTCCTTCAGCGTTCCGGCAATGGCGAGATAGCGTCCATTGGGGGTGAGCAGCTTTTGTGCCGTGGCGAAATCCATCGCCTCGACCGTGTCGGCAATGACTTCGAAACGCTCAGCCAGCCGGGCAATATCGGTCTTTTGATAATCGATCACCGTGTCCGCGCCATGCGCCCTGACCAGGTCCAGATTGCCCGCGCTGGTCGTGGCGGCGACATGCGCCCCCGCCAGCTTGCCCAGTTGCACCATGGCCGAGCCGACGGCGCCCGCACCACCGAGCACCAGCATGGATTGCCCCGCCCGCACCGCGCCGCGCCGCAGAAAAGTCAGGGCCGTGGTGCCGCCGAAGCAGAGCGCGGCACCGGTCTGCATGTCGACACCCTCAGGCAGATGGGCGACCGGGCCGGTTTCCTTGAGCAGCACATACTCGGCATGTGCGCCCATCCTGCCGCCGGGAAAGGCATAGACCGCCTCGCCGGGCGAGAACCGCGTGACGCCCTGCCCCACGGCCTCGACCACCCCGGAGAGTTCCGTCCCCAGGACCGGTTGGCGCGGCCGGCTCCAGCCCAGCGCCAACCGTCCGAGCGTCTTCATGCCGGGCGGAAGATCGCAGGCGCGGATGCGGCGGTCTCCCGAATTGACCGTGGTCGCGTGCACCTTCACCAGGATTTCTCCGGGCTTGGGGACGGGTTTGGCGACCTCCTCGAGGCGCAGCACGTCAGGGCGGCCATAATCGCGGGCAAACCAGGCTTTCATTACCTTGCTCCTTGGGGCCGCTAGCGGCCCTGTTCCTCGTCGGCTTTCCACTGGAAAACCACGCCAATCTCGACGCCGAAGACCTCGGCGATGCGAAAGGCAGCTTCGAGCGAGGGCGAATATTTGTTCTGCTCAATGGCCGCGACAGTCTGCCGGGTCATGCCGATGGCATCGGCCAGTTGCTGCTGGGTCATCTCGCCATGCTCGAAGCGCAGCCGCCGGATGGTGTTGGAAATAGGGGGCGGCGCCGGCATCAGGCGTACATCCGGTACTGGATAATGATGATGATCTCGCGCACCAGGGCCGCAAAGGCGGTGACGAAGAGGATCAGGTTGACCAGCATGATCGCCGTCGCCCCCACCGGATCGATCGTGAAATCGGTGCGCGCAATTTCGGTGATCCACTTGCTCGCCAGCACGATGGTGACCAGCAGGATTTCGAGCAGCGCCAGTCCGTAGCGGTTCGAAATGGCCTCGATCCGCACTTCCATTTCATCAGCCGGCGGGTCGAATGCCTGCCCGCCCAGACGCGCTGCGATCATCGCGGCCGGCAACATGATGACCACGGCAATCCCGAAGCACCAGAGGAACCGCCAGAACAGCACGTCCCCGTCCAGTTGGCGCGCGGCAAAGTCGGCCCAGACGCTCCA
Source organism: Devosia indica (assembly GCF_003056405.1). GTDB lineage: Bacteria > Pseudomonadota > Alphaproteobacteria > Rhizobiales > Devosiaceae > Devosia > Devosia indica. The sequence continues at coordinate 150,090 of NZ_PYVZ01000010.1, forward strand.
GAAATACCAGCCAAAGATCACCAGCGAGGTGGTCACCGCGATCCACGCCACTTTTTCCCGCATCGACATTCATCGTCTCCGTGCCAAACATCCTTGTCGCTATATCAACCATTTCAAACATGATGTCAATAATCTTTGACATCATGTTATGTAAGACTTCCATAGCTATCTGGCGCAGAGCCTAGTCCCGGAGCTTCCTGAAGAAATCCACCAGCATCGCCTCGGCACGACCGGCCGAAAGCCCGCCGATCACCTCCGGCCGATGGTGGCAGGTGGGCTGCTCGAACAGGCGGATGCCGTTTTCCACCGCCCCGGCCTTGGTGTCCTCGGCGGCGAAATAGATCCGGCGCAGTCGGGTATGGGCAATGGCCCCGGCACACATGGCGCAGGGTTCGAGCGTGACATAGAGGTCGCAGCCATCCAGCCGTCCGGTGCCGCGCGCCGCCAGCGCTGTTCTGATCGCCAGCATCTCGGCATGGGCGGTCGGGTCGGCCAGCGCCCGCATGCGATTGCGCTCTGCGGCCAGCACGGTCTCCCCCTCGACGATGACCGCACCCACCGGCGCCTCGCCTTGGGTGGCGGCCTCCTCAGCCAGGGCCAGGGCCAGTTCCATCGGCGAAGGCGCGCTCGACATCCGTTTCGTCCTCTATTCGTGGCGTCCCAGCGCCACATCACACTCCGCATACCCCAGCCCCGGGATGATTGCACCCCGGCCCGCTTGCTCAGTCCGGCGCGTATTTTTCTGGATCGATCGCGGCCTTCAACGCCTCCAGCTCGCCCTGCGTCCATCCTTCAGGCTGGGTGACCTCCACCCAGGCGTCGATATAGTCCGCCGGGTCATAGACATGGCCATGCCCCACCGGCGGGGTTTGCGCCAGCGCCGCATCGACCGCCAATTGCAGGAAGGTGATCACCGGATACCAGTTGAGCGCAGGCGAGACATCGGGGCCGCGCGGCGCGTTGAGCCAGTCGGGCCGCTGCCAGTCGGCATCGAAAGAAAAGAAGACGATCGGGTCACTGGCATATTGCAGGAAGACGATGCGCATCGGCCCCCAGGACAGGCCCTCCCAATCCTTGGCACCGGTCTGGTTCATGAAGCGCACCGCCGATGAATTGCCGAAGCGGGGCAGCCAGGCGGGCGATCCGGGCACCCGGCTCTCGGTCATGCGCGACCAGATCGGGCTGGAAAAGGGCGGCCCGGCCCAGAGCGCCCCGTCGAAGGGGTCAGCCAGCACGTCATAGACCGTGGTCGAATTCTGCGAGGCCAGCGCCCCCAGGCTCAATCCGTGCAGATAGAGCCTGGGCCGGTCATCGCGCGGCAATTGCGTCCAATAGTCATAGACAGTGTTGAACAGCGCCTGGGCGGTTTCGGTGCCCAGTTCGGGTTCGATCCACAGCGAAAGCACGCTGGTGAGATAAGAATATTGCACCGCCACGCTCGCCACATCACCCCCGTGGAGATATTCGAGCGTGTCGATGGCCGCTGGGTCGACCCAGCCGGTGCCCACCGGCGTCACCAGCACCAGCACCGAGCGCTCAAAGGCGCCGATGCGCACCAGTTCGGCCAGGGCAAGCTGGGCGCGTTCCATCACCGTGGGGGCCGAACGCAGGCCAACATAGGTGCGCAGCGGCTGCAGCGCCGGCTTGCCCGTCATGGCCTCAATCGCGGCCGCATCGGGCCCGGACCGCACATAGACCCGGGAATCCCGGCCGATGGTCTCCCACTCGATCAGCGACTCGGCGCTGCCGGTCTGGAACCACTGGCCGGGCGCTTCGGCATCGGTCTGCACCAGGGCGTCGAGCCGTTCGTAGAACGTGTCGGCCGCCCGCAGGGCCGAGCGCAGGAACAGATTGTTGACCAGAATGCTGATCAGCAGGGCCACCAGGGCCGTTGCCACCACAAAGGCGGCCCGGCGCGGCATATGCGGCAGCAGCCAGCGCCAGATCAGCCGGATGATGGTCACCAGCAGCTTGCCGATAATCAGGATGGTTGCGGCAATGGGCAGGGCAAAAGTCGCGATCTGCAGCGGCTGGTTTTCTTCTACCGGCGGCATCTCCATCACCGCGCGCACCGAGTTCTGCCATGTGTTGGAATACCACAGCGCCACCAGCACCAGCCCCAGGCAGACCAGCCCGACCAGCAGGCCCAGCGCGCGCGTGACCCGCCCCGGCGGCACCTTGAGCCCGAGGAACCCCCAAAGCCAATGCGCCAGATTGCCAAAGCCATAGCCGATGGCAAAGCAGCACCCCGACAGAATGCCCTGCACCGTCTCGGTGCGCGGCAGCAGCGAGGGCGTCAGCGACAGCGCAAAAAAGATCGACCCGACCAGCAGCCCCGGCGGCGAGAGATGATAGGCCACCGCATCCCAAAAGGCATTTGCCCTTTGGGCCCAATCCTTTGGCGGGCGGGAACCAATTCTCGACATGGCGCTTAGGTGAACCCGGAAGGCTGACGGGGTCAATGGCGGGGTGGGGCGGTCAGGCGGTGTTGCTCAGGCTGATTTGGGGTGGGAGGCGGACTCTCGGCTTCTCGCAGCGGGCATGCAATAACGGACATTGACCAAACGGAGAGAATTGTCGAGTGGATGGGAATGGCAGGAGGCCTGAACTTGGGTGAGCGTGTCGGCAAGTTTGTGATTTTGTCCGATCTGTAGCGATTACAGGGCAGCTG
>NZ_PYVZ01000011.1 GCF_003056405.1 Devosia indica
CCGCCATGCTCCAGCACCATCCGCACCGCTCGGGTTCGCACCTCAGGGGAAAACTTGTTCGTTGTCTTGCTCATCAGGCTCTATCCTAATTGGGAGTTAGAGCCTCCGACAGTCCCGGCGCGGTTCAGGCAGAACCTGCGCCTGCAGTCCTACGATACCCCCGAACCCCATGATGGCATCTGCGGCGGCGGCGCCGAGATCGCGCTCGCCAATCGGGCCAGCGCCCGGCTGCTGCAATTGCTGAACACGAACCCGTTTACCGTGGAGACATTCGGCATCGACGGAACCGGCGAGCGGACATTGGCCACCATTCGTATCGCCGGCCGCGACGTTGGCGACTTCCTGATAGAGGAAGGGCTGGCCCGACGCTGGCCAGATGGCGAGGAGTTCTGGTGCTGAAGGTATCGGGCGTTCATCATCGGTTTGGGCTAGAAGCAGACATTTGTCACGGTAGACAATAGTCAACACAACCTAAGCATGTTGTGCCCGCCGGCCGCGGCCACTTCGAGCGCGCGCCGCGCCACGGCCTGGCCGCGCACATCGGCAAGATCGGGCAGGTCGCCGGGCGCGATCAATTGGCGGGCCGGCTGGGGACGCGCCTGCAATTGATGGCCGGTCAGGTGATTGGCCAGTGCGATCAGGCTATCCACGGCAATGATGTCGACATCCTCGCCGGCCCAGGCCGCTTCCGACCCGGAGGCCCGCGGACAGATAATCCCCATGCCCTTGGCGCTGGCAGCCATGGCCGCGGGAAGAACCCCGCCGACATGGGCAAGGCGCCCGTCGAGCCCCAGTTCGCCCAGCGCCATATAGCCCTCGAGCGCATCCTGCGGGATGGCGCCCAGCGCGCCCATCAGGGCCAACGCAATGGGCAAATCATAGTGGCTGCCCTCCTTGGGAAGATCGGCGGGCGCCAGATTGATCGTGATGCGCTTGGGCGGCAGGCCGAGTCCGGACGCGGTGAGGGCCGCGCGCACCCGCTCGCCGCTTTCGCGCACCGCCTTGTCGGGCAGGCCGACCAGCACCAACGCGGCCAGGCCGGGCGCAATATGGGCCTGCACATCGACCGGAACGGCCTCTATGCCCTGAAACGCCACAGTCGTTACGCGGGTGACCATCGGCTCTTGCCCCCAATTGCCGGGCCTGACGCTAGCAGATCGTTCATCGCCCAGCAAGAACGAAGAGCGAACGAAAGATGGCCTGTTAACCATGCGCGCTGCCACACTGGTTACCCTAAAACTCCATTAACCGGCCCATGTTGAATCAAGATGGAATTGTCCTCGTTGCGTTTGGGTGTTTTCCATAATGATGCTGTCCCTGTCCCGCTCTGCCTCCGCCGCGTTGCGTGGCGCCGTGATGAGCCTTGCCGTGGTGGCCCTGGCCGCCTGTGGCAGCATGGGTGGTCTGTATAACGCCATTCCCGGTGACAACCGGCCGCATTCGGGCGTCGACCGGGCGCGGTCCATGCCGATCCAGGGGATCGACGTGGCGCGCTATCAGGAGAATGTGGATTTTGCCCGGGCGCGCGCGGCTGGCACGCATTTCGTGTTCATGAAAGCCACCGAGGGCAAGGACTATATCGACCCCAATTTCCGCCTCAACTGGCAGCGGGCGCGCGATGCGGGCATGCCGCGCGGCGCCTATCATTTCATGACCTGGTGTTCGCTGGCGTCCGAGCAGGCAGCCTGGTTCACCCAGAACGTGCCCTATGATCCGAGCGCCCTGCCGCCGGTGCTGGATCTGGAATGGAACAATCATTCGAGCTGCAAGGTCAAACCGAACAAGGCTGACGCGCTCGAAAAAATCCGGCTGATGCTCGACGTCATGGAGCGCCATAGCGGCAAGCTGCCGATCATCTATACCGACATGAATTTCCATCGTGACATTCTGGCCGGCGAATATTTCCCCAATGCCTTCTGGCTGCGCTCGACCGCCGCCGAGCCGCATGAACGCTACGACAACCGGCCCTGGACATTCTGGCAATATACCCAGACGGGCGTAGTGCCGGGCGTGCGCGGGGAAGTCGACCGCAATGTGTTCTACGGCACCACCGAGGACTGGCTGATGTTCCTGCATACCGGCTGCGATCCGCGCGCCATTGCCGCGCTGCAGGCAACCGGCCGCTGCCTGCCTGCCAAATAGACTGCCATTTGGCGCTACCCAACCGGCCTGCCGCCGCATAAAGTTGTGCGGCGAGTTGGGCAAGGAGGGCAGGGCCGATGGGCTTTCTCAACGATTTGGGACTGGATGGTCTCAGCATCACGCTGATCGGGCTGGGCATATTGCTGGTGCTGGTGCTGTTTGCCGGCGCCAAGACCGTACCGCAGGGCTATAATTTCACCATTGAGCGGTTCGGCAAATATACCCGCACGCTCTCGCCCGGCCTCAATCTGATCGTGCCGTTCATCGATGTGATCGGCAAGAAGATCAACGTCATGGAGCAAGTGCTGGACGTTCCCCACCAGGAGGTTATCACCCGCGACAATGCGACGGTGACGGCCAATGGGGTGACGTTCTACCAGATCCTGGATGCCGCCTCGGCCGCCTATGAGGTGACCAATCTCGAACACGCCATTCTGAACCTCACCATGACCAATATCCGCTCGGTGATGGGCTCAATGGACCTTGATTCCCTGCTCTCCAATCGCGACGAGATCAATGACCGCGTATTGCGGGTGGTCGATGCGGCCGTCTCGCCCTGGGGTGTCAAGATCACCCGCATCGAAATCAAGGATATCGACCCGCCCAGTGATCTGGTGGATTCGATGGGCCGGCAGATGAAGGCCGAGCGTGAGAAACGCGCCACGATTCTGGAAGCCGAAGGCCGGCGACAGGCCGCCATTCTCAAGGCAGAGGGCGAGAAACAGGCCCAGGTGCTGGAGGCCGAGGGTCGACGCGAAGCCGCCTTTCGTGATGCCGAAGCCCGCGAACGCGCCGCAGAGGCCGAAGCCAAGGCTACCCAATTGGTGTCCGAAGCCATTGCCGCGGGCAATGTGCAGGCGATCAACTATTTCGTGGCCAACAACTACATCAAGGCGCTGGAAAAAGTGGCCACCTCGCCCAACCAGAAGCTGCTGATGCTGCCGGTCGAGGCGTCGAGCGTGATCGGGGCGATTGGCGGCATTGCCGAGATTGCCCGGGAAACCTTTGGTGCGGAAAAGCCGGTACAGCCGCGCCCGGCGAGCCGGCCGCCAGCCAGCCCGCCGCCCAGCGCGACGTCGCCGGCGCAGGACTGACGGATCCGGGCCATGCAGATTGTTTCCTTCCTGGTCGAGAACGGACCCTGGAGCTGGATCGTGGCCGGGCTGGTGCTGCTGGCGCTCGAGCTGGTGCTGCCCGGCGGCTTCCTGCTCTGGATGGGCATTGCCGGCATCCTGACCGGCATCATCACCCTGTTCCAGCCGCTGGCCTGGCCCCTGCAATGGCTGATTTTCGGGGTGCTTTCGCTGGTTTCCATCTATGCCTGGGTGCGACTGACCAAAAATCGCGCCACCCAGACCGACCGGCCCTTGCTCAACCAGCGCACCGAGCATTTCATGGGCCGGGAGGTGGTGCTGGACCAGCCTATTGTCGACGGCTTCGGGCGGCTGACCATGGGCGATACCAAATGGCGCGTCAGCGGCCCCGACCTGCCTGCCGGACAGCGGGTGCGCATCATTGGCGCCGAGGGCGCGGTGCTGCAGGTCGAGCCGGTCTAGGCAGTTCTGCGCAAGGTTTCATTAACCACAAAATGCAAAGATCGGGACCCGGCCTCATGGGCCTGTTCCGGCTTGCCCATGCCTGCCGGCTTGATCTGCGGAGCGGGACTTGGCCCGGCACGACCTGACAGCCTTGCGCATTTTGCTGACCAGCACGGTTCTGGCCGGTCCGGCGCTGGCTGACCCCCTGATCATTGATGAAACCAGCCTGCGCGAAGACCGGCTGGCGCCAGGCCTCTATCCGGCCGCGCCGGTGCCCGAGGAATTCGCGTTGCCCAGCGAGCCGGGTCACCCGCCGGTCGAAATCGACTGGTCGGTTGGCCTCAAGGGCAGTTACAGCAGCACCACCAGCGGCGAGCGCTTTGTCACCACGCTCAATCCAGCCATCTCGGCGACCCATCAGGGTGTGCGTACCGACCTGGTGCTGGAAGGCGATGCCGAACTGGCCCGCGACACCGACGGCACGTTGGGCGTTACCGGGCTCGACCTTGATTTTTCCGCCACCACCCGGCTTGATCGCGACACCACGATGAACGGCGGGGCCAGCCTGAACCTGTCGCGTGATCTGCCGTCGGTGCCCGGGCTCGATCCGGTCATCATCGAGCCGCCGCTCAGCGTCACCGGCCGCCTCGACGGCGGTATCGACCGGCAGTTCGGCAAGTTCAATCTGGGGCTTGATGGCACCATCGCCCGCACCGCTTATGGACCAACCACGCGCAGCGATACCGGCGTCACCGACAATTCGAACCAGAATGTCTGGGAGGGCGATGCGACCTTGCGTCTTGGCTTTCAGGCCACCCCAATCATCGAGGTGTTCACCGAAGCCGGGCTGGGTCGTGACTGGTATGACAGGACCGGGGCCGGCGGGGTCAAGGCCGATGCCACTAGCCGCACCCTGCGCGCGGGCCTTGCTGGCCAGTGGAACGGTCTTGTCTCGGCCAGCGCATCGGTGGGTATCGGTCAGCATGATTTCGACAATGCCAGCCTCAATGACATCACCACGCGGCTTTACGACGCCAGTATCACCTATACGCCCGACCCCACGCTCAACCTGACCGCCGCACTGGCCACCACGGTGGAGCCCACCGGCGCAGACAGCACGGGCACGGCAAGGGTCGCCCATACCGCAAGCGCCAGCCTCGGCTATACGGTCAATTCCTGGTTGCGCCTGCGTGCATCAGCCGACTGGGCCCGATCCTGGCTCGAAGGCAGCACGGAAACCGAACAGCGCCATGGCGCCGGCATTGGTGCGGATTACAAGGTCAATGCCCATACCGCCGTTTCGGCCGATTATGGCTATGCGCATCGCGACAACAGTGCCAGCGGGGTGCTCGAGAGCCACACCGTCAGCCTTGGCGTGACGGTGCGGCGCTGACCGGCACGGCTAGAGCTGGTCTTCCAGATCGAGCTTGCGCAATTCCTCGACAAAGCCGGGGCGGATATCGGGACGGTCCAGGGCAAAGACCACATTGGCGGTCAGAAAGCCCAGCTTGGAGCCGCAATCAAACACCTTGCCCTCATATTTCACCCCGGTGAAGCGTTGCTGGCCCATCAGGGTCTGCATGGCGTCGGTAAGCTGGATCTCATCGCCAGCGCCGCGGGTCTGCTCGGCCAGCAGGTCAAAGATTTCAGGCTGCAGGATGTAGCGTCCGGAGATGAACAGATTTGAGGGCGCCTCTTCGCGCTTGGGCTTTTCCACCATGCCATTGATGGCAAAGCCCTCATCCGGCCCATCGCCGCGCACCACAACACCATAGGAGGATACGTCCTCCCAGGCGCATTCCTCCACGCCGATGATATTGCCGGCGCGCTCCTCATAGGCATCCATCATCTGCTTGAGCACGCCCGGCTTGGCCTGGAAGATCATGTCGGGCAACAACAGGGCAAAGGGCTGATCGCCGACAATGTCGCGGGCGCACCAGACGGCGTGGCCCAAGCCCAGCGGCTCCTGCTGGCGGGTAAAGCTGGTGCGGCCCGCCGAGGGCAGGTCTTGCTGCAATTCCTGGAGCGCCTCGGTCTTGCCGCGGCTTTCCAGCGTCGCTTCGAGTTCGAACTGGCGGTCGAAATGGTCCTCGATAACGCCCTTGTTGCGGCCGGTAACGAAGACGAAGTGTTCGATGCCGGCCTCGCGGGCCTCGTCCACCGCATATTGGATCAGCGGCCGGTCCACGACCGTCAGCATTTCCTTGGGCATGGCCTTGGTTGCTGGCAGGAAACGGGTTCCCAGACCTGCGACGGGAAAGACGGCTGTACGGACACGTTTGGACACGCGATGCTCTCCTGAGTGGCATTCGAAGGGTAGTCGGCGTAAAGCTAAATCAACATCTGCCACATAATGTTGCAACCAAATAGCGTTGTGATGCCGGGAGTTAGCGATAAATGACAGTATTGGTTACCGGGGGCGCCGGCTATATCGGGAGCCATATGGTGCTCAATCTGGCCGATGCGGGCGAAAAAATCGTCGTGCTGGACAATCTGGTCACCGGCTTCGACTGGGCGATTGACGGGCGCGCGATTTTTGAAACCGGCCATGCCGGCGACACCGAACATGTGCTGGGATTGATCGAAAAGCACGCTGTTACCGAGATCATTCATTTCGCCGGTTCGATCGTGGTGCCCGAATCGGTGGTCAACCCGCTGAAATATTACGGCAACAACACTGCTACCTCGCGCAATCTGATCGAGGCGGCCGTCAAGGGCGGGGTGAAGCACTTCATTTTCTCGTCCACCGCCGCTGTTTACGGCATGACCGGGCTGGACCCGGTGGTCGAAGAGACCCCTCTCAATCCGATGTCACCCTATGGCCGGTCCAAGCTGATGACCGAATGGATGCTGGCCGATGTGGCGGCGGCCCATGACATCACCTATGGCGTGTTGCGCTATTTCAACGTGGCCGGCGCAGACCCGCAGAAGCGCTCCGGCCAGTCCACGCCCGAGGCCACCCACCTGATCAAGGTCGCCTGCCAGGCGGCCCTGGGCCAGCGCGAAAAGATGGATATTTTCGGCACCGATTATGAAACGCCCGACGGCACTTGCGTGCGTGATTATATCCATGTCACCGATCTGATCGCCGCCCATGCGCTGCTGCTCAAGCATCTGCGCGGCGGGGGCGAGAGCACCACGCTCAACTGCGCCTATGGCCGTGGCTATTCGGTGCGCGAAGTGGTGAACACGGTGCGCAAGGTCTCCGGGGTCGATTTCCGTGCCGATGAAGGCCCGCGCCGCGCCGGTGACCCGGCCTCGATTACCGCCACTGGCGAAAAGGTGCGGCAGATGCTGGGCTGGGTGCCTCAGCATGATGACCTCGAGGAAATCGTCGATACCGCCTTCAACTGGGAGCGGCATCTGATGACCCGCAATCGCTAGGAGAGGCCCAATGCGCACCCGGCTGGTGGTTCTGACCTGGCTGGCGCTGGTGGCGCCAGTCCTTGCCCAGCCGGCGGAGCGTTTTGAGGCCTTCCTGGCCGATCTTCGCAGCGAGGCGGTTGCAGCCGGTGTCAATGGCGCTTTCTATGACAGCATAATATCGGGCATGACGCCCGATCCGCGGGTGCCGAACCTGGTTGAGACCCAGCCCGAGTTCACCACGCCGATCTGGGACTATCTCGACAGCCGGATTTCCTCCGGCCGGATCGAGCGCGGCAAAACCGCCATGGCGCGCCAGGCAGAGCTGTTTGCGGCAGTGGGCCAGGCCTATGGTGTCGATCCCTATGTGCTCGGCGCCATCTGGGGCATGGAGACCGATTATGGTGCCGTGCTGTCCAATGACAATCTGATCCGGCCCATTGTGCGCTCGCTGGCCACCGTCGCCTGGCAGCGGCGCAGCCGCTTTGCCGAGGACAAGGCCGATTTCATCGCTGCGCTGAAACTGACAGCGGCCAATGGCGGGATGTCGCCGGTGGGCTCCTGGGCCGGAGCGATAGGGCATTTGCAGGTCAATCCTTCGAATGTTCTGGCGCATGGCACCGATGGGGATGGCGACGGCCGTATCGACCTCCACGCTTCCCTCGCCGATGCCCTGGTCACCAGCGCGGTCTATCTCCGCCGGCTGGGCTATCAGCCCGGGCTCGATTGGGGTTTTGAGGTCGTGGTGCCGGACAGTTTCGATTATCTGCTGGCCAGCCGCGACCAATTGCGGCCCGTCTCCTTCTTCGCCGAGCGCGGCATTGTCCGCGTGGCCAATCGGCAGTTTGCCGATCTCTCCACCCCGGTGTTTCTGTATGTGCCGGCCGGCCGGAGTGGACCGAAATTCCTGATGACCGCCAATTATCTGGTGTTCAAAGGCTATAATTTCTCCGACAGCTACGCCATGGCGGTGGCGCATCTGACCGACCGTCTCAAGGGCAGCGGGCCGTTCGTCACGCCATGGCCGCGCGATACGCAATTCCCCGATCTGGCGCAGCGCCAGGCCATTCAGCAGGCGCTCAAGCAATTGGGTCTTTATGACGGGGCGGTGGATGGCCGCATCGGCCCGATCACCCAGGCGGCCTATGCCCGGTTCCAGGCGCAGCGCGGCGAGATTGCCGATGGCTTCGTCACCCGCGCCGCATTTGACGCCTTGAGCGCAGCGGTCCGGTAACGGGGTGGCGAGCGGCGTGGTCAGGACCGGGCGCTGGTGGTAAAAGGCGGCAATTGCAGCCTTGCGGAAATGGCTATGAAACGGTTCGTCCTGTGTTGTCTGGTTAGCCTCGTTGTCCTGGCCGATTTCGGCCCGGCCTGGGCGCAGCCGCTCACGGATGACCGCATGCTGGTGGCCCAGGCCGAGCAGCCGCGCCGCCGCACGCTGTTCGACCTGCTGTTTGGCGAAGAGCCCGAACCCGCCCCGCAGGTGCGCCAGACCCAGCCACGCCAGCAGGCCGCGCCGGCACCGGCCGCTGCCCTGCCGCCACCCAAGCCCGCCATCGACAAGGCAGAGGACGCCACGCGCCTTGCGGTATTCGGCGATTCGCTGGCCATTGACCTGGCCAGAGCGCTGGAGCGCTTTTACGCCGAAGACCCCAATCTGGTGGTCGTCGAACAGGGGGTCAGTGCATCAGGTTTCGTGCGCGATGATTATTTCGATTGGAACGCGGCGCTGGCCGAGCAGATTGCTGCAGACAGTTTTGATCTGGCGGTGGTGATTATCGGCATCAATGACAATCAGGATCTCAACACCGGCGGCCAATCCTACGAGCCGCTGAGCGAAGGCTGGACCAGTGCCTATCAGGCCCGGCTCAACACGTTTCTCGAGCAGTTGCGGGCGGCGCGCAAACCGGTGATCTGGATGGGCATGCCGCCCATGTCGCGCAGCCAGTATTCGGCGGCGATCAGCCAGATCAGCGCCTTGCACCGGCTGGCAGCGTTTTCCGGGGGCGCTGAGTATCTCGACATTTTTGATCGCTTTGCCGATGAGGAGGGGAAATACACCTCCCATGGTCCAGATGTGAACGGGCAGAATGCGCGCATGCGCAAGGATGACGGCATTCATTTTTCGTCGGCCGGCTCGGACAAGCTGGCTTTCTATATCAGCCAGGCGATGCGCAGCTTTTATCGCGGCGGCCGGGTGAGCGTGGCCGTGGTCGATCCGCTGCAAGGGACCGATGCGGCGGCCATGCTGCGCCCGCCCTTCCAGGGTCTGGGGCAGATCCGACTGCTTGAAGTGGCCGGCACGGTGATGCCGCTGGGCCGGGCGCCGGAACGGGCCGGCGACCTGCTGACGGCCGGTGCGCCGATCAGTACGCCGGCCGCATTTCCGCTTGAGAGCCTGCTTGAGGCACCGGTCGGCCGTGTCGATGCCTTCGGTGTCGGTGTTTCACCCGCAAGCGAAGCCGAGCCGGTCAACAGCGCGCGCTAAAGCGTGGCGGTAATCGGGGTGAGCATTTCGGAGCGGACGGCACCGGTTCCGGCCACGCTTGTGGCCATGATGGCAAAGATCAGCAAAGCCAGGGCAGCAGCGAGACGCATATGGAAAAATCCCTATCCGTAGACCTGCGCTATTCCTGCGTCCGGATACGTCACGGTGCAATCACAGCGTTAAGACTTGCTTAACGCCGACAATTTTCAGCAAATTAGCGGCATTGGCCGCCTAGCCGCCCAACAGGCCGCTGGCCTTGATGCCATCGAAGACGAATTGCACCGCAAGAGCGGCGAGCAGAATGCCGACAACGCGCGAGACCACCGACAGTCCGGTAAGGCCGAGCAGGCGCTGGATCGGGATCGCGATGAGAAGGGTCAGCCAGCACAGGGCCAGGATCACCACGATGGCCGCCAGCACCAGCCAGAATTCGAGATCGGTGGTCGCCCCGGTGGTGAGCAGGATAACGGCGGAGATTGCGCCGGGTCCAGCCATCAGCGGCATGGCCAGGGGAAACACCGAAATGTCCTGGCTCTGGCGCGCTTCGAGCTCTTCTTCGTCCGTTGTCCCGGTGCCGCCAGAATGGCGGGCAAACACCATGTCGATGGCAATCAGCAGCAGCAGGACGCCACCAGCGGTGCGCAGGGCAGGAATGGTGATGCCGAACACATCCAGAATCGCATTGCCCAACACGGCAAAGAACAACAGGATCGCCAGCGCGATCAGCACGCCGCGCGTGGCAAAGGTGCGGCGCTGGGCCGGCGTATTGTCCTTGGTCAGCGCGGCAAAGATGAAGGCGATATCGGCCACACCGACAGTGGCGAACAGCGTGGCAAACGCGACGAGAAAAGTGTTCATGCAAGCTCCCCAGCCCAAGCCACAGCACTAGGGCATTTGCGCAGCCGCGCCAACCCTGTCAGCGGCGTCGCTCCGGACGATTGGGCGGGAGACTCTGTGCGAGCAAAGCGGCAGGAAGCTTCTTGTTCGCCCCTAGAACTTCCATCCCAATAATACACCCGTCCCTGTCGTAGTCAAAAACCACACCGCGTGAGACTTCTTCACTTTCCTGCACAGGCCCCGTCGAGAAATAGATATAGGCTGCGTCGGCCTCGGGGTCGTAGGTAACAATTGGTCCGCTCACTTTGGCCTCCGCCGCTTCTCGATCGCGTCCCAGATCAGCACCGCAATATCGGGTCCGCCGAAGCGTTTGATTTCGCGGATGCCGGTGGGGGAGGTGACGTTGATCTCGGTGAGATAGCCACCGATGACGTCGATGCCGACAAAGATCATGTCGCGCTCTTTCAGCGCCGGGGCAATGGTGGCGCAGATTTCCTTTTCGCGCTCGGTCAGCGGCGAGAGCTCGGGGCGTCCGCCCACATGCATGTTGGAGCGCGCCTCGCCATCGGCGGGAATGCGGTTGAGACCCATCACCGGCTCGCCATCAATGATGATGATGCGCTTGTCGCCCTGGCGCACATCGGGCAGGTAGCGCTGCACCATGAAGGGTTCGCGATAATTGGCCTCGAACAGCTCGAGCAGGCTGGCCAGATTGTGGTCGCCCTCCTGGATGAAGAACACGCCGGCCCCGCCATTGCCGTAAAGCGGCTTGACGATGATATTGCCGTGTTCCTTTCGGAACGCCCGGATCTCAGCCCGGTCGCGCGTCACCAGGGTCGGCGGCATCAATTCGGGGAACTCCGTCACCAGGATCTTTTCGGGCGCATTGCGCACCGCGGCAGGCGGATTGACCACCAGGGTGTTGGGATGAATGCGCTCGAGCAGATGGGTGAGCGTGATATAGTTCATGTCAAAGGGCGGGTCCTGGCGCATCAGCACCACGTCCTGGGTGGACAGGTCCACCCGTGCGGCTTCGCCCAGGGTGAAGTGCTCACCCTTTTGCGCGTCGCTCACCGTGACTTTCTGGCAGAGGGCGCTCACCACGTTGCCATTCAGCGACAGCGTATCGGGGGTGTAGTGCAGCAGTTCATGCCCGCGCGCCTGGGCTTCGAGCATCATGGCGAAGGTGGAATCGCCGGTCGGGTTGATGGTGGCAATATGGTCCATCTGGACGGCGACTTTGAGCGACATGGCAAGACTCACGCTGCGGGAAAGGCGTTGATGAGATGGCGTGGCCAGCGCCAGGGTGCAAGGAAAATCACGTCGAAACGGAAGTCCTTGCCAGATTCGGCCGGGTGGCGCGCCTGCCAATATTGGGCAGCGCGGGTGATGCGGCGGCGATTGATCGCAGCATGGGTCACATGCTCATCAGCGTTGCGGGCCCGCGCCTTGACCTCGACAAAAACGATGGTGCCGGCCCGCTCGACCACCAGGTCGATCTCGCCCATCGGGGTTTTGAAGCGGCGCTGGCGCAGGCGATAGAATTTCAATTGCAGGAACAGGGCGGCCAGCATTTCGCCGCGATGGCCAGCCCGTTCGGCGGCAATGCGCCGCTCACTGGGCGTTTTTGAGGGCGAGCGCGGCATCATAGACTTCCTTGCGCTTGAGGCCGAACCGCGTTGCGATCTCGTCGACCGCAGCGCGCAGCGGCTGTCCGGCCATGGCCTCGGAGAGGGCAGCCTGCCAATCCTCGGCAGATGGCGCACTGGGTTCGGCGGCGCCTGCCACGATAATGACCGCCTCGCCCTTGGTGCTCTCCTCGCTGAATTGGCCGGCCAAGTCGGCAAGCGACCCGCGAAAGGTGCGTTCAAAGCGCTTGGTCAGTTCAAGCGAGACGGCCGCCTGCCGGTTGCCCAGCACGTCGTGCATGCCGGCAAGGCAGGCGGCGAGGCGACGGGGTGATTCGTAGAACACCAGCGTTTCACGTGAATCCTTGAGTTTTTCCAGTGCATTGGTGCGGGCCCCGCCCTTGGGCGGCAGGAAGCCGTGAAAGGTGAAGGCATCGGTGGGCAGGCCGGCCACCACCAGCGCCGAGAGCAGCGCCGATGCGCCGGGGATGGGAAAGACCGGCAGGGCCTGTTCGGCCAGCGCCCGGATGAGCGGGAAACCGGGATCGGAGAGCAGCGGGGTGCCGGCATCGGAAATCAGGGCAATGGCCGCCCCGGCCGCCACGCGCGATGCGATCGCCTCTGCCTTGTCGCGCTCATTGTGCTCATGCAACGCCTGGCGCCGGCCCTTGATGCCGTAATGGTCGAGCAATTTGGCCGAAGTGCGCGTGTCTTCGCACAGCACCAGCTCGGCGCCGGCCAGGGTTTCGAGCGCACGCAGGGTGATGTCACGCAGATTGCCGATGGGCGTCGCCACGACATAAAGGCCCGGCGCCAAGGGCGGGGCTTCGAACCTGGTGCCGGCAATGAAATAGTCCCTATGCGCCTCACTCATCGCCTGCCCCATACGCATCTCAAACATTGGTTAACCATATGCGGCGACCTTGTTAACACATTGTGAGGATTTGAAACGGCATCGCATGGAAATGGGGGACAAAGGGGCAAGATGGAGCCGCCGCGCGGCCTTGGCGGGTCTGGCCTCGGCGCTGGCCGCCTGTTCTCCGGGTTCGCTGCAATGGGGGTCGCGCTCCTTCTCGCTGCCCTGGGCCGGTGATGGCGCCAACACTGGCGGCCTGTCCCCGATCGCCAGTGCCCCCAAGGAACAGTTCGGGCGCGGTCGCGTCAATGTGGCGCTCTTGCTGCCGCTCTCGGGCAATGCGGCGCTGAGCCAGTTGGGCACGGCGCTGGCCAATGCGTCAAAGCTCGCTATTGGGTTCATCGAGGCCAATCCCAATATCGGCGAGAACATCACCATCTCGCTGCGCGATACTGGCGACAGCGCGGCGGGGGCCACCAGCGCCGCCAATGCCGCCGTGGCCGATGGCGCCAAGCTGATCCTGGGGCCGGTGACGGCCGAACAGGTGAGCGCCGCCGGGGCGGCAGCGCGGGCGGCCAATATTCCGCTGATCGGTTTTGCCAATAACAGCGCGGTCGCCATGCCGGGCGTCTATGTGCTCAACGTGCTGCCCGAAACCGAAATGAAGCGCGCAGTGCGCTATCTGCGCGATCAGGGGCGGCGCGGGCCAGCGGGCATTTTTCCGGCAACGCCCTATGGCGAGGCCCTGGCCACGGCCTTCCGGCAACAGGCCATTGCCGCCGGGTTCAATCCCGGCGCGGTCTATACCTTTTCCAATATCAGCGAAGCCCAGCAGATCGTCGACCAGGCCAGGCCGCTGATCGAACGCGGCGCGATCGATGCCCTCGTCATGCCCGACCGGGCCAGCGCCCCGACCTTTGCCAGCTTGTTGGCACAGGCCGGCGCCACCCCTGAAACGGTGCAATTGGTCGGCTCGGCCGATTGGGCCAATGACCCCGCATTGCTGGGCAATCCGGCGCTGGCCGGAGCGATCTTCCCGGCGGTGGACGAGGCCGGGCTCAATGCCATTCGCGCCGATTATGCGGCGCGCTTTGGCGGCAATCCGCCGCAAATGGCCACCATTGCCTATACCGCCACGATCCTGGCCAATGTGAACACCCTCTCGCTGGCCACCCCGCCTTACGAGGCGAGCCTGCTCACCAACCCCGCCGGTTTTGCCGGGCGCGACGGCCTGTTCCGGCTCTATGCCAATGGGCGGAGCGACTATGCGCTGGTGATCCGGCAGATCAGTGCGGGCGGGGTGACGCGCCCGGTGGATGGGGCGAAGCTTTAGCCGAGGATATCCCGGCTCTGGATGCGGCTGACCCCTGCCGCTTCCATATCGGCCCAGGCCTGTTCCAGAGACCCGTTGGCATCGATGGCGCGGGTGGCGTCTTCGATGACGGTGACGTCAAAGCCCCCGGCGGCCCCGTCCAGCGCCGTCCAGGCGACACAGAAATCGGTGGCCAGCCCCACCACGAACAACCGTCCCACATCGCGTTCGTTGAGATAGCCGGCCAGGCCGGTCAAGGTTTCGCGGTCCGCCTCCTGGAAGCCCGAATAGCTGTCAATGGCCCGGTTGTAGCCCTTGCGGATGATGAGCTGGGCATGGGGTATGTTGAGATCCCGGCTGAGCTCGGCACCCTTGGTCTGCCACACGCAATGGTCCGGCCAGAGCACCTGGGTGCCATAGTCGAGTTCGATTGTCTCGAAGGGCGCCTTGCCCGCATGCTGGCTGGCAAAGGAAATATGGTCGACCGGGTGCCAGTCCTGGGTGAGCACGACATTGCTGAACCGGCCCGCCAGCTTGTTGACCAGCGGCACGATCTCGTCGCCCCCCGCCACCGCCAGGCTGCCGCCAGGCAGGAAATCATATTGCACATCGACAACGACAAGCACGTCTTGGGGCGTAATGGCAGTGGTCATGCGTCAGGATTCTCCAGCTCTACCCATTCGGCCCGGACCAGTCCGCGCACCGAATTGCCCAGCCAGATTGCATCGGCGGCGCGCAGATCGGCAAGCCCGAGCACGCGCTCTTCTGCCTGGCCGGTGGCGAGCAGCTCGGCACGCAGCGTGCCGGGCAGCACGCCGGAGGTCAGCGGCGGGGTGAAGAGCCGGTCCCCGCGCTTGATGAACAGGTTGGTAAACGAGCCCTCGGTTACTTCGCCGCGTTCATTGGTGAACACCAGCTCATCCAGGCCATGCGCCTCATGGGCCCGCTGGCGCGGCGCGTCATAAAAGGCACGATTGGTGGTCTTGTGCGCCAGCCAGATGCTGGCAGAATCCAACGCCTCTGTGGCAATGGCGAAGCGGAATTTGTCCGGGGTGGGCGGCAGCGGCACGGCGCCGAGGTCGAAGCCGTCGTCGGACAAGGTGAGCCGCACCCGCATGGGTCCGGTCCAGTCCAGGGCATGCGCGGCCAGGCAGGCCAGGGCCCCCTCGCGCGTCGCCGTCAGGCCAAAATAGGCCGCCGAGGCGATCAGGCGATCAAGATGCCGATCCAGCAGCGCATAGCCGTCCTCCGGCGTCCATTTGAAGGTTTCGATCAGGGTGACCGGCGGGGCCGGGTCAGACAGGAAACTCAATTTGAGCAGGGCCTCCTCATATTCATCGCGCGCTTCCGAATCCGCGACGATGCCGCCGCCAATGCCAATCTCGCCGCGCCCTTCGCTATCGATCACCGCCGTGCGGATAGCCACGTTGAAGGCAAAATCGCCGTTCGGGGCGAGATAGCCGATCGAGCCGGTATAGAGCCCGCGCGGGATCGCCTCGAGGGCGTGGATGATTTCCATCGCCCGCAGTTTTGGTGCGCCCGTGATCGAGCCGCAGGGAAAGAGATTTTCCAGCACCTCGACGAAACCCACACCCGGGCGGATTTGCGCCTTTATTCCCGAGGTCATGGTATGGAGGCTGCGATAGGTCTCAACGGTAAAGAGGTCCGTCACCGCAACCGAGCCGGTTCGGGCAATGCGGCCCAGATCGTTGCGCAGCAGGTCAACGATCATCAGGTTTTCCGCGCGGTTCTTTTCATCGGCGGCCAGGGCGGCCCGCCCGGCCGCGTCCTGGGCAAGGGTTGGCCCGCGCCGAAGCGTGCCCTTCATCGGCCGGGCGCTGAGCGCATCGGCAACCAAGGAGACAAACAGTTCGGGCGAGCGGGAGAGCACCTGGTGATCCCCGGCATCGAGATAGGCGCCATAGGCCGTCTGCTGGCTCTGCGCCAGGCGGCGATAGAGGCCCAGCGCATGCCCCTCAAGCATGAAGCGGGCCTTGAAGGTCAGATTGACCTGGTAGCTGTCGCCGGCGGCAATCAGCGCCTTGACCTGCTCGAAGGGTTTTTCATAGTCCGCAAAGCCGGAAACGGGGTTGACCGAAATGGCACGGCCATCGGGCGCCTCGGCCAGAAGCCGCCATAGCTGGTCGGCCCCAAGCCGCTCTGGTGCCTGATAGAGTCCGAACCAGAGCAGCGGGGTCTTGCTCCGCGCAGGGAGCAGCGCTTCAAGCCGTTCCTCGAAAATATGGCCTAGCTCATAGGCCAGGTAGCCGGCGGCCCACAGCCCGTCCCGGCCGGCCTTGGCGATCCGTGTCAGGGCGGCCCTGGCCTCCGCAGCCGTATGGGCGACCAGCACCGCGCGCGGGGCGCGAAACAGCAGGTTCTGGCCATCAGGGTTCAGATTGTCATGCAGCAAAAGGGTGCCGGGCGTCATCATGCTGCGCTCTTAGGCTGTTTGTTCGCCTTGGGGAATCATCCAATGCAGGCCGGTGCTTTGTCGAGGAAGCAGGAAATTCCCCAATACGCGCGCTTGAAGCGTTCATGACACCCCCCTATATACGCCCCGAGGCCCCGCAAGGGGCGACTTCACAACCTATGAGGGACCCCGGCCCATCGGGCCAGGAAGCTGCTTTCCTTGAGAGGGCTTTAATCGCGGGTTCGCTGAGAAAGAGGCAGAGTAATGGCTAAAGTCATCGGTATCGACCTGGGTACCACCAATAGCTGCGTTGCCGTCATGGACGGCACCAACCCCAAGGTGATCGAGAACGCTGAAGGCGCCCGGACCACCCCGTCCATGGTCGCCTTTTCCAAGGATGGCGAGCGTCTCGTCGGCCAGCCGGCCAAGCGCCAGGCCGTCACCAATCCGGAAAATACCCTTTTTGCCGTCAAGCGCCTGATCGGCCGCCGCTACGATGATTCGGTCGTGGCCAAGGACAAGGACCTGGTGCCCTTCAAGATCACCAAGGCCGACAATGGCGATGCCTGGGTGGAAGCCTCGGGCGAGAAATATTCGCCCTCGCAGATTTCCGCCATGGTGCTGCAGAAGATGAAGGAAACCGCCGAGAGCTATCTCGGTGAGACCGTCACGCAGGCCGTCATCACCGTTCCGGCCTATTTCAACGACAGCCAGCGCCAGGCCACCAAGGACGCAGGCAAGATTGCCGGCCTCGAAGTGCTGCGCATCATCAACGAGCCCACCGCAGCGGCGCTCGCCTATGGCCTCGACAAAAAGAATAGCGGCACCATCGCGGTCTATGACCTTGGCGGCGGTACCTTCGACGTGTCGATCCTCGAGATCGGCGATGGCGTGTTCGAAGTGAAATCCACCAATGGCGACACGTTCCTGGGTGGTGAAGACTTCGACATGCGCCTGGTCGACTACCTGGCCGACGAGTTCAAGAAAGAGCAGGGCATCGACCTGCGCTCGGACAAGCTGGCGCTGCAGCGCCTCAAGGAAGCGGCCGAAAAGGCCAAGATCGAACTTTCGAGCTCGACCCAGACCGAAATCAACCTGCCCTTCATCACCGCCGACGCGTCTGGCCCCAAGCACCTGACGCTCAAGCTCAGCCGCTCCAAGCTCGAATCGCTGGTCGATGACCTGATCACCCGCACCATCGAGCCGTGCAAGCAGGCGATGAAGGATGCCGGCGTCTCGGCCAGCCAGATCGACGAAGTCGTGCTGGTCGGCGGCATGAGCCGCATGCCCAAGGTGCAGGAAGCGGTCAAGCAGCTCTTCGGCAAGGAGCCGCACAAGGGCGTCAACCCGGACGAAGTGGTGGCGCTGGGCGCTGCCATTCAGGGCGGCGTGCTGCAGGGCGACGTCAAGGACGTGCTGCTGCTCGACGTAACCCCGCTCTCGCTGGGCATCGAAACGCTGGGTGGCGTGTTCACCCGCCTGATCGATCGCAATACCACCATCCCGACCAAGAAGAGCCAGACCTTCTCGACCGCCGAGGACAATCAGAACGCGGTGACCATCCGCGTCTTCCAGGGCGAGCGCGAAATGGCTGCGGACAACAAGCTCCTGGGCAATTTCGACCTGGCCGGCATTCCGCCCGCGCCGCGTGGCGTGCCGCAGATCGAGGTGACCTTCGACATCGACGCCAACGGCATCGTCAATGTCTCGGCCAAGGACAAGGGCACCGGCAAGGAGCAGCAGATCCGCATCCAGGCCTCGGGTGGTCTTTCGGACGCCGATATCGAGCAGATGGTCAAGGACGCCGAGGCCAATGCCGAGGCGGACAAGAAGAAGCGCGAGGCCGTCGAAGCCAAGAACCAGGGCGAGTCGCTGGTCCACTCGACCGAGAAGTCGCTGGCCGATTATGGCGACAAGGTCTCGGCCGAGGACAAGGCCGCCATCGAAACCGCCATTGCCGATCTCAAATCGGTGCTGGAAGGCGACGATGCCGAAGCCATCAAGGAAAAGACCGCAACCCTGGCAGAAGCCTCGATGAAGCTGGGCGAGGCCATGTACAAGGCCAGCCAGGCCGAAGCTGAAGCCAAGGCCAATGGGACCGATGATGATGGCGATGACGACGTGGTCGACGCCGACTTCGAAGAGGTCAAGGACGGCGACGACGACAAGAAGTCGGCGTAAGGCTGGCTAGACTGAAATGACAAAGCCCCGGTGGAGACGCCGGGGCTTTTGTTTTGGGTCCAAGCAGGATGAGTCCGGTAGTGACGGATGGGGATCGGCCATCCACCAGAATGGACACAGACTTATCCTCGGGTCCAAAACGTGCGTCATAATCCCCCCATCACTCCCGCGCGGACGGACTGCAGCGAACTTTTGCGGGGGGAGCCGGTTGGGTGCTGGGTCGCTCCAGGGCCTGCCTGCTCGTTGGGTCACCTTGCGACGAGCGATCAATAGGGGCCACGACAGCAGGAGAAACCCGGTGTTCCGAGGCGGCGACGTCTCTATTTACTCTAGTTTACTGAGACGCACGCGCCTCGGAACACGTCCACTTCCGCAACCGCGTCGCTGCAAGGCCAGGCGGCAGACGCGCTTGTTTAGAGTTTGCCATGACATGGTCCTCCGCCTGCAAGTGCGTCACAGGCAGGGTCGGCCCTTCGGGACGGCGCGGCGTTTCACGTGAATCCAAGTGCTGTTGATCCACCGGCCCGCCCTTGCTAAGAGGCGCACGCCTGCCCATATGCGGGTTTGAGCGCCGGCCCAGCCGGCCTTTCTTGATTTCAATCCAGCGCGACGACCAGACCGGCGCGACCGACAAAGAGAGTTCAACTTGGCCAAACGCGATTTCTATGAGGTGCTTGGCTGCCAGAAGGGCGCTGATGATGGTGCTCTCAAGAGCGCCTATCGCAAGCTCGCCATGCAGTTTCACCCCGACCGCAATCCGGGCAATGAAGAGGCCGAGCACAAGTTCAAGGAAATCAACGAGGCCTACGACACCCTCAAGGACCCGCAAAAGCGCGCGGCCTATGACCGGTTTGGGCATGCCGCCTTTGAAAATGGCGGCGGGCCGCGTGGTGGTCCGGGCTTCGGGCCGGAATTTGCGTCCTCCATGTCCGACATCTTCGAGGACATCTTCGGCGATTTCATGGGCGGTGGCGCCGGTCGAAGGGGCGGTGGCGGGGCGGCGCGCATGCGCGGCTCGGACCTGCGCTACAATCTCGAGATCACGCTCGAAGAGAGCTTTGAAGGGCGCACCGTCGAGATCGACGTGCCGACCCTGGCCACCTGCGAAACCTGCGACGGGGCCGGGGCCAAGCCGGGCACCGGCACCCATACCTGCCGGCAGTGCAATGGTCATGGCAAGGTGCGGGCCGCCCAGGGCTTTTTCACCATCGAACGCACTTGCCCGGTCTGCCAGGGCCGCGGCCAGATGATGGACCAGCCCTGCACCGATTGCGGTGGCCAGGGCCGGCGGCAGCAGAATCGCAAGCTCAGCGTCGACGTGCCCCAGGGCATCGAAGACGGCACCCGCATCCGCCTGGCCAATGAGGGCGAGGCCGGATTGCGCGGCGGCCCGCCGGGCGATCTGTATATTTTCGTCTCGATCAAGCCGCACCAATTGTTCCAGCGCGACGGCGCCGATCTCTATGCGCGCGTGCCCATCTCGATGACCACTGCCGCTTTGGGTGGCGAGTTCGAGGTGCCCACGCTGGACAATGCCCGCGCCAAGGTGAAAGTGCCGGCTGGCACCCAGCCGGGCCAGCGTGTGCGCCTCAAGGGCAAGGGCATGCCGGTGCTGCGGAGCAAGGATGTCGGCGACCTCTATGTGCAGCTCGACATCGAGACACCGCAAAATCTGAGCCGCAGGCAGCGCGAACTGCTCGAGGAATTTGCCCGTCTCGAAACCGGCGAAACCAGCCCGACATCGGACGGTTTCTTCGACAAGCTCAAGAAAATGTTTGAGGCTTGAGCCCGGCGCTTCGCGCCAAATCACGCCGGTGGCGTGATTTGAGGGCTCAAGGCCACGAGGCCTATGGCCGAGTGGCACGAAGGTGCGGCATGCTCAGCACCTTCTCCGCAGGTCTGAGGGCCACACGCCGTGCATGATATCGTCCTGACCTTTGACGACAATTTCTGGGGCCCGGCCTATGCGACCATGCGCTCGCTCTGCCTGACCAGCACCGACCCCACCGCGCTGCGGTTCCATGTCTTTCACACCGGGCTCAAGCCGGACAATCTGGCGATCATCCAAACCATTGCACGCGACTACGGCGCCGCCCTGCATCTGGCCGACCTCAAGCAGAGCGATATTCTGGGCGCGCGCATTGCCGCCTTCCCACGCATTCGCATGAAGCGGCTCAACCCGATCGTCTATGTGCGCCTGTTCCTGAGCGAACTGCTGCCGGCCGGGACGAAGCGGGCGCTTTATGTCGACGCCGACACCTTTGTGCGCAATCCGATCGAAAAGCTGTTCGCCATCGACATGGAAGGCAAGGTGATTGCCGCCGTGCTGCAGCCGGACCGCATGCATTGCATTGCCGGGCGCGACCTTGCGGCCCGGTCGAGCTTTTCCATGGCCGAGCCCTATTACAATGCCGGGGTGATGCTGATCGATCTCGAGCGCTACGCCCAGGTCGATTTCATCGCCGGCCTCAAGGATCTGCCACCCGGCGAACTTGAGCAGTTCTATTACGACCAGGACATTCTCAACTATGTGCTGAAAGGGCAGTTCCTGGAGCTCGACCCGCGCTGGAACATGCAGAACCCCGAGCCGGCGCACGAGGTGTTCGATCCCCATATCCTGCACTATTCATCCGACAGCCGCCCCTGGTGGCCCTGGGCGCGCGTGGCCTTCAAGCAGACCTATCGGCACCTGATGACCAATGCGCATTACTACCGCTACCAGCGCGAGCAATATTGGCGGCTGGTCCGGCGCCTTTTGAGGTTGGGCTAAAGCTTCGCGCCGAAAAGTGGGTGCCGGTTTTCGGCAGAACGCGATGCGACAACAAAAAACTTAGGGCCGGCGAACCGATTTCGTCCGTTTGCGCGCGGCTCTAGGGCAGGCGGCGCTCGGCGGCCTGCAGCTCGCCGACGAGATCGGCAATGGCGGTTTCCGCTGCCGCCTCGATATCCTCCAGCGCCGTTCCATAGGGCACTTCCAGGCCCAACCGCTTGGATGGATCATCGGCCCAGACAAAGGACACAAAGCTCTTTTTCTGCGCGATGTCGTGGCTGAGATGGGTGATGGTCATCGTCTTGGCCATGGCGGCTGTCCTCATGGTCTGGCGGGGACGGGCGGGCCGATGGCGGCCGCGCCCGGAGACTATAGCGATTATTCGGACGGGAACTGGGCCATGTCCATATAGACATATTCCCAGACATGGCCGTCTAAATCGGCAATGGCGCGCGAATACATGAAGCCATAATCATCCGGATCGCGCTGCTCGGTGCCGCCCGCCTTGAGCGCGGCCGCGGCA
Source organism: Devosia indica (assembly GCF_003056405.1). GTDB lineage: Bacteria > Pseudomonadota > Alphaproteobacteria > Rhizobiales > Devosiaceae > Devosia > Devosia indica. The sequence continues at coordinate 22,052 of NZ_PYVZ01000011.1, forward strand.
ATGGCATCCACGGCCTCACGGCTGTCACGCGACAGGGCATAGAGCGCGCCGATCTCATTGTTGAAATCGGGGATCGGTTTCTTGGAAAAACCCTGGAATTTCTCGTAGGTCAGCAGCATCACATAGATGGTGTCCGAGATCACGATCGAGGCCGCGGTCTCGTCGGTGAACTGCGGATTGTGCTCGAAACCGAGCGCCTTGTAATAGGCCATGGCGGCGGCGAGGTCGCGAACCGGCACGTTGACGAAAATCGAGGTGGTCATAAGCGGTCTCCTTGAAATGTGCTCCAGGCCCGACAATCGCGCCTATACCAAGCTATTTCCTTGCACCGACGAACTGGTCACGTCACTTTCGACATTCTTGATTATTCCGGAGGCAATATGAAGACGGCGCTTACCCTGTCCGGGTCAATCCGCAAGGGGTCCTATAACCGCATTCTGCAACAGCATATGGGCCGCAAGCTTACCCAGGCCGGGGTTGCGGTGACCGAAATCAGCCTGGCTGATTTCGACATGCCGATCTTCAATGAAGACCTTGAGCCCGACCACGTGCCCGAGGCGGCGGTGAAACTGGCCGAGATGTGGCGCAGCCACGACATCGTGTTCATCGCAAGCCCCGAATATAATGGCGGAGTGCCGCCGCTTTTGGTCAACACCATCACCTGGCTGTCGCGCCAGAAGCCGAGCGTGTTTCGCCATGCCGTGTTCGGCATTGGCGGGGTCTCATCGGGAAAGTATGGCACCATATGGTCCTTGAGCCATCTGCGCGACAGCCTGACCAAGGTGGGCACGCTGATCGTGCCGACGCTGCTTGGCATCGGCCCGGCCGAGACCGCATTCGACGAGAATGGCGACCCGGTGGAACCGGCGATCATCCGCAAGGTTGACCAGATGGTCACCGAACTGACCCATTTCAGCCGGGGATAGAATTGCGCGCGCTCTACCTCACCCACCCACAGGTCCGGATCGATGCGGCTATCCCGGTACCGCTCTGGGGCCTGTCGGATCTGGGCCGGGCGCGGGTCGAGGCCTTTGTGACGCGCGGCGTGGTGCCCGAAGGGGCGATCATCTTTTCGAGCCGCGAAACCAAGGCGCTGCAAATGGCCGAGCTGATCGCGGCAGCGGCCGGCACACCGGTGCTGGCCGATCACCAGATGGGCGAGAATGACCGCTCCGCCACCGGCTTCCTGCCACCGGCCCTGTTCGAGGAAACGGCGGACCGTTTTTTCGCCTTTCCCCAGCAGAGCATCGAGGGCTGGGAGCGCGCCATTGACGCCCAGGCGCGTATCGTCTCGACCATTCGGACCGCTTGTGCTGCTGTGTCCGCCGATGGTGTGGCGGTGTTTTGCGGCCATGGTGCGGTCGGCACCCTGCTCAAATGCCGGCTGGGCAATCGCCGCATTTCGCGCGAGGAAGACCAGGGCCATATCGGCGCGCCCGGCGGTGGCAATGGCTTTGTCTTCGACCTTGCCGCCAAGCAATTGCTGACCGACTGGACACCGATGGAAGAAATCACGCCGGACTGGTTTGCGTGATGAAGCCTACCGACCGGTCCAGTCCTCCAGCCCGAACAGCTCCAGCGCATCGTTGAGCGCCGGGGTCAGCCGGTCCAGCCGCTCGTTCTCTCCCACGACGTCGCGCAGCCGCATCGGGCCGGCCATTGGCACGGCGGCGACCAGCGCGGCCCCCGCTTCGCTCAGGAACACATTGCGGGCCCGCCGGTCCTCGGGATTGGTGCGCACCAGGCACAGCCCCTTGCGGCGCAGATCGTCAATCGCCTGGCCAAGCGTGGCGGGATGAGCCAAGAGCGCCTTGCGCAGGGCCGCCAGCGGAATATGGGGGCGTTCGGAGACGATATGCAGCACCGCCAATTGCAGCGTGGTGATCTTGTGGTCGCGCTTGAGCGCGGCTTCAAAAGTCTTGAGCGCGGTATCGAGCCGCATCCAGGCTACCATGGCCGCCAATGCTTGTTGCTGCATGAGAAAATCCGGAAAACACGAGCAGAAAGCGGCTTGATATGATGCCATAGCATTGCCCTGCAAGCCTGTTATGGTGCCATAGCATCAAGAGAAGGCTTGCTCTGGGTCCGCTCCTGTGCGAGGCGAAGGGCAAATCACAAATCGGGAGAAAGACCATGTCTGGCCAGTTGATCGTGGGTCTCGACGTGTCTTCACGCGCGCGCGCCGAAGAGATCGTTTCGCTGCTCGGCGACAGCGTCGATTTCTACAAGATCGGCTATCAGTGCTTTTATGGCGCCGATGGCTACAATCTGGGCAAGGCCCTGCTCGCGGCCGGCAAGAAGGTGTTCTTCGATCTCAAACTGCTCGATATCGACAATACGGTCGAAAAGGGCGTGGCGGCCATTGCCGAAACCGGCGCCACCATGCTGACCGTGCACGCCTATCCCAAGGCCATGCGCGCCGCCCAGAAGGGCGCGGAGGGCTCGGGCCTTTGCGTGCTCGGCGTCACCGTCCTCACCTCGATGGACGACAATGATGTCAAGGACGCCGGCTATGCCCGCGATGCGGCCGGGCTCGTCGCCCTGCGCGCCCAGCAGGCCCGCGAGGCGGGCATTGGCGGCGTGGTCGCTTCGGCCCATGAGGCCGAAATGGTCCGCACCATTGTGGGCAGCAAAATGGCCATCGTCACCCCTGGCATCCGCCCCGCCGGCTCCGAGCCCGGCGACCAGAAACGCACCACGACCCCCGCCGACGCCCTCGGCGCCGGCGCCAGCCATCTGGTCGTTGCCCGCCCGATCATCGCTGCACCCGACCCGGCCGCAGCGGCGCGGGCGATCCTGGCGGAGATGGACGGGAAACGGGTAAGCGTGGCTTAGAGGCCAGGCCGGTTACGGCCCGGCCCGGCGCGCATAGCGCCCCGGGCGTTCCTCCCTTCAATCGCGCCACTGGCGCAAATGCTCGCCTATCGGCGAACGGTCGTTACCCCGCCAGCCCATGCCTCTGGCTCAGCTCTTCGAGATCGAGCTGGGGGCGGGCGCCGATATGGGTGATGACTTCGGAGGCGGCCAGGCACCCGGTCTTGAGCGCTGCGTCCATGGTCTGGCCGCGCGCCAGGCCGAGCAGGAACCCGGAGGCAAACAGATCGCCGGCGCCGGTGGCGTCCACCACCTTGTCGACCGGGAAGGCGGGGACCGAAACCACTTCGCCGTTGAACACGGCCATGGCGCCCTCGGCACCCATGGTGATGGCGGCGACTTCAGCATCCTTGGCGATTTCGCGCACCGCTTCGCCCAGATCATCGGTTTGATAGAGCGATTTGATCTCATTCACATTGGCAAAGACATAGTCGATGGTCTTGGAGCGGATCAGGTCGAGAAATTCGGCGCGGTAGCGATCGACGCAGAACGGGTCCGACAGGGTGAAAGCCGCAGCGCGTTCGTTCTTGTGGGCATAATGCGCGGCCAGCACGAAGGCCTTCTTGGCTTCCACCGGATCCCACAGGAACCCTTCCATATAGGTGATCGCCGCGCCGCCGATTTCATCGGGATGGATATCGCGCTCGGTCAGTTCGTGGCAGGCGCCCAGATAGGTATTCATGGTCCGCTCGCCATCAGGCGACACGAAGATCATCGAGCGGGCGGTCAGCGCGCCGTTCTTGAGGCGCGAGGTGTTGTAGTGCACGCCGATTTCGGTGAGATCGGCTTCGAATACATCGCCCAGCGGATCATCGGCCACCTTGCCGACAAAGGCAGCGCGCCCGCCTAGCGAGGCGACGCCGGCGGCGGTGTTGGCAGCCGAGCCGCCCGAAATCTGTTCGCGGCCCAGCGGCATCTTGGCATAGAGGTCTTCGGCCCGATCAGTATCGATCAGGTGCATGATGCCCTCTTTCATGCCCTCGCGCTCGATGAAGCCGGGCTCCACCGGGGCGATGATATCTACAATCGCGTTGCCGATGGTCAGCACGTCGAAGCGGGTCTGGGTCATGTGCGGGCGTGTCCGGCGTTGGGGAAAAGGCCGTGGGCCGGTTTAGAGCATGATGGCGACCGGGGCAATTGTTTTGGCCGCTGTGCTCCGGGGCGGGCCCGTGCTGCAACGACCAGCCGGACGCCACCCTAAAGCGAGGAAATAATCTCTTCCACCAGCGCCTCGGTATCTTCACCCGAGCGTATGGCGATTTGCCCGTCGAGCAGCAATACGGCCAGGCCATGCACTTTGGCCCAGGCCGCCAGCGCGCGTATCCGGCCCTTGTCGAGATCGCCGCCCACCAGATGGCGCAGCGTATCAAAGGCCGCATCGGCCGCCATGCGCAGGCCAGGCCGGCTATCCTTTTTCAATTGCGGCGAGAACATCAGGCGGAACAGGTTCGCGTTCTGCAGCGCAAAGACCACATAGGTCTTGCCCATGGCCGCCATGGGGTCATCCGGCCCGCTCGCCGCCACCGCCTCCATGCGCGCGGCAAAGCGCTGGAATCCGGTTACTGCCAGGGCTTCGAGCAGGGCAGCGCGACTGTCGAAATGCCGATAGGGGGCTGCCGGCGAGACCCCCACCGCCCGCGCCAGATCGCGCAGGCCCAGCCCGGCCTCGCCCTGCTGTTCGAGAATGACCAGCGCCGCCTCAAGCAGGGCCTGGCGCAGATTGCCGTGATGATAGGGACTGTTGGTAGATGTTGACATTGATCACATAGTAAAGCAGATATGTATGCACTGATTACATAGAATGGGGCAAAGCGCAAATGCTCGACCTGATCCTGGCCTCGGCCCACCACCTGGCCGTCTTCGCCTTGGTGGCCTTGTTTGCCGCTGAATTCGCGTTGGTGCGCCCCGGCCTGTCGGGGCCACGCCTCAAACAATTGACCCGCATCGACGCGGCTTATGGCGCAGTTGCCGGTCTTGTCATTATCGTGGGCATTATCCGCGTCATCTTCGGTGCGGTGGGCTATGAATACTACATCGGCAACCACGCCTTCTGGGGCAAGATGGCGGCCTTCGTCATAATGGGACTGCTGACGATCCCGCCGACGCTGGCCTTCCGTCGCTGGGCCAGGGCGGGCGCCGACCACGCCGACTATGCTCCGCCGGCCAGCGAAATTTCGGCAAATCGCCGCTTCATCCATTTGCAGGCTGGCGTGCTGCTGCTGATCCCGATCTTTGCCGCCGCCATGGCCCGGGGCTATGGAGGGTGACCCTTTTGACCTCTCGCTCCGGGGGAGAGGTCAAAATCAGCAGTGCGGGTGAGGGCGCCTATCGCCCAACCGGCAGCGGGGTCTTGGGCTCGAACCGGCACCACTCCGCAATCGGGCAGCGCCAGCATTCGGGCTTTCTGGCCTTGCAGATATAGCGGCCATGCAGGATCAGCCAGTGATGCGCGTGCAGCATGAAGCGCTCGGGCACCTGCCGGGTCAGCGCCTTTTCGACATCGAGCGGGGTCTTGCCCGGCGCCAGACCCGTGCGATTGCTGACCCGGAACAGGTGCGTGTCGACCGCAATGGTGGGCTGCTTGAAATAGATATTGAGCACCACATTGGCGGTCTTGCGTCCGACCCCGGGCAGAGCCTCGAGGGCTGCGCGGTCCGGCGGCACCTCGCCACCATGTTTTTCGATCAGGATCTGGGAAAGCGCGAAGACATTCTTGGCCTTGCCGCGATAGAGCCCGATGGTCTTGATCAGTTCGGTGATCTGCTCGACCCCCAGCGCCACCATGGCCGCCGGCGTGGGGGCCAGCTCGAACAAGCGCTTGGTGGCCTTGTTGACCCCCACATCGGTGGCCTGGGCCGATAGCACCACAGCCACCAGGAGGGTGAAGGCATTGAGGTAATCGAGTTCGCCCTTGGGTTCGGGCTCGATCTCATGGAAACGGGCGAAAATCGCCTCGGCATCGGCCCGGCCCAGTTTCTTCACTTTTTTGGCAGTCGCCATTCTCTCGGCCTCATTTCTCTGCCAGTATTTCGGCCAAGAGGATCTGCGATGCAAGTCACCACGACCACCCCACTGTTTGCGGCAACCCTGCGACCGGACCGGTCGCTGCGCATGGCTGGCGGCTGGCTGGCCCTGGTGCTGGCCACGATTGTGGCAGCCCCGTTTCTGCTCGCCTTGCCCGAATTTGTCGTACCAGGCCTGTCGGCCTTTGCCATCGGCACCGCTTGTCTGGCGGCCATGAGCGTGCGGCAGGCGCGGCAACGCCACGTCAGCCAGCAGGTTACGCTCTGGGCCGACCAGATCGAAATCACCACGACCCGGCCAGGCGTGGAAAAGACGCTTGAGCGCTTCGACCCGGCAGAGGCACGTTTGCGCCTTGAGCGCGACGGCTTCGAGCGCACCACCGGTATCTATCTGCGCGCCGCGGACCGTGAAATCGTGCTCGGGCCTTTTCTCTCCACCGCCGACAAGTCGAGCTTTGCCAAGGCCTTCGGCGCGGCCCTGCGCAAGGCGCGCCGCGCCCGCTAGCAGGGTCTCGTTGCGGTCAAATCCGGGTCGTGCTGCCCCCCATCAAGCGCTATGACCATCCGGAGTTTTCCAGTGAAAGACCCGGACATGAACCAGCATCTGACGCTGACGCCGGACAGCGATTACGACACCATCCGCGCCGCCATCCGCTATCTGAGCGAGAACGGTCCAGATACCACCGACCTTGATCGCTTCGCCCGCGCGCTCGGCCTCACCGAGCGGCAATTGACCGATCTGTTCCGGCGCTGGTGCGGCCTGTCCCCCAAGAGCTTTGCCCAGGCCGTGGCGCTCGACCACGCCAAGAGTCTTTTGCGCGACAAGGCCAGCGTGCTCGACGCCACCTATGAGGTTGGCCTGTCATCCACCTCGCGCCTGCATGATCTGTTCGTCACCTATGAGGCCATGCCGCCCGGCGTGTTCCGCGCCGGCGGTGCCGGTATCGACATGATCTGGGGCGTGGCCCCGTCGCCCTTTGGCCTGGCCGTGGTCACCGCCACCGATTACGGCATTTCCGGGCTCGGCTTTGCCGATGCGCAAACCAGCGTCGATGACGCCTTTGCCGATCTGGCCAATCGCTGGCCCAAGGCACGCTTCCGGCGCGACGATCAGCGCATTGCCGCGCTGGTTGCCGGCATATTCGAACCTACGCGGTGGTCACCTGATCGGCCAGTGCGCGTCGTGCTGATCGGCACCGATTTCGAGGTCAAGGTCTGGGAGACGCTGCTCAAGATACCCTGTGGACAGGCGACGACCTATTCGGATGTGGCCCGGACCATCGGCCGGCCCAGCGCCTCACGCGCGGTCGGGGCGGCGGTGGGCAAGAACCCGATCAGCTTCGTCGTGCCCTGCCACCGCGTGGTGGGCAGTTCGGGCGCGCTGACCGGCTACCACTGGGGCGTGCCGCGCAAGCGGGCGATCCTGGGCTGGGAAGCTGGTGTGATCTCGGCGGCGCACTAGCCGCCTGTCGCCGCCGGCACTGCCCTGCATGCCATCGGTATCACCGCGTTAGCCCGCGCCGTTCGAGCATAGCTCTCATGGCCTGCGGCTCCTGCCATTCGAGCGTAGCTCTCATGGCCTGCGGCTCCTGCCATTCGAGCATAGCTCTCATGGCCTGCGGCTCCTGCCATTCGAGCATAGCTCTCATGGCCTTCTCGCCTCAAATCTCCCCACTGGGGAGATTTGCCCTGACGGGACGGCTCGAAGTTTCACGTGAATCGAAAGGTTGGGGAACTTCCGGCATGCTGGGGCTTTGCCCCCTTGTTCACAAAGCAAGGACAGCATGACGGACCTCACCCGCGCCATTCTGATCGGCATCCTGGCCATTGTCACGCTGATGATCGCCTGGCAGCTATCCGCGATCCTGCTGCTGGTCTTTGCCGGCATGCTTGTGGCCGCCCTGCTCGATGCCGCCGTCCGGCCGCTCGACAAACTCGTGCCGCTGCCGCGCGCGCTGATCGTCGTTCTGGTTACGCTGCTGATTGCCAGTCTGACCGCCGCTGGCCTGTCCTGGGGCGGGATCAGTCTGTGGCAGGGCTTCGACGAGCTCTGGTCGATGATCAGCAAACGGGCCACCGAGCTCTATGAGCGTTTCGGCGAGGATCTGGGTGACCAGCTCTCGAGCGAGGGCAATTCACTCATGCAGGACCTCCTGCCCAACCCTGCGGACCTGTTCAGCCAGGCCGGGTCCATTTTTGGGCTGACCCTGGGCGTGCTCGGCAATATCGTGATTATCGGCTTTCTCGGCCTGTTCTTCGCGATCAACCCGGCGGGCTACCGCGATGGCGTGCTGGTGCTGATACCAGCACGCCATCGCCTGCGCTGGAAAGACGCGTTCGACCACACCGGGCAAACGCTGCGGGGTTGGCTGGTCACGCAACTGGCGGTGATGATTCTGATCGGGTGCCTGGTCTTCACGCTGCTGACGCTGCTGGGCTCGCCAGATGCCCTGTTGCTCGGCCTGCTGGCCGGCTTTCTCAATTTCATCCCCTATCTCGGGCCGGTCATTTCCGCCGTGCCGGTGCTATTGACCCTGGCCGGCCAGGACATGACTGCCCTCTGGATCGGTGCGCTGGGTTTGCTGCTGATCCAGAATATCGAGGGCTATGTCATCACGCCGCTGCTGCAGCAGCGCATCATCGAGTTACCGCCGGCCTGGTCCCTGACCATCATGGCGGTGATGGGCGTACTGTTCGGCCCCATGGGCGTGGCCCTGGCCACACCCCTTTTCGCCGTCAGCCGTACATTGACCCAGAAGCTCTATATCGAACCCCGAGATGCGGGCGAAACCGGGCAGGGCACAATCCCTAGAGCGTGACCCGCTCCACCAGCTTGCCGTCCGGGCCGATCTTGTAGATCGTCGGTTCACCCGTGCCGATTTCGCGAGCGAGGATTTCGTCCGGCGTCAGTCCTTCAATGGCCATTACCAGCGCACGCAGCGAATTGCCATGGGCGGCCACCAGCACGGTCTTGCCCGATTTGAGCAGCGGCAGGATTTCGGCCTCGTAGTAGGGCAGGGTGCGTGCAGCGGTGTCCTTGAGCGATTCGCCGCCCGGCGGGGGCACGTCGAACGAGCGGCGCCAGATATGGACCTGCTCCTCGCCCCATTTCTCGCGCGCATCGTCCTTGTTCAGGCCCGCCAGATCGCCATAGTCGCGCTCGTTAAGCGCAATATTGCGAGTGATGGTGACGTTCTGGATGCCCATCTCCTCGAGCATCAGGTCCAGCGTGTGCTGCGCCCGGCGCAGGGCGGAAGTGTAGTAGAAGTCCGGTTCGATGCCGGCCGCTTTGAGGCCCTTGCCGGTCGCGCGGGCTTCATCGATCCCCTTTTCGGTCAGGCCCGGATTGCGCCAGCCGGTAAAGAGGTTCTTGAGGTTCCATTCGCTCTGGCCATGACGCACCAGGATCAGTGTTCCGCTCATGTTTTTTTGGTCCCTTGTATTTATGTTTCGTGGAAGGCCCTGCACACAGGGCGCAAAAAACTCAGTCGGCAAGGCCGAGGACGTCGGCCATGGAATACAGCCCCGGCTGCTGCCCGGCGGCCCAGAGCGCCGCTTTCACTGCGCCATTGGCATAGATGGTGCGGTCCTGCGCCCGGTGGTTGAGTTCGATGCGCTCGGACTGCCCGGCCAGGATCACCATGTGATCGCCAATGACATTGCCGCCGCGCAGCGTGGCAAAGCCGATCGTGCCGGCTTCACGCGGTCCGGTATGGCCGTCGCGCACACGCACCGAATGATCTTTCAGACTAATATTGCGGCCCCGCGCCGCGGCCTCGCCCAGCATCAGGGCTGTGCCCGAGGGGGCATCGACCTTTTTGTTGTGGTGCATTTCGAGCACTTCGACATCATAGTCACTGAGTGCCCTTGCGGCCTTTTCGACCAGCACGGTCAGCGCCACCATGCCGGGGGAAAAATTACCCGACTTGACGATCCGCGCCCCGGCGGCGCCCGCTGCAGCGATCGCAGCATCGTCGGTTTCGGTGCAGCCCGTCGTGCCGATGATGTGGATCAAGCCGTGTGCTGCCGCCTGTTGGGCCAGCGCCACGCTGGCGGCCGGCGCGGTAAAATCGATAATGGCATCGGCCTGGTCAAGAAGTGCCGCAGCGTCATCGCTGACCGGCACGCCCAGCGCATCAAGGCCGGCAAGCGTTCCGGCGTCCTTGCCGATAGCGGCCGAGCCGGACCGGTCCAGCGCGCCGACCAGCTCCACCCCGTCATGGGCGGCGACGGCGGCAATATTGGCAATGCCCATGCGCCCACCGGCTCCGGCCACGATAATGCGCAATCTGGTCATGCCAAGAACTCCCTGCAATTGTCTTGCCCTATAGCAGCGCGTTGCCGCCCCGCCAACCGGGATGCCCGGAACCATCTGCCTGTGCTAGGATTCGGTAAAAGCAAGAAGAGAAAGTGGACCTGTCCATGAGCCTCACCAATGTGCTGGCCGGAATTGCTGTCGAAGATCTCGGGCATTCCCTGGTCTGGTATGAATATCTGTTCGGCCGCCCAGCCGACGCGCGCACCATGGTCGATGTGGCCGAATGGAAACTGCCCGGCGGCGGCTGGGTGCATGTGATGACCGATGAGGACCGGGCCGGAGCCAGCGTCTGCATGCTGATCGTGGATGACATTGCCGACGAGCTGGCGCGGCTCGAATTGCATGGCATCAAGCCGGTGGCCAAGGCGATCGGGGATTTCTTCAAGACCGCCAAGCTGCGCGATCCGGATGGAAACCTGATCATCCTGAGCCAACCCCAACACGGGACGTATTAAGCGCTCGCTGTCGATATGGCCCAAAGCCCTTCGTTGTACCGGTATAGAACTGCAAACGAGGGAACAGAATGACGCAGGACATCACCGTCAATGTTAGCATCGATGTGCCATCGCTCGATGCAGGCTTGGCCTTCTATCAAGTCGTGTTCGGGTTCGAGGAGGTCGCGCGGCCCTTTGCCACGATGGCCGTGCTCAATGCGGGCAATGTCAGCATGTGTATCCACGGCAAGGCCGAGGGCACCGAAAGCTCACCCACAAAAGGCGAGACCCGGCGTTACGCGCGGCACTGGACTCCGGTCCATCTCGACTTCCATGTCGAACGCCTGATGCCGATGGTCCAAAAGATCAAAGAGGCCGGCGGGCAGATCGAGCAATTGCTGCTTGATATGGGCCCAAGGCCGGTGGCCTTTTGTGCCGATCCCTTCGGAAACGGGTTTTGCGTGATCGCCAAGAGCCAATAGCAACGACGCGCTAAAGCCGCTTGAGCTTGACCTCCTCGACCCGGTGGTCCTTGCCCTTTTTGAGGATCAGATCGGCGCGGCCACGCGTCGGCAGCACGTTTTCGAGCAGATTGGGCAGGTTGATCGTCTCCCACACATTGCGACCGAACGCACCCGCCTCCTCCTCGCTCATTTCCGAGAATTTCCGGAAAAACGAGGTTGGATCGCGGAAGGCGGTTTCGCGCAGACGGAAGAAGCGGGTGAGGTACCAATCGCGCAGATCATTTACATCGGCGTCGATATAGATCGAGAAATCGATAAAGTCCGAGGCGAACAGGATCGGCTTGCCGTCGCGCGGCAATTCGCCGGGCTGGAGAATATTGAGCCCCTCGACAATCAGAATATCGGGGCGCTCGATGATCACCTCTTCGCCCGGCACCACGTCATAGACCAGGTGCGAATAGACCGGCACCGAGACCTTGGCCTTGCCCGATTTGATGTCGCCCAGAAAATTGACGAAGCGGGCCCGGTCATAGCTTTCCGGAAAGCCCTTGCGCTGCATCAGTCCGCGCGCTTCGAGCACCTTGTTGGGATAGAGGAACCCGTCGGTGGTCACCAGGTCGACCTTGGGGCTCGACGGCCAGCGGCTGAGCAAAGCGCGCAAGATGCGCGAGGTGGTCGACTTGCCCACCGCCACCGAGCCGGCCACGCCGATGATGAAGGGCACCTTGTCGCCCGGCGTGTTGAGAAAGCGCGAGGAGACATCGTGCAGGCCCTGGATCGCCTCGACATAATAGGCGAGCAGGCGGGAGAGCGGCAGATAGATTTCTTCGGCCTCGGCCAGCGAGATGGGGTCGGTCAGGGCGCGCAGCCGATCGATGTCGTCGGCATTCAGGGTCATGGGCTGGCCGTTGCGCAGATCGCTCCACTGGTCCTTGGTGAAGCTGCGATAGGGGTCGAGCCCCGGGAGACGCTTGGCCATCAGGTATTGTCCTTGCGGGCGGCCTTTTCGGCCAGGCCCGACTGGGCGGTGCGGCTGTCGAGTTCGGCCATCACTTCGGACAGCGGCACGCCTTCGGCCTTGAGCACCACCAGCAGATGATAGAGCAGATCGGCGCTTTCCTTGACCAGCTCGGCGCGATCATGGGTGACCGCGGCAATCACCGCCTCGGTGGCTTCCTCGCCCAGCTTCTGGGCGGCCTTGTTGGTGCCGCGGGCAATCAGCTTGGCGGTGTAGCTGTCTTCCGGCGAGGCAGCGGCGCGTTGGGCAATGCGCGCTTCGAGGTCTTCAAGGGTCATGTCGGGCTGGTCTCCTCAGTGCGGACCATTGGCGGAAATCGGACCGCCTGCAATTGAACTTAAGCCGCGCTGTCGAGGCGCATCGCGATGCCATGCTCGGCCATGTAGCGCTTGGCCTCGGGGATGGTGAAGGTGCCGAAGTGAAAGATCGAGGCGGCCAGCACGGCGCTGGCATGGCCTTGCTTGACCCCATCGACCAGGTGCTGCAGCGTCCCGACGCCGCCCGAGGCGATCACCGGCACTTCGACGCTGTCGGCAATGGACCGGGTCAGTTCGAGATCGAAACCGGACTTGGTGCCGTCCCGGTCCATCGAGGTCACCAGCAATTCGCCGGCGCCGCGCTCGACCATGCGAGCAGCAAATTCGACCGCGTCGATGCCGGTCGGCTTGCGCCCGCCATGGGTATGGATCTCCCATTCGGACCGGTTGTCACCACCCGCGCGCTGGCCCAGCCGCTGCTTGGCATCGACCGAAACCACAATGCACTGATTGCCGAACTTGTCGGCGGCCCGCGCGATGAAATCGGGATCGTTCACGGCCGCGGAATTGATCGCCACCTTGTCGGCCCCGGCCAGGAGCAGCTTGCGGATATCCTCGATGCTCCGAACGCCGCCACCCACCGTCACCGGCATGAAGCAATGCTCTGCGGTGCGCGCCACCACGTCGAAAATCGTGTCGCGGCCTTCATGGCTCGCGGTGATGTCGAGAAAGGTCAGCTCGTCCGCCCCGGCCGCGTCATAAGCCATGGCGGCTTCCACCGGATCGCCGGCATCGATCAGATCGACAAAATTGACACCCTTCACCACGCGGCCGCCGGCCACATCGAGGCAGGGGATGATACGTGTCTTGAGGGTCACCGGCGGCATCCTTTTTCGTTTTGCGCGTCCTGGCTGCGCTGCGGGCGTCGCGGGCCGGCCACGTCGAGACAGGGAATGATACGGGTCTTGAGGCTCATGGTGTCGAACCCTTCTGCATCCGCCCCCAGGCGATGCGATGGATGATGAGTGTGGCCAGCCAGACGATCAGTGCACCCCCGCCCAGCGGCAGGGTGGCCAGGGCGAACAGGCCCAGCACAAAGAAGAAGCTGATGACCCCGCCAAATTCGAAATCCCCAATCATGCAGGGATGCATGTCGTGCTCGGTCAGGGTGCAGCCATTGACCTCGGCCAGCAGGCCGGAAAACAGAGCAGAAAAGATGGGGGCCAGGGCGAACAGAACGATCACGCCAAACAGCAGCCAGTAGACCCGCCAGGGAAAGTTTACCGGCTGTTCCGTGCTCATGCCGCCCTCAACTTCGCCAATGCTTCACGTGAATCAATGCGCCCGTCATAGAGCGCCCGGCCGGAAATGGCGCCTTCAAGCACCTGATAGTCGGGATGCGTCATGCGCTCGATATCGTCCATCGAGGCAAGACCGCCCGAAGCGATGACCGGGACCGAGGTTGCCCGCGCCAGCTCAAGCGTGGAGTCCCAATTGATCCCGGCCAGGACGCCGTCGCGATCAATATCGGTGTAGATAATCGCGGCTACACCAGCGCCCTCGAAGCGCCTGGCCAGTTCGATCACCGAAAGCTCGGAGGTCTCGGCCCAGCCCTCGACGGCCACCATGCCCTTACGCGCATCAATGCCGACGGCGACCTGGCCGGGCCATTTTTGGGCCGCCTCTTTCACCAGCGCCGGATCGCGCACCGCGACGGTGCCGAGAATGACCCGGCTGAGACCCTTGTCGAGCCAGGCTTCAATATGCCCCAGATTGCGGATGCCGCCACCGAGCTGGACGGGAAAATTCACCGTCTTGAGGATGGCTTCGACCGCCGCGCCATTGACGCTCTCGCCGGCAAAGGCGCCGTTGAGATCGACCACGTGCAGATATTCAAAGCCCTGGTCCTCAAAGCTCTTGGCCTGCGCGGCCGGATCGTCGTTGAAGACCGTGGCTTCGTTCATGTCGCCAAGTTTCAGGCGCACGCACTGGCCGTCCTTGAGGTCGATGGCGGGGAAGAGGATCATGGTGTCCATCCCAGGAAATTCTCGATCAGTTTCAAACCCAGCGCCTGGCTTTTTTCCGGGTGGAACTGGGTGCCGAATATATTGTCGCGGCCAACGCAGGCGGTCAGCGCCCCGCCATAATCGGTGGTGGCGATCAGCGTTTCGGCGCGGTCGGTCTTGAGGTGATAGGAATGGACGAAATAGGCGTGCAGCCCATTGGGGCCCGTTTCGATCCCGTCGAGCAGCGCATGCGGGCGCGTCACCGTGATGGTGTTCCAGCCCATATGGGGGATCTTGAGGGTCGGGTCGGCGGGCGTGATTTTTTCCACCGCGCCGGGAATCCAGCCCAGGCCCTGGGTCACCGTCTTTTCCCGGCCCTCACTGGCCAGCAATTGCATGCCGACGCAGACGCCCAGAAATGGCACACCGCCCTTGATGACGCGCTCTTCCAACACCTCGACCATGCCGGTGACGGCATCGAGACCTGCCTTGCAATCGGCAAAGGCGCCAACGCCGGGCAGCATGATGCGATCGGCCAGCCGCACGATTTGCGGATCAGAGGTCACGTTGATCACATCGCCCTGGCCCCGCTCGGCAGCCACACGCTCAAAGGCTTTGGCGGCCGAGTGCAGATTGCCCGCGCCATAATCGATGATGGCGATTGTGCTCATGGATTGTTCTCCAGGCTGGCGACCCGCGCCAGATCAGCATCCGTGGCATAGCGATAGCCGGCGGCAGCATAGCCGCGCCGCTTGAGCGCCCGCTGTTGCGCGCCCGGCGCAGCAAAGCCGCAGGCGATGGCGAGCAGGATATAAAGCCAGATTACCGCATCGGCGCCGATATAGGGGGCGGCGAAAACCAGCGCCACGATCCACAGTACGAACAGCACAAGCTGTCCCCAGAGCCGATGGGCCAGTGCATGCACGGGCGGCAGCAGCGCGGCATACCAGGAGAATTTCTCGGGCACCGCCTGGGGCAGGGCACCGGTATCGGATCTGAGAATGGCGTAGAGGGTCACGGGACACTCCAAGGGCAAGATGGGGTCCCCTTAGTGCAAAATGCGCAGAGGGGGAAGGGCGGTGACGGTCGTCCTCACCCTTCGCGGCACCTCAGGAGGAGGACTACCGAGAATGCTGATCGTTCGAAGCCCTCATGGTGAGACGCTTTGCGTAGCAAAGCCTCGAGCCACGCGGACGGCTTTCACCAAAGCTAAAGCACGCCCTTGGTGCTGGGCACCCGGTCGGCTGTGCGCGGATCGATCTCGACCGCCTCGCGCAGGGCGCGCGCCACCCCCTTGAACATCGACTCGGCCAGATGGTGGTTGTTATCGAAGTAGAAATTCTCGACATGCAGCGTGATCCCGGCATTGATCGCCAGCGCCTGGAAAAACTCGCGGAACAGTTCGGTGTCGATCTCGCCGATCTTGTTCTGGCTGAATTCCGCCTTGAACACCAGGAAAGCGCGGCCGGACACATCCAGCGCCGCGCGGGTCAGCGTGCCGTCCATGGGCAGGTCACAGCTCGCATAGCGGCGTATACCCTTCTTATCGCCAAGGGCCTCTTTGACCGCCTGGCCCAGCGCAATGCCGACATCTTCGACCGTGTGGTGGAAGTCGATATGCAGATCGCCCTTGCAGCTCACATCCATGTCGATCAGCGAATGGCGGCTGAGCTGGTCCAGCATGTGATCGAAAAAGCCGATGCCGGTCTGCATCCGGTGCGCACCGGTGCCATCGAGATTGATCGAGACGGCGATCTCGGTCTCGTTGGTCTTGCGGGCGATCATTGCGGTACGCATCGGCTAGGGTCTCCGGTCATTCGGGGCTTGACTAGCAGATAGGCAGGTTCGCGTGAAGATTGGGTTAGCCCGCCACTTATCCCCGCGCCCAAAACCTGCCGCATACTCCCACCCATTGCTCTCGCGTCAGCGCGGCCGTGCCGGACAGCCTTCCAAGTTACCCTCTATCGAGAAACTTCGCAGACGGTTCGCGCAGCGAAGGCGCGGCTCCGGTGGAGCCGGGCCAGTCCAGAAGGCCTTGAGCGCTATGCGCGAATGGCAAGCGTTCCCGAGGCGGCTTTCGTCTCAGTTTTTTAGTTTCAGGGACGATATGCCGTCTCGGGACACCGCTCTGTCTTGATATCCGCAGGTCCAGGGACCGTGCGGCGCTTGGGCACGTCTGTTGCAATCTGGGTTCGCACCCCTAAATATCAGCCAACAGTTCGGAGTATCTTTTCCAATGAGTGACAATAATTTTCCCGGCTGGCACGGCACGACCATCGTTTCGGTCCGCAAGGGCAACAAGGTGGTGGTGGCCGGCGACGGCCAGGTCTCGATGGGCCAGACGGTGATGAAGCACAGCGCCAAGAAGGTGCGGCGGCTGGCCGATGGCAAGGTGATCGGCGGTTTTGCCGGCTCCACCGCGGATGCCTTCACCCTGTTCGAGCGGCTCGAAACCAAGCTCGAGCAATATCCCGACCAGTTGATGCGCGCCGCCGTGGAACTGGCCAAGGATTGGCGCACCGACCGCTATCTGCGCAAGCTCGAAGCCATGATGATCGTAGCCGACAAGACCGATACGCTGGTACTGACCGGGACGGGTGATGTGCTGACCCCCGATCACGGCGTCATCGCCATTGGCTCGGGCGGCAATTACGCGCACTCGGCGGCGCTTGCCCTGCATCAGGCCACAGAGCTTGATGCCGAGGATATCGCCCGCCGCGCCATGAAGATCGCCGAGGAAATCTGCGTCTATACCAATGGCAATGTGACGGTCGAAACCATCGAGCTCGACGCGTGAGCTTTGTTGTTAAGCGTCTGGGCATGGAGGATGCGGCGGCCTATCGCGCCATCCGCCACGAGGCGCTGGCCAACCATCCCGAGGCTTTTGTCTCGACGGCCGAGGGCTTTGCGCAAAAGTCCGATGCTGAAATCGTTCAGACGCTGGAAACACTGACAATCTTCGGCGCCGTCCTGCCCGATGGCCGTCTGGGCGGCATCAATGCCTTCTTGCGCAATGAGGGCGCCAAGGAGCAGCATCGCGGCTGGATGATTCAGGTCTATGTGCGGCCCGAACATCGCGGTTCGGGCATGGCGCAGGCCCTGGTCGAGCATCTGGTGGATCATGCACGGCACCATGTGCTGCAGATTCATCTCGGCGTCTGGTCTGAGAACATTCCGGCCATCAAGCTCTACAAGCGGCTGGGCTTTGAAACCTATGGCACCGAGCCCCGCTATCTCTTCGTGAACGGTCGATTTATCGACGAACACCTGATGGTGCGCTTCCTGGACAAGGCACCGATCGAAAGTGACCCAAAATGAGTGAAACCAACTTCTCCCCGCGCGAGATCGTCTCCGAGCTTGACCGTCATATTGTCGGCCAGGCCGATGCCAAGCGTGCCGTTGCCGTTGCCTTGCGCAATCGCTGGCGCCGGCAGCAGCTTTCGCCCGATCTCAGGCGCGAGGTGACGCCCAAGAATATTCTGATGATCGGGCCGACCGGCGTGGGCAAGACCGAGATTTCGCGCCGTCTTGCCCGGTTGGCCCAGGCTCCCTTCGTCAAGGTGGAGGCCACCAAGTTCACCGAGGTCGGCTATGTCGGCCGCGATGTCGAGCAGATTGTTCGCGACCTTGTCGAGGCGGGCATCACTGTCCTCAGGGATCGGCGCCGCCGCGATGTGCAGGCCCAGGCCCACCACAATGCCGAAGAGCGCGTGCTCGATGCGCTGGTCGGCACCTCGGCTACGCCGTCCACGCGCGAAAGCTTCCGCGCCAAGCTGCGCGGCAATGAGCTCGACGACAAGGAAATCGAGATCGAGATGCAGCCCTCGGCCAGCAGCGGCGGATTCGAAATCCCCGGCATGCCCAATGGCGGCATCGGCATGATCAACCTTTCCGACATGTTCAAGCAGGCCATGGGCGGGCGCGGGGTCAAGCGCAAGATCAAGGTCCAGGATGCCTATGAGCCGCTGGTGGCCGAGGAGGCTGACAAACTGCTCGACCAGGATCAGCTCAAGGCCGAGGCTATCGAGCTGGTGGAGAACCACGGCATTGTCTTTATCGACGAGATCGACAAGGTCGCCCACCGCGAAGGCGGCGCACAGGGCGGGCCGTCCCGCGAAGGTGTGCAGCGCGATCTGCTGCCGCTGATCGAAGGCACCACCGTTGCCACAAAATATGGGCCGGTCCAGACCGACCATATCTTGTTCATTGCCTCGGGCGCTTTCCACGTCTCCAAGCCCAGTGACCTGCTGCCCGAACTGCAGGGCCGCCTGCCGATCCGGGTGGAACTGAAGGCGCTCACGCGTGAGGACTTCATTGGCATTCTCTCGGACACCGAGGCGAGCCTGATCAAGCAATATGTGGCGCTGATGGGCACTGAAGGGGTGACGCTCAGCATCACCAAGGACGCCATCGAGGCGATTGCCGATGCGGCCGTGCTGGTCAATTCCTCGGTTGAGAATATCGGTGCGCGGCGCCTGCAGACGGTCATGGAGCGGCTGGTGGAGGAAATCTCCTTTGACGCGCCGGACAAGTCCGGGGAGACGGTCACCATCGACGCCGCCTTTGTCCGCGACAAGGTCGGCGCCCTGGCTGGCGATACGGATCTGAGCAAGTTCGTGTTGTAGCGGCCACGAACTCGATCACCCTTCTCCCCTTGCGGGAGAAGGGAAAAGGTCGGCCTACCGCTTCCTGTTGGCCCGCTTGACCACTTCATCGCGCAGGAATTTCAAATCCTCGGCCTCCAGCCGGCTGATATCATCGCGCAGACGATTGGTCAGTTCGGTCGCCTCTGGCGCCAGGCCCCCGGTATTGATCGTCACCTTGGGGTCGGAAATCTCGGCCAGGCGCTGGAGTTCCTCGGCCTCGTCCCAGATAACGTTGAAGAAGGCGATGATGCGGTGGAGCAGGAAGGATGTGGGCTGGCCACGCTTGCCGTGTTCCAGCGCCGAAAGATAGGCGCTTGAGACGTTGAGGGCCGCCGCCATTTCCTTGAGCGAAATGCCGCGGGCTTCGCGCATGGCCCGCAATTTGGCGCCCAGCGGCGTCATTGGCGCCGCAGGCGCACATACCACGCCCCCTCTCCGCCATGACCGCGCGCGGCGACACTCCAGCCGGATACCAGATGCGACAGGCCTGGTTCGCTCAGCCAGATGGGCAGCATGGTACGCAAAATGCCGCGCTCGGTCATGGCCGCGATATAGTCATTGTCGGTCTTTGCGCCCTTGCCGGTGATGACCAAGATGGTCCGGTCCCCCCGTGCCGCCCGCGCCCCGATATAGCGCCGCAGCACCTCGCGGGCTTCAGTCTGGGTCATACCGTGCAGATCGATCTTGCCATCGATCTCAATGCGTCCGCGCCGCACCTTCTTGTGGATGGCCGGGTCGACGGCCCGTTCGGCCGCCGGCGTGCCGGAGGCGGGCGCCTGATAGGGCGGCAGAAACGGCTTGGCGGGTTTGCGCGGTCCGGGCGGCGCCTTGACGACCGGCTCGGGATCAGCTTCAGGCACCGGCAAGGGACCGGCTCCCATTTTCAACAGGCCCTTGCGCCGCAGCGGCTCGACCGTGGCGGCCACGGTGGTCCAGAGATGAAAGTCATGCGGCAGGCGCCTGGAGCCGCGTTTGGACATGGTTCAGCCTGCCGACTGCGATCAATCGAGCTGGCTGGTGGCGATCACCTTCCAGTTGGGGTCGCGGGATTTGGGATTGCGCGAGAAGGTCCATTCATCGGCAATGGTCTGGACCTGATCGGCATTGCCCTCGACCAGATTGCCGTCCTTGTCGCGCGTGGCCGAGACGACCTCGGCATGGAAGTCGACCGTCACATTGACGTCCTTCTTGTCGAATTCAGCGTCGACAATCGACACCTTGGGCAGGCCGACAAAGGTGAAGTCCACCGTCTTGCCCTCGGCCTCGCGATCGACAATGGCGCGCTGGAAACTCTCGAAAATGGGCTTGTCGAGCAGGTTCTTGAGCGTCTGGCGATCGCCCTCGGCGAAGGCCGTAACGATCATTTCATAGGCCTGCTTGGCGCCCTCAAGGAAGCTCTTGGGCGAGAAGCCCGGATCGACTTCGGCCACCGCCTTGAGACCAGCCGCGAGCGGTGCGTTGCCGGCGGCCGCCTGTTCGATCTCGGCTTCGAGCTTGCGGGCGCGGCGCTCATCGTCAAGATCGGGCTGGGCCGCACGGGGCCGCAACGGCACCACCGTTTCTTCATTGGCCGCAGCCTGTTTTTCCGTCGGGGTCGAACGGCTCCGGTCGATGGGCGGGCGCTCATTGCCGGTGCGCGTGCCCAGCACAGAGCGCAGCCGGAACAGCACAAAGACAGCAACGGCGATGGCAATCAGGGTCGGCAGATCGAGGAATTCGGCCATGTAGCGGGCACCTTGAATATGAGGCGTCGACAAAAAACTGTTCGCTGGCGCTCGTTGTGCGCCATATCTGGCCTATATATAGGCAAAGCTTTAGCCCGAAACCAGTTCACGATGGGGCGAGTTGCGTTTTTGCCGCGTCCGAGGTGAACAAAACTCCTGCGAGGAGCCGAAATTGGCCCGCCTGATTGCCCTTTCCTTCCTGGCTTTGCCGCTTCTGGAAATCGCCGTGTTCATCATTGTCGGCCGCGCCATCGGCCTGTTCCCGACACTCGCACTGGTGATCCTGGCAGCACTTGCCGGCGGGTTGCTGTTGCGCCAGCAGGGCCTGAGCACGCTTTCGCGGCTGCGCAACAATGTCAATGCAGGCACCATTCCCGGGCGCACCATGTTCGACGCCATGCTAATCGGGCTGGCGGCCATCCTTCTGGTGCTGCCGGGCTTTCTTAGCGATGTGATGGCGCTTTCCCTGCTGATACCACCGGTCAGGGGCTGGCTGTTTTCGGCCCTGGCGGGCCGGGTGCGGGTGGTTGAAACCACCACCAGCTATCGCCGCCATGACGCGTCCCGGGACGAACAGGACGACGAAACGCGCGCCATCGAGCTTAAGGATGATGACTGGCGGGATCGCCGCGAATAGGGGGCAAGCTTGTTCGCGTCGGCCAAAAGTGCTAGCCACACCGCCATAATTGCCTCGAACCTAGCCATCTAGAAGGACCAAATAATGGCCGATGACACCCAGGGCGCGGCAGCGCCGCAGCCCGGCACTGCCCCCAGCATGAACCTCGTGGGTCAGTACATTCGTGACCTCTCCTTCGAAAACCCCGGCGCGCCCGCAACGCTTCTGGGCGGCGGTGCCAATCCGGCGTTCAATGTGTCGATCTCGGTCGGCGTCAAGAAGCAGAGCGACGAGATCTATGCCATCGAGCTCACGCTCAATGCCAAGGCCAATCGCGAAGAGACCGTGCTGTTCAATGTCGAGCTGGTCTATGGCGGCATTTTCCGCATCAAGAACGTGCCGGAAAACCAGCTTTCCCCACTGCTGATGATTGAATGCCCGCGGCTGATCTTCCCGTTTGCACGCCAGGTGCTGGCCAGCGTGACGCAGCAGGGCGGCTTCCCGCCGCTGATGATGGAGCCGGTGGATTTCTCGGCGATCTATCGCCAGAACTTGGCGAAGCTGGCCCAGCAGCAGGGTGGCGCTCAGGCTGCCGACGCCGCCGCCGAGGCACCCAAGCCGAACTGATCGCAAACAGCATTGCGAACAAAATATGGGCCCCGGTCTCCCGCCGGGGCCTTATCATGTCGAGTGGCTGATCCTATTCAGCGGCAGCGCTTTGCTCATATCTGGCCCAGATGGCGTTCTCACCCATCTGTTCAATGAAGGCCTCGTGGGCATGCGCTTCAGCCGCGCTGAGCCGGCCGGGCAATGGATTGGGGCGCTGGGCTACCGCAATGCGGGTCTGGCCCATGCCGCTGGATGCCGTTTCCACCTCGGCCACCAGGGCCAGGCTCACCTGCTTGCCACCGATTAGCTCGAGATAGACTTCGGCCAGGATCTCGCTATCGAGCAGCGCGCCATGCAGGGTGCGTCGGGAATTGTCGATCCCGTAATGCTTGCACAGCGCATCAAGGCTGACGCGGGCACCCGGATGCTTCTGCCGGGCGACCATGACAGTGTCGATCACCGCATTGGCAAGGCGCGGTAGTCCGGCCCATTCCATTTCGGCGTTGAGAAAGCCCATGTCAAAGGGCGCATTGTGGATGACCAGCGTGGCATCGCCGATAAAGGCGCGGAAATCCTCCGCCACCGCCTTGAAAAGCGGCTTGTCGGCCAGAAAGGCGTCGCCCAGACCATGCACGCGAAATGCCTCTTCGGGCATTGAGCGTTCAGGATTGATATAGACGTGAAAATTCTTGCCGGTCGGGATGTGATTGATGAGCTCGACACAGCCGATTTCCACCAACCGATCGCCGCCCTGCGGCGAGAGGCCCGTGGTTTCGGTATCGAGCACGATTTCCCTGATCATCCGTCCTGCCGTTCTGCACGCAATTTGCGCACCAGCTCTGCCACTTCTGCCTCGATCATCGGGATCGGCACGGTGGTGTCAAAGAGCCAGTCAGCGCGTTCCTTCTTTTCGGCCTGTGGCATCTGGCGGGCAAGCAGGGTCTCCATCTTTTCCACGGTCATGCCGGGCCGGGCGAGAATCCGCTCGCGCTGTACCACCTCGTCCACGTGGGTCACCGCGATGGTATCGAAACCATAATCATGGCCGCTTTCAAACAGTAACGGCACCTCGACGGCCGCCAGGGCATGACCATGCGCTTCTGCTTCATCAAGAAAGTTAGCGATTGCGTTGCGCACCAGCGGGTGGACAATGGCTTCAAGACGCAGGAAACCGGAGGGATCGGCGGCTAGGCGCCGCGCCAGTTCGGCGCGGTCGATGACGCCGTTGTCCGCAACACCGGGGAACAGCGCCTCGACAGGCGCGACGGCCGCACCGGCATAGAGCTGCGCTACCGCCTCGTCTGCCGAGAAGACGGGCACGCCACATTTGGCAAAGGCACCGAGCAAGGTCGACTTGCCGGTCGCGATCGATCCGGTGATGCCGATCCGCCGCATGGTTCAATGATCCAGTGTTGCTTCGATCCGCGCCCGCAAGGCCGGTGTCACCTCTGGTTCGACCCCGAACCAGGCAGCAAAGCCCGGCACGGCCTGATGCAGCAGCATGCCCAGCCCGTCCACAGTGCGCAATCCCTCGGCCCTGGCCGCAGCCAGAAGAGGGGTTTCGAGCGGGGTATAGACAATGTCAGTCACCAATGCCGATTTGGACAGAAGGCTCATATCGAGCCAGTCAAAGCGCGTGCCATGCATGCCGATGGAGCTGGTATTGACAACCAGGTCCGTGCTCGGGGCCAATTCGGCATAGGCATCAAAGCCATGGGCTTCGAATGGCCCGTCAATTTCCTCAATCAGCGCCTGGGCATTGGCCAGCGTGCGGTTGAGCACATGGACCTTGCCGCCATAGCGGCGCCGCAGGGCAACCAGTACGGCACGCGCCGCGCCGCCGGCCCCAATGACGACGGCGTCTTTGGAGCCGTCGGACCACCCGGGTGCATTGGCGTCAAGATTGCCCAGAAAGCCGAGATAGTCGGTATTGGTGCCACGCACCTTGCCGTCCTGCACCACCAGCGTGTTGACCGCGCCGATGACCCGCGCCAACGCATCAACGCTGTCGCAAAGGGCAAAGACCGCTTCCTTGTGGGGAATGGTCACATTGCCGCCGGCAAATTCCCCGGCGCGCAGGCGGGCGAAAAAATCAGACAATGCGACCGGGTCGACATCGATAGCCTCGTAGGTACCTGCAATATTGTGTTCAGCCAGCCAGCTTCCATGGATCAAGGGCGAACGGGAATGGGCAATGGGGTGCCCGATAACAAATGCCCTGGTGGTCAATGCTGGATCCTTGGTTCAATCCCGAGCGTACAAGAGCTCAGGCGCGATGTCGCGCAATGCGGCCAGCAGCGGAAGCAGCGGCAGGCCCAGAATGGTGAAATAGTCGCCGGCCACGGTTTCGAACAGGCGAATGGAGGGACCTTCCAGGCGATAGCTGCCGACCGAGGCAAGACTTGCCTCTCCTTCCAGATCGAGCACGTGATCGCGCTCCTCGGCAGAAAAATCCCGCATGGTCAGCTCCGCCGTCTGGAGATCGGACCAGAGAAGATGCCCGTCCCGCACCAGGGTGACAGCAGCGTGCAGCCGGTGGGTCTTGCCACGCAGATGCTCGAGTTGCGTGACAGCATCCACTCGCGAAACCGGCTTGTGTAAAAGTTCAAGACCCAGCGCCAGCGTCTGATCGGCGCCGATCACCAGATCGCCGGGCCGGTCCCGGGAAACCGCTTCGGCCTTGTGCCGCGCCAGCAGCAAGGCAACATCACGGGCATCGCCGCCGGCCTCGAGCGCCTGGTTTTCGACCTGCCGCTCGTCAAGTTCTGCCGGCATGGCGGCAAAGCGCAATCCGGCCTTGTCCAGCAAGGCTTTGCGGGTGGCACTGGCGGAAGCAAGGATCAGCATGGAGAGCAGTTTTTCCACACTGTCATCCCCAGCTCAAGGCCGATCTGTGATCTGGTCGTGCAAGTCTGGCCCGGGACCAAACTTGTCCCCCTTGGCTAAGAATTTGTTAACAGTTGAATTCGGAGCCCGGCGAAGCAGGGGCGTGGAAAGGTCTGGGGAAAGCTAGCTCGGGCGATAGAAAGATATGCGCAGGCTCATCCACACCCGGAATCGAATCATTGACTCGGCAAAGGCCGGATTAACCTCTCGTTAATGAATTGGGCGCGTTAAGACTTCAGTAAGAGTTTGAACTTGATTCACACCCCGTTAACCATCCCCTGCGCGCAAGTGTCACTTCATCGCTCGATTGTGGGTGACGAGGAATTGCAGCTAAACACCGCCATAAAGATAAAGAAGCGAAGCAAGAAAGACTCTTTATAGGGTTTTGGAAGGGATGAACCCATGGCTCCGGTGACGCACAAACCATTGCTTGCCACGGTGTTGGGACAGCGTCAGGAACGCCCCCCGATCTGGATCATGCGCCAGGCCGGACGCTATCTGCCCGAATATCGGCAGACCCGGGCACAGACCGACGGTTTCCTCGAACTGTGTTACACGCCCGAACTGGCCGTCGAAGTTACACTGCAGCCGCTACGGCGCTTCGATCTGGACGCAGCCATTCTGTTTTCCGACATTCTGGTGATCCCGGACGCCCTGGGACAGAGCGTGCGCTTTGCGACAGGCGAGGGCCCCTTGCTCGAGCCGCTCGACGAAAAAGGCATTGATGGCCTCGATCGGGATCGGGCGATGAGCCATCTGGCACCGGTATTTGAAACGCTGCGCCGACTTCGCGCTACACTGCCCGCCCAGAAGACCTTGATTGGCTTCTGTGGTGCCCCCTGGACGGTGGCGACCTATATGCTGGGCGGTCGAGGCTCGCCGGATCAATGGACGGCGCGCCGGTTTGCGCTGGAGCACCCAAAGGCTTTTGACAAGCTGATCGATACTCTGGTGGACACCTCCATCGACTATCTCGCGGGACAGTTCGAGGCGGGCGCCGATGTGGTGCAGCTTTTCGAAAGCTGGGCGCTCAATCTGGACGATGCCAGTTTTGTCCGTCAGGTCATGGAACCCAACCGGCGGATTGTCGAAGGCCTGCGTCAGCGGGTCCCCAATGCACCGGTGATCGGGTTTCCGCGCGGCGCGGCAGGCAATCTCCGGCGCTATGCGGAGGCCACCGGGATCAATGCGCTGGGGATCGACTTCGCCACGCCGATCGATTTCGTCAATACGCATCTGCCGCCCGAGCTTGCTGTGCAGGGCAATCTTGATCCGCTGCGGCTGGTGGTCGGTGGTGAGGCCATGGAAAGCCAGGCCCGCGCCATTATCGAGGGCTTCGCGAATCGGCCGCATATCTTCAATCTGGGACACGGCATTGTCCCCGAGACCCCGATCGCGCATGTCGAACGGCTGGTTGAATTGGTCAAGTGCGGCTGACAGGCGCTGCTGAACTGGTGAGGAGTTCGCCATGTATGAATGGGTCAAGGCGCTGCATGTCGTCTCGGTTATCGCCTGGATGGCAGGAATGATGTATCTGCCGCGCCTATTCGTCTATCACGCCGAAGCAGCGGTGGGTTCGGACAAGGCCGAGACCTTCAAAATCATGGAGCGCCGGCTTTATCGTGGCATCATCACCCCGGCAATGCTCGCCACCTGGCTGTTCGGACTGTGGCTGGCCTTCGGCTTCGGCATTGTTGATTTTTCTCAGGGGTGGATGTGGCTCAAGGCGGCGATGGTCATCGCGCTCAGCGCTGTGCATGGCTGGTACGGGTCGATGCTGCGGGCCTTCAAGGACGATCGCAACACGCGGCCGCATACATTTTACCGCGCTATCAACGAGATCCCCTTCGTCATGGCGATCGTCATCGTCATCGCGGTGATTGTGAAGCCGTTCTGAGGGATCGGCTAAACTTGCTGTCTTGCCATACGGGCATAGCTCTCATGGCCTTCTCGCCTCAAATCTTTCCATCGGAGAGATTTGCCAGGCGGGACCGCCCGAAGTTTCACGTGAATCGATTTTGACAATTTGCTTTGAACTTGAAACGGGCCGCGGATCACGCTACATGGGGACAAGGCATCCCCTGATTGCGCGACCACCCCGGTTGCTGCGCGGTGCCGAAATTTCCCCTTATTCGACTGTCCAGTCTTACCGATATCCCTCTAGGGTCGTTTCGCTACATGCAGAATATCAAGCTCAGTGAGCTCAAGGCCAAGTCCCCGGCTGAACTCTTGGCATTTGCCGAGGAACTCGAGGTCGAGAACGCATCGACCATGCGCAAGCAGGAGTTGATGTTCGCCATCCTCAAGGAGCTGGCTGCCCAGGACATCAATATCGTTGGCGAAGGCGTGGTCGAGGTGCTCCCCGATGGGTTCGGCTTCCTGCGCTCGCCCGATGCAAATTACCTACCCGGGCCTGATGATATCTATGTCAGTCCCAGCCAGATTCGCCGCTTTGGCCTGAGGACCGGCGATACGGTCGAGGGCGAAATCCGCTCTCCCAAGGAAGGCGAGCGTTATTTCGCGCTGCTCAAGGTTTCTACCATCAATTTCGAAGACCCCGAGGCCGTCCGCCATAAGGTCAATTTCGACAATCTTACCCCGCTCTATCCCGAAGAACGGCTGCGCATGGAGTTGCCGGATCCGACAACAAAGGATCGCTCGGCGCGATTGCTCGATCTCGTCGCGCCGCTCGGCAAGGGCCAGCGCGCATTGATTGTTGCGCCTCCGCGTACTGGTAAGACCGTATTGTTGCAAAATATTGCACAATCTATCGCCACCAATCATCCTGAATGCTATCTCATCGTCCTGCTGATCGATGAGCGTCCTGAAGAAGTGACCGACATGCAGCGCTCCGTGCGCGGCGAAGTCATCTCCTCGACCTTCGATGAACCGGCTTCGCGCCACGTTCAGGTCGCCGAAATGGTGATCGAAAAGGCCAAGCGCCTGGTCGAACACAAGCGGGACGTCGTTATCCTGCTCGATTCGATCACCCGTCTCGGTCGCGCCTACAACACTGTTGTTCCAAGTTCCGGCAAGGTGCTGACCGGTGGTGTCGACGCCAATGCCCTGCAGCGTCCCAAGCGCTTCTTCGGCGCAGCCCGCAATATCGAGGATGGCGGCTCGCTGACCATTATCTCCACGGCGCTGATTGATACCGGCAGCCGCATGGATGAAGTGATCTTTGAAGAATTCAAGGGCACCGGCAATTCTGAAATCGTGCTGGACCGTAAAGTCGCGGACAAGCGCGTCTTCCCGGCGATCGACATCAACAAGTCGGGCACCCGTAAGGAAGAACTGCTCGTCGAGTCCGATATCCTGCGTAAAATGTATGTCCTGCGCCGCATTCTCAATCCAATGGGCACGATCGACGCCATGGAGTTCCTGACCGACAAGGTGCGTCAGACCAAAACCAATTCAGATTTCTTCGATTCGATGAACACCTAGGGCCTCGGGCCGGGAGCCGGATCATGCAGGCGGGCGACACCATAATGGCGCTCTCCTCCGGCGTATTGCCGGCAGGTGTTGCGGTCATTCGCCTCTCCGGTCCACGCGTGCAGGAAGCCCTGGACAAGATGGCCGGGGGCACACCCAGGCCGCGGCAACTGGCGCTGCGTAAGATTGGTGCAGGCCAAATGCTCGATCAGGGTCTGGTCGCCTGGTTCCCCGCGCCCCACAGCTTCACTGGAGAAGATTGCGCCGAGCTGCAGGTGCATGGCTCGCCTGCTGGTGTCAAAGCCATCCTGGCCGAGCTTGGTGGTCTCGGCCTGCGCCTTGCGGAAGCTGGAGAGTTTACCCGCCGCGCCTTTGAAAATGGCAAGCTTGATCTCGTTGAAATCGAAGGGCTGGGCGATCTGCTGAGCGCCGAGACGGAGAAGCAGCGCCAGCAGGCCCTGGCGCGTTTTGATGGCCGCCTGACGGAAAAAATCGCGCAATGGCGCGAGAGCCTGCTGGATCTGCGTGCAGAAATCGAGGCCCGGCTCGACTTCTCCGATGAAGGCGATGTGCCCGAGGCGTTGCCACATCACTGGCATAACCAGCTTGAGGCACTGGAAACAGCGCTCCAGGCAGCATTGGGTTCTCTTGAAAGCGGCCGGATCGTCCGCGAAGGCATCAGGGTGGCGCTGGCGGGCGCCCCCAATGCCGGAAAATCCAGCCTGATCAATGCCCTGGCAAAGTCTGACATTGCCATCGTATCGGACGAAGCAGGCACGACGCGTGACGTCCGGGAGGTGCCCCTGGATATTAATGGGCAGCTCTTCATTCTGCTCGATCTCGCCGGATTGCGCGACAGTGACAGCAAGGCGGAGACCGAAGGCGTACGCCGGGCACATCAGGCCATTGAGATGGCGGACATAGTGCTGTGGCTATCTGCCCCTGATGTGCCCGATATCCCTGCCCCTGATGTCACTGGCCAAGTGCTGCGCATCGGCACCAAATCGGATCTAGGATACTTGCCAGGGGTGGATGTCAGTATCTCGACGCAGTCGCCGGATGATCTGATTGAACTGCGCCGGCGCCTTGATAGATTGGCTGACGGCATGACGGGCGGAGAACCCAGCCTCATCAGTCACGAAAGAGACCGCCTCGCCCTTGGCGGTGCCGTAGCGGCGCTCGAAGAGACCCGACGCAATCTCGGTGACTGGGAGCTAGCTGCAGAGTCGCTGCGCAGGGCGTCGGCATCCTTGGAGCGTCTGGTTGGCCGGATAGACGCGGAAAAGGTGTTGGATCGGCTGTTTTCCAGCTTCTGCATCGGCAAGTGATTCACGTGAAACGTGTAGCAGTGGTTCAGCCAAAAACGGCACGGTGGCCCGGACCAAACCAAGACGATCACAAGAACCAGACCCTATTGATAAACATGTCCGTCGTTACACAGTTGCGATACTACCCTACCCAGGTATCGAAATTGATTCACGTGAAACATGCTCGGTGAGACCGGCAAGCAAGCGGACAATTGATTCACGTGAAACATTGGCCTATGTCAGGCGCCTTGGAGAAATTGCCATGACTGACTATGCCGTCATTATCGTCGGCGGGGGCCATGCAGGCACGGAAGCCGCAGCAGCCTCGGCGCGCCTCGGCGTTCCCACTGCGCTGATTACCCATCGCTTTGACACCATTGGCGAAATGAGTTGCAATCCGGCTATCGGCGGATTGGGTAAGGGTCATCTTGTGCGCGAGATCGACGCCTTGGACGGGCTGATGGGCCGCGTGGCTGATGCCGCTGGTATTCAGTTTCGGGTGCTCAATCGCCGCAAGGGTCCAGCGGTGCGAGGCCCACGCGCCCAGGCCGATCGCAAGCTTTATCGCCAGGCCATGCAGGCCGCAATCTCTGCGCAGGACAATCTGGACGTCATTGAAGGGGAGGTCGACGACCTTGAGGTCACAAACGGCCGGATCAGTGGCGTCGTGCTGCTTGATGGTCGCCGGATTGGGACCAAGGCCGTGGTGCTCACTACGGGCACATTCCTGCGCGGTCTGATCCATCGTGGCGAAGAAACGGTGCCGGCCGGCAGGCTCGGGGAAAAGCCAGTGCTGGGCCTCTCGACGCGGCTGGAAGGACTGGGTTTGCAGCTTGGCCGGCTGAAGACCGGAACGCCGGCGCGCCTGGACGCCACAAGCATCGACTATGCCGTCCTTGAGGAGCAGCCGGGTGATACTCCGCCAGAAGCCTTTTCGGCACTGACCACCGGCATCACAACGCCGCAGGTTTCCTGCCACATCACGCGGACAACGGCCGAAACACACCGCATCATCCAGGACAACTTGCATCGTTCGGCGATGTACTCGGGCCGCATTCAATCGCGCGGTCCACGCTATTGCCCCTCGATCGAGGACAAGGTGGTCCGCTTTGCCGACCGGGACAGCCACCAGATTTTTCTCGAACCCGAAGGATTGGATGATCAGACGGTCTACCCCAATGGGCTGTCGACCTCATTGCCGGCAGAGGTGCAGATGGCGTTCCTGCAATCCATGCCCGGTCTTGAGTCGGTCCGGATCATCCGGCCGGGCTATGCCATTGAATATGACTATGTCGATCCAAGAGAGTTGAAGCCAACTTTGGAGGTCAAAAAGCAGCCGGGCCTCTATTTGGCGGGTCAGATCAACGGTACCACCGGGTATGAGGAAGCCGGCGCCCAAGGCCTACTGGCCGGCGCCAATGCCGCACTGGCCGTTAAGGGCGAAGTGGCCCTGGTGCTGTCACGGACGGAAAGCTATCTCGGCGTCATGGTCGATGATTTGGTCACGCGTGGTGTCAGCGAGCCTTACCGGATGTTTACCTCGCGCGCCGAGTTCCGTCTGCATTTGCGGGCGGACAATGCGGATCAGCGCCTGACGCCCTTGGGGTTGGAGCGTGGGCTGGTTGGTACAGAACGCAGCGATGTCTTCTCCAAACGTCAGTCGGCGCTGATCCAGGCGCGCAGCTTGCTACATAAACTGTCTGTTTCTCCCAATGAGGCGCGCAAGGCTGGCCTGGCGGTAAATGAGGATGGCAAGCGGCGGACGGCGTTTGAGCTGTTGTCCTACCCCGACTTGGAAGCGGCTGATCTGGCAGGGCTTTGGCCCGAACTGTCCTCGATGGATTCGGCTATCGTCGAGCAAGTCTCGATCGATGCCCAGTATGCAGTCTATCTGGACCGCCAGAAGTCGGACATTGAGGCAGTGCGACGGGATGAGCAGCGCGCTATTCCGGCTACGCTGGACTATATGGCTATTCCAGGTCTTTCTATGGAACTGCGGCACAAATTGGCCAATGCGCGCCCGCAAACCATTGCACAAGCACAGGCATTGGACGGCATGACGCCGGCCGCCATCACACTTCTGCTCGCGGTAATCCGTCGCGGTCAACTGTCCAAGGTCGGCTGAATGCAGGACGTTCAAGCCGTTGCGCGCTATGCGTCCGTTCTGTCACGCCCTGTTGACGCGGTCGTACGCGACCTAGAATCCTATGCCAAGTTGCTGACCAAATGGCAGTCAGTGCAGAATCTGGTTTCACGTGAAACATTGGCTCAGATCTGGACGCGGCATTTTGCTGATAGTCTACAGGTGCTCAGCCTGATGACATTAGCTGACCGGCTCTGTGTCGATATCGGTAGTGGCGGGGGCTTTCCGGCCCTCCCCATGGCGATTGCCAGCAAGGGCCTGGATCGCCACTTCGTCCTGATTGAGCCAACGTCCCGGAAAGTCAGCTTTTTGCGTACCGTGGCACGTGAGCTTGATCTGAATGTCACGGTGATCGGGCGGCGCTGCGACCAGATTGATTCACGTGAAACAGGCGTCCCAGACGTCATCACGTCGCGTGCTTTGGCGGCGATGCCTCAATTATGTGCCTGGATGGCCCCGTTTTTCGGCCCAAACAGCAGGGCCTTGCTGCATAAAGGACGGGAACATGTTGAAGAGCTCGTGGAATCGGGTGCGCAATGGCATCATGACGTGCTAGTAAGGGTCAGTGACACAGATCCTGGCGGCGTGATCCTGACGGTTACGAATCTGCGCCGGAAAACAATGCGTTAGCGGCACACGGAGGCCAATTTGGCACCCCGGATATTGACTTTGGCCAATCAGAAGGGTGGCGTCGGCAAGACGACGACTGCCATCAATCTGGCGACCGCTCTGGCGGCCATCGGTGAACGCGTCCTGATCGTCGATCTAGACCCTCAAGGCAACGCCTCCACTGGTTTGGGCATTTCGCGGACGGATCGCGCCCTGTCAGCCTATGATGTGCTGGTAGGTGAGGCGAGTGTGCCGCAGGCCGCGGTGATGACCAGCGTGCCCAATGTGGCCATTGTGCCGTCGACCATGGACCTGCTCGGCGTCGAGCTGACCATTGCCGATCAGGCCGATCGTGCCTTCAAGCTCCGTAATGCGTTCAAGAATCTGGATGAACTGCGGATCAACGACCAGTCTATCAGCTATATCCTGATCGATTGTCCGCCCTCGTTGAACCTGCTGACGGTCAATTCGCTGGTCGCGGCCGACGCCGTGCTGGTGCCGCTGCAATGCGAGTTCTTCGCGCTTGAAGGGTTGAGCCAGTTGCTGCAGACCATCGAGCAGATCCGTTCAACGCTCAATCCGCGCCTGTCCATCCAGGGCGTGGTGATGACCATGTTTGACAAGCGCAACAACCTGTCCGAGCAGGTGCTGAACGATGTGCGGAGCGAAATGGGTGAGCTGGTCTATGAGACGGTGATTCCGCGCAATGTGCGGCTCAGCGAGGCGCCGTCCTATGGCAAGCCGGCGCTGCTTTATGATCTCAAATGTGCGGGAAGCCAGGCCTATCTTCGCCTTGCCACCGAAGTAATCCGTCGTGAGCGACGGTTGAATGCTGCCTAGGAGCTCAACATGACCGACAAACCAACCCGACTGGGCCGGGGCCTTGCCGCGCTGATTGGTGATATGGCGGCCATTGAGGGCGCGCGGGTGACCGAGTCGTCCGGTGGCAGCAAGCGCCTCCCCGTTGATTTCATTATCGCCAATCGGTCCAATCCGCGCCGCAGCTTTGACGCTGAACAGCTTGAAGAGCTGACCAACTCGATCCGCGAGAAGGGTGTGATGTCGCCGCTCCTGGTGCGGCCGACGGATGATCCGAATATTTTCGAGCTGATCGCCGGGGAGCGGCGCTGGCGGGCGGCGCAGAAGGCCGGCTTGCATGATGTGCCGGTCATCGTTCGCGAGGTCGATGACAAGGAAGCGCTTGAGCTGGCGATCATCGAAAACGTGCAGCGTGCCGACCTCAATCCGCTCGAAGAAGCGCTGGGCTACGGGCAGTTGATCGAGCAGTTTGAGTACACGCAGCAGGATCTGGCGCAGGTAATCGGCAAGTCGCGTTCGCATGTCGCCAATACGTTGCGGCTGCTCAAGCTACCCGAGGATGTGCGCGGCATGGTGTCGAGCGGCACCTTGACCGCCGGGCACGCCAGGACGTTGATTACGGCTGAGGACCCGGCCGCGTTGGCCCGCCAGATCGTTGACAAAGGGCTTTCGGTGCGAGAGGCGGAAGCGCTCAGCCAGCAGCGTGACCTGCCCAAGCGGAAGCCTGCGGCTACGCCGGCGCAGCGTGACGCGGATACGCTGGCACTGGAGCGACGCCTGGCCGACGCGCTTGGCCTCAGCGTCGCGCTCAATCATTCCGAGCGCGGGGGCAAGGTCGAGATCCGCTACAAGACGCTGGAGCAGCTTGACGACATCTGCCTGCGCCTGACCGGTCGCACCAACTAACTTCTTGAAAACAAAGTTGTTCCACGTGAAACCGCCTCGTCCTGGGCGGTTTTTGCGTTCACTCCAGACCGTCTTCCCGCTAATGGGTGGCCGCCATCATGCACAACGCCAAGGTGGTGCGGCGCAGTATTGCATCGGCCAGCGTCGGCTTGCGGCGCGAATCCGATACCCCTTGCAGCAGCCGTTCCACGGCCTGGGAGAGGGCTGGGTCCGTCCACAGGCGTAGCTGCTGCTCCAGGGCGCCCATGCGTGAGAAGTGCGGCTTGGGCCGCTGACCGTCAAGAACGGCCCGGGCGGTCTTGCCGCTATCGACTTCGGTACGCCAGCGGCGGAGGTTGGCGAAGTGATTCGTCAGCATGGCCAACAATTGCTGCGGATTGACATTGGCCGCCAGCGCTCGATTCAGGGCCAGTTCAAGCCTTTCTGCATGCCCACCGCCAGTGGCATCGAGGATGGCGTCGATGGCAAGAGCGCCATTGTCGGCGCAGAGCAGCAGCACATCCTCGCGCGTCAGCACCTTGCTCGAAGCGGCGTAGAGCGTGAGTTTCTCCAGCTCGCGACGCGTTACTTCCCGGTCATTGCCGAGAATTTCGCGCAATGTGGGCACGACATCGCTATCGGTCCTGATGCCGGCCTGATTGAAGGTTTCGCGCATCAGCGCCATCAGGGTTTCGTCTGAATCCGGGTAGCAGGGCAGGGCGCGGCCGAGCTTGGCCGCCTCGACCAGCGAGCGCAGTGCATCGCGTGGGGTCAGATTGTCTGCCTCGAGCACGATGGCCGTGCCGCCGGGGTCGTCCCGCAGCTCGGTGAGTGGCATGACCAGCGCCTTGGTGGCATTGCGCACACGAATGATGCGCTTGCCGCCAAACAGGGAGACTGAGCGGGCCTCCAGCACCAGTTGAGACGGATCGGAGGCCAGTTCCGGTCCGTCAAAGATCGTGACATTCGCCGATGCCGGGTCGTCTCCGCTCAAATGGCGAATCAGGCGCTGTGCGGTCTCGCGCACCAGGCCGCCATCCGGCCCATAGGCGAGGAAAATCCCCTCGCTGAGATCGGGGCGCGCCAAGTAGCGCGCCACTTCATGGGCCTTGAGGGCCGTCATCTAGACGACGATGTTGACGATGCGGTTGGGCACCACCACCACCTTCTTTGGCGCCTTGCCGTCCAGGGCCTTCTGGACGATCTCAAGGGCCAGCACCATGGCCTCGACTTCAGCCGCAGGCATGTCCTTGGCGACGGTAACCTCGCCGCGGCGCTTGCCATTGATCTGGATGGGCAGGGTCACCTCATCGTCGACCAGCATGGCCGGATCGACCTCGGGCCACCGGGCGTCTGCAACAAGCCCCTGTTTTCCAAGCACTTCCCAGCAGCTTTCGGCCAGATGCGGCATCATCAGGTTGATAAGTTGCACCAGTTTCTCGACGCCGTCGCGCAAGGTCGGGGCGAGATCGGCTGCCGCCTTGCCCTCCTTGGCCTTTACCAGCGCATTGGTCAGTTCATAGATGCGGGCGACGGCGCGGTTGAAGCCGAGCCCCTCGATGTCCTGTGCAACGCCGGCGACGGTGCGATGGATAGTCTTGCGCAGGGCCAGGATATCAGTGCCATCCTGTGAAACAGTTACAGAAGTTTGTTCGGACAATTCGACCGTGTCATGCACCAGGCGCCAGATGCGCTGCTGGAACCGGCTGGCGCCTTCAACGCCGGATTCGGTCCATTGCACGTCGCGCTCGGGCGGGGAGTCCGAGAGCATGAACCAACGGGCGGTATCGGCGCCATAGCTGCGCACGATCTCGTCGGGATCCACCACGTTCTTCTTGGATTTGCTCATCTTTTCGACCGAACCGATGGTAATCGGCGCGCCGGTCTGGGCGTGCCGGGCGGTGCGGGTGTCGCCGTCGGTCTCGATGATGATGTCAGTGGGGGGCACCCATTCGCCCTTGTCGCCCTTATAGGTCTCGTGGGTCACCATGCCTTGGGTGAACATTCCCTTGAACGGCTCGCTCAAGCCCACATGGCCGGTCGCCTTCATGGCGCGGGTGAAGAAGCGCGAATAGAGCAGGTGCAGGATCGCGTGCTCGATGCCACCGATATACTGGTCCACCGGCAGCCAGTGATTGGCGACCTCGGGAATAGTGGGTGTATCGGCATGGGGTGCGGTGAACCGGGCGAAATACCAGGACGAATCCACGAAAGTGTCCATGGTATCGGTTTCGCGGCGTGCGGCAGCACCACATTGCGGACAATGTGTATGTTTCCAGGTCGGGTGATGGTCCAGCGCATTGCCGGGCTTGTCGAAGGTCACGTCCTCGGGCAGCACCACTGGCAGGTCCTTCTTGGGCACAGGGATGGTGCCGCAGACTTCGCAATGGATCACCGGGATCGGACAGCCCCAATAGCGCTGGCGCGAAATGCCCCAGTCGCGCAGCCGGTAGTTGACCTCGACCTTGCCCTGCGGCTTGCCATCGACCGTGCGGGCCGCGAAATGCTCGGCGATCCGTGCCTTGGCTTCGTCGATGGTCAGGCCATCGAGGAAGTCAGAGTTAAAGATGTTACCAGTGTCCACATAGGCTTCGTTGCCAATCGTGAAGCTGGCCGGATCGGCGCCTGGCGGCAGGACCACCGGGGTGACCGGCAGGTCGTATTTGCGGGCAAAGTCGAGATCGCGCTGGTCATGCGCCGGGCAGCCGAATACGGCGCCGGTACCATAGTCCATCAGCACGAAATTGGCGACATAGACGGGCAGGGACTGGCCCTCGATCACCGGATGTTTGACGCGCAGGCCGGTGAAAACGCCTTTTTTCTCGGCCTTTTCCAGCGTTTCGGTGGCGGTGCCCTGACGGTGGAACTCGGCGATGAACTCGGTCAGCGCCGGATTGCTAGCTGCTAACTGGGCCGTCAGAGGATGGTCGGGCGAGAGCGCGATAAAGGAGGCGCCGAAAATCGTGTCCGGTCGCGTGGTGAAAACGTCGATGCTATTGGCATCGGTCCTGTCGCTGGCCTCCAACTCGAACAGCAGCCGCAGGCCCTCGGACTTGCCGATCCAGTTGCGCTGCATGACGCGCACCTTTTCAGGCCAGTCGGTCAGGCCATCCAGGGCTTCGAGCAGCTCCTCGGCAAAGTCCGAGATCCTGAAGAACCATTGGGTCAGCTCGCGCTGTTCGACCACCGCACCGGAGCGCCAGCCCTTGCCGTCGATCACCTGTTCATTGGCGAGCACGGTCATGTCCACCGGGTCCCAATTGACCTTGGAGCTTTTGCGGGTGACCAGGCCCGCTTCGAGCATGTCGATGAACATGGCCTGCTGGTGCTTGTAATAGTCGGGCGAGCAGGTGGCGATTTCGCGCGTCCAGTCGATCGACAGGCCCATCGACTTGAGCTGGGCCTTCATCGCCTCGATGTTCTGATAGGTCCAGGCGCCGGGATGGGTCTTGCGCTCTATGGCGGCGTTTTCCGCGGGCAGGCCGAACGCGTCCCAGCCCATGGGGTGCAGCACATTCTTGCCGCGGGCGCGGTGGTAGCGCGCCACCACATCGCCCATCGCGTAATTGCGCACATGGCCCATATGGATGCGGCCCGAAGGGTAGGGGAACATCTCAAGGACGTAATAGGGATCGCGCGGATCATCATTTGCGGTGACGAAACTCTTGTTCTCGTCCCAGACCTTCTGCCATTTCGGTTCGCTTTCGCGCGGATTGTAGCGTTCGCCGCTCACGTGATGGTCGTCCTTGCAAGATTTCACGCCTGGCCCGCCGCAAATGGCGGCACAGCTTGCGTTTTTGAGGGTTTTTGGCTACCCGGACCATCACCAGAAATCCCTGCCAAGGTCAACAGAAACGGGGGCCGGACATGGCCAATAGCGCCGAAAGCGCCGCAGCGCGCCTGGAGTTTATCCGCACGCGCATGGAAAAGGCCCGCCGCCGCTTCGGCGCGCCACCCGAGGCGGTGGAACTGGTTGCCGTTTCCAAAACCTTTCCGGCCGACGTCATCGAGCCTTTTATCGCGGCGGGTCAGCATGTGTTCGGTGAGAACCGTGTGCAGGAAGCCAAGGAAAAATGGCCCGGTCTGCGCCAGAAATATCCCGATCTCAGCCTGCATCTGATCGGGCCGCTGCAGTCGAACAAGGCGCGCGAGGCGGTGGCGCGGTTCGATGTCATCGAAACGGTGGACCGTGAGAAGATCGCGGCGGCCCTGGCTGCGGAAATGGCCCGAGCGGACCGGCATCTGCCGTGTTTCGTGCAGGTCAATATCGGCGGTGAAGAGCAGAAGGCCGGTGTGCCGGTCGATCAGGCAGTGGCGTTCGTGCGCAATTGCCGAGAGGTGCATGGGCTCACTATTGCCGGGCTTATGTGCATCCCACCCGACGGCCAGCCGGCCGGCCCCTATTTCGCACATCTGGCCACATTGGGCCGTGCGGCGGGGGTCGAGCAGCTCTCCATGGGCATGAGTGGCGACTTTGAAACAGCCATTGCCATGGGCGCCACCCATGTGCGGGTGGGGTCGGCGCTGTTCGGCAAGCGCTGAGCATGCTGAGCCGCGCTCAGGCATTGAAACTGGTCGATGTTCATCTGGCGGGAAGTGCCGTTGCCGACCACAGCATCTTTGTCGGTGATCTGATGGCCTTGCTTGCCGATTTGGTCCGACAGGATGCCTTGTTGTGGCAGGTCACCGGTTATTGCCACGATCTGGATATTCTGGTCACGGCGGATACGCCGTCTTTGCACGGACCGACTGCTGCGCAGTGGCTCCAAGGCCGATTGCCACCGGATGCTCTTGCGGCCATTGCCGCGCACGATCATCGCTCTGATATTGTGGCAGAAACGGCGCTGGCGGACGGCCTGAAGTTGGCCGATGCCCTGGCCGTCTTCGATCTTGGTGTGTCCAGGGGGGTGGCGCTTCAGCTTCGATCAAGCAGTGCAAAGGTTCTTGTCGACCGCTATTTGCCGCCAAAGCCGTGGCTGGGCACTATGATTGATGGCTTGAGCCAATCCCTGGGACTTTCTCGCCTCAATTTGGCGGATTGCCTTGATCGCCTTCCCCGGCAGCGCTGACAGCTCCGCCTGCAACTTTTCGTCCGGCTACCGCGTTGCTCCCGGTGAAATAACGCCGATGTGATTGGCTGGCCAAAAACGGGTCGCAATAGTGTGGCCTTGGTCGGCCAGCACGGAAAAGACCGGAGAAAACAATGAACAAGCGACGCATCCTTGTCGTAGATGACGACGCGGACCTGCGCCAGACCCTGGTTGAACAACTCAAGGGCGAGCCTGATTTTGATATTCTCCAGGCCGGAACCGCCAATGACGCGCTCAAGGCGGTGCGCGAGCACAATGTTGAATTGACCATTCTCGATGTCGGCCTTCCCGATATGGATGGACGCGAGGCCGTCCGTCTGATGCGCCAGGAGGGCTATAAGAGCCCCGTGCTGATGCTGACCGGTCACGACACCGATGCCGACGAGATCAAGGGGCTCGAAGCCGGGGCCAATGACTATCTGACCAAGCCGTTCCGCTATCCGGTGTTGCTGGCGCGGATCAATGCGGCCTTGCGCCAGCGCGACCAGAGCGAGGATGCGGTCTTCACCATCGGGCAATACAGCTTCCAGCCGGCGGCCAAGGTGCTCGAGACCAATGAAGGCATCAAGGTGCGCCTGACCGACAAGGAGACTTCCATTTTGAAGTATCTCTATCGCCAGGGTCCAAAGACCATCACGCGAGATGTGCTGCTCAAGGAAGTCTGGGGCTATAATAACCGGGTCACCACGCACACGCTGGAAACCCATATCTATCGCCTCCGGCAGAAGATCGAGCGCGACCCCTCCAATGCGCGGCTTCTGGTGACCGAGGATGGGGGCTACCGTCTCGTCCCCTGAGCGGCGCAAAGCCTTTCATTTCCTGCCCGAACCAGACTATAGCTTGAGCCGGAACAGTCGCCCGCAGCCAGCGGGCGACGCAATTTGGCGCGTTGGGTCTGGGGCCTATGAGAATGGATGACGCGGCCGGGGTCTTGGCCCGGGCCGATTTCTTCGACATTTGCGACGATGAGCAATTGCGCATGCTCGGCTTTGCGGGCGACCGCAAGCATTTCGATGCCGATGCGGTCATCTACAAGGCCGGCGATGTGCCCAGCGGCGCCTATGTGCTGATCGAAGGGACCGTCAAAGCCAGGCATGAAGGCGCCGAGGCTGGCAAGCCCTATGCGCTCTCAGAACCGGGCAGCGTCATTTCGCCCACCTCGCTGATTCTGGAAAAACCCCGCCCTGTCACTTTCACTGCCGTCACCGATTGCGAATTGCTGTTCGTGCCCCGGACGGCATTTCTCAAGCTGGCGCGGCAGAGCCCGGATTTGGCTGCGCGCGCGGCCCAGCGCATCGAGCAGGAGCTGGGGCGCTATATGCATGCGCTTGAGCCGCTGAAGGGCAAGATGAGGGGCGGTTAGGGCCGCGCGAAACGCGCAATCACCGGCACGTGGTCGGATGGCTTGTCGGTCCAGCCGCGAGCCGGCTTGATGATCTCCGCCCCCACCGAGCGTTCTGCCACATCGGCGGTGGACCAGATATGGTCGAGCCGCCGGCCGCGGTCCGAGGCTTCCCAATCCTTGCCGCGATAGCTCCACCAGGAATAGATCTTGGTGTCATGGGGCACATGCTTGCGCACCAGATCGGTCCAGCCGTGACCACCATTGAGAATGGCATCGAGCGCCTCGGTTTCAACCGGAGTATGGCTAACCACCTTCAAGAGCTGCTTGTGGCTCCAGACATCATTCTCATGCGGGGCAATGTTGAAGTCGCCGGCGATCAGATGGCCGCGCTGGAATACGGGCTCGGCGAACCAGGTCTTGAGTTCGTCGAGGAACCCCAGCTTGTGCTTGAACTTGGGGTTGAGCTCGGGATCGGGCTCGTCGCCGCCGGCGGGGATGTAGAAATTGTGGAGGGTAAAGGGGCCGTGCCCCAGATCCACCAGTGCTGAAATATGGCGCGATTCCTCGATTTCGCAGAAGACGCGGCTGGAAATCTCGGTCAGCGGAAATTTCGAGATGATGGCGACGCCGTGATAGCCCTTCTGGCCATGCACCGCCATGTGCGGATAGCCGGCCGCGATGAAAGCGTTCCGCGGGAACTGGTCATTGGTGCA
Source organism: Devosia indica (assembly GCF_003056405.1). Lineage (GTDB taxonomy): Bacteria > Pseudomonadota > Alphaproteobacteria > Rhizobiales > Devosiaceae > Devosia > Devosia indica. The sequence goes on from NZ_PYVZ01000011.1 coordinate 63,270, forward strand.
TTTGATCTCCTGCAGCATCAGCACGTCGGGCTGATACTGCGCCAGGAAATCAAGCACCATGGGCAGGCGCAGGCGCACGGAGTTGATGTTCCAGGTGACGACGGAATGGGTCATTGGGCGTCCGGAGAATCGGGCATTGGCAGGTGTGCCCTGTTATCGCCAAGGCGGGGTTGAGGGTAAAGCCGGAAATGGCGCTGGCACGACAGGATCTGTCAGCAGCGTTTCACGTGAATCGCTTTGCGTTCAGAACGGCATCCAAACAAAAAGCCCGGCACAATGACCGGGCTTTCCAATTCTCAAAGAGCGGCAGCGCCTATTCGCTCTTGGCTTCTTCGCCTTCAGCGGAAGCAGCCTGTTCGGCGGCGGCAGCAGCAGCGGCCGCTTCAGCGTCCTTGGCAGCCTGTTCAGCGGCGAAGGCCTCGGCAGCAGCAATCTTCTCGGCTTCGCGGGCTTCCTTGGCAGCCTGGGCGGCAGTGCGCTCGGCGTCCTGGATCTTCTTGGTGCGCGAATTGGTCGATTCGAAAATACGGGCCGACTTACCGCGACGATCACGCAGGTAGTACAGCTTGGCGCGACGGACCTTACCGCGCTTGATCACTTCGATCGAAGCGATATTGGGCGAGTAGATCGGGAACACGCGTTCCACGCCTTCGCCATAGGAGATCTTGCGGACGGTGAAGCTTTCCATGATGCCGCCGCCGGAGCGGGCAATCACGACGCCTTCATAGGCCTGCAGGCGTTCCTTGTCGCCTTCGCGGATCTTGACCCACACCTTGACGGTATCGCCATGGGTGAATTCGGGATGTTCGCGCTGGGTGGCGAGTGCCGCGACCTGTTCGGCCTCGATCTGTTCGATAATGTTCATTTTTCGATCCGTTCTGATCTTTTCATAGGGACGACTCTTTTTTGGGCCTGTTCGGCCCCGTCGCCCGGTCTTGGTTGGTAACGGAAGGGCAGTCTTCTTGGTCTTGCTGCGTGCCGGTCCGATACGCCGGGCACACGAATGGGCGGCTCATAGGGGAAAATGGGATAAGAGTCCAGTGCCTATGCCGGTTTCAGCGCGTTTTGGCGGGCAGCAGGTCCGGCCTGCGCGCCCCGGTCAGCGCCAGGGATTGCTCACGCCGCCATTGGGCGATTTTTCCATGGTCGCCAGAGGTCAACACTGCGGGGATTTCCCGCCCTTCGAAGCTTTGTGGCCGCGTATATTGCGGATACTCGAGCAGGCCGTTTTCAAAGCTTTCCTCGTCGCGGCTGTCCGGCGCGCCAAGCACGCCGGGAATAAGCCGCACGACGGCTTCAAGCAGCACCATGGCGGCCACTTCCCCGCCGGCCAGCACATAGTCGCCAATGGAGATTTCCTCGAGCTGGCGGGCCTCGATGACGCGCTGGTCCACGCCTTCAAAGCGACCGCAGACAATGACTACGCCGGGTCCGCTGGCCAGCTCGTGGGCGCGGGCCTGGGTCAGCGGGGTGCCGCGCGGCGACATCAGGATGCGTGGGCGCGGGTCACCGTCCGGTGCGATGGTATCGATGGCCTTTGCCAGAATGTCGGGCTTGAGCACCATGCCGGCGCCACCGCCCGACGGTGTGTCGTCCACGGTGCGATGCCGGTTGGTGGCAAAGTCGCGCAACTGCGTCGCCTGCAAGGCCCACAAGCCGTCATTGAGCCCGCGCCCCAGCACGGACGCACCCAGCGGCCCGGGGAACAGCTCAGGGAAAAGACTGATGATATGGGCGGAGAACATCAATCGGGCTCTTCCTCGCCAGGCTCGGCGTCGAGCGGCGGGGCGATCACCAGATAGCCATCGGCAATACGGACGAGGGGCACAACGGCCTTGGTGAAGGGATAAAGGAATGTGTCGCCCGAGCGTTCATCCCGTACCTCCAGGATGTCCCCGGCGCCGTGATCATAGATGGCGCTGACCGCTCCAATGGACACGCCATTGTCGAGACGCGCATCGAGCCCGATCAGATCGGCGTGGTAGAAATCGTCTTCATCTTCGATTTCCGGGAGGCGGCTGCGCTCGACATACAACTCGACGCCATTGAGCAATTCGGCTGCATTGCGGTCGCGCACGCCCTTGATGCGGGCGATCAGCACGGTCTTTTGCAGCCGCGCCGATTCAATGGTGATGACCAGCCCCGGCCGGTTGGTTTCGAGTGGGCCATAATCGGCAATGGCCTCGGGATCCTGGGTGTGGGAGGCAATGCGTACCTCGCCCTTGATGCCGTGCGCGGCGCCGATCGTGCCCATCAGAATGCGGGATGAAGTGTCTGCCATCGGCCTTCTCTTCTTGTTTGTATGGCTCCATAGCAGCGCCACCAGAAGGCGCAAGGGCTTGTCAGCGCGTCGGCACCAGTTCGATTACGTCGTGTGTCGATTCAAAGCGGGGAAAGGGCAGTTCCAGGCGATATCGCAAGGGCTTGCCGGCAACCTTGTAGAGACAGCCGACCTGACGGCGTTCGGGGTCGGCATCATAGTCCATGGGGTCTCATCGCCATAATGCAGCGCCCCCCAATAGAACAGGCCCCCGCCATCGCTGGGTAGGAGGTCGCCGCTGAAACGCTGCGACCCGGTCAGCTTTTCGATGCGGGTGCCGTCATTTGAAACGGTGCAGGCAAATTGGGTATAGGCTGTCAGGGGCAGCAGGCCGCCCAGCTTGATGGTGCGGCAGCGATAGCTCCCATCCGGCATCTGCGAGATCGGGGTCTCGCCGGGGGCAAAGAGCGCTGAGACAAGAGCCCGTTCGGCAGCGTTGTCGGAGAGCAGGGCTTCGGCAAGGCCACGGAAGCGGGCCGCCTCAAAGCCGGTCATGCGGTCCCCGTCGAATGGCGTAATCGGGGCGGCATCGGGCACCTGGCAGGCCAGCGTGCCTGCGATGGGCATCAGCACTGCCGCCAGCAGCAGGGCCGCAAAGCGGCGCGTACGGAAATTTCGCATCTTTTGCCTGCCTTGTTTCAGATCAAGGAACCTTGCACGCAAATGATGCTTTCTCAAGCAGACCAGACAAGGAGGTTGCAATGTCCAAAATGCTCACCGACCGAGAGGCCATCCGTGAATGGGTCATTGCCCGTGGCGGCAATCCGGTGCTGATGGATGTGCCCGATGGCAGCAAGACCCGTACGGTGCTGCAATTGTCGTTCGGGCAGGCCAGCCTCAACTCGCTCGGCAATGAAGGGCCGGACCGGATCGGCGGTTTCGAACTGGTGAGCTGGGAAGAATGGTTCACCGCACTCGAGAACGGCAATCTGGCCCTGATGGTCTCGGATGACCCGTCCGGCGGCAATGAGGCCGAATTCAGCTTTGTGGAGCGCGACTAGTCCTTGGAAAAGGCTGGAATGCCGGCCTTCTCGGCCTCCGCTTCCAGAGCTTCCATGTCCTCGTCGGAAAAGCCGAAGTGGTGACCCAGTTCGTGGATCAGCACGTGGGTGACGATTTCGCCCAGCGTGTTTTCGTCGTTTTCGGCCCAATAATCGAGGATGGCCCGGCGGTAGAGATAGACTGTATTGGGCATCTGACCAGTTTGCGGTGTGGCACCGTCTTCGGTCAGGCCGACACCGGAAAACAGTCCCATCAGCTCGAACGGGCTTTCCATTCCGAAGCCTTGCAGGATCTCGTCTTCGGCATATTCGGCAACCGCGCAGGTAACGTCCGCGGCAAGAGAGGCAAAAGGCTCCGGCAGCCCAGCCAGGGCGGCGCTCGCCAGAGCCTCGATATCGTCCAGTGTCGGGGCATAGAGCCCCGACCAGTCGGTCTTGCTTAGCGCCACTCGCGGATGTCGACGAAGTGGCCGGCAATGGCTGCTGCCGCGGCCATGGCGGGGGACACCAGATGGGTGCGGCCCTTAAAGCCCTGTCGACCCTCGAAATTGCGGTTAGAGGTCGAGGCGCAGCGTTCGCCCGGCGCCAGCTTGTCCGGGTTCATCGCCAGGCACATCGAGCAGCCCGGTTCTCGCCATTCGAAACCGGCATTCTTGAAGACCACATCGAGGCCTTCAGCCTCAGCCTGGGCCTTCACCAGGCCCGAGCCGGGCACGACCATGGCCGAGACGTGGCCGGCCACCTTGCGATCGCCAATAACGGCGGCGGCAGCGCGCAAGTCTTCGATGCGGCCATTGGTGCAAGAGCCGATAAAGACCCGGTCGAGCTTGATGTCGGTAATGGGCGTGCCGGGCTTTAGTCCCATATAGTCCAGCGCTCGCCACTTGGAGGCGCGCTTGTTCTCATCGGCAATGTCATCCGGGTTGGGCACGGCACCCTGCACCGAGATCACGTCTTCGGGCGAGGAGCCCCAAGACACGATCGGGGGCAGGTTGGCGGCATCAAGCACCACGACCTTGTCGTAATGGGCGCCTTCGTCGGTATGCAGCGTCTTCCAGTAGTCCAGCGCCATATCCCAGGCCTTGCCGGTCGGGGCGCGCGGGCGATCCTTGACATAGGCAAAGGTCTTTTCATCAGGCGCGATCAGGCCGGCGCGGGCGCCACCCTCAATGGTCATGTTGCAGACCGTCATGCGGCCTTCCATTGAGAGCGCGCGGATGGCTTCGCCGGCAAATTCGATCACATGGCCGGTGCCTCCGGCCGTGCCAATCTCGCCGATAATGGCCAGGATAATATCCTTTGCGGTGACGCCCGGGGGCAATTGCCCGTCGACGCGCACCAGCATGTTCTTGGCCTTTTGCTGGATCAGCGTCTGGGTGGCCAGCACATGTTCGACTTCTGAGGTGCCGATACCATGGGCCAGAGCGCCAAAAGCACCATGGGTCGAGGTGTGCGAGTCGCCACACACAATGGTCATGCCGGGCAGGGTGAAGCCCTGTTCCGGGCCAACGATATGTACGATGCCCTGGCGATTATCGAACGGATCGTAATACTCGATGCCGAAGTGCTTGGTGTTCTCGGCCAGTGCGGCGATCTGCACAGCGCTTTCCGGATCGGGATTGGGCAGCGAGCGGTCGGTGGTGGGCACATTGTGGTCGACCACGGCCAGGGTCCGCTCGGGATGGCGCACCTTTCGGTTGTTCATCCGCAAGCCCTCAAAGGCCTGCGGGCTGGTCACTTCGTGCACCAGATGCCGGTCGATATAGAGCAGGCTGGTGCCGTCCTGATTGTTCTGGACCAGATGGTCGTCCCAGATCTTGTCGTAGAGCGTGCGGGCCTTGGTCATATCCGTAGGTTCCGGGGCAGGAATGAAAGACTGGAGTGGTTCTAAGCCCAAGCCGGGGCAGGGGTCAAGCAGAACCGTACTCGCGGGTACGCTTGCCTCCGGGGCGTCAGGCCTGGGCCGCGTCCTGACCTTTACGCAGCCAGAGGACGCCGAGCAGGCTAGTGTCCAGCCCGATCCGGAAGCGGCACCACAGGGCAATACCGATCTGGGCGCAGATGCGGGCGGCCATATTGACCGCGGCGGCGCCAATCAGGCCCCAGAACGGAATCACCAGGATCTGCACCAGCAGGCCAACACCCATGATGGCACCGAAAATGGCGACATAGGGCCGCTCATGGCCGGTCATCATCATCACGATCTTGGAAGGGCCGGTAATGGCGTCGAACAGCAGGCCAAAAGACAGCAGCATCAGGATCAGCCAGCCCTCGGCATAGCTGGCGCCGAACAGGGACAGGATCTCGGTGCCGAACAGGCCAAACCCGAGGAAGATGACCAGCGAAAAGACAAATCCGGCCCAGGAACATAATGCCGTTATGGCCTGGGCCTTACGCATGTTCCCGGTATGGAAATGCTCGGCCACCATGGGGGCAATCACCAACTCGATGGCGAATGTGAACAGTGTCATCAAGCCGGCGGTGCGGAAGGCATTGAAGTACAGGCCCGAGCTTTCAAGGTCGAGCATGAGACCAACCAGGATCACATCGGCATTCAGGGCAGCGGTCTCGATCAGGGCGCCCAGCAGCAACCACCGGCTGAGCCTGCCCCAGCGGTTCCAATGGCCCGGTACGGGCGCTCGGGCCGGCATGATGGTGTAGCCACGGCGGGTCGCCAGCAACATCTGCAATGCCAGCATGCCCAGCAGCAGGGCTGCGGCCAGGACCAGGGCATCAGGGCCGCTGAGCACCATGCCGAGCGCAAACAGCGCCAGCACGAGCGTGGGCAGGGCCAGGCGCCAGAAGATGTCGCGCGGCAGCAATGCCGTCCACAACGACCCCTGGGCGCGCAGGGCCGAGGAGTTGTACTCGGATAGTGCCAGCGGCAGGATCAGGATAGCAGCACCAAAGATATGGTTGAGCGTTTCGTTCGGCCCGGCAAATGGCCGATAGACCAGCGCCACCAGGCAAAGCAGGACCGCCATGGCAATGCTGGCGTAAATGGTGATGGTCGACCCGGCCGCGATGACAGACTGGGCGCCGGTATCGTCGCCCTTGCTGCGTTGCTCGGCCCAGAGCCGCAGGACGGCCAGCGGCTGGCCGGCTCCCGCCACGATAGCCAGCATCGTTGCCAGGGCCAGGCCAAAAGCGAAATGGCCGTATTCGTCATTGGTCTGGGTGCGGGACAGCACCACATAGGTCAGGTAGGTCAGGCCGGCCGTCGCCACCTTAATGCCCAGCGAGCCGACCGAGCGCAGCAGTCCGGTCTGGAGCAGGCCAGCAAGGTCGGTGGGAATGTTTAGCCGCATCGGCATGCCTCTTCCGCCGCGTCTGGTGCCGCGCGACGGAAGCAAACTGTCACATTGATCTCAAGAACCTCTTACCTGCCGGCGCGGCAGGAATTAATTCTTGGTAATCCTACGGATACGTAAACGGACCTAGTGCCGGAAATGGCGCATGCCGGTCATCACCATGGCGATGCCGGCGGCGTCGGCAGCGGCAATCACCTCATCGTCGCGCATCGAGCCGCCGGGCTGGATGACGGCGGTGGCGCCTGCGGCTACCAGTGCTTCAAGGCCATCGGCAAAGGGGAAGAAGGCGTCGGAGGCCACGACCGAACCCTGGGTCAGAGCCCCGTCGATGCCGGCTGCCTCGGCCGCGTCTATGGATTTGCGATGGGCCACACGGGCCGAATCCACGCGGCTCATCTGGCCAGCGCCGATGCCGGCGGTGGCGCCGTCCTTGACGTAGATGATGGCATTGGACTTGACGTGTTTTGCCACCTTGGCGGCCAGCTTCAAATCCACCAGTTCCTGTTCGGTCGGCTGGCGTCTGGTGACGACCTTCAACTCACAATCATCGACATTGGCATTGTCGCGCCCCTGCACCAGGAGGCCCCCGGCCACCGATTTGACCGTCAGGCCCTCGGATTTGGGATCGGCGACACCGCCGGTCAGCAGCAGACGCAGGTTCTTCTTGGCGGCGATGATATCCTGTGCTTCAGGCGTGGCGGACGGGGCAACGATCACTTCGGTGAAGACTTTTACGATCTCTGTAGCGGTTTCCGCATCGATCTCCCGGTTTGTCGCCACAATGCCGCCAAAGGCCGAAACGGGATCGGTGCGCAGTGCTTTCACATAGGCGGTCTTGAGATCATCGGCGACGGCCACGCCACAGGGATTGGCGTGCTTGATGATGGCGACCGCGGCGGTCTGGGCGGGATCGAACTCCGAGACCAGTTCGAAGGCGGCGTCCGTGTCGTTGATGTTGTTGTAACTCAGGGTCTTGCCCTGCACCTGGGTGGCTGTGGCCACGCCCGGACGGTTTTCGCCGGTCTTGTAGAAGGCGGCCCATTGATGCGGGTTTTCGCCATAGCGCATGACTTCGCTCAAGGTACCGGCAAAGCTGCGGTAATTGACATCGGCAAAGTTGATTTCGCGGGCGAACCAGCTCGAAATGGCGCTGTCATAGGCGGCGGTGCGGGCATAGGCCTTGGCAGCGAGGCGCTGGCGCATCTCGAAGGGAATGCCGCCATTGCGGATGGCCTCAAGAATGGCCGGGTAGTCGCCCGGATCAACCACGACGGTGACAAAGGCATGGTTCTTGGCAGCCGAGCGGACCATGGCCGGGCCGCCAATGTCGATATTCTCGATGATTTCGTCGTAGGAGGCGCCGGAGGCGACGGTCTTCTCGAAGGGGTAGAGATTGACCGCGACAAGATCGATCGGGCCGATTTCGTGCGTGTCCATCGAAGCCTGGTGTTCGGGGTTGTCGCGTACCGAAAGCAGACCGCCATGCACCTTGGGATGCAAGGTCTTGACGCGGCCATCCATCATTTCGGGAAAGCCGGTCAGGTCGGAAATATCGCGCACCGGCAGGCCGGACTCGCTGATCAGGCGATGGGTGCCGCCAGTCGAGACCAGTTCAACCCCGGCCTCGGACAATCCCCGGGCGAAATCGGCCATGCCGGATTTGTCGAATACCGAAAGCAGTGCCCGACCGACACTTACCGTCTTGCCCATGAGATCTGTCCCGCGCTTTTGAAAAATGGAGGATTTCGCGGCTGCGCTAGCACGAGACGGGCAAAAGGCCAATCGCTTTGCGCCCATAGGGCCCGGATTTGCGCACTATTGCTGTTCGAGCGTGAAGATCCAGGCGACTTCCGTGGTGCTGGTGACATCGGTTTCCAGCACGAGTTGCCGGGTGCGATGAAAGCCCAGATAGGCCGACTGACGTACGCTGTCCTCTTCGCGGAACTGCGCTCCTTCCCAGAGGAAACTCCAGGTCACGCCATTGGGCAGCACCAGCCGGGCGATGCCCTCGCCAGTGGTGCGCCGCACCTTGACCCCAGGGGCCAGGTGAAAGCGCAGGGACAGCAGGCCCTGGGGCTCCCCTGCGGGCACGATCCGGTCCTGCCCCACCAGCGTGGTGCCGCCCGAGAGCAGGGTCAGCCGGCGCTCGATCTCAACACCATAGCGCTGGGCATAGCCGGCACTGGTCAGGGTCAGCATGTGCTCGACGGTGTCGATGGACATGGCCGGGGCGGCAGTGCGGCGCTGCCTGTGCTCGGGGCCTTCCGCATCGATAGTGGGGGCAGAATGGGCTACCGTCTGGCGGAACAGGTCCCGGCTCTCGGGCAGATCGGAGGGGGCGGGGCCGCAACTGCCGACCACCAGTTCGCTGCCATGGGCAAACTCGAATGCCAGGGCGCTGTCATGGGCCTCGCCATCGAAACCCGGTGGCGGCCGCAAACCGCTATCGGCGATCACCACGGTGTCACCGGCCCGCACAATGCCATAGCCGCCGATCAGCCGCGAGCGGCGCGAGGCGGAAGGGCCATTGGCCTGCACTGCCACCAGGACGTCGTGCGGCACCTGGCCGCAGCCGTTGAAATAGACCGGCTCGCCGCTCGACAGCGTCAGGGCGTCGAGTGCCTCGTGCATGCGGTCGACACGGTTGGTCAGTTCGGCCATGGCCGGGCTGCCATGGCGCCCCACGGCACGGCGCAGGCTCGCCAGTTCGACCAGCAAGGCCAGTTGCTGGCGCGGATTGCGCGACAGGTGCAGCCCGTCACTATCGAGTTGCTGGGCAAGCAGGGCATCGAGCCGGGCGACATTGGTGTCGATATCAGGCACATCGTCCAGATTGCACAATTCGGCTCCCAACAGACCAATAGCGGCAAACAGCGCCTCGATCGGGTCGGCAGCAAGCGGCCCACGCACGCGCAGGCTCTGCACCTGTGTCCCAAGGCTGCGCTGGATAGTGCGGGTCTGTTCGGGCGTGGCGCCGTCCAGCACCAAGGTCAGATGGCGCAACCAGTTGAGCACGCGCTGGGCCGTCAGCGTCAGCGTCCAGCTATCGGCCTCGAACTGGCCTTCGCGGCCGATCCAGTCCAGGACCAAGGTGCGGGCGAAGAGCTTTTCGCCCGGATCGCGGCAATCGCGGAAATGCCTGAGCCACGAGAAACTGTGGAGATTGTTCCACCAATCGGGATGCTCGACATCGAGCGAAAAGGGGGAGGCGCCGCCGGTTTCGAACAGCTTTGAGGCGAGTAGATAGCGCCCGGACATCATTTCGCGCACCGCTTCGCGGTCGGCGGGGCGGAAGTCGGGCAGGTCGCCGGCATAGGCGTGATCGGTCTGGCCGCGCCATGTCCAGCGCAGCAATGGCATGGTGACCACGCTGTCGGCCAGGCCGAGCGCCAATCTGCGCCCAGCCGGAACCAGCCGTCCGTTCACCGCGTCCCTCCCCCCTGATTCGGGGAAAAGGCCATTGCCTTGTCCATTGGTAATCCCACTCGAAAAGCCTCGCCGGCCAATCATGGCTGGCGCCTGTTACCAAAGCCCTTAGCGTGTTCGCCTGAACCGCGCCACGAAGAACCCGTCCATCCCCGCATTTCCGTTTCCGGGCGACATGGCGGGGTGGGTGCGTACCAAGCCCTCGGCAGACACCGCCTGTTCGAGTCCGGCCATCTCGCCGGGGGCGATTGGCCAGAGTTCAAGGCCAGGCAGGGCGTCGAGCGCCCAGGCGACCTGCTGCTCGCCTTCGGCCACCTCGAGCGAACAGACGCAGTAGATCAGCGTTCCGCCAGGTGCCAGGCAACGGAAGGCATTGGTCAGCAGGGCCTGTTGCAAGGTCACGCGACCGGCAATATCGCGGGCCGACCGGTTCCAGAGCACTTCGGGATGCCGGCGGAAGGTTCCGGTCGCCGAGCAGGGCGCATCGAGCAAAATGCCGTCAAATGGGCTGGTAGGGTCGTAATTGGCCGCATCGGCCTCGATTACGCCCGGCGTATAGCCAAGGCGCGCCATGTTCTGCCTGAGGCGTTGAAGGCGCGTGCCATCGCTGTCGAGCGCGGTGACCTTATAGCCGGCCTTGATCAATTGGGCGGTCTTGCCGCCGGGCGCGGCACAAAGGTCGAGCACGCTGCGGCCTGCTTCCAGCCCCATCAGGCGGGCGGGAATGGCCGAAGCGGCATCCTGCACCCACCAGCGGCCATCGTCATAGCCCGGCAGGGCCTCGACGGCCCGGTCGCGGCTTTCGAGGCGGACGCTGTCGGCAAGCAGGGGCTCGGCACCCAGCGCCTCGATCAGCGCCGGGTCGTTGTCACGCAAGGTCAGGTCGAGAGGTGCGCCTTCGGTCAGGGCTGTGGCGAATTGGGCAACGGCGTCTGCGCCATAGGCCGCAGTCCAGCCGGTAGCAAAATGTTCGGGTAGCAGCAGCGCGTCATCCATCAGGCCGTAGCGGGCCGAATTGGCCTGGGCGCGGCGCAATACCGCGTTCATCAGGCCGGAAAGATGGCGGGCCTTGGCGTCGCGCTTGATGGCTTCGACGGCCAGGAACAGGGCGCTATGGGCACCTAGATCGGGCAGGAAGACCAATTGGGCGAGCGAGAGGCGCAGCACTGCCTCGAAGCTACCCGCGCGCGCGGGCAGGCCTTTTTCCAGCAGGTCGGCCAGCATGACATCGATCTGGCCATGCCGCCGCAGGGCTGTGGTGATCAACCGGTTGGCCAGGGCACGATCCCGCCCGTCAGCGAGATCGCTCGCGCCAAGCGGGGCGAAATGTTCGCCTGCCAACACAGTCTTGAGCCGCTGTGCGGCGGCGAGGCGGAGTTTCAAGCCCGCCGGTTCGGTCCGTTGCGCCAATTCGTCAACTCAGTTTGGGCGGCGCCATATGGGCGCAGCACTATCCCCAGGGTCCGCGGTTTTCACCCTCGTCCAAAGGGCGTCCAGCGGTCGGTACCCGCCAGCCGGTGCCTGTATTGCGGCCACTTGAAGCGGCGCGCCGGCGAGGCTGACGCGTTGGCCCCTTATCGTCCACGCGCATCTCGGCGGCAAGCCTTTGCAGCGCGGCGATGCGGTTGCCGGTATCGGGGTGGGTGGAGAACAGATTGTCCATCCGCTGTCCGTTGAGCGGATTTATGATGTACATATGGGCCATGGCTGGATTGCGCTCGGCAGCCACATTGACCTGACGGCCGGCCAGAGTGGCGATCTTGTTGAGCGCGGAGGCGAGGGCAATCGGGTCGCCGGCAATTTCGGCCCCGAGCTTGTCTGCCTCGTATTCGCGGGTGCGGCTCACCGCCATCTGCACCAGCATGGCGGCGAGAGGGGCGAGAAACACCATCAGCAGCGCTCCAATCCCGCCCAGCGGATTGTCGCGATTATTGCCACCGCCAAAGAACAGGCCGAACTGGGCCAGCGCCGAAATGGCACCGGCCAGCGTGGCGGTGATGGTCATGGTCAGGGTGTCGCGATTCTTGATGTGGGCCAGCTCATGGGCCACCACGCCCGCAACTTCGCGGGTATCGAGTTGCCGCAGCAGGCCCGAGGACACGGCGACAGCGGCGTTGTTGGGGTCGCGCCCAGTGGCAAAGGCATTGGGCTGGTCGGTCTCAATCACGTAGACCGCCGGGGTCGGGATGCCGGCGCGCCGGGAAAGCACATCGACCATGTCATAAAGTTCGGGGGCACGGGAGCGTTCTACGGGCACCGCGTTCTGCATGCGCAGCACCATCTTGTCCGAGTTCCAGAAGGCGAACAGATTGGTGCCGGCGGCGAACAGAAAAGCAATCATCATGCCGGCCGTGCCGCCGATGAAATAGCCCACAACCATGAACAGCGCGGTCATTGCCGCCAGAAGGGCAAAGGTGCGCAGCGTATTGAACATCGTCTCGAACCCCTTGGGTTGGCTTTGCTGAGCAACTATGTTGTGTGTCAGGCGGTTCCGCGCAAGCAGCGTGACCAATTTGTCATGGAAGAGACGATGAACGACGACCAGCAACGCCCCGAGGCACCACAGCAGGATGCGCCCCGCGTGTTGAGCCCGGCGGCCCAACGTGCTCTGGCCGAGGCCGAGGCCCGGCGACTGGACATCGATGCCGCCTCGGCCATGGCGCCCAAGGAAAAGGGCGGTCGCGGGGGCCTTGAGCCAGTGCGTTACGGCGATTGGGAGATCAAGGGCCTGACCAGCGACTTCTGAGCCAGTGGGGCGGGTCAGCCCGGGAAGAAATCGGTGATGTTGTAGCCGGCGGCCGAGACGGCGAAGGTGGTGGCAACCGTCACGATCGCGGCAATCAGCACATATTCGATGCGGGTGATCAGCGGCTGATTGCGGAGATGGCTAAGAACGCGACGCAACATTAAGGTCTCTTCCAGATGACGAAGACGGCCAAGATGCCGCAGACAAGATGAACGGAGCCTGAATGGCTCAGCTCCGCGCCTTTTCTAGGGCAGGAAGCAGCTCGGTTTCAATAGCGGCGGGCGTCAATGGGCCGACATGCTTGTAGGTAATGACACCATCGGCATCGACCAGAAATGTCTCGGGCACGCCATAAACACCCCAGTCGATGGAAACACGACGATCGCGATCGGCCCCGACCGCGTCATAGGGATTGCCGAGTTCCGCGAGAAATGCCCGCGCGTTTTCCGGCGCGTCGGAATGGTTGATGCCGAACAGTCTGACGCCGGTTTCTGCCTTGAGCGTTTCGAGCAGCGGATGTTCGTCGCGGCAGGGAATGCACCAGGAGGCAAAGACATTGACAACCGTCACGTCACCGCTAAGCGCAGCGGTGTCGAAGCCGGGCGCGTCCAGGCCCTCGACTGCTGGCAGGGCGAAGTCGGGCACCGGCTTGTCGATCAGGACCGAGCGAACCAGGGTGGTATCGCGGTCGATGGAAAAGGCAAAGACCGAGACCAGCGCCACCAACAGGATCAGGGGGAGGGCAAAGAGCGCATACCGCATCAGCCGCGCTTGTCCCCAAGTGTCTCGAGCCGGGCCCGGACGCGGCGGCTATCATAGACGATCCAGCCGATCAGCAGTCCAAGGCCGATGAACACGCCAGCATAGGCGGCGATGATGAACTCAGCGTGTTCCCCAAGGGCGATCACAGGGTGTCTCCCCGCGCGGCGCGTCGTTCCAGCGTCACCAGGCGCCGGCGGCGAATTTCGGTATGCATGGCCAGCAATTGCAGGGTGACAAAGAGCAGGGTGAAGGCAAAGAACATGACAAAGAGCGGGGTCAGCAGCGAGCCGGGCATGGTGGGTCCGTCGGCGCGGAACACGCTGGCAGGCTGGTGCAGCGTCGACCACCAGTCGACCGAGAACTTGATGATCGGCACATTGACCGCGCCAACCAGGGTAAAGACGGCGACGACGCGGGCAGCGCGCAACTGGTCGTCAAAGGCGCGCCAGAGGGCGACAATGCCGAGATAGATGAAAAGCAGGATGAGCGTAGACGTCATGCGCCCGTCCCATTCCCAGAAGGTGCCCCAAGTGGGGCGGCCCCACATCGAGCCGGTGAACAGCGCCATGGCGGTAAAGGCGGCGCCCAGTGGTGCGGCTGCCTTCATCGACACATCGGCGAGCGGATGGCGCCAGACCAGCGTGCCCAGTGCCGAAACGGCCATGGCGGCATAGACAAACTGGCTGAGCCAGGCGGTGGGCACATGCACATACATAATGCGGACCGTATCGCCCATCTGATAGTCGGCGGGCGAGTTGAAGAATGCGAACCATAGCCCGAGCAGAAACAAGGCGGTCGTGACCCCGGCCAGCGGCCAGATCAGCGGCCGCGTCCAGCCCAGGAACTGGCCAGGATGGGCCAGCCGGTTCCACCAGCTCATTTTCGGGGTGTCATCAATGCTCATGCAGGCGCTCTACTCTTCTCCCCAATCTATCGCAAGCGCAGCGGCAAAGGGAGAGAGCGCAAATGCCATGAGACTGAGTGCCGCAAGGAACAGCATGGCGCTGGAGGCCTGGTCGGGTCCGCCAAGCGGTGCAATGGCACCGACACCAAAGATCAGCACCGGCACGCAAAGCGGTGCGATCAGGATCGGCGCCAACAGGCCGCCGCGCCTTAGGGCCACGGTTATCGCGGCGCCAAAGGCCCCGAAGGCTGCCAGGGCCGGGGTGCCCAGAAGCAGCGAGAGCACCGTACGCCAAAAGGTCGGGCCATCCATGGCCAGGATCATGGCGAGGAAAGGTGACGCCAGGATCAGGGGCAGTGCGGCGGTCAGCCAGTGGGCGATCACTTTTGCGGCAACCACGCTGGCCATCGACATGTCCGCCATCCGGTAGAGGGCCAGCGTGCCGTCGTCGCGATCGGGCCGGAACAGGCGGTCGAGCCCCAACAGCATGGCGAGAAACGCCGCGATCCAGATGATGCCGGGGGCGATGCTGGCCAGCAGCGCCCGGTCCGGGCCGATGGCAAAGGGGACGATTGCGCCCACAATGACAAAGAACAGCACCAGCGTCAGGACTTCGCCGCCCCCCGAAAAGCTCAAACGCAGTTCGCGCCGTAGAACGCCAAGAAAGCCGCTCATACCCTGGCCCCCAGGGTCAGCGTGGCCGCGCGGGGCAGGGCGATGTCGTCATGGGTGGCGACTACGGCCAGGCCACCGTTTCTGAGATGGTCCGCGAGCAGGGCCGCCACCAGGTCGCGCCCTGCGGCGTCCAGCGCGGCGCTGGGTTCATCGAGCAGCCAGACGGGGCGGGGCGACACCAATAGCCGGGCCAATACGAGGCGGCGCTGCTGGCCCGCCGAGAGATAGCCCGCATCAAGATGGGCGGTGCGCCCGAGCCCGACCCGATCGAGCGCGGTTGTGGGGGGCACATCACCCGGCCCGTTGATGTCGGCCCAGAATTTGAGGGTCTCGACCACGCTAAGACGCGGCCGCACGGCGTTCCGATGTCCGCAGTGATGAAGGAAGGGCCCCGCTTCGGGATCTGCACCCTCAAAGGCAATGCTGCCCGAGAGGGGATGCAGCAGGCCGGCCAGGGTGAGCAGGAGGGTGGATTTGCCCGCGCCATTGGGTCCGCGCAGCAGCAGGGCGCTGCCGGCGGCGACCTCCAGCGACAAATCTGCGGCCAGCACAGTATCGCCGCGACCACAGGCAAGGCCCTGTGTCTTAAGATTTATCCGGTGCTGGACTTGCCTTTGCGTCATGGCCCCATCTCGTATTGGACCCATGGTCGTACTGGCAAGGGCTTGGTTGATTGACTATAAGCCCAAAGAGATTGGAGTCATTCCAGAAAAGCGCGGTTTGTTCTTCGGCCCCACGCCCCGAATGATCCGGCGCAAAAGCAGCAAGAAGGGCGGAGCACAAGTGACCTCGATAGACAGCTTCAAATCCAAGCAGACACTGACGGTCGGCGGCAAGACCTACACCTATTATTCGATCGTTGAGGCCGAGAAGAACGGCCTTGCGGGCGTCTCCAAGCTCCCCGGCTCGATGAAGGTGGTGCTGGAAAACCTCCTGCGCTTCGAAGACAACCGCACCGTAACCAAGGCCGATATCGAGGCCGTCGCCACCTGGCTGGTGACCCGCAAATCCGATCACGAGATTTCCTATCGCCCGGCGCGCGTGCTGATGCAGGATTTCACCGGTGTGCCGGCCGTGGTGGACCTGGCCGCCATGCGCGATGCCACCGCCAAGCTCGGCGCCAATCCGCAGAAGATCAATCCGCTGGTCCCCGTCGATCTGGTCATCGACCACTCGGTGATGGTGGACAGTTTCGGTACCGCGCTGGCCTTCGGGCAGAATGTCGAGCTCGAATATGAGCGCAATGGCGAGCGCTATGAGTTCCTGCGCTGGGGCCAGTCGGCGTTCGACAATTTCCGCGTTGTGCCCCCCGGCACGGGCATCTGCCACCAGGTGAACCTGGAGTATCTGGCCCAAACCGTCTGGACCAAGGACGAGAATGGCGAAACCGTCGCCTATCCTGATACGCTGGTGGGGACGGATTCGCACACCACCATGGTCAATGGCCTGGCCGTGCTCGGCTGGGGCGTGGGCGGCATCGAGGCCGAGGCGGCCATGCTCGGCCAGCCGATCACCATGCTGATCCCCGAAGTTGTCGGCTTCAAGCTGACCGGCAAGATCAATGAAGGCATCACCGCCACAGATCTGGTGCTGACAGTCACCGAAATGCTGCGCAAGAAGGGTGTGGTTGGCAAGTTCGTCGAGTTCTACGGGCCGGGCCTGGATTACCTCTCCCTCGAAGACCAGGCGACCATTGCCAATATGGCGCCTGAATATGGCGCCACCTGCGGCTATTTCCCGGTCGATGCCGATACGTTGAAATACCTCACCACCACCGGGCGTGACCCGGAGCGCGTGGCCCTTGTGGAAGCCTATTCACGCGCCCAGGGCATGTTCCGTACCTCGGAATCCGACGATCCGGTGTTTACCGACACGCTCGAGCTCGATCTGTCCACCGTTGTGCCCTCGCTTTCGGGCCCCAAGCGTCCGCAGGACCGTGTGCCGCTTAATACCGCCGCATCGGCGTTCGCAAAGGTCTTGCCCGAGCTGACCGGTGGCCGCGCCGATCGCACGCGTATGCCGGACGACAAGCAGGAAAGCCGCTATGTCGATGAAGGCGCCACCGGCGTCGACGATATTCCCGAAGAGGCTGCATTCCCGGTCAAGGGCACCGATTATCACATTGACGATGGTTCGGTGGTTATTGCCGCCATCACCTCTTGCACCAATACCTCGAACCCCTCCGTGCTGGTCGCGGCCGGCCTCGTGGCCCGCAAGGCGCGGGCGCTGGGGCTGGATTCCAAGCCCTGGGTCAAGACCTCGCTGGCCCCCGGCTCGCAGGTGGTCACCGACTATCTGACTGCAGCGGGCCTGCAGGAAGATCTCGATGCCATCGGCTTCAACCTGGTCGGCTATGGCTGCACGACCTGCATCGGCAATTCGGGTCCGCTGCCGCAGGCCATTTCCGATTGCATCAACGAGAACAAGCTGGTCGCCTGCTCGGTCCTATCGGGCAACCGCAATTTCGAAGGCCGCGTGAACCCGGACGTGCGCGCCAATTATCTGGCCTCCCCGCCGCTGGTGGTGGCCTATGCCCTGGCCGGTTCAATGAACATCGACATCACCACCGAGCCGCTGGGCATCGGCAAGGATGGCAAGCCGGTCTACCTCAAGGATGTCTGGCCGACCAATCATGAGGTGGCCGAGATCGTGCGCCAGCATGTGACCGCCGAAATGTTCCGGTCGCGCTATTCGGACGTGTTCAAGGGTGATGAACACTGGCAGGGTATCGCCGTGGAAGGCGGGGAAACCTATGGCTGGAACGCATCGTCCACCTATGTTCAGAACCCGCCCTATTTTGAGGATCTGACCATGGAGCCCAAGCCGGTGACCGATGTGGTTTCGGCCCGGGTGCTGGCGCTGTTCCTCGATTCGATCACCACCGACCACATCTCCCCGGCCGGTTCGTTCAAGGCCGCCACGCCTGCGGGCCAGTATCTGACCGAGCGTCAGGTGGCCCCGAAGGACTTCAACTCCTACGGCGCCCGCCGCGGTAATCACGAAGTGATGATGCGTGGTACCTTCGCCAATATCCGCATCAAGAACATGATGCTCGACGGCGTCGAAGGCGGCTTTACCAAGGGTCCGGATGGATCACAGATGCCGATTTATGATGCGGCCATGGCCTATCAGCAGCAGGGCACGCCGCTGGTGGTGTTTGCAGGCAAGGAATATGGCACCGGCTCATCGCGTGACTGGGCGGCCAAAGGCACCAATCTGCTTGGCGTCAAGGCCGTCATTGCCCAGAGCTTCGAGCGTATTCACCGCTCCAACCTGGTCGGCATGGGCGTCATTCCGCTGCAGTTCAAGGACGGGACAAGCTGGCAGAGCCTGGGGCTGGACGGCACCGAGACAGTGGACATTGTCGGGGTGGAAAGCATCGAGCCACGCGCAACGGTCAATGTGAAGATCACCCGCCCCAATGGCGAAGTGCTCAATGTCGAAACCCTGTGCCGGATCGATACCGCCAACGAGCTCGACTACTACAAGAATGGCGGCATTCTGCACTATGTGCTGCGCAGTCTGGTCGCGGCGTAAGCGCCGCTTACATCCAACGACAGAACAGATGGCGGCCCTTCGGGGCCGCCATTTTTTCGTTTTGCCAGCGCGGCTCACCCGCTTTTGACTAGGCAATCGATATGGGCCCGGCCTACAACAGCGCCCATGTTTCTTCACGGCTTTTCCGCATCCATTGCAGGCACGGCTCTGGCGCTGATCCTTTCGGGCTCGGTTGCCGCAGAATCCGTGCGCCTCAACCCCAAGGCGGTGGTCGAACTGTTCACCAGCCAGGGTTGCTCGTCCTGTCCGCCGGCCGATGCATTGCTGACCAGCCTTGCCGAGCGTGATGACGTGGTGGCGCTGGCCTATCACGTGGATTACTGGGACTATATCGGCTGGGAAGATACCTTTGGCGACAAGGATTTTTCTGACCGGCAACGCGGCTATGCCAAGAGCTGGGGGTCCTCGCGTATCTTCACCCCGCAAATGGTCATTAACGGTGCCGAGGGTGTCGTCGGATCCAAGCGTGACGACGTGCACGATGCGGTCGCTTCGGCGCAATTGCCGCTGGCGGTGTCGCTCACCGCTTATGGCGACATGCTCAAGCTGCAGGTGCCCGCCGATGCCGCGCTGGAAGACGCCTCGATCTGGCTGATCCGCTATCTCGACCGGGCCGATGTCGCCATCGAGAAGGGTGAGAATGCCGGCAAGTCCATGGTCTATACCCAGGTTGTTGTCGATCGGCAGATCGTGGGCATGTGGGAGGCGGGGGCCGGGGCCGAGATCAAGCTGCCGCTGGATCAGTTCGATCCCAGCGCCAATGGCGGCATTGCCATCCTGGTCCAGCCCGAACGCAATGGCCTGCCTGGCCCGATCCTGGGCGCTGCCGCCTACAGCTTCTAGCTTTGCCTGACAAAAACGCCCGCTCCGGGGGCAGGAGCGGGCGACTGACTTGGAGTCAACTCAAATAAGGGCGGCTGGCAGCGGGCTTTCTGGTTTGGGGGCTCGGTCGGCCTGCCGCCAGCCACTGGAGGCAATGGTTGAACGATGCTGCCCCATTGGGGCGTGTTGAGGGACAAATAATGGCCGAATTGCGGTTTTTCGTGCCTCTTGCCAAGCCGGGCGATTGCGCCGATCATTACGGAACGATGACAGGGCATTGAGGCGGCGTGCAGGGTCCTCCGAAGACGAGTTCGAACAATCTGGCACTGGTGCATGTGGGCGAGCCCTCCGGCCAGTCCAACCGGCCCGTGCAACCCGTGGTTGCCTTTGACCGGCGGGAGCTGATGCAGATCCTGTCTGTCTATGGCCGCAAGGTCGGCTCGGGTGAATGGCGCGACTACGCCATGGATTTCCTCAAGGATCGGGCGCTTTTTTCGATCTATGCGCGGGTCTCGGAGCGGCCCCTGTTCGTGGTCGAGAAGAACCCCAAGCTGCGCAACAAGCAGGGCCAGTTCATGGTCATCAATCAACAGGGGCGCATTCTCAAGCGCGGGCACGATCTGGCGCAGGTGTTGCGGGTGCTTGATCCCGACCTGATGGTTGTGGGGTGAAGTTGCGTATCCGCGCGGCCGGTCCCATGGATGCCCCGGTGATGAGCCGGGTGCTGACCGCCTCGATCACCGAACTCTGTCATGCCGATCATCAGAATGATCCGAATCGCATTGCCGATTGGACCGCCAACAAGACCCCTGACGGCATTCTCTCAATGCTTGCGCGGGACGGTTTCTTCATGGTGGTAGCCGAACTGGATGGGGAGGTGGTCGCTGTCGGAGCCACTACGGCGGATGGCGAGATCGCCCTCAACTATGTCGCGCCTGAGGCCCGTTTTCGCGGTATCAGCAAGGCTCTTCTGGCACATATGGAGGCCGATCTGAGATCGCGCGGGTTTGCAGAGGGACGGCTGAGGGCGACGAACACGGCAAAGGCCTTCTATCGGGCTCAGGGCTGGTCGGCTGATGCCAGCCAGGATGGTGGCACGGCCTGTTTTGCCATGCATAAGCGATTGGCCGGCTAGAGCGCCTTCTGCAGATGCACGATGTCGTGCCAGCGGTCGAACTTATAGCCGACCCCGGTGTAATAGCCGACCTTGCTGAAGCCGAATTTTTCGTGGATGGCAATGGAGTTGGCGGTGTCGGCGGTGATGACGGCCAGCATCTGCTTGAACCCGAACGCCTTCGACTGCACCAGCAATTCGGTCAGCATCAGCTTGCCCAGGCCACGGCCGGTTTCTTCTGGATCGAGATAGATCGAATCCTCGCAGGTGAAACGATAGGCGGCGCGGGGTCGGTAGAAGCTGGCATAGGCATAGCCGACAGTCCTGCCTGCGCGTTCGGCGATGATCAGCGGATGTCCGAGCTTTTTCAGGCCCGCATACTTCTCGGCAATGGCCTCCTCTCCGGGTGCTTCGGTATCGAAGGTGATGGCGGTGTGGGCCACATAATGGCGATAGATCGTGGTGATCGCGGGAATATCGGACCAGGAGAAGGGACGCAGGAGATAATCGGACATGGCTTTGGACATAAGAAAAGGACCGCAGCCTTCATAAGCTGCGGTCCCTTGTGACGTCCAACCAATTTCCTTGATCGGGCGATCAAGGCATTGATTGCTACTCGCGATTGCCGAACAGGCGGAGCAGCATCATGAACAGGTTGATGAAGTCCAGATAGAGCGAGAGCGCGCCCATGATGGCGTTCTTGGCCATCACGTCAGCACCATAGTGCTCGGAGTAGCTTTCCTTGATCTTCTGGGTGTCATAGGCGGTCAGACCGGTAAAGATCAGCACGCCGATGACAGAGATCGCAAAGTCGAGCATGGACGAGGCCATGAAGATGTTTACGATCGAGGCAATGATGATGCCGATAAGGCCCATCATCAGGAAATTGCCCATGCCGGTCAGGTCGCGCTTGGTGGTGTAGCCGTACAGGCTCATCGCCCCGAAAGTTGCGGCCGTGATGAAGAACACCTTAGCGATCGAAGCACCGGTATAGACCAGGAAGATGGATGACAGCGACAGGCCCATCACGGCCGCGAAGGCCCAGAAGATCGCCTGTGATGCACCCACGGAAAGCTTGTTGATGCCGAAGCTCAGCACCAGCACGAAGGCCAGCGGCGAGAGCATGATGACCCAGGACAGCGGGCTGCCATAGATCAGCTCGGCGTTGGCCGGGCTCGACATGGCCCACTGGCTGGTGAAGAAGGCCACAAGCCCCGTTACCACCAGGCCGAGGCCCATATAATTGTAGACGCGCAGCATGTAGCTGCGAAGGCCCTCGTCGATGGCCAAGGCCGAGCCGGCCCGCGCACCGAGGGTCTGACGGTCATATTCAGCCATTCTTTGGTTCCCTTTCCAAAAATAGACGCGGTCTGTTCACCGCCGGGGGCAATTGGCGTTGCCACTTGGACCGGAATATGGGGAGCCATTGCTGGATTGACAAGGATAATCGGTTGGCTGCGACACCGGGACTGGCCGGATAAAGCGTTTGTGTTAGGGTCTTTGGGCGAATCGCGCAGACACTTGCCAGGGAGGTCCGTGATGCCCCGGCTCTTTACCGGCCTCGAAATCCCCGCCGATGTGGGATTTGCCCTCTCGCTCAAGCGGGGCGGCCTCAGCGGCGCCCGCTGGATCGACCCGGAAAACTACCATATCACCTTGCGCTTCATCGGGGATGTCGACGGCAAGACCGCTGACGAGGTCGTCGATAGCCTCGATCGGCTGTCCAACTCGCTGCAATTTCCTATCCGGCTGACCCATCTGGGCACCTTTGGCGGCGACAAGCCGCGGGCCCTCTATGCGGGAGTCGAGCCGTCCGAGGCACTTAGCCGTTTGCAGGCTGCACAGGAGCGGGTGCTGCAGCGGGCCGGTCTGCCGCCGGAGGGACGCAAATTCGTCCCGCATGTGTCACTGGCGCGCTTGCGCGGCACGGCAGCCGCTGACGTGGCGCGGTTCATTGCCGAAGCAGCGCGGTTCGAACCGCTCAGCTTCGTGCCAGCGCGGTTCGTGTTGTTTTCGAGCCGGGATTCGGTGGGGGGTGGGCCTTATCTGGTGGAACAAAGCTATCCCCTGGCCGCCTGAGGCAGTTCGGATCACGCCCTTGTTAGCGCCCGCTTAACCCTGTGATGAGAGAGCGCCGGGGACCGGGCCGGATATGCCCAATTCCCGCCGCCTTTGCCTTCCATTTGATGCAAATGCCCGAGATCGCGCGGGTTTTGACACCTTGGTAACCATGTTCGGGGCACAATGGGCGGACGAAACTGCCTTCGAACACCAGCAAGACAAGAGGAAGATTTGGCGATGACGATGAAAACCGGTAGCCTCATCCTTGGGCTCGCGGTGGCAACGGTCATGGCTCTGGCCCCGGCCGCTCAGGCGCAGCAGGCCACCGAGCTGGGCACTTTCAATGCATGGTCCGCCTATACGGCGAGCGACCAGAGCGGACAGCTCTGTTTCATCATTGGCGAGCCACAGCGCAGCGAACCGACAGGGGTCAATCGCGATCCGGTCAAATTCCTGATTGTGCACCGCAAGGGCATGGGCTCTAAAAACGAGGTCCAGACCCAGATCGGCTATCCCTACAACACCACCGACGCCAAGGCCTCGGCCACGGTGGATGGCAAGAGCTATGTGATGGCGGCCCGCGGTTCGACCGCATGGCTGGCCTCGAGCAGCGACGAGCCGGGTTTTGTCGAAGCCTTCAAGGCTGGCAACCAGATGGTGGTGCGTGGCACCAGCCAGCGGGGCACCGATACGGTCGACACCTATTCACTCTCCGGTGCCACTGCTGCCATGAATGCGATCGACGCAGCCTGTCAGTAGGGGCTTGCCGACAGGCTTTCAAACACCCTAACTGGGCGTCGGGCCATCGGCCCGTTGCCCGGTTATGTCAATGGTAAGAGACTTGATGATCCGTATCCCCGCCCTCTCGCTTGCCCTTTTCTCCACGCTCGCCGCCATTGTGCCGGCTTGGGCGCAATCGGCGCGCGTGCTCGGCGATTTCCGTGACTGGTCGAGCTATGCGGCCGATGACGGCAGCGGCACGGTCTGCTTTGCCATGACCCGGCCAAAAACCACCGAACCGACTCCTGAGGGCTACGGCGAGGCCTATCTCTATGTCACCAATCGCCCCGGTGAGGATGTGGTCAACGAGTTCAACGTGGTTGCCGGCTATACCTTCCAGACCGGGTCGATGGCCGTCGCCAGTGTGGGCGGGCAGGATTTTGCGCTCTTTACCCAGAATGACGCGGCCTGGCTCGATGACAGCACCCAGGGCGCCAATCTGGCCGCGGCCATCCGCGCTGGCTCCACCGTGACCATCACGGGCACTACGGCAGCGGGCATGGAAGTGGTGCAGTCCTATTCGCTCTCGGGCGCTACGGCAGCGCAACAGGCCATCGGCGCGGAGTGTTGAGCCGGGCACCCAGAAGCGCCTAGCCAGGTCGACGCTGGACCTATTGCGCCAGCGCGCCCAGCACGCGGACCCAGGAGCGGATGCCCCGGTGGTAGCTCTCAAGATCGTATTTCTCATTGGGCGAGTGGATCTGGTCGTCCACATGGGCAAAGCCGATCAGCAGCGTATCGAGCCCCAGGATCTTCTTGAAGTCGCCGACCACCGGGATCGAGCCGCCGGCGCCGGTGATAACGGCCTGCGTGTTCCATTCATCTGACAGGCCCTGGAGGGCCTGGTGCAGAAACGCACCATCGGCGGGAACTGTGATGGCAGGCGATCCACCATGGGGGGTAAAGGTCACCGTGCAGTCGGGGGGCAGCCTGTTTTCGACATGGGCGCGGAAGGCGGCGCGGATCTTGTCCGGGTCCTGGCCCGAGACCAGGCGGAAGGAAATCTTTGCCGATGCCTTGGCCGGAATGACGGTCTTGAAGCCATCGCCGGTATAGCCCCCGCTCATGCCATTGATTTCGCAGGTCGGGCGTGCCCAGAGCTGTTCGAGCACCGAGCGGCCCTGTTCGCCCGCCGGGGTCGATAGCCCGACCCCGCTCAGAAAGCCTTTCTCGTCAAAGCCGAGACCGGCCCATTGCGCCTTCAATTCGGGGGCGATTTCCGCCACATCGTCATAAAAACCGGGCAGTGTCACCGAGCCGTCCGGCGCTCGCAGGCTGGCAATGATCTCGGCCAGCACCTGATTGGGATTGCGCGCGGCATTGCCGAACATGCCGGAGTGCAGATCCTTGTTGGCTGCCGTGATTTCCACCTCATCTGCCACCAGGCCACGCAGCATGGTGGTGATCGAGGGGGTCTGGTGGTCCCACATGTCCGTGTCGCAGACCAGGGCAATGTCGGCCTTCAGCTCTTCGGCATTCTCGCGCATGAAGGGGGGCAGGTTCTTGCCGCCGCTTTCCTCCTCGCCCTCAAGCATCAGTGAGACGCGGATAGGCAACGAGCCGGTGGCAGCCTTCCAGGCGCGGCAGGCTTCGATGAAGGTGAGCATCTGCCCCTTGTCGTCCGAAGCGCCCCGCGCCACGATGATCTTGCGACCGTTCTTCTCCCTGATCACCGGCTCGAACGGATCGGTGTCCCACAAGTTGAGCGGATCGACTGGCTGTACGTCGTAATGGGCGTAGAACAGCACGTGCGGGCCGGGCTGCTGCGGGCCGTGGGCCACCACGACAGGATGGCCCGGCGTGGGGCGGCTGGTAGCATCAAAACCGAGTGCGACCAGCTCGCCGGCAATCCAGTCGGCGGCCTTCCGGCATTCCTCAGCGTATGCCGGGTCGGTAGAAATGGACTTGATCCGCAACAAGTGAAACAAGCGCTCAAGGCTTTGATCGAGCCCGGAATCGACGGCAGCGAGAACGGTGTCGATGGTGGCGGGGCTGGTCATGTGGGAGCGTCCTTGCTTGCGAATCCGATGGAGCGGTGGCGCACCATCGCGCGCGGCGCGGCGGGCTGTCCAGTGGCATCGCGGTCGATGTTATTGTCATACTATTGCGGCTGTGGTTAGGTCTCGGCGCATCAAGGGTGAATGGGGTTGGCATGGACAGATCCGGTGGACGCGCGCGGCACTCGGGTGACCTGATCGCTTCGCTTTCCGGTCGCAACCCGGCGCGCAATCTGCATTCGGACGTGCTTTGGGAATTGGGCCTGGCGATTGTCTCGGGCCAATATGCCGAAGGCGAAATCCTGCCGCCGGACAGCGATCTGCTCGACCGCTTCGGGGTCTCGCGCACCGTGTTGCGCGAAGCGCTCAAGACCCTGGCGGCCAAGGGATTGATTGAGGCACGCGCACGGATCGGCACCCGCGTCCTGCCGCGCAATCGCTGGAACCTGTTCGATGCCGACGTGCTGGCCTGGTTTTTCGAGCTGGGCCCGGAAGTGGGGTTCCTGCGCAGTCTGGCCGAAGTGCGCATCGGCATCGAGATCGAAGCGGCGGCGCTGGCGGCGGAACGCAGCGTGCCAGAGCTGTCAGCGGCGTTGATCGCATGTGTCGAGCTGATGGCAATCGCGGAGACGCCCGCCGATTTTGCGCGCCACGATCTTGAGTTTCACCGGCTGGTGGCGGAGGCGTCGGGCAATCCCTTCATGGCCTCGATCAGCGCTTTGGTGGAAATGGCACTGACGGCAGCCTTTACCATATCGTCGCCGGTCAATGATCCAGTGGCCCTGGGCGTCACGGTGAGCGTGCACCGGCGCATTGCCGAAGCCATCCGGGATGGCGATTCGCATGCGGCACGGCTGGCCATGCGCGACGCGATCTCTCAGGGCTTCGATCGCGCGGCGGGACGGATGGAAAAAGAGGGGTAGACAGGGTCTGCCTGCCTTGGGGTCCGGCTGCTTTACCAGGGCAACATCGCCACGACAACCTTTGCCTTTCGAGCGAAGGTCTGGCGGCCTGCTTGCTTTTGATCGCTTCGCTGAAGCGCTTGGTCCGCTCCGCAGACCAGCGGCGAAGTGGTGGAGCTGAGCGGGATCGAACCGCTGACCTCGTCATTGCGAACGACGCGCTCTCCCAACTGAGCTACAGCCCCTCACCACTTGCGTATATGGACAAAGTCTGGCGTCAGGGCAAGAGGTCCGGTCATACGATCTTGTTCTCGATCAGGGCGTGCGTGGTGGCGGTGATGGCCTGATCGGCAGGGATGAGCGGGCGGCCCAGCAGGGCGACCGCGCCGCTGGAGTCGAGATGTTTGAGTACACCCAGTTCATTAACTATCCCGCGGACATCGCGGTCGAACAGGGCGTAGATGCGGACCGCCCAGTCCGGCATGCTGAGGCGCGGGACTTTGCGGTCCGGTGCTGCCTTGCGGACGATATCGGCCACTTGGCCCATCAGGATGGGACGTTCGCCCATAGGAAAGCGCCGGCCGCGAGCGCTTTCCGTCGTCATTGCCGCGACATGGGCATTGGCAATGTCGCGCACATCAACGACGACAAAGGGCAGCCGCGGCAAGGCCGGGACCGAGCCATCGAGCAGGCGTTTGACAATCAGTGCCGAAGTGCCCGGGTCCTGGTCAAGCAGGGGGCCCAGAATGGCGCTCGGATTGATGGTTGTCAGGTCGGCGGCGCGACCGGCAGCGCGCATGATGTCCCAGGCCCGCTGTTCGGCCAGGGTCTTGGATTCGATATAGGCATTGACGTCGCGACCGTTGAGATTGGTCCAGTCCGTATCGGTGAAAGGTCTTGTGTGTGCTTTGTCATGGCCATAGGCGATGGCGGCCATGGATGAGGTCAGAACGATCCGCTCCACATTTGCGCGCAGGGCAGCGTTCAAGGCCCGTTCTGTCCCCTCGACGGCGGGACGGATGAGGTCCATCTTGTCTTCAGGCAGGTCGATGACAAAGGGTGAGGCGGTATGCTGAAGGTAGCGCACGCCCTCCATCGCCTCGTCCCAGCCCTTGTCCGAGAGCAGATCCAGGGTAACGAATTCGAGCTTTGAAACATCGGCTCCGGCGCGCTCAAGCGTGGCGCGAACCGACTCGGCCTTGTCGAGGTTGCGCACGCTGCCGCGCACGATATAACCGGCCTTGAGCAGAGCGAGGGCGACGTGACCGCCCAGAAAGCCGGAAATACCGGTCAGCAGGACGCGATCGGTCTGTGGTGCGGGGGCAGTCATGGGCTGGTCTCCTCAACAATTGAACGATATGTACGTTATTCGTTCAATTCGTTCAATAGCGACGGATACACATATTTGCGATGAGCAACCAAAGACAGTCCGAAAAGCGGATGCGTATCCTGGCGGCGGCACGCGAGCTGTTCCTGCGGCAGGGTCTGCGGGCGACCACCATGGAGGCCATCGCCAAGAGTGCCGGCATGGCCAAGCCAACGCTCTACGCCGAATATTCTGACAAGGACGCCGTGTTTCTCGCCATTCTCGAGCAATTGGTGGCCGACAAGCTCGAAAGCTTTGAAACCGAGCTTGATCGGCCCGGTCCCTTGCTGGAACGCATAGGTGGTGCTTTGGCGGCCGAGTTCGGGGTCATTGCATCTGCGCTGGCCGGCTCACCTCATGTCGAGGAGCTGTTCTCGGCGCACCGACAGGGCGCCTCACTGTTTGCCGCTTCGGAGCGCATCGTGCGTGATCGCCTGAGCGATGAACTGGCCAAGGCTGGTATCGTGGACGCCGAGCGGCTGGCGCGGCTGGTATTTGATGCCAGTTTTGGGGTGGCACAGAAATCCATCGCTGCCGAGACCTTGGCTGCGGACCTCAAACTGGTCGTGGCGCGACTGCTAGGGCCCGATCTGGGCTAGCGCCTGACCCGGGCCCAGTCGCCCGCCCATTCGATCCCAACAGACTGTCTGCGTTGCCAGGAACCGATTGTCCCATGCCGAGACCGGAGGGACTGGTCCGGACCTGTGAGGCAAGGACGAGATCACCGAGATGTCATCGTGCTTCGATTAACCCTTACGCATGCTGCCTCGGTTTAGCCGACAAGCTTGTGTTAACCTGGGGTTAAAGGCCCGATTGGGGCCGCAATCGATGTTGGGGCCGTCCATGCAGCTCAAGCCAAATGCCTTCCGCCTGCACGAAACCGCGCGCGGCGTCGAAACCATGAGCCGGTTTGCCCTGGCCGTGCTGGCATTGGCCTCGGGAGTCTATACCTATCTTGGGGTCAGGGGCCTGCTCGATGGCTCGGCGAGCTTCGTGTTCTTTGCCGCCATCATCTATTCGGCCGCGGTGTCGGTCGCGATCTACGCCTTCTGGACGTATATGATGCGCTTTATTCCGCTGGTGGTCAGCGGGGTGCAGCGGATCAGCCTGTTTCTCACCATGCTGGTGGGGTCTGTGATGATCATTGCCATGAGTTCATGGCTCAATGCGGCGGCGCTGGCGGGATCGGCCGCGCTTGAGCAGCACATGGCGGTCACGCTGCAGGGCTATGCCGAGGACCTCGACCAGGCCCATGCCAATGCGCTGGCCAGTCAAAGCCTGTTGCCCGATGTAGAGCGCGCTTCGGCCCGCTTCTCTGCCCTGGCACAGGATGAGCGCGAGAGCGGGGCCCTGACCGGGACCCAAGGGTCGGGCAGCGTGGTGCAATTGCTCACCCAGATGAGCCAGCAGATGACCCAGCTTGCCGGCACGATTTCCGGCTCGCGTGAAGACGTGTCCGGCCTGTTCGCCCAAGGGTCAGAACGGCTGGCGACAATGCGCGAATTGGTCTCGACGCCGGGGCAGATTGAGCCGCGCTCGGATGCCTTCCAGGCCGAGGCGGTGCAGCTTTCCGCGGTGATTGCGGCATTGCAGCAGACGGACGTCGCGGCCTCTGTCAAGCGCGCGGCAACCGACCTGTCTGCGGGCTTCATCGCGCCGGTGGCCGATGGCCGTGTGGGCGATCTGGCGGTGCGGCAGAACCAGGTCATGGCGACGGTGCAAAGTTCGGTCGATGCCCAATCGGCGGCGCTGGTGGCCGCGGCCGAGGAAATCCTGGCCACGCCCCCGGTCGAGCAGCGGCGGTTCGTGCCGCTCTCTTCGGCGGAAGCGGTGATCCGCTATTGGAGCGATTTTGTGCCCTCGTGGGCCGGGGCGATTTCCATTGATTTGCTGCCGGTTGTGCTGGTGCTGGTGCTGATGATCGTCAATGACGCGATGCGGCGCGAGGCCGAGTCACTCAAGGAAGCCGAGACGATCACGGCGGCGGAAATGCTGCGGGCCATGGCGCTTTACAAGCGCATGGAGGCCGAGGGCGCGGCCGAAGCGGCAGAGGTCCTGGGGGTGCAAGATGAACAAAATGTTGCGCCCCCGGACGAAGGTGTCCCAGACGCAGTGGCCACCACCGAAGAGGGGACCGTGACCCCGATCGAGGCGGCGCAGCGTAAGCGTGGCGATGGACCGCGCCAGGCATGAAGTCCGAGGCCAATGCCCGCGCCGCCAGCGATGCGAGCCCGTTCCATCGGCATGTGGTCAGCAGGCTTGCGCGCATCGAAGATGGAGCGATCCTGCGCTTTGCGTTCTTTGCTCTGCTCGCGGGCACGATGGGCGTGCTGTTTGTCGATTACCGCGAGTTGAGTGCCAATGCGCCCGAAGCGCTGACCTATAGCCCGCAACCCATTCTGCCCCCGGCGTCTACCGAAGATGGGGGCGGGCGGGCGCGGCCTGCGCTGGATACGTCGCCGGAGCTGCTCGATGATCCCTTGCGGATCGAATTGACCACGGGCGGGGTGCTGCGCCTGACCGGAACCATCGATCCGGGCGCGGCGACCAGATTTGCACAGGAGATCGCGCAAAGAGGCGAGTATGTGTCAACCGTGCTGCTGGATTCGCCCGGCGGCTCGGTGGACGATGCCCTGCAAATGGGGCGCCAGATCTTGGAACATGGTCTCAACACACAGGTGCCGGATGGGGCGCTTTGCGCGTCCTCCTGCCCGATCGTTTTTGCCTCGGGCGCACAGCGGATAGCCGGGCGCGAGGCCGCCATCGGCGTGCACCAGATCTATGCGGCGGCGCTGAGCGCAACCCCGCTCGATGCACTCAGCGTGGCCGGGGTGGCGATGGCGGATGCACAGTCTGCGACGGCCGAGATCACCCGGCACCTGGGCGAAACCGGAGTGGACCCGGCGCTCTGGCTGCATGCGCTGGAGACGCCGCCAGACCGGCTCTACTACTTTTCTCCTGAAGAGATGGAACGTTATGTTCTCGTCACCGAGTGGATGGAGAATTGAACGGGCGAGGGGGAACCGGTGGAGGACCGGCCCGTTTCGCGCGCAAGGCTAAGACTATGGCAGGTGAGGAGGCCAGAGATGAAGCAGACCCATATGCTGACCCGGCATCGGGATATCCAGAACTGGGTCACCGACCGAAGCGGACGGCCAGCGATTGCCCGGGTGCGCGACCGGTTCGGTGAGGAACGGGCCCAGCTCAAATTGCGGTTCGCGCAGCAAAGCGAAGGCCGGGTCGATGCGGGCATGAGCCCGTGTTCCTGGACCGCCTGGCTGGCGGAACTGGACCGTCAAAACCTGGCGCTGCGGGTCGATCCGACCGGCGATTGCGAGCTGGTTTCGCGGCAGGCTATGAACTGAAGCGGTCGCTGCGATCCGCCATATTTGGGCTCTCCGGCTTGCGCGCGGGCGTCGGCATGGCCATGCGGACGCAATCGCGTCCTTCGTTCTTGGCCTCGTAAAGCGCGCCGTCAGCACGGCGCAGCAGGTCGGCGAGATGGTCGTAAGGCATGAGCTGGGCTACACCGAACGAGGCGGAGGCGGGATCCCGCAGACCGGTTGCATCCGAGGGCAGGCTGCGGAAGGCGTGGCGAACAGTTTCGGCATAGAGCTTGCCGGTGTTCAGATTGGCACCGGGCAGGAAAGCGCCGAACTCTTCACCTCCCAGGCGACCCAGGACGGCATGTGGAGCCGCGCATTCTTCCAGGACCGCGGCGAAGGCGGCAATGACCTTGTCGCCGGTGGCATGACCGTAGGTGTCGTTGATCTGCTTGAAATGATCGAGATCGGCCACGATCATCACGGCAGGCACGCCTGATCGCGCGGCCAGGGTCAGGGCGTTCTCGCCGCGATCTTCAAAGCCGCGGCGATTGAGCAGGCCGGACAGCGTGTCGGTTTCCGAGCGTGCGGTCATGTCGGCCATGACATCGCGCACGATGATGAGCAGCATCATCAGGCCATTGGCAATCAGCAGCACGGCGCCAACGGTCTGGGAAACAGCGGCATATGTCGAACCGATATAGGCCTGCGGCGCGGCGCCCGAGCCGATGGCCATGGCCAGGACCGGCTTGGCCAGAAAGTGCAAGGCCGAGATGAAATAGATGACCAGCAAGGCCAGGTCGAGCGCGCCCTTGCGCTTGTTGGCCAGGATCACGCCGACGCCAATCGCCTGCACCAGTGCATAGGGGGCCTGATAGAGCAGATTGCGGACAAAGCTGGCGCGCGGCATTTCAAGGATGGCGAAATTGACCAGCAGCGAGGCAATGACGGCAAGGGCCAGCAGCGTCCAGGGCGGGCGGATGCGGTAGTGATGGGCCAGGCCAACGACACAGCCCGCCAGCGCGAACAGAAACACCGCGAAAATGCCAAAGCTGACCAGGCGATGGTCGTCCTGAAACGGCAGGATGAACTCAAGTGAGACATTGACCATGCCAAGCCCGTAGGCAAAGGCCAGCCAGCGCGCGCCGAGCGCCGAACGCTGATAGGCAGCGACGACGCCGAAGGCGGTGGCAAAAATCCCCGCGATAAACAGGTTTATGGCCAGCACGAAGGCTGCAGCGCTCATGGCAATTGTACCAAGGTTCGAACCCGGGCGATGCTAGAGGCGCGGGCAGAACGCGAGGTTAATGATCGCCACTTATTGATCCTGCCGGGGGGCAATGCCCAGTGAGTTTGCCAGAAGGGCAAAAGAGCGACGGCGCAGGGCATAGTCGTAAATGGTGGTGGTGATCATCACCTCGTCGGCCCC
Organism: Devosia indica; assembly: GCF_003056405.1. Lineage (GTDB taxonomy): Bacteria > Pseudomonadota > Alphaproteobacteria > Rhizobiales > Devosiaceae > Devosia > Devosia indica. The sequence continues at coordinate 95,767 of NZ_PYVZ01000011.1, forward strand.
GGCGGCGTGGGCCTTTTCGGTGATGGTGGCGGCCAGATGGTCCGGGTCTCCCACCAGCCAGAGCGAGGACTGATGCTCGATGACCTGTTGCTGCTGCGGCGAAAGCACGCGGGCGGCGGCCTCTTCGGGCGGCATCAGATCGCGCTGTTCGCCGGTGACAAACAGGGCCCAGCTCACCGCCTGCGAGGTTGCAAGGAATTCTGCCTCTTCCTGGGTGGGCGCGCAGATCGCCGAGAGGCACAGAATGGTCTTTGGCTCGGGAAAGTCCGGTGACGGCTGGAAGGCATCACGATAGGCGGCAAAGGCCGGCGCGGCCGGGGTATGGCTGAAATGGGCGGCAAAGGCATAGCCGAAACCGAGCTGGCCGGCGGCCTGGGCGCTGGCGCCTGAAGAGCCCAGCAGCCATTTGGGCGGCAGGGTGATGCCGCCAGGGGATACCGGCACACGCGAGAAGGGGTGGTCTGGCGGAAAGCTGTCCTCGTCAAACGCCATCAGTTCAGCCAGATAGCTGGAGAATTCCTCCCCGCTGCCGCTCTTGAGGGCCCGCATGGCATAGCCGTCGCCGCCGGGTGCGCGGCCCAGTCCGAGATCAATGCGTCCCGGATGCAGTGCGGCGAGCGTGCGATAGGCTTCGGCGATGCGCAAAGGCGCGTGGTTGAGCAACATGACGCCCCCCGAGCCGACGCGCATGCCGGTTGTGGCGGCGGCGGCGCTGGCAATCAGGATTTCAGGAACCGAAGAGGCAATCGAGGGCATGCCATGATGTTCGGCATACCAGAGCCTGGTATAGCCCAGCCGGTCGGCTTCGCGCGCGAGCAGGACGGTTTCGGTCATGGCCTGTTGGGTTGAGGTGCCCTGGGCAATGGGCGCGAGATCCTGCAAGGAGAGCGTAAAAGGAGCGGGCATGAATGACTTTCGCATGAGATTGTATGATCGGTAGATCACGATGATAGAACCATGCGTCAAGGTTTGCGGGCTAATTTTGTTGCCATGGATGCCGTTGCGGGCTGATTGACTCACGCCATTGTGGGTGGCTCTATGCGCTTCGGTTGCGGGAGTAGCAGATGAAGAAGTGGATTGGTCTTGTCCTGGGGAGCCTGATCGGCCTGTCGATTGGCCCGGCTGCGGCGCAGGACTTGCTCGATCCGCATCCGCTGGCCGGTGTCGTGGACGAATTGCGCATCGGTTTGCATGCGCATCGCGTGCATCACGCCGCGCTGCCATTCCTGGTGCATGAATGGGATCTGGGCGATGTCGAAGATGTCAGCTTCGACGTCCTGTTCACTTCCCCCGATATCGATGCCTTCCGCTGGATTGGTGCGCCGCGCCCCGAGATCGGCACCACGATCAGTTTTGCCGGGCGCGACAGCCTGGTGCATGCCAATCTGACCTGGCAATTGCCGATTTTCGATACGCCGATCTATCTCGAAGCAGGGCTCGGGGCCGCCATTCATGATGGCGCGCTGACCGGGGCGGCGCCGGGCCGGCAGAACTTCGGCTGCCGGGTCAATTTCTACGAACGCTGGGGGGTGGGCGTGAATATGAGCGAGAACGCCACCGCCACGCTGACCTACGAACACACGTCCAATAATGGCTGGTGCGCAGCCAATGATGGGCTGTCCAATTTCGGACTACGGTTGGGCTGGAAGTTCTAGAGCGCCGGGCGATCCGACGGGATCGGATCGTACGCTCTGCCTGCTTGAGATGGCATAGCTTCGTGCGGGAAACCGGTTCTCAGTTTTCCGCGCGCTGTTTCAGGCGGCCTGGCCCGCAGCCCAGCCCGAGGCCCAGGCCCACTGGAAATTGTAACCGCCCAGCCAGCCGGTCACATCCACCGCTTCGCCGACGAAGAACAGGCCCGGCACGTCCCGCGCCGCCATGGTTTTGGCGTCGAGCCCGGTGGTGTCGATGCCGCCCAACGTCACTTCGGCGGTGCGGTAGCCTTCCGAGCCGACCGGTTTGAGGCGCCAGTTTGAAACCTGCTCGGCGGCGGCCATCAGCTTCTTGTCGGACAGATCGCCAATCATGCCGGGCTGGTCGATCAGCTCGCCCACAAGCTGGGCCAGGCGCCGGGGCAGCTTGTCACTCAGCACTGTCTGGAGATGCAGTTTTGGTGTGGCCTTGCGCGCGGCCCGGAACAGCTCAAGTGCGTCTTGGCCGGGCAGCAGATCGACCGAAATGGCGTCGCCATCGCGCCAATAGGACGAGATCTGCAAAATGGCGGGACCGGAAAGTCCGCGATGGGTGAAGAGCAGGGCTTCTTCAAACCGCGTCTTGCCGTGACCGACCACGGCATTGGTCGACACGCCGGCCAGGGGCTTCAACTGCTCGAGCGCGCCCGGCTCGAAGGTCAACGGCACCAGGGCCGGCCTTGTGTCGGTAACGGCCAAGCCGAACTGGCGGGCAATCTGATAGGCCAGGCCCGTCGCGCCCATCTTGGGAATGGATTTGCCGCCGGTGGCCACGACCAGGCTGGAGGCTGTCACCCGCCCGTCCCCGATCATCACATCAAAGCCATCAGTGGCCTTTTCGATGCTGCCCACCTCGCGTCCGGTCCAGATCGCGGCGCCAGCGGCGCGCAGATCATTGGTCAGCATCGAAACGATCTGGGTGGCCGGACCATCGCAGAAAAGCTGGCCAAGGGTCTTTTCGTGATAGGCAATGCCCTGCTTTTTGACCCGGGCAATGAACATTTCGGGGGTATAGCGGGAGAGCGCGGAGAGCGCAAAGCGCGGGTTCTGGCCGAGGAACCGCTCGCGGCCAAAGGTGTGAGTCGCATTCACATTGGTGAAATTGCAACGTCCGCCGCCTGAAATGCGGATCTTTTCACCCGGATCGCGGGCATGGTCGACAACCAGTACCTTGCGGCCCCGTTTGCCGGCCTCGATGCCCGCCATCATGCCGGCGGCGCCTGCTCCCAGAACGATGACGTCGAAATCGGGCATGTTGTCAGTTTCCTTTGCGCCGGCAGAGACGGCTGGCCTGCTGCACCCGGACCGGTTTGGTGGCGCATTCTGGAGGCGGTATGCGCTGCAAATGGGGCCCGGATCAAGCCCAGGCATGGACCGGGCGGGCCGGCGACCGTTCGGCAAGAACATTGACTCTTTCCTATTTCGGAGTATGAGAAGTCCTGCTTTTCTAGAGGAAGCCTAGTTCGTCATGCGCAGCCGCAGCAGCATCAAAGCAGCTCTTGCCACCACCCGGTTCACCACCGGGGGCATGCCGGCCATGACCAAAACCACCAAAACCGCCTGACGCTTTTCCCCGGGTCGCACTCCCGACGGGGAGAGGCGCAAAAGCATTGACCGCGATGGCTTGCCATCGTGCGGGGGGCGAAAATGGTAAGGAACCGGAGTTCCATTATGGGTTATCGCGTCGCTGTCGTCGGGGCCACAGGCAATGTGGGCCGCGAAGTTCTCAATATTCTGGCCGAGCGCAAGTTCCCGGCCGACGAGGTTTTTGCACTGGCCTCGTCACGCTCGATCGGCAGGGAATTGTCCTATGGCGACAAGGTGCTCAAGGCCAAGGACCTGCAGCATTTCGACTTTTCGACGGTCGACTTCGCCATCATGTCGGCGGGTGGCTCGATCTCCAAGGAGTGGGGCCCCAAGATTGCCGCTGCCGGCGCCATCGTGATCGATAATTCGAGCTATTGGCGCTATCATTCGGACGTGCCGCTGGTGGTACCGGAAGTGAACGGGGATATCCTGGATCGCTGGCTGGCCGACCCCAAGCGCACCAATATCATCGCCAATCCCAATTGCTCGACCGCGCAGCTCGTGGTGGCCCTCAAGCCCCTGCATGACGCGGCCAGGATCACCCGCGTGGTGGTGTCGACCTATCAGTCGGTCTCGGGCGCCGGCAAGGAAGGCGTGGATGAGCTGTGGAACCAGACCAAGGGCATCTTCGTCAATGACAGCCCGACCCCGGGCAAGTTCCCCAAGCAGATCGCCTTCAACGTCATCCCGCATATCGATGTGTTCATGGAAGACGGCTACACCAAGGAAGAGTGGAAGGTGCTGGCCGAAACCAAGAAGATGCTCGACCCCAAGATCAAGGTGACCTGCACTGCCGTGCGCGTGCCGGTGTTTGTCGGGCATTCCGAAGCGGTCAATCTCGAATTTGCCAATCCGATCAGTGCCGATGAGGCCCGCGACATCCTGCGCGAGGCCCCGGGCGTATCGGTGATCGACAAGCGCGAGGCGGGTGGCTATGCGACCCCGGTGGAAAGCGTTGGTGAGTACGACACCTTTGTCAGCCGCATCCGCGAGGACACGACGGTGGAAAATGGCCTGGTGCTGTGGGTGGTCAGCGACAATCTGCGCAAGGGCGCGGCGCTCAATACGGTGCAGATTGCCGAGACGCTGATTGAAAAGGGCTACAAGGCCCGCGCGCTGGCGGCCTGAGCTTGACTATCCCTTTCCCCGACGAAAGGGGAACAGGGAATTGACCCTTGCGACCGGCCTCCCTTTGGGGAGGCCGGTTGCGTTGATGCATGGACGGATTGCGGCCTTGCGGCCTTGAGAGGGAGAGGGACCGGGCGTACAAGCGACGTCTTACCGGACCTCAGTTGCATGCCAATCCGCCATATCCTTCTCGCCCTTTTGGTCGTCGCCATCTGGGGCTTCAATTTCGTTGTCATCAAGCTGAGCGTGGAAGCGCTGCCGCCGATCCTGGCGGCGGCGTTGCGTTTTGCGGCGGCCGCTTTTCCGGCAGTGCTGTTCGTCCGTCCCCCCAAGGCGCCGGCCTGGGTGGTCATTTCCTTCGGCCTGGCCTTTGGTGTAGCGCTTTATGGCTTTCTCAACCTGGCTTTGGCCTGGGGCATGCCGGCGGGGTTGAGCTCGCTGGTGCTGCAGACGCAGGCCTTTTTCACCATGGTGATCGCTTTTGTGCTGCTGGGCGAACGGCCGAGCCGGTTTCAGATCATCGGGGCGGGGATTGCCTTTGCCGGGATTGCGGTGATTGCCTCGGAGCGGCTGGAGGCCACCAATCTGTTGCCGCTGGGGCTGGTGCTGCTGGCGGCGCTGAGCTGGGGTGTGGCCAATGTGCTGACCAAGAAGGCGGGCAAGGTCAATGCGGTGTCGTTCACGGTCTGGGGGGTGCTGGCGGCGCCGGTGCCCTTGCTGGCCCTGTCGCTGCTGACCGAGGGCTGGCCGGCGGTCGCGGACGCGCTGGCAGGTTTTTCCTGGAGCGATGCGGGGCTGATCGTGTTCCTGGCCTATCCGGCCACGCTGCTGGGCGGGGGCATCTGGAGCTGGCTTCTGGGCCGGCATCCGGCCTCGGTGGTGGCGCCGTTCACCTTGCTGGTGCCGATTACCGGGCTGGCCTCGGGATATCTGGTGCTGGGCGAGACGATCACGCGGATCGAGGTGCTGGGCGCCTTGCTGGTGATCTGCGGGCTGATCGTGACCCTGCGCAAGGCGAAAAAGAGCGAGCCGCCGATCCGGCTCGACTAGGGGGGAGAAGGCCGCGCGTGGCGGCCTTCGTCCGTCAGTCTTCGACAGTGTCGGAGAGCGACTGGGGGACTTCGGCGGGTGCGCTCATGCCTCCATCCATGGGGCCTCCGTCCATCGGGGCCGGGGCCGGCAGGGTTGTGGGCTGCAGGGCAGCGACTTCATCGGCGCTCAGACTACCATTGGCATCCATGTCGGCGGCGGTGAATTCGTCCTGTGTCAGGTCGGGCCAGGCCGCTTGCAGTTCGGCAAAGCTGAGCTCGCCGCTGGCGTCGAGATCGACATCGGCAAAGGTCATTGATGTCTGGGCCAGTGCCGGGGTGGCAACAAAGGTCAGGGCCATCAGACCCAGGGCAAGTTTGTTCATGGCAGTATTCTCCAGATCGGGGTGTCTTCACCCCTGTTTTCAAAGCCGCGGCCACCCCGTGACGACTGGGGTGACCGGCTGGGTGTCCCGTAATTTCGGAGCCGCCGGCCGGAGTAGGGAGGGTGCGACCGTCGTTCTGCGGGACAGGTCGGGCCTTACTCGGCGGCCGGAGCAGCGGTAGCGGCCACCAGAGCGTCATATTCGTCGGCCGAAAGTTCGCCATTGCCATCGGTGTCAGCGGCGGTGAAGGCGTCTTCGGTCAGATCCGGCCAAGCAACCTGGGCCTCGGTCAGCGACACACCACCATTCATATCGGTATCGACGGCCACGAAGTCGGTGGCGGCCTGGGCCAGGGCGGCGCCGGTCAGGCCGAGGGCAAACAGCGAGGTGAGGACGATCTTCTGCATGGGACTGCTCCATGTTGATTGTGTCAGAAACGGCTGGGGACATCCCGGCCGGCGGAGCGCTGATTGGCGTTCCGTGAGACAGACAATCGCTGGGCATTGTGGCCGGTGATGGCTGGCAGAAGGGCGCAGCCGGACCCATTCGGGGGCATTTTTCGGGCGCTGTGAGGTGCTTGTGATCCGGGCCTTTGGTAATCACGAAAGCGTGAAAGACCGCCTCTGCGCAGCATTTCGCGCCGCTCTAGTGCTCACGATTGCGGCGGGGCCAGTGCAAGTTTGGGGCAAAAGCGGGACAAGCGGCCGTACACAAATCAAGCGCGCGGGTTATGCGTGTCGATGCGTCGGTGGCAGCGTTCAGAGCACCGGGCGGATGAAGTCGCCATTATTATCCATGATCCACAATTCGCCGGTCGAAATGTCGAACCAGGCGCCGTGCACCGCCAGTTGCCCTTTGTCTTCGAGCGATTTGACGTAAGGGAAGGTGCGCAGATTGCGGATGGAATTCCGGATCGATATCCGCTCCATGGCAGTCTGGCGCTCGGCATCTGTCATTCCGGTATTCTGGCCCAACTGGCCGGGCAGATCGCCCAGCATGCTCATCCACTTGCCGATGAAGTCGCCGCTGTCGAGCGGCTTCATGTGCGGATCGAGCGCGGCCTTGATGCCACCACAACGGCCATGTCCCATCACCACGATGTTGGACACCGAAAGCCCCTTGATGGCAAATTCAATGGCGGCCGAGGTGCCGTGCTGCCCACCGTCGGGCTGGTAGATCGGCACCAGATTGGCCACATTGCGCAGCACGAAGAGTTCACCGGGGCCCGCATCGAAGATCATTTCGGGCGCCGCGCGGCTGTCGCAGCAGGCGATGATCAGCGTGGTCGGTTTCTGGCCTGTTTCGGCCAGATCGCGAATGCGTTCTTTCTCCCGGGCATAGCGACCGGACATGAAATTGGCGTGGCCATCGAGAAGGTGCTGAGGAAAGCTGTGCATGTCGTTTCGATTAGCTGTAAGAGGCGAGAAGATCAATCACCGGCGTTGGGGCGCCAGCACAAACGGGGGTATTCATGCTGATCTACCGATTGCTCACAGGCGAGGATGACAGTGCTTTTTGCCACAAGGTCACCAAGGCGCTGTCCGAGGGATGGCAGCTCCATGGCGGTCCGACCTATGCCTATGACGCGGTGTCCAAGAAAATGCGCTGCGGCCAGGCGGTGACGCGCACCGCCAAGGACCAGCCCTATGATCCGGACAAGAAGCTGGTCGACTATTAGGCGCGCTGCAGCGCCAGGTGCTGGAGCAGGATGATGGTCTTGGCGTCGACGATGCGGCCATCGCGGATCATGGCCAGGGCCTCGGGGAAATCGAGTTCCACCAGCTCGATCTCTTCGCCTTCATGTTCGAGGCCTCCACCGGCATGGCGTAGCGTGCCCTGGTCATAGGCCCCAATGAACAGGCTCACCTTTTCGGTCAACGAGCCGGGGCAGGCATAGATGTCGCAGACATGCCGGACGCCCTTGGGCTCGTGTCCGGTTTCCTCAAGCGCCTCGCGGGCCGCCGCAATGGCCGGCGCCTCGCCATCGAGCAGGCCGGCGCAAACCTCGAGCAGGTCGGGCGCGTCCCCGTTGAGCAGAGGCGGCAGGCGGAACTGGCGGACCAGCAGGACCGTATCGCGTTCGGGGTCGTGCAGCAGCATGGCCGCGGCGCTACCATGGTCGTAGACTTCGCGTTCAAGCCGCTGCACTGTGCCCGATTTGTGCCGGTAGTCGAGCGTCACATTGGACAGGGTGCCCCAATTCTTCACCAGCAGCTTGGCGCCAATAATGGATATGCGATCAATCATGCGGTCCCCGCGAAGAATGCAGGGACCGCATAAACCTTCATTGGTGCGATGAAAAGCGTGGCTGGAGACTATCGCGTGTCTTGCGGTGACAAATCCTAGAACTCGTTCCAGTCCTCGGCGGCCGCGCCGCCGAAATAGGCCTTGGCGGCTTTTTGCACCTTGCCCAGGAGACCGCGGGCATCGTCCGGCTTGGCCGCGGCATTGCCGGAAGCGGGGACGGCACGGGGCTGCTGAGTGGGCGATTTGGCCGTGCTGAGGGTAAAGGTCGCAACAATCGTATCGAGCTTGGTGGCCTGGCCTTCGGTCTGCTCGATCGAGGCGTTCATTTCTTCCACCAGCGCGGCATTGTGCTGGGTCATTTCGTCCATCTGGCGAACGGCGACATTGACCTCGGCAATGCCGGAGGCCTGGGCCTGACTGTCGCTGGCAATGGTTTCCATGACGCCTGCGGTCTGCTTGACGCCCTCGATGATCTCGGCGAGGCGCCCGGCCACATCGGCCACCAGCCGGGTGCCGTTGCGCACTTCGCCGGCGCTCTGCTCGATCAATGCCTTGACCTCGGAGGAGGCTTCGGCGGCGCTCTGTGCCAGGCGCCGGACTTCCACGGCGACAACGGCAAAGCCCTTGCCCGCCTCGCCAGCGCGCGCCGCCTCGACCGAGGCGTTGAGCGCAAGCAGATTGGTCTGGAAGGCGATGTCGTCGATCAGCCCGATAATATTGGAAATCTTGCCCGAAGAGGTTTCGATGGCGCTCATGGCGCTGGTTGCCTCGTCCATCACGGCGCTGCTGGCCTGGACCACCTGGGTCACCTTGTCGGTGCTGGCGCTGGCTTCGCGAGCGCGGTCGGCATTGAGCGAGACGGTGGAGGCCATCTGCTCCATGGTGGCCGAGGTTTCCTCGATGGTGGCAGCCTGGCGCGTGGTGCGTTCGGACAAGTCGTTGGCGCCAGAAAGGATTTCGCTGGTGGCGGTCTTTAGGGCGCGCGAGGTGTCGCGCAGTTCGGTGACCATGTCGGCCAGCTTGTCGGCCACGTTGTTTGTCGAGGTCTTGAGGCGGTCAAAGGCCCCGGCATAGGCGCCCAGCATGCGCTGGCGCAGATCGGCGCGGGCCAGGGCGTCAAGCACCTGCTCAGCCTCACCCAGCGCCTCTTCGACAGAGCCGAGCATGGCATTGAGATTGTCGGAAATGCGGTCGATTTCCGGATCGTCATAGCGCTCGTCAATGCGACCGGAGAAGTCGCCCCGCATGGCCTGGGCAATGACCCCGTCGAATGTGGACTGGAAGCGGGCCATCATTTCCGCGCGTGCCTGAGTCTGGCTGACATGGGCAGCCTTTTCGGCTTCGGCCGCGGCCATTTGCTGACCGTTGCTGCGGAATGTCTCAAGCGCCCGTGCCATCTCGCCGAGCTCGTTACGGTCATTGATGCCGGCAATGGCAATCTCGTAATTGCCTTCGACAAGCATACGCATGATCGAGGTCAGATTGGCAAAGGCGCCGCTGAGCCAGCGGGCGGTGATGACTGCCAGCGCGATGCCGGCGATCAGGCCGACAAGGCTGACCCCCACGATAATGTAGAACTGGAGCTGTTGCTGGTCGACGATCTGCGGGCCCAGCGTGCTCTGCGCCTCTTTGGCCCGATCCGACATTTCGTTGTAGAGCACGCTCATCTGTTCCCCCAGCGCACGCAGCTCGCCGGCCTGGGGGATGTCCTGGGCCGGGGTGCCATCGCCAAGGGCGGCGACCAGATCGGTGAAGACCGTGTCATAGGCCTGAGATTGCAGCGTCACCTCATCGATTGCCGCCACGGAGACCGGGTCGTGCAGGAAGAAGGCGTAGCCGTCCGCGTCCGTGGTGCCGACATCCAGGATCATTTCGCGGACCCGCGCCTCGCCGGCGGCAGACGGGGCGCGAAGATAGGTCTCAAAATCCTGCCGCAAGGTCTCCACGTCGCGGACATAGTCATTGATTTCCTGGGATTGCTGGGCCGCAAACTGATACTGGCCGAACAGGTTTCCGGCCGAGGCCATCATGAAGATCGACATGGCGCCGACGACAAGGATGATGACGGTGACGCCGGCAAAGGCGGCATAGATGCGGGATTTGACGCTGGCAAACAGGGGCATTGGGAATTCTCCGTAGTCGACTCATAAGTTCCACGGAGGCGGCTAATAATTGTTTACCATATGGCCGATGATCGAACACGGAAGCGTGAGCGGGCGGTTTTTTTGCCGAATGTCCTCTCCAGAATGGTTGGAACTTGTGTGCCGGCCGCGCGAAGGCGCTTCGCATCTCGAACATGCTGTGCGCTATACGAACAAAGTGCGGATTGCGCCGAAACTTGCCTGTCTGGGCCGCCAAAGGGCTTTAATTTGGTAACAAATGGGCGCTAAAGGTTCGAACCATTCCAAACTGGACGCGGCACAGCGCCGCATCAGGAAAGGCCCCGGAACGCCCCATGTCGGTCAGAGCCCGCCCCACTTCACCGCATCTGCAAATCTACCGCTGGACCGTCACCATGGCGATGTCCATCATCCACCGTGCCACCGGCATCGCCAATTATGGCGGCATGGCGCTGCTGGCCATCTGGCTGGTTGCCGCGGCCATCGGCCAGGATGCGCTGACCAGCGTCAACTACATCTATGGGAGCTGGTTCGGCCAATTGGTGCTGTTCGGCTTCACCTGGAGCCTGGTGCATCACATGTGCGGCGGCCTAAGGCATTTCGTCTGGGATTTCGCCGTGATGATGGAGCCGGGCCAGCGCGACAGGATGGCCTGGGCCACGCTCGTCGCCTCGGTGGTCATCACCCTCCTGATCTGGACCGTTTTCGTGTGGATGGCCTGATATGCGTGACACCGTGATAACGACAGAGACCATTGCCGATCCCAAGACCCATTACGGGGATGCCAAGGCCTCGACCCGGCATTTCATCACCCAGCGGCTGACCGGGGCGATCAATATTGCCTTTCTTTTGCTGCTGCTGTTCGTGGTGGTGCGCCTGGCCGGACAGGACCGCGCCGATGTGGTGGGGCTGCTGAGCAATTGGTTTGTCGGCATTCCCTTTGCTGGGTTGATCGCGATTGCTGCGATCCATATGCGCAATGGCATGCGCGATACGCTGGAGGATTACCTCGCCGGCTCGCTCTATCGTCTGGCCATGCTGCTCAACACGCTGTTCTGCCTTGCCGTGGCGCTTCTGGGCGCCGGCGCCGTGCTCAAAATCGTCTTCTGGGGTTGATCGAAAAATGGCTGAATACGAACTGATCGACCACGAATTCGACGTTGTGGTGGTGGGGGCCGGCGGCGCCGGGCTGCGCGCGACGCTGGGCATGGCCGAGCAGGGTTTCAACACTGCCTGCATCACCAAGGTCTTCCCCACGCGCTCGCACACTGTTGCGGCGCAGGGCGGGATTGCCGCTTCGCTGCAGAATATGGGCCCCGATAGCTGGCAGTGGCACATGTACGACACCGTCAAGGGGTCGGACTGGCTGGGCGATAATGACGCCATGGAATATCTGGCGCGCGAGGCTCCGGCGGCGATTTATGAGCTCGAGCATTATGGAGTGCCGTTCAGCCGCACCCAAGAGGGCAAGATCTATCAGCGCCCGTTTGGCGGCCACATGACCGAGTTTGGCGATGGCCCGCCGGTGCAGCGTACCTGTGCTGCCGCGGACCGCACGGGCCACGCGATCCTGCATACGCTTTATGGCCAGAGCCTGCGCAATGACGCGCAGTTCTTCATCGAATATTTCGCGCTCGACCTGATCATGGGCGAGAATGGCGAGTGCCAGGGCGTGATGGCCTGGAAGCTTGATGATGGCACGCTGCACCGGTTCCGCGCCAAGATGGTGGTGCTGGCCACCGGCGGCTATGGCCGTTCCTATTTTTCGGCCACTTCGGCCCATACCTGCACCGGCGATGGCAATGGCATGGTGGCGCGCGCCGGCCTGCCGCTGCAGGACATGGAATTCGTGCAGTTCCACCCCACCGGCATCTACGGCGCCGGCGTGCTCATCACCGAAGGTGCGCGCGGCGAGGGCGGGTATCTCACCAATTCGGAAGGCGAGCGCTTCATGGAGCGCTACGCCCCCAATGCCAAGGACCTGGCCTCGCGCGACGTGGTCAGCCGCTGCATGACGCTCGAAATCCGCGAGGGCCGGGGCGTGGGCCCCAAGAAGGACCACATTTACCTGCACCTCGATCACCTCGATCCCAAGGTGCTGCATGAGCGCCTGCCGGGCATCACCGAGAGTGCCAAGATTTTCGCCGGGGTGGATCTGACCCGAGAGCCGATCCCGGTGTTGCCGACAGTGCACTACAATATGGGCGGCATTCCTGCGAACTATCACGGCGAAGTGCTCAACCCGACTGCCGACGACCCGAACCGCATCGTGCCGGGCCTGATGGCCGTCGGCGAAGCGGCCTGCGCCTCGGTGCATGGCGCCAACCGGTTGGGTTCGAACTCGCTGACCGACCTTGTGGTCTTTGGCCGCGCCGCCGCCTTGCGGGCCGGCAAGGTGCTCGACAAGGCCGCGCCGGTGCCGGGGATCAATAAGAGCGAGGACGAGAAAATCCTCGCCCGTTTCGACCGGCTCCGCCATGCCAATGGCTCGCAGCCGACCGCCAAGCTGCGCGATGAAATGCAGCACACCATGCAGGCCGATGCCGCCGTGTTCCGCACTTCGGAATCGCTCAAGAACGGCGTCAAGGCGATGAGCGAGATCTTTTCTCGCCTCCCCGACGTCAAGGTGACCGACCGCTCGCTGATCTGGAACTCGGACCTCGTGGAGACGCTGGAGCTGGAAAACCTGATGACCTGCGCCATTGCCACGGTTGTGAGCGCCGAGGCCCGCCATGAGAGCCGCGGTGCCCATGCGCATGAGGATTTCCCCAATCGCGACGACGTGGAATGGCGCAAGCATACACTGGCGACAGTGGATGTGGCCTCGGGCGCGGTGGAGCTGGGCTACCGCCCGGTGATCGTAGACCCGCTGACCCCGCTCGAGCAGGGCGGCATCGACCTGAAAAAGATCGCGCCCAAGGCGCGCGTCTATTAGGGGGGAGGCGATGTGCCACCTGTGTGAAGAACGCAGCTATGATGGTCGTCGCAGCGACGCGGTGCCAACGGCGCCTGTCGCCAAGCCAGCATCTGCGCCTTCGTCCGGGGCGCCCGCCGAAAAGGTGCGCAAATGAGTGACACGGGCTATTCGGGCACGCCACTAGCGCAGAAACTGGGGCTCAAGGATGGGCAGCGTGTGCTGTTCATCGATCTGCCTGAAACGCTGACGGCGTTGGCAAGCTCACGTGCCTTTGCTGAAGCGCATTGCGTTGACGCCAAGCAAATGGCGGGCCTGGTGCCCGGCTATGACGTGATCCATCTCTTCACCACGACCCGCGCCGTCCTTGAGGATCTGGCGAAACCCCTGATGGAAATGATTGCCCGCAACGGGATGATCTGGGTGAGTTGGCCCAAGAAGGCAGCCAAGGTCGTTACGGACATCACCGAGGACGTGATTCGCACCCTGGTGCTGCCGATCGGGTTGGTAGACATCAAGGTCTGTGCCGTGGATCAAACCTGGTCCGGACTTAAGCTTGTTATCCGCAAGGAGCTGAGATGAAGCGCTTGCTTGCCCTGTTGCCGCTGCTGCTGCTGACACCGTCAGCATTCGCTGCCGCACCCACGGCCGCCCAGAAGGATGAGTTCTATGCCGTCTGCGTGGGCATTTCTCAGAATGCCGAGTTGTGCCGCTGCAAGGCGGATGCGGCCATGACCCTGATCGACGAGCGCTTCATGGGCGTGGTGATCGCCTCGATGAAGGGCGGGTCGCCTGCCGCCGCCGATTATGATGCCTACAATACCTACGTCGCCCGGTCGAACCAGGTCTGCAAGCCGAACTACTGAGCCGGTGACACCAGAAATGCCTTGGGGTCCGCGACCCCGATGTTGAGAAGGAAAGAGCGAGAAAATGGCCGAACTGACGTTGCGCAAGGCCGATCAGCCGCAGAAGGGCAAGACCTGGCCCAAGCCGGAAGGGGCGACGCGCCTGCGCGAATTCCATATCTATCGCTATGATCCGGACAAGGCGGACAATCCGCGGATCGACACCTATTTTGTCGACCTCGACAATTGCGGGCCGATGATCCTGGATGCCCTGCTCTACATCAAGAACAACACCGACCCGACCCTGACGCTCAGGCGCTCTTGCCGCGAGGGCATTTGCGGGTCCTGCTCGATGAATATCAACGGGCTCAACACCCTGGCCTGCACCAAGGGCATGGACGACAGCTCCGGCCCGATCAAGATCTACCCGCTGCCGCATATGCCGGTGGTCAAGGACCTGGTGCCGGACCTGACCAATTTCTATGCCCAGCACCGGGCCATAGAGCCCTGGCTCAAGACCACCTCGCCCACGCCGGAAAAGGAATGGACACAGTCGGTCGAAAACCGCGCCAAGCTCGACGGGCTCTATGAGTGCATTTTGTGCGCCTGCTGCTCGACCTCCTGCCCGTCCTATTGGTGGAATGGCGAGAAATATCTGGGCCCCGCGGCGTTGCTGCAGGCCTATCGCTGGCTGATCGACAGCCGTGATGAAACCCAGCCCGAACGTCTCGACAACCTCGAAGACCCTTTCAAGCTCTATCGCTGCCACACCATCATGAACTGTGCCAAGGTCTGCCCCAAGGGGCTGAACCCGGCCAAGGCGATTGCACAGATCAAGAAGATGATGGTGGAGCGCAAGGCTGCCTGATCGGCCGACCAGCGCTGACACAAGAAACGGCGGGGTTCAGCCCCGCCGTTTTTGCATTCAGTGGCTTGATTGCCTTAGCGCAGCGTGATCTTGCCGGCCTCGAACAGGGCCCGGCAATCGGCGGCGTCGCGTTCGCTGTCGCTGTCGAGCAGCGTTGTCGCCGTGCCCGGACCTTCAAAGCGCGGATCATCGCAAATGTCGTCATCGGCATAGGACGAGCTGTTGTCGCCAAACACCACGCCACTGCTGTCATAGGGGGCGCCAAGCACATAGTCGGGCATATAGACCGGCTTGATGGAAACCTCGCCATTGGCTTCAAGGTTCTGGCAGTCGGTGGCATCGGCCATCACGTCGGTGCTGGACAGCTTCTTGGCCATGCCAGGGCCGGTGAAGCGCCAGTCATCGCATTGGCCGTCATTGGCCCATTCGGAGGTATCCGAACCATAGTCGAAGGCACCGACCGCGCCGGCGGTGGATTTCAGCGTGGCGGTGCCGGCCAGGAACGCGGCGCGGCAATCGCTGGCATCATGCAGGCGGTCGGCATCGATCGGGTCGGTGACCACGCCAGGGCCGGTGAAGTCGGGGTCGTCGCATTCCCCGTCATTGGCCCAGGTGCCGCTATCATCACCAAAATCGATGCGGGCGGCGATCTGTTCGAGCATGCTGGCCGGAACCGTGGTGACCGGTGCGGTGACCGGAGGGGCATCGGGGTCGACCAGGGTGATGGTGCCATCTTCATAGGCCTGTCGGCAGTCTGTGGCGTCGCGCAGGATGTTGGTGTCTGAGAGCTCGCTGGCCATGCCATCTCCGGCAAAGCGCGGATCGTCGCATTCCAGATCGTTGGCCCATTCAGAGGTGTCATCGCCAAAGTCGATATCGCCGAGCATGGCCGGATCGCTTTCGCCCACCAGGGTGATGTTGCCTGCCTCATAGGCGGCGCGGCAGTCCGTGGCGTCGCGTCCGATATCGATGTCTTCGAGCTCGATGGCCATGGCTGAGCCGGCAAAGCGCGGGTCGTCGCACTCGCCATCCCTGGCCCAATCGGACGTATCATCGCCAAAGTCGATGGCGGAGATATCGGCACTGTCGCCGGTGTCCGGCGCGGTCAGGGTGATGGAGCCGGCCTCGAACAAGGTCCGGCAGTCGGTGGCATCGCGCGCGAGGTCTGCGTCGACCAGTTCGCTGGCCATCCCCTCGCCGGCAAAGCGCGGATCGTCGCATTCGCCATCATTGGCCCATTGTGAGCTGTCGTCGCCGAAGTCGATATCGCCGGCCGATTGCGCAAAGGCCGGCGCTGGCAGGCCCGCAACCAGGATCAGGACCAGGCTGGACGCGGCCAACCCCTTGTTGATTGTGCGCATTGCTCGTTCTCCCTCAACGCGTTTGCCACCCTGTTGTGCGCACCTTAACGCGGCTTTGTGGCGGCCAGAAGTGCTAAAGCTCGGCCAGCCTGGCGCGATTGGCCGTTTCGCGCCGGGCGAACAGCCAGGAGCCGGCCAGCACCATGGCCGTGCCAGCAGCGTGGAACAGGGTGAATTCCTCGCCCAGGATGAAAACGGCCAGGACGATGGTGACGATCGGGCCGAATGAGGCGGTCGACGAGGTCGCGCGGGCGCCGATGCGGGCAATGCCGGCATTGAGCAGGAAAGAGGGCAGGACAGTGCCGAAAATGCCCAGCATCAGACCGAGAAACCAAACCTCGGCATTGTAGTGGAAATAGCTTTGCGCCCCGTCGACCACCAGGCTCTGGCCAATGGCGAGCAAAGCGGCGGTCGACATGCCGATGCAGGTGAACAGGGCCGAGCCCAGAACCAGCATCTGCCGCTTGGCCAGGTGCTGGTAGAAAGCGAAGGTGATGGCCGATCCCAGCACCAGGGCGGTGCCAACAAACAGCCCTTCGGGCCGCACGGTGAGGTTCCAGGCAAAGATCACCAGCAGGCCGCCATAGCTCAGGCCCATGGCCGGCAGCAGGTTCCAGCTCATGCGGTCGCCAAAGAACAGCACGCCAAAGAGCAGCACGAAGAATGGATAGGTGAACAGCACCAGCCGCTCATACTGGGCGGTGACAAAGGCCAAACCAGCAAAATCGAGATAGCTGGCGACATAATAGCCCAATATGCCGACTGCCATGGTGGCGAGCAGGCGCTTAGGCGTGATCAGAGGCCGCAATTGCGGATTGCGCCGCAACAAAGAGAGCAGGATCACCAGATAGACCGGCAGGGCCACCAGCATGCGCAGGGCCAGCGTGGCCTCGGTCGAAACGCCCTGGGCGAAGGCGAGCTTGATGAAGATGCCCTTGGTGGAGAACAGGGCGGCCCCGACAAAGGCCAGGCCATAGCCGATCGTGTCGATGGCAGGTGCGGTGCTGGTCGGTCCGGTGGGCATCGGAGAAAGTCCTTTGACCCAGCATTAGGCTGCGCCCCCGCGCTTTGAAAGCCGGATCGCGGCAAATCCGTCTACTCGGGTTCAGCCGCGCGGATGGGCCTTGGCATAGCTCTCGAGCAGGTGCTCGGTATCGACGGCGGTGTAGATCTGGGTGGTGGAGAGACTGGCATGGCCCAGCAATTCCTGGATGGCGCGCAAATCGCCGCCCTTGCCCAGCAGGTGCGTGGCGAAGGAATGCCGGAGCGCGTGGGGCGTGGCCGAGGGCGGCAGGCCCAGGGCCCCGCGCAACTGGGCCATGCGCAACTGGATCAGCCGGGGCGAGAGCACGCCGCCGCGCACGCCGCGGAACAGGGGCTCTTCCGGCCAAAGCTTGAACGGCGCCAGCGAGAGGTAGCTGTCGATGGCCTGCCGGACCGGGGCGATCAGCGGTACCATGCGCACCTTGCCGCCCTTGCCGGTGACCCGAAGCGTATCGGCTTCCAGATCCGCCTTGGTCAGCGCCAGCGCTTCGGAAATACGCAGGCCTGCGCCATAGCAAAGCGAAATGACGGCCATGTCGCGCGCTGCAACCCAGGGGCGGTCTTCGATCTCGTCGGTGGTGGCAATGGTCTTTTTTGCTTCCACCACGCTCAAGGCCTTGGGCAGGGAGCGCGGGATTTTCGGGGTACGAATGACATTGAGCGCGTCACTGGCCAGTGTGCCCTCGCGCTCGAGAAAACCGAAAAAGCTCTTGAGGGCCGAGAGTACGCGCGCCAGGGAGCGCGAGCCCAGGCTTTCGCTGCGGCGTTTGGCCATGAAGGCGCGAATATCGGCGCCGCGTAGCGTCTTGAGAGAATCAAGTGTCACCGGCCCGCCCATATGGCCGGAGAGAAAGCCCATGAACTGGCCCAGATCCCGGCCATAGGCCTCAAGCGTCTTGGGCGCCAGACGCCGCACCGACCCCAATTCGCGCAGCCAGGCGTCGATACGGGCGCGGACAAATTCATCGGTGGCAAAGGCGCTGTCGGTCATACAGGCCAGACTGCGCCAGTCATGGTGAATGCCGGCTCAATATTCATGGTAAACCTGGACTTAACCTTGATAGCAATATTGTAGCGCGCAAAGACAGGAGGATTGCCATGGGTGCGCGTCTTTATCTCGGTGTCCTCGTTGCTGCAGTCATGGCCGCTCCCGCGAGCGCCGTGGATCTGGGATTTTACGATCCCCAGTTCTCTGGCGGGTCTGGCATGCCGCTTCACGGTGCAAAGTCGGTGTCGGCCGAATCAGTGGATGGCACCCTGCGGCTTCGGGCCAGTCTGGGCGCGACCTATCTTGAGGGCAATGAATTCGTCTATGCAGGTGACTACCGGGTCAGCAAGCTGATCTGGCAGACCACGGCGCCGATCCTGCGTGGCAGTGTTTCAGCCGATCTGGGGCATGGCATCAGCATTTCAGCGGAGGGGAGCGCTGCCATACGGGGAAACTCCCACATGGTGGATTATGACTGGCTTGCAGGTGACGACACTTTCGAAAACTGGACGCACCGGTCCGAGCATCCCGATACCCATCTCGCCCATTTCTGGACGGGTTCGGCCAGCATTGGCTACGAACTTGCCAATGTCCAGGATGCGGTCATCCGCATGCATGGCGGCTTTCAATATACCGATGTGAAGTGGGACGCCTTTGGCGGCTCATATGTTTACAGCACCAGCGGGACCTTGCGCGACGACATCGGCAATTTTGCTGATGGGGCGCCGGCCATTTCCTATCGGCAGCAAATGCCTGAGGTCTTTGTCGGCGTCGATGGCGAACAATATTATGGCAAGCTTCGCGTCGGCGGCCTGATGCGAGCCGGCCTGGTGGTGGGGGCGGTTGCCACGGACGACCACTGGATGCGCGATCTGCGCTTCACCGACACACTCTATGTCCAGCCTTCCGTGGAACTGGGCCTGGACGCAGGCTATGCACTCGGGCCAATGGCCGAGTTGACCCTGGCCGGGCGGTTCAAGCACATGTTCGAGCAGCGCGGCGATACCGCGATCTACAATACCGTTGCAGGCACGACCGCCCATTCCAGCAATGGTGCGGCGGCCTCCTTTACCCAACTCGACATCTCCGCCGGCCTGCGCGCGCGTTTCTGAGACCGGATCCTGACGGTTTGGCTTTGGCCGAATCGGCTCCTGCCCCTATCTATGGGCCAGGAGAACGGAACGCGCACAAATGATCGATCGTCCGGATATAGTCGCAGTGATGGTGGGGGTGGCCGTGGAGGGCCCCTATAGCTATCGCGTGCCCGAAGGGATGAGCGTTGAGCGCGGCTCCATCGTGGCCGTGCCGCTGGGCCCGCGGCTGATCCTGGGGGTGGTCTGGGGACCGCCCAAGGACATGATTGCCCATAACCGGTTGCGCGAGATTGCCCAGGCCTATGATGTGCCGCCGCTGTCCGAAGAGCTGCTCAAACTGGTCGATTGGGTGGCGCGCTATACGCTGACGGCACCGGGGCAGGTGTTGCGCGGGGTGTTGCGCTCGCCCGAGGCGCTTGATCAACCCAAGCCGGTGATCGCCTATCGGCGCACCGGGCATGAGCCGGAAAAGCTGACACCGGCACGCCTGCGCGTGCTCGATTGCCTGGTGGATGACATGGCCTGGCCCAAGCCGGCGCTGGTCGGGGCCAGCGGGGTGTCCAGTTCGGTGATCGATGGGCTGGCGCGGGCCGGGGCCGTCGAGAAGATCGAGATGCCGCCGCCACCTGTGGTGATGCCGCCGGATCCGGACGACAATCCGGCGCAGCTCAACCCTGAACAGCAAAAGGCGCTCGACCAGATCCTGGGGCTCGATGCGCATGCATTCGGGGTGGCGCTGCTTGATGGGGTGACCGGGGGCGGCAAGACCGAAGTGTTTTTCGAGGCGGTGGCCGATACGCTCCGCGCCGGGCGGCAGGCGCTGGTGCTGCTGCCCGAGATTGCCCTTACCAACACCTTTATTGACCGCTTCACCCGGCGCTTCGGGACGAAGCCGGCTGAATGGCATTCGGACATGACCCCGGCACAGCGGGCCAAGGTGTGGCGCGGGGTGCTCGATGGCACCGTGCGGGCCGTCGTGGGCGCACGTTCGGCGTTGTTCCTGCCGTTCCGCGAACTGGGGCTGATGGTGCTCGATGAGGAGCATGATGGCGCCTATAAGCAATCGGACGGCTTTACCTATCACGCGCGCGACATGGCCATCGTGCGGGCCAATCTGGCGAAGGCCCGGGTGGTGCTGTCTTCGGCCACCCCATCGGTGGAATCGCGCAACAATGCCAATCACGGGCGCTATGCCCATGTGACACTGGAAGCCCGGTTTGCCGAAGCGGCCATGCCTGATGTGACGGCCATCGACATGCGTACCGACGGGCCGGAAAAGGGCGAGTGGATTGCGCCTGCCCTGGCAAGGGAAGTGTTTGCGGCGCTCGACCGGGGTGAGCAGGCATTATTGTTTCTCAATCGGCGGGGTTATGCACCACTGACTTTGTGCCGCTCCTGCGGGCATCAATATCAATGCCCGGACTGTTCGAGCTGGATGGTGGAGCATCGGTTTCGCGGCGTCTTGATGTGCCACCATTGCGGGCACGAAATGCGCACGCCCAAGGTGTGTGGGGAATGTGGGGATGCCGAGAGCCTGGTCGCGGTGGGGCCGGGTGTCGAGCGGGTTGCCGAAGAGGCGGCGGCGCGTTTTCCCGATGCGCGGCGCGTGCTGCTTTCCACCGATATGGGCAGCCACGCCCAGTTGCGCGAGCGGTTTTCGGAAATCGAGCGGGGCGAGTATGACCTGATCATTGGCACCCAGCTCGTCTCCAAGGGTCATCATTTCGAAAAGCTCTCGGTGGTGGGTGTGCTCGATGCCGATCTGGGGCTGGCGCATGGCGATCCGCGCGCTGCGGAGAAGACGTTTCAGATTTTGACGCAGGTGGCCGGGCGCGCCGGGCGCGCCTCGCGGCACGGCAAGGCGTTCCTGCAGACCTATCATCCCGACCATCCTGTGATGAAGGCGATGGTGTCCGGCGACCGCGAAGCGTTTTACGCCCAGGAATTGCTGGCACGCGAGGCCGGTGGCATGCCTCCGTTCGGGCGGCTGGCGGCGCTGATCGTGTCGGCCAATGAACAGCAGACGGCGATGGCCTATGCGCGGACCCTGCTATCGGCCGCTCCGATGGCCGAGGGGGTGCGGCTGTTCGGGCCCGCGGATGCGCCCGTGGCCATGATCAGGGGACGGCATCGCGTGCGGCTCCTGGCCCAGTCAGGCAAGGATTTTGATCTTTCGGGCTATGTGCGGTTCTGGCTGAACAACGCCGATAAGCCCAAGGGGGATCTGAAAATACAGGTCGATATCGACCCGATGAGCTTTATGTAGTGTCGAGCTGGGGGCCACGTTCCCGCCATTCGAGCGTAGCTCTCATGGCCTTCTCGGCTTGAAAGGCTCCCCCGGAGGCTTTCATCCATCGGACACGGCCATAGCCACTCAGCCACAGGCTTCGTGGCCTCCTCACCTCAAATCGCGCCACTGGCCCGATTTGCCCTTCGGGACAACTCGGAGAGTGCGACACTTTCGACATGGTCGAATCCGTGCCCGGAGCCTTGCGTGGCGCGCGTGGCTTGTGATAGAGCGGGCGCGACTTTCAAGGGGTCCGGCTCGCGGCCCGTTTCCGAGCACGTCCAAGCGTTCATAAGCCGTCCGGGTTTCGGTCAACGAAGCCAAAAAAGAGGATCGGCCAACAAGAGGGTGAAGCGGCATTGGCAGCGCAGAATTCAGTGCTTACCCAGATTGCGCGGCCATATGCGTCGGCGCTGTTTGACCTCGCACAGAGCGAGAACCAATTGGCTTCGGTGGAAACCGGGCTATCCGACATCTCCCGACTGATCGGCGAAAGCGACGACTTTTCCCGCTATCTTCGCTCCCCGGTGATTTCCGGCGACGTGAAAGCTGCGGCACTCGATGCCATTCTGGGCAAGGCTCAGGTCAATCCGTTGCTGGCCAATTTCCTGCGCCTGGTGGCCAAGAATTCCCGCCTGTTCGCTCTGGACACTATCATTGTGGTGTTCCGCGAGCTGGCCGCTGCCGCCCGCGGTGAAGCCACGGCTGACGTCACCTCTGCCGCGCCACTGACGGATGCACAGGCCAAGGCCCTGGGCGAAACGCTCAAGGCCAAGCTGGGCAAGACCGTGACACTCAATCAATTCGTCGATCCCTCGCTGATCGGTGGCCTTCAGGTGAAGGTCGGCAGCCAGATGATCGATAGCTCACTCAAGACAAAACTCGCTGCGATGAAAATCGCCATGAAAGAGGTCGGATAATGGACATCAAAGCCGCGGAAATTTCTGCGATCCTCAAGGACCAGATCAAGAATTTCGGCCAGGAAGCCCAGGTTTCCGAAGTTGGTCAGGTGCTCTCCGTCGGTGACGGTATTGCCCGCGTCTATGGCCTCGACAATGTGCAGGCCGGCGAGCTCGTCGAATTCCCCGGCGGCGTCAAGGGCATGGCCCTGAACCTTGAAGTGGACAATGTCGGTGTCGTGATTTTCGGCAACGACCGCGCCATCAAGGAAGGCGATGTCGTCAAGCGCACCGGCGCCATCGTGGACACCCCGGTTGGTCCGGGCCTGCTTGGCCGCGTGGTCGATGGTCTGGGCAACCCGATCGACGGCAAGGGCCCGATCGAGCACACCGAGCGCCGCCGCGTTGACGTGAAGGCTCCCGGCATTCTGCCGCGCAAGTCGGTGCATGAGCCGATGTCGACCGGCCTCAAGGCCATCGACGCGCTGATCCCGATCGGCCGCGGCCAGCGCGAGCTGGTGATTGGTGACCGCCAGACCGGCAAGACCGCCATCATTCTCGACACCTTCCTGAACCAGAAGCCGGCCCATGACGCCGACGCATCGGACACCGACAAGCTGTTCTGCATCTATGTCGCTGTGGGCCAGAAGCGCTCGACGGTTGCCCAGTTCGTCAAGCAGCTCGAAGAAGCCGGCGCGCTGCAGTATTCGGTGGTGATTGCCGCGACTGCTTCGGAAGCCGCGCCGATCCAGTATATCGCGCCGTTCACCGGCTGCGCGATCGGCGAGTGGTTCCGCGACAATGGCAAGCATGCCGTGATCGCCTATGACGATTTGACCAAGCAAGCCGTTGCGTACCGTCAGCTTTCGCTGCTGCTGCGCCGTCCGCCGGGCCGCGAAGCCTATCCGGGTGACGTGTTCTACCTGCACTCCCGTCTGCTCGAACGCGCCGCCAAGATGAACGAGGACCATGGTCTTGGTTCGCTGACTGCACTGCCGGTCATTGAAACCCAGGCCAACGACGTGTCGGCCTATATCCCGACCAATGTGATCTCGATCACCGACGGCCAGATCTTCCTGGAGACCAACCTGTTCTTCCAGGGTATCCGCCCGGCCGTGAACGTGGGTCTGTCGGTGTCCCGCGTGGGCGGTTCGGCCCAGATCAAGGCGATGAAGCAGGTGGCAGGCTCGCTCAAGGGCGAACTCTCGCAGTATCGCGAAATGGCCGCCTTCGCCCAGTTCGGTTCGGACCTTGACGCTGCCACCCAGCGCATGCTGAACCGCGGTGCCCGTCTGACCGAGCTGCTCAAGCAGCCGCAGTTCAGCCCGCTCAAGACCGAAGAACAGGTCGCGGTGATCTTTGCCGGTAGCCAGGGCTATCTCGACACCATTCCCGTGAACAAGGTGCAGGATTTCGAAAAGCACGTGCTTTCGAACATGCGCTCCAAGCACGCTGATCTCTTGAAGACCATCGCCACCGAAAAAGCCTTGAGCGATGATACCCGCGCCAAGCTGAAGTCGGCTCTGGACGAAATCAAGAAGACCTACGCGGCTTAAGCCCTGAAGGAGACGACAGGCAATGCCGTCGCTAAAGGACCTAAAAAACAGGATCGACTCGGTCAGATCGACCCAGAAGATCACCAAGGCCATGCAGATGGTCGCGGCGGCAAAGCTCCGTCGCGCCCAGGAAGCAGCCGAGGCCGCTCGCCCCTATGCCGAGCGCATGGGCAAGGTCTTGGCCGCGCTTGGCGCAGTCTATGATGGACAGGAAAACGCCCCGGTGCTGCTTGGCGGCACGGGCAAGGATCAGGTGCATTTGCTGGTGGTTGCCACCGGTGAGCGCGGTCTGGCCGGCGGTTTCAACTCGTCGATCGCGCGCCTGGCCCGAGACCATGCCCAAAAGCTCATCGCCCAGGGCAAGACCGTCAAGTTCCTGACCGTGGGCCGCAAGGGCCACGATATCCTGCGCCGGCAATATCCGGAATTGATCGTGGACACGTTCAACTTCCGCGAAGTCAAGCAGGTGGGCTTCACCCAGGCCCAGCAGGTCGCCGACAAGGTGCTCGAGCTGTTTGCCGCCGGTGAGTTCGACGTCGCCACGCTGTTCTTTGCCAAGTTCGGTTCGGTGATCAGCCAGGTGCCGACGGCCCATCAGCTCATTCCGGCCAAGCTGGAAAAGGTCGAGGCCGAGGGTGACGTCAACACCCCCGCCGTGCCTTACGAATATGAGCCGAGCGAAGAAGCGATTGTCGAAGACCTGTTGCCGCGCAACATTTCCGTGCAGGTGCTGCGTGCCCTGCTCGAAAACAGCGCTTCGTTCTACGGTGCGCAGATGTCCGCGATGGACAATGCGACCCGCAATGCCGGCGAAATGATCAACAAGCTGCAGCTGAGCTATAACCGCCAGCGGCAAGCCCAGATCACCAAAGAACTCATCGAAATCATCTCGGGCGCGGAAGCGCTCTAACCCATCAGCGAGGACGAACAAATGGCAGAGAAAAAGGCCGGTCGCGTTTCGCAGGTCATTGGCGCCGTCGTTGACGTGGTGTTCGACGATCACCTGCCCGCCATCCTGAACGCACTTGAAACCAACAATAATGGCCAGCGCCTGGTGCTCGAAGTGGCCCAGCACCTGGGCGAGAACGCCGTGCGCACCATTGCCATGGACACGACCGAAGGTCTGGTTCGCGGCACCGAAGTCACCGATCTGGGCATGGCCATCTCGGTGCCGGTGGGTGAAGCGACCCTCGGGCGAATCATGAATGTTATCGGTGAGCCGATCGACGAAGCCGGTCCGATCACGGGCGAAGCGATCCGCGAGATCCACCAGGAAGCGCCGACTTTTGCCGAACAGAACCCCGAAAGCGAGGTTCTGGTCACTGGCATCAAGGTGGTGGACCTGATTGCCCCTTACGCCCGTGGTGGCAAGATTGGTCTGTTCGGTGGTGCCGGCGTGGGCAAGACCGTGCTGATCCAGGAACTGATCAACAACGTCGCCAAGGCGCATGGTGGGTATTCGGTGTTTGCCGGCGTGGGTGAACGCACCCGTGAAGGCAACGATCTTTACCACGAAATGATCGAATCGGGCGTGAACAAGGACCCCAAGGAACATGGTGGTTCGGCCGCCGGCTCCAAGTGTGCCCTGGTGTTCGGCCAGATGAACGAGCCTCCGGGCGCCCGTGCCCGCGTGGCGCTGACCGGCCTGACCGTTGCCGAGCAGTTCCGTGACCAGGGCCAGGACGTGCTGTTCTTCGTGGACAACATCTTCCGCTTCACCCAGGCCGGTGCCGAAATGTCGGCTCTGCTGGGTCGTATCCCCTCTGCCGTGGGTTATCAGCCGACGCTGTCGACCGACATGGGCGCGATGCAGGAACGCATCACCACCACCACCAAGGGTTCGATCACCTCGATCCAGGCCGTGTATGTGCCCGCCGACGACTTTACCGACCCGGCGCCGGCTACCACCTTCAGCCACCTGGACGCGACCACTGCCCTGAACCGTGCCATCTCGGAAAAGGGCATCTACCCCGCCGTAGACCCGCTGGCGTCCAACTCGCGTATCCTGGATCCGCAGGTCGTGGGTCAGGAGCACTATGATGTGGCCCGCGCCGTGCAGGCCATCCTGCAGAAGTACAAGGCCCTGCAGGACATCATTGCGATCCTGGGCATGGACGAGCTGTCCGAAGAGGACAAGCTGACTGTGGCCCGCGCCCGCAAGATCGAGCGCTTCATGAGCCAGCCCTTCGACGTGGCAGAAGTGTTCACCGGTGCGCCGGGCGTGTTCGTGTCGCTCGAAGACACCATCAAGGGCTTCAAGGGCCTGGTCGAAGGCGAATATGACCATCTGCCCGAAGCTGCCTTCTACATGGTCGGCACGATTGAAGACGCCGTTGCCAAGGCACAGAAGCTGGCCGCCCAGGCTGCCTAATTGAGGCGCGGGGCCGCCTGGCGGCCCCGGCACATCAGTTGTGATGGAGCTCGGCATCGCCCGGGCTCCACTGCCAAAGGACCAAGAGAATGGCTGAAGGCCTCAAGATCGAGATCGTGTCGCCAGAGCGGCTGGTGCTCTCCGAAACCGTTGTGTCGGTCACCGTGCCGGGCACGGAAGGCTATTTCACGGTCATGGACGACCATGCGCCGTTCATGACCACGCTCAAGCCCGGCTTCATCACCGTGACCAAGTCGGGGAGCGCGGCTGACGTCTATTTCGTCAAGGGCGGCTTTGCCGATGTGTCGGCCGCGGGGCTGACTATCCTGGCCGAGCAGTCGGTGCCGTTCGCCGAGTTCGACCATGGCGATCTGCAGGCGCAGATCAAGGCGGCAGAGGAAGAGCTCAGCCGCGCGGCAACGCCGGAAGACAAGTCCTATGCCCAGGAAGTGGTGTCGGCGCTTCTGAACCTGGCCATCGAATCCCAGCATATCGACGGCGCACACGTTCACTAAACGGCTCACATCGAACGATAATTCCCAGGCTGTCCCAGATTTTGGGGCGGCTTTTTGCATCTGAAATGAGCACTGCGCACAATCATTATGCAAGTCATTGATATGGCAGGAGTTTTTTCCGCCATAAACCAGCGATTAACGCTTCGGGCGCACTCTTGCCGCCGATTGGTGGATGCCGGACAGAAGTCCGGTCTGCGGGGACGAGAAAATGACCAAGCTACTGGGCAATCTGCGCCTGACCTTTGCCATCTCCGGCCTGACAATTGGGGCCATAGTCTTTGCCATAGCCGCCGTATTGGTCAGCCTGTTTGTCAGCCTGAGCGGATCGGTCGAACGGGACGCCACGGCGGCCCTGACCAATACAACGCGCATCGCGGCGCAGATTTTCCAGGTCAACCTCCCCAGTCTGGAGGTGAGCGTCGGGGAGGCGGGCAATGTCGAAGCATTGACGGCCCGCAACATGCCTCGCTTCCGCAACCACAATGTCATCGACGCAGTAGCCGGCGTTTCCGGCGCGCATGTGGCGGTCTATGTATTCGACCCCGAGGTCAGCCCGGACTTCCTGGTCGGCAGCACCAGTCTCGCCGATGCTGCGGGCGAGCGCGTCATGGACATGCCCATCGTGGCGGGGACGACGCTGTTCGACACGCTGAGCGCCAATCAGTCGGTTCGTGACGAGACCATTGTCGATGGCCGGGACCACCTGGTGCGTTACGAACCAATTGCAACGGGTGAAGGCGTGGTCATCGGCGCGCTCATGGTGCTGGTGGACAAGGCGCCGTTCGAGGCGTTGCTGTCGCAGACCATGCTGGTGCTGGGTGGCACGAGCCTGCTGGCGGTCATTCTGGTGGCCCTTATTGCCCTATGGGCCGCGCGGCTGCTCATCCGACCGATTCCGCACCTGGCCGCGGCCATGGACACGATTGCCGAAGGCGACCTGGATGCGGTGGTCCCCTACACCGAGCGGCGCAATGAAATCGGCGCGATGGCGCGGGCTGTGGAAGTGTTCCGCAGCAATGGCACGGAAAAGGCCGCGCTGGACGCGCAGGCCCGCCAGCACATGGCGGAGGCCGCCGATCATACGGGGCAATTGCAGGCCATTTCGCGCAGCCAGATCGTTGTCGAGTTCGATCTCGACGGCACCGTGCTGACGGCCAATGACAACTTCCTCGAGCTGCTGGGTTATCGGCTGGACGATGTGGCCGGGCGGCCCAATGCGCTTTTCCTGTTCGATGCCGATCCGGCCAGCAGCGCCTACAAGGATTTCTGGCGCGAGCTGGCCTCCGGTGCCTTCAAGAGCGGCGAGTATCGTCGTCGCGCCAGGGATGGCCGGGAAGTGTGGATCCAGAGCACGTTCACGCCGATCAGCGATACTGATGGCGTGCCCTACAAGATCGTGCAATTCGCGACCGATGTGACGGCACGCAAGCAGTCGGTGGCCACCATTGGCGCCGGTCTGAAAAGCCTGGCCGGGGGTGATCTCACTCATACGATCGACAATGCATTCCCGCCCGAGTTCGAAGACCTGCGGGTCGCTCTCAATGGCACGATCACCCGATTTGCCGAGGTGGTTGGACAGTTGCGGGTGACCACACGCTCGCTGCGGACCGCCAGCGGCGAGCTGCTGAGCGGAGCCAACGACCTCAGCGAGCGCACCACACGCCAGGCAGCGACCATCGAGGAAACCTCGGCGGCGATGGAAGAACTGGCTGGAACCGTGGCCAGCAATGCGGGCATGGCCGAGGACGCTGCCGGCAAGGCGGAAACCGTGGCCAAGGCTGCAGCCGAGAGCGGCGCGGTGATGGGTGAAGCGACAGGCGCGATGGAGCGAATCACCCAGTCCTCAGCCAAGATCTCCAACATTATCGGCATGATCGACGATATCGCCTTCCAGACCAATCTGCTGGCGCTCAATGCTTCGGTGGAGGCGGCCCGCGCCGGTGACGCCGGCAAGGGCTTTGCCGTGGTGGCCGTGGAAGTGCGGCGCCTGGCGCAATCGGCGGCTCAGGCGTCGTCCGAGGTCAAGGCGCTGGTGGAAAAGAGCGCAGAGGAGGTCAAGGGTGGTTCAAGCCTGGTCGCCGCGGCCGGCGAGCGGCTCAAGTCGATGCTTGATGCGGTTGAGGAGAACAGCGCGCTGGTGCGGACTATCGCCAGGGCGAGCCGGGAGCAGGCCGCCTCGATCGAGGAGGTCAATACGGCGGTGCGCACACTCGATCAGATGACCCAGCACAATGCGGCGCTGGTGGAACAGACCAATGCGGTGATTGCCCAGACTGAAGGGCAGACGCAGACGCTGGACGGCATTGTCGACATCTTCCAGCTTGCCGATACGGCGGATGCGCCAGAGGCTGGGGTGCCCCGCCGGGCGGCATAATCCCGCTATTGCTGGAGCGCGGCGTCCACCAGGGCCCGCGCATGCAGATCGGTGGTGTCATAGGTGGGAAGGGTGCTGGTCGCGTCGTCGATCAGCATGCCGATTTCTGTACAGCCCAGAATGACCGCCTGGGCGCCGCGCGCGGCCATGCGGTCAATTGCCGCCTGGTAGATCCGGCGTGACTCCTCTCGGACAATGCCCTTGCACAATTCCTCGTAGATGATGCCGTTGAGATTGGTATGATCCACCTCGGGCACCAGCACATTGAGGCCGTGACTGACCAGGCGCTGCTTGTAGAAATCCATTTCCATGGTGAAGCGGGTGCCGAGCAGGCCCACCGTGTCATAGCCGTCGCCGAGCAGGGCCTGGGCGGTCGGGTCGGCAATGTGGATGAAGGGCGTGCCGACCCCTTCGAGCATGATATCGGACACCACATGCATGGTGTTGGTGGCGAGCCCCAGCACCTCTGCACCGGCGCGCACCAGGCCCTGGGCAACCGTGTTCAGCTGCCGTCCGGCGGCATCCCAATTGCCCGCCGACTGCATCTCGGCAATCGGGGCGAAGTCGACCGAGTGCATGATGACAGGCGCCGAATGCAGCCCGCCCAGCCGCCGCGCCGTTTCCTGGTTGAGAATGCGATAATAATGGGCGCTGGATTCCCAGCTCATGCCGCCGATCAGGCCGATGGTTTTCATGGGCTAGGCTCACACATGGGTAAAGCGTTGCGGTATGTCGCGAAAAGCCTCAACCACCTTTTCATAGGCGGGCCGCTTGAACGGCACAATGAGGCTGGGCGCGCGGCTCAGCTTCTCCCACCGCCAGGCATTGAACTCGGGTGGATGCTTGCCGCCGGCCGGCTCGGCAACGTCGATCTCGCTTTCATCGCCGGTAAAGGCAAAGGCAAACCAGCGCTGGCGCTGGCCGCGATACTTGCCTTTCCAGGCCTTGCCCAAAACGTCGTCCGGCAGGTCGTAATAGATCCATTCCGGCGCCTCGGCGAGCAGGCTCACCGAGGTCATATTGGTTTCTTCGTGCAATTCGCGCAGAGCCGCCCCCAGCGGGTCCTCACCCTTGTCGATGCCACCCTGAGGCATTTGCCAGGCCGAACCGTGGGCCGCAGACTGGTCCGGGTCGCCCGCGCTCTTGCGGTGCCCCATGAACACATTGCCATGGGCATTGAACACGGCAATGCCGACGCAGTCGCGATAGGGCAGGGCGTTTCGATCAGGCGGGGTGTCGGACATGTTGGTCGGGCCTTTATCTGTCGCATACGCTGGTCGAACGACCGGCGGTCGCCCAAGCGGCGTCATGCGCTATTGCATCAGCGCGCTGGCCGGAACCAGCGCAATGCCCTTGGCATCGAGCTCGCGCGACCATTCGGAGACGGCCTGCACCGATATGGGCAGGGCGCTGATAATACCAAGGGCGCTGCCAGTATCCATGGCCTGGGCCTCAAGGCTGGCAAGTGCTGAGAGAATGGATGCGCGAGCCGGATTGGCGTCGATCACTTGGCCCGCACGGCCAAAGGGCACATTGTTGGCGCCGGCGAGCTGGGCGGCGACCGAGCGGTTCGACGAGCCGTCGTCAAGATAGCCCAGCCCCCGGGCGCCGAGCTCTTCCATGATCGGCGCCATGTCAGTGGCCGAGGCGGTAAAGCGCGCGCCCATATTGTTGATGACCCCGAAATAGCCGCCGAAACGGGCCATCAGCCAGAATAGTTTTTCGAGATTGTCGCGCGGCGTCTCGCCGGTCAGGATGGTGTGCGGGCCGGGATCGTTCTGCGGATAGTCGAAGGGCTCGAGGGGAATCTCGAGCATGACTTCGTGGCCCGCCGTACGTGCGGCGGCCACCGTGCTGGGCAGGGAGCGGCCATAGGGCGCAAAGGCCAGGGTCACTTCGTCGGGCAGTTGATCGATGGTATCGAGCGATCCCTGCTCGTTGATTCCCAGCCCGGTCACGACAATGGCGATCATGGGTTGTCCGGATGCTGCCGCAGTCCCGGCATTGCGGCGATAGGCCAGGAAGGGCGTCAGGCCCGTGCCGGACATGCGGGGAATGGCGCCATGGGCCGTTTCTTCGCTCAGGTCCGGCAGGACACCGAAATTGTCCGGGACCTGACCCGGTGCCGGCGTGGCGCTCCCGGGCGCAGGAACCGCGATCATGGAGCCATCGGCCGGGAATTGCCCGGGATCGGCAGTGATGGTGGCCGGTCCGGTCGCTGCACTCCGGGCAATGCTATTGCCATCGCGCGTGGAGGTAATCGCTACTTCGGCGCTGGGGCGGCCACCATCGGGATCTTCGACCAGGACCAGGCGCAGGGCCACCCCGCCAATGATAAGGAAAATGGCGATGAACAGCAGGCGCGCCAGCGGAAAGTGGAACTTGGCGGCCTTTTCCTGCTTCTGGCGCCGACGACCGGTGAGCGGTGTGGACAGATCATTGGCCATTGGCGCTTCGCTCATCTCCGGCTGGAGCTTTGTACCGTCGTATTGCTGACCCGCAAGGTCACAGCTTGCCCTGGGATGCGGCGCGAATCAGCTCCGCCGCATCTCCAGTCTATCATGGCGCCTTGCTATTCGGCTGTTGGCGGAAAAGCCGGGTCGGTCTCTTCGCCCTTGATCAGGCGGAGAGCGTATTGGAGCTGGGTGTCCTCCGCCTTGTCGGCCGGGACATAGACCGAGGAACCGACGCTGGCCTCTTCCTGGCCTTCGACGGTGATATGACCCTCCAGCCCGGCCTCGCCGATAATCTCGTCGCGGCCCTGGAATTCCTCGGGGACAACCTGGCGCACCTCAATGTCCGGGGTGATGCCCAGCGCCTGGATCGAGCGGTTATTGGGCGTGTAGTAGCGCGCCGTGGTCAACCGCATGGCCCCGTCCGGCCCAAGGGAAATGATGGACTGGACCGAGCCCTTGCCGAAGGAGCGGGTGCCAACCAGTGTGGCACGCTTGTGATCCTGCAGGGCGCCAGCAACAATCTCGGAGGCCGAGGCGGAGCCACCATTGATCAGCACGACCAGGGGCACATCGGCGATGCGGGCATCAAGCGGGTCGGGCGCGGCATCGTAACGGGCGCTTTCGGTTTCCGAGCGGCCGCGGGTCAGGACCACGGCGCCGCGATTGAGGAAGGCGTCGGCGACATAGACTGACTGATCGACCAGTCCGCCCGGATTATTACGCAGGTCGAGAATGATGCCCTGCGGCGGGACGTCATTGCGCTCGGCATAAATATCCTCAATGGCGCGTTCGATGCCGACAAAGGCCTGTTCGGAGAAGCGCGACAGGCGCAGCACGGCAATGTCGCCTTCGCCTTCGGTTTCCCCGCCCTCCATGCTCCAGCGCACAGCGCGCATGGAGATGATGCCGCGGGTCAACTCGAATTCGAGCGGCTCATCGACACCTTCGCGGAACACGGTGATGACGACATTGGTGCCGACCTCACCGCGCATTTTTTCAACGGCCTCGTCCTGGGTCATGCCTTGAACCTGCTGGCCATCGATTTCGATGATGAGGTCGTTGGAAAGGATGCCGGCGCGGGCGGCAGGCGTATCATCGATGGGCGACACAACCTTGATCAGGCCTTCTTCCATGATGATCTCGACACCCAGTCCACCGAACTGGCCAGAGGTATCCTCGCGCATGTCGGCATATTCGATGGGCGGCAGGTAGCCCGAATGCGGATCGAGCGAGGTCAGCATGCCCTGAATGGCGGCCCGGATCAGTTCCTGCTCATTGGGCGGATCGACATATTCGGACCGGATGCGGTCGAAGATTTCGCCGAACAGGTTGAGATCGGAATAGATTTCGAGTGGATCGCGGGGCGCAGCAGAGCGCTCGGCGGCTGTTGGCTCAGCCTCCTCTCCGCTGGGATTGGGGTCGAGCTGCTCTTCAATCGGCGCAGGATCGGCGGGGGCCTGGGCGAGCAACTGGTCCTGAGCGATCAGCACGGTGGCGGGCACCAGCACTGCTGCTCCGAGGGCAGCAAGGCGAAGGGTGGTCAGGCGCATGGATTACTTATCCCGTTTGTTCTTGGCTGGCCCACCACCCGGCCGGGTCGAAAGGCTCGTTGTTTTCTCGCAGTTCAATATAGAGGGTCGGCTGGTCGTTTCCAGCATTGGTGCTGACCGTGCGCCCAATTGTGCGTGATCCCATGGTTCCGAGGGGCTCGCCCATCTGCACGAACTGACCGATCTCGGCGGTGATTGTGTCAAGGCCAGCAAGCAGCGCCGTATAGCCTCCACCGGCATTGAGAATGACGATCTGGCCATAATTGAGGTAGGGGCCCTTGTAGAGCACCCAACCGTCAGCCGGAGCGAGCACCTGTGCCTCGGCGCGGGTGACGATGGATTGACCCTGGGCGATGCCGCCCCGCCCGTCATTGGCGCCGAAATCGACCACCGTCACGCCATTGGCCGGCGGCACCAGATAGCCATTGGCGAGCGGGAAGGGTACGGCAGGCTGGGTGCGGGCCGGATCTGCGAAGGCCAGCTCGATGGCCTCGGGCGAAAGCTGGGGCAGGTCAGGATCGGTCGTCGCGGGGGCCGCAGTGGCGCCAGCAGCGGCTCGTTCAGACAGGGCGCCGATCAATTCGCGCAAGGTGCTGGCGCGTTCGGCCAGGGCGACGGCCTCTGCCTGCTCGGCCTCGAGTTCGGCGCTCATCTGGGTGATGCCGGCCCGGCGTGCAGCGATCAGCGTGGCGATGCGCAATTGCTCTTCTTCGAGCACCTCGTGATTGGCCCTGAGGGTTTCTTCCTCGGCCATGGCAGCCAGCTTGATGTCGGTCAGAGCCTGCAGATCGGCGGCGACCGTGTCGGCCTGGGCGCGCAATTGCGGCAGAATGGCTGCAATCAGCATGGCACCGCGTGCCGAACCCAGGGCATCACCGGGATCAACAATCAGGGCCGGAGGCGGATTGAGCGAAATGCGCTGCAGCGCAGCCAGCACATTGGCAATCTCGGCGTCCGCACCATCCAGGCGGCCGCGCACTTCGAGCTCGCGCACGATCAGGTCGGAAATGCGCTCTTCGACATCGGCGACCTCGATTTCAGCCAGCTTGACCCGCTGGGCCGCGGCGATGAGGGCGGCATTCTGCTGGGTGCGATCCCCTTCCATGGCGGCGATTTCGGCCTTGAGCGCCTCGATGCGTTCGCGGCTGAGCGAGAGGGTGGCTTCAACCTCTTCGAGATCCGCGGCATTGTCGTCAGCCGGGCCGGCAGTCTCGTCAGCGGGTGTTGCGGGATCGTCCACCGGGGTTTGCGCCACAGCCTCGCTGGCCGGGTCGAGCGGCAATGCGGGGCGCAACTCCACCCCGGGTGCGGTGTCGGGTGCTGGTTCGGGCGCTTCAGTCTGGGCCAGGATGGGCCAAGCCGCCGCGCCGGTCAGCAGGGCGCCCACCAGCAGCGCCTTGATACGATGTGCCGGCCGCAATGGCATGGCGTCTCCAGAAAAAGGGCGAGGCCCCGAATCAATTGGGGGCACTCTAGCAAGTCCGAGGCAAACCGCCGGTTAACAATGCTTAACCATAATTTGTGATGCGCTAGTCGCCCCGGTGATATGGATGACCTGACAATATGGTGGTTGTGCGATAGAGCTGTTCGGCCAGCATGATGCGCACCAATTGGTGCGGCCAGACCATGGGCGAGAAACTGACCACCAGATCGGCGGAGCGCACAAATTCGGGATCGATGCCATCGGCACCGCCGATGACAAAACCAATGGCC
The DNA here is from genome assembly GCF_003056405.1 of Devosia indica. Classification (GTDB taxonomy): domain Bacteria; phylum Pseudomonadota; class Alphaproteobacteria; order Rhizobiales; family Devosiaceae; genus Devosia; species Devosia indica. Next base: position 130,789 of record NZ_PYVZ01000011.1, read on the forward strand.
GGGCGCCCATCATCGCGCCAGCGACCGATCTGGGCAGCGAAACTTTCTGAATCGATGGCCTTGCCGCGCTCATCGAGCATCACGGTAACACCTTGGGGCAGTGCCGTACGCAACGCCCTGGCCTCCTCGGCCTTGCGGGCGGCGGCGGAGCCGGCGCGTGATTCATTGATTTCGGTGACGTCAAAGCCGGTGAGCGCCAGGGGCTTGCCGCTGGCGCCGGCGCGGTCGAGATAACGGGCCACAAGCTCGCGCTCTGGCCCGTTTTTCATCCGGCCAATGGCCGCTATCGCAATGCGCATGTGTGTCTATGCCGTCTCGGCTGGCCCGAAAGCTGTCGCCCAGCCGTCGGGCGCAGGCTAGTGCTGGTCGGCGGCGAAATCGGCCTGCCACATCTTTTCGATGTTGTAGAACTCGCGCACTTCGGGGCGGAAGATGTGCAGGATCACATCGCCGGCATCGACCAGCACCCAGTCGCAATGGGGCAGCCCTTCGACGCGCGGCTTGCCGTAACCGCTCTCGCGAAGGGCGGTGATGACCTGATCGGCGACGGCGCCGACATGGCGCTGTGAACGGCCCGAGGTCACGATCATGTGGTCGGCCAGCGACGACTTGCCGGCAATGTCCACCGAGACCGTTTCTTCGGCCTTGGCGTCATCCAGCGTATCGAGAATGAGGTCGATCAGGGGCTTTTGCGCGCCGGCCATGGCGGCGGGCGTGGCGGCGGAGGTGTTTTCGGGCAGCGCGGCCATCAGAAACGGCCTTCCGCCCATGCGAGAGCACGGGTCATGCGAGAGATGAGCATCCTTGGTTGTTGATCGGAATGTTGCGGCGTCGTGAAAACGGCAAGCCGTCTGTTCCTGTTCCGGTGACAATGATCACACTTGAACCTGAATATGCGCTTTTGCAGGCAATTTCGCAAGATCAAGGCCGGTCGAGAGCTTAACGCAGGTTTCGTGACGCCCTGATGGCAGTGGACGACAGGGTCGATTGCCGTCCTTGCAGGTAGATCCAGGCCGGCGCCTGGCACCGTGCCAGAAGGGCAGCATCGGTCTCATCGAGTTGCGCATAGTCCAGGGTCGCGGCAGCGCGTGAGGCCAAAGCGCGGCGTGCGGCGCCGGGGCGGACATAGACGGCAAAGGGGATTTTTGCCGCCATGTCGCGCCAGCGCTGCCAGCGATGAAAATCGGCCAGGCTGTCGGCGCCCATGATCCAGACAAAGCGCCGGTCCGGCATGGTGGTGGTCAAAAAATCGATGGTTTGCCAGCTATAGGAAAACCCCTTGGCGGCCTCGAATCCGGTGACGCTGATGCGCGGATCAGTGACAAAGGCACGGGCGGCGCGGACGCGGTGCTCCAGCGGGGGCAGGCCCGAATTGTCCTTGAGCGGATTGCCCGGCGTCACCAGCACCCAGAGCGCATGCAGCTCCAGGCGGCGCAATGTTTCCTCCATGACCAGGCGATGCCCGTCATGCATGGGATTGAAGCTGCCCCCGAACAGCCCAATGCGCATGCCTGGCGCAGAGGGCGGGACTTCGGTGATGCCGGGAATGCGGATCGGTGGGCGCAGGGTCAAAAGCTAGGGCCTCGTCTGCCCGTTGCCGCGGACGCGGTATTTGAAGCTGGTGAGCTGTTCGACCCCCACCGGCCCGCGCGCATGCATCTTACCGGTAGCAATGCCGATCTCGCCGCCAAAGCCGAACTCGCCACCATCGGCAAACTGGGTGGAGGCATTGTGCATGAGGATTGCTGAGTCGATTTCATGCAAGAATTTTTCGACCGCCTCGGCGTCCTCGGCAATGATCGCCTCGGTATGGTGGCTGGAATAGTGCTCGATATGGTCGATGGCGGCCTCAATGCTGTCGACCACTTTCACCGAGATGATGGCGTCCTCATATTCGGTTTTCCAATCCTCTTCGGTGGCTTCGACCGCATCGGGGACCATCGACATGACGGTGGCATCGCCGCGAATTTCACAGCCCTTGGCGACCAGCGCCGCGATGATGGGCTGGAGATGAGTGTTTGCGACATCCTTATGGACGAGCAGGGTTTCGGCCGCGCCGCAAATGCCGGTGCGGCGCATCTTGGCGTTGAGGGTGACGCTCACGGCCTTGTCGAGATCGGCCGAGCTGTCGATATAGACATGCACCAGCCCCTCGAGATGGGCAAAAACCGGCACGCGGGCTTCGGCCTGGACGCGTGCCACCAGTGTTTTGCCGCCACGCGGCACGATCACGTCGATATTGCCGCCGAGCCCCTTAAGCATTTCGCCCACGGCGGCGCGATCGGTGGTGGGCACCAGTTGCACGCATTCCACCGGCAGGCCGGCCAGATGCAGTCCGTCGAGCAGGCACTCGACTATGGCGCGGCTGGAATGGAAGCTGTCGCTGCCGCCGCGCAGGATCACGGCATTGCCCGATTTGATACACAGGGCGCCGGCATCAGCGGTCACATTGGGGCGTGATTCAAAGATCACGCCGATAACGCCGAGCGGTGTGCGCACGCGCTCGATATGAAGACCGTTTGGGCGGTCCCATTCGGCAATGACGCTGCCGACCGGATCAGGCAGATCGGCGATGGTCTTTACCGCCTCGATAATCCCGTCGATCCGCGCATCGGTGAGCAGCAGCCGGTCGAGAAAGGCCTTCGAAATACCCTTCTTTTCGGCGGCTACCATGTCCAGCGCGTTGGCGGCCAGGATTTTCTTGCGATGCGCATTGATGGCGCCGGCTGCGGTCAGCAGCGCGGTGCGCTTCTGCTCGGGCGTGGCGATCTTGAGCGCATTGGCACCAATGCGGGCATTACGGCCCAGTTCGGCCATCAGGGCAGGAATGTTGGTCGCGGTGGTTTCAGCCAGGCTCATGGTGGGCCTCTTGTCTCTGCGTGGTGTCGGTGCTGCCGGTGAGCACCAGGTTGTCGCGATGCACCAGTTCAGCGCGGCTGTCCATGCCGAGCAGTTCAACGATGGTGTCGCTGCGCTTGCCCATGACCAGCCGGGCATCTTCGCTGTCAAGCCCGACCAGGCCCCGGGCAATCTCGCGCCCATCGGGATTAAGCACGGCAATGGTATCGCCGCGCTCAAAGTCCCCGGTGATCCGGGTCACGCCGATGGGCAGTAGCGATTTGCCCTGCGCCAGTGCCCGGGCCGCGCCAGGATCGACCTGCACCGTGCCAGCCACGGCCAATGTGCCCATGATCCAGCGTTTTCGCGACTGGGCGCGGGTGGTGGACGGCTTGAAGAGGGTATGTAGGCCCCCCGCGACCAGATGGGCCAGCGGATGCTCCTCGGTGCCCCTGGCGATAATCATGGCGGTGCCGGCCTGGGTGGCGATCTTGCCGGCCTCGACCTTGGTGGTCATGCCACCGCGCGAGAGATGGCTGGCCGCACCACCAGCCATGGCCTCAATCGCAGGCGTGATGGATTCCACCAAGGGTAAGTGGGTGGCATTGGGATCCCTGGCCGGTGGCGCCGTGTAGAGCCCGTCAATATCGGAGAGCAGCACCAGCAGGTCCGCCTCGATCATTGTGGCGACGCGGGCCGACAGGCGGTCATTGTCGCCATAGCGGATTTCGGCGGTGGCGACGCTGTCATTCTCATTGATGATCGGCACCGCCCCCAACCCCAGGAGCGTCTGGATGGTGGTGCGGGCATTGAGGTAATAGCGCCGTTCTTCGGTGATGTTGGGGGTGATCAGGATCTGCCCGGTGACGATGCCGTGCTGGCCGAGCGCCTCGGACCAGGCCTGGCTGAGCGCAATCTGCCCGGCGCTGGCGGCGGCCTGGCTCTGTTCCAGGGTCAGCGCCAGGGCGTTGAGGCCAAGCAGGCTCCGCCCCAAGGCAATTGCCCCCGAAGAGACAATGACGATCTCGCGCCCTTCAGCCTTGAGCGCGGCAATATCCTGGGCGAGGCCCGCCAGCCAGTGCGCGCGCAGCTTCCCGGCCGCATCGACCAGCAGGGCCGAGCCGATCTTGATGGTGATGCGGCGGTAGTTGGCTAGCGGATTGGCGGACTTCAAGGCGTCCATTTCTCTTCCGTCTGCTTGCGCTCGGCCTCGGCGATTGCGGCCTTTTCGGCGTCGAGAATCGCCAGCACGTCGAACAAGACCTGTTCCACGCCCTGGCCGGTGACGCCGGAGACCTGCCGAATATCGGCCTTGGACACCTTTTTGAGCGCATTGAGCTTGCCCTCGAGCTCTTCGGGGGTAAGCGCATCGACCTTGTTGAGCACCACGATTTCGGGCTTGTCGGCCAGCACATCGGCATAGGCAGCCAGTTCGTGGCGCACCGCCTGATAGGTATGGGCAACATCTTGATTGGTGCCGTCGATCAGGTGGATCAAGACGCCGCAGCGCTCGATATGCCCCAGGAACCGATCGCCGATCCCGACGCCTTCGCTGGCCCCTTCGATCAGGCCCGGAATATCGGCCAGCACGAACTCACGCTCGGCAATGCGCACAACGCCCAGATTGGGGTGCAGCGTGGTGAAGGGATAATCGGCGATCTTGGGCTTGGCGGCAGAGACGGCCGAGAGGAAGGTCGACTTGCCCGCATTGGGCTGGCCCACCAGACCGGCATCGGCGATCAGCTTCAAACGCAGCCAGATGCCCTTTTCGGTGCCTTCCTGTCCGGGATTGGCGCGGCGCGGCGCCTGGTTGGAACTGGTCTTGAAATACGCGTTGCCGAAGCCGCCATTGCCACCCTTGAGCAGCACCACGCGCTGGCCCACTTCGGTAAAGTCGGCGATCAGGGTTTCCTGGTCTTCCTCGAAAATCTGAGTGCCGACCGGCACGCGCAGCACGATGTCCTCGCCATCGGCGCCGGTGCGGTTCTTGCCCATCCCGTGCACGCCCGTGCCGGCGCGGAAATGCTGCTGGTAGCGAAAATCGATCAGCGTATTAAGGCCATCAGCGCATTCGGCGATGACATCGCCGCCGCGCCCGCCATTGCCGCCATCGGGGCCGCCGAACTCGACGAATTTTTCGCGCAGAAAGCTGACGGCACCCCCGCCGCCGGAGCCCGATTTGATATAGACCTTGGCCTGGTCGAGAAACTTCATGACTTTATCGTGCCTTCCAGCACCTGGTCTGTCGCGCTTGCCGGCTTTTTTCCGGCTGGCCAGTCTTGCTGGAAACGCTCACGTGTCAATTTGGTGTCGATATGCTCCAGCTCGGCGCCGCGCGCAAGGCAGAGCAGGGTGGAACGGCCCGTCTCGGTGAATCCAAGCCGGTGCTGAATGGCCAGGGACGCGGCGTTGAAATGGAATACCCCCGAATAGATGGCCTTGGCATTGGTGTGGTCAAAGAACCAGCGGACCGTGGCGATGGCAGCTTCGGACATGATTCCGCGCCCCCAATGCGGCTTGCCCAGCCAGTAGCCGATGATCGCGTCCTCGCCTGCGGGTTGATAGCCGATATGGCCGACATAGCCCACCCCGGCCAGCTCAATGGAAAAACTGGTCTGGTTGGGGGCCTGCCGCGCCTGCTGGGTGGCCAGCCAGGCCCTGGCATCGCTCAAGTGATAGGGGAAGGGCACGCGCGCCAGGTTCCCGGCGACCTCCAGATCGTTGAGGTAGCGGGCGATGGGTTCGGCATCCCCCGTCTGGGGCGGCCGCAGGATGAGCCGATCGGTGAAGAGGGTTGGGTTCATCCCTGCCACTCCATCACCAGGAGCGGTTTGCCCAGATGGCGTTCGACCACGCTCTGGGTTCGCTCGATGGTGGTAAAACCGGTCTTTTCCAACACCCGCACCGAGCCGGCATTTGCGCTCAGCACACGGGCGCGAATGGGTTTCAGGCCAATGCCGGCGGCCGTGCCCAATAGTGCCTTGACCGCCTCTGGCGCATAGCCGACGCCCCAATGGGTCTCACCCAGCCAATAGCCCAGCTCGACTGGCTTATCAGCGTAGAAATACAGCCCGATCACCCCTTTGAGCCGATCATTGTTGCGCCCGGCAATGACATAGCTGCGCTTGTCAGGCTTGTGGACAAAGCGTTCGATGAAGCCTTGGGCATGTTGCCTTTCGTAGGGAAAGGGCAGGCTGGCGGTTGGCTCAAGCACCTTCCAATTGTTCGCCTCGCGCACCAGATCGTCAAGATCGTTGGCGCGCGGCGCGCGCAGCAGCAGGCGTTCGGTTTCCATCTGCTCGGGCAACTGGTCTCTCAGGCGCATTGCTTTTCCTCCCGCTCCATCCAGCGCTGGCGCGTCAGCCGGGTCAGTACATGCGGCACATTGTGCTGCAGGGCGTGGGAAAACCTTATGTCGCGGCCTACTTCCTCAAAACCCAGCCGTGCCTTGACGCGCAGCGAGGCGCGATTGTCGTGGTGCGCACTGGCGGAAATATGGCTCCTGTTGCTGGTGGCAAAATGCCAGTCGATGACGGCGCGGGCGGCCTCGGAAGCATAGCCCTTGCCCCAATGCGGCCGGGCGATCCAGAAGCCGATCTCGCTGGTCAGGGCAACGCAGCCGATCAGTCCGCGTCCGGGCAGGTCGATGATGAACATGGATTTGTCCGGCCCATTTTGTGGCGCCAGCCGCAGCCAGTCATTGGCCATGGCCAGGGTGAACGGGAAGGGCAGTGGCGTCAGCCAGCGGGCGACCGCAAAGTCGCTCACACCCAGGGCAAAGCAGGGCGCGTCGTCGGGCCTGGCCGGGCGCAGCAGGAGGCGGGATGTCTGGAGCTCGGTCATCTCTCGTCGAACTCCAGCCGCATGAGGGTCATGGTCTGGCCGGCCAGATTGTGGTCCGGTTCGACCCCTTCGCCGACTTCGATGAAGCCGATTTTCTTCAGCACGTTGCGCGAAGCGTGGTTGTGTGTGAGGGCCCGCGAGCGCAAGGCCGCCGCCCCGGCCGCTCGCGCGGCTGCTACAACGGCCTGGGCGGCCTCGGTGGCATAACCATGGCCCCAGAAGGGTTCGCCCAGCCAATAGCCAAGCTCAGGCAGCTTTTCGGGCAGGATATGCAGGCCCACTGTGCCGATGAAGGCACCATCCAACTCGATCGCCCAGGCAAACTCGGCGCCGCCGCGCGCGATGTTCTCGACAAAAAAGCGCCCGTCGCTTTCGCCATAGGGATGGGGCAGGCGTGCCAGCACGGCGTGGATGGCTTTATTGTTGGCCAGAATGGCCATTTCCGGAACATGGGCCAGGGTCGGGGTCGCCAGGACCAGACGCGCGGTGCGGATGGTGGCAGGCAGGCGGTCCTTGAGGCTGGTCTCGACGATGGTCATTGGCAAATGCTCCGGGAAGAAAAAAGGGGAACCGGCTGACCGGTTCCCCTTTGCATCTGCTTGTTTTTTCAAACGCGGCGCCGGGGAGCTGGTCTCCGGCGGGTTTGAAAGGCCTGCCGGGTTATTCGGCGGCCTCTGCCGGGACGACAGACACGTGTACTTTGGAGTTCGCGCGGGTGCGGAACGCCACGGTGCCATCGACCAGTGCGAAAATGGTGTGATCCTTGCCCAGGCCGACGCCGGTGCCCGGAGCCCACTTGGTGCCGCGCTGACGCACGATGATGTTGCCGGCGATGACAGCTTCACCACCAAACTTCTTGACGCCGAGACGACGGCCAGCGGTATCGCGACCGTTGCGGGATGAACCGCCTGCTTTCTTATGTGCCATGGTTCTTTGTCCTTATTCCTTGTCGGCCTTGGCGCGGGGCGCCTTGCCGGCGATGAGATCCTTGGCCTGCGCGATCCACTCTTCGCGTTCGATGCGGCCCTTGAAGTTCAGCTCTTCGTCGAACTTGGCCACGTCTTCGGCAGTCCAGTCGGCAATCTGCTTGAGGCTGGTGATGCCGGCGGCAGCCAGCTTCTTTTCCAGCGCGGGACCAACACCGCCGATCAGCTTGACGTCGTCCTTGAATTCGGCGGCCGGCGCGGCATCTGCCTTGGGGGCAGCCTTGGCTTCAGCCTTCTTGGCCGGCTTTTCAGCAACGGCTTCGCTCTTGTCGGCCTTGGCAGCAGCCTTGACGGAGGGCTTCTTGCCGCCGGTCAGAATTTCGGTAATGCGCACGGTGGTCAGAAGCTGGCGGTGGCCATTGCGGCGGCGCGAATTGTGGCGGCGGCGCTTCTTGAAGACGATGACGGTCTTCTGCTTCTTGGTTTCGAGCAGCTCGGCGGCCACCAGGGCGCCTTCCACCAGGGGTGCACCAATGGTGTCGCCAACCATGAGGACCTGGTCAAAGGTGACAATGTCACCAGCCTGGGCATCGAGCTTTTCGATCTTGATGACGTCGTCAGCAGCAACCTTGTACTGCTTCCCGCCCGTCTTGATAACGGCAAAAGTCATTCAGTCAGCCACGCGGTTTTTTCACGTGGTCCCTTTTTCTGTCGCGCTCTGCGGCGCCGCGGTTGCATGCCTGTTTCCGCGGGCTTTTCGAATGGTCTGGGCCGAAATTCGGCCGGCAGCCTCGAGCAGCGTTTTCAAACAAAAACCAGCGCACCGGACGGACCAGTGCGCAGATTGGTGGGCTTATCGGGGCAAAACCCCCAAGAGTCAAGCCATTTGCTTGGTGTCAGGCTGCCGGATCAGGCCTGGTTGGGATACCAGTTGCGCAGGCGTACCTCGACACCGTCAACCACATCGGTTTCGAGCGGGCTCAGATCGCTCTCGCCATAGTGGTAGGGATAGATGATGGCCGGTTTGAAGGTGTTGATGGCCTCGACCGCCTGTTCGGGCGTCATGGTGAACGGCAGGTTCATCGGCAGGAAGGCGACGGCAATGTCGGTCAGGCCCAGCATATCGTCGGTCGGCTCGGTGTCGCCGGCCATATAGACCTGGCTGTCTCCGAAGCTTAGTACATAGCCATTCCCCACGCCCACCGGGTGATAATTCATGCGATCTTCGGTGGTATTGTGCGCGGCAATCGCCCGGATCGGAATATCGAGGATGGTGCCGTCTTCACCATTGGCCATGGCGGTGGCATTGGCTTTGAGGGCTTCGGGCAGCTTGGAATAGACATCGCCATTGGTGATCAGAGGGACGTCGCCGGCAATGGCTTCGAGCGTAGGCACATCGAAATGGTCGCCATGCCCGTGAGTGATCAGAATGGCTGAGGGGGCCGGCAGGGATGCATAAAGCTCGGCACCGCCGACCGGGTCGACATAAATTGCCTTGCCATCGAATTCGAGCACGAGGCTGGCGTGATCGATCGGGTGGATGACCAGATCGCCGGCACTGGTGGAAAGGGTGTCGGCCATGGGCATCTCCTGAGCGTGAGCAGCACTGGCGGCAAGATTGGCGGCAAGGCCGGCGAAGGGCAAGCCGGCCATGCCGGCAACGACGATACGGCGTGTAACCATGAAGTGTCTCCCGTTTTGTCTGTTGGACATAAAGACTAACGGCACAATGCGGCGCTGGATCGCTCCGCACGCAATTGTGAGCGATGCGCGCGGTGCGGCTTTGTCACCCAAAGCACGCATAACAGGTGTTGCAGGCGTGACAAGGCTATGTCATAAGCCGCCCCGTATCGACCAGCCGCGCCCAACACGGGGCGTTTCGATCTCGCGGAGAGATGGCAGAGCGGTTGAATGCACCGCACTCGAAATGCGGCATAGGGGCAACTCTATCGGGGGTTCGAATCCCTCTCTCTCCGCCACTTCTCTCCGCTAATCTGTTGATTTATATGGATTTTTTGTGGGTGACGAAAGTTCACTCCCACTTCTGCCCCCATTCGTCACGGCTCGCCATCTGGTAGCATTTAGCGGCTCGTGATAAGTCACGTGACTATGAGCGATGAAACCGCAAAGCGACGAACTGACGACGCCCGGCGCGCGCAGGAGCTACGCGACCGTCGCAAAAAGGCGAAGGTGCGCCAGATCAGTTTTTGGATTTGCGAAGGGGACGAGGAGCAAGCCAGAACAGTGATGGCCGATCTAACGGATCGGGCATGGCTTGCACTATTCGAAAACGGGGCCATCGAGCGGCGCGATGACCCTGCTCGAGCGGCAGAGATTCGAGCTCGACTTGAGACTAAAAGTCAGGCCAGCCCTCATCCAGCCGAGCATAAAGAGTCTTAGCATACGACGCTCTATCGCGATGTATGCCAGTCAACGCTTGAAACCTAGCTGCAAATTTCGCCCATGGCAGGTTGGCGGCAGCGGCCAACTGCCGCCGCTCGCCTATGGGTCCCTCTACAAGCACAGGCCAGAATACAAATCGCTCCTCGCCTAGTGGTGGGGATCCGCGAAGGATCTGGCGCAAGCGAACTGGTGAAACCGTCCCATTGGTACGTGCCGCCGCTCTCACTAGAACGGCCTGCCTTAGCGTCACGACATTTGGTTTGGACATTAGCCAGGTACACCTCCGAGCATCCCAGCGAGAACCGACAGTGCCACGCAAGCGGCCATCACCTGGAAAATGAATGGCAGACGTGTCCAGTAAGCGTGCAGAGTTTTCATGGTAGTTCCTTTCAATTCAATCTTCAGTGGAGGAGGGGGCACCGATCCAGCGGCAAACTGCATCGGGAAGTTTCGTGACGAGCGAGAACGATCGCTCAAGCACGAGCAGGAAGGCCGAGACGGTCAGGACAGCCATCACGGCAATTGCTGCCAACCAGAACATTGGGTGGCCAGAAAAGGACGAAATCAGGTAGTAGATGCCTGCCCCGACCATGCCGGAGACGGCGCGGAATATGGCCATGGCCGCGAAGAAGCCCAAGATCATCAATGTCGGTGTGAGCAGCAATCGTAGCAGCAGAAGGAAACCCTGGTGAGCTGCCTCGGGTGCTAGGCCTTCACCGTCCAGCCGCATGTGTGCCACTGCCCATAGTGGGGCGGCCACAACCGCAACGACAACAGCCATGAAGTAGCCAAAGACCGCCAGGATCCATAGAATGAATGGCACCGTTGGCAGGAGCACCGACATTGCCCCGCCGGCGACAGTCATGGTCAGCAGCAAGGGTCCAACGACCGCCATAACGGCGCCAACTGCACCACCTACCACAGGAACGGCCGACCCCATGGCCAATGCAGATAGAATGCTGGAAGCCGTTGCTATGAGGAACTGCCCGAGTTCAATTAGTCCTACTACTGGGTCCGCACCGGTGTTCTCGGGCGCGAAGTAGAGCGCGACCTGTTGAGCCAGTTTTTGCCCCACTTCGTTCACCGCCGATCCAAGTACATCCCAGATTGAGCCCCCTTCGCCCTGAGCGGGCGACAACGCAGCCGCCAAAGCAGGGTCGGGCAGGGCAAAACCGAACGATGCCAAAGCTGCAGACGCTCGAGAGAAAGCACGATCCATATCGCCACCGACGCGAAGTAACTCTTCCTGGTCGAGCCTCAAATTGTTTCCGTTGGCACTGCCGAACCAACCAATGCTGCGCCCAGTGGCAACAGAATCGAGCGTCGCGCCAGTGGACTCGAAAGCATACCTGGCGGGCGTAAGGATGGTCGGGCGGGCCGACAGGACAGATGAAGCCTGGTGGTTGAGGTTCGCCAGGACTAGGTAGAAGCTGCCAGCGGCCAGCCACCCCTGCCCATCTCGGTTTTCGAGATACGCACGAAGCCGCTGTTGGCCTTCGTCGCCTCCCGAGCTTTTCACCAGTTCTGCAATCGGCAGCAGTAAGTTGTTCGCCCTGATTATTGCGGCCCGCAGGGGGGCGGCCATCTCTACAGCTGTGCCGTCATGCGCAATCGAAGCTGCTAAAGCCCGCGCTGCCAGTTCGTCAGTGACCGCTAAAATCGACGCCAACGCGTTCAAGTGAGCGGTCATAAACAGCGATGCCTCGGGTGCCGACAGGTGCGATGGGGCCAACGGGGTCGCGATAGAACCGCAAATGCCCGTTGTAATATCCTCTCGCCCTGCGATGCGCGAGACGAGTGCAATGGCCCCGTTTTGGTGACCCGCCCGTACGAAAGAAATGCGAGCGTCTGAGCCAGCCGCATCGAGTTGGAAATTCGCCAGGGCCTTGCAGGCGGACATTTTCCAAATATCTGCGACTGCCGTGGTCGGCACCGCCGGTTTGGTGGCAACAACTTGCACGTCGCCCGCAATCAGGGCCGGGACCGCACTGGACCAAATTAGCGATGCTGCACTGGTTGAACCCCGCACAAGCCAGGCTATTCCGGCCTGCACGGAATTGTAGCCGCCCGCATTTGGCATCGGAACCAGCAATCCAATTGCGAAGATGAGGCGCAGAGGTGCCCAAAGCGAACTCCAGCGCCTACCCAGGACAACGCCCTCATGGCTCGTCTGCAACACCCCGACCGCGACATTGTAGAAGAAGAGCATGCCGCCCAATGCGAGCATTGCGACATTCAGATACCCGACACACATGCTCAACAACGTTGGACCCGCGCCAAAGAGGGGCCCAAAAATTTGAGCCGCCATCTGCGTTGACAAGCTCTCGCCATCGCTGGCCTGAAACGCCTCGATAACGCTCGATTGCAGGTCGCTCGTAGGGTCCGTGTCCAATCCAAAATCCGGCAAGAACGCATTCTCCGAGTCGGTCAAAATTTTGCAACGACGTTACTAGTTACGTGACGAGTCACACGTTATATGTGCAGAGTAGTGTTTAGCAAGCAGTGTTTTCGCCGGGTCCTTGCCGGCTCCGTGGAAAACGTCGCCTGCGGCTCCCAGCTTGCCGGGTCTGACCCGGGCCCGGCTGTTGGCCGAGTGTAGAAAGGATCGAATATGAAACGCACGCATCGCCTTGAGCTAATGCTGAGCGAGGCCGAACGAGAAACCATCGCAGCCGGCGCAGCCGCGACGGGGCTGACAATGGCTGCATACGCACGTCAGGCCATGATGATCGACCAGCCTGTGAGCGCGCGAGCCAAGGCGCACGTTGTCGACCGGGCGGCAGTGGCGGCCCTGAATGCTATCGGGGCAAATCTAAACCAAGTCGCCAAGGTCGCAAATGCGACCAAGACAATGTCGCCCAAGAACCTGTCTGCGCTTGCTCAGATGTATAGGCGACTTCATGCGATCGTGATTCAGATAGAAAGCCCGCCAGCGCGGGGGATTGGAGAATGATCGGGAAGATCAAAAATCTGCCGGCCGGCGACGACCTCGCGAGATTGGCCAACTATCTGCAAGGTCCCAAGGGCAAACGCATCGCCGCCTTCCGCTCTATGAACCTGGCCACATCCGATCCCTCCGGCGTCGTCCACCTTATGGACGCGCAAGCTGGTCTGAGCCGTCGTGCTAAGAAGCCAATCGCGCATATCACCGTCAGCTATGCTCCGACCGATCGGGTGAATTTCGCCAAGATGGAAGAAGACGCTCAGCGCGTACTGGCGGCGCTGAGTGCCGAGGGCGCTCAAGCGTTTATGGTGGTCCACAACGACAAGCACTATCCGCACTTTCATCTCGTCGTGAATCGCGTGGGTATCGAGGGTCGGTGCATCTCCGACGCAAACACAAAGCGCAAAATCGAAAAGACATTGCGCCGGATTGAATACGAGCGGGGGCTTCGACCCGTTAGCGGCCGCCTGGCAGACGTACCGAACCCCACCTCCCCGGGAATTCGCTTCAAAAGCGCTCGGGCCGCGCGCCGGGGCTATGTGCTGCCGCCTTCCGAGGTTGTCCAGGCGATGCGCGAGGCGCGGTCTCGGCGAGAGCTGGACGTGCGGTTGGGCGAACTGGGCTGGCGGCTGGAGTCTGCAAAACCAAAACCCGGGCAAAAGACTGGTGGGCTTGTTTTGCGCGGCCCGGAGGGGGCACTGGCAAGGGCTAGCGACTGTGGCCGGGACTGTTCGGGTCCGGCCCTCGTACGTCGTTTTTCTGGCACCGTGGCGATAGAGTCGCCGCTAACCACTGAATTCCAAGTCACAGCGCCGCAGTCGCCAAAACCGACTGGGAGAAATGCCCTTGCCAAAGCACTCGCAAAGGCTCGCGCGAAACCTCGACTACCTCGCATAGCGCCTCAGATCAGCACTACCGGCACCATTGCGCGCGTCGTTCGGACGACCATGCCGAACGTGAACGTCAAGTTTTAAGGCTAAGCAGATGAGCGACGATATCGAGAACACCATCAACAATTTTCTGGTCGAGGCAGCTTCAATGCGAGCCGCTCTTGATCGACAAGGCGCCCGGGTAGAGCAGTTGTCTCAAGCGTTGGACCGGTCGATCATTGAGTACAAACGGTCTGCGAAGGCCTTGGCCGATATGACAGCGAGCGGGGTGCAACGGCAAGCAGCACAGCAAATATCTGATGCCTGCAAACCTGTGGCGGCCAGCATCACAGCGGCCGCCGGTCAGGCGCAGCGGTCGATGACTTCAAAGTTGAAGGAAGTGGAGGCAGTTCAAGGCTCTGCGCTCATTGCTCAAGCTATCGTAACGCTCCTAGCCGGCTTGATCGGTGCAGGTGTTATGATTCTGTGCGTACATCACTTTCCAATGCTTCTGGGTATCGCTCCATGACGATACACCTCTGGACTGAGAGCTTTGTTCGTGCCCGGAGCTTGGCCAAATCCGAGCTGGATCGACGCGCTATAGACATTTGTGAGGCTTGGATACTCTGGGCTGACCCGTTCAACGTCGCACCTGACGCGGCTCTGGTGGGTAGATTGGGCACCGCCGATGCCTCGGCTGCAGCTGTCATAGTACGCCAAATCACCGGGAAGTTGGTTCGTGACTGTCCCCTCCAGATGCCAATACCGATTCCGGCAGGCATTGCAGAACTCTTGGACGGCACGACGGGCGCCGAGCTTGCGCCAGTTCCAGGCAGAGCCCACGGACAGATACCCTTTCCGTGACGACCGACCGAAGATATCTCCTGCGTCTGACAGGTCCCGACCGCAGGAGATATGCCAACTTCGGAGAACTCAACTGAGCCCGCACTAAAGATCAGAACAGGATCGGGTGACCGTCTAGCCATCCTTCCTTAACCCCTTTAGGCGCGGCTTGAAGCTGGGATAAAGTTGATTGAGGTCATCGAGCATTCGATTGAGCAGCTTCTGCGCATCCGGCAGTATCGAAGGCATGGGCATGGGCGTTGGACTCGGAACGCGATGAAATCGGTGTAGGGGGTTGAGACATGTCACCATGACTGTGTCGCGTACGCTGGCCCACTGGCCGTGAGCAAACCCAGATGTCCAATCGTAGTAGCGGTCATAGACGTCTTTGACGCCCGCCTCGTCAGCCATCTTTCTGAGATTGAGGTTGGCCCAATGACCCAACTCGACGGACTGAAACTCCATCCAAACGTCTTCGTTCGCGAGCTTTTCAAGCATCTCAAGGTCTACGAAATCTGGCGCGTCTTCAAATCTCAGGTTTTTGAGAAATGCGAGCTTGGCTTGCCCCGACCCGTAATTGCGGTACTGGGCCCAAATTGTGGGATCATCTTTCGTCAATAAGTAGTGAAGCGTGACGAAAGCTTCCATCACCGTCCGCAATGCCAAGCGGCCCTCTGAGAATGCATGTCCGGCCCCGACGGCGGCATTGATCACGAATTCCATACCATAGAGCACAAGTCCGAATGCTCCCTCGTGCCGCGGATCCGCGGCGGTCGTTGTGGCACTTTGATAGAAATGCTCCTCGACCGCGGTCCTCACCGCTTGCAATTCTCTGACCCCGTCCGCAATGGCATCAGGATGTTCGGTGTTTGCCAAAACCAAACATTTCTGTTTGACCCACATTTCCTGCCAAAATGCATCGCCATGATAGGAAGGCAGAACGCGCTGCTTCACTTCGGGACTTTCGACGTCAGAGCTTTCGAAGGAGCGACACATTAGCTCCAAACTGCGAATACTCGGCCTTACCCGTTTCATGTCGCCTTTGCTCGGATAGGCGAGTATTGGGGCAATTACTTCCTCTGCGAGCTTTTCGGGAAAGCGCATTCGTTCCTGACAGACGATGACTGTCATAACTTTGAGCCAACGAATGTCGGTGGAGGCTTCGCTCTGATGATCGAAAGTTCTTGCAACGGCCTGGGCCAGCACCGACCAATGCGAGTTATCATCGGGTTGGTCCACCACTCGGTCCCAGTGATGACGGTCGGGAAGCGAGTCAATCAAGCGCAGGCTGGAGAGCGCGTGCTTCGCATCCGGATGGGCCAAAACTTCGGCGAATATGGTGTCAAACTCGTCGTCGGTCATGGTTGCCAAATACACATGGACCAGCAGCAGCTCTTTTCGCGCAGGTACGCGGTCGCGCAAAGCTTGCAAGACAGTGTGAAACATCTTGAGGTAAATCGATCGTGGCAGCGCCGCCGTCAGCACGGCCATCCACAAAACGTTGGGAAGTGCTTCGTCTATCCAACGCGTAAGTTGGACGGGCCCAAGCCTCGAGAACGGAGAGGCGAGCGTTCCTCCCCTACGGGGATGGTCTTCTATCGAGGTGTAATTGCTGTCCGCAAATTGGGGGTTCCGGATGTGGGGGGACTTCCTCTTGGGTTTCTTTCTCATGGTGCCTCCAGTGGGTATTCTCTGGACACCACTGCTGACGCATTGCTCTTTACATGTCGAGAAGGGGCTCGCGCCCCTCGCTTCGCTCACCCCAGGGAGGCCGCGCAGCAGCCTCCTAGCGGGCGGCCATTGGCCGTAAAGCATAACTTTTCCCTGTGAGCCTTTCAGGCTCCCACATCGCCTGGCTGCGACGTCAACAGCCTTTGGCTGTCCTTCGCTTCGCTACGGCCCTAACGGGTGACATCGCCGGGCGGTGTGGGGCCCTTTAGACATCGGGCGGGGAACATCGACTTCCGCGCTTCGCGCGTGTTTTCAGGCCGCTCGGCGCGGGCCTTCAAACAGGGAACAGTTGAGTTCACAGTGGGCTAGCGCCACTGTGAAAGTGCTATGCAACTTCCCAGACATTGCGCGTAAGCGCCAAGGCGCCCCCGTCTGACGTGCCGGTGGTTGGTAGGGTATTGGCACCGTGGATTTGATGACGGTGTGAGTTCCTATGTCTGCGCATATGCCCAGTGATAGAAGTTTCCAGTTGTTGG
>NZ_PYVZ01000012.1 GCF_003056405.1 Devosia indica
CTCCTCGAAACCATCGGAAACATCCCACCGGCGGAAGCTGAGGCAAAATTCTACGCCGCACTGGAACAACAGGCCATGGCCGCATAACTTAAACCAAACAGCCTCCGGCAAACCCGGGGCGGTTCAGCCCGCGCCACCAGACGGTATCGCCGTCGATGATACAGGTGAAACGATCGCGTCCGCACATGGCGAAGTGGGCCGTGACCTCTCCGGTTGAGGCGAGGCCCGGAACGGCGACGGCTGCTCCCGGCAGGAAACGGTCGGCCAGCACCCATCCCAGCGCACATACTGCCCCCAGGGCGACGACGGCGATGATGGGCGTGACGTTATCGCGCCTGGGAGCTGGTGCCGGTACCCTGCCCTTCCGGGGATCGAAGCGGACAACGTTCATGTGATCATTCCGAATTCATCCCGAAGCCACGGCAGCGACAATTTGGAGGACTAACCATCCCGAATGAGGTCTTGCCCTAGGCGATCTTTGTTTCCGTAGGAGTCGACGAGCCTTCCCCGTCCTTCCTCGGCCAGCTTGATAATCGGTTCAAGGGCCGACATGACTGTCTTGGCCCAGATGACGCCTTCCGGTGTTGGCATGTAGCCAATTCCAGGATGGAAGAGCCGGATGTGGAAGAACGATTCCACCCGGCGTTGACTCTCCTCGAACTGCTTCTGCTCGAAGCAATAGGCGTCCAGGACTTCGGTATATTTGCGATCATGATCTCGCTGCTCGGCTTCGATCACGAAGATGGCACTGGCTAAGGTTTCTCCGATGGTCGGATAGGCCAGTAGATTCCGATTTCCCGCCGATACTGTCCGAACAGTGGATTTGGTGAGGCGAGCATACTCGGCCGGCAGGTATGGGTTCAGCA
Organism: Devosia indica; assembly: GCF_003056405.1. GTDB lineage: Bacteria > Pseudomonadota > Alphaproteobacteria > Rhizobiales > Devosiaceae > Devosia > Devosia indica. Next base: position 867 of record NZ_PYVZ01000012.1, read on the forward strand.
TGGGGAAGAGACTGGCGCGCCAGTCGCTGACGGCTCGATCAGCATGGTCGTCCATAATGCCTCCTGGAGGGCCTTGGTAGGATGTGGTGGTGTGGGACTGGCCAAAGGCTGGCGAGGGGCTTCCCAGGGCGTCCTTGTTCGTCTCAACGCCATCCTCGACGGGTGAAGCCCCGAACCATCCTGCCCGCCGGAGCATTTTGCGCCGGGAAAGTCTCCACACTGCCATAAGGGCGGTCTGCGGCCATTCCCGGAGGCGCCGGTAGTCAACTACCCCAGCGGCAACATAGAAGGCTGCATTTCGCAGCCTCTTGACGGGTTCCACGTCCACCCACACGGCGCCGAAATACCGATCGCCCTCACGAGAGGATGCGCTGGCAAGGTAGTCACGAACCGACGATACGGTATCGCCCGGAATCTCCAGTATCGCGTGTGCATGAGGATCAAAGCGTCCAGGCTCAACATCGGACATCCTAATGTGCAACGCCGTCAGCAGCGGGACGGTCCCCGCCGGGACGGACGTACTGTGCTGGATGTCATCGAAGACCTGCGAGACTACTTTTGATAGCCGGCCGAGATGTTCATCAAGAGCATCTGGGGATGGTGGTGGTGCATTGAGACGCAGGGTTACAAGATGAAGTTTGGGGCCACGTTGCCTGCCATGCGCGCGGGACTTGACGGCATAGGCACCCTCGAAATGCTTCCCAATTCTACTGGCCTCCCGATAGCCTATGTGCGGAAAGAGCCGATTGGCCTTCAGGTCAGGCGGATATTTGAGTTCGTCCCCATCGCGGTCCGGCGCCCTCTGGAACGGGGTTTCACCTTCCCAGCCTCCAATGGTCTCGATCAGATAGGCAGTAAGGGCTTTCCTCTCGGCCGTCGTCAGGGGACCGTCGAGGCCGTTATCTTCCGTACGATTTTCCGTCAAAACGTTTGTCCCCTACCGAACCAGGGCGAGGATAAATTCAAAAATCCTGACGTTAGGTTATCGTCGGGAGGAGATGTTCCGACGATAGTGGAACTTCGGTTGGAAGGATTCCCGCGCGATCCCAGAATCCGTTGGCGGAGTTGCCCGGCGCTATGGCCTTATGGCGCGATGCCTATCGGGCAATAGCATCAGCCCACAGTGCTAGCTCTTCGATTCCGGCTCTTCCTCGCCGAAATACGTCACCAGCTCCATTCTGGTCATGTTTTCCATGAACTTCGAGGGGGCGTTGATCCCGAGCAGAAGATCGTAGATGTGAGAGCGGACGTCGATCAGGTCGTGTAAGACCTCCTTGTAGAACGTCACATCTGCCGCACGGTCATCGCCTGTCCTAACGGCGGCAATATAGGCATCGACCAGCTTGGTTTCCTGCTTGACGATACACTCGATGGCGTCGATGAGCGTCTCCGCCTTGATCATTAGTTATCTCCTGTACGCCCATATACCGAGCGATCGCTGATAGCAGCCTCGGCGGCCCTGGGAAGAAAGGTTGTCCTTATGAGCAGCGTCAGCGCTGCCCATGCTTCGATAAGAATTCGTCGATGGAGAGGGCCTCGATTTCGCCGGTTTGAGGTGGCTTTTCATATCCTGGTGCGCCAAGTTCGCCGAGCAATCTCCGACACGTTGCCTCACCCTCGTCGGCGCATTCGGCCTCGCGCCGCGATATTGGAATACGCTGGAAACGGGCCAGGCTCATCCCGAGCCTTCGGATCAAATCCTGCCGTTCCCGTTCGGTCTGGCCGGCATTTGGAACCCTCACCATAATGAGCATCTCCCTGCCCGATCTTGCCAGACATCCTGCCTGCCCAGGAACGGTTTGACCACCAATTTGAGTACCTTGGCATGTGGTGCCGGGCCGCTTCGACCCCATTGCACCCTCTTGGCCAAACCTATATGTTCTTCTTTTGTTCTCAATACAACGGATTGTTATTCCATCGGCTCATACCCTTGACAGCCATAGGGCGTTAAAGAGTCTAATGGCCGAATCAGGGGTGAGACTATGACGCAAGCTACGCTCTGGGCATCGCGGGCCGATAACGGCCCGATTTCGCAGCCGATCGACGCGGCACTCGAAATTGGCGCTTATGAGACGCTGTGGGCGGAACGGAACGCCACGTTCAAGACTATCGCTGAAAAATTCGCCGAATCGCCCTCTGCCCGCCCTTCGGATTTCGTTCCAGAAGAAGTTGCGCGCGCGGCCGGAATCCGCGTGCTGAAGCAACTTCGGGAGAAGTCTGGTGCCCGGTTCGATGTTCGTATCCATGGCGAAGTCGATTACCCGGCCAGGCTGCGCAACGCGACCCATCCTATCGAACTCCTCTATTTCCAGGGGCAGTGGGAACTGATCGCCAATCGTTCGGTCGCTGTCGTGGGCACGCGCAAGCCGTCGCCGGAAGGCGTAGCGCGCACCCGCCAGCTCACCAAAAAACTCGTCCAGGACGGGTTCACCATCGTTTCCGGGCTTGCCGAAGGCGTGGACACCGTGGCGCATACCACGGCCATTGAGGCCGGCGGCGAAACCATCGCCGTTATCGGTACGCCCCTTGGCCACACCTATCCAAAATCGAACCGGGATTTGCAGGACCGCATTGCGCGCGAATTCCTGCTGATCAGCCAGGTTCCCCTGGAGCGGTATGAAGCCCAGGACTATCGCATCAACCGGCTCTTCTTCCCCGAGCGCAACAAGACGATGGCCGCTCTTACCGAGGCCACCGTCATCATCGAGGCCGGAGAAACCTCGGGGACGCTGGTGCAGGCGCGCGAAGCCCTCAAGCAAAAACGCCGGCTCTTCATTCTTAATAGCTGCTTTGAGCGCTCCGACCTAACATGGCCGCGTCGATTCGAGGACGAAGGCGCGGTTCGGGTGCGCGACTATGACGACATCAGACGACAGTTGGTCGGGTAAGCTACGCCTCATCGGCGACCTCGAACGGCCGGATCATACGTTCCTGACCGCCGAGGATACGTGCTGGTTCTTCGGCGAATACACGCCTCGCGCGGGTTATGCTCATAGCCAGACGAACGGTTTGATCAACAACCTCAAAAAACCGATCAACACGCGCGGTACGCCGCAATGGAAATATAAGGAACGCGCCATCGCCACCGTGGCGACTGCGATCCGACGAAACCTTAACGCCGGTTCACATGCCACCATAGTTCCGCTTCCGCCGTCCAAATTGCCGGATGCACCCGACTATGACGACAGGATGCTGCAGGTTGCCCGCTCCATTGGACAAGGTGTCGACGTGCGCGATATGCTGGTCGCTGTAGCTGAGCGCGAAGCGCGGCATACGATCCAAGAACGTCGTGACCCCGAGGAATTGCGAAAGAGCCTTGGCTTCCATCCTAGTGGCCAGCGCGATCCAGCACCTTCCCGAGTCATCCTGCTCGACGACGTTCTGACAACGGGATGCAGCTTCAGCGTTTGCAAGGCAATGATCCATGAACTCTGGCCGGATGCGGCAGTCTATGGCCTGTTCGTCGCCCGGCGCGTTCCCCAGCAGATGGATCCGGCCGACTGGCTCGACGACCTCGGCCAATAAGGCTCGGGTTCGGCGCCATGACGGGAGTGTCGGCGTCGTGGCCCAGGACGAGGGACTATTGTTCGACCCGCCACCATCCATTAAAGTAACCTCTTGGATCAACCCTCGTCGGAGGTACGAGGGCTCGCTTCCTGCGCATTGTCTAATGTGGTTGTGGCGATGGGGTCTGAGTTTGGCACAGGTCCGATAGGCGACGATCCGCCGGTGAGAACCAGAGCGGCGCAGTATGTGCGCATGTCCACCGACCACCAGGAATATTCGACGGACAATCAGAAAGACGCGATCCTCCAGTTTGCCGATATGGTCGGCTATGAGATCGTCAAGACCTATGAGGATGCCGGCCGCAGCGGCCTCAATATCGAAGGTCGGCCGGGGCTTCAGCAATTGCTGGCCGATGTGGAAGGTGGTCAGGCCGGTTTCGACGTGGTGCTGGTCTATGATGTTTCCCGCTGGGGACGCTTCCAGAATATCGACGAAAGCGCCTCGTACGAATTCCGCTGCCATGTCGCCGGCGTGCGCGTCGAATACTGTGCCGAGCAATTCGTCAATGACGGCAGCATCGGCTCGGATGTCCTCAAGACCCTCAAGCGCTCGATGGCGGCTGAGCATAGCCGGGTTCTGTCCGTCAAGGTTTTCGCCGGCCAGACCCGCCTGATCGGCATGGGTTTCCGGCAGGGTGGCCCTGCTGGGTTCGGCCTGCGGCGGATGCTCATCGACCGTGAGGGCAATCCCAAGACATTGCTCAATCGCAATGACCAGAAGAGCCTTCAGACCGATCGTGTCATCCTGGTGCCGGGGCCGCCCGAAGAGGTCGAGATCGTGCGGACGATCTATCGGCGCTTCGTCGAAGAAGAGCGCAACGAAGTCGAGATTGCGCTGGACCTCAACAGACTGGGCGTGCTGACCGATCTGGACCGGCCCTGGACGCGCGGCACCGTCCATCAGGTTCTGATCAACGAGAAATATATCGGCAACAACGTCTGGAACCGGCACTCCTGCAAGCTCAAGAAAAAGCATGTGAAGAATGATCCGTCCATCTATGTCCGGGCGGATGGGGCGTTCGAGGCGATCGTCGATCGAGCCATGTTCGAGCGCGCACAGGTGATCATTCAGGAACGCTCGGCCCGCATGAGCGACGAGCAGATGCTGGACATCCTCAACAAGCTCTTCAAGCGCCGGGGTTCGCTTTCCGGGCTCATCATCGACGAGGCGCCGGGATGTCCGTCGAGCAGCGCCTATGCGGGCCGCTTCGGCAGCCTGATCCGCGCCTATTCCCTGGTCGGGTACACACCAGACCGGGACTATCGCTATATCGAGACCAATAGGCGCCTGCGGGCAATGCACCCAGAAATCGTCAAGCAGACCATAGATCGGATTGCCGTCTTGGAAGCGGCCACGGTTGTCGCCGATCCCCTGTCGGGATTGGTGCGCGTCAATGATGAGTTCACGATCTCGATCGTGATCGTCCGCTGCTCGACGACGCCAGCCGGTTCGCTGCGTTGGAAAATCCGCTTCGATCGCGGGCGTGACCCCGACCTTACCGTCGCGGTCCGCATGAACCACGACAATCATTCGATCCGGGATTACCTCATCGTCCCCACCGCGGAAATCACCGATGACATCGTTCGCACCGCCGAGGCGAACGGCATCGCCATAGACGCCTATCTGTTCGATACGCTTGATCCACTCTTCGGTTTGGCGGAGCGGGCGAAGCTGAAGGAGGCCATGTCATGGACGTGACAACAAATACCGTAACCATCCTGCCAATCGCGGACATCCGTGTGATCAATCCGCGCACCCGCAACAAGAAGTCGTTCCGCGAACTGGTCGAAAGCATTGAAAAGATCGGCCTCAAACGCCCCATCACGGTGGCGCCTAACCGCCGAGCCGGTGATGGGCCGGCCTATAACCTCGTCTGTGGGCAGGGTCGGCTCGAAGCCTATAAAACGCTGGGGCAATCGGAAATCCCGTCTGTCGTGATCGAGGCGAGCGAGGAAGAGGTGATGATCAAGAGCCTCGTCGAAAACTGTGCGCGCCGCCAGCACAATGCTCTCGATCTTCTGCGCGACATCGGCGGGATGAAGGAGCGCCACTATACGGACGCCGAGATCGCCAGGAAGACCAACCTGTCGGTCGAATATGTGCGCGGGATTTCCCGGCTCCTGGCCCAGAACGAACAAAGACTTCTAAGAGCCGTCGAAGCCGAGCAAGTGCCGCTCTCGGTTGCGGTCGACATCGCAACCGTTCCCGATGAGGCCGTTCAGGATGCCCTTCAGCAAGCCTATGAACGAAACGAGCTGCGCGGCCGCAAGCTGCTCATCGCCAAACGGCTTGTCGAGAACCGCAGGCGCCGGGGCAAAGGAATTAGAGTGCCGATCACTCCAAGGGCCACCTCGGCGGCATCGCTCCTGCGGGCCTATCAGCAGGATACGGACCGCAAGCGCATCCTGATCCGCAAGGCCGAAGCCGCCAAGAACCGACTTCTCTTCATCACCCACGCCCTGCGGGAGCTTCTCTCCGACGAGAGATTCCACGACATACTGGAAAAAGAAGGTCTTTCGACCCTGCCCAAGAACCTTTCGGGCAGGATCAGGAAAGGGGAGATCGCATGATGGCCAGCCATACTGATGGCTCAGTGTTCAGCGCTTTCGAGAAAGAGATCAGGTCGATCCGCTTGAGCGACCTCATTCCGCTGCATGTCGTGCCCGAAGAGAGCAAGAAGAGTCAGAGATACCTCAAGGTTCTCTCCTCGGTCCGCGAAATCGGCCTTGTCGAATCCCCGATCGTGGCGCGCGATAAGGAAACGTCAGGCAAATACCTTTTGCTCGACGGCCATGTGCGGATCGAAGTCCTAAAGGAATTGGGCATCGAGGCCGTCGATTGCCTCATCGCCACCGATGATGAAGCCTACACCTACAACAAAAGGATCAGCCGGCTGGCGACTGTCCAGGAGCACTATATGATCCTCAAAGCCATTGAGCGCGGCGTTTCCGAAGAAGCGATCGCCCGTACGCTCCATGTCAATATCGACCTCATCAGGGTGAAGAAAGGGCTCCTCAAGGGCATTTGCCCCGAAGCCATTGAGCTTCTTAAAGACCATTCGGTGCCGACGGGCACCTTTACGGAACTCCGCAAGATGCTGGCGGTGCGTCAGGTCGAGGCTGCCCAGCTCATGGTAGCCATGAACAAGTTCTCCACATCCTATGCGAAGTCGCTGGTCGCTGCCACGCAGCCCTCGCAGCTCGTCAATGCCCAGCAGGACAAAAGGGTCGGCGACCTGACGGACGCCCAGATTGCGCTCATGGAACAGGAATCGGCGACCCTCGATCGGGAGTTCCGCCTGATCGAGGAAAGCTATGGGGCCGACAATCTCGATCTGGTCGTCGCCACCGGCTATGTCGGACGCCTGCTCGCCAACGCTCGGGTAGTGCGCTTTCTGGCCCAGGACTATCCTGATCTTCTGTCGGAATTCCAGCGGATTGCTGAGCCGCAGGGGGTGGCCTGAAAAGGCCACCCCCAGAGACTGAACAGGGCGCTTACGCGCCCTGTTCCTTGCTTTCAGAAGCGAGACGTAGAACGATCTTGCCGTCGATCGGCAGGGTTTCGAGGGTAACGTTGAAGCCCTTCTGGTCACCGTGGCTCCAGGCGGCGCCAATCCGGTTCCAATGGGATTTTTCGCCATTTTTAACGACGGACCAGGCGATGAAGTCGGGGGTCTTGGCGATGGTGGCGGGTTTCTTCTGTGTCATCGGAAGCTCCTTCGTTCGTGACGCCCCTCCATGGGCCTGGCGAACACGATCGCAGGGTCAACCCAACTCGGCCGCTCGCGGGTGGTGCGGGCAGGGAATTGACCCTCGATGGGGCCAGGCCAAGGGCCGGCGTGAAAACGAACAGCGGAGCGGACATGCAACAGGGTCCGCCCTATCCGCCAAGCCTCCCAGATGACAGCGCGGGTGAGAAATGGACGATCGAGGAGAATGGTGCAGGATCAGGCGGTCGATCCTTTTGTCATCAGCCAGTTGGCCGCTTCGGATGCCTTCGATGCGGCGGTAAAGATTGCCTTCTTGTCGGCCTTAAGCACGGTCAGCCAGGACTTGATATAGGCGGCGTGATCAGCCCTCGGCTCTGCGGCAATGGCGAGATCGGCGCAAAGGAAGGCCGCTCCGAGTTCGGCGATCAATTCTTCGATCGCATAGGCTTCCGAGCCGAACCGCCCGGAAAGGCTGCGGTCGAGCCGGGACTTGGGAGAAGTCCAATGGACCAATTCATGCAGGAGCGTCGCGTAGTATCCGTGAGCAGCACTGGCCGTATCGGTCCTGATGAAACGGGACCGTTCGGGCATCACGATCTTGTCGAGAGAGGGGATGTAGCAAGCCCTGTCGCCACCTTCCTCGATATGGGCGCCCACGGCGGCCACGAAACGGTCAGCATGCTCGATAGGATCGAAACACGCCTGGCCGGCTTCCAGCTCCTCGGCAAGCTCATCAACCTGGGCGCGGTTGAAGACGAAGCTTGCGCGGGCAAAGAGTCGCTCGCCCGGCTCGTCATCCTCGTCGGAACTGGACACCTCAATGGTCTTGTAGAAGACCACAGGAGACGCTTTCTCGCCCTTGCGGACCTGACCACCGGCCTGCTGCCACTGGCGATATGTGCCCCAGAGGCTGGACGAAAATCCGCTCACCATCGCCGAGGACCAAAGTCCAAGGACATTGACCCCATTATAGGGCTTGCCCGAGGCGACATTGACCGGGCGGGCGATATTGCCGGTGCCGCTCCTCGACCAGGGAAGCTGGAAGGCACCAGCGCTCTCGATTGCGGCGATGATGCGGTCGGTGATCTCCTGATGAACGTCGAATTTCGTGCTGGCCACTGGCCTTCTCCCTTGCCGCCGACCGCGATTGCGGCCTGATGGCGTCCGAAGAGGCAGGATCCGGCGCGCCGGCACCCGAAGGGCGGGCAAAGCGCAAGACGGCAAGGCCGTTGCTCGGCGAGACAGCTCCTGCCAGGACAAAAGCCAGAAGGGCGCATCGCGGGGTCAAAGCCGGAGAGGCAAAGGTCAGCTTGCGAAATGCCGCAACATCATGTCATGGGTCCGGTATGAACCTGATCAAGTCCAAAAAGCGTGTTGCCGATCATGGGGAGGTGTTCACCCCCCCGTGGCTGGTCGAAAAGATGCTCGATCTGGTAAAAGGCGAGACCGACCGGATTGATGCGCGCTTCCTGGAGCCGGCCTGCGGCAGCGGGAACTTTCTCATCCCGATCCTGCAACGCAAGCTGGCGGCCGTTGAGGTCAAGTTCGGCAAGTCCGATTTCGAGAGGCGGCACTACGCCCTACTGGGACTCATGTGCTGCTACGGGATCGAATTGCTGGCCGACAATATCGCCGAGTGCCGTGCGAATATGCTGGAGGTGTTCGCCGAGTACCTGAAGCTGGATGAAGCGGACGAGCTGTACCGCGCTGCCTTCTTCGTGCTGTCGCTCAATCTCGTTCATGGCGACGCCATGACCATGCGCGACGAAGATGGGGCACCAATCCGCGTGGTGGAATGGGGTTATCTTGGCAAGGGCAAGTTCCAGCGGCGTGATTTCCGTCTCGATGTGCTGACCAGCATGGCGGGCTTCAGCGCGGAAGACTCGCTCTTCGCCCATCTGGGCAAGCACGAAATCTTTAAGCCTACCAACGCATATTCCCCGATGACTGTGCGCGATCTGGCCGATGGTGCCAGCGGCAATGCTTCGGGGGAGGCCGTATGAACGAACAGGCAGGGTTTACGCTCCGGGGCCGCAACCCCGATGTCTTGACCTGTATCGCCAACCTGTCCAACGACGAGGTGTTCACGCCGCCCGAGTTCGCCAACCGGATGCTCGACACCCTGGCCGAGGCCTGGGCCGCAAGCAATAATGGCGCGGACATCTGGGCGGATAGCACGGTGACGTTTCTTGACCCTTGCACCAAGTCCGGCGTGTTTCTGCGTGAAATCACCACGCGGTTGATCGCCGGGCTGGCGGGGGAAATCCCCGATCTACAACAGCGGGTCGATCACATCCTCACCCGGCAGGTGTTCGGCATCGGCATTACCACGTTGACCAGCCTGCTGGCACGGCGCAGCGTTTACTGCTCGAAGTTCGCCAATAGCGAGCATTCAGTGGCAACGCACTTTGAGACCAGTGGCGGTAATATCTGGTTCGAACGCACCAACCATACTTGGGCTGGTGACAAGTGTGTTTTCTGCGGTGCTAGCAGGGAAGCTTTCAGTCGCGACGGCGAGCTAGAAACTCACGCTTACGAGTTCATTCATACCGACAACATCAAGACTCGCATCGCCGAGCTTTTTGGAGGCGACATGCAGTTCGATGTAATCATTGGCAACCCACCGTATCAACTCGACGATGGTGGATATGGCACAAGCGCGGCGCCAATTTATCAATTGTTTGTAGAGCAAGCAAAAAAACTCGAACCCCGATACTTGACGATGGTTATCCCATCTAGATGGTTCGCCGGCGGCAAAGGGCTTGACGAATTTCGAGGGGCGATGCTTTCCGACAATCGATTGTACTCGATTGACGACTACCTCAGTGCTTCCGATGTTTTCCCAGGTGTAGGACTGAAAGGCGGGATTTGCTATTTTTTGTGGGATCGGGACAGGCCTGGTGACTGTCGCGTTACGACCCATTTTAAAGACTGGCCTGATTCACAAACCGAGCGCCCCCTTCTTGAGAAGGGCGCAGAAGTCTTCATTCGATTCAACGAAGGTGTTTCGATACTTCGAAAGGTCATTGCCCGTGAAACAGGGCAGGCCGATATTTTGTCATTGCCAGAGGAGAGGCGATTCGATCGGCTGGTCAGTTCTGCGCGAGCATTCGGTTTTAGGACTTTCTTCAAGGGTAGGAAGCAGGAGGAGCCCGGAGACGTAACCATTTATCAGAACGGCGGACTTGGTTATGTCGCGCGGAACGAGGTCACTACAAGCCAGCATTTGATAGACAGTTGGAAGCTATTTACTGGGTATGCTGCGCCTGGAACGGGAAATAAGGACACCTATCCTCATCGGATCATCAGCACCCCGTTTGTGGCGGGACCCGGCACGATTTCTTCGGAGACTTATCTGTGTATCGGTCCCTTCGATACGCAGGTGGAAGCCGAAAGCGTACTGTCGTACCTGTCATGCCGTCTGACCCGCCTTCTGATTTTGCTACATAAGTCTTCGCAGCACGTCACGCGCAGAGTTTATACTTTTGTTCCCATCCAAGACTGGACGAAGACGTGGAGCGATACTGAACTCTATGATCGGTATGGCCTGGCCGACGAAGAGATAGCCTTTATTGAGAAGGTAGTGCGCCCGATGGAGATTGGTGGTGATTAAACCCACCATTGCAGAAATCCTCACTCCGAGACCAGAGGCGCGGCCGCGCATCTATGCCTATGCTATCGCCGACACGGCCCATGCAGGGCTGCTCAAGGTCGGCCAGACTACCCGCAATGTGAAGCAGCGCATCGGCGAGCAGCTCAAGACGGCCGCCATCACCAACTTCACCATCGAATTGGACGAGGGTGCCGAACGGGACGACGGTAGCATCATCACCGATCATGCCGTGCGCGAAGCGTTGAACCGCAAGGGCTTCGCCAACCCCCAGCTCGAATGGATGCGCTGCACGGTTGCCGATGTGAAAACCGTGCTGGCCGAGCTACGCACGGGCCAGCAATTCACCGGCACCCATCACGAAACCTTCCCGCCGCGCCGGGAGCAGGCGGAGGCGGTGGAGCAGACCTACGCCTATTACCATTCCCGCTGGGAGCAGGACCCCAATGCCGTTCCGCGATTCCTCTGGAACGCCAAGATGCGCTTCGGCAAGACCTTCACCAGCTATCAGCTCGCCAAGAAGCTGGGGGCGAAGCGCGTGCTGGTGCTGACCTTCAAGCCCGCCGTTGAAGACGCCTGGCAAACCGATCTTGAATCCCATGTCGATTTCGACGGATGGCAATATCTCTCCAGCAATTCGGGGCGCGATCCCGGCCAGGTCGATGGCGACAGGCCGGTCGTCTATTTCGGTTCGTTCCAGGATTTGCTCGGGCGCGACAAGGCCGGCAACATCAAGGCCAAGAACGAGTGGCTCCATACGACCCATTGGGACCTCGTGGTGTTCGACGAATATCATTTCGGCGCCTGGCGGGAGACAGCGAAGGAGCTTTTCGAGGGCGAGGATGCGGTCGTCGCCAAGAAGGAAGCCAAGATCGAATATGCCGATGATCTGGAGGATGTGAACGAAGACCTTGGCGTGCTGTCGGAGGCCGAGGCAGAGTTCCTGCCTATCACCACACGCGCCTATCTTTATCTATCTGGCACGCCGTTCAAGGCGCTGGCGACCGGCGAGTTCATCGAGGAACAGATTTTCAACTGGACCTACACCGACGAGCAGCGCGCCAAGGCCCAGTTCGCCGCCCAGCATCCTGGCCAGCGCAATCCCTACGGCGCACTGCCGCAGATGCGACTGCTCACCTATCAGATGCCCGATGAGCTGCTCGCCATCGCCAGTGCCGGGGAGTTCGACGAATTCGACCTGAACACCTTTTTTACCGCCAGCGGCACGGGCGACAAGGCTGAGTTTAAGCACAAGACCGATGTGCAGAAGTGGCTCGACATCATCCGGGGCGGTTATGCGCCGCAGGCGGTGGAAAGTCTGAAATCGGGGACGCGCCCGCCATTTCCCTATTCGGATGTGCGGTTGCTTCCCTACCTGCAACATTCATTCTGGTTTCTGCCCAACGTCTCCGCATGTCACGCGATGGCGAACCTTTTGGCAGAGAGGCAGAACACCTTCTGGCACGACTACAAGGTGATCGTGGCGGCGGGCACGTCGGCGGGGATCGGCCTTGAGGCCTTGCCCCCGGTTCGGCAAGCGGTCGGCAGCGGCTTCGACACGAAAACCATCACGTTGTCCTGCGGCAAGCTGACAACCGGGGTGACGGTGGCGCAATGGTCGTCGATCCTGATGTTGCGAAACCTCAAGTCGCCGGAAACCTACTTTCAGGCGGCGTTTCGGGTGCAGTCGCCCTGGTCGATCAAGAATCCCAATGGCGACAATCCGAATGAGGAGGAAGTCCTCAAGCCGGTCTGCTTCGTGTTCGATTTTGCACCCACCCGCGCGCTGCGGCAGCTCTCCGAATACGGCATCGGGCTTTCGCCAGGCGAGGCGAACCCAGAAAATGCGGTGCGGGAGCTGGTCTCGTTCCTGCCCGTGCTGGCCTATGACGGCGCGAACATGACCCAGATCGATGCGGGCGGCATTCTCGATATTGCGATGGCGGGGACTTCGGCCACGCTGCTCGCCCGCAAGTGGGAATCCGCGATGCTGGTCAATGTCGACAACGACACCTTGCGCCGCGTACTCGACAGTCCCGAGGCGATGGCCGCCGTCGAGCGCATCGAGGGCTGGCGCGCGTTGGGCGACAACATCATCGAGACGATCATCAACAAGAGTGAGAAGGTCAAGGAACTCAAGAACAAGGCAAAGGGTAGCGAACTGACGGCGAGCGAAAAGAAGGAGCTGAGCGACGAGGAGAAGGAATACAAGTCCAAGCGCAAGCTCGTTCAGGAGAAGCTCATCAAGTTTGCGACCCGCATCCCGGCCTTCATGTATCTCACGGACTTCCGGGAGAACACGCTTCAGGATGTCATCACCAAGCTGGAGCCGGACCTGTTCCTAACCGTGACCGGCCTGACCGTTGCCGACTTCCACCTGCTTGTGCGCCTCAAGGTGTTCAACACGGAACGGATGAACGAGGCTGTCTTCGCGTTCCGCCGCTATGAAGACGCCTCGCTCCGTTACACTGGCATTGAAAGCCATGAAGGGCTGACCCATTACGGCCTCTACGATACCGTAGTCGCCAGAGAATGAACTTGCTCGAACCGCCAGGCCAGGCATGGAATTCATCGTTCTGCTCATAATTCAATATTGGCGGCAGATGCTACTGGTCCTCGCCTTGGTTCTGGTGTGGAATTGGCTGAGTTCTTTGTGGGGCATGTGATCCAAGGTTATGCCAAGGCTATGTCTAGCTCGTTTGCCGCTAGCTGCGCTCCAGATCGTCGCCTTCTGCCTTCTCCCCGTCGCTCTGCCTTCTCCGTGAGAAATTCGAAATGCAGCCGCAAGGCTGCCCGGAGATTCGACTGCGTCCGCGTTTCCAGCCTCTGGAAATCCTCCGTGGCCTCCAAAGCCTCGACCTCAAGCGCGTGACTTGTGAGCGTCCGTCCACCCAGAAGCCGTCTTGCCCGGTTGCACTGAGACTTTACGTTCCGAGCAGACTGCGCTGACCGACCGCGCCGCTGAAGCCATTGTGCAAAACTACCTTCGACGATGGGGATCGTTTCTCCTGCCTGCCTTGCCAGGATCACCGCGCCGATCGCCTCCGCGAGCGGCGAAGGCAGCGCATTTGCGATCATCTGGTCAATGTCCCTCGAGGTCGCATTTCCCCAATTCCAGCCCTCGGGGAAACCTTGGACTCTGGCGATCTGATCCTGAGTTAAAATGGCAGCTTCTTGCAGTGGCACAGGGTCGTGTGGGTGAGGATTATTCCGATATTTGGGCCAGGGGCGCTCCCTCGATGTGCGAATGATAGCAGGCGCTGGCTCTGCCACTGACCTCACCCCCCGCCCACCGCCAAAGGGACGCATGTAGAAGTGGCCTTGAGGCACATCCAGCACATCACCAACAACCGTTTGCCGATTTGAACGCACCGCCGCCAGTGCCGATGCCAAGAAGCCGTGACGCTCCCCAAGCCGGCCAACAACAATCAGTCGCTTTCGGCGCTGCGGCACTCCATACCAACTTGCGTCGAGGATGCTTTCCGTCAAGCCGTACCCCGCGGCCTTCAACATCTCAGTGGCGTCCGCCCAAGCGCGCGACTTCTGTGCCTGCCTAACATTCTCCATAACGAACCAATTTGGCCGAGCGATGCTCACATACATCGCAAAGGCCCGGGTCATGCCGGCGTTATCGCCTTCGATCCTCTTTCCTGCGGCGCTATAGTCTTGGCACGGTGGTCCCCCGATGATGATTTCTGGACGAAGCGCAGCGATCATCGGCCCAACGGTGAAAACGTCCTTTAGATCGTGGTGCCAGACATGGCTGCCGACATTTCGTCTATACGTCGCAACGGCTGGCTCCCAGGCATCATAGGCCTGTACCAAGTCGTAGCCCGCCCGCTGGAAGCCTAGTGACATACCGCCAGCGCCGCAGAAAAGGTCAACTGTCCGCATCAATTCCTCATAATTGGCATAACCGAATAATCGGTTACATCAATGCCTGCTGCTTTCTTCGCTGCGGGGTAACGCTACCAATCGGTGAGAACCATCACGATCATCAATGCGATGGCCTCCACAAGCCAGAGAAATGCAGCGCAGAAGGCTACATACCCAACCTTGGATAATCGATTCGCTGTTGCCGATCCTGCGGCGATAGCGAACCCAGTAGGTCGGTTTTGAGGTCCTCTAGCCGATCAATTTCCGCCCGCATCCGCTCGATCCAGTCTTGGTCTCGTCCGTGCGACTTCCATTCGGATTTGATGGCGTCGATCCGGTGCTGAATGTCCACGACCTCCCCCTCGATCGCCGACGCCCTGTTCGCGGTATCTTCTTTTTCTTTCGTCTTGTGACCCCCAGCGGACGGTTTCAGGACAGCAGCGGCCGCGCCGGTCGGCTGGCCGGCATTTTCCGCCTCCCAGCGTCGGACCAGGGATGGGGGCGGGTTGTAACCATGGAACACGACGCCGGCCTTCATGCACGCCCACCACAACCTGGCTTTGTCAGCCTCTGGCCAGTCTCGCGCGCCAGGCGGTCCCGACAGTTCCAATCCACCGTTCCAATGTTCGGCGGCGTAGGCCGCGATCAGGTCCAGCGCCTCTGTGCTGGGCGGCAGGGAGGTTTCGATCTCGTTGCCGCGATCGAAAAGCACCGTGCCGCCGACAATGATCGAGATTCCATCATCCTGGAGTTCAGGACGCTGGCCATGGTCAGTCCACCACTCGATTCGATCCTGGAACCGACCCCGACCAGGCCGCACCGCCTTCAGTCGAAAAACGTTGTTTTCGGGCCGCCGAGATTCCTGCCGCTCGACGTCGAAGGGTTCCAGCGTGGCAAGCTTCTCGGCCAGTGTATCGGCATCGCCGGCAGGACCAGAAACGACCAGACGCCGCCCTATAGGATCGACCAGAACCCAGCCACCATCCCGCATGAAGATGCGGTGGGGCGGACCTTTCCGAACGAATTGGGTGCGGTTCCCGAATTCGTCGACGATCTGCTCGCCGGTGATGCCGCCCAGAATCTGGGCCTTGGGGTTTCTCCGGGTTTTCATCTTTGCTCTCGCTCTTCTCACTTCAGCTACAGTCGGCAAGGGCATATTGCCCAGGAAGGCCTTGACCTCGACGGCCCGTGGGGGAGGCTTCCCAATCTTTCGGCAAGCCTTCCGCAGTTCCCGAGAAAGGGAATGAGCCACATTGGCGCCATCGATGATGACTGGGCCGGCCGTGCCCTTCGCCAGAACGAGACCGTCATCCTGGAGGGCACGGCGAAACCGATATGGTCCCGATGCAGGCCAAAGCCGGGCAAGGATAGTCGGCACGTCGTTGGCATGCTGGCCGGTACGCTCGGCGATATGTCGCTCGCTCGGCGAAACCTCGGCCACGCGCATGGGTGCATGAAGCCCAGAGCAATGCTGGAGCATCCAGTCAGCAACATCGACACGCCCGTCCCGGAGAAGAGCGCGGTGAACAGAGCGGGGTCGCGGGATAGGCGGCATGGGCAGCCCAAGCTCGAAAGCGGTGATTGTCGAGATTTTCTCTCGGCGGCGATAGGAATTTTTGAGATCGACAATCCGGCCGTCCTGCCGAACCAGACTGTAAAGAACATGGGCGTGCAGTCGCTCGCTGCCACCTTTCCCCTGGTGGAGAACGCCCATGCGTGACTGTTCTTCCAACCCGAATTCGGCTTCATAGATCTTGAGCCAATGCCCGATGACATCCGGCCTGTCCCAACCGGGCGGCGGGTCGATATGGACATGCAGCACCGGCCGGTCTGTGCGCGCCCCAGCCGCACCGGCGACCAGCTCACGGAGTTGGGTATGGAGGCTCTGTCCGGCCAGGAAGCGCGCTTCCAACACGCGGACGCGCTGGCCCGCCGCCCCCGACAGCAGGTGCCGAGCGAGCGCGTTTCCGCCTCTGCCACGGGTCTCACCGCTCAGCACCGATACGCTCAACAAGGTGGGCGGTTGCTTGTGCCTGGATGCGGAGATCGGACAGGATGGTTTCAACAGCATCGTGATGGCGACGCGGCCCAGATTGGCGAAGCGCCTTCGAGAGTTGCACCACCGAGCCTGTGGTGCGTCCAAGTTCCGCGACCAGAACGGCGACCGCCTCAAGATCAGCCGAACGAATCGACCGATGCCGCCGAGGCTTTGTCGTGTCGGGAATGTCCACCGCCGAAAGAGTTTGCCGGCGCACGAAGGCCGCCCGGCTGACGCCTGTACGGCGGGCCGCTTGGTCAATGGCTGACGCCTCTGTTTCGGTAAGGCCTACATTGATTTGTGCCGACAGGCGGCGACGCTGACTTACGCTCATCCGGTCCCCCCTGGAAGGTTAGGGTTCACGGGAGATTTTCTCCCTGACCAGATGGAAGATGGAGGCGCCAGCGTCTAGATACCATGCCTGGCTCAGAAAAAATTAACCAGATAACGATTTACGAAACCTAGCGCATCTCATCCGTTGAGGGCAGCGCCGCATACCGTCACAGCGAAGATATTTCCTCCCAAAGGACGCTGGTGGTGCCCATGAAATCATGGCCCACCGATATAGAGGCGGCCGGTCCCGCCGCCTATCATATGGACGGTGACCGATTGGTCATCGAAGACTATGCGGTCGATCATGGAGCGAAGTTTCTGCGCGACCGTTGCGCGACGCCGCGCTAGGTCCTCATCGTCGAGATTCCTGAATTGCTGATATATTTCCTCAAGCGCATGTCCGTCTATGCTGGGCGTCAAAGCCTGCGCGGCCTTAATCTCTTGCTCGACGGTCTTCATGGCGGCGCCGATCTCTTCTATTTCCTCTTCAAGCTTACGCACCTGAGCTGCGACCGTGGCGCCCCCACCTCCGGCTGCGACCATCTCAATAAGGTTGGTGAGGCGCGACATGGCAACGGTCCGGCGAGCTTGGAGGGCGTCATATTCGCTTTGCTTGGCCGATGTCTGGGTCTTGATAGAGCCAATCAAGTTCGGCCATTGCTTCTTCGAGACCGCGAAAATGACACTAGGTTCGACGAATCGGTATGGGTAGTAGGTGCGCCGGTCGCATCCTGATGACGCATGAGCTGAACCGCAAATCAGCTTCGGCCCTGCCGATCGTTTCCCCTTGTTGACGAAGACCAGGTTAGAGCCGCATCCGCCGCACTTTGCGAGACCACGCAAGAGGTTTTGATGTTTTGTGGATGGTCTGCCTATCCCTACTCTGCGTGTAGAGATTGCGGCCTGTGCGGCATAATATATCTGCTCGTCGATCGCGGCGGGGAAGTAGCGGTCAATCACCATGCCTGGATTTCCATCGCCACCGGCCAACAACCCAAGTGGCTCGAAACGTCCAAAAACGGCTGGATTGTTCAATATCTTCTGAATGTATGAGTCGTGCCAACGAGAACCGGCCTTTCGCCCTTCTCCCCAGGTCGGTGTACTATTTCGATTGAGGCGACCTGCGATCGTCCTTCGTCCAAGCCCTGCGATGGTGTCCTCGAAAATCCTCCTGACGATCATGGCGCGTTCCGGGATCAGCTCATAACGTCCTGACTTTGGATCGCCCACGAGCCGTATCCAGCCTGGGCAGATGGCGGTCATGGCCTGCCCTTCCTCCTTGGCGAGGCGTCGCTTCTCTTCCCAGGCCTTACCTACTCGGAGACCTTTGACACGGCTTTCGTCATGGGCACGGGCCATAACAGCTATGGAGACGACGAGCGGAGTCCAGTCCTCCTGCAGTCGCTCCCGTGAATATTCCTGGCCGTCCGAAAGCGTGACAACTGTGACCCCGGCGCGGATCAGATCGAACAGGCGGGCTGCAGCGTCCAGTACTGCCTCACGCGAAAGTCGGTCGAGGCTTTCAATGATGAGATATGAGCCCTGCTCGACCTCACCTGATTCAACGAGGTCGAGGAAGGTGCGTAGTGCGCCAAGCTGGGCATGGCCACCTTTGTATGCTGAGCGTCCCAGATCGCGCAGCGTATCGTCCAGTTCGAATCCTCGGTCAGAAGACCATTTGCGCGCGGCCTCAAGCTGCCGACGCAGGGAATCTCCTCGCGCCTGTTCCACGGTAGAAAACCGAATGTAGCTATAGGCCTTGGTCATAAGGTGAGCCTGAACAAGTAATGGACAATAGTCAATATAACAGGCTCATGGTCGGCCCGCCCGGCGCGGGAAAGTCCATGCTGGCCGCGCGCCTGCCCTCCATTCTGCCGCCCCTTTCGGCCCGCGAATTGCTCGATATTTCGATGATCCAGTCCATCGCCGGGGAACTGGCTGGTGGCGCCCTCTCGGACCGGCGGCCGTTTCGCGCGCCCCACCACTCCGCCTCCATGGCCGCCTTGGTCGGCGGGGGCCTGAAAGTGCGGCCGGGCGAAGCCAGCCTGGCGCATAATGGCGTGCTGTTTCTCGACGAATTGCCTGAATTTGCGCCCAATGTGCTCGACAGCCTGCGCCAGCCGCTCGAAAGCGGCGAGACGGTGATTGCCCGGGCCAATGCACGCGTGGCCTATCCCTCCCGCTTCCAGCTCATTGCGGCCATGAACCCCTGCAAATGCGGCATGGCTGGCACGCCAGGCCATAGCTGCAAGCGCGGCGCGGCCTGTGCCGGGGATTATCAGGCGCGGGTTTCCGGTCCCTTTCTCGACCGCATCGACATCCGCATCGATGTACCGGCGGTGAGCGCCGTCGACATGATCGGATCTGCCGGCGTGACGGAAAGCTCGGCCGAGGTTGCCAAACGTGTTGCCGCCGCGCGCGAGCGGCAACATCGGCGCTTTGCCGATGCAGGCCATGGCCATATCCTCACCAATGCGACGGCTCCGGCGGCCCTCATCGAGCAACTGGTCGAGCCCGATCGCGAAAGCCAGTCTTTGCTGCTCCAGGCCGCCGAGCGGTTCAATCTGTCGGCCCGCGCCTATCATCGCGTGCTCAAGGTGGCGCGCACCCTTGCCGATCTGGCGGGCTCCGATAAGGTCGCCCGGCCCCATATTGCCGAAGCGCTGAGCTACCGGCTGAGCTTTGGGGCCGGCTGAGCGCGCGAGGACACGATGAAACACCGCATTTCCGCCGGCGTGCTGGCGCTGCGCGATGATCGCATCCTGCTGGTGCGCCATTTTCGGCCCGGCGAACACGATTTCTGGGCTGGCCCGGGTGGCGGTGCCGAAGGGGCCGAGGAGCTGCACGAAGCGGCCGAACGCGAGGCCTTTGAAGAGGCCGGCATTCGCGTCAGGGCGCGGTCCATGGCCTATATCGACGAGCTGGTCGATGATTGGGGCCGTATCGTCAAGTTCTGGTTTCTCGCCGACTATGTCTCGGGCGAGATCGATGTTTCCGCCAACCCCGCCGAGGGCGAATCCATCAGCGAGGCGGGCTGGTTTGCGCGCGAGGCGCTGCCCCAGGGCCATGTCTTTCCCGAAGTGCTGCGCGACCGTTTCTGGGCCGAATTGGCTGCCGGCTTCCCCGCGCCGATCAAGCTGCCGCTGAGGCAGTCGATCTTTTGAGGTCTGTGCATAAGCCTGTGGATAAGTGTTTCACGTGAATCCGCCTATGGCCGGCTCAACTCACCCGGCGATAACCACCTGAGACGCCTTCGGGCGAGAGCACGATCTGCCAGAGATTGATCTGCCGGGCGCGGAACAGGGCGGCAAAGACCGAGAGATAATAGCGCCACATGCGGCGGAAACGTTCGTCATAGCGTTGCGAAAGCTCAGGCCAGGCCGCGTCGAACCGGTCGCGCCAGGCCAGCAGCGTCTTGTCATAATCGGCGCCGAAATTGTGCCAGTCTTCCATGACGAACAGGCCCTCCACCGCCTGACCGATCTGGGCAATCGAGGGCAGCATGCCATTGGGGAAGATGTATTTCTCCGCCCAAGGGTCGCCATGCGTGGTCGATATATTGCCACCAATGGTGTGCAGCAGGAACAGGCCGTCCGGCTTGAGCAGCGACCGGGCCTTGTCGAAATAGGCGCGGTAATTCTTGTAGCCGACATGTTCGAACATGCCGATTGAAACGATCCGGTCGAACTGGCCCTCAAGCGCCATATAGTCCATCAGCCGGGTTTCGACCGGCAGGCCCTGGCCGTGGGCATTGGCATAGTCGGCCTGTTCCTGGCTGACGGTGACGCCGAGCCCGGAAACGCCATAGCGCTCGGCGGCAAAATGCAGAAACCCGCCCCAGCCCGAGCCGATATCGAGCACAGCCATGCCCGGCTTCAGTCCCAGCTTGCGGCAGATCAGGTCGAGCTTGGCGTCCTGCGCTGCCTCCAGCGTGTCGGCTTGTGCCCAATAGGCGCAGGAATAGATCATGCGCCTGTCCAGCATGGCGGCGTAGAGGTCATTGTCGAGGTCATAGTGCTTTTCGGCGACCTCGCGCACCCGCAGCCGCTGCATGTTGAGCAGGCGCGCCTTGAGCGTGCTGGTAATCAGCGGCAGGTCGCGGGGAAAGGCATCCTGGACCCGCGCCGCGGCAAGCTTGAACAACAGCGCGTCCAGTGGCTCGGCATCCCACCAGCCATCCATATAGCTTTCGCCCAGCCCCAGCGTGCCGTCCCGCAAAAGGCGCCCAAATAGGCGCTCGTCATGGATGGTGACATCAGCATCCGGGCCAGGCCCGGCGACAATGCCGGCCCGGGCAATCTGGTCCAGAACGAAGCGTTTGGCAGCAAGCGACATGGACAGCAAGGCACGATGAGCACGGGATAAATCCTAGACCCATCGTGCTTTGCCGATCAAGCCGGACTTGGCTTAGTGGAACTGCGCCGTCTCGGTCGATTCAGCCATCGCCGTGGTGGCGCTCTGGCCCTGGGTCACGGTCAGGGAAACCGCGTCGAAATAGCTGGTGCCCACTTCGCGCTGATGCCGGACCGCCGAAAAGCCATGCGGCTCAGCGGCAAATTCGGCCTGTTGCAGCCGCGAATAACCGGCCATGCCGTCCTGCTTGTAGCTGCGCGCCAACTCGAAGGTGCTAAGGCTCAGATTGTGGAAGCCGGCCAGGGTGATGAACTGGTATTTGTAGCCCATGGCGGCAATTTCACGCTGGAATGCCGCCATTTCCGCCTCGCCCATATGCTTGGCCCAGTTAAAGCTGGGCGAACAATTATAGGCCAGCATCTGGTCAGGATAGTCCTTGCGGATGGCCTCGGCAAATTTGCGCGCCTCGCCCAGATCCGGCTTGGAGGTTTCGCACCAGATCAGGTCCGCATAAGGCGCATAGGCGAGGCCCCGGGCAATGGCGCAATCCAGCCCACCCTTGAGCCGGTAAAAGCCCTCGGCGGTGCGTTCGCCGGTAACGAAAGGCTTGTCGTAATCATCGATATCCGAGGTGATCAGCCGCGCCGCTTCCGCATCGGTGCGCGCCATGATCAGCGTGGGCACCCCCATGACGTCGGCGGCCAGCCGCGCCGCATTGAGCGTGCGCACGAACTGGCTGGTCGGCACGAGCACCTTGCCGCCCAGATGCCCGCATTTCTTTTCGCTTGCGAGCTGGTCCTCGAAATGCACCGCAGCCGCGCCGGCCTCGATCATCGCCTTCATCAATTCGAACACATTGAGCGCCCCGCCAAAGCCGGCCTCGGCATCGGCGATGATCGGCACGAAAAAATCATGATCCGTCGTGGCCACGCCGTCGGCCTTTTCCATGGTCTGGATCTGGTCGGCGCGCTGCAGCGCCTTGTTGATCCGCTTGACCACCGCGGGCACGCTGTCGACCGGATAAAGCGATTGGTCGGGATACATATTGCCCGAGGAATTGGCGTCGGCGGCCACCTGCCAGCCGGAAAGATAGATCGCCTTCAGCCCCGCCTTGACCTGCTGCACCGCCTGATTGCCGGTAAAGGTCCCCAAGGTGGGCACGAAATCCTCGCTGTGCAGCAACTGCCAGAGTTTTTTGGCGCCATTTTCGGCCAGCGAATGGTGGATCGGCAGCGATCCGGCGAGGCGGGCCACATCGGCGGGAGTGTAGTTGCGGGCAATATGGTCCCAGCGGTTCGGCGCATAGTCCGGCGTCGGGAACTGTTCGGTATGGGCTGGTTTGTCGAGCATGTCGTTTCTCCTCAAATTTTGACATGGCTTTGCCGGCCCGCCGCAAAGCAGGTGGCAATGATTCACGTGAAGCAAAAGGTCGTCCCTCTCCCCTCGCGGGAGAGAGTGGATCGACCCAAGGACCGGGACGGGTGAGGGGTTCGGAGCCAGAACTTTGTGCTTGCGGGTACCTAGGACCCCTCATCCGCCCTTCAGGCACCTTCTCCCACAAGGGGAGAAGGGAAGGGCTGCGCTAGATGGCGACCTTCCGGCAGAACGTGGCCGCGATCATGCCGGCGCCGGAAAACAGCTCCTGGGTATCCTCGCCACCCACCAGGGTGAACTGGTGCCGGCCAATGCGGCCCGCGATGGAATAGCCCTGCGCGGCCAGGCCGCGAGCCTTGAACTGGGCCATGGCCTCATTGGCGGTGGGGGCGATGATGGTGATGTATTCGTCGCGTTGCTCGGTGATTGGGGTCATCTCGAATTCTCCTCGCTCTGTGTCTGTAAAGATTTGACAAATGCCGCAGACATGCAAGAAATAACCGCAGAAGCGCCAGTAAACCTGTAAATCGCTGGTCAATTTCCGGATGCAGATTTGTAAACTCTGTAAAATCCGGGCGGAGGAGAACATGGTTGAAACAGCCGAAAGCCAGGTCGGCGGCCGCATCAAGCGCCTGCGGCGGCAGCGTCATCTCAATCAGGCCGATCTGGCCCAGGCGCTGGGCATATCCTCGAGCTATCTCAACCTGATCGAGCACAATCGGCGCAAGCTCACCGTGCCGCTGCTCTTCTCAATTGCCGGCTATTTCGGTGTCGAGCCGGGCGAACTGGTCGATGGTGATGAAGGGCGGCTGGTTGGCGATCTGATGGAGGCCTTTGGCGATGACATCTTTGCCGATAGCGATGTAACCAATCTCGAAATACGCGATCTGGCCCAGGCCAATCCGGCCGCGGCCCGGGCCGTGCTCAAGCTCTATGATCGCTATCGGCTGGCAACGGCCGGGACGCCAATGTCGCGGGACCAAGGCGAGGCGGAACCCTTCCATCTCGCCACCGATGCGATTTCGGACTTTCTGCAGGTCAACACCAACCATTTCCCGGCCCTGGAGGACGCGGCCGAACGCGTCCGCGCCGATATCGACAATGCCGGCGACAGTTTCGACGCGGCCATCCGCGCCTATCTGTTCAACGTCTTCGGGCTCGAGGTGCGGCTGGCCTCCCTGCCCCATGGCATTGCCCGCCAGCTCGATCCGGCGCGCCGCCAGGTGCTGGTCTCGGACCTGCTGCCGCCCGAAACCGCCAATTTCCTGCTCGCCCAGCATCTGGGCCAGGTGGCGGCCGAAGCCGAGATCGGCGGCATCATCGCCCAGTCCGATCTGCCCGAGGGCGATGCGCCCCTGCTGGCGCGCAATGTCCTCTCGGCCTATTTCGCCGCCGCGCTGATCATGCCCTATGCGCCCTTTCTCAAGGCCTGCCGCGACTATCGCTACGATATCGACCGGCTCGGCCGGCGCTTTGGCGCCTCTTTCGAACAGGTCTGCCACCGCATGACCACGCTGCAGCGCAAGGGCGCCTCGGGCATTCCGCTCCACCTTGTGCGCACCGACATTGCCGGCAATATCTCCAAGCGCTTTTCCCTTTCGGGCATCCACATTCCGCGCCATTCGGGCGCCTGCCCGCGCTGGAATGTCTATGCAGCGTTTCTCGCCCCCGAGCGCATCAATGTGCAATTGAGCCAGATGCCCGATGGCCAGCGCTATTTCTGCATTGCCCGCACCATCACCAAGGGCGATTACCGCTACAATGCGCCCCGCCGCTATCTCTCGATCGGGCTGGGCTGCGCCATACATCACGCCAGGGAAATGATCTATTCGGACGGCGTGGACCTGTCCTCGGACCTGCAGACCGTGCCGATCGGCGTCGGGTGCCGCATCTGTCCGCGCCTCGAATGCGGGCAAAGGGCGCATCCCCCCGCCGATCACCGCTTCCGGCTGGACGACAATATCCGCCCCGAAAGCCTTTACGCGCGCATGAGCTAGGGTTTGGGCCTAGCCTTCGCGCTCGTGATTGCGCCGGTCCTGGTCCCAGCTCTGGCGCCACTCGCGCTCCAGAACGGCGCGGCGCTTGCCATAGCGCTCTTCGGTTATGGTCAGGCAGACAATCCGGTCGGTGCGGAAATTGCGAAAATCCTGGCGCAACAGGCACCAGGCGGCGATGGTCTGCTTGCCCTCGTAAAAGGCCAGGCCAACCGGCCAGATGGTGCGGCTGGTGGGGCGGCCCTGCTCGTCTTCATAGTCGATGGTGACGGCCTTTTCCTGGCGCATGGCAAGGCGGATATCGCCCAGCACCGGAATGGGCTTGCGCTGCCCCCACAACGCCACCGGCCAGAGCGCGGTATCGCTGATCCGGTCGCGCAGATCCTCCGGCGAAGCCGTGGCAATCTTGGCCAGTGCATTGCGCGCCGCCGCGCTCAAGCCATCATCGGGCTGGGTCTCCACCCAGCGCGCACCGAGAACGAGCGCCTCCAGCTCTTCTGGCGAAAACATCAGCGGCGGCAGGAAGAAGCCAGGCTTCAGCATATAGCCGACCCCCGCTTCCCCATCGATCGGGGCGCCCAGCCCGATAAGGGTCTGGATATCGCGATACAGCGTGCGCACCGACACGTTCTGCTCTTCGGCCAGTGCCGCAGCCGTGATCGGCCGCCGATGCCGCCGGAGCGCGTCCATGATCGAAAACAGCCTTTCGGTCTTGTCCATAGACGTCCCTCCATCGCGGCCTCCTGCCAGCGTCAACGGCAGGACCATGGGCATTTGGGCTGACAGACCGCGTCAGCATCACCAAGGATTTGGCGTCAGGCGATCTCGAATTCGCACCAATGGCTATAGGGCCGGTCGGGCGAATAGATGACATTGGGGAAATGCGGATTGTGCACCGCATCGGCAAAGGCCTGGTCTTCCAGGCAGAAGCCCGAATGCTTGCCATAGCGCTTGCCACCAAGGCCCGGCACCGGCACCTCGGTCCACACTCCGTTATAGACCTGCACCCCCGGCCGGTCGCTCCAGAGCTTGAGCGTCAGCGCCTTGTCGGGTGAGACAACGCTGGCAATCGGGTCGGCAAGCCTGCGGCCGGTATCGAGCACCATGCCGATATCATAATCAACCGGCGCCCCGTTGGCGTCGCGCATGGTCCGTGGCTGGCGCAGATCATAGACGGTGCTTTTGGAGGGCAGGATGGCCCCGGTCGGCGCCAGATCGTCACCCAGCTCGGTATAGGCCGAGGAATTGACCTGGATGGTGTGGTCGAGCACATCCTCAGTTGTGCCCAGATTGAAATATTGATGCTGCACGAGGCTGATCGGGGTGGCCCGGTCGGTTGTCGCGCTCAATTCGAGCCGCAGGCGATTGCCACTAAGGGTATAGGTGGCGGCAAAATTGACATTGCCGGGATAGCCCATGGCGCCGTCGGGCGAAAAATGGGTGAAGCGCACCGCATTATTGGCGCTGTCGACCTGACCCTGCCAGACCTGCCGTCCCAGCCCCTCATCGCCACCATGCAATTGCAGCTCGCCCGCATTGGGCGGCAATTGATAGGTCACCCCATCGAGCTCGAAGCTGGCATTCTTGATGCGATTGGCCACGCGTCCGGCCAGCGACCCGAAATGCGGGCTATGGGCGGGATAGGCGTCAAACTGGTCAAAGCCCAGCACGACAGAGCGCTCACCCCCGGCCACCGGGACGCGCCAGTCACGCACCACCACGCCATAGCCGATAATGTCGACACTGACCCCGGTATCGCTGGTCAGGCGGAATTGATCCACCCGTTGTCCATTGTGCTCCCCGAAACCTGAAACTGCGACTGCCATGACGGTGGCCCCCTTCCCATCTGTTCGGCGCGGAGCTGTAGCGCTATTCGCCCCTCTGCTGCAACGCTGCACTTGACCTTTGCGCAAGGCGTGGGGAAGTGTGCTGGCATCAAAGCGCATGGCGGAACGCCATTTGCGCGCTGTTCGCGGGGGAGCGGATTTGAACGAAGAGACGATCAGGCGACGGGCAACGGTGCATGATGTGGCCCGGGCTGCAGGGGTCTCGCTGGCCACGGTCGACCGGGTGCTCAATGGCCGGCCTGGCGTCCGGGCCGCGACCGCCGAAAAGGTCGAACAGGCCATTGCCGAATTGGGCTTTGCCCGCGATCTCAACGCGTCCCTGATGGCTCGGGCCCGCGATCTCAGCGTGGTCTTCTTTATTCCTGATGGCTCCAATGAGTTCATGGACAGCCTGGCCGAAGCCGTGCATCGGCGCTCGCCTCTGGCCCTGGCTGACCATATCCATCTCGATCTGCGCCGGGTCAGGGCGCTTGACGCCGCCGGGCTGGCCGAAAGCCTCAGCCAGCTCGCGCCGCGTGAATGCGATTGTGCGGTGATCGTTTCGAGCGATGAGCCCGAAGTGCTCGCCGCCATCGACGCTGCACAGCGCCGCGGCATTGCGGTGATGACCCTGGTGTCGGACCTGCCCGCCTCGGCACGCCGCAATTTCATCGGCATCGACAATGTGGCCGCCGGCCGCACCGCCGCCTCCCTGATGGGCCGGTTTTTGCCCCAGGGCGGCAAGGTGGCCGTGGTGGCCGGCTCGCTGCATTTGCGCGATCATGCCGAGCGGCTCGATGGCTTTCGCGCGGCGCTGGGCGCAGAATTTCCCGCGCTGGAGATCATCGGCCCGCTCGAAGGCCATGACGAACGCACCGAGACCGCAGAGATCATTACGGCCCTTCTGGCCGAGCATGCCGATCTCGGCGGCCTCTATAATCTGGGCGCCGGCAATGCCGGCCTGGTGTCGGCCCTCGAGGCGTCGGGGCGCAGCGGCAATCTGCGCGTGATTGCCCATGAGCTGACCGCGCCTACCCGGGCCGGGCTGGCTAGCGGCGCCATTGATGTGGTGCTCGACCAGAATCCGGATGGCGAAATCCGCGAGGCCATTGCCGCCGCCCGCGCGCTGGCGCTGGATGCCAGTCGCGTTGCGGTAACGGATCCAATCGAGATCGGCATTTTCCTGCGGGACAATTTGCGGTGAAGTGACCCGTACAGGGCCGCTCCCCGCCACTCAGGCATGGCCTTCCTGGCCTTCTCACCTAAAATCTCCCCACCGGGGAGATTTTGCCTTCGGCACGGTTCGAAGTTGAAAATGGGATTTTCCTGCGCGACAATCTGCGCTAAACACGGCGCCAATCACCAAATCGGCGTGGCCCGAAACGGGCGGGAGGACGTTCGAATGATTTTTGCAATTGTGCATGAGGTACGTGCCTCATGACATTTCTCGGCATTGATATCGGCACATCGGGGGTCAAGGCGCTCCTGATCGACGAGAACGGCAAGGCGCTGGGCGAGGCCTCGGCGCCTGCTGTCGAGCCGGTGCGGCCCCAGCCCGGCTGGTCCGAGCAGAACCCCGCCGATTGGTGGACGGCAACCCTGGGCGCCATCGACGCGCTCAAGCAGAGCCATGGCGCGGCGCTGGCCGCGGTCAAGGGCGTTGGACTGTCCGGTCACATGCATGGCGCGACGCTTCTGGGCGAGAATGACGCGGTGCTGCGCCCCTGTATTCTGTGGAATGACGGGCGCTCGGCGGCCGAATGTGCCGAGATGGAAGCGGCATTGCCCACTTTGCGGGATCTGGCCGGCAATATCGCCATGCCCGGCTTCACCGCCCCCAAGATCGCCTGGGTCCGCAAGCACGAGCCCGAAATCTATGCCCGCATCAGAAAGGTGCTGCTGCCCAAGGCCTATGTGCGCCTCCTGCTGACCGGCGAACATGTCGAGGAGATGTCCGACGCCGCCGGCACGCTCTGGCTGGATGTTGCAAAACGTGACTGGTCCGACGATCTGCTGGGCGTCACCAGCCTTGGCCGCGAACACATGCCGTCTCTGGTCGAAGGCTCGGCCGTCTCGGCACAGTTGAAGCCCGACCTGATGGCGCGCTGGGGCATGTCGGGCCCTGTCGTGGTGGCCGGCGGCGCGGGTGACAATGCGGCAGCGGCCTGTGGCATTGGCGCGGTCCGGCCCGGCGAGGGATTCGTGTCGCTGGGCACCTCGGGCGTGCTGTTTGTCTCCAACGAAACATTCAGCCCCAATACCGAAGGGGCGGTGCACGCCTTCTGCCATGCCATCCCCGATACCTGGCACCAGATGGGTGTCATCCTCTCGGCGACGGATAGCCTGAACTGGCTGTCCCGCATCACCGGCAGGAAACAGGCCGAACTCTCGGGTGAGGCCGAGGCCCAGTTCAAGGGACCGGGCGAAACCATCTTCCTGCCCTATCTCTCGGGCGAGCGGACCCCGCACAATAACGCGGCTGCGCGCGGCTCGTTCACCGGTCTTTCCCAATCCACCGATCCTGCCCAGTTGGCGCAGGCCGTGATGGAAGGCGTCAGCTTTGCCATGCGCGATTGCCAGCGGGTGCTGGCCGATGCCGGCACCGCGATCAACCGCCTGCTGGC
The DNA here is from genome assembly GCF_003056405.1 of Devosia indica. Lineage (GTDB taxonomy): Bacteria > Pseudomonadota > Alphaproteobacteria > Rhizobiales > Devosiaceae > Devosia > Devosia indica. The sequence goes on from NZ_PYVZ01000012.1 coordinate 30,171, forward strand.
GGTCGGCGGGGGCAGCAAGTCCGCGCTCTGGCTCAAAATGCTGGCCACCAATCTCGATATGGAAATTGCCCTGCCCGAAGACGGCGATTTCGGCGGTGCCCTCGGGGCGGCCCGGCTGGGTCTCTGCGCCGCCACCGGCGCCAATCCGATGGATGTCATGTCCATGCCGCCGATCAAGACCACCATCGCGCCCGACACATCCCTGTCGGCCGCCTATTCCGATCAATATGCGCGCTATCGCGCCCTTTATCCCGCCATTGAGGAGGCAAGTTCGTGACCGATTTTTTCAAGGGCCTGAGCCAGGTCAAATATGAAGGCCCGACATCCAGGAATCCGCTGGCCTATCGCCACTACAACAAGGACGAAGTGATTGCCGGCAAGCGGATGGAAGACCATATCCGCCCAGCCATCGCCTATTGGCACACCTTTGCCCAGGAGGGGGGCGACCCCTTTGGTGGCCGTACCTTCGACCGTCCCTGGTTCGACAAGGGCATGGAGGGCGCCAAGCTCAAGGCCGATGTGGCCTTTGAATTCTTCAACCTGATCGATGTGCCCTACTACGCCTTCCACGATGTGGACGTCTCTCCCGAGGGCGCGACGCTGGCCGAGAGCAACAAGAACCTCCGCGTCATCGGCGATATCCTTGCCGCCAAGATGCAGGAAACCGGCAAGAAGCTGCTCTGGGGCACGGCCAATCTGTTCTCCAATCGCCGCTATATGGCCGGCGCCGCCACCAATCCCGACCCGGAAGTCTTCGCCTATGCCGCCGGCCAGGTGAAGGCCGTGCTTGAGCTGACCAATGAGCTGGGCGGCGAGAACTATGTGCTCTGGGGCGGCCGCGAGGGCTACGAAACCCTGCTCAACACCAAGATCGGCCAGGAACAGGACCAGATGGCCCGCTTCCTGACCCTGGTCATCGAGCATGCCGACGAGATCGGCTTCAAGGGCCAGATTCTGATCGAGCCCAAGCCGCAGGAACCGTCCAAGCATCAGTATGACTACGACGTCGCCACGGTTTATGGCTTCTTGCAGAAATATGGTCTCGAAAAGAAGGTGAAGTGCAATATCGAGGTTGGCCATGCCTTCCTCGCCGGCCATTCCTTCGAGCATGAACTGGCCGTCGCCTCCTCGCTGGGCATGCTCGGCTCGGTCGACGCCAATCGCAATGATCTCCAGTCCGGCTGGGACACCGATCATTTCCCCAACAATGCGGGCGAGATGGCCCTGGCCTTCTATTACATCCTCAAGCAGGGCGGTCTCGGCAAGGGCGGCTTCAACTTCGACGCCAAGGTGCGCCGCCAGTCGCTCGATCCCGCCGACCTGCTGCATGGCCATATCCTGGGTCTCGATACGCTGGCCCGCGGCCTCAAGGGTGCAGTGGCGATGATCGAAGACGGCGAATTCGACAAGCTGCTCGATGACCGCTATGCCGGTTGGGACAATGGCTTGGGCAAGGATATTCTGTCCGGCAAGCTGAGCCTGGCCGATATCGCCGCCAAGGTCGATGCCGATGGCATCAATCCCCAGCCGCGCTCCGGCCGCCAGGAATATCTCGAAAACCTGGTCAATCGGTTCGTCTGACCTCGAGCGGGCCATGAGAGCTCTGCTGCTCGAATGGCAATCTTCCGGCGCCCCCGGTGGGGGTGCCGGACCCTATGTCAGGCTTCCGGCTGCATGGGAATCTCGACGATGAAAGCCGTGCCCTTCTCACCACGCTCAACCCGCAGCTCGGCCTTGAGGTGATCGATTTCGTGCAACAGCATTTTCATGCCGAAGCCGCTGACGGCACGCGGATCGAAGTCGGCAGGCAGGCCTCTGCCGTCATCGCGCACAATCAGCGCGATGCCCTCCCCGTTTCGTCGGGCTGTCACGGCGATGATTCCGCCATCCTCCTGCCCATAGGCATGCTTTTGTGCATTGGTGACCAGTTCCGAGACGATCAGCGCGATGGGGGTGACCAGTTCTTCGCCGATCTCTATGCGGTCGGCAGAAGAGACCACCTGTGCCCGGCTGATATGGTCGAGTTTTTCGCAGATCGAACTGATGATCTGGCCGATCTCGATCTTGGCGTCGAGGTCGCCATGTTCGATGATGCGTTGGATTTCGACAATGGCCTGGATGCGGCTGAGTGCCCCCACCAGCGCGTTTCGCGCCGTGTCATCGGACAGGCTGGACAATTGCATGCGCAGCATGGCTTGGATCAGGGCAAGGGAATTGCGGACACGATGCGTCATTTCGCGGGCCATGTGATGGGTCCGCTCGGCCTGGTCGCGCAGGGCGGTGGTCTTTTCGTCCAGTTCCTGCCGCAGATTTTCAGTTCGCGTCATGCGCTCGGTGACATCGACCTGGGTAGCAATGAAATAGAGCAGGTCGCCATGGTCGTCGAGCATGGGCGCCATGTGCAGCTCGTTCCAGAAGCTGCTGCCATCCTTGCGGTAGTTGAGGATCTCGCGGCTGATCGTGGCCTTGTCACGGACAGCATCCTTGAGCGCCTGGCGGTCTGCGTCACGTGTCTCGGGGCCCTGCAGGAACCGGCAATTGCGCCCCAGCACCTCATGCTCTTCATAACCGGTGAGCTTAAGGAAGGCGTCATTGACAAATACCAGCGGGCAATCGGCCTCATATGGATCTGCAATGGCAATAGGAACAGCGCTGGATTCTACGGCGTGCACGAAGGGCTGCAGCCGCATCTTGGATTTGACGTTCTTCCAGTAGGATATTTCGCGGATTTGATGGTCCAAGGCGTCTCGCTTCAGTTTGCCGCCCGGTCAGGTCGTGGCGGCCCGGTTTTCGTATCGATCGCTAAGTTTCAGGCGAACTGCCTGAACGCAAGCGGATCGGGCTTCAATTTTCGTCATACAACGCATTAAGCGGCTTTTTGGTCGCACGAGGAGGATATCTTGCCCCAACTGACAAATCCCATTCTTCCCGGCTTCAATCCGGACCCGTCTATCCTTCGCGTCGGTGAGGACTACTACATCGCCACCTCCACCTTCGAGTGGTTCCCCGGCGTGCAGATCCATCACTCCAAAGACTTGGCCAATTGGGAGCTGCTCACCCGGCCCCTGACGCGCAAGAGCCAGCTCGATATGCGCGGCGATCCGGATTCTTGTGGTGTCTGGGCGCCATGCCTCACCCATGACGGCGAAAAATTCTGGCTGGTCTATACCGACGTCAAGCGCAAGGACGGCTCGTTCAAGGACGCGCATAACTACATCGTCTGGGCCGACACGATCGAAGGGCCCTGGTCCGATCCGATCTATGTCAATTCCTCGGGCTTTGACCCGTCCCTGTTCCACGACGACGATGGCAGGAAGTGGTTCGTCAACATGCTGTGGGACCACCGCACGCGGCCGCTGAAATTCGCCGGTATCGCCCTGCAGGAGTTCGACCCCCAGGCCGGCAAGCTCGTCGGTCCGGTCAAGAACATCTACAAGGGCACCGATCTCAAGCTGGTCGAAGGCCCGCACCTCTATAAGCGAAACGGCTGGTACTATCTGCTGACGGCCGAAGGCGGCACGGCCTATGACCACGCCTGCACCTTTGCCCGTTCGCGCAATATCGACGGGCCCTACGAAACCCATCCGCAAAAACATATCCTGACATCCAAGGATGCGCCGCTGGCCGCCCTGCAGCGCTCCGGCCATGGCGACATTGTCGAGACGCCCGATGGCAAGACCTATCTGGTGCATTTGACCGGCCGTCCGACCACCCAGGAGCGCCGCTGCGTTCTCGGGCGTGAGACCGCCATCCAGGAAGCCTATTGGGGCGAGGACGACTGGCTTCATGTCAAGAACGGTCCGGTGCCCTCGCTGCATGTCGAAGTGCCCGGCACCCGCGACGAGGCCAAATACTGGGCGGAGCAGCCCTCCACCTTCGAGAACGGCCTGCCGATCGACTTCCAATGGCTGCGCACGCCGGACACCGACCGCATCTTCAAGACCGAGGGCGGCAAGCTGACGCTGTTCGGGCGTGAGAGCATCGGGTCGTGGTTCGAACAGGCGCTGGTGGCCCGCCGGCAGCAGCATTTCTCCTATGATGCCGAGACCGTGGTTGACTTTGCCGCCACCGACGAGCGCACCATGGCGGGCCTGACCGCCTATTACAGCCGCTACAATTTCTTCTATCTCGCTGTCACCGCCCATTCGGATGGCCAGCGCGAACTCTTGCTGATGAGCTCGGAAATTTCCTGGCCGGATGGCGATCTCAATTTCCCCGCCGAGCCGGTACAGATCCCCAACACCGGCAAGGTGAAGCTGGCGCTTTCCATTCGCGGCAGGGCGCTGCAATTCTTCTATGCGCTGGAAGGCCAGGACTTGCAGCCCATCGGCCCGGTCCTCGATGCGTCGATCCTGTCGGACGAATGCGGTGGCCACCAGGCCCATGGCAGCTTCACCGGCGCTTTTGTCGGCGTGGCCGCGAACGATCTCAACGGCACCGCGAGCCCGGCCCATTTCGACTATTTTGCCTATCGGCCGGTGCGTGACCCCTCCGACCGCTACGAAGTCGACGCGCTGAGCTAAGCACATCTATTTCAACGACTTGGCGCGGGAGAGGACAAACTGCCTCTCCTGCGCCTTGTCATTTCCGGGGGAACCGGCAAGTTTGGCGCCTGCGAGCCAAAGGGAGCCAATAATGAAACTTGAATCCATCGCCCTGCACCATGGGTATGAATCGGAAGCCACCACCAAGGCGGCCGCCGTGCCCATCTACCAGACCACCTCCTACACCTTCGACGATACCCAGCACGGCGCGGACCTGTTCGATCTCAAGGTCGCGGGCAATATCTATACGCGCATCATGAACCCCACCACGGCCGTGCTCGAAGCACGTATTGCCGAGATGGAAGGCGGCATCGGGGCGCTGGGCCTGGCCTCGGGCATGGCTGCCATAACCTATGCCATCCAGACCATTGCCGGGGTCGGCGACAACATCGTTTCGATCTCCCAGCTCTATGGCGGCACCTACAATCTGTTCGTGCACAGCTTCCCGCGCCAGGGCATCGAGGCGCGGCTGGTCAGCCATGACGATTATGAAGGCTTCGAAAAGGCCATCGACGAGAACACCAGGGCGGTCTTCCTTGAATCCATCGGCAATCCGGCCGGTAATGTCGTGGACATCGAAAAGATCGCCGAGATCGCCCATCGCCACGGCGTGCCGGTGATCGTCGACAATACGGTGGCCACGCCCTATTTGACCCGGGCCTTCGATTTCGGCGCCGATATCGTGGTGCACTCGCTGACCAAATATATCGGCGGCCACGGCACCTCCATCGGCGGCGTCATTGTCGATAGCGGCAAGTTCGACTGGAAGGCCAATGCCAAGCGCTTCCCGGTGCTGAACGAGCCCGACCCCTCCTATCACGGTGTGGTCTATACCGAGGCGCTGGGGCCGGCAGCCTATATCGGCCGGGCGCGCGTCGTGCCCTTGCGCAATACCGGCGCCGCGCTCTCGCCCATGAATGCCTTCATGATCCTGCAGGGGCTCGAAACGCTGGGCCTGCGCATGGAACGCCATTGCGAAAACGCGCTCAAGGTCGCCCGGCATCTTCAGAGTCACCCCAAGGTGGAATGGGTCAACTATGCCGGCCTGCCCGACAGCCCCTACCACGCAGTGGCCACCCGGATCTCCAAGGGCTCGGGATCGGGCATCCTCTCCTTCGGCATCAAGGGCGGCAAGGAAGCGGGCGCCCGGTTCATCGATGCGCTGCAGATGATCCTGCGCCTGGTCAATATCGGCGACGCCAAGTCTCTGGCCTGCCATCCGGCCACCACCACCCACCGCCAGCTCTCCCCCGAGGAGCTCAAGCGCGCCGGCGTGTCCGAGGATCTGGTGCGCATTTCGGTGGGCATCGAGCATGTCGACGACATCATCGCCGATATCGACCAGGCCCTGGCCAAGGCCTGATCACATTTCTCGGAACCGGGGGCGACAGCCCCCGGTTCGCGGCTTAGTATGACGGCATAGCGGTCGCACCCTATTGCGTCTCGCGCCCGTCATGCGCCCCTCGCAAGTGCTGCGGCCTCCATTGAGGAGGAGTGATGCCCATGGCCAAAATGCACGTCATTTCCGGTGTCGGCGACAAGCTCGACATGCCGGTCATTCACCAGATTTCACTGGCCGATCTTGGCGACGTGCTGCGGCGCGGCGCGGCCGATTTCTGGGCCAAGCCCAGCCATTATGTGCTCCTGATGCTGATCTATCCGGTCATCGGCATCGTGCTCACCGTGTGGATGAATGGCTGGCATGCCTGGACCCTGCTCTATCCGCTGATCGGCGGTTTCGCCCTGCTCGGCCCGATCGCTGCCCTGCCGCTCTATGAGGTGTCGCGGCGGCTCGAAATGGGCGAGAACCCAAGCTGGCGCGACGCCATGAGCGTGTTGAAATCCCCCGCCCTGGGCTCCATTCTGGCCGTCGGCGCCATGCTGTTCGTGCTGTTCACGCTCTGGCTCACCAGCGCCCAGGCGCTTTACGAGACCCTGTTCGGGGCCTCGCCGCCGCGCACGCTCGATGCCCTGCTTGCCCAGATCCTGACTGAGCCGGCCGGCCTGACCCTGCTGGCGGTTGGCACGGCACTCGGCGCCCTGTTCGCCCTGGTGGTGCTGTGCACCACGGTGATTGCCTTCCCCCTGCTGCTCGACCGCGATGTGGGGGCCTATGTGGCCGTCGAAACCTCGTTCCGGGCGGTCATGCACAATCGCGTGCCGCTCTTTGCCTGGGGTGTCATTGTCGGCGCCGCGATTTTCCTGGGCTCCATTCCGCTGTTTGTCGGGCTGGCCGTTGTCCTGCCCATTCTGGGCCATGCCACCTGGCATCTCTATCGCAAGCTGATCGAGCCCGTTTCGCTCATCCGCGACGCCTGATTTCGGCTGCAAAACGAACGGGGCAAATTTGTTCGGCCCGGTTGGATTTTGATCCCGAACCGCCTAAGGTCCGGGATCAATTTTCAAGCCCTGACTGCCCGCGCCCATGGATCAATCCCCTTTCGAGGCTGCCCCCGGCCCCGCGCCTGCGGGACTGACGCCCATGATGGCGCAGTTCTTCGAGATCAAGGCGGTCAATCCGGGCTATCTGCTGTTCTATCGCATGGGCGATTTCTACGAGCTGTTCTTCGAGGACGCCGAAATCGCCAGCGCGGCCCTCGGCATCGTGCTCACCAAGCGCGGCAAGCATTTGGGCGAAGATATCCAGATGTGCGGTGTGCCCATTCACGCCGCCAATGACTATCTCAACAAGCTGATCCGTCTGGGCCATCGGGTGGCCATCTGCGAGCAGATGGAAGATCCGGCCGAAGCCAAGAAGCGCGGCTCCAAATCGGTGGTGCGGCGCGATGTGGTGCGGCTGGTCACCCCCGGCACGCTGACCGAAGACGATCACCTCGATGCACGCTCCGCCAATTATCTGGCAGCCCTGGCCATGGTGCGGCATGGCGAAACCGATTTTGCCCTGGCCTGGGCCGATATCTCCACTGGCGAAACCTTTGTGTCCGATCTGGCCGCCGACCAGCTCGGTGATGAAATGGCCCGCATTGCCCCCGCCGAACTGCTGCTGACCGATGCGACCCGGGCCGCGCTGGTCGAAAGGCATCTGTTCGCCCCGGCCTGGAGCGGGATTGCCTCCACCATCGCCCCGGACCTTGCCGACAGCGAAGCGGCCATGCCGCTCCTGCGCAGCAGTTTTCCGTCCGAGGCCTTCGACCCCAGCGCCCTCAGCCGGGCTGGCCGGGCAGCGCTCGGCGCATTGGTCGGCTATGTCGGGGAAAGCCAGAGGGGGCGCAGTGCCCCGCTGCGGCCACCGCTCACCAATGCGGCCGCGGCCAGCATGGCGATCGACGCGGCCACCCGCTCAAGTCTGGAATTGCTGATCACCCAACGCGGCCAGGCCAAGGGCTCGCTGCGCCAGGCCATCGACCTGACCGTGACCGCGCCCGGTGCGCGGCTTCTGGCAACCCGCCTGGCCGCGCCATTGCGCCGTGCCGATGCGATCAACGAACGGCTCGATGCAGTCAGCCGCCTGGTCGAGGACACACTGTTGCGCGGCCGCCTGCGCCAGGACCTCAAATCCGCGCCCGATCTGGCCCGCGCCCTTTCGCGCCTGGCTCTGGAGCGTGGCGGTCCGCGCGATCTGGCCGCCATCGGCAAGGCCGTCGGCGCAGCGCTGGAACTGGCGCAGCATCTGCGCGCACAGCCCGACTTGCCCACCATATTGGAACGCCTGACGCAAACCCTTGGCGCCGCGCCAGGTGCGCTGGCCAGTGAACTGGCGGCGGCGCTGGATGATGAATTGCCGCTGCTCAGCCGCGATGGCGGTTTCGTCCGGCCCGGCTATGACGCGAGGCTCGATGAAGAGCGCGCGCTGGGCCGCGAGACCCGCGCCGTGGTCGCCGCGCTGCAGGCCCGGCTGATGGACGAGACCGATGTGCGGTCCTTAAAGATCAAGCACAATGGCGTCCTCGGCTTTTTTGTCGAAGTGCCCGCCGCGCATGGCCAGAAACTGCTCGAAGCCCCGCACCGCGAAACCTTCATCCATCGCCAGACGCTGGCCAATGCCATGCGCTTTACCACCACCGAACTGGCCGATCTCGAAGGCCGGATCGCCCAGGCACAGGGTGCGGCGCTGGAGATCGAACAGGCCATATTCGCCCGCCTTCGGGATGAAACACTGGCTGCAACGCGCCAGTTGCAGGGGTTGGCCGACGCGCTGGCCGAACTCGACGTCACCGCCGCTCTCGCAGAAGTGTCTGCCACAAGGGGCTATTGCCGCCCGATGGTCGATGACAGCCTTGCTTTCGCCATTTCCGGCGGGCGCCATCCCGTTGTGGAATTGATGGTGAAATCGGAAGGCCAGAGCTTTGTCGCCAATGATGCCGATCTCTCGGGCAGCGAGGAAGCCGGCGGCGGGTCGCTCTGGCTGGTCACCGGCCCCAATATGGGTGGTAAATCGACCTTCCTCAGGCAAAACGCGCTGATCGCCGTTCTGGCGCAGATGGGGTGCTATGTGCCGGCTGACAGCGCCCATATTGGCGTGGTGGATCGCCTGTTCTCGCGTGTCGGCGCATCTGACGATATTGCCCATGGCCGCTCGACCTTCATGGTCGAAATGGTCGAAACCGCCGCCATTCTCAATCGCGCCACTCGCAAGAGCCTGGTGGTGCTCGACGAAATCGGTCGCGGAACCGCCACGTTCGACGGGCTCTCCATTGCCTGGGCGGCGGTCGAGGCGCTGCATGAGACCACCGGTTGCCGGGCACTGTTCGCCACCCATTTCCATGAATTGACCTCTCTGGCCAAGACCCTCACCCGCGTCGCCAATGTCACCATGAAGGTGCGCGAGTGGGAAGGCGAGGTGGTGTTCCTGCACGAAGTGGGGCCCGGCGCCGCGGACCGCTCCTATGGCATCCAGGTGGCGCGGCTGGCCGGCCTGCCGGCACCGGTCATTGCCCGCGCCAAACAGGTGCTCGACGTGCTCGAGCAGCGCTCGGCCGGCACCGCCTCTTCCAGCCAGAAGGCCAGAGTGCTAGACGATTTGCCGCTCTTTGCCCACCAGCCGCCCCCGGCGCCAAAGGGCAAGGATCCCGTTCACGAAGCGCTCGATGCGGTCCGCCCCGACGAAATGACGCCACGCCAGGCCATTGATGCGCTCTATCAATTGAAGAAACTCCGCGATGACGCTAGCCGAAGCTGAGGCCAGACCCAAAAAGGCACAGTTCGCGCTGAAGACCGCCGATACGCTGGTGGCCGAGTTTGACGCGCTGCTGGGCGACGAACCCGCCCGCTCGCCCAAGGCGCGCATGGCGGTCCTGGCCCATATCCGCCAGGCCCTGGCCGATGCGCGCAAAAGCGCCGAGGCCGAACTGCTGGCCAACAACAAGGGCACGCGCTGTGCCCAGAACCTGTGCGCGGCGCAGGACGAAATCATCACCGCCGTGCATCGCTTTGCCACCACGCGGGTCTATCCGGTCGACAATCCGTCTGGCGCCGAAGCCATCGCGCTGTCCGCCGTCGGCGGCTATGGCCGTGGCACCCTGGCCCCAGGCTCGGACATCGATCTGCTCTTCATCCTGCCCTACAAGCAAACCCCCTGGGGCGAGCAGGTCACCGAATACATTCTCTATATGCTCTGGGATCTGGGGCAGAAGGTGGGCCACGCGGTCCGCTCGGTGGATGAGTGCATCCGCATGGCCCGCGCCGACATGACCGTGCGCACCGCCACGCTCGAAGCGCGCTTCCTCACCGGCGACAAGGCGCTTTACGACCAGCTCACCCATCGCTTTGAAAACGAGATCATGCCCAGAACGGGCCCGGAATTCATCGCCGCCAAGATGGCCGAGCGGGATGAGCGCCACAAGCAGATGGGCAATACCCGCTATGTGGTCGAGCCCAATATCAAGGACGGCAAGGGGGGCTTGCGCGACCTCAATACGCTGTTCTGGATCGGGAAGTATTTCTACCAGGTCAAGACCAGCCATGAGCTGGTCGGCAAGGGCGTACTGTCAGCCGCCGAATACCGCCTGTTCACCCGGGCCGAGGATTTTCTCTGGGCGGTGCGCTGTCACCTGCATTTCGTCACCGGACGGGCCGATGAAAAGCTCAGCTTCGACATGCAGCCTGAACTGGCCCAGCGCATGGGCTATGCGCAGCGCCTGGGCATGCTGGGCGTCGAGCGCTTCATGAAGCGCTATTTCCTGGTCGCCAAGGATGTCGGTGATCTGACCCGCATCATCTGCGCCGGCCTCGAATTCCACCACGCCAAGGATCTCGACCTGGTCGGGCGCGTCCTGGCGCCGTTCCGCTCCGGCAAGTCCAAGATCAAGGGCGAAACGGCCTTCATCGTCGATACCGGACGCCTCAACATCGCCGGGCCCGACGTCTTCGAAAAGGACCCGGTCAATCTCATCCGCGCCTTCATGGTGGCCGGCCGCGAGGAATTGCTGTTTCATCCCGATGCGATCATGCATATCCGCAACAGCCTGCGGCTGATCGACAAGACCCTGCGCGCCGACCCCAGGGCCAATGCCCATTTCCTGACCATTCTGACCAGCGCCAACTATGTCGAGCGCATCCTGCGTCAGATGAACGAGAGTGGCGTGCTCGGCAAGTTCGTGCCCGATTTCGGCAAGATCGTCGCGCTGATGCAGTTCAACATGTATCACCACTATACCGTGGACGAGCATCTGATCCGCTCGGTCGGCGTCATGGCCCAGATCGCCAATGGCGGATTGCGCGACGAGCTGCCCCTGACCCACGAGCTGCTGCCGCAGCTCAACGATACGCGCCTGCTCTATGTGGCACTGTTCCTGCACGACATTGCCAAGGGCCGGCCCGAGGATCATTCCATCGCCGGGGCAAAGATCGCCAAGAAGCTCTGCCCGCGCTTTGGCCTCAATGCCGCCGAAACCGACACCGTCTCCTGGCTGATCGAATATCATTTGCTGATGAGCGAGATTGCCCAGGCCCGCGACATCCAGGACCCCGAAACCGCCAAGTCCTTTGCCGATGTGGTGCAATCGCCCCAGCGCCTGGCCCTGCTGATGATCCTGACCGCCTGCGATATCCGCGCCGTTGGCCCGGGCACCTGGACCGGCTGGAAGGGCTCGCTGCTGCGCGCGTTGTATTTCGCCACCGAGCCATTGTTGTCTGGCGGGCATAGCCAGGTCAGCCAGTCCGACCGCGTCAATCAGGCCCGTTCGGCCCTGACCGAGGCGCTGTCCGGCTGGGCGCCCGCCGATATCGAGGCCTATGCGGCCCGCCATTACGACCATTACTGGCTGCGCGCCGAGCCTGAATTACAGCTCGAACACGCCAGGATGATCCGCAATGCCGACAGCACCGATCAGCCCTTTGCCGGCTCGATCCGGGTCAAGGCGTTCGAAGGCATCACCGAGGTCAGCTTCTATACCCCCGATCACCCGCGCCTGCTCTCGCTGATCGCCGGCGCCTGCACCATGCAGGATGCCTCCATCATTGGCGCGCAGATCTTTTCTACCCGCGACGGGCGCGCCATCGACACCTTCCGGCTCAAGCGCTCCTTCACCTCCGACGAAGACGAAAAGGTCCGCGCCACCCGCATCATCGACACCGTCAAGCAGCTCCTGCAAGGCAAGCGCCAGGTGCTGATCGATCTGGGCAAGGAATCGCGCCACAACAGGCGCCTCAGGCCCTTCTCCCTGCCCGCGCAGGTCTCGGTCAGCAATGCCATTTCGGAAAAATTCACCGTCATCGAGGTGTCGGGCCTCGACCGCATCGGCCTGCTCTATGCACTGACCCGCGAGATTTCCGATCTCAACCTCACCATCGGCTCGGCCCATATCGGCACCTATGGCGAAAAGGCCGTCGACGTCTTTTATGTCACCGACCTGACGGGCCAGAAGATCCATGTCAAATCCCGCCAGAAGAAGATCCACGACGTGTTGATGAACGTCTTCAAGCGGCCCAGCGAGGACAAGGCACCGGAAAAGAAGGTGGTCAATGGGTGAGGCGCACGCGGGCCCATGACCCTGTTCCGCAATTTCGTCTCGGTCGGCTCGCTGACCCTCGTAAGCCGCATTGCCGGCTTTGCCCGCGACGCGCTGATGGCGGCAGTGCTGGGCACCGGCCCGGCGGCCGACGCGTTTTTCGCGGCCTTCCGCTTTCCCAATCTGTTCCGGCGGCTGTTTGCCGAAGGCGCGTTCAACACCGCCTTTGTCCCCATGTTCTCCGGCGCCCTGGAGCGTGAGGGACAAGAGGGCGCAAAATTACTCGCCGCGCGCATCATGAGCTGGCTGGTGGTGATGCTGTTCATCGTCACCCTCCTGGCCGAGCTCTTCATGCCCCAGATCATGGCCGTCTTCGTGCCCGGCTTCGTGGACGACGCAGAAAAGTTTGACCTGACCGTGCTGCTGACGCGGATCATGTTCCCCTATCTGGGCTGTATGTCGCTGATGGCCGCCTATGGCGCTATCCTCAACACGCTGGGGCGGTTCTTCGCTGCCGCCTTCGCGCCTGTACTGCTCAACCTGGTCACCATTGCCGCGCTGATCCCCCTGGCCGTCTGGTTCATCCAGACCCCGGCCGACGCCACGATCTGGGTCGCCATCGCCACCATGACCGGCGGGGTGGCGCAATTGGTGCTGGTCTGGGTGGCCATCGAGCGGGCCGGCTTCCGCCCCGCCTTTCGCATGCCACGGCTGGACCCGGAGGTGCGCCGCTTCTGGATGCTGGCGGTGCCGGCCATCCTGGCTGGCGGTATCACCCAGATCAATATTTTCGTGGGCACCATCATTGCCTCGGGCGCCGACAACGCCATCTCCGTGCTCTCTTATGCCGACAGGCTCTACCAGCTTCCGCTCGGCATTATCGGCATTGCCATCGGCACGGTGCTGCTCCCCGAACTCAGCCGTCACCTCAAGGGCGGTCGCGCGCTCGAAGCACGCCAGAGCCAGGACCAGGCGCTGTTCGTTTCCATGCTGCTCACCATGCCCGCGGCCGTGGCGCTGGTGGCGCTGGCCGAGCCGATCGTGCGGGTGCTGTTCGAACGTGGCGCTTTTGATGCGCTGGCCACCACCCAGACCGCTGAAGCCTTGATAGCCTTCGCCACGGGCCTGCCCGCCTATGTGCTGATCCGCGTATTGCAGCCGGGCTTTTTTGCCCGCGAGGACACGCTGACCCCGACGATATTTGCCGGGGTCAGCGTGGTGGCCAACATCGCCATATCGCTCACGCTCTTTCCCAGCCTGCTTCATGTCGGCATTGCCATTGCCACCGCTGCCTCCTCCTGGCTCAATGTCGTGCTGCTTGTGGCCACGCTGGCCGTGCGCGGCCATTTCGCGCTGACCTGGCCGCAATGGCGGGCGCAACTGGCCATTCTCGCGATCAGCCTGATCATGGGCGCGGCGCTCTGGCTATTGGCCGAACAGGGCGCAATCCATCTGGCAAGCGGTGTCGCGCTCTGGCGCCAGGCGGGTGTGCTGGCCGCGCTGATCGCCTTTGGCGTCGCGGTCTATTTCACCCTTGTCCATGTCAGCGGCACTCATGATCTGCGCTTGCTGGCGCGCCGTCTGCACCGCCGCGCGTGACGGTTCCATTCTTCGTCTTGCCCGTATAGAAGGGGCGCCTGTTTTCGTTTCTGTTCTCGAAGGGCACCATGACGTTCAGCCCCCGCGTCTTTTCCGGCATCCAGCCATCCGGCGACCTGCACCTCGGCAATTATCTCGGCGCCATCCGCCGTTTCGTGCCGCTCCAGGACACGCATGAGACCATTTACTGCGTGGTCGACATGCATGCCATCACCGTCTGGCAGGAGCCCGCGGCACTGCGTCGTGCCACCCGCGAAGTCGCTGCCGCCTTCATTGCCGCCGGGGTCGACCCCAAGCGCTCCATCGTCTTCAACCAGTCCCAGGTGGTCCAGCATGCTGAGCTGGCCTGGGTGTTCAACTGTGTCGCGCGCATGGGCTGGATGGCCCGCATGACCCAGTTCAAGGACAAGGCCGGCAAGAACTCCGAGAATGTCTCGCTCGGCCTGTTCGCCTATCCCTCGCTGATGGCCGCTGACATCCTGCTCTACAAGGCCACCCATGTGCCGGTGGGCGACGACCAGAAGCAGCATCTCGAACTGACCCGCGATATCGCCGCCAAGTTTAACAATGACTATGCCGCCTCGATTGCTGCTGAAGGGGTGACGGCGCCGGATGGTCAGTTCTTCCCCATCACCGAGCCGCTGATCGCCGGCCCGGCCACGCGCATCATGAGCCTGCGCGACGGCACCAAGAAGATGAGCAAGTCCGACCCCTCCGAGCAGTCCCGCATTTCCCTGCTCGATGATGCGGACGCCATCGCCAGGAAGATCAAGAAGGCAACCACCGATCCCGCTGAACTGCCCTTAGAGGTCGACGGTCTCAAGGACCGGCCGGAAGCTGACAATCTGGTTGGTATCTATGCCGCGCTTTCCGACAGGACCAAGGCCGAGGTGCTGGCAGAGTTCGGCGGCCAGGGCTGGGGCAAGTTCAAACCGGCGCTCGCCGATCTGGCCGTTGCCGTTCTCGCGCCGATGGCCGGGGAGATGCAGCGCCTGCTCGATGACCCCGAAACCATCAATGCGGTGTTGCGCGATGGTGGCGAGCGGGCCGGCGCCATTGCCGAAAAGACAATGGCCGAGGTACGCTCCATCATCGGTTTCATCCGCTAGCGCGGTTCAGCAACGGAGGCGCCCTTGGTTTCGCAGGTCGAATACAAGCGCAAGTTTCTCGTCGTTATTGATGAGACCGAAGAATGCGATCGTGCCCTGACCTTTGCTGCCTGGCGCGTCAAGCGCACGGGCGGCACGGTGGTGCTGATGACGGTCATTCCCAAGCCTGAATTCATTGGCCTGGGTGTCGAGGACGTCTTGCGGGCCGAGGCCGTCGAGGAGGCCGAACGCAATCTTGACCGGCGCATGGCCCGGATCAAGGAGATCGGCGAGGTCCGGGCCGAATCGGTGATCCGTGAGGGCAATGGCGCCGAACAGATCGAGCGCGTCATCGACAAGGATCACGACATTGCCATCCTGGTGCTGGCCGCCTCCAAGTCGCCCGATGGTCCGGGTCCGCTGGTGACCCATTTTGCCGCCCGCGCCAATGTGCTGCCCATCCCCCTGACCATTGTGCCCGGCCGCATGAGCGACGACGAAGTCATCGCGATCTGCTGACCGGCCCGCTTGTGCGGGCAAAATCGGTTCAGTGGACCGATTTTGGGTCAGCAGGCCATGAGAGCTCCGCTCGAATGGCCTGCACGCCTCACGCTCCACCAAGCGCCTCGAGGGCAATCGCGGCCATCACCAGTGCCAGTCCGGCTGTGGCCGCATTCCAGCTAAAGGTGCGCGCCCAGGGCAGGCCGAGAGCGTAAAGCGGCAGGTAAAGGCAGCGGCAGACGAGATAAACCAGGCAGCCGCTCACGCTCAGCCAGCCCCCGCTGCCGTCGAGCACTTCCAGCGTCAGCACGGCCGCCACGAAGATCGGGAAGGTTTCAAGGAAATTGCGTTGCGCGCGATCCAGCCGGGCCGCAACGCCTGCGGGTTGCAGATTGGCATCCCTGGCGCCCACGGTATAGGCGTTGCCCACCTGCGCCTTGAAGGCAAAGGAGGCGACGCTGAGATGCACCAGACCCAGAAACATGGCACCCAGCAGGGTCCAGAGTTCGATGGACATAGGATACACCATCTCGCTGACGATCAGGCATGGCTAGCATTATTGCCCTTGCACTTGCAGCGCAAAAGTCTATTTTAGAAACATTCTAATTGTACCGCTCAGCGGGGAGCCGCCATGTTTATCCAGACCGAAGCCACGCCCAACCCGGCGACCCTGAAGTTCCTGCCGGGCCGCGACGTGCTGGTTGGCGAGCCGCGCGATTTCCGTTCGCCTGAAGCTGCCGCCGTCTCGCCGCTGGCCACCGGCCTGTTCGCCATCTCCGGCGTCAATGGCGTGTTTCTGGGGTCCGATTTCATCTCGGTCACCAAGGACGATACCAATTGGGCCCATATCAAGCCGGCCATTCTTGGCGTCATCATGGACCACTTCCTCTCCGGCAAGCCGGTCATCACCGAGGGCAGCACTGCTCCGGTTGATTTCGATGAGGTCGAGGAGTTCTTCGAGGAAGAAGACAAGGAAATGGTCGAAGTCATCAAGGAACTGCTGGCCACCCGTGTGCGCCCGGCCGTGGCCATGGATGGCGGCGACATCATCTTCAAGGGCTTCAAGGAAGGCACCGTGTTCCTGCATATGCAGGGCGCCTGCTCGGGCTGCCCCTCCTCGACCGCCACGCTCAAGAACGGCATCGAAAACCTGCTCCGCCACTTCGTCCCAGGCGTCGAGGGCGTGCAGCAGGTCTGAGGCTGGCTCATAGGTAAAATCGCTCCGATGGAGCGATTTTAGGGCTCAAAGCCACGAAAGCCATGCTTGAGTGGCCGCGGCCCACAGGCCGCTAGAAAAGTTACGCAGCAAGCCGGGAGCCCGATCAGAAATGATCGGGCTTCTGTCTGTCAGGATCACGCATGAGCATCACCACCACCATCGAATCGCTCGGCCATAAGGGCGAAGGCGTTGCTATTATCGAGGGACAGCGCGTCTTCGTGCCGTTCACCTTGCCGGGCGAACAGGTGGCGATCTCGGTGGATGGCAATCGCGGCGCGCTGGCCGAGCTGTTGTCACCAGCGCCAAATCGCATCAAGCCGGTTTGCCCGCATTTCGGCACCTGTGGCGGCTGCCAGCTCCAGCACATGGAGGCGCAGAGCTATGCGGCATTCAAGACCGAACTGGTCGAAGCAGCACTCCGTCAGGCCGGGCTCGAGGCAAGCGTGGAGCGCTTCATCTCTGCCCATGGCGCCGGTCGCCGCCGCGCCACGCTGCATGCCCGCAAGGACCGTGCCGGCTATATGCAGCTCCGCAGTCACGACCTGCTTGATCTCGATGCCTGCCCTATTCTGGTGCCGGCCCTCAAGCGGGCCCCGGACATTGCCCGGGCGCTGGGTGCGGCCATCGGCGAGTGTGATATCAGTTTCACCGCCACCAATGCCGGCCTCGATGTCGGCATCCGCAAGGCCGGCAAGGGCGTGCGGGCTGAAAAGCTGGTGCCGCTGGGCAATGATCTGGGCCTGGCGCGGCTCTCGCTGGACAAGGAAATGATCCTGTTGCGCCAGCAGCCGACGGTGACCATGGGGCGCTCGGAAGTCGATCTGCCCATTGGCAGCTTCTTGCAGGCCACGGCCCAAGCCGAACAGGTTCTGGCCGACTATGTGCTCGCGGCGATCGGCAAGCCAAAATCCATTGCCGACCTGTTCTGTGGCATCGGCCCCTTTGCCCTGCGGCTGGCCGAAATCGCGCCGGTCTATGCTGCCGACAGCGACCGTGCCGGCATTGGCGCGCTCGACAAGGCAGTGCGGTACACCAAGGGCCTCAAGACGGTTACCGCCAAGGCGCGCGATCTGTTCCGGGACCCACTCACCCGCTTCGAACTCAATTTCGACACGATAGTGCTCGATCCTCCGCGTGCTGGAGCGCAGGCTCAGGTCAAGGAGATTGCTGCGTCCAAGGCGCGGCATGTGGTGATGATCGCTTGCGACCCCAAAAGCTTCGCGCGGGACGCCGCCCTGCTTGTTCAGGCCGGGTTCATGTTGAGCGACCTAGTAGCAGTCGATCAGTTCGCCTGGTCCGTTCACATCGAACTGGCCGCGACCTTCCGCCGGTAACATTTGCGCAACGATCTGCGCGCTCCGGCGTTGGCCCCCCAAGGGCTTGTTAAAATTGTAACAGTGCGCGCATGGCCACCTCCCTGGCCGGGCGCGACAATATATGGAGCATTGTGACGATGCTGAAGACTATTATTGCCGCGACCAGTGTCGTGGCCGCTCTGGCTATGCCGGCTCTTGCGCAGTCTGCTGCCGATCCCGGCGGTGTCTGGCAGGACCGCTGGGGCACCACCTTCACCTTCCAGCTTTGCGGTGATGGCACCCAGCTTTGCGGCACGCTCAACGATATCCAGGGCGATAGCCGTACCCAGGAAAACCTGGCCTATGTGGACCAGCAGGTGGTGCAGGCCGAACAGACCGGCCCCGGCACCTGGGAAGGTCAGATTGCGCTCAATGGCGGCAACGCCAAGGCCATTGTCGAGTTGACCGGTCCGGACACGATCAAGCTCACCGGCTGCCAGCTCCTCTGCTCGAGCATTGAATATCAGCGCGTATCTTAAGCGCCGCTCAGATTGAAGAAGCCCCGGATTACAGTCCGGGGCTTTTTGCATTCTGGCCAAGGCAGACGCATTTCAGCACACCGTGGCGACCCGTTCCTTGATCACCTGCAGCACTTCGTCGCCGGGCCGTTTCCACCAGTTCTCGGTCGAAAAGATCTCCACCTCCTGCGGGCCATGGAATCCGGCCTCCTCGATCATCTTCCGGATGCTCTTGAGGTCGATGACCCCATCGCCCATCATGCCACGATCATTGAGCATGTCCCGCGTCGGCACCAGCCAGTCGCAGATATGATGGGCAAAGATGCGCTTCATCCGGCCCGCCCGCGCGATGGCATTGGCAAGATTTGGGTCCCACCAGATGTGATAGACATCGAGCGCCACGCCGACCGTCTCGCCCAGCTGCTCGCAGATATCGAGCGCCTGGTCGGTGGTGTTCACGCAGGCCCGGTCAGCCGCATACATCGGGTGCAGCGGCTCAATGGCGATCTTCACACCGGATGCGTTGGCATGGGGCAGCATGGCGGCAATGCCGTCGGTGACTTGCGCGCGGGCGCCGGGCAGATCTTTTGAAGATCCAGGCAGGCCGCCCACCACCAGCACCAGGCAATCCGCATTGAGCGCCGCGGCCTGGTCAATAGCGCGCAGATTATCATCAATCCGCTTCTGCCGGTCGGCGGCATCGACGCCGGGGAACATGCCGCCGCGGCACACGCCGGTCACGCGGATCTTGTTCTCGCGCACGATGCGTGCGGCCTCATCGAGCCCGATCGCCTCGATCTGGTCGCGCCAGGGGGAAATGGCGGTGATGCCGGCCTTCAGGCACCCCTCAACGGCCTCGGCAAAGCCCCATTGCGGACGCGTGGTCGCCAGGTTCAGCGAAATAGCGGTATCGGCGCTCATGCGGAAACTCCATGGACAGCGAGGACCTGCTTCATGCGGGCGGTGGCCAGCTCGGGATCGGCCAGGACACGGGCCTTGTCGGCGAGGCGAAAGAGTTCGCTTAAGTGCTGCAACGAGCGGGTCGATTGCTGCCCGCCGATCATGGCGAAATGGTCCTGCAGGCCGTTGAGATAGGCCAGGAACACCACGCCCGTCTTGTAAAAGCGGGTGGGGGCGGCGAAGATATGCCGGCTCAGCGGCACGGTGGGTTCGAGAATATCGAAGAATTCATTGGTATTGCCGCGCCCGAGCGCCGCCAGGCCCGCCGAGGCTGCCGGCGCAATGGCGTCGAAAATGCCCAGGAGCGCATGCGAATAGCCCTGGTCGTCGCCGGCAATCAGCTCGGCATAGTTGAAATCATCGCCCGTATACATCTTCACAGTTGCCGGCAAGCGACGGCGCATGGCGATTTCCTTTTCTGCCGAAAGCAGCGAAATCTTGATGCCGTCAACTTTGTCGGCATTGGCCGCGATGACGTCGAGACAGACATCCATGGCCCGGTCGTGGTCGATATCACCCCAATAGCCCTGCAGCGCCGGGTCGAACATCTCGCCCAGCCAGTGCATGATCACCGGCTGCTTGACGTTCGAAAGCACATGGCCATAGACGCGGGCATAATCGTCGGGTGATTTGGCGGCGGCGGCCAGCGCCCTCGATGCCATCAGGATGACGCGGCCGCCCTGGGCTTCGACAAAACCGACCTGCTCGTCATAGGCCTTGATGATGTCATCAATGGTCACATCGGGACCGGGCGCCAGATGGTCGGTACCGGCGCCATAGGCGATCAGGCTGTCATCGCGGGTTCGGGCCTCGGCCTGCGAGCGCCGGATCAGCTCCTGCGCTTCAGCCCAGGTCAGGCCCATGCCGCGCTGGGCGGTATCCATGGCTTCGGCGACGCCCAGGCCCAGATCCCACATGCGGTGACGGAATTTCAGCGTCGTATTCCAGTCGATGGCCGGGGTCAGCCAGGGATCATTGCTGGCCAGCGGGTCAGCCACCACATGGGCCGCCGAATAGGCGATGCGCGGAAACTCGGTCGCCTTGAACTTCACGAAGGGGATCGGATCGCCGCTCAGCGTATAGGGGCTGATGGAGCGATCAGGATTGGGCAGGTTGATGGTCGGCATGGGTTTCCCCCTCATCCGGCGCTGCGCGCCACCTTCTCCCCGAGAGGGAGAAGAATGGCACGGCGCCCGTTGCAACTCGGTGCCCCCATTCCTCTTCCGCTCGGGGAGAGGGTGGATCGGCCCTCAGGCCGAGACGGGTGAGGGGGCTTCCCCGTCTAGCGCAGGATCAAAACGCCAGCTTCGGCACGTCCAGCCAACGGCGTTCTTCCCAGCTCTTGAGGCCCAGCTCGGCAAGCTGCACGCCCTTGGCGCCGGCTTCCAGACCATATTCCCAGGGCGCATCCTCGGCCACGTGACGCAGGAACATTTCCCACTGCACCTTGAAGCCATTATCCGCCGGCCAGTTGTCCGGAACCTCTTCCCAGTCATTGAAGAAATTCATGGTCTGCGGCTGATCGGGGTTCCACACCGGCTTGGGCGTGTTGACCCGATGCTGGGTCCAGCACTTGTGCAGGCCCGCCACGGCCGATCCATGAGTGCCATCGACATGGAAGGTCACCAGATCGTCGCGGCGCACCCGGGTGGTCCAGCTTGAATTGATCTGGGCAATCACCCCGCCCTCGAGCTCGAACGTGGCATAGGCCGCGTCATCGGTGTCGCATTTGAAGGTCTTGCCCTGCTCATCCACGCGCTGCGGGATATGGGTGGCGCCCAGGCACGAGACGGCCTGCACTTCGCCAAACAGATTGTCGAGCACATAGCGCCAGTGGCACAGCATATCCAGGATAATGCCGCCGCCATCATTCTTGCGATAGTTCCAGCTCGGCCGCTGGGACTTCTGCCAGTCGCCCTCGAACACCCAATAGCCGAATTCGCCGCGCACCGACAGGATATCGCCGAAGAACCCGCTGTCCTTGAGCATCTTGATCTTCATCAGGCCCGGCAGGAACAGCTTGTCCTGCACCACGCCATGCTTAAGGCCCGAGGCGCGGGCGGTCTTGGCCAGATTGACGGCGACCTCGAGGTCGTCCGAGGTGGGCTTTTCGCAATAGACATGCTTGCCGGCAGCCAGGGCCTTTTCCAGCAGGCCCGCACGCATCAGCGTCGTGCCGGCATCAAAGAAGATGGCGTCGTCGGGATTGGCCAGAGCTGCATCCAGATCGTCGCTCCAGCGCGCGATATTATGCTTCTTGGCGAGCGCTTCCATCTTGTCGGCATTGCGCCCGACAATGATCGGGTCGACCACCAGCCGGTCGCCATTTTTCAGCATGATGCCGCCCTGGTCGCGGATCGCCAGGATAGAGCGCACCAGGTGCTGGTTGTAGCCCATGCGCCCAGTGACCCCATGCATGATGATGCCAAGCCGTTGCTCTGCCATTCTAATTCCTCCCACGCCGCAGCACTTGGTGTAACTGATTAGTTACTTACCTATATGAGGCCGCTAGGGCGCGTCAAGCACAACGATGCGAGATGGTGGTCCAATGTCTCTGGGCGAGGGGCGGGTGCTAGAGGCCCAGCACCATCTTGAGCCCGATCAGCCCTAGGAAAATCAGGATCATGCGGTCAAACGCCTTGCGGCTGAGCTTGCCGGCAATGGCCTGGCCGAGCGGCATGAAAACAAGAATCGGAACAAGGGCGAGCAGGCCCTCGAGCAGCCACTGCCCCTGCATCACCCCGGCCACGGCGAGCGCCGGCAATTGCACCACCGAATAGAGCAGGAACATGGCCGAGACGGCGAACACATGCGCGTCCCGCTCCATTGCCATGGCATGAATGAAGGTCACCCCGATCGGCGCGGAAATGCCGGTGGCTCCTTGCAGCACGCCGCCGCCCATGCCGAACAATGGCCCGGCCCGGCGCGCCAGCAGCGGCCCGACCACGAAATGTGGTGCGGCCAGCCGGAGCGCCACATAGCACAGCAAAATGATTCCCAGCGTCAGCACCAGCGCCCGCTCCGGCAGGCTGGTCAGTGCCCAGGTACCCAACCCAATCCCGATCGCACCGCCCGCCAGGAACAGCGGCAGAAAGGCCATGCGGTCGTCCCGGGCCGCTTTGCGAAACCGCCAGACTTGCCAGGCATTGGTGAAGATCAGTGGCACGCACATCAGGCCAACCGCATGCTGCAGACCGAAAACCGTGGTCAGCACCGGTAGCGCCACCAGCGGCAGGCCCATCCCGGTTGCCCCTTTGACGATGGCTCCGGCGCCCAGCGCCAGTGCCATGATCGCCAATCGCCCAAGATCGAATTCCATGCGTCAGCCCCGGCAGAACGACCCGGTTCGGATCAACCGGCATAGGCTTGTGTTATCACCCGAACGTCTTGATGCAACGCATTTTCTGCGTCCGGATCGCAATCGTTTCAGCTCACCATTTGGTTACATATGGCTTGACTCGCCCTGACAACGGTCGCAAGCTCGGCCATGAGAACCAAAAAAAACCGGTTCCAATCACATTGGGAGGAGAAGACGATGAAGCAGTGCTTGCGAATCGTCCTGGCGTCGGGCTGTGCCCTGATAACGCTGGGAACGGCCACGGCTTTTGCGCAGGAATGGCAACCCGATCGGCCGATCAACCTGATCGTGCCCTGGGGCGCCGGCGGTTCGACCGATCAGGTCACCCGCGTCACCGCACCCATTCTGGCCGAGGCCCTGGGTGTCGAAGTTGTTGTGGTCAACCAGCCGGGCGCTTCAGGCGCCATTGGCACCCAGGAAGTGCTCAACGCCCCGCGCGACGGCTATACCTGGACCGCCAACGCCATTGCCAACAATGCCACCTATTCGGTGACGGGCCTGCTCGAAGGCACCAATATCGATGACTGGCATATCTACCTCTCGGTCGCCAACGTCCCGGTGGTTTCGGTTCCGGCCGACAGCGAGTTCACCGATTTCGGTCAATTGCTCGAAGCGCTGCAGACCCGTGGCAGCGAGATCACCGTCGCCACCGCCGGCGTCACCTCGTCCGGCGGTACGGCCATCGCGGCCCTGTCCGACGCGGCCGACGGCTTTGACTACAACATGATCACCTATGATGGCGGCGGCCCTGCGGCCATTGCGACGGCCTCTGGCGAAGCCATGGTCACCACCCAGCTCGCAGTGGAGCAGACCGAACTGATCCGCGGCGATCGCCTCAGGGCCCTGGCGGTGCTTTCGGACAAGCCGCTTGAGCTCGACGGCGTCGATCCGATCCCGCCGATCACCAATTGGCTGCCCGACATGCCGTTGGCGCCGGACTATTTCGGCATCTTCATTCCGGCCGGCGTGCCCGATGAGGTGATCGCCACCATGGACAAGATCTGGGCCGAACAGGTGATGAACTCCGAAGCGATCCAGACCTATGCCGAAACCTTTGGCGCGGTCTTTGCTCCCTCCTATGGCGCCGAGGCCAGGGCCCTGGCCATGCCGGTCGTCATTCTTGAGGCCTGTTCCTCGGTCGAACGTGGTGAAGCGGTCAATGACCCCTCCACCATCGGCATCGACTGCGAAACCCGCACCGAAGTGGGCATGTAAACCATCAAACGGTTGGGGTTGCCCGAAAGGCGTCACCCCACCCGCGGTCCCTCCCCATCGAGGGGAGGGGTGCCAAGGACCGCGGCGCAGGTGCCCATCGTCTCCCTCCCCCTTGTGGGGAGGGATCAAGGGTGGGCGTTCAATATTTTGGCGCCAACCCATTCCTTGATCCGTCCGGTATTTCCGCATGACCACCGACACGCCCGCCCCGTCCGAAA
Organism: Devosia indica; assembly: GCF_003056405.1. GTDB lineage: Bacteria > Pseudomonadota > Alphaproteobacteria > Rhizobiales > Devosiaceae > Devosia > Devosia indica. The sequence goes on from NZ_PYVZ01000012.1 coordinate 54,596, forward strand.
CCGCCCCCGAACCCGGTATGATCAAGGCCGACCTGCTGGCTGGTCTGTTCTTCATTCTGCTCGGCCTGGCGGTTTTCTATGGCGCCTGGACCATGGATCGGCTCGAAGTACGCCGCATCCACCCCATGACGGTGCCGGGGCTGGTGCCGGGCATGCTGGCTATCGCGCTGACCCTGTGCGGGACCATTCTGTCTTTCCGCTCGCTCCGCACCCCGGCTGCCGGGGGCTGGCAGCATTTGTCCGGCGCCGTGCTGTCGAGTGCTGCGGCGCGCGCCGCCACGGTCATGCTGCTGGCGCTGATCTATACGCTTGGCCTTGTCGGCACCCTGCCTTTCTGGGCGGCCACGGGTCTGTTCGTCTTTGCCTTCATCATGGTCTTTGAATGCTGGCTGTCCGAACCGCGCAAGCCCTGGCTCAAATCCCTGCTCTGGGCCTCGGGTCTGGCCGTGGCGACGGCAACCGTGGTGACGCTGGTATTCGAACGCGCCTTCCTCGTGCGGCTGCCATAGGAGGGCGAGACCATGTTTGACGGACTTCTGATGCTGGGCGGCGGGCTCGCCCATTTCTTCACCCCGGTCTCCCTGTTCAACATCGCCTGGGCCACCCTGCTCGGCATTGTCATTGGTGCCCTGCCCGGGCTCACCGCCACCATGGGCGTCGCCCTGCTGGTGACCCTCACCTACAAGATGGCGCCCGACCAGGCCATTTTGTGCCTGATGTGCCTGTATTGCGGCGCTATCTATGGCGGCAGCCGCACCGCTATCCTGCTCTCCATTCCCGGCACCCCGGCCAGCGCCGCCACCACGCTCGACGGGCATCCGCTGGCCCTGCAAGGCAAGGCCGGCACCGCCATGGGCCTGGCCACCACCTCTTCGGCCTTGGGCACCATTGTCGGCATCATCGCCCTGGCGCTGATCGCCCCGCTGCTGGCGGAAGCCGCGCTGAAATTCGGCACCTATGAATTTTTCTGGCTGGCGCTGTTCGGCGTCATCATATCCGGCCAGTTGACCGCCATCGACGATCCGCTCAAGGGCTATATTGCCGGCATATTGGGGCTGCTCGTGGCCATGGTGGGCATGGAGACCCTGCATGCCCACCAGCGCTTCACCTTTGGCATATCGGCGCTGGGCGGCGGCGTTGATCTGATTCCGGCCATGGTCGGCGCCTTCGGTTTCGCCGAAATTCTCGGCGTGATGAAACGTACTGCCCAGGCCCGCATCATCTCATCGGGCGATCGGGTGATTCCGCGCTTTTCCGAGGTCTTCCAGTACAAGTGGACCACCATTCGCTCGGGCCTGATCGGCACTTTCGTCGGCATCGTGCCCGGCGTGGGCGAAGATGTGGGCGCCTGGGCCAGCTATGCGGCCGCCAAGCGGGTCAGCAAGGAAAAGCACATGTTCGGCAAGGGCAGCCAGGAAGGGCTGATCGCCGCCGAAACCGGCAATTCCGCCGTCATTCCCGGCGCCATGATCCCCACCCTCACCCTGGCCCTGCCCGGCTCGGCAGCAGCGGCCGTGTTGATTGCGGCCATGTTCATTCATGGTATCCGCCCCGGCCCGCTGCTGATGACCGAGAACCCCGAATTTCTCTATCAGATCGTGGCGATCCTGCTGTTCTCCACCATCGCCATGCTGATCTTCGGTCTGACCCTGACCCGGCCGCTCCTCACAGTACTGCAGGTGCCGCGCGAGCGGCTGATGGCGGTGGTCTATGTGCTCTGCGTGGTCGGCAGCTTTGCCATCACCCAGCGCATGTTCGACGTCTACGTCATGGTCGGTTTCGGCATTATCGGTTTCATCCTGCGCGAGATGAAATACCCAATGGCCCCTCTGGTGCTGGGCATTATTCTGGGGGATTTGCTCGATCTCAACCTGCGGCGCGGATTGCTGCTGACCAATGGCGATCCGAGCCCGTTCTTTACCCGGCCCATCTCTGCTGTTATCTGCGTCATCATCATCCTGACCATTCTCATGTCCATTCCGGCGGTGTCCACTCGTGTCCGATCCATCTTCACCCGCGGTCGTGGAGACGCCTCGGCGCAAGGCTGAGGCGCCAAAGCGGCCCCGCAATTCGGCCAAGACCAAGGCTTCCATCCTCGCAGCGGCCAGGGTGGAGTTCGCTGATCGGGGCTTTGAAGGGGCGCGGGTGGACGCGATTGCCGACCGGGCGGGGGCCAATAAGCGCCTGCTCTATCACTATTTCGGCAATAAGGAGGAGCTGTATCGGGCGGTGCTGCTCGATGCCTATCAGGAGATCCGCAAGGGCGAGCGCGCGCTGAGCCTTGATCAGTACGACCCGGTGCAGGCCATGGACCGCCTGGTGCGCTTCACCTTCCGGCACTTCCTGGCCAATCCCTGGTTTCCGCGCCTGTTGGGCACGGAAAACATCGAAAACGCGCGATTCTTGAAGACCATGCCCGATATCAAGGCGCTGCACTCGCCCCTGGTCGGACAGATCGCCGCCATCATCGAGCGCGGCGCCGCCACCGGTGTGTTCCGCCGCGATGTCGATCCGGTGCAGCTCTATATTTCGGTGGCGGCGCTGGGCTTTTTCTATGTCTCCAACACCGCCACGCTTTCGGTCATCTTCGAGCGCGACCTGACCAGCGTCAACATGGTGCAGGAACGCGAAGCCCATGCCGTGCAGATGGTGCTCGATTTCCTGCGGACCAAGCCGGGCGCTTGACCCGCGTGGGGCCACCTTCTCCCGCCGTGGGGGAAGGCAAGTCCGTGGCCTAGATGTCCACCTCGTCATCGCCCAGGGCATAAAGGGCCGTGGCCGCATGTTGCAGCACGGCGGCCGCCTTGCGTTGCTGCTCCTTGTCCCCGCGTCGAACCCGTTTGATAGCCTCTTTTAGCGTCTTGCGGGCTGCCTCGAGTTCGGGAATGGCGTCCTTCATCGGTCGATCAGTCGACGATTCCCGTTCAGCCCAATGGGGCGGCACATTGCCCTCTTCCGGATCACCCGTAAACGGCCAGTCGGCCTTCACGAATTCGCGGAACCGGCTCATCTGCTCGCCGGTCCTTGCCAGAAAATCCAGCGTACCGGCAACAGCCTCGCGATTGTCCTCGAGATGGCTCTTGCCCTCTTGGGTAATCGTATAAAGCTTCTTGTTGCCGTCGACGGCCGAGGTCACAAAGCCAGCCTCTTCAAGATAGGTCAGCGCCGGGTAGACAATGCCCGGGCTGGGCGAATAAACGCCATTGGAGCGCTCCTCGACCGCCTTTATCAGGTCATAGCCATGCCGGGGCTGATGCTCGATAAAATAGAGCGCCACCAGCCGCAGATCGCCCGAAGCCAGCATGCGGCCGACACGAAAATTGCCGCCGACCTGGCCGAACTCTTCGTCCGCCATCCGGGCCATCCGGCCCCAGCCGCGCCGCGCCATGCGCTCGATCTGGCGCCAGTTCGGCTCACCATTCTTCCAATAGCTCATAATCTATCTCCAGATATATCACATAGCCCTTCAACCCAGCAGATTGGCTCCATTAGGCATGCATTCAAGATATATCTTGAGATTATTTCACGCGATGGACTCCTGCTAGCATGCGCACCGCGCCGGAAAGCCCTGCGGGTAAACAAAAACCCCGGGCCTTGGACCCGGGGCGATAAACTTGCTGCTGCGCCTTGCGCCAGAGATCAGGTCGGGATCACCGGCGAGCCGCCTTCGCGGTCAAACTCGCCGTGGCGGCGGAAGCGCCACATATAGGTGGGCAGGATTTCGTCCATGCTGGTGGGCACAATGTCAAAGGCAGCCAGGGTGCGCTTTTCCTTCTGCGCGGCCTCGGATACGACATTGTCGACGCCCAGCAGTTCCACCTGATCGGGCGTGATCAGCGGCTTGATCGGCAGAATGCCCATCAGCGAGGCCATGAATTTCATCAGACCAGAAGGTACGGAAACCAGCATAGGATTGCGGCCGGCCTCGCGCAGAATGCGCTGCATGAGCACCTTGTGGCTCTCCACGTCTGGCCCGCCCAGCTCGTAGACCCGGCCGGTCTTGACCGCGCCCTGGGCGGCTTTGGCGATGGCGTCGGCGACATCGCCCACAAAGACCGGCTGAAACAAGGTCTTGCCAGAAATCAGCGGCATTACCGGCAGGATGCGGACCAGCGACCCCATCAGGTTAAAAAACCCGTCGCCCTGGCCGAACATCAGCGAGGGACGGATGATAACCGCCTGCGGGAAGGCCGCGAGCACGGCCTCTTCGCCCTGAAGCTTGGAGGCGGCGTAGGCGCTGACTTCGGCAGCCTTGTCGACCCCCAGGGCCGACAGATGCACCAGTGCAGTCGCCCCGGCCGCCTTGGCCGCGCGGGCCACCGCCGCCGCGCCCTCGACATGCACCGCCTGAAAGCTCTGCTTGCCGGCCTGATGACCAATGCCAACCAGATTGATGACGATGTCCGAACCCGCCGCAGCCCGCTGCACGGAGGCTTCATTGCGCAGATTGGCCTGGATCGGCACCACCTGCCCGACACCGCCGAACATGCGCACGTCGCCGGCCAGATCCGGACGGCGCACCGCGACGCGAATGCGATAGCCCTGGCGGGCCAGCACTTGCACCAGATGATTGCCGACAAAGCCCGACCCGCCGAATATGGTGACGAGCTTGGGGGTATTGCGATCCATGGTGGGGCTCCGAGATCAGGCGAGACGATATTGGTCCGCTTCTAGCCCAGCCCGGCCGCCCCTGTCGAGCCTTGCTGCACGTTGCAAAGCCCGTTCGGGGCTGGAATGTGCACTGCCTGCCGCAGGCCCAAAACCCGCGACGGTGCAAACTTCTGACAATCTATGTGAATGCGCATTGACAATGCCCCGGCATCGCCATAGACACACCGCCGTCGCCCAGATGGCGGAATTGGTAGACGCGCACGGTTCAGGTCCGTGTGCCGCAAGGCGTGAAGGTTCGAGTCCTTTTCTGGGCACCAATTTCTCAAAACCCCGATTGCAGCAATGCAGTCGGGGTTTTGCTATTCTGGCTGCCGCCTGCGGCCGCGCCACGAGGCGACGAATCCGGCCAGGATGCCGGCCAATACCGCGATCAGCACCGGCCAGTGCCGCACCGACTGGAATACGGTTCCCGCCAGCCGCTCATGCGGGCGCACATCGAGCACGGCCATTTCTCCCGGTACCAGTTCAGCGCTCACCCGCCCCAGCGGGTCGGTGGCAAAGGTCAGGCCCGTATTGGCCGCCCGCACCAGGCTCATGCCCTCTTCGACAGCACGGAGCCGCGCATGATGGGCATGCTGGGCCGGACCAACCGAGCCATCGAACCAGGCGTCATTGGTCAGGTTGAGCAGGAACTGTGCGCCTGCCGTATCGCCCAGATCGCCCGAAAAAATGATCTCGTAGCAGACCAGCACCAGCGGCGCCGGCGCTGCGGGCAGGTTCAACAGGCGTCGTTTCCCATCGCCGGGCGACCAGCCATCGGCGCCGGGCACGAACTGCCTGATGCCCAGTAGCGCGAAGAATTCGCCAAAGGGCAGATATTCGCCGAACGGCACCAGATGGGACTTGTCATAACTCGCCACCACCTCGCCCTCGGTGTCGATTGCCACCACCGAATTATGCGGCGGCGCCGAGTTGTCCTGCAGGCTGGTCGCAAAGGGACGGCGCGGCACCCCGGCCAGCAGGCTCGCCTGTTCGGGCAGCAGGCGGGCAATGCGCGCCAACGCCTCGGGATAGGTTTCAAGGAAGAATGGCAGGCTCGATTCGGGCCAGACCAGATGGGTGATATCCTCGAGCCCCTGGTCATTGGGGTTCATCCGCATGTCGGAAAGCATCAGCAGCCGGTCGATCAGCGCCACCGGGTCGACATTGCCGAAATCGGCATGCTCATAGACCAGCGGCTGCACCAGGCGCAGCGCCATGTCCTGCCGTTCGGTCGACACCGTGCCGCTCAGCCGGTTCCAACCAAAGCCAAGCTGGCCAGCAATCACCAGCAGCGCCAGGAAAACCGGCGCCAGACGCTGCGACCAGCCGCGATTATCGGCCGGCCAGACCAGGGACGGGGTCATCGCCAGCAGCGGCGCCAGAAAGGTCAGCCCATAGACCCCGACCACCGAGGCCAGTTGCATCATCTCGTCCGTGCCGGTCAGGCTGTAGCCCAGAAGGTCGAATGGGAAGCCGGTGAACACATGCCCGCGGGCGAACTCTGCTGCGGTCAGCCAGGCGGCCAGGGTCAGGATGCGCACCCAGCCATGGCTCCAGCTCAAATGCGCCAGCGCGCTGGCCAGTCCCCAGAACAGCGCAATCAGCGCCGCAAGTCCCAGGATGGCAAAAGGCATGGCCGCCAGCACCCAGCCGCCATCAATAAAAAAGGCCGCGCCGAGCCAATGGAACGCCACCAGAAAATAGCCCAGGCCAAAGGCAAAGCCGATGGAAAAGGCCGGGCCGAACAGCCGACGCCAGCCACGCAGGCGTTCAGCGCCATCCAGTGCCCAGACCCAGATCGGCATGGCCAAGAACAGCGCCGGCAGAAAAAAGAGTGGCGGCACCGAAAGACCCGCAATGGCCCCGGCCAGCACCAGCAACACAAAGCGGCGCCAGCCATGGCTGAGCATGGTGGTTTCGGCCAGCCAGGTCATGGGTGCAATTGGGGCGAATCACTAGGCATGGGGGCAAGGTGGTCGCCGCCACCCGAGGCGTCAAGCGGGCGCTTGGTGGTGGACTTGGTCCGTCTCTGGCGCTACTCCCAAAAGTGCGCTCCACCATCAGGAGCGGGAGCCATCATGACCAAGCCGATCACCCTTGCCATCGACACCGCTGCGCCGCGCCTGCAACTGGCCCTGTTGCGCGCCGACGGGCAGGTGGACGTGGAACTGGTCGATATCGCCAAGGGCCATGCCGAAATCCTGTTTGGCCGGCTCGAAACTCTGTTGGCACGAAATGATCTGGGTTACCCGGACATTGCCCGCATCGCCGTCACCACCGGTCCGGGCTCCTTCACCGGCCTCAGGATCGGTCTTTCGGCCGCGCGTGGCCTGGGTGTCGCGCGCAAGATACCCGTTCTGGGCATTCCCAATCTGCTTGCCCTGTCCCTTTCGGCCAGTGCTGGCCCGGTGGCCGTCCTGCTCGATGCGCGGCGCGGCGAGGCGTATTTCGAGCTGTTTGAAACCCTCGGCATCAGTCTGAATGGACCGCGTCTCCTGCCCATGGAACAGGCCGTGGCCGCCGTGCCTGCGGGCGCGGAACTGATCCAGTCCCCTTTTGTCGACATCGCCGCCATGGCCCGCTTTGCCGCTGCGGCCGATCCAACGGCCTTCCCGCCCCACGCCACCTATGTGCGCGATGCCGACGCCAAGCCTCAGGACGCGGCGCGTATTCCGAGGCTGGCCTGATGCTCAAATTCTGGATGGCCCCTGGGGGGCTGCACATCGAACCCGCCGAACCCCGCGATGCGCGGGACATGGCGCGCATTCACGCGCTGAGCTTTTATCGCGGCTGGCCGAGCGCCGAGTTCGAGAGCTTTCTGGCCGATCGGGCCTGTCTCACCTATGTGGCCTGTGATGCGCGGCGCAGGATGGCCGGCTTTGCGCTCATCCGGATCGCCGCCGACGAGGCCGAGCTGCTCACCATTGCTGTGGATCCCAAATGGCGCGGCAAGCGCGTCGGGCGGGCCTTGATGGATGCGGCCTTCGCCGATCTCATGCTGTCGCCGGCCCGGCGCATGTTCCTCGAAGTCGATGAGCAGAATGTGCCCGCCATCCGGCTCTACAAGAGGCTGGGCTTTGAAGCCATTTCGACGCGCAAGGGATATTATCCCCGCCCTGATGGCAGTGCAGCCACCGCGCTTGTCATGGCACGCGATCTTGGGTAACCGAACCTTCACGAACCAAGGGCAGGGAGCAACGGCTTGAGCAGAAACCCGACCGACCCCACCCTTGAAGAGGCCTGCGTTGCGCGCGGCATGCGCATGACCGACCAGCGGCGCACCATTGCCCGGGTCATCGAGGACGCTTCCGATCACCCCGATGTTGAAGAGCTTTACCGCCGCGCCTCGGCGCTGGATCCGCGCATTTCGCTCTCCACGGTCTATCGTACTGTGAACCTGTTCGAAGAGGCGGGCCTGGTCACCAAGCACGACTTCAAGGACGGTCGCGCCCGCTTCGAGCTGATCCCGGACGAGCACCACGACCATCTCATCGATATCCGCTCGGGCACGGTGATCGAATTCCGCAATGAGGAAATCGAGGCCATTCAGGAGGTCATCGCCAAGCGCCTGGGCTACAAGCTGGTCGACCATCGCCTCGAACTCTATGCCGTTCCGCTCACCGACAAGACAAAAAAGGACGAGCCTGCCAAATGATCTTCAGGATTGTTTTTTTCCTGTTTGTCTTCGTGCCGTTCATGCTGGTGGTCATTCCACTCCAGGCCCTGATCCTGTGGCTCAAGCTGCCCTTCTGGAACGTGCTGCCGCGCCTGTTTCACCGCCTGGGCTGCATCTTTCTCGGCCTTCGGGTCAATGTCATCGGCGCCCCTTCGCATGGCCGTCCGACCCTGCTGGTTTCCAACCACATCTCCTGGACCGATATCATCGCCATCGGCTCGGTGGCCGATGTCACTTTCGTCGCCAAACGCGAGGTGGGGAACTGGCCATTTGTGGGCATGATGGCCAATCTCCAGCGCACCATCTATGTCGACCGCACAAGGCGCTCCGATGCCGGGCGGACGGCCCGGGCCATGGGCCGGCATATGGCTGGCGGCAATGCCGTGCTGCTGTTTGCCGAGGGTCAGTCCGATATCGGCACCCATGTGCTGCCCTTCCGCTCGGCGCTGATCGGGGCGGCCCAGCACGCTATGCTGGAGGCCGGCGCCAGTGATGTGCTGATCCAGCCCCTGACCATTGCCTATACCAAACTTCAGGGCCTGCCGGTCAGCCGCAATGAGCGGTCCCTGATTGCCTGGATCAAGTCCAAATCGGTCAAGCAGAACATCGCCGAAATCCTCTCCGGCCCGGTCAAGGATGTCACGGTGGCCTTTGGCGCACCCCTGTCGCTCAGCCAGGACGATGACCGCAAAGCCGTCACCAAGGCGGCCGAAAACCAGGTGCGCGCCATGCTGGTGGCGCTCAATCGTGGCGGGGATCTGCCGGCGCCGGGCTGATTGGGCGCAATTTTACCGGTTAAGCCTAACACCGGTTCCCGCTTCCCTGATTAACCTCCTGTTAGCTATGAAATCTCCGCACCGAGCAGGAGGAAGCCATGGTTTGGGAACTGTTGGCCATCTGGGCCGTCGTCGCGGCGGCCTTTGTCTGGTTTTTTCACGATGAGCGCAAAGAGCAGCGCCAGAAATTGAACGCGCGCGCCCGCGCCCTCGCGACGACCCCGGCCTGGCACCAGACCCGGCCGGCTGCGCCCGCGCCGGTCACGCCGCGCGACCCGCAACGCCAGACAGAGATCCAGCGCAAGTTCCTCGAGGAAATGCAGCGCCAGCGGCAGTAACCCCGCGCTAGGCTGCTAGCCGGGCACGACCCCCATATGCTGCTTGAGGCGGCCCACAATATCGGCCGCCTTGACCATCAGGCCCAGTTCGATGTCCTCATCGCTCATGCCTGCCTGCACATCGAGCCAAACCGGCACCATGATTTCGTGGCGGATTTCCCTTTCGCCGATCGTTTCGGTCAAGACGGCCCGGACCTTTCCGGTCATGCGTTCAGCCAGGGTTGGGTGGGGCTGGCGTTCGGCCAGGGCAATATCGATCAATTCAAGACTCATGTCTGGCTCCGTAGAGCCCCCAGTGGCCAGACTGGCCGCCGATGGTTCATCGAGCCTTAACGCGGCTGTCCCCCATGGAGTTCTCCACAAGGACAGCTATATTTGTGGTGGCGGTGGACCGGCGGGGGCCGGCTGGAGCGTGATCAGCAAAAGTTGCAGACTGTTGCGGTTCGATTACGCGACATTGCCAGGACGTGGGGTCTGATCCATTTCCATTCAATCGAAATGGATCAGGTTCTAGACGCGGACGGCGTGTTCGACTCGGCCCGCATCACCGAAGACCCGCAAATAGCGTGCAATCTCCTGGCTGTCACCCGTCGCCTTTGCCGGATTGTCCGAAAGCTTCACGGCAGGCCGTCCATTGGCCTGGCTCACCTTGGCGACAATGGAAATTGGCGTCAGGCCCGGATTGGGATCGGGCGCGCAGCCCTCGAAATCATTGGTCAGGTTGGTGCCCCAGCCAAAGCTCATGCGCACCTTGCCATCAAAATGCAGATAGGCTTCCTCGATCATGTCGACATCGAGCCCATCGGAAAAGATCAGCAGCTTCTCTTGCGGATCGCGGCCCCGCGCCTTCCAGAAATCGATGATCTTTTCGCCACCCGAGATGGCAGGGGCGCTGTCGGGCCGGAAGCCAGTCCAGTCGGCCACCCAGTCCGGAGCATCGCGGAGAAACGCGTCGGTTCCGAAAGCATCCGGGAGGACAATAAGAAGATTGCCGCCATAATAGCTCTTCCAGTCCTGCAACACCCGATAGGGGGCTTCGCGCAGTTCCTCGTCCGACCGGGCCAGCGCCGCCAGCACCATGGGCAGTTCATGGGCATTGGTGCCCAGCGCCTCAAGATCATTGTCCATGGCCAGCTTCACATTGGAGGTGCCGGTCATATTGGCGCCGATCCCTTCCTTGAGCGCCTCGACGCACCAGCGCTGCCAGAGGAAGGAGTGCCGCCGCCGCGTGCCAAAATCGGAAATCTTGAGGTCGGGGAGCTTTTGCAGCCGCTCCACCTTCTCCCACATCTTGGCCTTGGCGCGGGCATAGAGCACGTCCAGCGTGAACGGCCCATAGCGCTTCATGGCAGCCCGCCCGCGCAATTCATTGATGATCGCCAAAGCCGGAATTTCCCACATGGTGGTTTCAACCCACAGCCCCGGAAACTCCAGCACGAACTGGCCGTCGCGCTTTTCCAGCCGATATTCGGGAAGCTGGAAATTTTCCAGCCAGCGCAGAAAGCCCGGCTGGAAGATCTGGCGTGAACCGTAAAACGTGTTACCCGCCAGCCAGATCATCTCCTTTTTCGAAAAGCGCAGGCTGCGGCAATGGTCCAGTTGCGCGCGCAATTCGTCGATGTCGATCTCATCGGCCAGCCGCACCGAAGTGGTGCGGTTGATCAGGCTGAATGTCGCCTCGACCTTGGGGTAGAGTCCCCACACCATCTGCAACATCAAAAGCTTGTAGAAATCGGTGTCCAGCAGGCTCCGCACGATCGGGTCGAGCTTGAAGGTGTGGTTGTAAACCCGGCGGGCAATATCGGTATAGGTGGCCATCAGTGTCCCCAAAACGCGCCGCGCTTTGTAGCTTCGCGCCGGGCCGAAGGCAAATTCGCTCCAGTGGAGCGAATTTAGGCAAGAAGGCCATGAGCGCCATGTGCGAATGGCGGTGCGTCGGAAACCGTTCGCTACGTGACGAGGCCTAGTACTTCCCCTGATCGCTGCCGCAGAACGGGTCGACCGGGTTCTTGCCGGCAAATGGCGTGCGGCCCATCAGGCATTCGACCACCGCCGCCTGCATGTCCTCGTTCGAACCATAGGCGTTGACATAGGTGGGCACGCGCGGCGCATCGTGCAGATAATAGGGAAAGCCCAGCGAAACCATGAGCGTGGGCACATCGTGCCAATAGCGCTTCATGGCGCCAAACACATTGCCGGTCAGGGCCCGCCAGTTGAGGAAGATACGCTGCCGCGTGAGCAGTGTTTCCTCGGCCAGCAGATAGAGCACCAGGTCGAAATCCTTGGGGTTGACCTGCATGTCCTCGCTGTACTCGGTAACGTCAAATCCCTCCTGCCGCAGCAGGTCCGGCAGCGACAGCGGCAAGGGCACCGGCGCAAAGGGCTGCACCGCCCCGGTCGAGAAAATCAGCACGCGCTTGTGGCGGGCCGGGGTCAGCGGCAACAGCTTTGCTGTATCCTTGACCAGGGTCGGCACCTTGGCGGTCGCCGCGCCGGCAATCTGCTTGCTGGTCGAGCGCGCCATGATCATTTCGGCGGTGTTCAGCGCTGGCTCGGGCCGATCGGCCTTATGCAGGCCCAGCGCCGCCTTGAGCCCCAGCACGCGCGTCACCGCCTCGTCCACCCGCTCCTGGCTCAACCGCCCATCGGCCACCGCCTTGACCAGATACATCAGGTCCGCATTTGGATCGTCTGAGAACAGGATCACGTCGCAACCCGCGATCACGCATTGCGGAATTGTCTCTTCGCGTGGGCCCCAATCGCCAAACCCGGCCATGGGCGTGGCGTCCGAAACGATCAGGCCATTAAAGCCAAGCCTTTCGCGCAACAGCGTCTGGTTGAGCACTGTGCTCTGGGTTGCCGGCCGGTAGGCCTCGGCGCCGGCATCGGGGTCGAGTTCGCGCACAAAGGCTGGAAAGGCGATATGGGCGGACATCACGCTCATCACCCCGGCCTCGATGGCTGCACGATAGAGCCGCCCGAAGGTTTGTTCCCATTCGGCAAGGCTCAGCGGATTGACCGTGGTCACCAGATGCTGGTCGCGGTCGTCAAAGCCTTCGCCGGGCCAATGCTTCACCGTGGCAGCGACACCATGCTTCTGGAAGGCGGCAATCTGCGCCAGGGCGTGGCGCTCGATACGCTCGACATCGTCGCCATAGGAGCGCGTGCCCACAATGGCGCTCTGGAACGCCTTGTTGATGTCGATGACCGGGGTAAAGCTCCAATTGAGCCCCACGGCATGGGCTTCCTCGGCCATCAATGTCGATATGGCGGTGGTGGTCTGCACATCGTCGATCGCCGCCAACCCCAACGGATTGGGCACCTCGGTTCCGAAGGGCAGGCTCATCCGGCTGCCCTCGAGATCGGCGCTGACCGTCATCGGCACCGGGCCGGCGCTGTCGATCTGCCGCATCAGCGCGATTTCGTCAGCCAGCTCGGGCGTGAAGATACGGGTGATGCCGCCGGGCTTGAAAGTCCGGATGGCCTCCAGCGCTTCCTCCGGTGCGCCGCGCGACAGCAGCACGAAAAGCTGCGCCAGCTTGTCACGCGGGGACAGGCTATCCCGCGTGGCGTGAACCCAGGCGGTCGCCGCCTCGTCTAGGTTGAACGGCGCAGCGGAAAGATCGATGGCTGCCAATTGGGGCTCCCCGACTTGTTCTGATTATCGTTCCCACTGGCTTAGCAGCCGCGGCGGGCCCTGAACAGATTGGAGCAAGCTGCATCAGCGCGATTGTGTTGCGCGCTCTGGTCGGCCGGACCGCCCCAACAAAAAACACCGCCGGATCGCTCCAGCGGTGTTGTCTTGTGCGTTGGACGTCGCGTCTCAGGCGGCGTGGCCTTCCAGCCATTTGGTCAGGCCTGCCTTGGGCGTGCCGGCGCCAATTTTCATGTCGGCGGCCTCACCGGCCTTGAACAGGATCATGGTCGGGATCGAACGCACGCCGTACTGGGCGGCAATGCCAGGATTTTCGTCAACATTGAGCTTGACGATCTTCACCTTGCCTTCGAGCTCGGAGGAAAGCTCGTCCAGCACCGGGGCAATGGCCCGGCACGGACCGCACCACTCGGCCCAGAAATCGACAAGGACCGGTTCAGTCGAGCTCAGGACTTCCTGGCCAAAAGTGGCTTCGGAAACGGCTTTGGTCATGGTTTTCATGCCTTTTGTACTTTGGCGGCTGACACGCAGGCCCCAGACCGGGACTTTGCGACGCGCTTTCGTATGTCCAATCCGGAGGGGCACCTTGGGCACCGGTCCGGAAGCGGCGGTCTGTTTGCCCCCAAAGCTGGTGAGAGTCCAGCCTTGCAACAAGCCCGATCACCGCAGGGTGAAGTCCGCACAAGCGGCAACAAGCCGCTCGTTCGGCAATTTCATCAATGATTCCAACTCTGTCCACAGGATTGCCGCACGCACCGGTCGTCCGGGGAAAAGCTGACCTGCAACCAACGCATACAATCCTAGCTGGGTGAGATAGTTCCCCGGCACGCCGTCCGCTCCTTTGGGAACCGACGCGTCGGATTTGTAGTCCACCACCAGCACCCCTGAGTCGTCAACCACTACTCGATCGATCCGGCCGCTCAGCCAGATCTCCTGCCCCGCCCGCAGGGCCGCCACGCGGAACGGCAGCTCGGCGCGGCTGTGCGGTCCGAACAGGTTGGCAAAGGCCCCATTGCCCAGAATACTGAGCGCCTTGCTAACGATCCGCGGATAATGCTCGGCCATATCAGGCAGCAGGGTTTCGAGCGCCCTGGGTGCCACGCTGTCCCTCTCGGCGGTTGGCACCCGGCCCAGATGCTGCAACAGGGCATGCAGCGCCAGGCCTTCCTTGCGGGCCGCCTCTGCGTCGCGCAATGCGTCGGCCTTGGTGGCCAGCACAGAGGTGCCGCCATTTGTTATGGCGGCATAGCTCGGCGCCACGACGGGGGTTTTCGTTGGTGCCGGCACGGCGGACAGCGCCAGTTCAGGCGCCGGGCTGATCGCTTTGCGCAAGGCCGGTTGGAAGATCGGCGCAGCAACCGCTGGAAAGACTTGCGCCACAGTCTCGCCATTTGCGTCCACCACTGGCTGCAACGCCTCGCCCAGGCCCATTTCTATGGCGTCATACCATGAGCCTGCCAGGCTGCCCTTCAGCCCCAGCGGCCCGGTGACATAGAGTTCGTCCTCGGCCCGGGTCATGCCCACATAGAGCAGACGCCAATATTCCCGCTCACGCACGGCGTCGATCTCCTGGCGCAGTTGTGCGGTCGGAGGAACATGCTGGCTTTTCGAGGCTGCATGCAAAAGCAGCGGGCCGGGGGCCTTGTCGATGGCATAGACGGCCTGTCCGGTCTGGCTGCCGCTGGGTTTGCCGGTGGCATCGGCCAGAATGACGATGGGAGCTTCCAGCCCCTTGGCGCCATGCACCGTCATCACCCGCACGCCACCGCCGCTTTCGGCCAGCTCGCGCTTGATGGTCACGGCCCGGCGCCGCATTTCGGCAGCAAAGCCCTGCAGCGAGGGCTGCGGCCCCTGCTCGTGGGCCAATGCAAGTTCGAGCAGTTCGGAGAGCACATCGTCCACTTCCGTGCCCAGCCGGGCATGGAAGCGCTTGAGCCCCCCTTGGGCATAGAGCACGCCGGCCAGGAACTCGAAGGGCCGCTCCATGTCGAGCGCAGCCCGCCAGCGGCCAAGTCGCCCCGCCGCAAGCCGGGCCACTTCGCCCTCGGCTGCAAACAGGGCCGACCACAAGGTCTGGCCCGCCGCGCGCGGCCCGGCGACGGCATAGAGATCGTCTTCGGTGAGGTCGAACAGGGGCGAGCGGAGCAGGGCCGCCAGTTGCAGATCGTCGGCCGGATTGAGCAGCACATCGATCAGCGCCAGCAAATCGAACACCGCAATATGCACGGTCACCGCCAGCCTGTCGGCGCCCGGCGTGGGCAGGCCCTCGCTGCGCAGGGCGCGGATGATTTCCTTGAACAGCGGGCCGCGCTTCTGCACCAGGATCAGGACATCATCGGCGCGGATGGTGCGGCTCCGTTCGCCCAGCACCCGGCCCTTTTCGATCCAGCCCCGGATTTCTCCGGCAATGCGCAGTGCCACCTGTCGGTTGGCGCTCTGTTCGGCCTCCACCGCCACGCGCGGCCAGGCGCTGGTGTCGCGTTCCGCCTTTTCTTCCTGCACCGGCGGCCACAACACCACCTGGCCGCCAGGCTGGCTCCGCGCCGGCTGGTGAATGATTTTCTCATCCGAAAGCAAGGCTTCCTGAATATCGGCGCGGTCACAGACCCGGTCCACCGCCTCCAGAATGCCCTTGAGCGTGCGGAAACTGGTATGCAGGCGCACCTGCCGGAATGGCTTTTCTGCCTCACCGGCCCGGCGGGCCATCTGCCGCCCGGTTTGTCCGAACAGCACCGGCTGTGCGCCCTGGAAGGAATAGATCGACTGCTTCTGGTCGCCCACGGCGAACACCGAGCGCGGTCGGGTCACCGCCCCGGCGCCGGAGAAGAACTCCTCGGCCAGCGCATTGACCACGCGCCATTGCTGCTCATTGGTGTCCTGGCTCTCATCGACCAGAATATGGTCGATCCCGGCGTCGAGCTTGTATTGCACCCAGGGCCCCAGCGCCTGATTGGAAAACAGGTCCCCCAGCTTTTCCACCAGATCGTCGAAATCGAGCAACGCATGGCGGCGCTTCTCGGTCTCGTAGCGCGCCGCAATCGCCGCCACCACATCGAGCACGGCTTCGCTGCGCTCCACCAGCAGCGCCCCGGACAACTGGCTCTCGAGCGCAAAGACCCGCTCCCGCTCGTCTTCCAGCAGGGCCTGCAAGGCCGGCTTGGCCTTCGCCTGGGCCGCATTGAGCAGGCGCGCGCGGGGCTGCTTGACCTTGTCCTTGTCCTCGGTGACGAAGAGCCCGCAAAGCTGGTGGGCGCTCATCCGGTCCGGGTCGAGCCGCGCCACCATGTCAATAAAGCGCCGTCCCGCCGGGTCGGCATCAAAGCTCGACATGATCTCCTGCCAGACCGGTTTGGTCAGTGCGCTGTCTGCAACGATCTCTTCGGCAATGTCCGACGCCGTGCCCGTCACGCCCACCACATTGCGCAACCGCGCCTTGGCCCCGGCCAGGTCCGCCAGCACCGGCTTGAGCTTGGCCCCTTCTGCCAGCGCCGCCCCGATGGCTTCGGTAATGGCGCTGTCGCTGAGCAGGGTGAACAGGGTCTCCACCGCCTGCGCATGTTCGCCGCCCCGCAGCCCCTCGGCCAGCACGCTTTCGCGCGCCGCCAGCAGCATCTGCGCCCGGCGATCATCCTCGATCACGGCAAAATCGAACGGCACCCCCGCTTCGATCGGAAAGCGATGCAGCACTGCCTCGCAAAAGGCGTGAATGGTCAGGATGCGCAGGCCCCCCGGCGTTTCCAGCGCCTTGGCAAACAGCGTCCGGGCATCTTCGAGCAACCGCGCTGTCGGTTCCCGCCCGGTCAGCTTTGTCAGCTCCTCGCGCAATGCCGCTTTATCCGCGACGGCCCAGGCGGCCAGCCTGGCGCCGACGCGCTTGCGCATTTCCGCCGCCGCCGCCTTGGTATAGGTGAGGCACAGGATCGATTGCGGGGTCACCCCGGCCAGTAGCAGGCGCAACACGCGGGTGGTGAGCACGAAGGTCTTGCCAGACCCGGCATTGGCCTCCACCCAGATCGAGTAATCCGGGTTGCCGGCCAAGGCCTGGCTGGCGCTGGTATCGCTGGGCACGACCAGATCGCCGCGATCGCTCATGCCTCGTCCTCCCCGTCAACGGCCGTCCATTCATCGACCCGCGCCAGATGGTCATAGGCGCCGGCAAAGCGCTGGCTCTTGAGCGGCAGGAGCCGCGCGGGCAGGGCGGTCTGGTGAAACAGGAAGTGTTCGATATGGCGTTGCACGCGCGCGAACACCTCTTCGGCGGCCTCCATCACGCTCATCCCCTCGGCCGTGGCAAAGGCGCTCGGCTTGAAGGCATCGGGCCCCAGCCCGATCTTGATATAGGTCAGCGCGCTGGTATCGGCGGGTGGAATGTTCTTCAGGCCCGCATTGAGCGCCATCATCGCCTCGACCGGCAATTGCGGTGCCTCGAACGCTTTCATGCTGGCGCTGCTGGGGGGCGAACCGGTCTTGAAATCGAGGATTTCCAGCGTGCCATCCCTGAGCAGATCGACGCGATCGGCCTGTCCGGTAATGGCGAAGGGCTCGGCCAGCTTCAGCTCCCAGCGCCCCGAAATCTCGGCATGCCGCCTGGCCACCAGCGCCGAGCGTCCGCGCTCATAATCGAGAAATTGTTCGGCCGCCGTCGCAAAGCGCCGCAACCAGATGTCGCGCCGCTCGCCAATGGCTTCGAGCCCGGCAAACTCCTCGGTGGCAATCTCCATCAGCCGTGCCAGCGCATCGGGCGCCGCCGGATCGCGCTCCTCGAAGACGAAGCGGGCGAAAATGGCGTGAATGATCGTGCCACGCTCGCGCGCATCGGGGTCTTCGCCCAGCGCGTCGAGCGGCTTCAGCCGCAACACGTGCTTGGCATAAAGATCATAGGGCGATCGCATCAGCGTCTCGATCTCGGTGACCGATAGCTTGCGCGGCCTTTCGCCAATGGGCGGGTTGGGCGCCGGGCGCCGGGCCGGCGCCACTTGCGATACGGCGTCGAGCCGCCGGGCCTGGCCGGTCCAGACATCGCCACGGGCCCGCAACTGCGCCGCCATGCCCTCGCCGATAAAGGCGTCGAGCCGCTGGATCAGGCGCGAGGCCAGCGCCGGGCTCGCCCCGACGCGCTCGGCATAGGCCAGAACGACCTGCGCATTGCCCATGGCCTGGGCAAAGTCATGCGCGGCCAGGCCCTGTTGCCGCTCGGGCGGTTCGAGGCCCGCAGCCAGCCGCATGCCGCGGCTCAGCCAGGGGCCGGGATCAGCCGTGGCCGGCCATTTGTCTTCATTGAGCGCGCCCAGAATCAGCACATCCGGGCTCATCAGCCGCGCCTCGAGCTGCCCCCAGATCGCGATATCGTTGCGTCGCTCCTCAAGCCCGGCCTGGCGCACCTCGATCCCGGTCATCAGCGCCGCCAGCACGTCCTCCAGCCCGCGCGGCGCAAAACGATGCCCTTGGCCGGTCAAGCTTTGCATGTCGGCAACCCAGGTCTCGAATTCAGACCGGCCGGGCAGGGGCGCATCCGCGCTAACCGCTGCCATCGCCTGCCCCAGGGCTTCGGCCAGGGCCGATGCGGGCAGCTCATGCGCGCCCATCAGGGCAAAAAGTGGCGCCAGTGCCGTTTCGAGCCGGTCCAGCAGACCGGCAATGTCGTCACCGCGCTGTGGTGATAGCGTGCGGGCCGGGTATTTGAGCTTGCCGCCCAGATGCGCCGCCAGCATCGCCCGGATTCCGGCAATGCCCGGCCCGGGGCGCTGCCCGCGCAACAGCCCCAGATCGACATCATCCGCCAGCGCCACCACGGCGCCGCGCTCCAGCCCGAGCGTCGTGGCCCGATTGCGCAGCAGCGCCAACAAATCCACCGCGGCGCAATTGTTCTGCACCAGATTGAGCAATTGCCGCGCCAGCCGCCCCGCCGAGGCATGATAAAGCGGTGTCCCTGCCGCATCATCGACCACGATATCAAAGCGTTTGAGCTCGGCCGCAATGCGCCGCGCCAGATTGCTGTCCGGCGTCACGATCCCCACGCTCTTGTCCCTGTCGAGGGCATCACGGGCAGCCAGCGCAATGGCTCTGGCCTCTTCGTCTTCATTGCGGGCACGCAGGATCGACACCCCGTCAAGCGCAGCCTCCAGCGCGGACTGCGGGAAACGCTGCTCAGGCCAAAGGGCGGTCTGGGCGGTCGGCGCCAGCGCCAGATTGACCAGCTCGGTGCGCGGATGCTCGGCCGCGCACAATTCTCGCACCTGCCCAAGATCAGCGCTGAAGCTGACCAGCAACTGGGCCAGCCCATATTGCGGATGCCCATGCGGATTGCTGTCCGGATCGGCAAAACCGGCCAGCATTTCCGGGCGCATTGCCTTGTCGAGCCCCGGTAGCACTACCGCGCCACGTGGCAGTTCCGCAATGGTCTTGAGCAGCCTTGCCGTGGCCGGGATCGAGCCGGTGGACCCCGCTGCAATCACCGGTCGGTCCGCAAACAGGAACGGCGCGGCCCTGGCTTGCCGGTCCAGCCTTTTGCGCCGGAGAGCTGCCGGGTCTGCCAGGTCCTGACTTGCCAGCATGGCCGGCCAGGCTTTGAGCGCAATGTCGAGAAATTTCAGCGTCTGCTGCCAGTAATTGCCCAGCTCCAGCGCCAAATCATCGCCCAGCGCGCGAATATCGGCCGCGTTGCGCTCCTCGATATGCAAGTCGTCGATCAGCCGCCCCAGCGATTCGGCCATCGAGAAGATTTCCGCGGCGGTCGGCGGGGTTGAAAAAGCCTCGCGCCCCTCGTCAGTCTTCGCCCATGCAGCAACGAGCTCGGAGAGAACCAGCCGCCTGCGCAGCGCGCTGGCAGGCTTGGGGGCCTTCTCTGTGTCAAAGGGCGGCAGGAAAGGCTCTTCATCCTTCACCTCGCCGCCAAAGGTGCGCATATCCGGCAGCAGGCCGCCAAATGCGGGGTGGCGGGCAAAGGCCTCGGCCAGTTCATCCTGCGCCCGTCGGGTCGGCAGGATGATGGTCACGTCCGATAGCCAGAACGGCCCTGACTTGTCCCAGCCATTCAGCAGCCGCCCATCCATCACCGCATCAACCAGACAGGGCAGGAAGGGCGTATGCGGGGCGATGGTGAACAGGTTCATCGGATAAGCGCCCGTTCCGCGGCCGCCAACCCCTCGGCATCGCCCACATGGAACCAGGGCGCGTCGAGCACCACGCCCTTGAGCCGCTCGTCCTCCAGCGCCGCCTCGAACAGCAGATTGAGCGAAAACGGGCCATCGGGCGTGTCGGCGAACAGGGATTTGCCCATCAGCGCCACCCCGGCATAAATCACCGGCGCGCCATAATCACGCGTGACCCGGCCCATCGGGTCGAGGCAGAAATCATGGCTGCGGGCAAAGCCGCTGGCGCGTGCGGGCTGGGCACACAGCAGCACGATGTCCGCCGGATCTTCTAGGCGCGCGCGCATCCGCGCCAGTGGCGCATCGCTCCCCGCCGGCCAGAAAGCGTCAGTGTTCATCACGAAAAACGGGTCTGAGGCGAGCATCGGCAGTGCCGCCTTGACCCCGCCTCCGGTGTCGAGCAGCACCTCTTCGAAATTGACCTTCAACAGCCCGCCGAAATGGGCCAGCAACTGGTCGGCACGATAATGCGCATTGGCTGCGAACCGCTTGGCCCCCTCGGCCCGCGCATTGGCCATGATGCGCTCGATCAGCGGTACGCCGCCCACCGGCACCAGCGGCTTGGGCAGCGTATCGGTCAGGGGCTTCAGGCGCGTGCCCAGCCCGGCGGCGAGCAGCATCACATCGGGGAATCGGGCATCAGCACTCATGCCCCGGATAGAACAGTTGCAGGCGGGACCTGTCCAGCCTGCAACTGCGCTCGACCGTTATTCGGCGTGGGCCGCGGCGGCTGGCGGATCGAGGTCGTCGTCGCCCTCGGCGGCCACCGCCGCATCGCGCAGGCTGGACTGGTCGGTCAGCGCCTTGGGGCTGTTCGCCGTGATCGCCTCATTGGGCGGCGCATTGGTCAGGATCGCCGCCAGCGACCCGATGGTGGAACGCAGATTGTGGCGATGCACCACCATGTCGACCATGCCGTGGCTATAGAGATATTCCGAGCGCTGGAAGCCCTTGGGCAGCTTTTCGCGAATGGTCTGCTCGATTACCCGCTGGCCAGCAAAGCCGATCAGGGCCCCCGGCTCGGCAATATGCACATCGCCGATCATGGCGTAGGAGGCGGTGACGCCGCCGGTGGTCGGATTGGTCAGCACCACGAAGAACGGCAGCCCGGCCTCGCGCAGGCGCAGCACGGCCACGGTGGTGCGGGCCATCTGCATCAGGCTCAGAATGCCTTCCTGCATGCGGGCGCCGCCAGAGGACACGAACAGGATGAACGGGGTCTTGAGCCGCGCAGCGGTCTCAATGCCGGTGATGATCCCCTGACCGGCCGCCATGCCAAGCGAACCGCCCATGAAGTCGAAGTCCTGGATGGCCACGGTCACGGCGCGCTCATAGAGCTTGCCGGTGGCTACCAGCACGCTGTCCTCATGCCCGGTCTTGGCCCGGTTTTCCTTGAGGCGGTCAGTATAGCGCTTCTGGTCGCGGAATTTCAGCGGATCGACCGGCACCGATGCCACCGGCACCAGATCGTACTTGCCCTCGTCAAGAAAGGTTGCCAGCCGGTCGGCCGGCTTGATCTTCATGTGGTAGCCCGAATTGGGCACCACCCACTGATTGGCTTCGAGATCGCGATAAAACACCATCTCGCCCGATTCCGGGTCTTTTACCCAAAGATTTTCCGGCGTCTCCCGCTTGTTCGAGAGGAAGGAGCGGATTTTGGGGCGGACGAAATTGTCGATCCAGTTCATGGCGCGGCCTTTCGCGGTGATCCATTTGTGGGATCACGTAGTCGTCAATTGTGGCATTTCTTATCAGGTGGGGACGGGGAGGCAAAGCTGCCAGCCGCCAATGCGTTGGGCTGTGCATAATTTTCTCTCGGCGCTTCTCACGCAATCGTGCGGCCAAAGAAATCATAAGGAACGCGCCCTGCATCGCTCCAGCGGCGATGTCCAGAGATTTTCTGAATACTGACTTGGACAAATCAAAAATAAATCCGGCCGCCAATTCGCATTTATATTTTGTAACAATTAAATCGGTCGCGTTTCATGCGCCGACGTGACACCATTTAGACACAGTTCATCGCGCGATCACCGACGCGTTGCAAAATATTGGAGACGTGCCGCATGTCGATCTCAGAAAAGTTCAGCAATTTTCAGGCGAGCAAGGCGGTGTTGTTCTGGTCCTGCGCGGCCTGTGTGGTAGCCACCATGGTGGTGGGTTTCACCTGGGGTGGCTGGGTCACCGGCGGCGCCGCCCAGGAACGGGCCGAGGCCGCGTCCGTGCAGGCTGTGGCGCAACTGGCCGCTGATATCTGTTTCAGCCGCTATCTTGCCGCGCCCGATGCCCGCGCCAGCCTGGTCGCGCTGACCGAGGAAAGCAGCTTCCGCCGCAGTGGCGTGCTTGAGGATGGCGGCTGGGTCACCTTCGCAGGCCGCGAAAATCCCATCGATGGCGCCGCGAACCTTTGCGCCCGGCAGTTGGCCGAGGTCGATGCGACGACCCTGCCTCAAGCCTCCCCGGTGGCAGAAACAGCCGCGCCCCTGGCCGAGACGACGACCGCACAATAGATGCCCAGTGTTTAGGAGCGGGCCGGATGGCAATTCCCGTCAGGGAGACGTCCGGCCCGTTGCTTGCGAGTGGCCCCTAGACCCGGGCCCGCTTCAGCCCGCCGGCCAGCTCGGCCACCAGGTCCCGCACGGCGCCAACGGTCTTGTCGGTGGCCTTGCCGTCCTCAAGAGAGGTGGCCACGGCATTCACCAGCACCGTGCCCACGGCAATGCCGTCGGCGTGCTTGCCGATTTCGGCGGCGTCGTCGGCTGTCTTGATGCCGAACCCGACAATCACCGGCAGTTCGGTATGTGCCTTGATGCGCTGCACCGCCTCGCCCACCGCGCCGCGCGACTTGATCGCGCCGCCGGTAATCCCGGTCATCGAGACGTAATAGACAAAGCCCGACGTATTGGCCAACACGGTCGGCAGGCGCTTGTCATCGGTGGTCGGGGTGGTCAGGCGAATGAAATTGAGCCCCGCCTCGAGCGCCGGAATGCAAAGCTCGTCATCTTCCTCGGCCGGCAGATCAACAATGATCAGCCCGTCAATGCCCGCCTGCTTGGCGGCGGCGATGAAGCGTTCCACGCCGAAAATATAGATGGGGTTGTAGTAACCCATCAGAACGATTGGCGTCGTGTCGTCCTTGCGGCGGAATTCCTCGACCATGCCGAGCACACCCGGCAGGGTCTGCCCGGCCTGCAACGCCCGCTGCGCCCCCATCTGGATCGCCACGCCATCGGCCATCGGGTCGGAAAAGGGCAGGCCCAGTTCGATGATGTCGGCGCCGGCCTCGGGCAGGGCGTTCAGGATAGCCTGGCTGGTGGCCAGGTCCGGGTCCCCACTCATCACATAGGCGGCCAGGGCCGGTCGGTTCTGCGCCTTGAGTTCGGCAAAGCGCCGGTCGATGCGAGTGTCCATTATTTCAGCAGCCCCAGATACTTGCCGACGCTTTCTACGTCCTTGTCGCCACGACCCGAAAGGCACAGCACCACCGATTGATCCTTGTCCATGGAGGGCGCGAGCTTCATCACCTGGGCCAGACCATGCGCGCTTTCGAGCGCCGGGATAATGCCTTCCATTCTGGTGCAGAGCTGGAAGGCTTCAAGCGCCTCATTGTCGGTGATTGGCGCATAGATGACGCGCCTGGTGTCGTGCAGGAACGAGTGCTCGGGACCAACACCCGGATAATCGAGCCCGGCCGAAATCGAGTGTCCCTCGATGATTTGTCCGTCGCGATCCTGCAGCAGATAGGTACGATTGCCATGCAGTACGCCAGGGCGGCCGCCGGTCATCGAGGCAGCATGGCCATTCTCGGTCTCGATGCCATGCCCACCCGCTTCGGCGCCATAAAGGGCGACGTCCGGGTCATCCAGGAAGGCGTGGAACGTGCCGATTGCATTGGAGCCACCACCCACGCAGGCCACCACCGCATCGGGCAATTTGCCCTCGGCCTCGCGGAACTGTTCCTTGAGTTCGGTTCCGATCACCGACTGGAAGTCCCGCACCATTTCCGGATAGGGGTGCGGACCGGCGGCGGTGCCGATCAGGTAATATGTCGAATCCACATTGGTGACCCAGTCGCGCAGCGCCTCGTTCATGGCGTCTTTCAAGGTGCCGGCACCGGCGGTAACCGGTCGGACCTCGGCACCCAGCATCCTCATGCGCAGCACATTGGGCATTTGCCGCTCAACATCGGTCGCGCCCATGAAGATGGTGCAGGGCAGGTCGAACTTGGCGCAGACCGTGGCCGTGGCCACGCCATGCTGGCCGGCTCCCGTCTCGGCGATCACCCGTGTCTTGCCCATGCGCTTGGCGAGCAGGATCTGCCCCAGGCAATTATTGATCTTGTGGCTGCCGGTGTGGTTCAGCTCTTCGCGCTTGAACCACACCTTGGCGCCGCCCAGATGTTCGGTCAGCCGCTCGGCAAAATAGAGCGGGCTGGGGCGGCCGGTATAATGCGTCGCAAGGTGCTTGAGCTGGGCGGCATAGGCCGGGTCCTGCTTGGCGGCCCGGTATTCATGTTCCAGGTCCAGGATCAGCGGCATCAGCGTTTCGGCGACGAAACGTCCGCCGTAAATGCCGAAACGCCCATGCTCGTCCGGGCCATTGCGCAGGGAATTGGTGCGGTCCATTGGATCCTCTCGGCCAGTGCCGAGAACAACCCGGCTTCCTGGTACTATACGGCTGCCCTGGCGTTGCGGATGAACGCTTCGATCAGCTTTGTGTTCTTAACGCCCGGTGCGGTCTCCAGACCAGACGAGGCATCGATCCCCATCGGCCCGACCTGGCGCACCGCCTCAGCCACATTTTCCGGCGTCAGGCCCCCGGAAAGCATGAAGGGGATGGACGGGTCAAGCGCTTCGAGCAGGCGCCAGTCAAAGCTTTCGCCCAGCCCACCGGGCCGATCGGCGCCTTTGGGCGGCTTGGCATCGAGCAATATGCGGTCGGCAACCTCGGCAAAAGCGGCCACCTGGGCAATATCCTCGGCCGAGCCGATGGGCAGCGCCTTGATGATCTCGACCCCGGCCTCGGCGCGGATGGCTTCGACGCGATGCGGCGTTTCCGGGCCATGGAGCTGGATCCAGTCCGGGCCCAAGGCGGCCACTTCGGCCACGCTGGAATTATCCGGATTGACCAGCACAACGCAGCTTTCGATGCGGCCGCGCGCGGCCGAGATCAGTCCGCCCAGCTCATCGATGGAAACGTGACGCGGCGAACGCGGAAAATGCATGAAGCCCACCATGTCCGCACCGGCCGCGATAGTCGCGTCGAGCAGGTCATGTGTCTTGATGCCGCAGATTTTGACGATCAGTGGATCGGCCATAGTCGGTGGTGGCTCAAAGGGACGGGACTAAAAGGTTAAGCCGCACTGCGCCGTCCTTCATCGCAGTTCCAGCAGGTCATCGACTTCGGCCATGGGGCCCTTGCGGCTCTCGCCACTGCCTTTGCGCATGGCATCGAGCTCCTGGCTCAGATGCTGGGCCTCTCGGCGCCAGTGCCGTTCGCGGCGGCGATGCGCCCCTTGCGCGAACCAGCTCGCCGTGCCGCCCAGCAGCACGCCGATCAGCAGAACGACATAGAGAACCACGAAAAGCGGAATGCCGTAGCCGGCTGCGCTCGCATCGGCGGGGGCGGCAAAAGGATTGAGATTGACCGCCACAAGCTGGCGATTAGCCAGCGCAAAGGCAATCAGTACGGCGCAAAGGGGGACCAGGACGAGCCAGCCGACAATTTTGTTGACCATTATTGGCTTCCACTGGAGCCAGCAGGCTCCGATCCTTTCTTGCGCCGTTTCGGAAAAATCAGGAGCGGTTCAGCCGCTCGCGGATTTCCTTGCCGGCCTTGAACTGCGGCACATATTTTTCGCCCACATCGACCTGTTCGCCAGTGCGCGGATTGCGTCCCACCCGGGCCGGCCGGTTCTTGACCGAAAAGGCCCCGAAGCCGCGCAGCTCCACCCGGTCGCCCCGGGCCATCGCATCCCCGATTTCATCGAGGATCGCATTGACGATGTTCTCAATGTCACGCTGAAACAGATGCGGGTTCTCCGCGGCGAGCTTCTCGACAAGTTCAGACTTGATCATCAAAGGCTCCGGTGTCCACCCCTGCCCCTCGCTGGGGGTCTATTCAACCTGCCAAAGCGAGACCAAACCGTCAAGCATCACAGGAGTTTCGCTCGAAAGTCCGAACAGGCTGCGGGCCGAATTGCCCAGCAGGTCGCTGATCCAGGACAGCTCGTTCTGCTCGGTCGGCCAGACCGTAACGATCGGGGTCTCCGGATCGATCCCATGTTCGGCCTCGAGCCAGTCGAGCGCCTCGTGCTGCGCGCCAATGGCATCAATCAGCCCGGCCTCGACCCCGACCCGCCCGGTGACGATGCGTCCATCGGCCAAGGCCAGCGTTTCGGCGCGGCTCAAGCCCCGCCGTTCGGCGACAATGTCGACGAACCAGGCAAAGCTGTCCTCGACCAGTTCGGCAATCGAGGCCCGCGGCGCACCGCTCAGCGGTTCGTCAAAGTCCGGTTCGGCTTTCAAGGGCCCCGAGGCCACCTTGTCGAGATCCACCCCGATGGTGTCGAGCAATTTTCCGGCATTGACGTGCTGATAGAGCACGCCAATCGATCCCACGATGGACAGCCGCCGGGCAAAAATGCGATCGGTACCGATCGCTGTCATATAGGCCGCCGAGGCGCCCAGCTCGTCGATGGTCGAGACCACCGGCTTGGCCGCCGACAGCCGCCGCAGGTCCTCATAGAGCTCTTCGCCACCCGCCGTGGTGCCGCCGGGCGAATTGATCGCCACGATGACCGCCCGGACAGCATCGTCCTCGATCAAATCGTCAATGGCGCGGGACCGGGAGGCATCGGTGGCAATCGTGCCGCTGACGACAATGCGCGCGATCCGCTCGCCCGCAGCGAATTGCGGCAGTGCAAAGCGCCCGGCCACGGCCAGCACGGCGATGACGGCCGCCAAAAGGGCCAGCAGGCGCCAGAGCCCGCGCGAGCGGCGAAAACGATCGGCAGCAAGAACATCGTGATGCATCTGGTCGGACACGGGCAGCTCTCCAATCTGGCCTAGCAGGTAGCGGGACAACGCCAGGATGGCAAGCGGCCCTCTTAGGCCAGCACCTTGACCATATAGCGCGCCGTCTCTTCATAGGCGGCGAGTTTTTCTTTGAGATCCGGGCGCTCTTCGACCCCGAAACCCTGCTTTTCCCAGAACGGTACCGAGCCATTGACCGCGACCAGGCTCATAGTCTCAAAGCCCATGGCATGGGCATGCTTGGTCAGTGCATTCACGATCTGCCTGGCCGCGCCCAGCCCGCGCGTCAGCGGCAGCAGCGCCAGGTCGTGAATGTAATAGCTGTCGGCATCGGCCGGAATTTCCCCCAGAAAGGTGTCCAGCGCTGGCAGGTCTCCTCGTTTCCAGGGGTGGCTCAGGACATAGCCGGCCGGCTTTTCCGAGACTTCGAGCAGATAGCAGCCATTGCGATAGAGGTCGAACTTCTCCGCCAGTACGGCTTCAGCTTCAAAAAAACCGGGGTGCACCCGGTTGGCGATCTCGAACACGGCCGCGAAATCATAGCCCGTCAGGGCACGCCAGGCGACGTCACGAAACTGGATCATCGTCCAAACCCTTTACACGAAACGACCCGCACCGTTTGGCGCGGGTCGAAAGCTTTAATGCAAAGCGATAGCGCTTACTTGTCGTCGCGGCCCTTGAGGGCTGCGCCCAGGATGTCACCGAGCGAAGCGCCCGAATCCGAGGAACCGAAGTTCGCAACGGCTTCACGTTCTTCAGCGATTTCGAGCGCCTTGATCGAGAGCTGGATGCGGCCGGTCTTGCGGTCGTACTGGGTGATGCGCGCATCGACCTTTTCGCCCTTGGAGAAACGCTCCGGACGCTGGTCGTTGCGGTCACGGCTGAGGTCGGCGCGGCGGATAAAGGCCGTCACTTCGCTGTCAGCGATACGGACTTCAATGCCCCCGTCGTTGACTTCGATAACCTCGGTGGTGACCACGGCATTCTTGCGCAGGCCGGTGCCATCGGAGGCGCCGCTATCGGCCAGGCCGTCAGCAGCAAGCTGCTTGATGCCGAGCGAGATGCGTTCCTTGTCGACATCGACGTCGAGCACCTTGGCCTGCACCATGTCGCCACGGTTGTAGTCGTCAAGCGCGATTTCGCCCGACTTCTGCCAATCCAGGTCCGAGAGGTGAACCATGCCGTCCACATCGCCTTCGAGGCCGATGAACAGGCCGAATTCGGTCTTGTTCTTGACTTCGCCTTCGATGGTGGAACCAACCGGGTTCTTTTCGGCGAAAGCTTCCCACGGGTTCTGCAGGGTCTGCTTGAGACCCAGCGAGATGCGGCGCTTGTCCGGATCGACCTCGAGCACGACCACTTCGACTTCCTGGGAGGTCGAGACGATCTTGCCGGGGTGCACGTTCTTCTTGGTCCAGCTCATCTCCGAGACGTGGATCAGGCCTTCAATGCCCGGCTCGAGCTCAACAAAGGCACCGTAGTCGGTGATGTTGGTCACGCGGCCAGTGAACTTGGCCTGGATCGGATACTTCGCCTCGATGCCTTCCCAAGGATCGGCCTGAAGCTGCTTCATGCCCAGCGAGATGCGGTGGCTCTCGTGGTTGATGCGCACGATCTGGACCTTGATGGTCTCGCCGATGGTGAGCACTTCGGACGGGTGGTTGACGCGGCGCCATGCAATGTCGGTGACATGCAGCAGGCCGTCAATGCCGCCCAGGTCCACGAACGCACCGTAATCGGTGATGTTCTTGACCACGCCATCGACCACCTGGCCCTCTTCGAGCTGCTGGACGATTTCCGAACGCTGTTCAGCGCGCGATTCTTCGAGAATGGCGCGGCGCGACACCACGATATTGCCGCGGCGCTTGTCCATCTTGAGGATCTGGAAGGGCTGCGGCACGTTCATCAGCGGCGCGATGTCGCGGATCGGACGGATGTCGACCTGCGAACGCGGCAGGAAGGCCACGGCGCCTTCGAGATCAACGGTGAAGCCACCCTTGACCTGGTTGAAGATGGTGCCTTCAACGCGCTCATTGGCGTTGTACTTCTCTTCGAGCTTGACCCAGCTCTCTTCGCGGCGGGCCTTTTCGCGGCTCAGCACGGCTTCGCCGACGGCGTTCTCGACGCGGTCGACATAGACCTCGACTTCCGAACCCACGGTGATGGTGCCGTCACGGCCGGCCTGGCCGAATTCCTTCAGCGGGACGCGGCCTTCGGTCTTCAGACCAACGTCAACAATGGCCAGGTCCTTTTCGATCGCCACGACCCGACCTTTGACGACGGTGCCTTCAGCGGCATCGTTGTCGACAAAGGAATCGAGCAGCATCGATTCAAAATCTTCTTTCGTCACAGTCTGCTGTGCCAAATCTTTTCTCCGGTGCGCCGGTCGTTGAGGGTTGCAAACCTGAGCCCGAAGACGGGTCCGCTTCGGCAAATGCCAAAGCCGGCGCACGGAGCACCGCTTCAAGGAACAGGTTGATTGGGTATTTCATGGATCCGGGCCAGCGCCTGGGTGATCGCTCGAAAGGAACGGGCCCAAGGAGGAAATTAGGAGGGCTTTTGCCCCCCTGCCTTGAGCGCCATGGCCTTCTCGACAATCGCGATGGCAGCGCGGAGTGCGGCTTCTATATCGAGTTGTGTCGTATCGAGCAAGTGCGCGTCGTCCGCCTGGTAAAAGCCTCCATGCGGATTGAGCATGTCGCGCGCGTCGCGCTCCTCGATCTGGTGGAACAGGGCATAGCGATCAACCGCCACGCCCCGCGCTTCCAATTGCCGGGCGCGGCGCTCCATGCGCGCCTTGCTGTCGGCCTGGATGAACAGTTTCACATCGGCATCGGGGCAGATTCGTGTTCCGATATCACGCCCGTCCAGCACGGCGCCATCGGGCCCGGTGGCAAAATTGCGCTGGAAGTCGAACAGCGCCGCGCGCACCCCGGCGATCACCGCGACCTTGGAGGCCAGCACCCCGGCTTCGGCCGCCGTCAGCGCCGCCAGATCATCCAGATGTCCGGCATCGAGCGCCTGTGCCGCCGCAATGGCCGCGCTTTCAAAGGCCGGGCCATCCACCTTGTCGGCCACCGCCAGGCCCACCGCGCGATAGAGCAGGCCGGTGTCCAGATGAGGCAGTCCGTAGTGGCGCGCGAGGCCCGCGGCCAGCGTCCCCTTGCCCGAGGCGGCAGGTCCATCCACGGCAATAATCATGTCCTGTCCCCCAGAAGTGATCGGCTGATTCAAGCCGATAACGGTGCCGGTGGCGAAGGGCAAGAGGCGGTCCGGACACTGTTCGGAGCCTGCTCGAAGCGCGGGGGAGTCCGGCAATCGCGCATTTTGCGTTTGACAGGGCAGGGCTTTGCCCATAACCGGACGAACCGAAATGGGCGTTCGCGGCTACTGAAGCGCCCGCAATTCTCCTTATTCGACGAGGCATGAGAGATGGCCACTGAACGCGGTACCAAGCGGACCGACCCCGATACCGGCAAGAAGTTCTACGACCTGAACCAGGACCCGATCGTCTCGCCTTATACCGGCAAGAGCTATCCGCGGTCCTTCTTCGAAACCCTGCCCGGCAAGCCCAGCCCGGTCACCGCCCGCAAGGTGGATGACGAAGAGCAGATCGAAGAAGAAGAAGTCGAGGATACTGCAGCGCCCGAGATCGTCAGCCTTGAAGAGGCCGACGCCGAGGAAAGCGGCGACGATATCCCTGATGTCGAAGATGTCGAGGTCGACGAAGACCTGGGCGATGACGATGAAGACACCTTCCTCGAAGAAGACGAGGACGAAGACGACAGCCTCGGTTTCGACGTTGGCGACGACGAAGACCGTTGATTTAATTTATCTTTTTCCGCCGGGGTCGGGTTTTCCCCGGCGGGATAAAAAAGTGTCATTTAGGCACTTGCATGTGGCGGATTGTTCCAATAGGTTCCGCCTCGCTTCGGACGGGCAACGCCCCGACGAACCCAATTCTACCGCAAGGGCGCGCCACGCGCCGCTTGTTCGGATGGGGCCTTAGCTCAGCTGGGAGAGCGCTTGCATGGCATGCAAGAGGTCAGCGGTTCGATCCCGCTAGGCTCCACCAGCCTTCGCTGCTATGCAGCTTCGGCTTGGCAGGCCCGTGAGGCCTGCACGAAGTTTTTTTTGCTGAACACTGCGAAGGCTGTCGCGTCGTAGTTGCCGCAGGCGACGAAGACGGACCCGTCCCTGACCCGTATTCCAAACGATCTGAACTTCCTGCTGTCTTGCCCGCCCAAGAGAGCTAGAGTTTGGTCATTCCTGATTTGGGGGATGACCATGCAATATGTCTACATCCTGCGCAGTCAAAGTGAACCGGGCCGACATTATGTCGGCACAACGCATGACCTTGGCGCGCGTCTGGCTCGGCACAATTCTGGGCTTGTTAGTCATACCGCAAAGTATGGACCATGGCAGATTCAGACTTATCTTGGCTTCAATGACAGGGAGCGGGCCCTCGCATTCGAAAAATACCTCAAATCTGCCTCAGGGCGGCCTTCTCCAGGAAGCGACTCTGAGAGCTCAAGGGCGTCCAAACACCTCCCTCCTGCCTTCATTTGACACGCTGACCTGATCTGACATCGTTTCCGTCCCAATCAGGAATCACTTGTGCCCAAAAAGCCTGTTACCCTCACCCCCGCCCAGGCCCGCGCCATCTGGATGAGGGCGCAAAGGCTCGATGAAACCGAACCCTTCGGTGCCGGGCCGGCGGCGACGCGTGCCGCGATCGAACATCTGGGCTATGTGCAGATCGACACCATCAATGTCATCGAACGCTGCCACCATCATATTCTTTATGCCCGCATTCCGGCCTATCAGCGCAGCGACCTCGCCAGCCAGCAATCGGCAGAAAAGTCGGTCTTTGAGTATTGGACGCACGCCCTGAGCTACGTCCCCACCGCCGACCTGCCCTTTTTCATACCCGCCATGAAGGCCTATCGCGATAACCCCAGCGCCTGGTTCGGCTCGGTGACCAGGGCCGAAGTCAGCGCCATGACCCGGCGCCTGAAAAATGAGGGGCCGCTGTCGATCCGCGACATCGATGATGACGAACTGGTCGACAAGACCCATCCCTGGGCCAGCCGCAAGCCCTCCAAGCGCGTGCTGCAATTGATGTTCTACCAGGGCCTCGTCGCCATTGCCGAACGCCAGGGCATGCTCAAGACCTATGATCTGATCGGGCGCCATTTCGGCTGGGAAAAGGCCCCGCGCCCCGCCACCGAGCGGCAGGTCACCGCCTATCTGCTCGATCGGGCCCTGCGCAGCCAGGGCATTGTGAGCCTGGATTCGATCTGCCACCTCAACGCCCCGGCCAAAAAGGCGGTGCGCGAGCTGATCGAGAGCCGCGTGCGCAGGCGCCTGCTTGTGCCGGTCAGCATCGAAGGCGCCGAAAAGAACCCGCACTGGACCACCAGCCAGGCGCTGGAACAGGTGGCCCCGCCACCGGCCAATCGGGTGCATGTTCTTTCGCCCTTCGATCCGCTGATTATCCAGCGCAAGCGACTCAAGCTGATGTTCGGCTATGACCATATCTTCGAGGCCTATGTGCCGGCGGCCAAGCGGCAATATGGCTATTTTGCCTTGCCGGTACTGGTTGATGACCGCGTTGTGGCCGCCATCGATCTCAAGACTGATAGGGCAAACCAGTCCCTCTTGGTGCAGCAATGGACCTGGCTGGAGGATGTCGGTGCCGAGGCCAAGGCGGCCATCGACACAGAGCTGGGCCGTTTTGAGCGCTTCCAGCTCACGCCATAGCGCGGGGATGTCCGCTCAGTCTGGGATGGTGCCGTTCTTGGCCAGCACATCGCCCGCCAGATAAAGCGAGCCACAAATCAGCACTCTTGCGCCTTCGAAGCCTGCGGCCGCCTTGAGTGCGCTGGTGATCGAGCGCATGGCCTTGGCGGGGAAGCGCTGCGCCCGCGCCCGGGCGGCAATCTCTTCGGACTTGTGGGCGTTCTCCTCGCCCGGAATGGTCAGGGTCAGCACCTGGGCCGGATGCAGGTCGCGAAACACCTCGAGAAAATCTTCCGGCGCGCGATTGTTCATCATCCCCATGATCAGCACCAGCGGCTTTTCCGGCATGCCGGCAATGGTGCGGGCCAGAGCCGCTGCGCCATGTGGATTGTGCCCGCCATCGAGCCACAATTCATGGCCTTCCGGCAGCAGGTCGCGCAGCTTGCCTGCGCGAATCGGTTGCATGCGCGCCGGCCAGGTGACCCGCCGCAGCCCCTCGGCAAAACCGGCCGCGTCAATCGGCAGGCCAAACTGGCGGGCCGCGGCAATGGCCAGCCCGGCATTGTCGAACTGGTGCGGGCCGGGCAGGGCCGGAGGCGGCAGGTCGAGCAACCCGTCCTCGTCGGAATAGACCAGCCGCCCATCCTGTTCGGTGCCGTGGAAATCCTCATTCTGCCAGACCGGCGTCACGCCCAGCCGTCGCGCGGCCCGCTCAAGCACCGCACGGGCCTCTTCGTGCTGGATCCCCATCACCGCCTTTGATCCGCGCTTGAGGATACCGGCCTTGTTCGAGGCAATTTCAGCCAGCGAATTGCCCAGGAACCCCTGATGGTCATAATCGATCGGCGTGATGATCGTGCCGAGCGGATGGCGCACCACATTGGTCGTGTCATAAGTCCCGCCCATGCCCGTTTCGAGCAGCAGGAAATCGGCCGGCGTGTCGGCAAACAGCTTGAAGGCGGTCACCGTCGTCACCTCGAAAAAGGTGATCGGATCCCCATTGTTGACCTGCTCGACCTCTTCGAGCGCCGCATTGAGTTTTCGCGTGCCCACCAGCGTGCCGGCAAGGCGGATACGCTCGTTGAACCGCACCAGATGCGGAGAATTATAGACATGCACCGTCTTGCCGGCCGCCTCGAGAAAGGCGCGCAGATAGGCAATGGTCGACCCCTTGGCATTGGTGCCCGCAACATGAATCGTGGGCGGCAGGTGGTCCTGCGGATTGCCCAGCTTTTCCAATAGCGGGATCATGCGATCCAGGCTGAGATCGATCAGCCTGGGATGCAGCTTGCTCAAGCGGGCGAGAATGGCGTCGGTGCGGGACAAGAGAGTCTCCGAATTTGGACACAATGCCGGTCATGCCACCGGCCCGGCACCTCCCCCTTGACGGGGGAGGCTGGGAGGGGGTGCTTCAAGCGCATGGCGCCAGACAACCTCCTCCCCAGCGTTGCTATGGCCTTCGGCCTGGCGCCGCCTCCCGCCCCGCAAGGGGGAGGGGCGAGAAGAGCTACTTCCTCAATTCGCCGCCCGTCGTCTTGGTCACCGCCGCCACCACGGCCGAGGAAACCTTGTCGATTTCCTCATCGGTCAGCGTCCGCTCGCGCGGTTGCAGCGTCACCTCGATAGCCACCGATTTCTTGCCCTCACCCACATGGCTGCCCTCGAAGACGTCGAAAATGCCCACGTCCTTGATCAGCGCCTTGTCGGCGCCCCGGGCGGCCTTGAGGATGGCGGCAGCAGTCACGCCACGATCCATCACGAATGCAAAGTCCCTGGAGACCGGCTGGAACGGGCTGAGCGCAAGCGCCGGCTTGGTCCTGGTGGCCTTCTTGCGCGGTTCTGGAATGGCATCGAGATCGATCTCGAACGCCGCCACGGGGCCCTCTATGTCGAGCTCGGCACTCAGCGCCGGATGCAGTTCACCAAACCAGCCCAAGGTCACCTTGGGACCAAGGGCAATGCGCCCGCCGCGCCCCGGATGGCTCCAGTCCGCCGCTTCGGGCAGCACCTGCACCTTCTCGATATCGACCCCCAGCGCATCAAGCACGGCGGCCAGGTCCGCCTTGGCATCCCACACGCCAACCGCTTCGGCTTTGCCCGACCAGTGGCGGCCGGCGCCGTCCAGCGTTGCCGTGCCGGTGCGAATACCGGACGCATAGGTGTGCTGGCCTTCGGGCTGGTCCGACAGGAAAATCTGCCCGACCTCGAACAGCGCCACATCGGCAAAGCCGCGATTGGCATTGCGGCGCGCCCCGGCGATCAAGCCCGGCAACAGCGAGGGGCGCATATCGGTCATGTCCGAGGCAATGGCATTGGCCAATTGCCGGTCTTCGGTGCCCCCGCCGAAGCGGGCCGCCTCGTCGTGACTGATGAAGCTCCAGGTCACCGCCTCGTCCAGCCCGCGTGCCGCCAGCGCTCTGCGGGCGATACGACGGCGGTTCTGGATGGTGGTCAGCATGCGTGGCGCGACATGGGTCAGCCGCGGCAGCGGTTCGACCGGCACATTGTCCACGCCCACCATGCGCATCACTTCCTCGACCAGGTCCGCCTTCTGCGTCACGTCCGGGCGCCAGCTCGGCACCTTGACGTTGCGCACCGGGCCAGTGCCCTCCATGGCAAAGCCGAGCCTGCCCAGGATCGCCTCGATCTCGTCTGCCGAAACATCAAGACCGGTCAGGCGGTTGACCTCGGCCAGCGGGAAGTCGACGCGCGTATCAGGAAACACATCCTCGCCCGATATCGCCGGCTCCATCGGCTCGCCGCCACACAGCTCCAGCACCAGCCGCGTCGCCAGCTCCATGCCCGGTTCGGTCAGCGCCGGATCGACACTGCGCTCAAGCCGATAGCGCGCGTCTGAGACTATGCCGGTCTTGCGGCCGGACTGGGCGATCAGATCAGGGTCCCAGCTCGCGCATTCCATGAACACATTCGTGGTCTCCTCGGTGACGCCCGAGCGGATCCCGCCCATGATCCCGCCCAGGCAGAGCGGGCCCTTGTCGTCGGCGATGACGGTCATGCTCTCGTCGAGCGTATAGACCTTGTTGTCGAGCGCGTCGAACGCCTCGCCACGCGCATTGCGCAGCACCATCGTGCCTTCAACCTTGTCGGCGTCATAGGCGTGCAGCGGCCGGCCCCAGCCGAGCGAGACCAGATTGGTGATGTCGACCACCGCGTTGATGGGCCGCAACCCAACGGCTCGCAACCGCTGCTGCAGCCAGTCGGGCGAAGGGCCGTTCTTGATGTTCTTCAGGTACCGCCCGGCAAACTTTCGGATCGCCTTGGGCTCATCCGCATCGAACTGGTGCGGCAGCGGCGCAATCGGGCTCGGGCCTGTGGAAGGGATGGGTGTGAAATCATTGGCTTTCAACGTGCCCAGGCCAAAGGCGGCGAGATCCCGCGCCACGCCATAAACGCCGGTCGCATCGCCCCGATTGGGGGTGATGGAAATGTCGAAGACCACGCCATCCATGCCGGCATAATCGACATATTTCACGCCCACCGGCGCATCCTCAGGCAGTTCGATAATGCCGTCATGGTCCTCGCTCAGTTCCAGTTCGGCATTGGAGCACAGCATGCCGTTGGACACCTGCCCGCGAATATTGCCCTTGCCGATGGTCATGTCCTTGCCTGGGATATAGGTGCCGGGGAAAGCGAAGACGGATTTGAGGCCCGTGCGGGCATTGGGTGCGCCACAGACCACGTCGATCAGCTCGCCGGTGCCCGCGTCAACTTTACATACACGCAGCTTGTCGGCGTTTGGGTGTTGCTCGGCCGAAACGATATGGGCGGTCACGAAGGCTTCCAGCGCCTTGCCCTGGCTTTCAATCGCCTCCACCTCGAGACCGATCATGGTCAGCGCCTTGCCGATCTCGTCGGCGGAGGCCTCGGTGTCCAGATGTTCCTTGAGCCAGTCGAGGGTGAATTTCATCTTTTCAGGTCCTTAGCGGAAGTCGCTGACGCTGCCGGTGATCGGGGGCAGCGCCGAAGAAAGTTGCAAGAGTTCGACCAGCACATTGGCAAAGCCGCGGGCATCATCGATTGCCCTGTGGGTGTGCGGAATATGGCCGTAGAACTCGGCCGGCAGCTTGCTCATGCCCCAGTCGAGATAGGGCGCGCCGCGCAGCGTGCCGGCCATGGTGTAAAGGCAGATGCCGCCGCCGCGGAAAATCTGCCGCCCCTTGAACGGGCCCGAAAGCGCCCGCGTGCCGGCATATTCATCCAGATAATGGTCCATCCAGAGGCCATCAAAGATCATCGGCGCGGCCACGAACACTTTCGGGCCGGGCAGGCTCTCCACCCAGTCGGCATAGCGCGGCATGACAATTGCCGGGTCCTCGGCATTGTACGTCGCCGCCGCCCAGGCTTCGGGCTGGGTCGCCCACCACGCCATGGTGGTTTCGTTCTGCTTCCGGTCCGGGCGCGGGGTCAGCACGGCTTCGAATTCACCATGGCGCGCGCCATCTGCTGTCACCGCCACCGAGGCAAAGCTCAGCATGGAATTGTGCAGCGGCGTCGGCCCGTCGCTCTCGATATCGGTCACAATGAAGATCGGCGTCGCCACGCGATGATAGACTGCGCGCCCCGCCGGCAGCACGGTCACGAGCCGGAAGGTCTCACAGACAACCTGCATGTCAGGCGAAAACCCGCCATTGCGGGCAAAGAAGGCCTCGTGCCCCGCCCGCCATTCGGCATAAGGGCCTTCGCCTTCAAGATCGGTGAAGCTGGGGTCAATATCGTCGAAGCGCTTGGTCTCGACGGAGATGGTCTCGATGACGCAGGCCTCTTCGCCTTTGCCATTAAGCACCACGTCGCGGCGGCCGACCTCCGGCATGGGCTCGCCGCCCTGGCCATAGTCGCGCAACGCCCCGCAGGTCGCGGTCTTTTTTCCCGCCAGCACCAAAGCGAGCAAATCGTCAGCCAACTCCGGCGTGTCGCCAAAGCTGAACCGGATCGGCTCTCGTGTGGTGAGGGCGTTGGCCATCGGTGCTTAGCTCGAAAGCCCCCCGAACAGCGTCGGCAGGTCCAGCGGCCGGAACCCGTAATGCTCGAGCCAGCGCTGGTCGGCGTCGAAGAACGCCCGCAGGTCCGGCATGCCATATTTCAGCATGGCGATGCGGTCGATACCGATGCCCCAGGCGAAGCCCTGATAGACATCGGGATCGAGCCCGGCATTGCGGATGACGTTCGGGTGCACCATGCCGCAGCCGAGGATTTCGAGCCAGTCATTGCCCTCGCCGATCTTCACCTCGGACCCCGAGCGGTCGCACTGCACGTCGACCTCCATCGAGGGTTCGGTGAACGGGAAAAAGCTCGGGCGGAAGCGCAGCGTGACACTGGGCACTTCGAAAAAGGCCTTCAGGAATTCTTTCAGCACCCAGCGCAACTGGCCGATATGGCTCGACTTGTCGATGACAAGGCCCTCCACCTGGTGGAACATCGGCGTGTGCGTCTGGTCACTATCGTTGCGATAGGTGCGGCCGGGCATAACCACGCGGATCGGCGGGTCCATGGCGGGGGTGATATAGCTCGCCGCCGGCTTTTCATTGGTTTTCTGCATCACGCGCATCTGCACCGGCGAGGTGTGGGTGCGCAGCACCTTCTTCACCCCGTCGGGCCCCGGCTTCATGAAGAAAGTGTCGTGCATTTCGCGCGCCGGGTGGCCTTCGGGGAAGTTCAGCGCCGTGAAATTGAAATAGTCGGTCTCGATATCGGGCCCTTCGGCAATGGAAAAACCCATGTCCGAAAAGATCGCGGTGATCTCGTCAATGGTCTGGGAAATCGGATGTATCCGGCCGCGCGCGGTGGGTGCGGGCTTGAGCGGCAGGGTGACATCGACCGTCTCGGCCGCCAGGCGCGCTTCCAGGGCGGCGGCCTTGAGCTCGGCGCTGCGCGTTTCAATCAGCCCGGCAATCTCGCCCTTGAGCCCATTGATCGCCGGCCCGGCGGTCTTGCGCTCGTCGGGTGCCATTGATCCCAGTGTCGCAAGCAGGGCCGACACACTGCCTTTCTTGCCCAGCGCCGAAACGCGCACAGTCTCGAGCGCTGCCTCACTGTCCGCGCCGGCTATGGCGCTGGACAATTCGCTGCGCAGGGTTTCGATTTGTGTTTGCAGGGACATGCTGAACTCTCGCAAGACCTCATCCTGAGCCTGTCGAAGGGGGAGGTCGGTAACCGGGGTGCCCGCGACCTCGTGGCTCGACGGGCCCACCATGAGGTCTATGAAAAATCAGTGGTGGTTAGACCAAAACAAAACGCCCTGCGCCAGCCCTTCCGGGCGGCGCAAGGCGCAATTTTCAGCCTCAGCAGAGCTGGGAGAATTTAAGCGGTGACGCGGGCGTGGGTCACGGAGTCCACGCTTTCCAGATATGCCAGCGCTTCCTTGGCCTTGACGACCAGGGCTGCGAACGCTTCGGGCTGGGTGATCGCGAGATCGGACAGCACCTTGCGGTCAACAGCAATCTCGGCCTTGCTGAGGCCGTCGATAAATCGGCCATAGGTCAGGCCGTGATCGCGCACAGCGGCGTTGATGCGCTGGATCCAGAGAGCCCGGAAGTTGCGCTTTTTGACGCGACGATCGCGATAGGCGTACTGGCCGGCCTTTTCGACGGCCTGCTTGGCAATACGGATCGTGGATTTACGACGGCCATAATAGCCCTCGGCGGCCTTCAAGACCTTCTTGTGACGAGCGTGGGCGGTTACGCCCCTTTTTACGCGTGCCATTTTCTAGTGTCCTTCCAGCTTAGCGGTTGTACGGCATGTACCACTTCACCAGACCCTCGTCGCCCTTGGACAGGATCTTGGTGCCGCGGTTGGTGCGGATGTACTTTGCGTTGTGGCTGATCAGGCGGTGGCGCTTGCCGGCAACGCCGGACTTCACCTTGCCCGTGGCGGTGAAGCTGAACCGCTTCTTGGCGCCGGACTTGGTCTTCATTTTGGGCATTTTGCTTGGTCCTTTAGAGTATTTTGGATGGATTTGAGGCCCATCGCATTCAAAGACCGCCACGGCATGCCTTTTGGCCGGGCGGTCCGGAGATGGCGCTTCATAAGGGGAAAAGGCGGGAGTGGCAAGGCCTCTGCGCTATTTCCGCTTCGGCTCATAAACCAGGTTGATACCCTGACCCACTCGACCGGAATGAATGAGCGTCAGATCGACCGGCCGCTCGCCAGTGTCGGCAAAGATCTTTACGCCCGCGCCGACCATCACCGGAGCAACCTGCAGGAAGATCTGGTCGACCAGGCCCGCCCGCAGCATGGCTGATCCCAAGGTCGGCCCGAGTATGACCACCATTCTGCCATTGGCCTTTGCCTTCGCCTTGGCCACGGCGCCCGGCAGGTCATGGCCATCGGCCCAGAAGAAGCGCGGATCGTCCGGAAAGGGTCGTC
Source organism: Devosia indica (assembly GCF_003056405.1). Classification (GTDB taxonomy): domain Bacteria; phylum Pseudomonadota; class Alphaproteobacteria; order Rhizobiales; family Devosiaceae; genus Devosia; species Devosia indica. Next base: position 95,001 of record NZ_PYVZ01000012.1, read on the forward strand.
GCGTCACCACATATTCGGGAATGTCGTCAAGCCCATAAGCCTTGGGAATCTCGTCCCAGCCCTGGCAGAGATCATAGCCACGCCGCCCGCCCAGCGTACAACCAACATTGGCCATGACCATGTCGACCAGTGGATTGTCCGGCGGCGGGCCGGCCTCTTCGCCTTCACCCATCATGAACATCAGGCTGTCATTCGCATCGGCGGCAAAGCCATCAAGGCTGATTGCCGTATGCCAGATGATGCCATCGGTCCTGAGAATATCGGTCTGCGTATCCATCCGTATCTCCCTTGCTGTCCGTTCATCGACGAAGGAGCATTACCGGCTTCGACACGGTTGCTCTTTGTTCGGCCTGGTTGTCAGCCCCGTGCTGCGCTCAGCATTGGCTCGATGTGATCCTCAAACAGCAGCCCCGGCCGCGCCGCCATGGCCGCACCATAGGTGGCCTCGGCCAGGATCGAGATATTGAGAAACCCGACCAGTCCGGCAACATCCGCTTCGCTCAAGCCATAGCGCCCCGCCTCCAGCCGGGTGATGATTTCGCGCTTGGACGCGATCATCCCCGCGGTAACGTCCCTGGCATTGCTCATCGAGCCATCGCGCTTGATATAGTCATGCAGCGGCGTGCCCAGATGATAACTCTGCGGAGTGGTCGAATAGAGCTGCAGCAAGAATTCGAGATCGGTCATATTGCTCATCTCCGGGTCGAACCGCCCGTCGCCGCGCCGCCGGTCCCACACCACCATGGCGTCCATCGAAAGGCTCACCCATTTGTGCTCGCCGGGGCTCAGCACCCGGTCGGGCCCCGCGCCGACATGGCGCAAATGCCGGAAATCCTCGCTCATCACGTCAAGCGCCGTGGTGACGATGCCATGCCGGTCGAGCATTTCCATCGCCTGTTCGAGCTTGCCCGGCTTCAGCCGGTCATCGGCGTCCAGAATAGCGGCAAACGGGGTGTCGATCTTCTCAAGCGCTACATTGCGGGTCACCGATGCGCCTCGGCTCACCCCGCCGCTCGTCAGAAACACCTGGCGGGGATCATTCAGCCCCTGTTCATCGAGAAACGCGCCATAATCGAAACCGTCATCGGCCACGATCCAGTGTTGCCAGTCGGCATGGGTTTGCTCGATGACACTCCTGACCGTGGTGGTCAGGGTGGACTGCGCCTTGTAGGCCGGCGTGATGATGGCGACGGTCTGGGACATGACTTGAACCTTTTGCTCGTCTGACCCATATCTCTGGCAGGTTCGCGATGCCAGAGTTTACGGGTCGCGCACCAGACGTTGCTTGATGCTCAAGGACGCTTTTGATGTCGCGTATCTCGGTGTTTTCCGCCCCCTTTCTCCTCGGCTTCGACAGTTTCGAGGAGCGTATCGACCGGCTGGCCCGGTCAGCGGAGGGCTATCCTCCCTATAATATCGAACGCACCACGGGCGAGGATGGCGCCGAAAGGTTCCACATCTCCATCGCCGTGGCCGGATTTGCTCAATCCGACCTCGAGGTGAGCGTGGAGGACAACCAGTTGCAGGTGCGCGGCCGCCAGAAGGACGAACCCGGCCGTGATTTCCTGCATCGCGGGATCGCGACCCGCCAGTTCCAGCGCACCTTTCTTCTTGCCGATGGCATGAATGTGAAGGATGCAACTCTGGGGCATGGTATGCTCGTTATTATGCTTGAGCGCCCACCGGCGCCCAAGATCGCCCGACAGATCGACATTCGCTCAGTTTGAGGAAACAGAAGAAAGGGCCGACACAATGATGGACAAGCGCAATTCCGAAGCGGCCATGGATGCCGCCAACCCGCTCAAGGACCTGACGCGCGCGCAATTCGCTGCGCTGGGCGGGGATGCCGTCGCTTATGTCAAACCGGTTTCCGGCCTCTTGCTTGCGGGCCTGATCGAGGACGCCGAGTTCGATGGTGCGACCCAATATCAATTGGTGATGTCAGCCGATGGCACACCGCTGATGGTGGCTGACACCACAGAAGCCGTCGCCGAATGGCTCGGCGACCAGAATATCGGCGTCGCCACCCTGCACTAGCCGGCGGACCAACACCCGTCCGGACAAAGCAAAACCCCCACAGCCAGGCTGTTGGGGGTTTTATTGTCTTTTCTGCGCCCGGCTCAGGCCGCGTAGGTGTCTTCCAGCGGCGCCGTCAGGATCGCATGCAACTGCGCCGGATCGGTTTCGCGGCGCAATTGATCGGTGACGCTTTCGGTCCGCAGCAGGCGGGCAAAGCGCGACAGGGCCTTCAGATGATCCGCACCGGCGCCGACCGGGGCCAGCAGCATCACCACCAGATCCACCGGCTCGTCATCCACCGAATCGAAATCGATCGGTTGGTCGAGCCGCGCAAAAACCGCGGTCACGCCTTTCAGGCCCTGGATCTTGCCATGGGGAATGGCAATGCCATTGCCCAGGCCCGTCGAGCCAAGCTCCTCCCGGCCCACCAGGGTCGAAAGGATCTGGCTGGCAGGGAAAGCAGTCAGTTCTGCGGCCTTTTGTGCAAGAATATCAAAGATCTGGCGCTTGTCAGACACGCCGGTGCAAGTCAGCACGGCGTGCTTTGCCAGAATATCGGCCAATTCCATAAATCTGCCTTAGGATCTACCAAGCGTTCGGGCTTTGGGAGCGCCAGTCAATTTGCGCTCAGGGCCGGATCGACCCAGCCAATATTGCCATCTGCGCGGCGGTAAACCACATTCAGCCCGCCATGTCCAGCATGGCGGAACATCACGACCTGTTGTCCAGAGAAATCGAGCTCCATCACCGCTTCCTCCACGCTCATTTCGCGCAAATTCTTGGTGGCTTCCGCGATGACGGCGGGGGCGAAATCCTCGTCGAGCTCGTCATATTCGTCGGTCGAGCCGAACACGGTGTATTGCGCGGTGAGCCCGTCAATGCCATTGGCGCCATTGCCGCGGCGATGCTGCTTGAGCTTGCGGTTATAGCGCCTGAGGCGCTTTTCGATATTGAGCGCCATGACTTCAAAGGCGCTGGTGGCGTCGCCTGCCTGGGCACTGGCCTGCAGCGTTGCGCCCGAATCCAGGTGCACAACGCAATCGGCGCGAAAACCGATACCGTCCGGTGTGAGGGTGAGATGGCCGTCATAGCCGCCGTCGAAATACTTTCCGACGACAGAGGCGAAATGCTCCTCCGCCTTGCCCCGGAGGGCATCGCCAACATCCATGTTCTTTCCCGAAACGCGTAGGGTCATGGCTCTTGTTCCTTTCGGTCGTTTGGCTCGACACGAGAGTTCCGAAAAGCCGCTCCCGGCTTGACGGGACCTGCGTCTGCCGACTTCCCAGACATGGGGTGCCGACAGCAAGGATGCTAGACCCGGCCAATCATGCTGTCCATGCGCAACAACCGGCACAAATGGCAACAAAAGGCGTGACAGCCATGAACCTGCCACTTACCGTTCCGCTCGAATGATTTGAGGCGCCGGTCAGGCGATGCGCGCCAGTTCCTTTTTCTGCCGGCGCCGGATCACCGAGGAGGGAATGTTCATCCCCTCGCGATATTTGGCGACCGTGCGGCGCGCCACGTCGATCCCCTGTTCCTTGCGCAGCATCTCGGCAATTGTATCGTCAGAGAGAATGGCGCTGGCTGGCTCGGCATCAATGAGCTGTTTGATCCGGTGACGCACGGCCTCGGCGGAATGGTCGCCCCCACCGTCGGCCGAGGCAATCGCCGTGGTGAAGAAATATTTCATTTCATAGAGGCCCCGTGGCGTGGCCATATATTTGTTGGAGGTTACCCGGCTGACCGTGGATTCATGCATGTCGATGGTTTCGGCCACCATCTTGAGTGTCATGGGTTTGAGATGCGCCACCCCATGGGTCAGGAACCCGTCCTGCTGGCGCACGATTTCCGCTGCCACCTTGGTAATGGTCTGCGCCCGCTGGTCCAGGCTCTTGGTCAGCCAGTTGGCTGTGCTCAGGCAATCGGCCAGGAAGGTCTTTTCGGCCGCATCGCGGGTCTTTTTCGAGACCGTGGCATAATAGACCCGGTTGACCAGCACGCGCGGCAACACCTCGCTGTTGAGCTCGATCTGCCAGCCCCCATCGGGTCCGGGACGCACGAACACATCGGGCACCACCGTTTCGACCGGCCCGCTGTCAAAGGCCAGCCCGGGTCTGGGATCAAGCAGCCTGATCTCGGCCAGCATGTCGGCCAGGTCTTCACGGTCGCACCCCACTGCTTTGAGCAGGCCGGCCATGTTGTGTTCGGCCAGCAGCGGCAGGTTGTCGATCAGCTTTTGCATAATCGGGTCGAGCCGGTCGCGTTCGCGCAACTGGATCGAGAGGCATTCGGCGACATCGCGGGCAAACACCCCCACCGGGTCGCAGCCCTGCAGCGCCTCAAGCACCGCTTCCACATCCGCCAGCTCGGCCCCCAGCAAGTCGGCAATGGCATCGAGCTCCACCACCAGATAGCCGGCCTCGTTGATCCCGTCGATCAGATGCTGGGCGATCAGCCGGTCGGCCGGGGTGCGCAGCACCATATTCGCCTGGGCCTCGAGATGGTCGGACAGGCGCGGCCGACTGGCCACATATTGGTCTAGGTCAGGCGCCTCGCCGCCTTCGAAGCTGCCATTGCGGTCTGGCCCGGCAATCCGGCCCAGGTCCTGTCCGGCATCGGGAAACACATTGTCCACCGAGGTGTCATAGCCCTCGGCAATCTGGTCGGCGTCCTTGATGCGGTCGCCCTGGGCCACCGTGTCCTCATAGGCACTCATCTCGGTGCGCTTTTCGGGTGCCTCGGCCGGCTCGGCATCGTCCCCGCCCTCTTCGCGCTCCAGGATCGGATTGCGCAAAAGTTCGGCATCGATGAAGTCATTGAGTTCGAGATGGCTCAATTGCAGCAGCCTGATCGACTGCATCAATTGTGGCGTCAGGGTCAGGCTTTGAGACTGACGAAACTCCAGCCGTGGCGAAAGCGCCATGCGTTACGGGCCCTTGCGTGCAAAAATTCTCCAGCCGCTTGCGGCTGCTTCCCGCCCGGACCATGACTCAAATCTGTCATCTCGGCAAGTTTCGTGCCAGATGCCGGCTCTGTGACGCTTTCGTGAGCCGCTAGATCGAGAAACTCTCGCCCAGATAGACCCGCCGCGCTTCGGGGTCGGCCGAAATGGTTTCCGGCTTGCCCTGGATCATCACCTTGCCACCGTGAATAAGATAGGCCCGGTCGACCAGCCCCAGCGTTTCGCGCACCGCATGGTCGGTAATCAACACGCCAATGCCGCGCTGCGTCAATTGCCGCACCAGCCCTTTGACTTCGGCCACCGCAATGGGGTCGACCCCGGCAAAGGGCTCGTCGAGCAGCATGAAGCCGGGGTCTGCGGCCAGGGCCCGGGCAATCTCCACGCGCCGCCGTTCGCCGCCCGACAGCGCCAGCGCATTGGACTTGGCGATATGGGTGATGGAGAACTCGTCCAGCAGCGCCTCCAGCCGGCGCTTGCGCTCGGCCTTGTCGCGCACCGTGTTTTCCAGCACCGCCATGATATTGCCGGTCACCGTCAGTCCGCGAAAGATCGAGGGTTCCTGGGGCAGATAGCCGATGCCGAGCTGGCCGCGCTGGAACAGGGGCAGCCGGGTAATGTCCAGCCCGTCGAGCAGGATCTTGCCCGCATTGGGTTTGACCAGCCCCATGATCATGGTGAAAACCGTGGTCTTGCCCGCCCCATTGGGGCCCAGCAGTCCGACCGCCTCGCCCCGGCGCACCGCCAGCGAAACGTCGCGCACCACTTCGCGCTTGCCAAAGCTCTTGGCCAGGCCATGGGCCACCAGCCAGCCGGTCTGGTCGATGCGGGGGCGGGACGGCGCACTCATTGCGAGGTGAACACCCCGGTCACGCGCCCGCCGCCGCCGCTGGTAAAGGTCGATACATTGGTGGCCAGGTTCACCACCAGTTCGGTGGCATTGACCGTGCCGCTGGCATTGTTGACCACCACATTGCCGGTCAGGCGCAGCAATTGGTCGCCCGGCGTATAGACGGCATGTTCGCCCGTGGCGTCTTGTTCGTCTGTCTTGAGCCGTACATTGCCGCCCGTGGCTACGAAGGTCTTGATATCGGTGGTGCCGCCCTCGCCATAACTGGCCACCACCTTGGGCGCCCAGACCGTCACATTGGGATGGATCACGATCACATCGCCGGTAAAGGTCACCTCGCGCGCGCTGTCATTCATCACCGTCTGGTCGGCGGTGATTTCGACACGGTTCTGCGCCAGCGCCAGCGCCGGCGACGCCAGCAGTAATGTGGTCAGGGCAATCAGGCGGGCCTGCTTCATGGCCTTCATTCTCCACTGGCTCCGGAATCGGCCTCGCCGGGCGTCGAGGGCAGGGTGACGGTCGACCCGGTGAACGTCCAGATAATGGTGCTCGCATCATAGACCAGGCCATCGGCCCTTATGGTCGAGCCATCCGCATAGTCGATGGCCACGGCGCCCCGGCTGGTCAGCATCTGGTTCTGCCAGTCAAACACCGAATCGTTGAGCGTGCCGGTGGTTCCCGTGCTGTCGGCAACATCGGCCTGCCCCGGCACCAGGGTCAACTGGGCGGCGGTATCGAGCTGCGCCACTGCCGCTTCCATGGTCAATTGCACCCCATCGATCCGGTTCAGCACCAGCCTGGCATTGCTCAGATCCACCAGATTGCTCTGTTCCACCCGCGCTCGCGCCGTTTCCGCCCGGACCCGATAGGACGATCCGTCGGTCAGCGTGCCCACATATTCGGGCGCATCGATGACCACGGCATCGGGGGTCACGCTGATCTGCTCGATGTTGAACCGCCCGGTAAAACTCGAAACATAGATCTGCACCAGCAGCCCGGCCAGCACGATGCCGCCCAACAGCGGCACGCCCAGGCGCAGGATCGCCACGATGCGGTTGCGCCGCCCCAGGCGATCATACATCCGGCGTGGCGCAGTTGCGGCAGGCATGGCTCCCGACCCGGCCTCAGCTATGGGCAAAAATGTCGGTTTCTTCCCACCCCAGCAGATCTAGGGCACAGCGCGTGGGCAGGAACTCGAAGCAGGATTTGGCGATCTCGCTGCGGCCCTCGCGCGCCAGCATGCGATCCAGATGCCGTTTCAGGTCGTGCAGATAGAGCACGTCCGAGGCTGCATAATCGAGCTGGGCGTCGCTCAGCTTCTCCCCGCCCCAGTCCGAGCTTTGCTGCTGCTTGGAAAGGTCCACGCTCAACAATTCACGCACCAGATCCTTCAGCCCGTGCCGGTCGGTATAGGTGCGCACCAGCTTGGAGGCGATCTTGGTGCAATAGACCGGCCCGGTCACCACCCCGAAACGGTTCTGCAGCACCGCCACGTCGAACCGCGCATAGTGGAAGATCTTGGTCACGCCGGGGTCGGACAACAGCTTGACCAGGTTCGGCGCTTCGCTCGCATCCTGCGGAATCTGCACCACATCGGCGCTGCCATCGCCCGGGGAGAGCTGCACCACACAGAGCCGGTCGCGATGCGGGTTGAGCCCCATGGTCTCGGTATCGATCGCAACTTCGCGGCCATAATTGGAAAGATTGGGCAAATCGCCGCGATGCACTCTGATGGCCATATTGTCATCCGCTTGTCTGTAACCAATCCTTCCTTGGCACAGAGCGGTGGCCAAGAAAAGGCATCACGCTGGGAAGGCTTGCCCGTCGCAAGGCAAGAATTGCTGCCCGGAGCAGTCCTTCCATATAAAGCTTTCTTTATATGGCTCTTGCTTTCCCGGCCCGGACCTGCGAAGAACGAGGCTGAAAGTGTCCGGCATAACGGCCGGACACGCGCACTCCCGCGTGCGCCCTCGCCACTTGCAAAGAGGTTTAACGTGGCCCGTTCCAACTATCTTTTCACCTCGGAATCCGTTTCCGAGGGGCATCCTGACAAGGTATGCGACCGTATTTCCGACGAAATCGTCGATCTGGTGTTCAGGGAGGCCAAAAAGGCCGGCATGGACCCTTCCCAGGTCCGCATTGCCTGCGAAACCCTGGCCACCACCAACCGCGTGGTTATCGCCGGTGAAGTGCGCGTCCCGCAAACCCTGCTGAAAAAGGGCAAGGACGGCCAGATCGTTACCGATGCATCCGGCGCCCCGGTGGTCAATCCGTCCCGCTTCAAGTCGGCCGCCCGCAAGGCCATCCGCGCCATTGGCTATGAGCAGTCCGGCTTCCACTGGAAGACCTGCCGCATCGATGTGCTGCTCCATGGCCAGTCCGCCGACATCGCCGTCGGCGTGGACGAGGCCGGCAACAAGGATGTTGGCGCCGGCGACCAGGGCATCATGTTCGGCTATGCGGCGCGTGAAACCCCCGAGCTGCTGCCCGCCCCGATCTATTATGCGCACAAGATCCTGTCCTCGCTCACCGAGGCCCGCAAGGCCAATCACGGTCCTGCCGGCAAGCTTGGTCCCGACGCCAAGAGCCAGGTGACGGTGCAGTATCGCGACGGCAAGCCGGTCGGCGTCACCCAGATCGTGCTTTCGACCCAGCACCTGGACGAGACCCTGACCTCCGAGGATGTGCGCAACATCGTCGAGCCGATTGTCCGCGCCGCCCTGCCCGAAGGCTGGATCAGCGACGAGACGGTCTGGCACGTCAATCCGACCGGCAAGTTCGTTGTTGGCGGTCCCGATGGCGATGCGGGCCTGACCGGCCGCAAGATCATTGTCGATACCTATGGCGGCGCTGCCCCCCATGGTGGCGGTGCCTTCTCGGGCAAGGATCCCACCAAGGTGGATCGGTCCGCGGCCTATGCGGCGCGCTATCTCGCCAAGAACGTGGTGGCTGCGGGCCTGGCCGATCGTGCCACCATCCAGCTCTCCTATGCCATCGGTGTGGCCAAGCCGCTCTCGATCTATGTCGACCTGCATGGCACCGGCAAGGTGGACGAGGCGGTGCTGGAAAAGGCGCTGGCCGAGGTGATGGACCTGACCCCGCGCGGCATCCGCACCCATCTCGATCTCAACAAGCCCATCTATGCCAAGACCGCCGCCTATGGCCATTTCGGCCGCAAGGCCGGCCGAGACGGCAGCTTCTCCTGGGAGAAGACCGACCTGGTCAAGGCGCTCAAGGCCGCAGTGGCGTAAGGAGCAAATGGCCCGGCTCTGCGCCGGGCCGATTTACCTCCACAGATGGTCGCGGTACAATCCGGCAAGGATTGGAGCCTGACATGTCGGAAGAACCACGCGAGCCAAAGATTGTCTCGACCCCGGGTATTGTCGGTGGGCGGCCTCGCTTGTTGGGGACGCGCATAACGGTTCAGGACATCCTTGGCGCCCTTGCGGCCGGCGACACGATTGATGAATTGCTCGAAGATTTCCCCTATCTCGAACGGGAAGATTTCGCTGCCGTGCTTCGCTATGCGGCCGACCACCTCGACCACAAGGGCGTCGCCGCCGAATAATGAAGTTTCTCCTCGACGCCAATCTTCCGGGGAAACTGGTCGGCGTGTTCATTTCGGCCGGGTATGAATGTGTGCATATGGAATCGCTGATGCCACGCTACGCTGCGGACACAACAATTTCCCGAATTGCGAATGAAACAGGTGCCGTTGTGGTCAGCCGCGACGCGGATTTTGCGCAACTGGTCCGAACAGGTGCTCTCAAGGTACCGCTGGTTTGGGTGCGGCTGGGCAATATGAGGCGAGCCGCAATCGCGGCAACCATCGAAGATCGACTCCCCGCAATCGTCAAGGCGATCGAGGCGGGCCAACAGATTGTTACATTACGTTGACCGAACACGAACTGCCCAAGACCCGCTCCGGCGAACCGCGCGCCTTTTTTGGCCGCCGCTCAGGCAAGAAACTGCACGGCGGCCAGAAGGCGCAGGTCGCCGAGATATTGCCCCGCTTTGAAATCGCGCTGGCCGAACAGCTCGATCCGCGGGCCCTGTTCCCGGAAGCGGATCGGATCGTCATCGAGATCGGCTATGGCGGCGGCGAGCATCTGGCCCGCAAGGCCGCCGAGCAGCCCGGCACCGGCTTTATCGGCTGCGAGGTCTTCACCGGCGGCATCGGCAAGATGGTGCAGGCCATCGAAGCCAATGACCTCGAAAATGTGCGCCTCTATACCGACGACGCGCTCAAGCTGCTGATGACCCTGCCCGAGGCCTCGGTCGACGAGGTCTATCTGCTCTATCCCGATCCCTGGCCCAAGACCCGGCACCACAAGCGCCGCTTTGTTTCGCCCACCACGCTCGATCAACTGGCGCGGGTGATCCGCCCTGGCGGTGTGTTCAATTTCGCCACCGATATCGAGGACTATGCCGATTGGACCCTGGCCCATATCCTGCGCCAGCCTTCGTTCATCTTTGCCCCCCAGGCCCCGGGAAGCTGGCACACGCCCTATCCCGGCTGGCAGCCGACGCGCTACGAGAGAAAAGCCAGGCGCGAGGGGCGCATGCTCTCGTTCTATTTCAGTTTTCCGCGCCAGGCGGTGTAACCGGTCGGCAACCCTGATCGGCTTTATGGCCTGCCGGCTCTGGACCTTGGCGCGTCACAACCCATATCGGGTGCGCAAGCGTCACGGAGTTGAACCATGTCCGATCCCCAAGATCCCGCTACTGCCGATGCGGACCTATTGGTCGTGCGGCCGGGCAAGTGGACCCTTGTGGTGATCGTGCAACTGCGTGAGGGAACGAAGCGGTTCAATGAGTTGCGCCGCAATATGGGCGGCGTGCCGCAAAAATCGCTCAGCGTCACCCTGCGCGAACTCGAGCGGGACGGCTTCATCACCCGCAAGGCCTATGCGACCATTCCGCCGCGGGTGGAATATGATCTCACCGATCTCGGGCGCGAATTGCTGCACCTGGCCGATGATTTCAAGCGGTTTGCCCAGCGCAATCGTGATGCGGTGGAACGGGCGCGGCGCCTGTTTGACGCCGCCGATGACCGCGCACCTCTTTGAGGGCCAAGGCCTACGGGCGCCGCCAGAGATTGGCGGCGCCGGGCTTTGCGATCAATTAGAGATTGACCACATCGAGGGTGACCGGGGTCAGATAGACCAGGGTCTGCTTGCCGTTTGCATCGGTTACCGAGGCGACGATATAGTCGCCCCATTCCTCGACGGTGCTGGCATTGATGCCCTTGTCCTGCACCTGGGTCAGCACATAGGCTGCATCGAAGTCGTTGTCCGAGGTATCGGTCAACGAGGTGCCGGCCATGGCGGGGGCGGCGATGCCGGCAAGGGCGGCGGCGGTAACCAGGGCAATTACACTGTTCTTGATCATGACAGGATGTTCCTTTCTGTTGTGAACGAACAGGAAATGCGCACCCGGCCCGGCCCCCACAAGCAGCCGATTGCAGGTTTTTTGCACTTGAATTTGCCGCCCGCCATCCGACGGTTTAGCAAGGGAAATCAAGGGCTTTGAGGGAAACCCGGTATCCAGGGGGAAACCGGGTTCCCGCCCTGATACCCGCTGATGCAACCTCTGACGCGCCCGGCAATTGTGAAGGTAAAGGAGACCCCGGAAATGGAAACCAGCGTCCGCATCCTCGATGCCATCCCCGTTACCCACAATGTCCGGCACTATCGTCTCGAACGGCCCAAAGGCTATGGTTTCACGCCTGGCCAGGCGACCGAGGTCAGCATTGACCGCGATGATTGGCGTGACAGGAAGCGTCCGTTCACCTTCACCAGCCTGCCCGACGCGGACACGCTTGAATTGACCATCAAGAGCTATTTCGACCATACCGGAGTGACCAATGAACTCTGGTCATTGGGAGCGGGCGACCATCTGATCCTGCGCGATGTCTGGGGCACCATTCAATATAAGGGGCCAGGCACATTCATTGCTGGCGGTGCTGGCGTCACCCCCTTCATCGCCATCCTGCGGCACCTGAATGCCACAGGAAAGCTCGCCGGCAACCGCCTGATCGCGTCTTACCGCACCGAACAGGACATCATCCTGCGCGAAGAGTTCGAGGCCATGGAGGGGCTTGAAGTGCTCTGGACGCTGACCGACGATCCCAAATCGTCCCTTATGCAGGAGCGGATCGATGCCGGCTTCCTCAAAAGCCATGTCCCGCACCTCAACCAGAATTTCTACCTCTGCGGGCCGGATCCCATGGTCAAGGATCTGCGCGGCCTGCTCGACGAAGCCGGCGCCGATGTCGGCAATGTCACCTGGGAGAAGTAATGCGCCCGGCGCCTTGCCTTTCGGCTTCTTGAGGTCTATAGGAGAGCCAACATCATTGCTCTCTGTTCGAGGGTGGGTGCCCTGACCGGCCCCCGCTCTTTTTGTTTATCTGCGGGCGGTGTGCCCTTGCATGCACGGCCACCCAGACTGGACTGATACCCAATTGGCTTTCGATCTGACCGAAAAGCGCTACATCAAGGAAACGGGCCTGGAAGCCCGTGTCTCCCGCATTGTCGAGCCGGTCGCCAATGATCTGGGCTTTGCACTGGTCCGGGTGAAGATCACCCCGGAAAACGGCTGCACGCTGCAGATCATGGCCGAGGACGAGAACGGGCGCTTCAACATCAATGACTGCGAGGCGCTCTCCAGGGACCTCTCGCCGGTGCTGGACGTGGAAGACCCGATCGACCGCGAATATCACCTCGAAGTGTCCTCGCCCGGGATCGACCGGCCGCTGGTGCGTAAGCGCGATTATGAGCGCTTCATCGGCCACGAAGCCAAGGTCGAACTCATGGACATGATCAATGGCCGCAAGCGCTTCCGCGGGGAAATCGGCCCGGTCGATGATGATGGCGTCACCATCATTCTGCCCGATGCGCCAGGGGGCACCGACCCCAACCACAAGCTGGCATTCTCGACCATTGCCGAAGCCAAGCTGGTGATGACAGACAAGCTCATGGATATGGCCCGCGCCGACCAGGAGCTGCACCCTATCGACGACGACGAGACCGAGACGGTCGAGTACGCCGACACTGAAGAAGTCTCTGAGGAGAAGAACTGAAATGGCCGTTAGCGCGAATCGCCTTGAGCTGTTGCAGATTGCCGATGCGGTTGCCCGCGAAAAATCCATCGACCGCATGGTGGTGATCGAGGCGATGCAGGATGCCATGGAAAAGGCCGCCAAGGGCCGCTATGGCGCCGAGACCGAAATCAAGGTCGAGATCAATCCGCGCTCGGGCGAGACCCGCATGTGGCGCCTGCTCGAAATCGTCGATGAGGTCGAGGAGCCGTCCCGCCAGGTCACGCTCAAATTCGCCCAGGTGAAAAATCCGACCGCCAAGGTTGGCGATTTCCTCACCGAACCGCTCCCGCCCATGGAATTCGGGCGTATCGCCGCCCAGTCGGCCAAGCAGGTCATCGTGCAGAAAGTGCGCGACGCCGAGCGCGACCGGATGTTCGAGGAATATACCAATCGCGTCGGCGAAGTGGTCAATGGCTCGGTCAAGCGCGTCGAATACGGCAATGTGATCGTCGACCTTGGGCGCGGCGAAGCCATCATCCGTCGCGACGAATTGATCCCGCGCGAAATGTTCCGCTATGGCGACCGCGTGCGCGCCTATATTTACGACGTCCGCCGCGAACAGCGCGGCCCGCAGATTTTCCTCTCGCGCACCCATCCCCAGTTCATGGCCAAGCTGTTCATGCAGGAAGTGCCGGAAATCTATGATGGTGTCATCACCATCCGCTCGATTGCCCGTGACCCGGGTTCGCGCGCCAAGATTGCCGTGACCTCCAATGACAGCTCGATTGATCCGGTCGGCGCTTGCGTGGGTATGCGCGGCTCCCGCGTGCAGGCGGTTGTCGCCGAACTGCAGGGCGAAAAGATCGACATCATCCCCTGGACCGATTCGATTGCCGATCTGGTGGTGTCCGCGCTGCAGCCGGCTGAAGTGGCCAAGGTGGTGCTGGACGAGCAGGCCGAGCGCATCGAAGTTGTGGTGCCTGACGAACAGCTCTCGCTGGCCATCGGCCGGCGCGGCCAGAATGTGCGCCTGGCCTCCCAGCTCATCGGCTGGGATATCGACATCCTGACCGAGCAGGAAGAAAGCGAACGGCGCCAGAAGGAATTTACCGAACGCTCGACCCTGTTCATGCAGGCCCTTGACGTTGACGAGATGGTTGCCCAACTTCTGGCTTCCGAAGGCTTCTCCTCCGTTGAGGAACTGGCCTATATCGAACCCGAGGAAATCGCCTCGATTGAGGGGTTTGACGAGGAAACCGCCTCCGAGATCCAGAACCGCGCCGCCGAATATCTGGCCGAGATCGAGGCGAAATTCGATGCCGAGCGCAAGGCGCTGGGTGTCGAGGACGAACTTTACGAGATCGCCGGTCTCAATGCTGCCATGCTGGTGGCCTTGGGTCAGGAAGAGATCAAGACGATCGAGGACTTCGCCGGCTGTGCCGCCGACGACCTGATCGGCTGGACCGAACGCAAGGATGGTGAAACCAAGCGCTTTGAAGGCACCTTCAAGGACTTCCCCGTATCGCGGGAGGAAGCCGAGGACATGATCATGCAGGCCCGCGTCAAGGCCGGCTGGATCACTGAAGAAGACCTCGCTGTCGAAGGTGACGGCGAAGGCTATTCCGAGGAGGCGGCGGTCTGACGACCGCCCCTTTGGGAGCACCCGGCCTTGGCCCGGAGCGCAGAAATGGTTAGAACCTGTGCCTTGACCCGGGCAGAAATGCCGGTCGAGGCGCTGGTGCGTTTTGTTCTCAGCCCCGACGGGGAGATCGTGCCCGATGTCGAGGCGCGCGCCGAAGGTCGTGGTGTGTGGATCACGCTGTCGCATGCGGCAGTGGCCGAAGCCGTCAGAAAAAAGGCCTTCTCACGCAGCCTCAAGGCGCAGGTCAGCGTGGCCGACGATCTGGCCGATCTGACCCGGCTGCGGCTCGAACAGCGTTTGCTTTCGGCTCTGGGCATGGCCCGCAAGGCCGGCCAGTTCGTCACGGGAGCAACCAAGGTCAAGGGCGTCCTGCAATCGGGCGAGGCCATTGCGCTGCTGACCGCCAGCGACGCCGCCGAGGATGGCCGCAACAAGATGCTGGGGACCCTCAGGGCCCTCAACCATGCGAAGCGCGAGGCCGGACTGACCGGTCCGGACGTGCCGCATTTCGAATCGCTCTCAAGTGCGCAAATGGGTTTGGCACTTGGGCTCGAAAATGTGATACATGCTGCCCTCACAAGAGGGGCGGCAGCCCAATCGGCGGTGGACAAGGCCAATAGACTGGCCCGCTACATCGCCCCAACGCTGGAAGAACACACCGACCGCATCGCGTCGTCCGGTGTGCTTTTGCCCGCGGAACAGGACGAAAGACGATAGGTAGTATGGCTGATAACGACGACAAGCGTTCCGACGACACTGGCGCCAAGAAGACTCTGACCCTCAAGGGCGGCGCCGGGCTGGGCAATCGCCCCGGCGGGACGTCGCGTGGGCCTTCGCGCTCGACCGTGGTCGTGGAAAAACGCACCCGCGTGGTGCCCAAGCCCGGCGGGCAGCCTGGCATGGGCGGCGGCGGCCGATCCGGTGCGCCCGGCGGCCAGGGCGGTCGCCCCCAGGGCCGGCCGATGCAGCAGCAGAATCGCGCCCCTCTTGGCCTGAGCGCGGCCGAGGCCGAAGCCCGCCGCCAGGCGCTGGCCATGGCCGGTGCCCGTCAGGCCGAGGACAAGGAGCGTTTCGCTGCCGAAGAAGCGCGCCGCATTGAAGAGGACAATCGCCGCCGGCAGATTCGTGAGGAAGCCGCGCGCGCCGAAGAAGAGCGCCGCCAGGCCGAAGAGGCGCGCCGCGCCGAAGAGGCCGCCGCCTCGACGCGTCCGGAGCCCGAGCAGCCGCGCGAGGAATTCGTGCCGGCCAGCCAGCGCAATCCTGGCCCCTCCACGGTCCGTACCGTGGCCGGCCGTCCCGGCCAGCCGCCGCGTCCGCAGCGCACCGAACGCCCGGCCGGCCGGCCGGCTGACGGTGAACGTGGTGCCCGTCCGGCAGGTGAACGCCGCCCCGCAGGGACTGGCGCGGCCCGCCCAGGTGGGGCGCGTCCGGCTGGTGCCGGCATGGCGCCCATCGGCAATGTGCCCCCGGCGCCGCCCAGCGAGGCGGATGGCCGCCGCACCCGCACCGGTGCGCCCCAGCAGCGTCCCACCACCCAGGCCGAAATCGAGAATGCCCGCCGCGCTTCGCGCGCCCAGCCCGAGCGTCCGTCGCGCCGGGGGGCAGGTGACAATTCTTCGCGTGGCCGCCTGACGGTTGCCAGCGCCACCACCGAGAGTGATCGGGATCGCGGTCCTTCGCTGGCCGCCATGCGTCGGCGCCGCGACAAGAAGATGGGCCGCAACCAGCAGGATGCGCCCAAGCTCAGCCGCGAGGTCATCATCCCCGAGGCCATCACCGTTGGCGAACTCGCCAACCGCATGGCCGAACGCTCCGTCACTGTCATCAAGATGCTGATGCAGCAGGGTGAAATGGCCAAGATCACCGATGTGATCGACGCTGATACCGCCGAGTTGATCGCCACCGAACTGGGCCACACCGTCAAGCGCGTGTCCGAGGCCGACGTCGAGGAAGGTCTGTTCGACCTGCCCTCCGACGACAAGGCCGAGGACCTGGCCAACCGTGCTCCGGTCGTCACCATCATGGGTCACGTCGACCACGGCAAGACCAGCCTGCTCGACGCCATCCGCGAAGCCAATGTGGTTTCGGGCGAGGCCGGTGGCATCACCCAGCATATCGGCGCCTATCAGGTCGACAAGAACGGCAACAAGGTCACTTTCCTCGACACCCCGGGCCACGAGGCGTTCACCGCCATGCGTGCCCGCGGTGCCCAGGCGACCGATATTGCGGTTCTGGTGGTGGCCGCCGATGACGGCGTCATGCCCCAGACCATTGAATCCATCAAGCACGCCAAGGCGGCCGGGGTTCCGATCATCGTGGCCATCAACAAGATGGACAAGCCCGAAGCCAATCCGCAGCGGGTCCGCACCGAACTGCTGCAGCACGAAGTGTTCGTTGAATCCATGGGCGGCGATGTGCTGGACGTGGAAGTCTCGGCCAAATCCGGCGAGGGTCTCGACAAGCTGCTCGAAACCATCCTGCTGCAGGCCGAAGTGCTGGAGCTCAAGGCGCCTCATGATGGCCGCGCCGAAGGTCTGGTCATTGAAGCCAAGCTCGATCGCGGCCGTGGCGCCGTGGCCACCGTGCTGATCCAGCGCGGCATGCTCAAGGTTGGCGACATTGTTGTGGCCGGCACAGAAATGGCCCGTGTCCGCGCGCTGATCAACGACAAGGGCGAGCAGGTCAAGGAAGCTGGCCCCTCCGTGCCGGTGGAAGTGCTCGGCTTCAACGGGGTGCCCAGCGCCGGCGACCGCTTCTCGGTGGTCGAGAGCGAAGCCCGTGCCCGCGAGGTCACCGAATATCGCCAGCGTGCCATTCGCGAAAAGACCGCTGGCGGCGGCGCTACCAGCCTCGAGCAGATGATGAACCAGCTCAAGGCCTCGGGCATCGCCAAGTTCCCGCTCATCATCAAGGGTGACGTGCAGGGCTCGGTCGAAGCCATCGTGGCAAGCCTGGACAAGCTGGGCACCGATGAAGTGTCGGCGCAGATCCTGCATCAGGGCGTGGGCGGCATCACCGAATCCGACGTGACCTTGGCCACGGCCTCCAAGGCGGTCATTATTGCGTTCAACGTGCGTGCCAATAAGCAGGCCCAGGAACTGGCGACCCGTGAAGGCATCGAAATCCGCTATTACAACATCATCTACGACCTGGTGGATGACGTGAAGAGCGCGATGAGCGGTCTGCTTTCGCCCGAACGCCGCGAAACCTTCATCGGCTATGCCAAGATCCTGGAGGTCTTCCAGATCACCAAGGTGGGCAAGGTCGCCGGCTGTCAGGTCACCGAAGGCATCGTCGAGCGTGGCGCCGGTGTGCGTCTGCTGCGCGACGACGTGGTCATCCACGAAGGCAAGCTCAAGACGCTCAAGCGCTTCAAGGATGAGGTCAAGGAGGTCCAGACCGGCCAGGAATGCGGCATGGCCTTCGAGAACTACGAAGACATCCGCCAGGGCGACGTCATCGAATGCTTCCGCGTCGAGACCGTCCAGCGCACGCTGTAGACTTTTCGTCAGTCGGGAAATTGACAGGGGCGCGGAGCAATCCGCGCCCTTTTTGTTGCGCTGGCCAGGCCGTCGATGATGCACCCTCTATCGACCGATAAGTGCCAGAACGTCGGCAATGATCTGCTTCCGCGACCCTGTTGCATCCGCCCTCGCGCCAAAGGCCGGGTCGGCATGGGCTGAACTGCACTCAGCCGAGCGCCGCCGTTCGAACGCGGTCAGGCCCGCTCTGCCCTCGGCACTGGCGCGATGCTCGAGCCGGGCGTGGATCACCTCCAACGGCGCCACCAGGCAGATACGCTTGACCGGCGCCGTCTGACCCAGCGCGCTTGCAAAGCCATCGAGATAGTCGAGATTGGTGAAGGTCATCGGCACGATGACGGTTCTGGCGCGCAAATGAACCAATCGCGCCTGATAGACCATCAGCCGCCGCCACAGGGCCAAATCCTGATAGTCGTCCGGCTGCTGGCGCAGGCCAAGCATCCAGGCCGGTAGGCGGCGCAGCACATAGCCGACATCCTCCGGATCAGAGATCGCAGCACCCTGGAGTGCCCGTACCAGCGCCTTGGCCGTCGTGGTCTTGCCGATCCCGAAGGACCCGTTGAGCAGAACGAACACGCTTTCCCCCACGCCCGATGTCAAACTCAGCCTAGCCGTCTTTGCGGCAAGCAAAAGGCCCGCCTCCATTACTGGAGAGCGGGCCTTGGTGTTGCCGGAAGCGGGTGACTACGGTGGGGGTCCGCCGCCGGCAATTCCTGAAACTGGGGTCGGTCACACCACGGGGATGAAACCCGGCGTGGCGACCGGGCCAGCGCCGGCTGGCGCATTGATCACGGTCACGCGGGCGCCGACCGGCACACGCGCGTAGAGATCGATAATGTCCTGGTTCATCAGCCGGATGCAGCCCGAGGAGACATTGGTGCCGATGGTATAGGGCTCGGTGGTGCCGTGGATACGGAACAAGGTGTCGCGGCCATTCTTGTACAGATAAAGCGCACGCGGCCCCAGCGGGTTTTCCGGGCCGGGCTCCATGCCATTGGCATAGGGCCCGTAGCGGTCGGGTTCACGGGCAATCATCGATTTGGTCGGCGTCCAGCGCGGCCATTGCGCCTTGCGGCCAATCGTGGCCTCGCCGCGGAACACCAGGGCCTCGTCCTTGCCCACACCGATGCCGTAGCGCAGGGCGCGGTTGTTTTCCATCACGAGGTAGAGGTAATGCGCCGGGGTATCCACCACCAGCGTGCCGGGTCGCTCAGAGGTGTAATAGGGCACTTCCTGACGCCACCATTTGGGGTCGACGCGGCGCAGATCCATGGCGGCCACCATATAGGGCTCGCCCATGACGGGGCCATACATGCGCTGGTAATAGGGATCGATCACCGGCTCCTGCACCACAGGCTGGCGGGTGGTGGAACAGGCCGAAAGGGCAGTGGCCGAAAGGCCGAGCAGGAACAGGCGGCGGGAAATCAAAACAACTACCTCGGAGCAGACGGGGACAAGCGGACGTCATGCGCGTCACGCTTATGAGTAACGCTTGATGGCCTTAACGTGGCGCCAATACGGCAGTTCCTCGCTGCAATGTGATGGAGGGGCCGATGTTGCAGGAATGCCACGACATCGTTGAGCCAAACGAAAAGGCCGGGCACATGCCCGGCCTTTCCTGCTTTCGCTTCCTGGAAACGCGCCTTATTCGGCTGCATCTTCCTTGGCGATTTCCTTGCCGGTTTCCTGGTCAACGACCTTCATCGACAGGCGCACCTTGCCGCGCTCGTCAAAGCCGAGCAGCTTGACCCAGACCTTGTCGCCTTCCTTGACCACATCGGTGGTCTTGGCCACGCGCTGGTCGGCGAGCTGGGAGATGTGCACCAGGCCGTCCTTGGCCCCGAAGAAGTTCACGAAGGCGCCGAAATCAGCGGTCTTGACGACTGTACCCTGATAGATGGCGTTGACTTCGGGCTCATCGGTGATCGACTTGATCCACTTGATGGCGGCATCGATCTGCGAGCCGTCCGAGGACGAGACCTTCACGGTGCCGTCGTCTTCGATATTGATCTTGGCGCCGGTCTTTTCCACGATCTCGCGGATCACCTTGCCGCCGGTGCCGATCACTTCACGGATCTTGTCGGTCGGGATCTTGAGGGTCTCGATGCGCGGGGCGAACTCGCCCACTTCACCGCGGCTCTCGGCCAGGGCCTTGGCCATTTCACCCAGAATGTGGATGCGGCCTTCCTTGGCCTGGGCCAGGGCGATCTTCATGATCTCTTCGGTGATACCGGCGATCTTGATGTCCATCTGCAGCGAGGTGACACCCTCTTCGGTGCCAGCCACCTTGAAGTCCATGTCGCCCAGGTGATCTTCGTCACCCAGGATATCGCTGAGCACGGCGTATTTCTCGCCTTCCAGGATCAGGCCCATGGCAATGCCGGCCACCGGGCGCTTCATCGGCACGCCGGCATCCATCAGCGCCAGCGAGGTGCCGCATACGGTTGCCATCGAGCTCGAGCCGTTGGACTCGGTGATTTCCGAGACCACGCGCAACGTATAGGGGAATTCCTCGATCGAGGGGCGGATCGGGTTGATGGCGCGCCAGGCGAGCTTGCCGTGACCGATTTCGCGGCGGCCGGGCGAACCCATGCGGCCGGCTTCACCAACCGAGTAGGGCGGGAAGTTGTAGTGCAGCAGGAAGTTCTGCTTGTAGGTGCCTTCCAGGCTGTCGATGAACTGTTCGTCATCGGCAGTGCCCAGCGTGGCAACGACCAGCGCCTGTGTTTCGCCACGGGTAAAGATCGCCGAGCCATGGGTGCGCGGCAGCACGCCCACTTCCGACACGATCGGGCGGACCGTGGTCAGGTCGCGGCCATCAATGCGCAGGCCCGTGTCCAGCACGTTCCAGCGCACCACCTTGGCCTGCAGCGACTTGAACACCGCGCCAATGGTCTCGGCGGCATAGGTACCGTCTTCGATCTGGGCGGCAAACTTTTCCTTGACCTTGGCCTTGGCGGCGTCGACGGCGGCGTAGCGCTCTTCCTTCTTGGTCAGCTTGTAGGCGTCGCGCAATTCGGTCTCGATGAAACCGAGCATTTCGGCTTCCAGCGCCGAATTGTCCTCGGGTTCGAAATCGCGGGCGTCCTTGGCAGCCAGTTCGGCGAGCTGGATGATGGCGTCGATCACCTTGCGGCTCTCGGCATGGCCGAACATCACGGCGCCCAGCATCACCTCTTCGGAAAGCTCATGGGCTTCCGATTCAACCATCAGCACGGCGTCGGCAGTGCCGGCCATGACCAGGTCGAGCTTCGAGTCCGAGCGGCGGTCGACCGGCAGGTTGAGCACATATTCGCCGTCCACGTAACCGACGCGGGCCGCGCCGATCGGGCCCATGAAGGGCACGCCCGAAATGGTCAGCGCAGCCGAAGCCGCGACCATGGCCAGCACGTCCGGATTGTTTTCCAGATCATGCTGCAGCACGGTGACGACCACCTGGGTCTCGTTCTTGTAGCCATCGGGAAACAGCGGGCGGATCGGGCGGTCGATGAGACGCGAAACCAGGGTTTCGTTTTCAGTCGGACGGCCTTCGCGCTTGAAATAGCCACCCGGGATCTTGCCGGCGGCAAAGTATTTTTCCTGGTAGTTCACGGTCAGCGGGAAGAAGTCGATGCCCGCCTTGGGCGACTTGGCGCTGACAACGGTGGCGAGCACGACGGTTTCGCCCAGCGTGGCGAGCACGGCGCCATCGGCCTGGCGGGCCATCTTGCCGGTTTCGAGCGTCAGAGGCTGACCGCCCCAGTTGAGCTCAACCTTGTGGTGATCAAACTTGATCGACATGTCTGTATCGTCTTTCCATTCTGCCGGAGCGCGGGAACGCGGAACTGGGCAAGATTCCACGAACGCTGCCGGTGTGCCCGCACCGATGTCGCACCCCATGTGCGCCACCGGCTCAAAATCAGGCACGGTTTCATCTCTGGCGCGGACAGAACATGGACAAGACAATGAGCTTCTCCAACAGCGGAAGAAGCTGATAATCCTGCCATGCCCCGGCGGCGCCGGCCCATGGCGCCAGATGCAAACATCCGGCATGCCCCGCAAAAAGGGCAAACCGGCGCGGAAGGCCTCTCCCGCGCCGGTCAGTCGTTCTTAGCGACGCAGGCCGAGCTTTTCGATCAGCGTCTTGTAACGGTTTTCGTCGATCCGCTTGAGATAGTCGAGCAGCGAGCGACGGGTCGAAACCAGCTTGAGCAGACCACGACGGGAATGGTTATCCTTGTTGTGGCCCTTGAAGTGCTCGGTCAGGTTCGAGATACGCTCGGACAGGATCGCAACCTGAACCTCCGGCGAGCCGGTATCATTGGCCTTGGTGGCGTATTCCTGAATGAGCTGGGTCTTGCGTTCAGCAGTAATCGACATCGGGCATATCCTTTCAAAACGTGAGGATGTTGGTCGCCCCGGCCGGGATGTCGTCCAGGAGGGGCCGTGTTCATGCAGGGCCCGGGCCGCAAGGCCCAGGATTCCGGCTGGCGCTGCTATAGGGCAATCGGGGGGCAAAAGCCAGAATTTATTGGCGCCTGCCCGCCGCGTCGCCCGGCCGGCCAATCGGCATCCCGGTTCAGCCGGTCGAGGCCGGCTCGTCCGGCCGCTCGGCCGCAAAATCGGGGTCCAGCGCACTCAGGGGCACTTCAAAGATCCACTCGACGCCATCGTGGTGAATTTCGCGCTCCACCTGTGCGCCCAGGGCGCCACCCACCATGGTGCGCAACACCACGGTGCCAAAGCCCGTCCCCTCGCCCAGCACCAGTTCCCGGCCCAGATATTCACGCCAGCGCATGCTCAGCGTCTCGCCATTGGTCTTCCAGTGCAGTTCCAGCCGGCCATCGGGCTCGGTAAAGGCACCATGGCGCGTGGCATTGGTGGCCAGCTCATGCAGCGCCATGCCCAGAATCTGCGCGCCCTGCGGATTGATCCTGATATCGGGCCCCCCAAGCGTGAGCCGGCTCGCCTCGGGCGGCCGGAACGGCGCCAATTGCTGGTCGGCCAGATCCGACAGCATCACGCCGGCCCGGCCATGGGCCAGCAGCAGGTCAGTGGACCGTGCCAGTCCCATGATGCGCCGCTCCAGCGCGGCTACATAGCTTGGAATGTCGCTTGCCCCGCGCGCGGTTTGCTTGGCCATGGCCGCTATCACCGCCATCTGGTTCTTGGAGCGATGCGCCAATTCGCGCATCAGGAAGCGGATATCCCGGTCCGCGGTCTGGCGCTGTTCGGACGCCGTGGCCAGCGCCTGCGAAACCTCGGCAATTTCGGCGATCGGATAGCTGCGCGGATAGACCGCCTCGCCCCGTCCCAGCCTTGCCGCATCAAGCCGCAGTCCCTGCACGGACCCGCCGATACGCCGGGCAATCAATGCGGCAACACCCGACGCCAGCATCGCGATCATCACGCCCCAGAACCCAAGCTGAAGGATCGAATCCTGCAAGGGTTTTTGCACCTGCGCGGCCGAGGCCCAGGCGATGATACGCCAGCCGGTATAGCCCGAGCGCCACTCTGCGGTGACCACGCGCTCGTCATTCCATTGTTCCTGGGCCCAGCCACCTTCGGGCACATCGTCCAGATTCTGGCGAATGGGCAGGATGGAGCCGATTTCCAGCCCCGACTCTGCCGTCGCGGCAATCACCGCATTATTGGTATCCACCAGCGCCGCGTGCCACCCCTCTGGCATCTGCCGCGATTGCAGCGCCGGCACCAGATTGCGGGCGTTCTGCGTCATGGTCACCAGCCGCACCGGCTCGACGTCACTCACCGGCAGCCAGACGTTGAACACGTAGGTTTGTGCGGTCTGTCCGAAAAACAAAGGGGAAATCGTTGCTACCCCGCGCTCGATGGCACTTCGCGCGGTCTGCGCGTCAGAACTGCCGCCCAGTTCCGCCCCGTATTCGACCCGCGTATTGAGCAATTGCTGGAAACTGTCATCGACCGCAATCAGATAGGAGCCAGTGCCGGCCAGGGCACTCAGTGCCCGGTCGTGAAAGCCCTCCAGATCACCCTGTTCCAGCGACTGGCTGGTTGAAAGCACCCGCAGCGTTGTCGCCATGCCATTGACCTCGCGGTCAATCGACTGGCCCATGGCCTGAACGGTGGTATTGGTCAGCGCAGCCAGAACCCGCTGCTGGGCGTCATGGGTGCTGTTGAGCAGCACCAGCGCCGCGACCAGCGCCGGGATCAGGATCGCCAGCACCAGTGCAATCAGATAGGCCGCAATCGGCCATCCGCGCCGATGCGTCGCCTCCGCCCCCTGTTGGACGCTTCTGTCCTTCATCTGCCCCAGCTTTCCTTGCCTGCGTCGCAGTTCTAACTGCGTCGGGTTACTCAATACTTGGCGCTTGCATCGCTGGCTGGAAAACTCTCGTCCACCGCCTCGTCGGTCTCGTCCCAGTCTCCGGGTTTGTCGGCCATGTTCTCGGGTCCGGCATTGCGCACCTGCACCGGTGAAGCCGAGGGCCCGGGCTTGTGCCCGTCGCGCAGGGCGGCGGCATCCTCGGACCTATGCGTGTCGTCAGCCATGTCTTTGCCTTCCTCTGAACTCGTACAACACGCGAAAGACACGCTGGTTGCAGGGGCATGGCATCTCCATTGCGGCTCTGGTAAACAGCGCGCCATGAGCGAGATTGAAACCATGCCCCAGAACGCGTCCAAGCGCGTCTTCATCAAGACCTATGGCTGTCAGATGAATGTCTATGACAGCGACCGCATGGCCGATGCCCTGGCCCCGCACGGCTATATGCCGACCCAGGAAATCGGCGAGGCCGATCTGGTACTGCTCAACACCTGCCATATTCGCGAAAAGGCCAGCGAGAAGGTGTTCTCCGAGCTGGGCCGTCTCAAGGAATTGCAGGGCGAAAAGCGCGCAGCCGGTGGTGACATGATGATCGGCGTGGCCGGTTGCGTGGCGCAGGCCGAGGGCGAGGAGATCGCCCGCCGCGCCCCGGTCGTCGATCTGGTCTTCGGCCCACAGGCCTATCACCGCCTGCCCGACATGTTGGCCAGGGCGCAAAGCCAGCGCCACATGCATCCGGCGCTCAAAAAAGCCGTCATCGACACCGATTTCCCCGAGGAAGACAAGTTTGCCCACCTGCCGGCGGCCAGAAAGGAAGCCACCATTGCCCGCGGGCTGACGGCCTTCCTCACCGTGCAGGAAGGCTGCGACAAATTCTGCTCCTTCTGCGTCGTGCCCTATACCCGCGGCGCCGAAGTCAGCCGCCCGGTGTCCCAGGTGCTCGACGAAGCGCGGCTCCTGGTCGACGCCGGAGTCAAGGAAATCACCCTCCTGGGTCAGAATGTGAACGCTTATCATGGCACTGATGGCGCCGGCCGCGATATCGGCCTGGGCGAGCTGTGCTATCTGCTGGCCGAAATTCCCGGGCTGGAGCGCCTGCGCTACACCACCAGCCATCCCCGCGACATGGATGATGGCCTGATCGCCGCCCATCGCGACCTGCCGCTTCTGATGCCTTATCTGCACCTGCCCGTGCAGTCCGGTTCGGACCGCATCTTGAAGGCCATGAACCGCAAGCACACCGCAGCCGAATATCTCTCCCTGATCGAACGCATCAAGGCCGCCCGTCCCGATATGGCGCTCTCGGGCGATTTCATCGTCGGCTTCCCTGGCGAAACCGACCAGGACTTTGAGGACACGCTGACCATCATCCGCGATACCGGTTATGCCTCGGCCTATTCCTTCAAATATTCGACCCGTCCCGGCACGCCGGGCGCCAATCTGGGCGACCAGGTGCCCGAGGAGATCAAGACCGAGCGGCTCTATCGCCTGCAGGAACTGGTCAACCAGCAAACCACCGCCTTCCACGCCTCCATGGTCGGCAAGACCCTGCCGGTGCTGGTCGAGCGGGTCGGTCGCATGCCCGGCCAGGTCGGCGGGCGCTCGCCCTATCTGCAGGCCGTGCATCTGGAAGGCGCCACCGATCTCATCGGCGCCATCCGCCAGGTCGAAATCATCGGGACGAGTACCAATTCGCTGGTCGGGCGGCTGGTTCGGGCCTCTGCGGCCTGACGATTGGTATGAGACCCCATCCTGCGTTCAAGGGCCGGGCAATTCCCACCTCTCACGTGCTGGGCGCGGTCACGCTTAAGGCATTATCGGTCAGCGATCTGGACCGAGACTTCAGCGCGGTTATCGACAGTGCGGCTGAAATCAAGGCCGCCAATCCCGGATCGAACTGGCCCGATGGGCTGACCCGGGAGAAAAACCTTATCGATCTGGCCTGACACCAGCGCGAGTTTGAGGCGCGTCGCAGTTTCGCCTGGGTTATCGAGAATGCGGCCGGGGACTACCTTGGCTGTCTCTACATCTATCCCTCGATCACTGGCGATCCCACTGCCGAAGTGACTTGGTGGTGGCGCAAAGGCGCGCAGGTGTCCCGGCAGGACTTTCGGGCGAATGTGATCGAATGGTTGGCGAGCGACGGATGGCCGCAACTGACCTACAAGGTGCAAGAAAGTTGACCCAGGTGTCCGCTACGCCACGGTCTTGGCCACCATATCGGGATGTTGCCCAATCACTTTTACATAGGCAACGGCAAAGTCCGGTGCGGTCGCCCGCGCTTGCTCCCAATCCCGCAAAGTACCGACCGGCACGCGGAAGCGGGCGGCAAATTCGGCCTGGGACAGACCAAGGCTCGTGCGTGTCATGCGGATCAGGCGTGCGCGCTGACCGCGCTCCAGGCCCTGGGCCGTGACGTCGAAGTCTTCGGGATCATTGGGATCAGCCGGCAGCACTATAGTTTCGCTCTTCATTCCTATTGCTCCTTCGCACTGACATGAAGCGGGGCAGTTCGCCTCTCCAGACGAAGACCCCGCTAAACAATTTGCCGCCGACCAGGCCCACCACTTTGAACCGCTCTTCGCCGTCTATTTCGCGGATCGAGGGAATAATCTGGTGGTTCTCGTCCTCGAAAATTCGATCGCCGAAGGTCAGGGACACGCCATGCTTGGCAAGGTTGATCGTGTCCTTGGCGGGGTCGAACCTGTCTGACGTCATTGCAGATATATACGGGATTTCCGTATAAACCGCAATCGTCTTGCGATCCTTCGCAAGCGTCACAATATTGCTACAGACAACGCACCCAAATCAGCCTAGCCTCGTCTTCGTCAGGGCGACGCGCTCCGCGGCGCCCCTTTCGGGAGCCGAGAAAGTTTGAGCAGGCACTTGCCACCCACAGCCGATAACGCCCTCGCATCGCAACTCGAACTCGCCTTTGAAGACAATCGCCTGGCTGCTCAGCTTTATGGCGATTTCGACCAGAACCTCGCTTTGATCGAACAGCGTCTGACCGTGTCGGCAACCCCGCGCGGCAACCATGTTCTGCTCAAGGGCGCGGCCTCCAAGGTCGACCAGGCGCGCCGGGTGCTTGAATCGCTCTATGCCGGGCTCGAAGAGGGCCGCAGCATGGATATCGCCGATGTCGATGCGGTCATCCGCATGATCGAGACCGAGGACAGCCAGTTGACGCTGCCAACGCTGGAGCGCAAGGGCAAGGTGCGCATGGCCCAGATCGCCACGCGCAAATCCACCATTGTCGCCCGCACCCCGGCCCAGGACGCCTATATGCGCGCCATGGAACGCGCCGAGCTGGTTTTTGGCACCGGCCCCGCCGGTACCGGCAAGACCTATCTGGCCGTGGCCCATGCCGCCTCGCTGCTCGAACGGGGCGATATCAACCGCATCATCCTTTCCCGCCCGGCCGTCGAAGCCGGCGAGCGCCTGGGGTTCCTGCCCGGCGACATGAAGGAAAAGGTCGACCCCTATCTGCGCCCGCTTTACGATGCGCTTTACGACATGATGAAGCCCGAAAATGTCGAGCGTTGCATCACCTCGGGCATCATTGAAGTGGCCCCGCTCGCCTTCATGCGCGGCCGGACCCTCTCCAACGCCGTGGTCATTCTCGACGAGGCGCAGAACACCACCTCGATGCAGATGAAGATGTTCCTGACCCGTCTGGGTGAGAACTCGAAAATGATCGTCACCGGCGACCCCTCACAGGTCGATCTGCCGCGCGGCGAAAAATCGGGTCTGGTGGAAGCGGTCAAGCTGCTCGACGGGGTGGAAGGCGTGCATGTCTCCCGCTTTGGCGACAAGGACGTGGTGCGCCACGCGCTTGTCGGGCGCATCGTTCGGGCCTATGAGGCTGACACCGCGCGCCGCCTCGCCGAAAAGGACGGGGACCGCGAGGGTCTGGCGCGGACATTGGGCGCCGCGCCCCGGAGCTGAACCCCACGCCGATGACCGCCTCGCCACCGCTTGAAATCGCCGTCATCCGCAATGCGGATGGCTGGCCCGATCATTTTGATGCCATCGCCGAAAAGGCGGTGCTGGCAGCCCTTGCCGGCGCCAGGCCGAAAATAAAAGGTGCCGCCGAGATCTCGGTCCTGCTCACCGATGATGCCGAACAACGCCAGCTCAATGCCCAATGGCGCGGAAAAGACAGTGCCACCAATGTCTTGAGCTTCCCCCAGATTGACCCGTTTGCGCCCGTCATGGGCCTATTGGGGGACATCACCCTGGCGCGCGAAACCCTTGAGCGTGAGGCGGCCGAGCTGGACAAGAGCCTTGAGGATCACTTCACCCACCTTATGGTGCATGGATTTCTCCACATTTTGGGGTATGATCATATTTCTGAGGCCGAGGCTCTTCAAATGGAGGGGCTGGAAACCAAGATATTGGCAGGGCTTGGGATCGACGATCCCTATGCTGAATAGGCTTGTGCCAGGAACCCCGGATCGTCTGGGGCATTTCCGGTCTCTTAGGACAGTCAATGAGCCGCCTTGTGCGGCGCGAGATGCATGAACGATAGCGACAGTAGGGCCCTACGGGTGGCCGAAAACCCCGAACCTCCTTCTAGTCCCGCCCCCGCCGCGTCGCGGGGGCCGAGCCTGTGGAGCCGTATCAAGGGCCTGATGGCCCGGACCACGGTTTCGCTGCGCGACGACCTGCAGGAAGCCCTCGACGATACCGGTGGCGCCGAAACCGGCGACTTCTCGGAGAGCGAGCGGCTGATCCTGCAAAACGTCCTCAAGCTTTCCAAGGTGTCGATCGACGACGTCATGGTGGAGCGCTCGGACATTCAGGCGGTACCCTCGGATATCAATCTGGGCACGCTGCTCGCCCGCTTCCGCCAGGTCGGCCATTCGCGCCTGCCGGTCTATGAGGATGGGCTCGACAATATTGTCGGCTTTATCCACATCAAGGACGCCCTGCGCAAGATCACCGAACCGGTCACCGATCCGGAAAAGGATGTGCCGGTCAAACTGCTTTCGACCGCCCTTCGCCAGAAGATCGGCAAGCTGGGCATTTTGCGCAAGGCCATGTTCGTGCCCACTTTCATGCCGGCGGCCGACCTCCTGCAATCCATGCGCGCCAGCCGTACCCATATGGCCATTGTGGTCGACGAATATGGTGGCACCGACGGGCTTGTGACCATTGAAGACCTGCTCGAAGCCGTGGTGGGCGAGATCGAGGACGAACACGACGTCACCGAAGCCGCATTGATCCGCAAGGTTGGTGAGGATGTCTTTGTCGCCAATGCCCGCGCCGAACTCGAAGACGTGCAGGCCATGATTGGCCCCGATTTCGATCCCGGCGATCACGCCGAGGATGTCGATACCATTGGCGGCCTGGTCTTCGATCTGGCTGGCCATGTGCCCAAGCGGGGTGAGCGGATCAACGGCATCAAGGGTTTCGAGTTCGAAGTCCTCGCCGCCGACAGCCGACGCGTCAAACGCCTGCGCATCCACCGCAAGCGCGACCAGATCGTGGCCGTCGAACCCCTGGCCATCACCGACCAGCGCTCGGTCCTCGAAAAACAGGCGGCGGAGTGACGTCGCGCTGCCCCGCTGCGTCCCCTTGCCCCTTCAGGGGAGAGGGTAGCGGAGCCGGGAGCGAAGCGACCTGGCAAGGCTGGAGTGAGTGGAGAAAGCCCCTCATTCTTGTCTGACCTTGCGCTTCCCTCCCCACCAGGGGAGAGAATGAGGGTGGGGTGACTTTGGCCGTATCCAGCGTCCTACCGGCTCGCCCATTCCAGCAGGCTCGCCAGGCTCACAAACGGCACGCCGGCCCGCTCGCTCAGCCCCGATGCACAGGTCGACACTGTCGAGACGCCCAGCTCGCACCCCTGTGGAATGTCATTGCCCACCCGCCGGGTCGCATGCGCGTTGAGCTCGGGCAGGAACAGCCCCTTGTCCCCCGCATAGCCGCAGCAGGTGATCGATGAGAGCACGGCGACGGTTTCCGCACAGGCCGCCGCCACCGCCTCGGTTGATGACTGCTCGAACAGCCGCTGGGCCGAACAATTGTGATGCACGGCAAGGCTCGACAGCCTTTGGGTGATTGTCAGTTTTGGCAGCACATGCTGGGCCAGGAACTGTGCCGAATCCGCCACCGTCGAATCGCCCGGAAATTCCTTCAAATGCTTGGCGCAGGTCGAGGCGTCCGTCACCACCTGCAGCCGCCCGGCATCCGACAGGGCCGACAATTCACTCCTGAGCGCCCCGCCCACCTCGGCGGCCTGCTCGGGAAACCCCTTGGATTGAAACGGCTGGCCGCAGCATTGGCCATTGAGCTTTTCCGGCACGATCACGTCATAACCGGCCCGCTCCAGCAGCGCGATCATCGCCGCCGGCGTATCGAGCAGCCCATGTTGGGTCTTGGGTGCGCCGAACATGCGGCTGGGGCAGGCGGGGAAATAGACCACGCTCGGCCGCCCGCTCTGGGCAATCGGCACCGGAAAGCCGCTCGTGCGCGGGTCCTGCCGGCTGTCCCGCGCCTTGGGTGCGCCGGGGCCGCGATGCAATGCACGGGACACGCGGGGCACGCGTTTTCCGCTCAGCCGCCGTGCCGTGTCGGTCACTGCCTCCACCGCCGGCGCGGGAATGACCGCGCGGGCCATGTCGGCCACCGCCACTCCGCCCCGCATCATGGTTTCCACGGCGCCCCGATGGTCAGCGGCAAAGCGTGCCACCGACTGGGCCGTATCCCCCCGCCGCCTGGCCCGCTCGCCCAGGATCATCGTGCCGGTTTCGATGCCCACCGGGCAGCGCAGCGAACACAGATTGCACGCCGCGCAGGTGTCCATGCCGGCATATTGGAAATCGGCCTCGAACCGGGCCAGCCGCGCCGGGTCTTCCCCGGTTTCGCGCAATCGTGCCCTCTCGCGCGTCACTGCAATGCGCTGGCGCGGCGTCAGCGTCATGTGGTGGCTGGGACAGGCCGGTTCGCAAAAGCCGCATTCGATGCAAAGGTCCACCAGCTCGTCGCTCAGCGGCATGACCTTCAAGTTCTTGATATGGATTTTGGGGTCGTCATTGAGCAGAACCCCCGGATTGAGCAGTCTTTCCGGGTCGAAGATCGCCTTGATTCGGCGCATCAACCCATAGGCCTTGGCGCCCCATTCCGCTTCCACAAAGGCGGCAATCGCCCGCCCGGTGCCATGCTCGGCCTTGAGCGAGCCTTGATAGCGCACCGACACCAGTTGCGAGAGCTCCTGGTTGAACACGTCGAATTTCTCCGCCGCGCCGCTTTCCGCAAAATTGTCGCTCATCTGGAAGTGCAGATTACCCGCCAGCGCATGCCCGAAAATGATCGCGTCGTCATAGCCATGCTTGTCGAGCAGGTTGCGCATATCGACCACGAATTCGGCCAGCCGCTCGATGGGTGCGGCCACGTCTTCAGTTAGCATCGAGGTGCCCTTGGGCCGTGCCGCCCCGCCCGAGGTGAAGAACCCCTTGCGGATATCCCACAAGGCCGCACTGCGCTGCACGTCGCGGCTGAGATCAATATGGGTGGCACCATGGCGCTTGAGCAGGTCTTCGGTCCTTGCGATTTCGGCCAGCAGCGTCGCCTCGTCCGGCGCCGTCACGTCGATCAGCACGGCCGGGGAGTCCGCGGTCAGCCAGGGCAGCAGCGGGGCCATGGGCGGCAAATGCTCCACCGTCGCCAGCGCCCGGCGCTCGATATATTCGGCTGCCGTCACGCCGGTGGTCACCTGCACCCCGCCATTGGCCATTTCGATAATGGCGCGCCCTGCCGCCTGCGGATCGGGGAAGGGGACGAGGCCCGTGGCCTTGAACGGATGCTCGGGCACCGTGTTGTAGGTGACCTCGGAGACAAAGCCGAGCGTGCCTTCCGAGCCCACCATCAGATGGATCAGGATCTCGAGCGGGTCGTGATAATCGACCAGCGCATTGAGCGAATAGCCCACCGTGTTCTTGATCCGGTATTTGTGCCGTATCAGGTCCACCAGTTCAGCGTCGTCCATCACCTCATGGTGCAACTGATGGATCTGTTCGAGCATGGCCGCGTGGCTGATGCGGAAGGCGTCGCAACTGGCCGCATCGCCCGAATCGAGCATGGTGCCATCGGTGAGCACGATCCTCAGGCGCGCCATGGTGTGATAGGTGTTCTGCGCCACCCCGCAGCACATGCCCGATGAATTATTGTTGACCACCCCGCCAATCTTGCAGGTGGCCTGGCTGGCCGGGTCCGGCCCGATCTTCTTGTCAAAGGGTTTGAGCGCCCGGTTGGCCTCGGCCACAATGATCGCCGGTCCCAATGTCACCTGTTCGGCGCCCGGGTGAATGTCCAGCCTGCGCCAGCCATCGCCCAGCACCGCCAAGACGCCATCGGTCACGGCCTGGCCCGACAGCGAAGTGCCTGCGGCCCGGAACGTCACCGGCAGGCCCTCGGCCCGCGCCGCCCTGAACACGGCGCGCACATCGTCCTCGGAATTAACGAACACCACCACGGCCGGGATCAGCCGGTAGGAGCTGGCATCCCCGCTCCAGGCATAGGTCATCAGCGGGTCGGTATGGATGGCGCCCTGGACCTGGCCTTTGAGGCGCGCGGCAACGCGTTCGCCGGCGGCCTGGCGGTCAGGGGTCGGGGCGTGGGGCTGTAGGGAGAAATCGAGGGTTTGCTGCATGTCTTCTAGCTAACATGTTAGTGACAGGCGGGAAACACAAATCACAGCGATATGGCCCTTGCCTGCGTGGCGATCGCGCACCCCTAAATGGTCGGTTCCCACGCCGGCAGTACCGCATGGCAGGCCCTGGTGATCCGCCCGATCAGTTCTTCGACCCGGTCTTCGCCGCGCCGTTCCTTGAGCACATAGATGCCGGTCACCGCCCGGCGCGGCTCATTCTTCTGCACCACCTCGACCAGGCCGTGTTCACGAAAATGATCGCGCAGCACATGGGTGTGCACCAGCACTGCATCGGTCGCCAGCGCATAGTCGATGCAGGCCGCCAGCGAATTGGTGCGAAACGCCACGCTGGTCCGGTCGAACACCGTTTCCACACGCGTGCGCCGGCGGGAGGGGTCGAAAAACCGCTCATGCCGGCTCTCGGCCAGTGAACTGATCACGATGGGGTAGCTGTCGATTTCCGTCAGGCTCCGCGGCGTGCCCAGCAATTGGTGCTCTGCCCGCACGAAAAAGGCATTATAGACCCGGGTCAACGGCACGAAATCGGTGCCGATGGCGCTGCTTAGCCCCTCGATTTCATGGGCCAGGAACATCGATATGTCGCCTGAGAGCATCTGGTCCATCAGCCGGAGCTGGTTGCCCAGGCTGATCTGCACCGGCGCCTTGGGAAATTCGCGCTGATAGGCCACCACCATGTCGCGCAGGAACATGGTCCACCACGAATAGCCCGAGCCGATCGACATGCCGCGTTCCGAGCCGCGCTTCTGGTCGGCAATGGCGTTGAGCGTGTTGTCATAGAGCCGGCGCATCAGCCGCGCGTTTTCATAAAGCGTCTCGCCATAGCGCGTCAGCGTCATGCCCCGCGAGGAACGCTCGAACAGGGGCGCCCCCACGGTTTCCTCGAGCTTGTTCATATTGAAGCTCAGCGTCGGCTGGGTGATGAACAGGGCGGTCGCCGCCCCGCTCAGCGATCCGGCATCGGCCACGGCCAGAAATTGGGTAAGCAACTTGTCCATCGGCGATCCTCCCCGATCCGCTACCGACTATAGAAATTATCTATAGTGTCACCGAAATTTCGTAGTTTTCCAACTGGCATTTTTGCGCCACTCTCCCCCACGAGAGGAGATGGCAGCCGCCCTGAGGAGATCGGCCCGCCCATGCAATCCGACACCGCGGACGCGTGCAGCCGCCTGGCTGTCCTACACCGCGCGTCAGGGTGGCGGATTGGCTTCCATACAAGATTGTTGCTGCATGCGCATCTTGTATGGTAAGGGCGTAACTGGCTGGTTATTTTGCTGCAGGTGGGTTCGCTTCTCTGTGAATGAAAACCGGGGCTAATGATGATTGACAAGCGCATCAGAGGCTCTAACGTAGTAACCAGTTGGTGACTTAGCGGCGGGGAGGTCGCTGATCACACCCGGTTCCGCACTGGCGGAACGGCAACTGTTCATGGGAGGAAAGACATGACAATTCGACTTGGACGCCGTCAGTTCCTGATGGGATCTTCGGCATTGGCGGCCGCCGCCGCTGCGGGCATCAGCCCGGCCTTCGCCCAGAGCGCCCTGCGCCTGATCTTCTGGGGTGGGCAGGCGCGTGCCGACCGCACTTATGCCGTGACCGATCTCTATGAGGCCGCTGGCAATCCCGGCCTTGAGGCCGAGTTCCTGAGCTGGAATGACTACTGGCCCAAGCTGGCCACCCAGACTGCCGGCGGCACCGCCCCCGACATCATCCAGATGGACTATCGTTACATCGTGGAATACGCGACCCGTAACGCCATTGCCCCGCTCGACGACGTAATCGGCGATCTGGGTGAATTCGACGCCGACCAGCTCGAAGGCGGCAAGGTCAACGGCCAGCTCTACGGCATCTCGCTGGGCGCCAATTCGGTGGCAACCCTTGCCAACAAGAAGGCCATTGAGGAAATCGGCGAAACCGTCCCGGACAATTCCTGGACCTATGCCGATCTCGAACGCCTCGGCGAAGCCTTCAAGTCCGCCGGCAACGGCATGGTGGCCTTTTCCGACGGTTCCGGCACCGAGCCTATGCTCGACAACTGGCTGCGTCAGCGCGGTCTGGCCCTCTACACCGCTGACAACAAGCTCGGCTTCACCGCCGATGATGCGGTCGAGTGGTTCCAGATGTGGAACGGCTTCCGCGAGAAGGGCTACATCGTCGACGCGGAAACCCAGGCGCTTGACACCGGCACTCCGGAATCGAGCATGGTGGCCACCAAGAAGGCTGCGATGATGCCCTCCAACTCCAACCAGTTGGTGATTCACCAGTCGATCAACGATGATGAACTGACCATCACCTCCTACCCGCGCATTGCCCCGGGCGTTGGCGGCGGTCATTATCGCAAGCCGTCCATGTTCTTCTCGGTCGGTGGGTCGTCCGCCGATCCGGCGGCAGCAGCGGCCTTCATCAACTTCTTCGTCACCAATCCCGAAGCTGGCGCCATCCTCGGCGTGGAGCGCGGTATTCCGTGCAACTCCGCCGTGCGTGAAGCGATCACCCCGACCCTTGATGAACAGAGCCAGATCGCTCTGAACTTCGTGGCGAACTTGGGTGACCTGGTCGGTGCCCTGCCGCCATCCCCGCCGGCTGCTGCTGGTGAAATCGACCTCAACCTGCTCCGCGTCATCAGCCAGGAGGTCGCCTTCGGCGCCCGCTCGGCAGAAGATGGCGGCAAGGCCTTCGTCGAAGAAGCCACTGCAATTCTTGCTCGGGCGAATGCGTAACAAATGACTGTGCATGCGGCAGACGCGGCTCCGCAAGACGCCGCATCCGGCACATCGAAATGGTCGAGGGCGTGGCAAAACCACGCCCCCGGCTATCTCTTCCTGTTGCCTTGGTTCATCGGGTTTTTCGGCCTCACCATCGGGCCGATCATCTCATCCTTCTATCTCAGCTTCACCGATTTCGATCTGCTGACCTCGCCAGAATGGATCGGCTTGGCGAATTACGAGCGCATGTTCACCAATGACCGCGCTTTTGCCACCTCCATGCGGGTCACCTTCACCTTCGTGCTGTTCTCGGTGCCCTTGAAGCTCGCCTTCGCGCTGGCCATCGCCATTCTTCTGAACAGAGGCATGAAGGGGCTGCCGCTTTATCGTGCGGTCTTCTACCTGCCGAGCCTGCTCGGCGCATCGGTGGCCATTGCCATTCTCTGGCGCCAGCTCTTTGCCGGCGACGGCCTGGTCAACCAGTTCCTCTCCATCTTCGGCATTGTTGGCCCAAGCTGGATTTCCAACCCCAATTATTCGCTCTGGACGCTGATCGTACTCTCGGTCTGGCAGTTTGGCTCGCCCATGATCATCTTCCTCGCCGGGCTTCGCCAGATCCCGCAGGACATGTATGAGGCCGCCTCTCTGGACGGCGCCAGCAAATGGCGCCAGTTCTGGAAGATCACCCTGCCGCTCTTGACGCCGGTGGTGTTCTTCAACGCCATCATCCAGACCATCGAGGCCTTCAAGAGCTTCACCCCGGCCTTCATCATCTCGAATGGCACCGGCTCGCCGATCAACTCCACGCTGTTCTACACGCTCTATCTCTACAACGAGGCCTTCTCCTACTTCCGCATGGGCTATGCCTCTGCGCTGGCCTGGTTCCTCTTGCTGCTGATCGCGTGCTTCACGGCCTTCTCCTTCCTCACCTCCAAATACTGGGTGCACTATGACGATTGATGCTCCCAAGCTGACCGTGGTCACCGGCGCCGAGAACGATCCCAGGGCCCGCCTGCGCAAGCGCATCTTCTCCGTGCTTGCCCATGCCCTGCTGATCGGCGCCTCGATCCTGATGCTCTATCCGCTGCTCTGGCTGCTCGCAGCCTCGTTCAAGCCGGAAAACGAGATCTTCACCTCGGGCATCTGGCCCAGCCTGAGCTGGGACATCGACAGCTATTTCCGCGGCTGGAACGCCATGCGGGTGAGCTTCACGGTGTTCTTCATGAACTCCTTCGTGATCGCCTTCCTCTGCGTGGTTGGCAATCTCATCGCCTGCTCCATGGCCGCCTATGCCTTTGCCCGCCTGCAGTTCAAGGGCCGCAATTTCTGGTTCGCCATGATGCTGATGACCCTGATGCTGCCCTATCAGGTCACGCTGATCCCGCAATATGTGCTGTTCCGCGATCTGGGCTGGGTCAACACCATCCTGCCTTTGGTGGTGCCCAAGTTCATGGCCGTCGACGCCTTCTTCGTCTTCCTCATGGTGCAGTTCTTCCGCGGTATTCCGCGCGAACTGGACGAGGCGGCGATGATGGATGGTGCCGGCCCCTGGCGCATCTATTGGAAGATCATGCTGCCGCTCTCCATCCCCGTGCTGGTGACGGCCGCCATCTTCACCTTCATCTGGACCTGGGACGACTTCTTTGGCCCGCTGATCTATCTCAACCGCATGCAGGACTATACCGTCATGCTCGGCCTTCGGACCTTCGTGGACTCCACCGGCGAGAGCGATTTCGGTGGCCTGTTCGCCATGAGTGTGCTCTCCATCGTGCCGATTTTCGTCTTCTTCCTTCTCTTCCAGCGGCTGCTCATCGAGGGCATCGCCACGACCGGTATGAAACGCTAAGTCTATGTCTGATATCAAATTTGCCGCCATCGGCATCAACCATGCTCATATCTACGGGCAGGTGGAATGTCTCAAGCGCGCCGGCGCCCAGTTCGTCGCCTTCCACGCGCCCGAGGATGATCTTGCCAAGACCTTTGGCGAGCGCTTCCCCGAAGCCAAGCGCGTTTCCGACCCCGCCGCCATTCTCGAAGATGCCTCGATCGGCGTCGTCGTCACGGCTGCCATTCCCGGCGATCGGGCCGAGATTTGCCTTGCCGCCATGCGCGCCGGCAAGGACGTGCTGACCGACAAGCCGGGCATGACCACCTTTGCCCAGCTCGAGGAAATCCAGCGTGTGCAAAAGGAGACCGGCCGCATCTTCTCCGTGCTCTATTCCGAGCATTTTGAAGTCCCGGCCGCCGTCGAGGCGGGCAATCTGATTGCCAGGGGCGCCATCGGCCAGGTGGTCAACACGGTCGGGCTGGGTCCGCATTCGCTGCGCCTCAACAACCGGCCCGACTGGTTCTTCACCCGCAAACGCTATGGCGGCATCCTCTGCGATATCGCCAGCCACCAGTTCGAGCAGTTCCTGTACTTCTCCGATGCCATGGATGGCGAAGTGGTTTCGGCCAGCGTCGCCAATCGTGGCCATGCCGACAAGCCGGGCCTGCAGGATGTAGGCGACGCCCATATCCGCACCGCCACCACCTCGGGCTATATCCGTGTCGACTGGTTCACCCCCGAAGGCCTGCCCACTTGGGGCGACGGGCGCCTGACCATTCTGGGCACCGAGGGCTATATCGAATTGCGCAAATATGTCGATATCGCCGGCCGTCCGGGCGAGAACCATCTGTTCCTGGTCGACAAGAAGGGCGTCCAGCATATCGACTGCTCCAATGTCGACCTGCCCTTTGGCCGCCAGTTCCTCGACGACGTCCGCAATCGCACGGAAACCGCCATGCCGCAGCAGCGCTGCTATAACGCCATGAAAATGGCACTGACTGCTCAGCAGATGGCCGAAACCGGAACGGAGTGGGCCCAATGAGCCGCGTCCTCAACGTCGCCGTCGTCGGCTGCGGCATCGGCCGCTCCCACATTGTCGAGGGCTACCTGCCCAATGCCGACAAGTTCAAGGTGCTCGCGCTGTGCGATCTCAACCCCGAGCGCCTCGACCAGGTCGGCGAGGAATTCGGAATAGAGCGCCGCATCGTCAATTTCGACGAGCTGCTTACCATGGACGATATCGATATCATCGACGTCTGCACGCCCCCTGGCGCGCACTTCTCCATGGTCACCCAGGCTCTTAAGGCCGGCAAGCATGTCGTGTGCGAAAAGCCGCTGGTCGGTTCGCTCGAAGATGTCGATGCCATCATCGAGGCTGAAAAATCCGCCAAGGGCAAGCTGATGCCGGTGTTTCAGTACCGTTTCGGCAATGGCATCGAACAGGCCAAGACCATCATCGACGCCGGCATTGCCGGCAAACCCTATTGCGGCACGGTGGAAACCATGTGGCGCCGCGAGGCCCCCTATTATGCCGTGCCCTGGCGCGGCAAGTGGAAGACCGAGCTGGGCGGCGTCCTCATGGGCCATGCCATCCACCCGCACGATATCTTCACCTATCTGATGGGCGACATCGCCAAGGTGTTCGGCCGCGTCGCCACCCGCGTCAATCCGATCGAGGTGGAAGACACCATTTCCGCCTCGCTCGAAATGAAGTCCGGGGCCCTGGCCAGCTTCACCGCCACCCTGGGTTCGGTAGACGAAATCACCCGCATCCGCCTGCAGTTCGAAAACGTCACCATCGAGAGCGATCACGCCCCCTATAATCCGGGCAAGGAACTCTGGAAAATCCTGCCGCGCAATGACGAGGTCAAGGCGCGGATCGACAAGGCCTTGGCCAATTGGCAGCACGTGCCCTCGCGCTTCCAGACCCAGATGGCCCGCTTCCACGACGCCATATTTGATCGTGGCGAACTGCCGGTCACCAGCGCCGATAGCCGTCGCGCGCTCGAGCTGGTCACAGCCTTCTACCACTCCTCTTCCACCCATTCCGAAGTCGCGCTGCCGCTCGGCCCCGATCATCCGCTCTACCAGAGCTGGATCCCGGCCGAGTTCCGCTAAAGCGAGGAGAACAAAACCATGGCAACCTCCATCCAGTTGCGGCAGATCAAGAAGGCCTATGGCGATGTGCAGGTCATCCACGGTGTGGACCTGACCATCGATCCGGGCGAGTTCACGGTGTTTGTCGGCCCCTCGGGTTGCGGCAAGTCCACCCTGCTGCGCATGATCGCCGGGCTCGAACCGATCACCGGCGGCGACCTGGTGATCGACGGTCAGCGCATGAACGAAGTGCCGGCGGCCAAGCGCGGCATCGCCATGGTGTTCCAGTCCTATGCGCTCTACCCGCATATGTCCGTTTACAAGAACCTCGCCTTTGGCCTCGAAACGGCAAAAATGCCCAAGGCCGAAATCGCCCAACGGGTGCAGAAGGCCGCCGAAATCCTCAAGATCGAGCCGCTCCTGCAGCGCAAGCCCAAGCAGCTCTCGGGCGGTCAGCGCCAGCGCGTCGCCATTGGCCGTGCCATCGTGCGCGAACCCAAGATTTTCCTGTTCGACGAACCGCTGTCC
The DNA here is from genome assembly GCF_003056405.1 of Devosia indica. Classification (GTDB taxonomy): domain Bacteria; phylum Pseudomonadota; class Alphaproteobacteria; order Rhizobiales; family Devosiaceae; genus Devosia; species Devosia indica. Next base: position 135,173 of record NZ_PYVZ01000012.1, read on the forward strand.
AATCTCGACGCTGAACTTCGCGTCGCCATGCGCGTTGAAATCGCCAAGCTGCACAATGATCTTGGGAACACCATGATCTATGTGACCCACGACCAGGTCGAAGCCATGACCATGGCCGACAAGATCGTCGTGCTCCGCGCCGGCGTCATCGAGCAGGCCGGCGCTCCGCTCGATCTCTACAACAATCCGCGCAATCTCTTCGTGGCCGGCTTTATCGGCTCGCCCAAGATGAACTTTTTGACCACCTCGGTGGAAAACAACGCCCTCAAGACCGGCACGGCCAGCGTTTCGCTGGGCCGCGACGTCACCGGCGCCACCACCCTTGGCATCCGCCCCGAACACATCACCATTGCCGATGGCTCGGGCGTCAAGTTCGCCGATGTCATTGTCGATCTCGTTGAAAATCTCGGCGGCCAGACCGTGGTCTATGCCACCACCAAGGACGGCCAGTCCCTCACCATCGTGCTCGAAGGCCAGCGCGATGTGGCCCTGGGCTCCACCGTCGAAGCCTATCTCGACCCCACCAAGGCCCACATCTTCAACGCCGAAGGCACCGCCATCCGGTAGGCTTCGCCTCGTGCCGCAGGCAAAATCTCCCCGGCGGGGAGATTTTGGAGAAGAAGGCCCTGAGAGCGACGCTCGTATGGCGGGGCGTCTCAACCGCGACCACAAATCGTTACCCCCGGGCCTGACCGGGGGTGCTTTGTCTTGCGGATTTGGGGTGGGTAGGGGACTGACGGGTTTTGCCACTAGCAATCTGAAAGCGGACTTTCGACTGCACTAGGGCCGTTGTCGCTCGTCAAACATCCAGTGTGACGGACAACTAGCATTTCTCAATCTACGGACTAGGATGTGCACATCATATTGGGGAGCCTTGAAGATATGGAGCGCGTACAGGAAACGTCCGTCTTGGCAATCCGTCTGATAGCTTGGTACGTCGCTGCGCTGATCGGCTTTTGGATTCTTCAGATCCTTCTTAGTGTTTTGATGAATGTTAACTCGTCAGTTGGTGGGATGGTGGCAGTCATTCTGGTCGCCATGATCCCAGGCGACATCTATTTTCGGCGCACAGGCCAACTACCCTCGAACGGTTTCGGTTGGCGCTTGGCGATCGCGTTCGCCCTAAGCAGCTTATGTGTCAGTGCACTTCAGCTTGTTGCGTCTATAGGCCTCGGCAACGTCCAAATTCAATCGCTCGCGAGCGACCCTCAGTTTCTGCTCGTCTTGCTATTCTTTCACATTGTCATCCTCGGCCCGCTGAAATGGTGCTTCGGTTGGGGAGCATCCACACGGCAACGCGCGGTAGAGCGAAAAGCCGCAAAATCCGCCTCGGCCGAGCGGAAGACGTTGGCAAATGATTGATCAGGTAGATCGGGGCAGTGACCGGAAGGCAATGTCAATTCGATCAGTGACGGCTATCGGGCAGACCCCGAGGGTCTGCCAGTGACAACAATGGGGTCGAGGCTGTGTGAGAACTCCGCGCGGCTGTTGGCTCAGGTAATTTGCGATGGAGCACCTAGGCTCCCTTCATCCTGTTATCGCCCTGAGTGTTGAAGCAACGCCGGCAACGGCGATGGCGCGCTTGA
>NZ_PYVZ01000013.1 GCF_003056405.1 Devosia indica
GCTCAATAACGCCATGTCGATCACTCCTGGATCCCCCGACCAACAGCCAGGGGACGATCAAAACATGGGTCATTTCTCAGTGAAAACTTCTGCCCCTAGAGGGTCAGATCTCAGTGACATTCAACACTTTCACAATGTTCTTTGGATTCAGCATCTGGCCATTCGCCTTCTTGATGTGCTTTTCCGCCAGAAACTGCGTGAGCTTTACTGCGACCAAATGGTTCCGCTGAACCATGACGGACAAGAATTCCGTCGCTGCGGTCAGGTGGCCACCGTTCAACTCGATTTCGGCCGTAACCATCTGCAGGTAAAGGGCCACAGCGGCGTCCGCTTCATGGTGCTCACCTTGCTCGAAAGTCGCAGGGATGCTTCCGCGCGTCTCGTCGAAAAAAGCTAGGAGCGCTGGCATGTCAGTCAGCCACTCATAGTCCAAGTCTTCAGGCGAAAGGTCATATTCATCGTCGAAAGTCACGTTTGGAGGCTCCAGTAGCTGCTTTGGGCCAGCAGATACTCGGCCATTCAAATTTCTATTCTGAAATAAAATTAGCTCAAATTGCGCGGATCGAACGGAAGTGCCAAATCGCTAAGTCGGGCCGCCTTCCATGCCAGTCCGCCAGCATCTCCATAGACTGGTCGCTGCAAGGTATGACCAAAAAGTGCGATCCGAAGCTCCACGTCGAATCCGGCCCTTATCATGCGGTCTTCGAAACTGTGCCGGATCGAATACAGGCTGTGCTTGCTGGTTTCTCGCAGCCCATTGTCCGTGAGATATTTGTTGATCGTGGCACTAAGTGCTTCTTCTTTTTCCCGATAGCGTTCGAAACCTCTGGGGAACCGCTTCAAGGCCGCGAGAGCGGCGCCGACCAGGGGCACATATCGCTTGCTACTTGTCGTTTTGAGCTGGCGAGGATCAAGCGGATCAAGTCGTTCGGCAATCAAGAGGTGGGGGACTGCATCATCGATCGAGATGTTTTCGGCACGCAAGTTGCAGATCTCTGATGGGCGGGCACCAGTCTCTATCATGGTCCAGAGGATAGCCCGAGCCTCAATGTTCAGTTCTTTGAGGGACGTCCCCATTAGGAAATGATCGATCATCCACGCGTCCGAGAAGGCGGGGCGTTTTTTATCGTCGGCCTCTTTAAAGCTCAGCCCGCGGAACGGGTTCGGACGGTCTGGGTCGTCGTGGACGTGGTCGAAATAGGCCCTGTATAGCTTTCGAAGTTCGCCGATCTGTCGGTTGCCAGATGAAGCGCTCATTGGCGCAACTTTCGGATCGGTAGGACTAACTTTGTCGAGCCAGTGGCGATAGAACTTCACCGCATCCGCGCGTGTGATCGAAGTCAGTTCTTTATCGCCAATGAGTTCGGTGAAAGTGCGGATGGCGCGCTCAGGTATGACGCGCCACTTTTGCAGCTGCCGCTCAGATTTCTTGGCGAGCTCCGCGCGGTTGATTTCGGTGCAGTAGACTTCCAGTGCATCACTGAACTTTGCGCTGGGGGCTTCCGCGAGTCCGAGAGCTGCGTCGACAACGGTCGGCGGCGTGTCCGTCGGCATGACGGCCTCAAATCGCTCGGCCAAGTCCGGCCAGTTGGCCGTTTCCGCGAGGTCTGCTGCAGGCACATAACCGAACCCCAGAGCCAGTGCCATCCTTACGGCCGAGGCGTGACGATCGTCAGAAAGGGCGGTCCGCTTTCCCGCCATCATCGCTGACCACCGTTCATCGTCTGCGGCTTCCAAAAGATCCCGAGCGCGCCGAGCTGCCGCCAGGTCTCTCGTGCCCAATGCCTGGCGCACTACGGGTGCTCTTGAATCTTGATCCAGCAAGCCGGTCGGGACGCGCCTGTGATAGAACCAGCTTTGACCCCTTCGCTTCAAATAGCGGTCAAGATTAATTAAGCGAGGCATGGGCTGCCCTCCGTGGCACAGTTTGTGGCACACTTTGTGGCACAGGAATCACGGTGCAAAAAGCGCGCAGCGGCCAGCATTCAGCCTTTTATGAACTAAAACAGCGCTTTAGGTTAACAGCAATGGCGACGGAATGGAGCGGGTGAAGGGAATCGAACCCTCGTCGTAAGCTTGGGAAGCTTCTGCTCTACCATTGAGCTACACCCGCAACGCCCCCTAAATGCGGGAATTCTTGACAAGCGTCAAGCGGCGGTATTGCGCCGATGAACGCGCGGCAGAAGGGCTGTCTCCATTCTGTTCATTTGAGGGGGCCTGGACCAGGCAACCGGCATATTTGGCTCTTGCTTTGCTCAACAAACGCAAATATTGCGTAATGCAGCAGGAAAGGAACCGCAATGGCACCGGGCAAGCGCGCCAGCCAGGCCGATATCGCTGAGAAGCTGGGCGTCTCGGTGTCCACCGTGTCGCGGGCGCTGGCCAATGAGATCGGCATCAGCGACGCGGTGCGCGCCGATGTGCAGCGGGTTGCCCGGATGATGGGCTACAAGAGCAAGCACCCGCCCGCCGGGCTTCGCCTCGACAAGCGGGCCCTGGCTCTGGTGCCGATCAACAGTGCCGTGGGCAGTCTGGCCAGCTTCTACTACGACATTGTCGAGGGCATGCGCGCCCAGGCAGAGGCGCTGGGCCTGGTGCTGGACGTTCGTCTGGTCAATGAAGACCTGGTAACGCTCGACTTCGTTCGCCGCCAGGTTTCAAAGACCGGTGCCAATGGCCTCATCCTGGCCGGGATCGATCCAGATGAGGCTCTCGCGCAATGGGTGCTGGACAACGAACTGGCGCTGGTGCTGGCCAATGGTAGCGATCCGCTGATGCGCTTCAGCTCTGTATGTCCGGCCAATTTTTATGGCGCCTATCAGGCCACCCAGCACCTCATTGATGCCGGCCACCGCAAGATCCTGCACTACACCTACCGCCACCGCCCAACCATCCTGCAGCGCCGGCGCGGGTTCGAAGCGGCGGTGGCTGCCAACCCCGGCACCGAAGGGGTTGTGGTGATTTCCAACGAGCACACCAGCAAGGATCTGCTTGCGTCCCTGCTTGACGGCAAATACGACGTGACCGCGGTCTTCTGCTGGAATGACAGCGTTGCCGTCACCATGGTCGAGTCCCTGCTGGGTCAGGATTCGCCGATGCGGACCGGCTTTTCCATCATGGGTTTCGATGATCTGCCGATCGCCGGCATGGCCAGTCCGCGCCTCAGCACGGTGCGGGTCGATCGCGAAGCGCTCGGCCGCGGCGTGGTGCGCTTGCTGGCCAATCGGCTCGATGGTGAACTGGCCGTCCAGCAGCTCGAAATCGGCCTGTCCCTGATCGATGGCGAGACGGTGCATCGGCCGCTCTGATCGTCCGGCGATCGAAATTTTTCGTGTTCGCATGTTGAAAAACCGCCGCTTCGGCGCCGCTCCATGGCACCTAGCCGGCTGGCATTTCGATGCAATTTCCGCAAGTTTGCGTAAATTGCACAATATGCGCAAAAAGCTTGAATTTGCGTAATTTCGTGCGTAGCTTTGCGTCTGCCGCATCAGCATGCCCAGCCATCACCAAAGCTGAACGCAGCGCGAAATTTCGCTCCCGGGAGGGAAGCTGAACGGCAATGAGCACCTCACCCCAGCGTGAGGATCTGATGGACCGGCCCAGAGGAAAGCCGGACCTGAATTTGCGTCGAGGCCAGCCGGTGTCGACCGAGGGAGGACAACAATGAGATTGAACCATTTGTCTGGTTTGGCCGGGGCAGTGGCCCTGACAGCCATATTGGCCGCAGCCGGGCCGGCCTGGGCCCAGCAGCAGGCGCCCATGCTCGATGCGCTGGTGGAAAGCGGCGAGTTGCCGCCCGTTGAGGAGCGCCTGCCTGCCAATCCGCTGGTCGTCGAGCCTGTGGATAGCATCGGCACCTATGGCGGCACCTGGCGCAGTGCCCTGCGCGGCGGCCTGGATAACGCCTGGATCGCCCGAACCGTCGCCTATGACGGTCTGGTGCGCTACAATCGCGAGTGGGACGAGATCATCCCCAACCTCGCCGAAAGCTGGGAAGTCAGCGAGGATTCGCGCGTCTACACCTTCAAGCTGCGCGAAGGTCTGAAGTGGAACAACGGCTCCCCCTTCACCAGCGCTGATATCGCTTTCGCTGTCGAGTTGATGAGCGAGCCCAGCTATGGCGCCGGCACCTTCATCAAGAACCCCAACAACCCGGTCACTGTCGAGGTCATCGACGAGACGACATTCAGCTTTGTCTTTGAAAATCCCAACGGCCTGATCATGGACGATCTGGCCAGCGTCAACGGCTTCACCGTTGTCTCGCTCAACAAGGAATATTGCAGCCAGTTCTACCCCAAATACAATCCGGATGCCGAAGCCAATGCCCAGGCCGCCGGCTTCGAGACCTGGGAGCTGCACATGCAGGACCGCTGCTCCTGGGCTACCGAAACCATCCGCTGGGCCAATCCCGACCTGCCGATGATGAACCCGTGGATGATCGAGGAGCCGCTGACCGGCGATGCAACACGCACCACCTTTGTGCGCAATCCCTATTATTGGAAGGTCGACACCGAGGGGAACCAGCTTCCTTACATTGACCGGCTCACTATGCGCGTTTCGGACTCGCTCGAAGAGATCACGCTGATGGCGCTCAATGGCGAGATCGACTTCCAGGACCGCCACATCGCTACTGTCGCCAACCAGCCCCTGTTCTTTGATGGCCAGGAAGCGGGCGACTATCGCCTCGGTGCCAACGTGCCATCGACGTCCAATACGCTGGTGCTCCAGTTCAACATGAACCATGTCGATGAGAAGCGGCGCGAGCTGTTCCAGAACAAGGACTTCCGCATTGGCGTCAGCCATCTGCTCGATCGCCAGGAGATCATTGATGTGGTCTTTACCGGCCAGGGCGAACCCTTCCAGGTCGCGCCGCGCCCCGAAAGCCCCTTCTATGATGAGGAATTCGCCAAGCAGTACACGGAATACGACCCCGATGCGGCCGCTGCCGCCTTCGAAGCGGCGGGTCTGGTCAAGTCCGGTGAGTTCTACACCTTCGCCGATGGTACGCCGCTGCAGATCACCATCGACCTGATCGCCTCCTTCCGCTCGGAATGGGTGGACATGATGGAGCTGATGCAGTTGCAGCTTGAGGCCGGTGGTCTGGACATTGAGCTCAACAATATCGATCGCACGCTCTATTACGACAAGCGCCCGCTGGGTGACTACGATGCCCAGATCTGGCAGGGCGACGGCGGCCTCGATGTTGTGCAGGAGCCGCGCTATTACTTCCCCGCCAATGGCGAAAGCGTCTGGGCCTTCCGCTGGCAGGTCTGGTACAACGGCGCCAACCCCGAGATTGCCGAGGAGCCGGCTGATTGGGCCAAGGCGCAGATGGATCTCTACACGCAGCTCCGCGCCGAGGGTGATCCGGATGTCCGTTCCGACCTGATGAAGCAGATCCTGGAAATCTCCAAGGAGAACTTCCCGGTCATCGGTGTCAGCCTGCCTGGCAATGGCTACTACATCGCCAAGAACAATATGCGGAACATCGCCGAACCGATGCTGCACGCCTATCTGTTCCCGACCCCAGGTCCCTACGACCCGTTCCAGTGGTACTTCGCCGCTGAATAGGTCCCTCCCGGCCTCCCGCGGCCCCTCCCCAGAGGCCGCGGGCTGGCTGAGAGCTTGAAAAGCTTGCCTTATCCCTTGGGGAGACGGTGCCCCTCAGGGGGCAGGTGAGGGATCGCCTGGGCACGACAGCCAGGCGATTGCAGGAAGCCCTCCCTCCGCCGTTCTATCGGCCGCAGATAATCGGTCCGTCTCTCGCAAGGGGCGAGGGCGCATCCAGTTCGCTATTCCAGGAAGACGCCCATGCTGCGTTTCATTTTCAACCGCCTGATCGCCATGGTGCTGACCCTTTTCGCCGTCAGCGTCGTCGCCTTCGCCATCATACAATTGCCGCCTGGCGACTACCTGACCACCTATGTGGCCACGCTCAACTCCAATGGCGACCGGGTGGACCCGTCCACCATCGAAGCGCTGCGCCAGCAATACGGCTTTGGCGAACCCTTCCTGGTGCAGTACTGGAAGTGGATTTCCGGCATCCTCGGCCGGGGCGATTTCGGACAGAGTTTTGAATGGAAGGCGCCAGTCACCACCCTGATCTGGGGACGCCTGGGCAATTCCATCCTGATCGAAGGCCTGGCTGTCATTGCCATGTGGACCATCGCCCTGCCCATCGGCATCTATGCGGCGGTGCGCAAATATTCGCTGGGCGACTACCTGGCCACCATTGGCGGGTTCATCGGCCTGGCCGTACCCAATTTCCTGATGGCGCTGGTGCTGATGTATCTCAGCTTTGTCTGGTTCGGCACCACTATTGGCGGGTTGTTTTCGCCCGAGTTCGAGAATGCCCATTGGAGCCTGCCGCGCATTTGGGACTTCCTGTCCCGCGCCTGGGCGCCGGTGCTCGTTCTGGCCACCGCCGGCACGGCCGAGCTGATCCGCATCCTGCGCGCCAATCTGCTCGATGAACTGAAAAAGCCCTATGTCACCACGGCCCGGGCCAAGGGCCTGCCGGAGTGGAAGGTAATCCTCAAATATCCCGTGCGCGTGGCGCTCAACCCCTTGGTCTCCACCATTGGCTGGCTGCTACCGACCCTGGTGTCCAGTTCGGTCATCGTCTCGGTGGTACTCAACCTGCCCACTGCCGGCCCGCTGCTGCTGCGCTCGCTGACCAGCCAGGACATGTATCTGGCCGGCGCGATCATCATGCTGCTCGGGATACTCACCGTTATCGGGACGCTGGTTTCGGACCTGCTGCTGGCCTGGATTGATCCGCGCATCCGCTATGGGAGCAAGTAATATGGCTGTCGAGACAATATCCCCGGCCGAGGCTGCTGCCCCCCGCAAGGTGCGCCGCGAGTCCCAGCTTGCCCTGATGTGGCGGCGTTTCCGCCAGCACCAGCTTGCCGTGGTCAGCCTCTGGCTGGTCATCATTTTCTACCTCATCGCCGCCCTGGCCGAATTTCTGGCGCCCACTGATCCGTCCGCCTACAGCGCCCGGTTCACCTATGCGCCGCCACAAGGGCTGCATCTTTTTCTCCAGAACGAGGATGGCGGCTGGTCCTTCCAACCCCACGTCAACGGCTACAAATCCGAGGTCGACCCCCAGGCCATGCGCCGCACCTTCGTGGTCGATCCCGAAGTGGTTATTCCGGTCCGCTTCTTCGCCCCGTCCGAGCCCTACTTGCTGGCTGGATTCATCCCCATGTCGGTCAAGCTTATGGGCGTCGAAGGCCCCCGCGATCCCTTCTATATTCTGGGCGCCGACCGGCTCGGACGCGACCTGCTGAGCCGTCTTATCCACGGCACCCGCATCTCGCTGTCGATTGGTCTGGCCGGTGTCACGCTCAGCCTGTTCTTCGGCATCATCATTGGCGGCTTTGCCGGCTTCTACGGTGGCTGGTTCGACAGCGCTGTCATGCGCGTCGTCGAATTCATCCGCTCAATGCCCACCATCCCGCTCTGGCTCGGCCTTGCGGCGGCTCTGCCCAAGGATTGGACGGCGCTGCAGACCTATTTCGCCATCACCATCATCCTCTCGCTGATCGGCTGGACCGAACTGGCCCGCGTGGTGCGCGGCAGGTTCCTCTCCTTGCGCACCGAGGATTTCGTCACCGCCGCCCAGCTCGACGGCGCCAGCGACTGGCGCATCATCACCCGCCACATGGTGCCCAGCTTCACCAGCCACATCATTGCTGCGGCAACACTCGCCATTCCCGGCATGATCCTGGCCGAAACCGCGCTGAGCTTCCTCGGCCTCGGCCTGCAGGCGCCCATCGTCTCCTGGGGCACGCTGCTTCAGGAAGCCCAGAACATCCGTACCCTGGCCACGGCGCCCTGGCTTCTCGCCCCCGGCATTTGCGTGGTGGTGATCATCCTTGCCCTCAACTTCTTCGGAGACGGCCTTCGTGATGCCGCAGACCCCCATGGCCGATAAACCACTCCTGACCGTGAGAAACATGTCGATCAGCTTCTCCTCGCCCGACGAGGCCGATATCGAGGCGGTGCGGCAGGTCGATCTGACCCTCACCCCAGGCAAGACGCTGGCCCTGGTCGGAGAAAGCGGCTGCGGCAAGTCCGTCACCGCCCGCGCCGTCCTTCGCCTGCTCGACAAGAACGCGGTCATCCCGTCCGGCGAGATTCTGTTCGATACCGGCCAGGGCGCCGTTGATATCGCCCAACTCAAGCCCGACAGCCTCGCTATGCGCTCCATTCGCGGCGCCGAGATCTCGATGATCTTCCAGGAACCGATGAGTTCGCTCTCGCCCGTACATACCATCGGCGACCAGATCGACGAGATCATTATCCTGCATGACAGGGTGAGCCCGAAACAGGCCCGCGAGCGTACCGTCGCTTTGCTCGACCAGGTCGGTGTTCCCGGCGCGCGCGACCGCGCCAACGCCTATCCCTTCGAGCTTTCAGGTGGCCTCCGGCAGCGCGCCATGATCGCCATGGCGCTGGCCTGTACCCCCAAGCTGCTGATCGCCGACGAGCCGACCACCGCGCTCGATGTCACCACCCAGGCGCAAATCCTCGATCTGCTGCGCCAGCTTCAGGACGACTACGGCATGGCCATGCTGTTTATCACCCACGATTTGGGTGTGGTGGCCGAAGTCGCCGACGATATTGCCGTGATGTATCTGGGCGATGTGGTGGAGCAGGGCGACGTCTACGAGGTTTTCCGCAGCCCCAAGCACCCCTATACCCAGGCATTGATGAACTCGGTGCCGCGCCTTTCGCGCAAGGCCGACCGGCAACGGCTCTCTCCCATCAAGGGCACGGTACCCTCACCCAGGGACCGGCCTGCGGGCTGCGCCTTTACCAGCCGGTGCCCGCATGCCTTCGCGCCATGCCCCGACCAGCGCCCCGAACGCACCCAGCTCAGCGCCGGCCATGTGGCGCGCTGCCATCTCCTCACCCGTGAACCGGCGGAGGCCCTCGCATGACCACGCTGCTGTCCGTTGAAAATCTCTCCAAGGTCTTCACCCTCGGGGGCGGCCTGTTCGGCAAGGGCCGCGACCTCGTCGCCCTCAACGATATCAATCTCACTGTCGAACAGGGCGAAACGCTCGCTATCGTGGGAGAGAGCGGATGTGGCAAGACCACGCTGGGCCGCTGCATCATCAAGGCTCTCTCGGTGACCTCGGGACATGTCCGCTACCATCCCGAGGGCGGCGAGACGGTCGATCTGACCACGTTGAACAAGCGGGAGATCAAGCCTTTCCGCCGCGACATCCGGATGATCTTCCAGGACCCCATGAGCTCGCTCAATCCCAATATGCGGGTCTTCGACATCGTCGCCGAACCGCTCCGGATCCACAAGCTCCTGCGCGGCAAGGACCTGGAAGCGCGCGTCTATGACACGCTGGCCAAGGTTGGTATTGCCGCCGATGCCGCCGGCCGCTATCCGCATGCGTTCTCCGGCGGCCAGCGCCAGCGTATCGGCATTGCCCGCGCCCTGGTGCTCGACCCAAGGTTGGTCATTGCCGACGAAGCCGTCTCGGCGCTTGACGTGTCGATTCAGGCCCAGGTGCTGAACCTGCTCGATGATCTCAAGGCAGATTTCGGCCTCACCTATATCTTCATCAGCCACGATCTGGGCGTGGTGAACTACATCGCCGACCGCGTTGTGGTGATGTATCTGGGTCACGTGGTGGAGAATGCGCCCACCGAAATGCTGTTCGAGCGGCCCCGCCATCCCTACACGGAGATGCTGCTCGAGGCCCTGCCCATTGCCGACCCGACCCGGCGCAAGGGCCGGCGGACCGAACTTAAGGGCGAAATTCCCTATCTCGGCAATCGCCCGCAGGGCTGCCCATTCCACACCCGCTGCAAATATGCCCAGGACCGCTGCCGCAGCGAAAAGCCGGCTCTGCACGCCATCAACGGCACGGCCCAGCAGGCGGCCTGCCACTTTGCCGAAACACTCGAACTGACCGGTGCCTATGATGCACCGCAAAAGGCTATCGCATAAATGACCTATGATCCCGCCACCGCCAATCCGCTGTTTGGCAATCCACTCCAGTCTCGCGCCGACGTCGAAAAGGGCCTGCGCGATCTGTTTGATCCCTTGCTGCCCTATTTCTCGCAGGGGGGCGCCCGCGTCCGACTCGATGGGGCAGGGGCCCATTTCGACCGTGCCGCCGCCGACCTGGAAGGCTTTGCCCGCCCGCTCTGGGGGCTGACCCCGCTGGCTGCTGGTGGCGCCGATTTCGCGCATTGGGAGCTTTATCGCCAGGGCCTCGCCAATGGTACCGATCCTGACCATCCCGAATATTGGGGACAGGTCAATTCAACCGATCAGCGCATGGTCGAGCTGGCGGCAATCGGCTTCACCATGCGCATGGTGCCCCATCTTGTCTGGGCGCCGCTGCCGCAAAAGGCCAAGGACAATCTGGCGGCCTATCTCAAGCATGCCCGCCAGTTCGACTATGCCGACAATAACTGGAAGTTCTTCCGCATCCTGGTCGATCTGGGCCTGGAAGAATGCGGCGTCGACTTCGATCGCAGCCTGACCGAAAAATATCTTGAGGAGCTGGATGGCTTCTATCTGGGCGATGGCTGGTATCGCGACGGCAATGTGCGCCGCATCGACCACTACATTCCTTTCGCCATGCACTTCTATGGCCTGATCTATGCCAAGCTGGCCCGGGGCGACGAAAAGCGTGTTGCTGCCTACAAGGAGCGCGCGGCCCTGTTCGCCAAGGACATCCAGCATTGGTTCGATGAAGATGGCGGCACGCTGGCCTTCGGGCGCAGCCTGACCTATCGCTTCGCCTGCGGCGGCTTTTGGGGCGCTCTGGCGTTCGCCGACCTCGAGGCTCTGCCCTGGGGCAAGATCAAGGGCCACTTCCTGCGCCATCTGCGCTGGTGGGCCGACAAGCCCATTGCGCACGGCAATGGCGTGCTCTCCATCGGCTATGGCTATCCCAATCTCTTCATGTCCGAGAGCTACAATTCCGCCGGCTCGCCCTATTGGGCGCTCAAGGCCTTCCTGCCACTGGCGCTGCCGGCCGATCACCCCTTCTGGACAGCCGAGGAGGAAGCGGCCGGGTTTGACTCCAAACCCGTTCCGCTCAAGCATCCCGGCATGGTCATGCAGCACTCTCCCGGCAATGTCGTGGCGCTTTCGAGCGGCCAGCAGAATTGGCAGATGCGGCATGGTACCGAGAAATACGCCAAATTCGTCTATTCCAGCCGCTACGGCTTTTCAGTCGAGGTCGATGAACGCAGCTATCACCAGGGGGCATTCGACGGGGCGCTGGCGCTCAGCGATGATGGCCGCCACTACCGGGTGCGCGAGACCAACGAGACCGCCCAGATCGCCGAAAACTGCCTGTTCGCGCGATGGAAACCCTGGAGCGACGTCACGGTCGAAACCTGGCTGGTGCCGGCGCATCACTGGCATATTCGCGTCCACCGCATCACCACGCCGCGCGACCTGCATGGCACCGAGGGGGGCTTCGCCATTGCCCGGGCAGACCTCAATGCCGATACCTATCTTGATGCACCGGGCCGGGGCGAGGCGCATTCGGCCACCGATGTCAGTGTCATCCTCGATCTTGGCGGCCAGCGTGAGGGCCGGGCCTTCCGCGCTTTGCCCAACTCCAATCTTGTCGTCTCCAAGACCATTGTGCCTCAACTGCGTGGCGACATTCCTGCCGGCACAACGGTGCTGGTGACCGCGGCCTTGGCGTTGCCTGCCGGAGAAGAGGCGCAAAAGGCGCTGGCCAGCCCGCCCCACGCGCCGGACCTTGCAGCGCTGGAGGCCCTGTTTGCGCGCGAGGGCCGTGATGTCAGCGCCATTCTGGTGCCGGAGCGCTTCTGATGCGGCCAAAACTCATCTTTGCCCTGGATCCGCAAAAGACCTCTCATGTGTTTGAGGAGGAGGCATTGGACCGGCTGGGGCGAAGCTGCGAAATCCTCTCGCACACGCCGCTATCCGGCTTTTCCGCGCCGCAGGACAAGGCGCTGCTGGCAGAGGCCGACATATTGGTCACCGGCTGGGGTTGCCCCATGCTGACCCCCGACGTGCTGCGCGCTGCCCCGCGCCTCAAGCTGATCGCCCATGCCGCCGGCACGGTCAAATATACCGTCGATCCCACCGCCTATGCGTCGGGCATTCGCGTCACCCATGCAGCCGAAGCCAATGCGGTGCCGGTGGCCGAGTTCACCCTGGCAGCGATCCTGTTCGCCAATAAGCGTGTGTTCGAACTGCGCGATCTGTACCGCGACGATCCGACCCGCCGCAGCGCCTATCAGTTGATGGACGAGCCGATCGGCAATTTCCGCCGCACCGTGGGTCTGGTGGGCGCATCGCGCATCGGCCGCCGCGTTGCAGCCCTGCTCGGCGGATTTGATCTCAATGTGTTGCTCTACGATCCCTTCGTGCAGCCCGACGATCCGATCGCGCAGCAGGCCGAGCTGGTCGATCTCGACACCCTCATGGCGCGGTCCGATGTCGTCTCGGTGCACGCCCCCTCGCTCCCTTCCACCAGGGGCATGATTGGGTCGCGCCAGCTCAAGCTGATGCAGGACGGAGCAGCCTTCATCAATACCGCCCGCGGCGCGCTGGTCGAAGAGGAAGCCCTGCTGGCCGAACTGCAGACCGGCCGCATCCATGCCGTTATTGACGTGACCGATCCGGAAGTGCCACCAGCCAGCTCGCCCTTTTTCAGCCTGCCCAATGTCTTTCTCACGCCCCATGTCGCCGGTGCTATCGGCACCGAGCGGGCGCGTCTGGGCCTGATGGCGGTCGAAGAGATTGAACGCTTCGTGCGCGGCGAACCGATGCTCTACGAGATTGAGCCAGAACTGTTGGAGCGGCTGGCCTGATGAGGGACTGGCAGCACCAACGCCTGCAATACCTCACCTGGGACCGCACCCCTGAGGAGGTTGACAGCCCCGAGCACCGCGCTCGCCAAGCCGAATTGGTGAAGCGGGCAGGGGCCCAGTTCCATCCCACTGCCTATGTCGCCGCCGACGCCGCCATTTTCACAACAAGGCTGGCGCTGGGTGAACAGAGCTGGATCGCCGGGCATGCGCTGGTTCGCGGTGAGGTCACCTTAGGTGCCCATTGCACGGTCAATCCCCATGCCATGATCTCGGGCAAGGTGACCTGCGGCGATGGTGTCCGCATCGCCAGCCATGTTTCACTCGTCGGCTTCAATCATGGCTATGACGATCCTGACACGCCCATCTACCGCCAGAAGCACGAGACCCGCGGCATCACCATCGGGGACGATGTCTGGATTGGTGCCAATGCCGTGGTGGTTGATGGGGTCAATATTGGCCGGGGCGCTGTGATTGCGGCAGGTGCCGTGGTCAGCAAGGACGTGCCGGACATGGCCATCGTCGCTGGCGTCCCGGCCAAGGTGCTGCGGTTTCGCGGGCGTGGACGGCGCGACGAGACCCGCGCGCAACTGCAGGCGCTGGGCGAGCGCGCTGCTGCGCAATACCAGGCGATCCTGCAGCGCAACAGGACGGATGGAGACTATCTTTCCCGCGAAGGCCATGGCGAGAGCCGCAAAAGCATTCGCCATCTTTGCGATGCCATCGAGATCGCAACCGGCTTCGGCGGCGTGCCTGATGGGCTGGATGTTCCGGCGGCCATTGCCCGCCTGCAGGCGGTGCAGGATCCCGAAACCGGCCTGTTTCCCGATCCCTATCAGCCCCCCGGGCCGGGCATGGCGATGCGCGATGACGGGCTGGCGCTCTATAATGTCCTGGCTGTGGGCTATGCGCTTGAAGTGCTGGGTGCTCAGCCGCAACACCCGATCCCTGCCGTAGAACTCGCGGCGCCCGATCTTTGCCGATGGCTGGAAAGCCTGCCCTGGCGCAGCCGCGCCTGGGGCGCCGGGGCGGCCGTCGATGCCATCGGCACGGCGCTCTATTTCAACGCCCGTTATTTCACCACCGGCCATGCGCGCGATACGCTTTTCGGCTGGCTGGCCCTCAATCAGGATCGCGCCTCCGGCCTCTGGGGTTCACCCACTACGGACGAGGGATTGTTGCAACCGGTCAATGGCTTCTACCGGCTGACCCGCGGCACCTATGCCCAGTTCGGTGTGGCCGTGCCGCGCCCGGCAGCGGCCATTGACTCCGTGCTGCTCAACTATCGCAACTATGGCGGGTTTTCTGGGCCGACCTATACGGCCTGCAATCTGCTCGACACCATCCACCCGCTCCTGCTCTGCCTTGGCCAGACCGATCATCGCCGCGCCGAGGCCGAACAGATCGCGCGTGCCGTCATTGTGCGTGCCGGCCAGCGCTGGGTGGACGAACAAGGCTTCGCCTTCGCCGATGGCCAGCAACCGGGATTGCAGGGTACCGAAATGTGGCTCTCTGTCGTGCATCTGGCCGCCAAGCTGCTCGGTGAGGACGATGCCTTCCGCTTCGTGCCCAGGGGTGTCCATCGAACACAAGCTGTAGGATTGGGACTATGACGAAAAAAGCCCTTGTGGTCTGGGGTGGCATGGAACTGCACACGCCCGAGCGCGGTGCCCATGTGGTGCGGCAATTGCTTGAGGAAGAGGGCTTCGCTGTCACGGTCACGTCGGACTACGATGCTCTTGGCACCGAGGACGTCGGCACCAACGACCTCATCGTCCCCGTCATCACCGATGGCACGCTGGCGCCCGAGAAGATGAACAATCTGATCGCCGCCATCCGCGCCGGCACCGGCCTGGCCGGTTATCATATGGGCCTGGCCACCACATTCCGCGCCAGCGTTCCCTTCCGCTATGCGGCCAGCGTCTATTGGGTGCAGCACCCAGGCAATATCATGACCTACAGGGTCGATGTCACCCGCTCCGATCACCCCATCATGGCGGGCATCGAGAGTTTCGAGCACACCTCCGAGCAATACTACCTCAACTACGACCCCGCCGTTGACGTGCTGGCGACCACCACGTTTTCAGGCGAGCACCATCCCTGGCGCAAGGACGTGGTCATGCCGGTGGTCTTCACCACGACGCACGATAAGGGGCGGGTGTTCTACTCCTCCCTCGGCCATACGGCAGACGAGCTGGAAATCCCCCAGATCCGCACTATTCTCAAGCGCGGCCTGCTCTGGGCGGCACGCTGACGCCTATTGCTGCTGTTGCTGTTCGGCCTGCCGGCGCAGCACTTCGGACTCGGGCAGCGCATTGGCATATTTCAGCTCACGATTGGCTCGATCCCAGAAGGCCGGGTGCACCCGGTCCAATTGAGTAATCTCACTCGGCGTCAGCCCCAGTTGCGCGGCCAGCTCCGGGCGCAGATAAAGAATCGTGTTTTGCCGGTACCAGGCCGGGATGGCTTCATCCGTCCAGATCACGGGCCTGAGCACGTCATGGGCGCCAAAACCATGCTGTGCGAACAGCCCGGCCCAATAGCTCGGCCATTGTTCGTTGCTGTGGCCCACCCCGCCCTGACCGGGAATCGCCGCGCCGAACAGCACCGCCGGCGCCATCACACAAAGATCGGCAACAAACCCCGGCGCCCGGCCCGGCGAGAGATGCTCGGCCACTTCCAGGCTCATCACCAGATCGACCTGTGGCCCGGCAAAACCCTGTTCCAGGTCGCGCGGCGTAAAGGTGATGCGCTGTTCATCCAGCATGTCCTGGGTCACCCAGTCGCCCTCAAAGCCGAATGCGGCCTCGGCACCCATCTCCAGCGCGGCCGCCAGAAAAGTGCCGGTTCCGCAGCCGATATCGGCAATGCGACCGCGCGGCAGCCCCGCCGGCAACGCCCCCAGAACGCGCCGCGCAGCATGCAAAGTATGCCGCCGCCGCTCGGCATAAAAATCCGCTGGATAAAGGCTTGTGCTCATTATGATGTGTGCTTTTCCGGTTCGCTGCGATGCTACAGGTCACTACGAAAAATGCCCAGAACTTGATCACAATGATGACATTGTGCCCTGCAAGTCACGCTTCGGTAAGGGCTTCTGGGTCAGGAAGTCCGGCAATCCTGGTGTTTTCGCGTAGGTCTGCCGGTGCCGATTATTGATTTCTTTTTCAAGGCCCACGAGCCCGGGCTAATCCTTCTGGCGGCAACCATCTGCCTGATTTCCTCCTATGCCTGCATTGGCCTGCTGCGCCACGCTCAAAGGTCCAAGGACCACATGCGCATGGTCTGGACTGGTGTCGCTGCCCTGGCAGTCGGCTTTGGCATCTGGGCCACTCATTTCGTCGCGGTTCTCGCTTTCCGGCCTGGCTTCACGCTGGACTATGATCTGGGCCTGACCGCCCTTTCCATGCTGATCGCCATCCTGGTCTGCGGTGCGGGCATTGCCGTGGCGGTGCGCGGCACCAGCGTCTGGGACCATGTGCTGGGTGGGGCCGTTGTCGGCGTTGCCATCTCCTCAATGCACTATGCCGGCATTGCAGCCCTGATCATGGGCGGCAATCTGCAATGGAATCCCGGTCTGGTCGCTGTTTCGATCCTGTCCGGCATTGTGCTTGGTGGCTTGGCCTTCCGCACGGGCATGGGCCGTTCGCTGCGGGGCCTGTTTGGCGGTGCATTTCTGCTGACCGGCGCGATCTGCGCCATGCATTTCACGGCCATGGCGGCGGCCGATTTTTCGCTCTGCTTCCCCTTGTCCGCAAATGGCAGCGTGGACGGCTTCTGGCTTTCGGTGGCCCTGGCCTTCATCTCCGTACTGCTGCTTGCCCTGGCCCTGGGCAGCACCATGCTGGACGAAGCCGATCGCCGCCGCACCGAACGCGAGCGCGACAGGCAATTGCGCGACGCACGCCGGCTCAGCGAGGTGTCCACGCGGCTTGAACTGGCACTGACCAATATGGCGCAGGGCCTGGGCCTGTTTGATGCCGATGGCACCTTGCAGCTCTACAATCAGCGTTTTCCCAACCTGCTCGGTATCGATAGTGCCCAGGACCTGACCGGCATCACCTTCCCCCAGGTCTGCCGCAAGACTTTGCAAGGGGTCGATGCCGATTTCCAGGATATCGATGTGCGGCTGGCTGAAATTCTGGATAGCCACGAAAGCCTGATCCGGCACGGTGGCGAAATCGTCCACAAGTTCAGCGAAGACCGGGTCGTCCAGATCAGCCATAACCCTGTCGGCGACGGCTCCTGGGTGACCACGATTGATGACATTACCGAACGGCACCGCTCCGAGCGCGCCATAGCCCACCTGGCGCGGCATGATGGCCTGACCGGATTGCCCAACCGGGCGCGGTTCAATGAAGCCTTCGAGTGGTCCTTGTCCAAGGTCAGGGAAAATGGCGGCAAGATCGCCGTGGTTGCCATCGATCTTGATCACTTCAAGGAGGTCAATGACAGCCATGGTCATGCCGCCGGTGACCTGGTGCTCAAGACCATAGCGTCCCGCTTCAATGCCTTGCTGCGTGAAGGCGAGATGATGGCTCGTCTTGGGGGTGATGAATTCGCCGCGCTCAAGGAGTTCACCTCCATGGACGCCTTGCGCGAATTCCTCACGCGGCTCGAAGAAGCACTCACGCTGCGCATCGAGAATGATGCCTTGACTGTTTCCAGCGGGGGCAGCATCGGCGTCGCCGTTTATCCTGATGACGGTGTTGACCTGTCCAAGCTGCTGAGCAATGCCGATCTGGCCATGTATCGCGCCAAGGCCGAATATGACCGGGCCATCTGCTATTACGAGCAGGATATGGACGAGCATGCCCGTCATCGGCGCGACATGGCACGCGATCTATGGACCGCGGTAGAACAGGGCGGCTTCTATCTCGCCTATCAGGTGCAGCGGTCTGTTTCGACCGGCAAGGTGACCGGTTACGAGGTCCTGCTGCGCTGGAAACGGCCCGGGCATGGCGATGTGTCGCCCGCCGAGTTCATCCCGGTGGCCGAAGAGTGCGGCGCCATCAATGCCATCGGCCTCTGGGTCCTCAGGACCGCTTGTGAAGATGCTGCCTCCTGGCCCGAACCCTATAAGATTGCGGTCAACGTCTCAGGCATTCAGCTTGCGCAGGTCGACCTGATCGATACGGTTCGCAACACCTTGCTTGTGACGGGCCTGACGCCTGACCGGCTCGAACTGGAAGTGACCGAGACCGCGATTATCGGTGACAAGCAGCGGGCATTGCACATTCTGCGCCAGATCAAGGCCATGGGCGTCTCCATCGCAATCGACGATTTTGGCACCGGCTATTCTTCGCTCGATACACTGCGCAGTTTCCCCTTCGACAAGATCAAGCTCGACCGCTCTTTCATGAGTGAGGTTGAAAGCAATGAGCAGTCCAAGGCTATCGTGCGGGCCATCCTGGCCCTTGGCCACAGCCTTTCCGTGCCGGTGCTGGCCGAAGGGGTGGAAACCCATGAGCAGCTCGATGTCCTGCGCAAGGAAGGCTGCACCGAAGCACAAGGCTTTCTGCTTGGGCGCCCCGGCGCCATTGATTGGGACGACCTGCTGGAAGTAGGCGTTTCGGCCTGAGGCGCCCCCAGCAAACAGATTGACCGGATCGTCGACCCGGAGATAGCGTGCGCGCCATGGTCACGATCAAAGAAATCGCCGCGACGGTCGGCGTCTCCAGCGCCACCGTGTCGCGCGTTCTCAACTATGACTCCACCCTGTCGATTTCCAATCGCAAGCGGCAGGCCATCATCGAGACGGCCGAAGCCCTCAACTACGCAACCCCGCGCAATCGCAACCGCGCCATTCAGCAGGGTCTGAACAAGCTGGCCCTGGTTCACTTCCTGGCGCCGGAGCGCGAACTGGTCGATCCCTATTACGTGGCCCTGCGCCTTGGCATCGAGCGGCGTTGCGCCGCCCTCAAGATCGAAACGGTAAAAGTTTACCACACCGATGCGCGGCCGGACGCCAAGCTGCTCCAGGACGCGTCCGGCACCATCGTCATCGGCCGGCACGACGAGGACGAAACCGAATGGCTGGCCCATCATTCCCGCCAGATTGTCTTCGCTGACCATGTGCCCCATGACGACCAGATCGACTCGGTCTCTGCCGATCTGCGGGCGGCCATGGAAAAGTTGCTCTCAGCGCTCGCGCAGCGCGGCTATCGACGCATGGCCTATATCGGCTGGAGTGACCGGCGCGCTCAGGCCTTCGTGCAATGGATGACGGCGGCCGGCTGGTTCGACGACCGCCTGTTCCGCAATGGCGACAATACCGAGGAGGGCGGCTACCGCCTGACGCGTGAAATCCTTGCCGAGCGTCGGCCGGTCGATGCCATTATCACGTTCAACGATTCCATGGCCATCGGCACCTATCGCGCCCTGCACGAAGCGGGCCTTTCAATTCCCGGTGATATCGGGGTGGCCAGCTTCAATGACATCTCGGTGGCGCAGTTTCTCAATCCGCCCCTGACAACCGTGCATTTGCCGGCCGAGGAGATCGGCGAAACCGCCGTGGAACTGCTGCTTGAGCGGGTCGGTGGGCGCGACCTGGCCAAGCAAATCAGCCTGGCGTCGCGCATTGTCTGGCGCGCCAGCACCCGCGCGCTCGCCGATGAACAGGCGCGGTAAATTTCTTCCAGTAAATATTTACTGAAATTCTTGCGCGGCGACCAAAAGTCATATTAGTCTGCTCTCAGGGTGATGAGGAAACACCCAATTGGGAGGAAATTCAATGACTCGTATGTCCACGGGCCTGAAGCGCTCGCTTGCTGTCGCGATGGCCAGCGTATCCATGTTCAGTGTCACGGCCGCCTCGGCAGCCGAAATCCTGGTCTGGTGCTGGGATCCGAACTTCAATGGCGCGACCATGGAAGAAGCTTTCTCGCGCTATCAGGCCGAACATCCTGACGATACCATCCGGGTGGAGATCTTCGACAAGGCCGCCATGGAGCAGAAGCTGCAGACCCAGCTTGCTTCGGGTACCACCGAAGGCCTGCCCGATATCGTGCTGATCGAAGACTATCGCGCGCAGAAGTATCTGCTGTCGTTCCCTGGCGCCTTCGAGCCGCTGACCGACCAGATCGACTACTCGGCCTTCGCGCCCTATAAGGTGGAAGTGGCGACGGTCGACGGCCAGACTTATTCTATGCCCTTCGACTCCGGCGTGACCGGCCTTTTCTACCGTGCCGACAAGCTCGAAGAAGCCGGATACACGGCTGCCGATCTGGAAAACATTACCTGGGATGAGCTCATCGCAATCGGCCAGGATGTGATGGAAAAGACCGGTGAAACGCTGCTGCCGATCGACCCCAATGCGTCCGATCTGTTCCGTATCATGATGCAGTCGGCAGGGACCTGGTACTTTGACGCCGACGGCAATGTCACCATCGCCGACAATCCGGTTTTCCATGAGGTGCTCTCGACCTATCAGCGTATCCTGGCCGGCGGTATCACCAAGCCGGTTTCGGGGTGGACCGAATATACCGGGAGCTTCACTTCCGGTGACACGCTGGCCACACCCACGGGTGTCTGGATGACGGCAACGATCAAGGCCAATCCGGATCAGTCCGGCCAGTGGGGCGTTGCCCCGGTTCCGCGCATGGGCGATGTCGAAAGCTCGGTGAACGCGTCCAACCTGGGTGGCTCGAGCTGGTACGTCCTGTCCTCTGCCCCGCA
Organism: Devosia indica; assembly: GCF_003056405.1. Taxonomy (GTDB): domain Bacteria; phylum Pseudomonadota; class Alphaproteobacteria; order Rhizobiales; family Devosiaceae; genus Devosia; species Devosia indica. Next base: position 20,512 of record NZ_PYVZ01000013.1, read on the forward strand.
GAAGGATCTGGCCATCGACTTCCTCAAGAGCGTTTGGGGGAGCGACGTCGATTTCTATCAGGAAATTCTGGTCAATCAGGGGGCCCTGGGCACGTATATGCCGGCCCGTGAGGGCGAGGCATTCCAGGCCAGCGACGAGTTCTTCGGTGGTCAGCCGGTATGGCAGAACTTCTCCAACTGGCTCGCCGAGATCCCCGCGGTCAACTATGGCATCTTCACCGAAGAAGCCGACTCCGCGGTCGTGGCACAGATCCCGGCGATCACCAGTGGTGGCAATATCGATGAGATCGTTGCCGCGATTGACGCCCAGGTCCGTCAGCAGACCCAGTAAGTCCGGATCGCCGGCGGGCCTTGTGCCTCCCGGTTCTCCCCGAGGCCTCCGCCGCAAGGCGGGGGTCATCGGCGAATGCATGACAAGAGCGGATGGGGGTTTGCGTGGCGCAATCTGGCTTGGCGCGAAAAGAGCAGGTGAGCGGCTGGCTGTTTGTCATGCCCGCACTGGTTCTGCTCGGCATCTTTATGATCTACCCGATCCTGTGGTCGCTCTGGATGAGCTTCCAGGTCGGGCGCGGCATGTCGTTCAGCTTCGGTGGCTTTGCCAATATTGTCCGGCTGACGCAGGATCCGGTTTTTCTCCGGGCATTGACCAATACCTTGGTTTTCCTGGCGATCCAGGTGCCGATCATGCTGGTCCTGGCTTTGCTCTTTGCCAGTGCCCTCAATGACAGCAAGCTCTGGGGCCGCAGCTTCTTTCGCACCGCCATTTTCCTGCCCTGCGTCACCTCGCTGGTCGCCTATTCGGTGATCTTCAAGTCCATGTTCGCTGGCGACGGGATCATCAACCAGGTTCTGCTCGGCCTGCACATCGTGTCGGAGCCGATCGCCTGGCTCGCCGATCCGTTCTGGGCCAAATTCGTGGTCGTCTCGGCCATCACCTGGCGCTGGACCGGCTACAACATGATCTTCTACCTCGCCGCCATGCAGAACATAGACCGCTCGATCTATGAGGCGGCGCGCATCGACGGCGTGCCCACCTGGGCCCGATTCTGGTACATCACCGTGCCCATGCTCAAGCCGGTGATCCTGTTCACCGCCGTTATCTCCACCATCGGCACGCTGCAGCTGTTTGACGAACCCAACCTGCTCACCCAGGGCGGACCATCGGATTCGACGCTGACCCTGTCCATGTACATCTACAATCTCAGTTTCCGCTTCATGCCCAGCTTCGGCTATGCCGCCACGGTCTCCTATGTGATCGTCGTGCTGGTCGCCATTCTGAGCTATATCCAGTTCCTGGTTGCAAGGGATCGCCGCGCATGAGCAATCCTCTCGCCCTTCTCGGCCGGGCGGCCACCTATCTGGCGCTCAGCCTGGCTGCCTTTGTCTCGGTCTTTCCCTTTGTCTGGATGGCCATCGCCGCCACCAATACCTCGCCCGACATCATCAAGGGCAAGGCCACGCCGGGCACCGCTCTGTTCGACAATATCGGCACTTTTCTGACCTCCGTGGACCTGCCACGGGTATTGTTCAACTCCTTCTTCATTGCCGGAGTTGGCACCGCGCTGACCCTGCTGGTGTCCTCGCTGGCCGGCTATGGTTTTGAAATGTTCCGCTCCCGCTTCCGCGAAAAGCTGTTCGGTGGCTTGCTCTTGATGCTGTCCATCCCCTTCGCGGCGCTGATGATTCCGCTCTTTGTGATGATGGCGAACCTCAAATTCATCAACACCTACCAGGCCATCATCCTGCCCACCGTGGCCTGGGTGTTCATCATCTTCTATTTCCGCCAGGCGACCAAAGCCTTCCCGCATGAACTGCGTGATGCCGCCCGGATCGACGGGCTCAAGGAGTGGCAAATCTTCCTGTTCGTTTATATGCCGGTGATGCGCTCCACCTATGCGGCGGCGACCATCATCGTCTTCATGATGCACTGGAACAATTATCTCTGGCCGCTGATCGTGCTCCAGACCAACGACATGTTCACCCTGACCCTGGCAGTGGCCGCCCTCAGCGCTGGCTACACCCCCGATTTCGGCCTGGTCATGGTGGGCGCGATTGTTGCGACCCTTCCCACCCTTGTCATCTTCTTCCTGCTCCAGCGCCGCTTCGTCGAAGGCATGCTGGGTGCCGTCAAATAGAGTACTGCATGCGTCCCCTGATCGACTTCAATTCCGGCTGGCTGTTCGAAGGCAAGGATAGCGTCCGCCTGCCGCACAATGCGGTTGAGCTGCCCTTCTCCTATTTCGACGAAAGGACCTATCAGCGCGTCTTCACCTATGAGAAGCGCTTTGCCGCCGATCCGGCCTGGCAGGGCAGGGAGGTCGCCGTTGTCTTTGACGGGGCCATGGCCAATGCGAAAGTCAGCCTCAATGGCGAGGAGATCGCCGCGCACAAGGATGGCTACACCCCCTTCGAGGCCCGTCTGACCGGCAAGCTGCTTGACGGCGAGAACGTGCTGACCGTCACCATAGATGGCAGCGAGAACCCTGAAATCCCGCCCTTTGGCGGGCAGATCGACTACCTCACCTATGCCGGCCTTTACCGCGAAGCCTGGCTGCGGGTGACATCGGGCATCTTTGTGGGCAATGGCAAGGTGGAGACCCCGGACGCGCTGGTCGCGCAGAAGTCGGTCCGCGCCCGCATCGAACTCGCCAATCCGCAGGACCTGCCGCTCTCGGGCACGCTATTGGCCACGCTCAGTGACGCCGCAGGCAGGACCCTGGCGACCACCGATGCCGCCATTGCCGGCCCAATGGTTGATCTGGCCTTCGATGGTCTTTCCGATATCGAACTCTGGGATATCGACAATCCCGCGCTCTACACGCTTGCCATCATAATTGACACAGCCTCGGGGCAGGATGAGGCCACATTCCGCTTCGGCTTCCGCAGCGCCGAATTTACCGCGGAAGGCTTCAAGCTCAATGGCCGGGCACTAAAGCTCCGCGGCCTCAATCGGCACCAATCCTTCCCCTATGTCGGCTATGCTCTGGGCAAGTCGGCGCAGGAGCGCGACGCGGAAATCCTTAAGCGCGAACTCAAGCTCAACATGGTGCGCACCTCGCACTATCCGCAGTCCCACTACTTCCTCGACCGTTGCGACGAACTGGGGCTTCTGGTTTTTGAGGAAATCCCGGGCTGGCAGCATATCGGCGGCGAAAGCTGGAAGGACGAGAGCGTCGAGAATGTTCGGCGCATGATCACCCGCGACTGGAACCATCCTTCCATCGTCATCTGGGGCGTTCGCATCAACGAAAGCCAGGATGATCACGACTTCTACCTGCGAACCAACGCACTGGCACACGAACTCGACAGCACAAGGCAGACCGGTGGTGTGCGCTACATTACCGATAGCGAACTGCTCGAAGATGTTTACACCATGAATGACTTCATTCTGGGCCAGGAGGAATGGGGCGGCAACCGTCCGCGCACGCCACTTCGGCCGCAGCAGGAAGTCACCGGCCTCGACCGCGTCGTGCCCTACATGATCACCGAGTATGGCGGTCACATGTATCCCACCAAGTCCTGGGATCAGGAACAGCGCCAGGCCGAACACGTGCTGCGTCATCTCGAAGTCCTCAACGCTGCCTATGGCGACCCGCAGATCGCCGGGTGCATCGGCTGGTGCGCCTTTGACTACAATACCCACAAGGATTTCGGCTCCGGCGACCGCATCTGCCATCATGGCGTCATGGACATGTTCCGCGAGCCAAAATTCGCCGCCTACGCCTATATCAGCCAGTGCGACCCGTCCGACGAAGTGATCCTGAAGCCGGTGACCTTCTGGGCGCGTGGTGAACGCAATATTGGCGGCGTGCTGCCCCTGATGATCCTCACCAATTGCCACGAGGTCGAACTGCGCTATGGCAATAATCCGCCTAAGCGCTTCCGGCCCGACCGTGATGCTTTCCCCCATCTTCCGCACGCTCCCGTCATCATTAAGCGCGAACACCTGACCGATGAGGAACTGGGCCTGTGGGGCATGAGCTGGGAAGACGCCACCATTATCGGCTTTATCGACGGCAAACCCGCCAGGTCCGTCGACTTCGTCTCTGACCCGGTTGCCCACGCGCTTGAGGTCGTCCCCGACGCGACCGAAATCGGCGCCGATGGCGACACCACGCGCATCATGGTCCGCGCCATCGACCAGTCCGGCAGGACGCTCCCCTTCTTCCCCGAGCCAGTGTCCATCACCGTCTCGGGCGCGGCCGAGCGTCTCGGTCCCTGTCTCGTGCCGTTGCGCGCTGGTTCAACCGGCTTCTGGCTGCGCTCGACTGGCCCCGGCCCGATCACCGTCACCGTCACCAGCGAACGGCTTGGCCGCGCTGAACTCACCCTGTCTGCGAGCTGAGGAAATCCCATGTCCGGTTTGAAGCTGACCAATGTGAAAAAATCCTTCGGCACTGTCGAGGTGATCCGTGGCGTTGATCTTGACATTGCCGACAAGGAATTCGTCGTGTTCGTCGGCCCCTCGGGCTGCGGCAAGTCCACCCTGCTGCGCATGATCGCCGGGCTGGAACAGATTTCCGGTGGCGATCTGTTCATTGGCGACGAACGCATGAACGATGTCGATCCGTCCAAGCGTGGCATTGCCATGGTGTTCCAGACCTATGCGCTTTATCCGCATATGAGCGTCCGCGAGAATATGGGGTTTGCGCTCCGGTTTGCCGGCGCCAACAAGGCTGAGATCGAGAGCCGCGTCGCCGAAGCCGCCCGCATTCTCGAGCTTGAGCCGCTGCTCGACCGCCGCCCCGGCCAACTCTCCGGCGGCCAGCGTCAGCGCGTCGCCATCGGCCGTGCCATCGTGCGTCACCCCGACGTCTTCCTGTTCGACGAGCCGCTTTCCAATCTCGATGCCGAGCTGCGCGTGCATATGCGCATCGAGCTGGCGCGGCTGCACCAGGAGCTGAAAACCACCATCATCTACGTGACCCACGACCAGGTCGAAGCCATGACCCTGGCCGACAAGATCGTTGTGCTGCGCGACGGCCGTATTGAACAGGTTGGTTCGCCGCTTGAGCTATATGATGACCCGGACAACATCTTCGTGGCTGGCTTTATCGGCTCGCCCAAGATGAATTTTCTCGTCGGCACGGCCGAGGCGGGTGGCGTTCGGCTCGTCGATTTCCCCGGCCAGGTCATTCCGTCGCCCGTTGCGCTCGCCGCAGGCACCGAGGTCACCATTGGTATCCGCCCCGAGCATTTCTCCACCGAAGGCAGCGCCGCCCTCGACGTGACGGTCGAGATTATCGAGCATCTGGGTGGGGAAACCTATGCCTATGCCCGCGACAAGGGCGCCGAACTCATCACCATCGCCACCGACAATAACCGAACCCTCAAGACCGGCGACCGCTATTCGGCCAAGTTCGATCCGGCCGACCTGCTGGTATTTGGCACCGACGGGCAGCGGCTGCGCTAGGCAAGCAGCGACGGCGCCTTGGCGCTGCAGCAGCGAGCGGCCGCACGCTTTCCTGATGGCAGAGGCCAAGTCACTTCATCTTTTGCCAGGTATGTCCCGCCCGCTTTTCTTCGAATGACTTGGGGCAATGATCGGGCCGGGAACGAGGTGGGCCGCAACGGCTCCCAGTGCTCATGCCCACATCGTCCAATAACCAGTCCTCGGCGTTCGCCAGTTCTTGCGGTAGGCGCGGGTGCTCGTTCGCACGGCGGCTACCCGCTAGCCAACGCCACGACTGCGCCAGTGTCGCGCGAAGCCATCCGGTCCAGGCCGAACCTTGGGATTGGGATCTTTTGAGCATGAGGTGAACTCCGGTTTGCGAACAATAGCGCAAGCTTTGCAGTCCAATTCACATTCATCAAACGAATGTTTTTCGTCTTTTATATCGGCGCAGTCGATGTATACTGGGGTCATGTTGACCCTTGATGCCGACTTCCTGCGCAGCTTCCTCGCTATTTCCGAAACCGGAAGCTATGGCGCCGCTGCCCACCGTGTGAACAAGACCCAGTCCACTGTCTCCGCCCAGATGAAGCGGCTGGAAGAAATGCTGGGTGTGTCGCTGTTTTCCAAGTCTGGCCGGCGTAACCTGTTGACGCCGGAGGGCCTTCGTTTGCTCGAATATGCCAAGTCGATCGTTCGGCTCAACGAGGAGACGGTCAACGCGTTCCTGACGCCCAGGCCCGGCGGCACAGTCAAGCTGGGTATCTGCGATGACTATGCCCAGGCGTTTCTCTTGCCGGCGCTGTCTCGGTTTGCGCGCCGCTTCCCGCAGGTCGAGGTGGAAATTCTCACCACCGACAGCCGGTCACTGCGAAACCGCCCCGATATCGACAGTTTCGACGCCATCATCGTCTCTACGAAGTCGGGCATCGAAGGGGTCGAACTGTTGCGCATGGACCAACTCTACTGGATCGGTTCAGAAGCCCATGATGTCCAATTTCAGCCGCGGCTGCCTCTGGCTCTCTGGTCGGATGGATGTGCGTGGCGGGACATGGCGCTGGCCGCACTCGCCGGGGCCGGCCGCGACTACCGCATCATGCACACCACATCCAACGCACCATTGCTGCGCGCCGTGGTGCAGAATGGTCTCGCGGTGACCATCGGGCCGAAATGGTATCTGGCGCCAGGTCTTGTTGAGCTGCCCGAACTGAATCGGACCTGCCCGCTGGGTGAGGATGGGCTGGGCGTCAAAGTGCTAAACCCGGACCTGTCAGAGCCACTGGCCACATTTATCGACTATGTGCGGACCTACTTTCGCGGCGGCGGACAATTCAGCATCTAGCGTCTGCACAGTAAATGGATTGAACCGGTTCAACTACCCCTGCAGTCTGAGATTGCCGTTCAGGAAATAGCGCTCGAACAGCGGGCTGGTGGCCGCGCCGATGGCCCGGGCGTTGAACCCCACAACACCCGCTTCGATCTGCGGTGCAATAAGCCCGCGCATGTCCTGATTGACGAGATAGCGCCGCGTGCGCTCGACCAGCTCATGCTTGACCGCGTCGGGAAACGCGCCGTCGATCACGATGGCCTCAAAGTCGATGACGGCACAGACTGACAGGCTGGCCTTCGCCAGTTCCTGCGCCGTCCGGCCGATCCAGGGTTCGACGAACCGGGCAAAGCTGCTCCAGTCCTGTGGTTGGGTCCACAGGTCGCGCGGATCATGCCCGTTTTCCGCCAGCCGTGCTTCCAGCAGATGGATCGAGGCCGTATCGATTAGCTGCTGGCTTTCCCCCTGCGGTCCGAAACTGCGCAACGATCCCAGGGCGCCGGCATTGCCTTGATGGCCCTGATAGACCGAGTGGTTGAGCACGATCCCGCCACCAATAAAGGCGCCGATGAAGAAATAGGCGTAGTCGCGGAATTCCTTGCCTCGGCCATAGATATGCTCAGCCTGGCAACCCGCCGTGGCGTCGTTCACCACCTGCACCGGCAGGTCGGTGAACCGCGCGAGTTCGGCCTGGTAGTCTACATGCCGCCAGGACGCGAATTCCTTGGCCGGTGCGTCGACCAGATCACTCCATTTCCACAGCTCAAACGGCGTGCCGATGCCGATGCCACAGATCCGCGAGCGTTCTGCAGGACTGCATTTGGACAGAATGGTTTCCATCCCGTCGCGCAGAAACGCGAAGATCGGTTCTGGCATGGGGTAATTGTAGGTCAGGCGCAGTTCCTCCCGCACCGTGCCGCGGAAATCGGCGAGCAGCAGCACGGCACTGCGCCGGCCGATTTTGCAGCCCAATGAGAGCACCCCGCCTTCGGCCAGGCGCATCGGTACCGAGGGCTTTCCCACCTTGCCCTTGACCGGGGCGCCCCGGGCCAGCAGCCCTTCGCTCTCCATCTCCCGCAGGATGATGGAAACTGTTTGCGGAGAAAGGTTTGCCAATCGCGCCAGATCACTGCCCGCCATGGGCCCATGCCGCTGCAGCAGGGTCAGCAGCAGGCGCACATTGTGGTCGCGAACCCCGCTCTGGTTCACGCCGCGACTGACGGTTCTGATGATCGGTTCATCCATGCCGGGCACCATAGAGACAGCTATTGCGATGCGGAAGATGGTCAGGGCTGAATAAATAAATAAATTAGATTTACATATTGACGGGGTCAGGAATCCTCTCCACGATGAGGGCGTCAAGACAAGCAGATACGCATTTGCGAGGGGGAGGAGCCTGCTCGCAGCAAGTCTGCAAAGGGAGAGAGAATCGTGAACAAGCTGCTTATCGGCACGGCCTTGTGCCTTGCCGCCATGTCCCCGGCCATGACCCCCGCCGTAGTGGCGCAGGAGGTTTCGGCCTGCCTCATTACCAAGACCGACACCAATCCCTTCTTCGTCAAGATGAAGGAAGGCGCCGAGGCCAAGGCGGCCGAACTGGGCATTACACTGAAATCCTTCGCCGGTCGTATCGACGGCGATCATGAGACCCAGGTTGCCGCCATCGAAACCTGCATAGCCGACGGGGCCAGCGGCATTCTGCTGACCGCTTCGGATACGTCGGCCATTGTGCAGTCGGTGCAGCAGGCGCGCGATGCCGGGCTGCTCGTAATTGCGCTCGACACCCCGCTCAACCCGATCGATGCAGCCGACGCCACCTTTGCCACGGACAATTTCCTGGCCGGCGAACTGATCGGCAAATGGGCGGCAGGCAAGCTTGGCGCAGAAGCCGCCAATGCCAAAATTGCCCTGCTCAATCTGGGCATCAGCCAGCCCACCGTGGATGTCTTGCGCAATCAGGGTTTCCTGCAGGGCTTCGGCATCGACTTGGCCGATCCCAACAAGTGGGGCGACGAAACCGATCCGCGCATTGTCGGCCACGACGTGACCGCCGGCAATGAAGAAGGCGGCCGCGAGGCCATGGAAAACCTGCTGGTCAAGGATCCAACCATCAACGTGGTCCATACCATCAACGAACCTTCGGCTGCTGGTGCCTATGAGGCGCTCAAATCCTTCGGCCGCGAAAACGACGTGCTGATTGTTTCGGTCGATGGCGGCTGCCCAGGCGTCGCCAATGTCAAGGACGGCGTCATTGGCGCAACCTCCCAGCAATATCCCCTGCAGATGGCAGCGCTGGGCGTCGAGGCCATCAAGGCCTGGGCCGACAACGGCACCAAGCCCGAGCCGACCCCGGGCAAGGACTTCTTCGACACCGGCGTAAGCCTTGTCACCGATGAGCCGGTCGACGGCGTCGAATCCATCGATACCACCGAGGGTGAAGCCCTCTGCTGGGGTTGATCGTCAATCTGCACTAGAGTGATGGCAGGGGCCGGTGGTCACCGCCCCTGCCGTCGATTGGGAACCGGGGAGGATACCCATGTCGAACCAGACAGAGGCCGATGGGGGCCTCGTCGCCCGCGCTGACGCCATTGCGAGTTTTGAGCATCAGCACACCATGCTGTCGCGCGTCCAGCATGCCCTGCATTCCAATCCTGCGCTGGTCCCGCTGATCGTACTGGTGCTCTCGGTCGCCGTGTTCGGCGCGCTGCTGGGCACCAAGTTCTTTTCGTCCTTTGCATTGACGCTGATCCTGCAGCAGGTCGCCATTGTCGGCATCGTCGGGGCCGCCCAGTCGCTCGTCATTCTCACCGCCGGGATCGACCTTTCGGTGGGCGCCATCATGGTGCTGAGCTCCGTCATCATGGGCCAGTTCACCTTTCGCCTCGGCCTGCCGCCGGCCGTCGCCGTAGCCTGCGGACTGGCCATTGGCACTTTCATCGGCTTCGTCAATGGCTGGCTTGTTGCCCGCATAAAGCTGCCGCCCTTCATCGTCACGCTGGGCATGTGGCAGATCGCGCTGGCCTCCAATTTTCTCTATTCGGGCAATGAAACCATTCGCGCCCAGGATATCGAAGCGAGCGCGCCGCTCCTCCAGTTCTTCGGCCAGTCCATCAGCGTGGGCGGCGCCGTCTTCACCTATGGCGTCATCTTCTTCATCCTGCTGGTCCTGGTGCTGGCCTATATCCTGCGCCACACCGCCTGGGGGCGTCATGTCTATGCCGTGGGCGACGATCCGGAGGCTGCCGAGCTTTCCGGCGTGAACACCAAACGCATTCTGATTTCTGTCTATGCCCTGTCCGGCCTGATCTGTGCCTTTGCCGGCTGGGCGCTGATCGGGCGCATCGGCTCGGTCTCCCCCACCTCCGGCCAGTTCTCCAACATCGAATCCATCACCGCCGTGGTGATTGGTGGCATTTCCCTTTTCGGCGGCCGCGGTTCCATTCTGGGCATGTTCTTCGGCGCCCTCATCGTCGGCGTTTTCTCGCTCGGCCTGCGGCTTCTCGGGGCCGACGCGCAGTGGACCTACCTGCTTATCGGCGTGCTCATTATCGGCGCCGTTGCCGTGGACCAATGGATCAGAAAGGTATCGGCCTGATGCAACCCATTCTTTCCGCCAGCAATCTGTGCAAGCGCTATGGCCGGGTCACGGCCCTCGACAATTGCGATTTCGAGCTCATGCCCGGCGAAATCCTCGCGGTCATTGGTGATAACGGTGCCGGCAAATCCTCGCTGATCAAGGCCCTCTCGGGCGCCATCAAGGTGGATAGTGGCGACATCTACCTCGATGGGCAGCCGGTCCACTTCAATTCACCCATCGATGCACGCCATGCCGGGGTGGAAACGGTCTATCAGACACTGGCCATGTCGCCCGCGCTGTCGATCGCCGACAACATGTTCATGGGCCGGGAAATCCGCAAGCCGGGCTTCATGGGCAAGGTGCTGCGCCAACTCGATCGCCCCGCCATGGAGCGCATCGCCCGCCAGAAGCTGTCTGACCTGGGTTTGATGACCATCCAGAATATCAACCAGGCGGTAGAGACGCTTTCCGGCGGCCAGCGCCAGGGTGTCGCCGTGGCCCGCGCAGCGGCCTTCGGCTCGAAGGTCATAATCCTTGATGAGCCGACGGCGGCCCTGGGCGTCAAGGAATCCCGGCGCGTGCTCGACCTCATCCTGGATGTGCGGGCGCGCGGCATTCCGATCATCCTGATCAGCCACAACATGCCCCATGTCTTCGAAGTGGCCGACCGCATCCATGTGCATCGGCTGGGTCAGCGCCTCTGCGTCATCGACCCCAAGGACTATACCATGTCCGATGCTGTGGCCTTCATGACCGGGGCCAAAGCCGCCCCCGGCGCGACGGCCAGCGCTGCATAGAACAAGACCCGGCACCGTTCCTCCGTCGGGCCGTCGGAAGCCGGCGCATCCTTACCGGGGCGCCGGCTTCAGCCTTCAAACGCCCTGAAGTGCTTGGAGAGCTTGAGCGTCTGGGCCTGGTAGTTCGAGCCCAGATCCGTGCCATAGAGCCGGTCCGGCTGTTCGGCCAGCGCTTCGTAAATTAGCCGGCCAATGGTCTGCCCATGGCCAAGCAGAAACGGCACCTCCCGGCTGCGCACTTCCAGCACGGCGCGACTGCCGGTGCCGCCTGCAGCCGAATGGCCGAAGCCGGGGTCGAAAAACCCCGCATAATGCACACGGAACTCGCCCACCAGCGGATCGAATGGCACCATCTCGGCTGCATGGGTGGGCGGCACATGCACCGCTTCCAGGCTGACCAGAATGTAGAATTCATCCGGATCCAGGATCAGCTCGCTCTGCCCGCGGGCATAAAGCGGATCCCAGAAATCGCGCACATCCAGCGCCGCTTTCTTGTCCACATCGACCACGGCGGTATGCCGCTTGGAGCGGAAGCCGATCAGCCCGTCACGCCCCTGACCCTTGAGATCGATGGACAGGGCAATGCCTTCTCCAACCGGCAGGTCGCCACCGATCACCAGCGTGTCCGAGGCGTGCAGTGCCTGATGCTCGGCCACGCTGAGCCGGCTATCTCCGCAGCGGAACCGCATCTGGCTGAGGCGAGAGCCGGTGCGCACCAACACCGGGAAAGTGCGCGGGCTGATTTCGAGATAGAGCGGGCCAGTATAGCCTGCGGGCAATTGATCAAAGCCGCGCGCCCGGTCGCCTATGACGCGGGTGAACACATCGAGCCGCCCGGTCGAACTTTTGGGGTTGGCCGATGCACTGACCTCGGGGGGCAGCGCCAGGGTCTCCTCGAGCGGCACGAGATAGACGCAGCCACGCTCCAGGACCGCGCCCTTGCTGAGGTCGATTTCATGCAGCTTGAGCGCTTCGATGCGCTCGGCCACCGAATGGCTCGGGCCTGGCAGAAAGCTCGAGCGCACGCGAAAAGCAGTTTTGCCCAGCCGCAGGTCCAGGCTCGCTGGTTGCACCTGGTCGGTGTCCAACGGCCGGGAGGCGATGATTGCGCCTTCGGCATGCAGCTTCTCGATCAACCGCGCCGGAAAGACGCCTTTCGGCCAGGTCTCGACCATGATGCTTGCTTCCATCCCTGCGACTGCTCTTCCCTAGCAACCTGGGCAATTGACGCCAACTGCCAATTGGCCTTACATCACAGCCCAGTGGTGATTTGGCCGGTCGCTTGCAGCCACTTAAAACAAATCGCTAAAGACCGTTGGAACCGGCCGCCATTTGCGAGCCGGTTTTTTTGTTTTGAAAGCGCTGATCATGTCCAAACAGAACAACCCTCTCCGCGATCCGAAGCAACGCTCGGCCGCCACTCAGATGGTGCATGGCGGGGGCAAGCGGAGCCAGTTCCACGAGACCAGCGAAGCCCTGTTTCTCAATTCGGGCTATGCCTATCCGTCGTCCGAACATGCCGAACTGCTGTTCCAGGGCAAGGTGCCGGGCGGGCACAATTATTCGCGCTTCGCCAATCCCAATTACGACATGCTCCAGGACCGCATGGCCCTGATCGAAGGCGCCGAGGCGGCCCGTTGCTTTGCCACCGGCATGTCGGCAGTGACCAATGCGGTCATGAGCCAGGTCAGGGCAGGGGACCATATCGTCGCTTCCCAGGCTCTGTTCGGCGGTTGCCGCTATGTGGTGGAAGACTTTGCCCCCCGCTTCGGCGTCGCCTCGACCCTGGTCGATGGACGCGATCCGGCCAATTTTGCTGCCGCCATGCAGCCCAATACCAAGCTGGTATTCATCGAAACCCCGACCAATCCCACCCTGGAACTGGTCGATATTGCCGCCGTCGCAGAAATCGCCCATGCCCATGGCGCCAGGCTGATCGTCGACAATGTCTTTGCCACCGCGCTCTACCAGAAGCCGCTCGAACTGGGTGCCGACATCGTCACCTATTCAGCCACCAAGCATATCGACGGCCAGGGCCGCGTCATGGGTGGCATCGTGCTGGGCTCCAGGGAGATCATCGAAGGCGATGTGCACACCTTCCTGCGTCACACCGGCGCAACGCTTTCGCCCTTTAATGCCTGGGTGCTGACCAAGGGGCTGGAAACCTTCGCCCTGCGCGTTGAGCAGATGACCAACAGCGCCGAAAAGATCGCCGAGGCCCTCGCCAGCCATCCCAAAGTCAACCAGGTGATCTACCCGCACCATGAGAGCCACCCGCAATATGAGCTGGCCAAAAAGCAGATGAAGCGCGGGTCAACGCTTTTGGCGCTCGACGTCAAGGGCGGGCAGGAGGCGGCCTTTGCGCTGGCGGATTCGCTGGCCGTGATCCTGATTTCCAACAATCTGGGCGATGCCAAATCGCTCATTACCCATCCGCGCACGACAACGCATCAACGGCTCACCGAGGAAGTGCGCCTCGAAACCGGCGTCACTCCGGGCCTCTTGCGCCTCTCCGTGGGGCTTGAGGACGCCGATGACCTGATCGCCGACCTGATGTATGGGCTGGATCAGGTCTAGCCTCTGGTGTCCCTTCTCCCCTTGTGGGAAAAGGTGGCCGAAGGCCGTATGAGGGGGCGCAATGCGCGAGCCAGTTCTATTGCTGATGGGGGTAGCCAGTGCACTGTTCGCCGCCCCTGTCTTCGCCCAGACGCTGCCCTATCACGCAGATCCCGACGCGCGGGAAATGCTGCCCAGCCCCACGCCTGTCCCGGCCATCCGCTTTCTCACCACCGCCGATTTTCCGCCCTTCAACTATCGCGATGAGAGCGGTGAACTGGTCGGCTTCAATATCGACCTGGCCAGGCGCATCTGTGTCGAAGTCGATGTGGCCTGCACCATCCAGGTCTGGCCCTGGGATCAGGTCGCTACAGCGCTTTCCGACAATCTGGGCGATGCCTTGATTGCTGGCCTTGCCATGACCCCGGAGAATGGCGAACTCTTCGATTTCTCTTCGACCTATCTGGCGCTGCCCGGCCGTTTCGTCACCCGCGCACAGGACATTGATGGCTTTCGTCCGGACGCCCTGGCGGGTGAACCGGTTGCCGTGCGCGCCGGCAGTGTCCATGCCGAATTCCTCGATCGCTATCTGCCGGCAGTGGAAGCCATCCCCTTCGACACCGAAAGTGCCGCGCTCGAAGCGGTGAAGTCCGGCTCTGTGTTGGCCTCGTTTGGCGACGCCATGCGCGCATCGTTCTGGCTCAATGACAATCTGGCCTGCTGCGGCTTTGCCGGGGACGCCTATTTCCGCCCGCATCTGTTTGGTGAAGGCCTCACCATCGCCGTACCTGCTGGTCAGGATCCGGTGCGCCATTCCATCGATTGGGCGCTGGTGCGCCTGAAGGAAAACGGCGCCCTCGACGAACTTTACCTGCGCTGGTTCCCGGTGGGGTTCTACTAAGCCGGCGCCCGCAGCCTGACTGTCGACCGGCGCGGCCAGCGTAGTATCAATTCCGCCACGATCAGGTTTGGCACCCAGCACAGCCAGGCGATCACTGGATAGGCGGTGTCGAACGGAATTTCGAGTATCATGCCAACCGGGATCTGTATGCGCAGGGTCACGGCCGCCAGCGTCAGGGCGATGGAGCGGATCATCCAGCGGCGATGGGCAATGCGATCGCCGCGCATGGCGAGACGGATACCCGTGAGTGTCGTGCCAAGCCACAGAACGGCCAGGAGGCCAAAGCCAAAGGCTGCAACCGGTCCTGCCTCGGTGGTAACGGCCAGCCAGAGCCCGCTGGCGCCGGAGATCACAACGGCCATGCCATAGGCTCGTCCCATCAGGCGATGAACCAGCGGTCGCCTGTCACGCAAACCCTGCCAAAGCTGGAAGGGCACCAGCGCCAGCGCGACCGGCGCCAGAATGACATGCGCGAAAAAGGCAATTGGCCGCAACTGGGCATGATAGGCCACGAACTCCATAGTGGCTTCGACGCCGCCCACCATGAATCGCCATGAAAACACTGCCACGCCGATCGTGAAGAACCATAGCACGCCCGTGCGTGTCCATTCCAATCCAGTCGTCAGCATTGTCCGATCCTCCGCGCTAGCTTGACAGTGTAAAGGCCACTTTTCCTTGACACTGTCAAGCGCGCTTGCTTAGTGCTGGCCATGACCATTTCGCTTGAAAAAACGCGCGCTGGTGCCCATGGCGACCTGCGGGAAGGCCTTATCAGTGCGGGGCTGACCTTGCTCGCCCGTGATGGAGCATCGGGCCTCACCTTGCGCAAATGCGCCGCCCTGGCTGGCGTGTCACATGCCGCGCCAGCCCATCATTTTGATGGCCTGCCCGGCCTGCTCGACGCCATTGCTGCGCGAGGCTTCGAGATGTTTGCCGATGTCATGGAAGCCAGGGCGGCTGCAGCCCCGCAAGAGCCGCGGGCGCGGCTGGAGGCAATCTGCCTGGGCTATTTCGACTTCGCCCGCGACAACCCGGCCCTTTACGACCTGATGTTCCGCCAGATCTGGTCCTTGGCCGGTTCAAGTGAGGAGCTGGGCCGCTCGGGCGCCCGCGCCTACGCCGTGCTGGCCGATACCTGCGCCCCCTTCGTGCAAGAGGGGCAGGAGCCGGGCGTGGTGGAAACCCAGGTCTGGAGCCTTATCCACGGCTACGCCACGTTGGTACTGGTGGGCAAGTTGGGTCGCAACCGGGCCATTGCCTCGGTCACCGATGTTCTGGGCTTGCTGGGCGGTCTGGCGCTGGCGGATTAGTCAGGCAGGCGCCGATGCCGGGCGCGCGCTGCCACTTCAATGGCGGCCGTGGTCAATCGGTCCAGGGACAGCGAGTCGCGTAGCATTTCGAGGAAGCGCAGTTCTTCCTGTTCCAGATGCAGGTCGACAGCAGTGACCTCAATGGCCACGGCATAGGCTGTGTCCTGCAGTTTTTCGGGCAGGGCGGCAATGGCATCCTCGATCACCCGGTCCAACCCGTTCGGCCCGTTGAGCTTGTCGGCACAGGCATTGGCCACTTCCTCGAGGCGCTCTGGGTCGAACCCTTCGAACACCGGCAGGCGGTCGATCAGTGCGGTGATGCGCGCCAGCTCTTTCTCCGTCATGGCGCTGTCGGACGACGCGGCCAGGATCATCAGGTGAATAAGGGCATCTTGAGCGGTGTTCATCATCGTCGTTTCCAATGGGCTCCGGCACCAAGAACTATGCGCTCCCAAAGGCCCACGCAACCACCTGCGACATTGACGTCCGCCCGGTTCCGGTGCATTGACCGGGCTCCGTCTTCTTCCGACAAGATTTTGAAAGGCTGCCACCCAGTGTCGCCCGCCACTTTGCCCGCCCTTGACCCCGATTTCTTCGCGCCCGCGCAGACTGCGCGCGCATGGCCCTTCGAGGAAGCGCGCAAGCTGGTCAAACGGCTTGAAAAGTCGGGCAAGGGTGAAGCGCTGTTCGAGACCGGCTATGGTCCCTCGGGCCTTCCCCATATCGGCACCTTTGGCGAAGTGGCCCGCACCACCATGGTGCGCACGGCCTTTCGGCTGCTCACGCGCGACGAGATCCCCACCCGGCTCATCTGCTTTTCCGACGATCTCGATGGCATGCGCAAGATCCCCGAGACCGTCCCCTCCAGGGAGGCGATGGAGCCGCATCTGCAAAAGCCGCTGACTTCGGTACCGGACCCCTGGACCAACGAATTTGCCAGCTTCGGTGAGCACAATAACGCCATGCTGCGCCGGTTTCTGGACACTTTCGGCTTCGACTACGAATTCGCCAGTGCCACCGACTATTACAAGTCCGGAAAGTTCGACACCGTGCTGCTGCGCGCTGCCGAACGCTATGACGACATCATGAAGGTGATGTTGCCCACGCTCGGTGCCGAGCGCCAGGCAACTTATTCGCCCTTCCTGCCGATCTCGCCAATATCGGGCCGTGTGCTTTACGTGCCGATGAAGGAGGTCAACGCCAAGGACGGCACCATCACCTTCGCCGACGAGGACGGGCGCGATACCACCGTTCCGGTCACCGGCGGCCATGTGAAGCTGCAGTGGAAGCCCGATTTCGGCATGCGCTGGGCCGCGCTTGGCGTCGATTTCGAAATGTTCGGCAAGGATCACCAGACCAACCAGGTGATCTACGACAAGATCTGCTCGATCCTGGGAGGCACCCCGCCCGAGCACTATGTCTATGAGCTGTTCCTGGACGCCGAAGGCCAGAAGATCTCCAAGTCCAAGGGCAATGGCTTGACCATCGACGAGTGGCTGACCTATGCCCCGACCGAAAGCCTTGGGCTCTACATGTTCGGCAAGCCCCGCGTCGCCAAGCGCCTGCATTTCGACGTCATACCGCGCGCCGTGGACGAGTATTTCGCCCATGTCGCGTCCTACCAGAAGCAGGAGGCTGCCGCCCGCGTCGAGAACCCGGCCTTCCATGTCCACTATGGCAATGTGCCCAAGGTGGACATGCCGGTGACCTTTGGCCTGCTGCTCAACCTGGCGACGGCCTCGAACCCGGAAACCCCCGAAGTCATGTGGGGTTATATTTCGGCCTATGCGCCCGGTGTTTCGCCCAAGACGCATCCCCATCTCGATGCGCTGGTCGGCTATGCCATGCGCTATTTCCGCGATTTCGTGGAAAAGTCCTATCGCGCCCCGGATGATGTTGAACGGGCTGCACTCGAAGCGCTCTCGGCGTCTTTTGCTGAATTGCCGGCTGATGCCAGCAACGAAACCATCCAGAACGCGGCGCTCGACGTGGCGCGCAATATCGAGCGCTATCAGGATCACAGCAAAAAGAGCCCCACCGGCGGCCCCGGTGTCTCGGGCGATTTCTTCCAGATGCTCTATCAGGTTCTGATCGGTCAGGAACGCGGCCCACGCTTCGGCTCCTTTGCTGCGCTCTATGGCGTAGAGAACACGCGCAAGCTGATCGGCAAGGCATTGGCTGGCGAGCTGCTGGCAAACTGATCCGGCCGGTGGCGGGGATCACTCCCCCGCCACCGGTTCGTCTTCATAACTGAGAATATCGCCCGGCTGGCATCGCAGTTGTGCGCAGATTGCCGCCAGCGTTTCAAACCGCATGCCCTTGACCTTGCCCTGCTTGAGCAGGCTGAGATTGGCTTCGGTAATGCCGATCGCCTGCGCGAGGTCCTTGGACTTGACCCCACGCTGCGCCAGCATCACCGCCAGATTGACCTTGATTGGCATGGCTAGACGAACTGGCTGTTTTCTTCGGCCAGCAATGCAGCACGCTGCATGCTCCAGGTCGCAGCCAGGAACGCCCCGGCGAACAACACGAATAGCGCTGTGTCACTGCCGAACTGGAGCACGAGCTGGCGGCTGCCCGCTGGCGCATCCCATGTGAGGAAAAGGCTGAGCAGGGCGGTAATCAATGGCTTGATCAAGGCGCTGGTGCCCACGCCAATGGCGAAGTCGCGCAGACCGGAAATGGCCCGGGCCGAGAACACCTCGCCGCCCGCGAAGGCCATGAATGTCTGGCGCACCCGTAGAATGCCCCAGACCAGCAACCCCATTGGGATAAAGCCCAGAATCGCTGCGCCCACACGCTTGCCCAGGTCCAGCTCCGCATGGATTGGCAGACCCGGCACGGCGCTGCCCCACACGCCATCGGAAACCACGCCCATCCAGAATCCCACAAGCCCGATCGGCAGCAGCGCGGCAACAGCGCCCGCTATGATCGCCAATACATGAAAAAGCCGCTTCTCCTTTGGAGATGGCGGCACTGTAGGGTGCGTGGATAGGGTTTCCATCATCATCGGTCTCCAGTTTGTACAACCAGAAATGACAGAAAAATTACTGTTTGACAATAATAAATTATTGCAGCACGAAATGATGCCGTCCGCAAACGGAGATCGACACGATGACATGCAAACGACACATCCTGCTCGCAGCTGCACTGATACTGGCCATTTTGCCCTTGCCGGCTCAGGCTCAGCAGAGTTCGGGAAACATCACCATTGCCCAGGTGATGGATGCCATGGACAACGCGCCGCGCCACGATCACGCCCGGCAGGTTCTCACCGCCTACCTTTCGGGTATTGGAGAAACCACCGGTGTCTTGTTCAGGCAGGCGCGGGACAGCGGCCTGGCGCCCTCGGGCTGCGCAGGGTCGATGAGCCTGAGTTGGGATGGCGTCGCCAGCGCCCTCAGGGCCGGGGCCCCCGATGTCAGTGAATGGCAGACGACACCAGCGACACCGATCATCGTCGCCGACATGCTGGCACGGGCAGGGTGCGACTAGCCAAGTCCGCTCATGCGCCGAGCAGCTTCCTGAAAAACACCACGCGCTGGGTTTCTTCGAAGCCGAGCGCGTGGTGCATCTTGAGGCTGGCCATGTTGTCGGGCGCTGCGTCCGACCCCAGTTCGGAAACCCCCGAGGCCCGGGCCCAATCTTCCACCGCCGCCACCAATGCCTTGGCGACGCCGCGCCCCCGCGCTTCCGGCACCACGTAAATACCCTCGAGAAAAGCCACCGGCGTCGTCTGGCAGCCATTCACATAGTCGCGCCGCAGGCTGGCTTCGGCGAACCCAAGCGCATGTCCGCTCCCATCTCTGGCGATCAGATTGACTGTATCGCCAGCGTCGGCCAGCAACCGGTTGATATCATCGGCATGCGTGCCGCCATCACCGCCGCCCGGCCACAAGTCAGAGCGCATGGCGATCCAGTCTGGCGCATCGTCCGGCGCCGCAACGGCAATCTTCACTCGCGCCTCCTCGCCTGCATTGGTCCCATCACACCGGCCGGTAGACGTGATCGACGAAGCGCTTCCAGCCAGCCTTGTTGCGGCTTTCCACGGCCCACATGATAGCGTCTCCCGGTCCAGGCCAATAGACCTGCCGGGCACGGCCCATGTCCATATCGGCTTCAAAGCAGATGGCGTCCGGGGCGATCTCGGGCGCTGCGCTCAACCAGCCTTCGGACCGTTTGCCATCCGACGTGAACGACCAGAACCGCACGACGCCGTCCTTGTCGGCACCGAACAGGCATTTTTCCTGATAGGTCTTGCCTGCGCCCAGCGACCAGTCGGCAATCAGCTCGACATATTTGCCGCCAAGCACCTTGTCGAATGTCCTTGTGCAACTGAAGCGCTCCGCGCCAGCGCCGCCCTCATGGTGCCATTGGCCCAGCAGCGGGTTGAGAAAGCCCAGCTTGCCGCGGCCCGTAGTCCAGCGTGTTTCGCTCATCGGCGCACCTACTGGCTCGCCCAGATGATCCGGGCCATCCATTCGATATCGACGATGTCGAAGATGCGCGGCTCATAGGCCGGATTGACCGAATGCAGTTCGATTTGCCGCGCGCTCTGGCGATGGAGGATCTTGGCCATCACCTCCCCCTCTCGCGTCTTGACCACCACACGGTCGCCACGCCGCACCTGCTCGGTGGGGGACACCACGATCCTGTCGCCCTCGCGATACAGCGGCTCCATGCTGTCGCCGGAAATCTCCAGCGCATAAATGCCGTCCTCATCGGGCGTGGGCAGTGCCACCTCGTCCCAGCCATGCCCCGCCGGATGCCCCGCACTGTCGAAAAAGCCACCATGGCCGGCCTGCGCCAGACCCAGCAGTGGAATATTGCGCAGATCCGGCTCGGCAAACCCGCTCGGCATCGCCATATAGGCGCCGGTGCCGGAGAGGAAACTGTCAAAGCTCTCCCCGGTGGCTTCCAGGATCTTCGAAATGCTCTCGGTCGAGGGCCAGCGCTCACGCCCGTCCTTGCTCACCCGCTTGGAGACATTGAATGCCGTTGCGTCCAGCCCGGCCAGCTTCGCCAGCGCAGACACGGAAACACCCTGCCGGCGCGCCAGCGCGTCGATACCATCCCAGATGGCGCGGTGTGAAAGCATGGCAAGGAAATCAGTCTTATAACGGAAAACAATCCTATACTAGGCACGCGCATTCACCTTGTAAAGAGGGCGCGTCCGCATTACCCCGACATCCAGATCGCCCTGCCTCGAGGTGCCCATGCCGCATTCGCCTGACCTGATCTACAAGATTGCCACCCGCGCCAGCTTTGCCCAGGCCCGCGAGGCCGGCCACTATGCGGGCATGCTGATCGATGCAGCCGATGGCTACATGCATTTCTCCACCGCCGCGCAACTGTCCGAAACCCTGCGCCTGCATTTCAAAGGCGAGGCAGATCTGGTTCTGCTGGCCGTGCGCAGTGCTGATCTTGGCGAAAACCTGGTTTGGGAACCATCCCGCGGCGGGCAGCTCTTTCCCCACCTCTATGGCGGGCCGCTCGATCTCGCCAGTGTTGCCTGGGAAGCGTCCATCAGCGTCGATGCGAATGGAAACTGCGCGCTGCCGGAGGCCGTCCGATGATCTTTTCTGCATTCTCGCCGCTGCTGCGCAATGCCGGCCTTGCCAATCTGACGCGCGATGCGTTGCTGCGCATGGACCCCGAAACCGCACATGGTGCAACCATCACCGCGCTGCGCATGGGCTTTGCCCCGCAACAGGAACATGCCGATCCGCCCGAGTTGGCCACAACTCTATGCGGCATCGAGCTGAAAAATCCCGTCGGCATGGCGGCCGGCTTTGACAAGAACGCCGAAGTGCCGCGCCCCCTGGCGCTAATGGGCTTTGGCATGGTCGAGATCGGCACGGTGACGCCGCGCCCCCAGTCGGGCAATGCCAGGCCGCGCCTGTTCCGCGTCGGTGCCGCCGAGGGTGTCATCAACCGCATGGGTTTCAATAATGAAGGCCACGAGGCCGTTTTTGCGCGGCTCAAGGGGCTGCGCGTGCCCGGAGCACTCGGCGTCAATATCGGCGCCAACAAGGACAGCGAGGATTTTGTCGCCGACTATGTGCTGGGCGTGCAGCGCTTTGCCGATCTGGCTGATTACCTCACCGTCAACATTTCTTCACCCAATACGCCGGGGCTGAGAAACCTGCAGACTGACGAGGCCTTACGCCGCCTCTTGGGCGAAGTGCTTGCCGCCCGCGCCAAGGCAAAGACCCGCGTACCGGTGCTGCTCAAGATTGCGCCCGATCTTGACGAGGCCGGCATGGACGCCATTGCCCGGGTCATCCTCGACACCGATCTCGACGGGCTGATCGTTTCCAACACCACCATTTCCCGCGATCCCGTCGCAGGCATGGAACATGCCGAGGAAACCGGCGGCCTCTCCGGCAAGCCGCTCTTCGCCCTCTCGACCCAGCGCCTCGCCCAAATGCGCCAGCGCGTCGGGGCGCTGCCCATCGTCGGTGTCGGTGGCATTCATTCGCCGCAATCAGCGCTGGCCAAGCTCGAAGCGGGCGCCAATGCCATCCAGCTCTATTCGGCGCTGGTCTTTGGCGGCCTCGATCTGCTTGAGCGCATCAAGCGCGGCCTCGTCGCTGGTGTGCGCTCCGCTGGCAAGAAGAACATTGCCGAACTGGTGGGAACGCGGACGGACGAATGGAGCTCAGGCCGGGCTGAATAGCCCGGCTTTCTTGCGCTCCAGCGCCCACCAGTAAATCGCCCCGCGCGCCAGAAACCAGCTATGCATGGCGACCCACAGTCCCCAATTGCCCCAGTCGCGCAGCACCAGCGCCACACCGACAAACACCACCAGCGACGCAATCATGCCATTGCGCATCACCACATTCTGCGTCGTGCCGATCAGAATGCCGTCATAGACAAAAGCCGGCATGAAGCTGAGCGCACACAGGGCGGCCACCGGCAGGAAAGTCAGCGCCTGTGCCCGCACCTCTGCATTTGTGGTCATGAAATTGATGACCCACGGTCCGCCCAGATACCAGGCCGCGCCCAGTCCGAGCGCAATGACCAGCCCCCAGATCATCGATAGGCGATAGGCCTGGTCATAGGCGGGCCGCCAATTTGCCCCCACCGCCTTGCCGGTCAATTGCTCGGCAGCTTGCGCAATGCCATCAAGGAAAAAGCCGACCACCATCAACAGGTTCAACAATACGGCATTGGCCGCCAGGGATACTTCGCCCATGCGCGAGCCCTGCGCAGCAAACCAGGCATAGGCGCCCATCAGCGCCATGGAGCGGATCATCAGGTCCCGGCTGAGCCCGAACATGCGACCGATTGCGACTGTATCGCCCATCTCGCCCGGTGCAATGCGGGATAGTAGGCTCGCTATGCCGCCATAGTGCCGCACCAGAATGGCGAGGCCCATCAAGGCCGCCACTACCTGCCCCAGTACCGTGCCCATCGCCGCGCCGGCCACGCCCCAGCCCAGGCCATAGACGAACACGATGCTGCACACGATGTTGATGCCATGCAGCATCAACTGGAGCAGCATGCCGGTGCGTGCCGCCGCCCGGCCATAGAACCACCCCAACAGCGCATAGTTGACCAGCGAGAATGGCGCCGACCAGATCCGCACATGGTAATACTCCGCCAACGCATCGGCCACGCCCGGATCGGGCGCCAGCAGCGCCCCCGCAGCCCAGAGGATCGGCCCGGCCAATAGCAACAGGCCAACACCAATGCCCAACCCCAGGATCAGGGCCCGCGCCACGTGCAGCAGTCCGTCGCGTGGATCGCGTGCGCCCACCGATTGCGCCACCAGCCCCGCCGTGCCGATGCGCAGGAAATAGGCCATTGAGAACACGAAATCGAACACCAGAGCGCCCAGCACCAGCCCGCCCAGCAGCGCCGCATCGCCCAGGCGCCCGACGACGGTAATGTCCACTAACCCCACTACCGGTTCGGTGATGAAGGCAATCGAAGCAGGCAGGGCAATGGACCAGACGTCGCGGCTGCGCACGTCAAAGGGGAACTGCGGTCGGGTGGTCATCGGATGGACTCAGGGGAACGACACTCAGTTCATAGCATTCCGGCAGGCCAAGAAAAGCCCGACATGTTCCGACTTGCCTGGCAGCCCTACGCGCACCGCCTATCCACTCACTTCCAGCTCGAACACCACGTCGGCCCGCTCTCGCGAGCTTTCCACAAGGTCGTAATTGGGCAGGTCATTGCGCTCGATATGCGCCTTGTTGCGCTCGGCGGTAAACAGCCCTTCCTCGCCATGGCGCTTCATCAGCCGCTCGCGCACGGTGTCGCGCGACACATGGACGAACACGGCATAGTCCAGTTGCGCCTTCACCCCGGCCCACGGCCCCTGGGTCAGCAGCAGGTAATTGCCTTCCACCACCAGCACCTTCACATCCGGATCGACGGTAAAGGCGTCGTCCACCGTGTCTTCGATCTTCCGGCTGTAGCCCGGCCCGCGCACCACTTCGCGCGCATGTTTGAGATGATGCAGGAAACTGACAAACGCGGCCCCTTCGAAGGTATGCGGCGCGCCCTTGAATTCGGTCTGGCCCATGGCTTCGATCTTGGCATGCTTCATATGGAAGCCGTCCATCGGCACCAGCGCCGAACTGCCCGGCCTGACCGCATTGAGCATGGCGACGAGCTCGGCCGCCAGCGTCGATTTGCCCGTTCCGGGCCCGCCCGCGATGCCAATGGCGATGCGCTTGCCCTCGGCCTGGCTTTCCATTTCCAGCACATGCGGCATCAGCCGGGACAGCATTTCGGTCGGCGTGAGACGGATGGTTTCGGGCACGTCCGCTTCCTCCTTGGTATCCTCGGCTGCGATCATATAGGGTTTGAACTGATTTGCAGCAGGTGATCCTTGGCGCCGCACCTTCCACCGATCATCGATGACTGGTTCACCGCCCGGGGCTGGACCCCGCGTGCCCATCAGCGCGACGTGCTAGCCTCGCACCAGTCCGGCGCCAGTCAATTGCTCATCGCCCCGACTGGCGCCGGCAAGACACTGGCCGGCTTCCTGCCCACTCTGTCCGATCTCGTCGATGGCCGGTTCGAAGGGCTCCATACCCTCTATGTCTCGCCACTCAAGGCCCTGGCGGTCGATGTGCAGCGCAACCTGTCCACCCCAATCGCCGAAATGGGCCTGCCCATCCGCGTCGAAACCCGCACCGGCGACACTTCCGCCGCAAAGCGCGCGCGCCAGCGGGTCAAGCCACCCCAGGTGCTGCTGACCACGCCCGAGCAATTGGCCCTGCTGATCTCGCATCCCCATGCCGAATTGATGTTTGGCACGCTGCGCCGCGTCGTGCTCGACGAACTCCACGCGCTGGTCACCTCCAAGCGCGGCGAATTGCTGTCTCTCGGGCTGGCGCGGCTGGCCCGGCTGGCCCCGGACATGCGGATCACCGCGCTCTCGGCCACCATTGCCCAACCGGAGATGCTGCGTGACTGGATCGCCCGGCCGCTGCCGCAGCGCCGCACCGATCTCCTGCACATGGCCGGTGGTGCTCCGCCCGAACTGTCCATTCTCCAGACCCAGGAGCGCCTGCCCTGGGCCGGCCATTCCGCCGTCTATGCCCATCGTGAGCTTTACGAGACGATCCAGCGGCACAAGACCACGCTGCTCTTCGTCAATACCCGCTCACAGGCCGAAATGCTGTTCCAGGGTCTCTGGGACATCAATGACGAGATGCTGCCCATCGCCCTGCATCACGGCTCGCTCTCGGTCGAGCAACGTCGCAAGGTCGAAGCTGCCATGGCCTCGGGCAAGCTCAAGGCCGTGGTCTGCACCTCCACGCTCGATCTCGGCATCGACTGGGGTGATGTGGATCTCGTCGTGCAGGTCGGCGCGCCCAAGGGGTCCTCGCGCATGCTGCAGCGGATCGGCCGCGCCAATCACCGGCTTGATGATCCCTCGCGCGCCCTGCTGGTGCCCTCCAATCGTTTCGAAGTGCTCGAATGCGAAGCGGCGGTCGAAGCGGTGGCCGAAGGCCATCAGGATAGTGAAGACCCCATGTCTGGCGGTTATGACGTGCTGGCCCAGCACGTTCTGGGCATGGCTTGCGCCGAGCCTTTCCTGGCCGACGGCCTTTACGCCGAAGTCATCTGCGCCTGGCCTTATCGTGACCTCACCCGCGAAAAGTTCGACAAGGTCCTCGATTTCGTCGCCACCGGCGGCTATGCGCTGCGCGCCTATGAACGCTATGCGCGCCTCAAGCAGAACCCGGATGGCAAATGGCGCCTTTCCCATCCGCAGGTCGCTCAACAATATCGGCTCAATATCGGCACCATCATTGAAGAGCCCATGGTGCGTGTCCGCCTGGTCCGCGCCCGTGGTCAGAAGCAGGGCCGCACCACCGGCCCCATCGGCGCTGGCGGGCGCGTATTGGGCGAGATGGAGGAATACTTCTTCGGCACGCTCTCATTGGGCGATACCTTCATGTTCGGCGGTGAAATCGTCGCCTTCGAGGGCATGAAGGACAACGAGGCTTTCGTCTCCCGCGCCTTTTCCAAGGACCCGAAAATACCTTCCTATATGGGCGGCAAGTTCCCGCTCTCGACCTATCTGGCCGAGCGCGTGCGCCGCATTATGGATAGCCCCGGCGAGTGGCAGAAACTGCCTGATCAGGTCAGCGACTGGCTGCGCCTGCAGCGCGATCTCTCCGTCATGCCGCGCCGCGATAGCCTGCTGGTCGAAACCTTCCCGCGCGGCACCAATAATTTCCTGGTCTGCTACCCCTTCGAAGGCCGCCTCGCCCACCAGACCCTTGGCATGCTGCTGACGCGCCGGCTGGAACGCATGCGCGCCCGGCCATTAGGCTTCGTCGCCAGCGAATACGCCTTGGCCATCTGGGGGCTGGGCGATCTCTCTGCGCTCATCCGCACCGACCGGCTCTCCCTCGATGAGCTGTTTTCCGAGGATATGCTGGGTGATGACCTGGAAGCCTGGCTCGATGAATCGGCGCTGATGAAGCGGACCTTCCGGAACTGCGCCATCATTGCCGGGCTGATCGAGCGCCGTCATCCCGGCAAGGAAAAGACCGGGCGCCAGATCACCATGAGCTCGGACATCATCTACGACGTGCTCTACCAGCACGAACCCGACCATATCCTGATCGAGGCCACCCGCCGCGACGCCGCCCGCGGCCTGCTCGATATCGAACGATTGGGCCAGATGCTCGCCCGCATCCGCCACCACATCATCCACAAGCCGCTGCATCAGATCTCCCCGCTCGCCGTGCCCGTCATGCTCGATATCGGCAAGGAACCCATTTTCGGGGAAGCCCGGGAATCAGCTATGGCTGATGCAGCAGAAGAATTGTTGCGAGAGGCTACGGGGGAACACTGAGCCACTTCCCTTCTCCCCTCGTGGGAGAAGGTGCCCGAAGGGCGGATGAGGGGGCCTTCGTTTCGGACAGTGCAAAAACTATATGAACAACGCCGCTCACTCTCTCCCCATTCCGGAAACGCCTGTGCTTCGCTTTGCCGGCCACAATTTCGAGCCTCTGCCCTCTGGCGCGCTCTATTGGCGCGCCCGGCAAACCCTCCTGGTGGCCGATCTGCATTTTGAAAAAATGGCCAGCTTCGCCCGGCGCGGCCAGATGCTGCCGCCCTACGACACGGCGATGACCCTGACGCGTCTGGAAGCCGATCTGCGGCGCACCGGTGCCCGCGAACTGCTCTCACTGGGCGACAGTTTTCACCGCCCGGATTCCGCGTCTCTCCTCACCCCGGCCGATCGCATGCGGCTTGATGCCATCACCGAGTCTTTTGCCTGCACCTGGCTGTCCGGCAATCACGATCCGCTCCCCCACGTCATTGGCGGCACCTGCCTGCCCGCGCTTGAGCTGGACGGTCTGATCTTCTCTCACGAGCCCAGGAAAGGGCGAACGGGACTTGTTGCGGGCCATCTGCATCCGGCCGCCCGCATCGCCATCAATGGCCGCGCCACGCGAAAGCCCTGTTTCGTGCATGACAACCGCCTGCTGATCCTGCCCGCCTATGGCGCCTCCACCGGCGCCCTCAATATTCTCTCGCCCACCTTTGCCGGTCTGTTCCACTGGCCGGCCCTGGAAGTGGTCATGCTGGGCCGCGACCGCACCTATCCCGTGCCGGTCAAGCGCCTGGTGGGCGGCTAACGCCGGAACAGCACCCCGCCCAGCCAGCCGGTGAACAGCGCCAGGGCGACACAGGCCAGCCCATAGAGCAGCGGATATTGCGTGGCAGAGAGCGCCACGAAGCGCTCGAAATCGATCTTGCGCACCGCAAATCCGTCTGACTTGCGCGCGACAATTTCGCCATCCTTGAACACATAGGTCTGGGCGATGTAGGGCCCCGGCGGCGCATTGCTCGGCAGGGTCAATTGTGCCGAATAAAAGCTCTCCGAATGGAACAGCACGCCGTTCTCCTGCACGCCGAACAGGTCTTGCTCGCTCATCAGGCGGATCAGTTCATGCCCGAAGTTCAACGTCTGCCACCAGCCGGCCGGATTGGGCGAAATGGCATGGGACTCGGGCAGGATATAGTTGGTGGTCAGCGTGTTCACATCGGTAATGTCCCGCAGCCTGGTGCTGGCCAGCACGTGGAAATAGCTCGGAAAGCCCTTGAACTCGACCTGCTCGGTATTGAGCCAGACGCCGAAATTATTGGTCTTCTTGCGCGCCACCCGGTCCTGTGTCGGTCCGACAACGACCACCACGACGTGAAACGGGCCTTCGACGAATTTCTGCTCTGCACCCGCATCGGGGGCGATGGTGCCGAAAAAGGTCAGCCGCTCACCATCAAAGCTGGATGTGATCTGCACCGTTTCGGTCGAAACGCTCGAGAACAGGCGCTCCGCTCCCGCCGGCAGGACCATGCACACAATGGCGAAAACGGCGAGTGCAAACCGGATCATGGCGCCACACTCGTCACGGCCATGGAGAACACATCATCGGGCGTCAGCACAAGGGATAGCCCGAAGCGGATGGCAACGGCCAGCACCAGCAGCGCCAACAGCCCCCGCAATTGCTCCCCGCGCAGATGCATGCCGGCCGCAGCGCCGAACTGGGCCCCGGCCACCCCACCCACCATCAGGCAGAAGGCAAGCAAGATATCGACGCTCTGGCTCTGTACCGCATGCAGCACGGTTGTTGCAGCCATCATGGCCACCACCTGCGCCAGCGAGGTGCCAATCACCACCGAGCCGGGAACGCGCAGCAGATAGACCAGCGCCGGCACCATGATGAAGCCGCCGCCAATGCCCAGCAGCGACCCGACAAAGCCGATGAACAATCCGATCAGCAGTACCGGCAGCACGCTGATATAGAGCCGGCTTTTCTTGAAGCGCACACGCCAGGGCAAACCATGAATCCAATTGTGCTGATTGGCCTGACGCTCGCGCACCACCACGCCCTGGCGGCGCTTGAGCAGGGCGCGCACCGATTCTTGCAGCATCAGCACACCGACAAAGCCAAGCAGCACCAGGAAGCCCAGCGAGATGACGAGGTCGAGTTGGCCTGCTTCGCGCAACAGGTCGAAGGCCGCCACGCCGCCAAACGCGCCCACAATGCCCGAAAGTACCAGATACATCGCCAGATGCAGGTCAACGCCGCCACGCCGGTAGTGACTGAGCGCCCCCGAGGTCGATGCCGCGACCACCTGCCCGGTCACCGAGGCCACCGCCACCGCGGTCGGTACGCCCGAAAAGATCAGCAGCGGCGTCAGCAGAAACCCACCGCCCACTCCGAACAGACCAGACAAAAAGCCGACGGCCCCTCCGATCCCCACGAGAAAGAAGAGGTTCACGGAAAGCTCGGCTATTGGCAGATAGATCTGCAAGACCAGGGTCCCGTAATAGGTGTTACGGGCCATCCTACAGGACGGTCCGTCAACAAGTGGTAAGGCCCGGCGCGAACGGGCAAAAACATTATGGCCCGGGCTTACGTCCGGGCCATGACGCTGTCAAATGAAGAGACCGGATTAAACCGGCTGGCTGCCCAGAACGGCCAGCAGGCGCGGATTGATGGCGCCGCTCTCGCTCATGCCGGTGGCCCGCTCGAAGGCCCGGATCGCATCGCGCGTCTTTGGTCCGACCACGCCATCTGCCGTCCCGACGTCAAAGCCCAGCTTGCTCAGTGCCTGCTGCACCTTGGCGATCACCTCGCCGCTGCCAATGTCCTCGCCCGGATCGAACGTATCGCTCCAGGTGCCGATGGGTGCAAAATTGGCTGCCAGATCAACACTCTCGATCGTCCAGGCGTCCACTTCGGCGCCAATCCGGTTGACCGCCTCGGCCGTCAGGGACTTGGCGATATCCTCGCGGGCCTTGGCCGCATCCTGGTCGCCATTCAGCGCTGCCAGCGAGAACCACTTGTAGGACTGCTCGAAATCCTGCTCCACCCCCAGCCCGCGGGCATAGAGCATGCCCAGATTGAACTGGCTGTCGGTCATGCCGCGCGCGGCCGCCTGGGCAAACCATTCGGCAGCCAGCTCGAATTCCTGCTCGCCCATCGCGCCGCCGGCGTATAGCGCGGCCAGATTGTGCATGGCCATGCGATTGCCCGCTTCGGCACTGCGCTGATACCACAGGCGCGCCTGCTCGAGGTCCTTCTCGACGCCATTGCCCATCTCATAGAGATTGCCCAGCCGATACTGGGCGGGCACGAAACCCTGTGCCGCCGAGCGTTCGTACCAGAGCGCGGAAGCCTCCAAATCCTTCTCCACGGCCCGGCCTTCGCCCAGAATGGCCGCGACTTCAAACTGTGCCTTGGCATTGCCATTGGCGGCTGCCTGGCGCAGCTCCAGCGGTCCGATCCCCTCGGGGGGAAGGTCGAACGCCTCAACGGCAGCCTCGCTCGCCTCTGCGGCCGGGCCAATCGACCCGGTGAGCACTGGCGTGTCGTCCGTCGCTTCCGTCTCGGCAATCGAGATTCGTCCGCCATCAGCCAGCAGTGCGGGGGGCATCGGCGTGGTCGGCGCAATCTTGTTGTCGCGCGAAAAGCTCATTGGCTCGCCCGGATTGATTGAGCCGGTCGCGGTGGTATCGACCAGATCGATGACGCGGGGCGGTATCACACTCGACACATCCTCGGAGCTGTCCGAATTGGTCGCGGCCGGTTCGGCCGGTGTGGCGGCTGCAGCCGCAGGCGACGCCGCTTCGGACCCCATGCGCTGCATCACCAGGTTCAGCGTCAGCATCGAGACGGCCACCAGCGTTGCCGCCAGCAATAGCGGGCGGCGATGGCGTGTCAGGAAGCCGGGTTGCTTGTCCGCGTCGTCGGCCATTGGCACCGGCGCAACCGTCTTTTCTGCCGCTGGCTTTTTCCGGCGCTTGGGACGTTCGGTTTGGGCCTTGGGCTGCGGTTCGACGGAAACGGCTGGTGTTGCGGTCTCGGCCACGGGCGGCGCATCTTCAGCAGGAGCGGCCTCCCGGCGCGACCGAACCCGGGCCAGCGCGCGCCCGATAATGGAATTGCTGCTGGCGGCAGGCTGCACTTCTTCCTGCTTCGCGCGCTGCGCCCTTCGCGCCGCGGCAACGAAGGTGCTGGTATTGGAGGCAACCACCCGCGCTTCTTCCGCCGCAGGGTCAGCCGGGCGAGCCGGTGGTGCAAAAGGATCAGCATCGAGCTCGGCAAAGCTCGAACGAGGCCGCGGTGGCCGTTCGGCGCGGTTGGGGTCAAACGTGGGGGGCTCGGCGCGCGGCTTTGGCGCCTCTGCCGACAGGGCGGGCGCAGCGGCCCGGCTGGCTTCCTGGCTGAGGGCCGTGCGCACAGGCGCCTTGTCGCCAAATCCCTTGTCGAATAGCGGCTTCTCGTCCGCCGGATTGTCTGGCATGGCGTCGCCTCGGGCGCCCGTCAGACCGGCCAGGATGGAGTCGAGCTTTCCATTGTCTGGTTCAAGCGTACTCAGCGCCTGCTCGAACTGATTGTCAGGCGCTTTGGGCTGCGGCTTGGGAGCAGCGCTGGCGCGTGCCGGCTCTGGTACCGGGGCAGGGGCCGTATCGGTCTTGCCGGCCAGCACTGCCTCCAGCTTGGCGAGGCGTTCGGCGGTTTCCTTGCCTGCCGTGTTGAGCAGCGCCGCCATGCGCTTTTCCAGCGCATCCATATTGTCCGCAGCGGCGGCCGGTGCCTTGCTCATGGCTTCAGTAGCGCGTGCCGCGACCAGTTCGGCCAATTGCTCGTAATCGGGTGTCTTTCCCGCCGTCTTGATCAGCCCGGTAATCCGGTCCTCAATACTTTTCAGGCTGTCCGGACCGAACATGGCCACCGGCGCCGGTGCCTTGCGGCTCACCGCGTCGCTGGTGCGCTCCGCCACCATGGTCGCCAGCGATTCAAAATCGGGACGTTCGCCCGCATCCTGCTGCCGGGCCAGGGCATCGAGCTGCGCGCCGGCATCGTCCATGCGGCTCATCAGCAGCTTGAGCTGGTCTTCCACCGCCTTGGTGTCCACCGGCACCATACGATCGCTCAGAAGCTCTATCTTGTCTTCGAGCCGGGCAAAGCGGGGTTCCATGCCACTCAGCACGGCCTCGCGCAGGGCCGTCATGTCCGCTCTGAGCGCGTCCACCTGCGCATTGCCCGCGTCGATCCCGTCCAGCCGAGCCACAACCGCGTCGAGCCGGCTGGCCAGGGCGTCGGGATTGTCGCCCTTGGTCTGCATCGCCTGGGTAAAGGCCGCCATTTCGCTGGTCAGTTTTTCAAAGTCCGTTGAGGACAGCGACACCGTCTGCTCGATCGCATCGATCCGGTCATAGACATTGCGCACCCCGTCTTCGATGGAGCGCATCGCCGGTGCCAGCACGTCGGCGGGGTCGGTCTGGGCATTGCGGCGCTGGTCGCGGGCAATTTCCCGTTCCATCTGCTGGGCCTGCAGTTCGGCCAGCTTGCCCACCGTGGTGGACACATCGTCCAGCCGGGCATTGAGAATGGAAAGATCGTTGCGCGGACCTTCCTCGATCATTGCGCCCAGCGCGGCGATCTGTGCTTCGAGCCGCTTGACCTGGCCCGTTTCGCCAACGGCGCCCGCCAGCAATTCGACCACCTGGGTCAATTGCTCGACCTGCCCCGCCACCTCACGCACATGGCTCGAGCTCGAGCGCTGCGTCTTGAGTTCGCCTTCAAGCCGCTCAAGCCGCTGGCTCATACCGCCGACCAGCGTGCCCAGTTCGCGCAACTCCGGCATCTCGCTGGTGCGGCGCACCGGCGCCGGACTAGGCGCAATGCCCTGGCGGCCGCGGATTTCCGCAATGGCTGCCGTCAACTCGTCCGGCATGTCGGGTTCGGCCATGGCCATGTCACGGTCGGTGAACCGGTCTACGGCCCGCTTGACCGTGCGCAACGCCTCGCGGTGCCGTGTATTGGTTTCCGAGCCGGTTACCTGATTGCGCAGGTTCCGGACCCGCTGAGCCAGCGCGCTGGCGGGCGGTTCGGGCTGCTCGTCCTCAACCTGCCCATAATGGCTCTCGACCTTGTCGAGCAGGGCGACCAGCTCTCCGCGCAAAGCCTGCCACTCGCCCGCATTGGGGTCGCGAGCCTGGTCGGCAAAATCTGACAGAGTGTGGGCGCGCGGCATGACAGGTCCTTCGTCACAATAGACGGACCCCTCGCGATTCAACACGAAGGTATAACGCTCACTCTTGAGAAAACATGGTAAAGAACCCGTTAAGCATTGTCGCAATATGCAAGGGCAAGTGCCGGTAATCCGTGCGATTCAGGCATAATCAACAAGTCCAGGGTTAGGTTCTGCTCCATGACGCGCCGCCGCATCATCATCGTCGACGATCACCCCCTGTTCAGGGCGGCCCTGCGCCAGACCCTGGCCGGCGGAGACGCCACGGTGAGCGTGGAAGAGGCCGGCGATCTGTCGAGCCTGAGCACGGCGCTCGACGCCGATCGCGATTGCGACCTGGTGCTGCTCGACCTCAACATGCCCGGCGTCCGCGGTTTTTCCGGGCTGTTGCTGCTGCGTGCGCAATATCCCGATATTCCGGTCATGATTATTTCTGCGGTCGAGGACGCCACCGTCGTGCGGCGCGCCTTTGAACTTGGCGCTGCCGGCTATCTGCACAAATCCGAGGGGCCGACCGAGATTCGCCGCGCCATCGAGACCGTGCTTTCCGGCGAAGTCTTCGTGCCCTCCGGCACCACCCTGGGGGGTGAAGATGAACAGACCGCATTGATGAAGCGGCTGGCGACCCTGACCCCGCAGCAGGTGCGTGTCTTGATGATGCTCAGCGATGGGTTGATGAACAAGCAGATCGCCTATGAGCTTTCCATATCGGAAGCCACGGTCAAGGCACACGTCTCGGCCATCCTGCAAAAGCTCGATGTCGACAGCCGCACCCAGGCGGTGATCGCCGCTGCGCGGATCGAGGATGGTCAGTTCGAAGCCCTGTTTTCCACCGGCGCAGACAAGGCCTGATCCATGAAACCCGAAATTTCCATCATCACCATTGGCGTCGACGATCTCGAACGTGCTTTCGCCTTCTACCGCGCCCTGTTCGATATTTCCGACGAACAGATCGGTGCGGGCGAAGACCATGTCGCCTTCTTCTTCGACGACAAGTTTTCCTTCGTGCTGTTCCCGCGCGAACAGATCGCCCAGACAGCCGGCAAGCCCGAAAGCCTCGATGGCACCCCCGGCTTCGTGCTCTCGCACCGCGCCGAAAGCCCCGAGGCGGTCGACGAAATTCTTGAGCGCGTGCTGGTCGCGGGCGGGGCGGTCATCACCCCCGGCACCCAGTCCGAATGGGGCTATTCCGCCTATTTCGAGGACAGCGAAGGCAATGTCTGGGAACTGATGGCGACCCCCGTGCAGAACTGAGGGGGCGCCTAAAAGCCGCCGCCGGTCTTGAACCCGCCCTGCTTGCGTGAGCCTGACGAGCCCGTCCGGGGCCGCGAGAATCCACCACCGGAAGAACCGCCGCCCCAGCCGCCGCCGAAGCCGCCGCCGAAGCCGCCGCTCATCCCGCCCTTGGACTTGCCCTTGCGGCTGCCAGTGCCACCAAAGCTGCCGTCAGGCCATTGGAAACCGCCGCCACTGGGCGGCCAGGGACTGGAGGTGTTCGAGCGCTGCGAACTGCGCGTGCTCTTGTAGCCTGCGCCCCATTCGCTGCCCGGCGCCCAGTTCTGGCTCTTGCGCCACTGATCCCAATAGCTGGCGGCCGAAATGCCGCCGCGCAGGAAGTCGTTGAGCAGGTCGCCCACCAGCCGGTCTTCCTTGAAGCTCGAACCGGGATCGTCGAAGCGCTGCTTCTTGAACTCCCACTGGATGTCTTCCAGCTCCCGGCGGCGCGCGGCCAGGGTCTTGAGCCGCTCGCGCTGTTCGCGGCTTTCCTCTTCTTCCTCGCGCAGCCGTGCCCGCGCTTCGTCGATCTGCGCGACCAGCGTGTCGTCCTGGCCGGTGCGGGTCTGACGCGCCTCGGCCAATAGGGTCTGGATATCTTCCCGGCCCAGTGCCGCCGCCAGCTCGGCCGCCGCGCCCTCGAACGCCGGGTCCTTGCCCTCGGCCAGGATTTGCAGCGCTTCGGCGGCTGCATCGCGTTCGTCTTCGAGACGCGCAATTTCGGCGTCCAGCGTTTCGATGCTTTGCTGCCCCAGCGCAATGGCCTGGCGCAGCGGCTTGCCGCCCGCAGCATCCACCGCTGCCACTTCCAGCGCCGCCAGCTCGGCCTCCGCCGCGCTCACATTGGCCTCCTGCCGCTCGGCATGTTCGCGCAGCCGCAGCGGAATCTCGTTGAGCATGGCGTAGTTCGGCCGCGCTTTGGCAAAGCCGATCAGGTTCGCCACCAGGCTGTCCAGATAGCGGATCAGGTTGCTGGCCTTGTAGGTCGAGGTGCCATAGCCGGCATCCCAGAGGTACATGAACAGCGGATCCTCGCGATAGGGCCGCCCCTTTTCCTCGCGATCGGTCTCGGCCTGTTCGGTCTTGCGCAGCGATTGCTCGGCAATCCGGTCCAGCTCTTCGGTTTCCGCCCGCTTGGCGGCATAGACCGGGTCGGCGGCAAGCTTGCCGGCCTGCGCCGTGGTCAATGCCTTGAGCTGCGCCTGCTGCTCCTCGAGCAGCGCAATCGCGGAGGCCCGCTTGTCGGTCAGCTCGGCGCGGCTGGCATCCAATGCGCTGATGGCCTTTTCCGCCTTGCTGACATCTTTTGAATGCGCCTTGAGCGTGTCGCGCGCCCGCGCTTCGGCTGCTGAAATGCGTCCGTCCAGTTCCGACTGCACGGCAGGCTCGAGCCGCAGCCGGGCAAGCTGGCGAAACAGTTCGGCCTCATGCTCGCGGATCTTGCTCGCCCGCTCGGCGGCGCGCGAGACGCGCTTGGAGAGTTCGTCTTCTTCCCGGCGGATGTCGCGCATGGCCTCTTCAAGGCTGGCCAGGGCCTGGGGTCCGCGAATGCTCATTGGCCTACCACCTGGTCACCGCGCCGCCCAGCACCGGCACGGCATATTCAACGTCGAGGAAACCATCGGATTTTCGGCCCATGATGTTGGATTGAATGATGCCGTCATCCCGCTTGTCGGCGGCCACCGAGTCATAAACGCTTTCGGACACGCGCACGCCCCAGATATCGACCTCTTCGGTTTCGCCGCTCTCCTCATTGAGAATGGGCAGGGTCAGCGCATTGCCGTCGGGGTCCAGCGCTTCGACCACCACATAGTAATTGGTCGCCTCGGTATTGATCTCGGGGAAGGTCCAGAAGCCGGACTGCACGCCCTCGCGATTGACGACCCGCAGCACATATTCGAGCCGCAACTGGTCGCGCAGCGCCACGAGGCGCGCAACCGCGTCTTCGGCGCCCGCACGATCCCCTTCGGCCGCAAATGCCTTGCCCCGCTCAACCAGGGCCTCGGCTTCGGTCACCGCCTGCTGCACCTTGGTCTCTTCGTAGATGGTCTGGTAGAGCGCATCCATCTCGGCCGGCAGGCCCTCGCTCAGCTCCAGCCGCGCCTGCTCCGCCTGGCCACGCTGGTAAGGTTGCCAGACGCCGAAATAACCGACCCCCAGCACCACGAGCGCGATCAGCCCGGCCATCACCGGCCGGCCCCATTGCTTGCGTCCCACATAAAGCCGCGCCAGCGTGGTGCCCAGACCCGGGGCAGGGGGATCATAGGTGAACCGGCTTTCGGCCAGCGCCGAAACCCCTTCCTTCAGGATATGGTCGGGGACCTCGATGCCCTGCTGGTGATAGACCGCGCGCAGCCTCTCGATAAGCTGCTGCTCGCGGGTCACCCCGTCGAGTTCCCGCGCCACAAGATTTTGCTGGTGACGAAGCGTGTCGACCACGTCCATCGCCAGCATGACCTCGTCGAGCGGAGCAGAGGGTTTCGCCGTCGCCTTACTCATGCAGTGCCTTACTCAATGCAATGCCTTTGCCAGTGGCCTCGTCGCCTCAGCCCTTGGTGTCGAGCAACAGGGCATTGCCCTCGGCCGCCAGCGTCGCCAGGCGCCGCTTACCATCCTCCACCGCGTCGCGGATCTCTGCCGAATTCTTGGTCGAGGCCACCCGCATTTCATTGATGATGCCGCGGCTCTTCTCCTGGAAGTTGACCACGCTGTCGACCAGCTTCTTGACCGCATCGGCGCGCACGGTCGGGCCATATCCAGCTTTGATCGCTTCTTCCTGCACCTTGTCGCCGATTTCGGAGAGGGTCTCGAGCGACTTGCTCATGCCCTCCTTCATCGCGTTCAGCGTTTCGGTCGATTCATGCAGGCCGAACATGCCGGTGAACGAGGCCGACAAGGCCGTCAGCACGGTTTCGTTCGTCGAGAAGAACGAGATCGACTGCTGATAGACCCGCTCCTTGGCATTGGTGGTCTGCATCAGCCGCGCCATCACCACTTCCGAGGTATTGTAGGAAATGGTCAGATTGTCCGAGAGGTCCTTGGCGATCTGGTAGCGCTTTTCCTCGTTCTGCATTTCGCGCAACCGCTCGTCGCGGGCCATTTCCAGCCGAGCCCGGTCGGCCGGGACGTCACCGGCATAGGCAGCCAGCTCGTCGGCGGCCTTTTGCAGAATGTCCTTCTTTTCCTTGAGCCGCGCCTCGGCGGTCTGCAGCACTTCGAGCGCCATCACTTCGGACTGTTTCAGCGCACCGCGGAAGTCGCGATAAGCCTCGAGAATGGTGTGCTCGCGGTCAATCTGGTCCTTGGTGTCGGCAGTGACCTCGAGATAGGTGTCCCGGATCTTGTTGAAGCGAGTGGCGATATCGCCCCGGCTCACCTTCATCCACACATTCGAGGCGCGCTCGAACAAATCGATCTTGTTGTCTTCGAGCTGGTCGACCATCCCCTTTGCATCGTCGCGGATGGAATCGAAGCCCTTGGTGATGTCCTCATAGCGCTCGCCGATCTTCATGGCGGCCACCTGCTCGCGCACCACTTCATTAAAGGCGCTGGCCTGGCTCAATGTCCGGCCGATCAGGATCACGCGGGTTTCGTCCAGTTCGGTAATCTGCGCCAGAAGACCGGTGATCGGCGCTTCGGCCTGCTGCTCGGGCCAGATCCCAAGGTCGCGAATGGCATTGACCGCCTTGTCCAGATACTGCAACGGCTTTTCTGTCATCACCGACATGTTCGGTGCGCTGGCAGTGGTGGCTGTGGTCACTTGGTCGGTCATCCCTGGCTCCCTCTGGACATATTGCCGGGCTGGCGAAGCGGCGGC
Source organism: Devosia indica (assembly GCF_003056405.1). GTDB lineage: Bacteria > Pseudomonadota > Alphaproteobacteria > Rhizobiales > Devosiaceae > Devosia > Devosia indica. Next base: position 58,996 of record NZ_PYVZ01000013.1, read on the forward strand.
CCGCACTAGATTGCGTCTGCAGGGCCGCCTGACAATTGCAACTGCGCGGCCCGGCAACTATTTAGTCCATATTGGTGCGAAAAAGCCGCACGTAAAGACTTGGGGGAACACCATGGCTGCAAAGCACGACAGTTTCGTCTCCGCGCCAATTGCAGCGAGGCGCCGGACCTGATGGATTTTGGTGGACGCTACCGCATAGCGGCCAGCCGCGTTCTGGTCTGGGAGGCCCTGAACAATCCAGCAATGCTCAAGGCCGCCATTCCCGGCTGCAGCCATATTGGCTGGACCGGCCCGGATACGCTGGATCTGGCGATTACCGTCAATCTCGGCGTCGTCAAGCCGGTCTTCAAAGGCGAACTGGTGCTCACCAATGTGGTCCCGGCGGCGAGCTATACGCTGGCCGGCAAGGGTAAGGGCGGTTTGCTCGGGCTGGCCGAAGGCGCTGCCGACATCGTGCTTGCCGACGATGGCGAGCAGACGCTGTTGTCTTTCACCGCGCATGGCGGCGCGTCGGGGCAGATCATGAAGCTGGGCAAGGCGGTGATCGGCAATTCGGCGCAACGGATCATCGATGGCTTCTTCGAGCGTTTCGCCACCGCCATGGGTGCCGATATCGAGCCGCTCGGTCCCGCCTGAGCGAAATCTTCAGAAATGTTTAACCATGCCGGAATCGGCCGCAACTCGGCCATGATTTCGCCGCTGCCCATGGGTTAGAGAAAGGGTGTTGAAACCAGTTTGATTCAAATCCCACCATGTCCACCGACACACGCGACAGCCTTGCTCTTTACGTCATCGCCGCCGCCGCGGTGCTTGTGACGCTGTTCGTCGATGTCGATCTGGGGCAGCTCTTCCAGACCCTGCTGGCGCGCTTCTGAAGCGGGGCTCTCCCGGCCCTGCCGCACAGAACTCTCAACCATTTTTGACCAATTGGGAAAAATTTGCGCCTTCCCTCTTGCGGCAGACGCCATTGCACGATTTTATCCGCTGTTAGCGCACGCAGATTGACCCTCGGGCCTGGCCCGATGCTGGTGCGAGACAGGGAGACATAAATCAATGAAACTTTCGACCCTTACCAAGGCCGTCGCAGGCGGTGTTGCACTTGGCGCCATCATGGCCGGTGCCGCGTTTGCCGATGGTGCACTCGTCTATGACGGTGGCGGCAAGTTCGACAAATCGTTCAACGAGGCGGCCTATACCGGCGCCGAGCGCTTCCGCGAAGAAGGCGGCGCCTATCAGGATCTGGAAATCTCGGGCGACGCCATGCGCGAGCAGGCTGTTCGCCAGTTCGCCTCGCGCGGCAACAACCCGATCGTGCTCCCCGGCTTCTCCTGGGAAACCGCTCTGCGCGCAGTCGCACCGGAATTCCCCGATACCAAGTTCACCATCATCGACACCGTCGTTGACCTGCCCAACGTCCAGTCCGTGGTCTTCAAGGAGCATGAAGGCTCCTACCTCGTCGGCATCCTCGCTGCGATGAAGTCCGAAAGCGGCAAGATCGGCGTTGTTCCGGCCTTCAATTTCGACCTGCTCGAAGCCTTTGCCTGCGGCTATGCCCAGGGCGCCAAGTCGGTGAACCCCGACATAGAAGTGCTCGAAACCTATGTCGGCACCGGCTTTGATGCCTTCAACGACCCGGTCAAGGCCACTGAAGTTGCCAAGTCCCAGCTCGACCAGGGCGTGGACGTCATCTTCCAGGTTGCCGGTGGCGCCGGTGCAGGCGTGCTGCAGGCCGCGGCCGACGCCGGCAAGTTCGGCATCGGCGTGGACTCCAACCAGAACCATCTGCATCCCGGATCGGTCCTGACCTCCATGCTCAAGCGCGTTGATGTTGCCACCTACAATGCCCTCAAGGGCGTCGAGGACGGCACCTGGGAGCCGGGCACCATCGTTCTGGGCCTGGCCGAAGAAGGTGTGGGCGCTGCGTTCGACGAGAACAATGCCGACCTGATCACCGCGGAGATGCAGGCGGCTGTCGATCAGGCCACTGCCGACATCATTTCGGGCGCCGTCACCGTGCACGACTACCGCACGGACCAGAACTGCGACGCTCTCTAAAGGCTTGAACCAAAAAGGGTGAGACTGCGATGACAGGTCTTAACCCGACAAACGAGCAGCGGTCCTCCGGGGCCGCTGCCTCTGCGCTCGCTATCGAGCTTGTCGGCATCAACAAGCATTTCGGTCCGGTCCACGCCAACAAGGACATTCACCTCGCCGTAAAACGCGGCACGGTGCATGGCATTGTGGGCGAGAACGGTGCCGGCAAATCGACGCTGATGTCGATCCTTTATGGCTTCTACACCGCCGATAGCGGCACCATCCTAGTGGATGGTGTGGCCCATGAAATCACCGACAGCCGCCATGCCCTGGCGCTGGGGATTGGCATGGTGCACCAGCATTTCATGCTGGTCGACAATTTCACCGTACTCGAGAATGTCGTGCTCGGCGCTGAGGATTCAGCCCTGCTTACGCCCACGCTCAACCGCGCCCGCGGCCACCTCAAGGATCTGGCGCGGGACTATGGCCTCGACATCGATCCCGACGCCATTGTCGGCAATCTTTCGGTGGGCCAGCAGCAGCGCGTTGAAATTTTGAAGGCGCTCTATCGCGGCGCCGAAACGCTCATTCTGGACGAGCCCACCGGCGTGCTGACGCCGGCCGAGGCTGACCACCTCTTCCGCATTCTGGGCAAGCTCCGGGCGGAAGGCAAAACCATCATCCTGATTACCCACAAGCTGCGCGAGATCATGGCGATCACCGACGAAGTCTCGGTCATGCGCCAGGGTGAAATGGTCGAAACCCTGCCCACCGCCGATACCAGCCCCGAACATCTGGCCGAACTCATGGTCGGCCGCCGCGTGCTGCTGCGCGTGGAAAAGGGCGCCGCCAAGCCCGGCAAGGTACTGCTCGAAGTCGAGAACCTCGTCGTCACCGACGATTTCGGCACGCCGCGCGTCAAGGGTGTCAATTTCCAGGTCCGGGCCGGCGAAATTGTCGGCATTGCCGGCGTGGCGGGCAATGGCCAGTCCGAACTGCTCGAATCCATCGCCGGCATGCGCGACCAGAAATCGGGCACCATCCGGGTCAATGGCAATCCGCTCTCGCTCGAGGGCGATGATGGCGCTGCCCGCGCCCGCAAGGCAGGTCTGGCCCATGTGCCCGAAGACCGGTTGCGCATGGGGCTGATCACCAATTTTGCCGCATGGGAAAATGCCATTCTGGGCTATCAGGGCAAATATGGCGACGGTCCGGCTCTCGATATCGCCAAGGCCCGGGCCACTGCCCAGGACTACATGAAGAAATTCGATGTGCGCCCTGCCGCGCTCGACCTCAAGACCGCCAATTTCTCCGGCGGCAATCAGCAAAAGCTGGTGCTGGCTCGCGAGATGGAACGCGATCCCGATGTGCTGGTCGTCGGTCAGCCCACCCGCGGCGTTGATATCGGCGCCATCGAGTTCATCCACAATCAGATCATCAAGATGCGCGATGCCGGCAAGGCCATTCTGCTCGTCTCCGTGGAACTCGATGAAATCCGTTCCCTGTCCGATCGTATCCTGGTGATTTTCGATGGCCAGATCGTGGGCGAGGCCGATCCGGCCACGGCCGACGAGACCGAGCTGGGCCTGCGCATGACCGGCTCGCACACCGACAATGTGGTCACTGAACCGGGTACCTTGCCCGAGCATGAGACACCAGTGCAGCAGACGCTGGTGGAAATGAGCCCCAAAGACAATTCCGGCAGGGATACCAACTGATGACCCCATTGCCACGCTGGGCCGACGTCGTCCTCCTGCCCTTGCTCAATGTAACCCTGGCCTTCCTCGTCGGCGGGCTGATCGTGCTGTCCGTGGGGCAGAACCCGCTCCAGGCGGTCGGCATCATGCTCTATGGCGCCTTCGGCTATGGCTCTGGCTTCGGCTACACGCTTTATTACACCACCGACTTCATCTTTGCCGGCCTCGCCGTGTCGCTGGCCTATCACGCCGGGCTGTTCAATATCGGCCCGGAGGGCCAGGCCTATGTCGGCGGGCTGGGCGTCATCCTGATCGGCCTGGCGCTCAACGGCATGCACTGGGCGCTGGTCTTCCCGCTGATGATCATCTGCGGCGCCCTGTTTGGCGCGGCCTGGGCCTTCATTCCCGGCTATCTGCAGGCCAAGCGCGGCAGCCACGTGGTGATCACCACCATCATGTTCAATTTCATCGCCGTCTCGATGATGGGCTTCATCATCAGCCGCATCCTCAAGCCCGAAGGGGTCAATTCCGATGAAAGCGCCCCGCTTGAGGCCATCACCCGCGTACCGCAATTGCGCGGCTTCATCGAGTTGTTCCGCAACTCGCCGGTCAACCTCACCTTCTTCCTGGCCATTGCTGCGCTGTTCTTCGTCTATTGGCTGATCTGGCGCACCAAATTCGGCTACTCGGTCCGTGCCCTGGGCAACAACCCGGTGGCCGCCAACTATGCCGGCATTTCCAACCAGAAGATGATCATGATCATCATGGCCCTGGCCGGCGCGTTCGCCGCCATGGTCGCGGTCAACAATGTCGGCGGCGTGCAGGGCCGCCTGATCCTCAACTTCGTTAACGGCGCCGGCTTTGTGGGCATTGCCGTCGCCTTCATGGGCAAGGGCCATCCCATCGGCGTTGGCCTGTCGGCGCTGCTGTTCGGCATGCTTTATCAGGGCGGGCAGGAACTGGCTTTCCAGATGCCCGGCATCACCCGCGAAATGATCGTCACCATCCAGGCGCTGGTCATTCTGTTCACCGGCGCCATGGGCGATATGATGCGCGGCCCGCTCTCGCGCATGTTCTTCCAACCTGACGCAACGGCGGGAGACAAGTGATGGACCAAATCCTCGTCGACATCACCCTGATCCTGGATTCCACCGTGCGCCTGGCGGTGCCGTTGATCCTGGCATCCCTGGCCGGTCTCTATTCGGAGCGCTCGGGCATCATCGATATTGGCTTGGAAGGCAAGCTGCTGGCTGGCGCCTTTGCCGCGGCGGCCATGTCCGCCGTCACCGGATCGGCCTGGCTAGGCCTGTTGGCGGGGGTTGGCGCTGCGCTGGTCTTTTCCGGCATTCACGGTCTGGCCTCAATCAACTTCAAGGGCAACCAGACCATTTCCGGCGTGGCGCTCAATTTCCTCGCTGCCGGTCTCACCACCTTCCTCGGCCAGTCCTGGTTCCGCCGCGGCGGCTACACGCCCCAGCTTTCGGGCGACCAGCGGTTCAACCCCATCACCCTGCCTTTTGCCGAAGAACTGCGCGATGTCCCGGTTCTCGGCCAGATCTATGGCGAGCTGATATCGGGCCATAACATCATCACCTATGTCGCCTTCATCGCCGTGCCGGTGACCGCCTGGGTGCTGTTCCGCAGTCGCTTTGGCCTGCGCCTGCGTGCCGTGGGCGAAAACCCCAAGGCCATCGATACTGCTGGCATTTCGGTGACACGCCTGCGCTATCAGGCGCTCATCATCACCGCGGTGCTCGTGGGCATTGGCGGGGCCTATCTCTCGATCGCCCAGTCGGCAGGCTTTAACAACAACATGTCGGCAGGTCGTGGCTATATAGCGCTGGCGGCGCTGATCTTCGCCAAATGGCGCCCGGGTCCGGCCCTGCTGGTCTGCCTGATGTTCGGCTTCCTCGATGCAATCCAGTTCCGCATCCAGGGCCAGAGCTTCCCCTTCATCGGTGAGGTGCCGGTGCAGGCCATCCAGGCTTTGCCCTATATCCTGACCGTGGTGCTGCTCGCCGGTTTCATCGGCCGTGCCGTCGCGCCCAAGGCCGCCGGCGTCCCATATACCAAGGAGCGCTAAGGCGCCCCTTGCACTAGATTGTCGGCGCTTTCGCCCCCTCGCCCCTTCAGGGGTGAGGGGTGAAGGCCAGACAAATAGAACGCGATGCTGAACCCCTCATCCGGCGCATGCGCGCCACCTTCTCCCCTCAGGGGAGACGGGAAGGATATCCCAGTCCAAGTGAGCCGAGTTGAACTGATGAATACTCCAGAAACCGACAAGGCCCTGTTCGACGCCGCGGAGGCCGTGCGCGCCAACGCCTATGCGCCCTATTCGAAGTTTCAGGTCGGCGCCGCCATTCTGGCCGATGACGGCAAGATCTATGCTGGCTGCAATGTCGAAAACGCCGCTTATCCGGTGGGCAACTGCGCCGAGCCCAGTGCCATTGCTGCCATGCTGGCCGGCGGCGGCAAGCGCATCCGCCGCATCTATGTTACTGGTCCGGGCGTCACCCCCGTCACCCCCTGCGGCGGCTGCCGCCAGCGCATCCGCGAATTCGCCGATCTCGACGTGGAAGTCATCTCCCACGGCGTCGATGGAGACCCGCTGGTGCAGACCCTGGGCCAGCTCCTGCCGCATTCGTTTGGTCCGGAGTTCCTGGGAAAATGACCAAGGCCGCCAAGACCATCCGCAAGATTGCCGGCAAGGAGCCGATCGCTGCCGCCATCGTGCTCGGCTCCGGCCTTTCGGCCATTGGCGATCTGCTCGATGAAAAGATCACCATTCCCTATTCGGAACTCAAGGGCTTTCCCGGCGGTGGCGTCTCCGGCCATGGCCGAGACCTCTTGATCGGCCAGATGGGCGGCAAGCGCGTCGCGGTCCTCACCGGCCGCCAGCATTATTACGAACACGGCAATGCCGCCGCCATGCGCCCGGCGCTGGAGGCCCTTTCCGAACTCGGCGCCGAAACGCTTTTGCTGACCAATTCCGCCGGCTCTGTCGACCAGCGCTTTCAGCCCGGCGACCTGATGCTGATTGCCGATCACATCAACTATGCCGGCATGAACCCGCTGATCGGCGAACCGACCGACCGCCGTTTTGTCAACATGGTCAATTGCTACGATCTCGCCCTGCGCGCCAAGGCAACGGAGCTGACCCAGCGTTTCGACTACGCGCTCGGGGAAGGGGGCTATCTCTGGTATTCCGGCCCCAGCTTCGAGACGGTGGCCGAAATCCAGATGGCCATGCGTTTAGGCGCCAATGCCGTGGGCATGTCCACGGCACCCGAAGTCATTCTCGGGCGTTTCCTGGGGATGAAAGTCTGGGCCTGCTCGTCCATCACCAATATGGGCGCGGGCCTGTCGAGCGAAAATATCAGCCATGAGCACACCAAGCTTATGGCTGTTCAGGGGGCTGAAAAACTCAAGAAACTGATCCCCGCATTGGTGGAGGAACTATGAGTCTCAAGGTCGTCGACAACACCACAACCGAGCCGGTGCACAAGCGCAATCCCGGCTACCCGCTCGATCTCGACTGGGTCGAGCGCGTCCGCATGAACCGCTCGGCGCTCGAGCGCCGCGCCGGCACCATTGGCGCGCGCCGCACGGTCAAGAAGGACTATCAGCTCGCCTGGCTCTTGAAGGCGATTACCATGATCGACCTGACCACGCTCAACGCCGACGATACCCCCGGCCGCGTCGAGCGCCTCTGTGCCAAGGCCCGCAATCCCATTCGCCGCGACATCCTTGACCAGCTCGACATGGGCAATCGCCGGATTCTGCCCGGCGCCGTCTGCGTCTATCATAGCTTCGTCAAGACCGCGGTCGACGCCCTGGACGGCTCCGGCATTCCCGTTGCCGCCGTTTCCACCGGCTTCCCGCATGGCCTGGCGCCGGTCGAAACCAAGCTCAATGAGATCGAGGCTTCGGTGAAGGATGGCGCCAGGGAAATCGACATCGTCATCGAGCGCGGCATGGTGCTGCGGGGCGACTGGCAGGCGCTCTACGATCAGGTCAAGGCCTTCCGCAAGGCCTGCGGCGACGCCCATATCAAGACCATTCTGGGCACCGGTGAACTGGCCACGCAGACCAATGTCGCCAAGGCATCGCTTGTCTGCATGCTGGCTGGCGCCGATTTCATCAAGACCTCGACCGGCAAGGAAAAGGTCAATGCCAATCTGGTCACCTCGCTCACCATGATCCGCATGATCCGCTGGTTCGCCGAAGAGACCGGCATCGAGATCGGCTACAAGCCCGCCGGCGGCATCGCCACGGCTGGCGACGCGCTCAAATATATGGCGCTGATGAAGGAAGAGCTGGGCACGAACTGGCTGCAACCACACCTGTTCCGCTTCGGCGCGTCGAGCCTGCTGACCGATATCGAGCGGCAGTTGGAGCACGGGCTGACCGGCCACTATGCGGCAGATTACAGGCAACCAATGGTGTGATGAACCCGCCCTCGTGGTTCGAGGCGCGGCGCGCCGCGCACCTCACCATGAGGGCTAAACAGCTTCGTAGAACCTCATCCTGAGGCGAGCGCGAAGCGAACCAATGCTCCGCAGGCCCTCATCCTGAGGTGCGAGCGAAGCGAGCCTCGAAGGACGGGGGCCGGCTGAAACCGCGCCTCGGGAGGACCAAAATGAACAAGATCGCGCAAATCTTCGATAGCCTCGACTATGGCCCGGCGCCCGAAGCGCCCGACCAGGCCATTGCCTGGCTCGACAGCAAGTCCCGAAAATTCGGCCATTTCATCGATGGCAAATGGACCAAGCCGGGCAAGACCTTCACCGCCGACAATCCCGCGACCGGCGCCTCGCTGGCCGAAATCACCGATGGCACCGCCGCCGATGTCGACGCGGCGGTCAAGGCCGCCCGCACCGCCTTCAAAACTTGGGGCACTCTCTCCGGCTATGAGCGCGGTAAGTATCTCTATGCTATTGCCCGCATGATCCAGAAGCATTCCCGGCTCTTTGCCGTGCTCGAAAGCATGGACAATGGCAAGCCGATCCGCGAAACCCGCGACGCCGACATTCCGCTGGTCGCCCGCCATTTCTATCATCACGCTGGCTGGGCCACGCATTTGTCGAGCAAGTTCCCCGACCATGTGCCCTATGGCGTCTGCGGCCAGATCATCCCGTGGAACTTCCCGCTGCTGATGCTGGCCTGGAAAATCGCGCCTGCCCTGGCCGCCGGGAATACCGTGGTGCTCAAACCCGCCGAGTTCACCTCGCTGACGGCCTTGCTGTTCGCCGAGATCTGCGAGCGCGTCGGCCTGCCCAAGGGCGTGGTCAATATCGTCACGGGCGAGGGCGACACCGGCGCCGCCATCGTCAACCATCCCGATATCGACAAGATCGCCTTCACCGGCTCGACCGAAGTGGGCAAGATCATCCGCGCCGCCACCGCCGGCTCCGGCAAGGGCCTCAGCCTCGAGCTGGGTGGCAAATCGCCCTATATCGTCTTTGAAGACGCCGATCTCGACAGCGCCGTCGAGGGTCTGGTCGATGCCATCTGGTTCAATCAGGGCCAGGTCTGCTGCGCCGGCTCGCGCCTTCTGGTGCAGGAGAGCATCGAGGAGCGCTTCATTGCCAAGGTCAAGGCGCGCATGGAAAAGCTGCGGGTTGGCGATCCGCTCGACAAGTCCATCGATATCGGCGCCCTGGTCGCCCCGGTGCAGGTCGAGCGCATCAAGGATTTGATGAAAAAGGGCATTGCCGAGGGCGCCGAAGTCTATGAGCCCGATGGCCAGCTTCCGGCCAATGGCTGCTTTTTGAAGCCCGCGCTCGTTACCAATGTCTCGCCGGCCAATACACTGGTCAGCGAGGAGATCTTCGGGCCGGTTCTGGTCGCCATGAGCTTCCGTACGCCTGAAGAGGCTGTGGCGCTGGCCAACAATTCCAAATATGGCCTGGCCGCCACGCTCTGGAGCGAGAACATCAATCTCGCCCTCGATATTGCGCCCCAGCTCAAGGCCGGCGTGGTCTGGATCAACGGCACCAACAACTTTGACGCCGCCGTCGGCTTCGGTGGCTACAAGGAAAGCGGCTTTGGCCGCGAAGGTGGGCGCGAAGGCATGAGCGCCTATCTCAAGCCCGCCTGGGAAAAGACGCTGAAACCAGCGCCGGCCCAGGTGCCGGCTAAGCCCGCCGCAGCCAACCCCCTCGACACGGGCAGCCTCGACCAGACCGCCAAGATGTATGTCGGCGGCAAGCAGGCCCGCCCCGACAGCGGCTACAACCGACCGGTCCTCGGCCCCAAGGGTGAGCTGGTCGGCGAAGTCGGCGAAGGCAACCGCAAGGACATCCGCAATGCTGTCGAAGCGGCCCGCAAGGCGCTGAGCTGGGGCACGACGGCCGCCCATACCCGCGCGCAGATCCTCTACTTCCTCGCCGAGAACCTCGATTATCGCCGCGATGAATTTGCCGCCCGCATCAAGGCGCAGACCGGCGAAGATGGCCATGAGGAGGTCGCCCAATCGGTCGAGCGGCTCTTTGCCTTTGCCGGCTGGGCCGACAAGTATGATGGTGCCGTGCACAACCCGCCCCAGCGCATGATCGCTACAGCCCTGGTCGAGCCCCTGGGCGTTCTCGGCATTGTTGCGCCGCCGAGCCGCCCGTTGCTCGGCTCGATTGCCCTGCTCGCCCCGGCTCTCGCCATGGGCAACCCTGTCGTGCTGGTACCCTCCGAGCGCAGCCCGCTTTCGATCACCGATCTCTATCAGGTGCTCGAAACCTCGGACGTGCCCAATGGCGTGGTCAATATCGTCACCGGCGATAGCGTCACGCTGGCCAAGACCCTGGCCGAGCACGACGGTGTCGATGGCCTCTGGTTCGCCGGCAATGCCGAAGCCTCCGCCATGGTCGAGAAAGCCTCGGTGGGGAACCTGAAACAGACCTGGACCAGCCGCGGCCTCTACTACGACCTCGCCGATCCCCGCTTTGCCGGCGACTATTTCCTGAGCAAGGCAACGCAGGTCAAAAACGTCTGGATCCCCTACGGGGCCTGAACAACCGCCCTCGTGGTTCGAGGCTCGCGAAACCGCTCGCACCTCACCATGAGGGCTCCGAGAACTCGGCGCTTTCGTAAGCCCTCATGGTGAGGCGGGAGCGCAGCGACCCTCGAACCACGAGGGCGAGGCACGCGAGCACGTCAAAATGGTCTTCCTCCCCCAAGAAGTCATCCTAAAAAAGCGCAATGGCGAGGCCCTTGCCCAGGACGACATTGCCCAGTTCATCGCCGGTTTTGCCAGCGGCACGGTCTCCCATGCCCAGGCCGCCGCCTTTGCCATGGCGGTCTATTTCAACGACATGAGCATGGACGAGCGCGTCGCGCTGACCCTGGCCATGCGTGACAGCGGCACGGTGCTCGACTGGTCCAATCTCGATGGCCCGGTCGCCGACAAGCATTCGACCGGCGGCGTGGGCGACAATGTGAGCCTGATGCTGGCGCCGATCCTGGCCGCTTGCGGCATCTATGTGCCGATGATTTCGGGCCGGGGTCTCGGCCATACCGGCGGCACGCTCGACAAGTTCGATGCCATCCCCGGCTACCAGACCCAGCCCGACAATGCGCTCTTTCGCAAGGTGGTGCGCGAAGCCGGCTGCGCCATTATCGGCCAGACCGCCGATCTCGCCCCCGCCGACAAGACGCTCTATTCCATCCGCGACGTCACCGGCACGGTCGAGTCCATTGCGCTGATCACCGCCTCGATCCTCTCGAAAAAGCTCGCCGCCGGCCTCGACGCGCTGATCCTTGACGTGAAGACCGGCTCGGGCGCCTTCATGCCGACGCTGGAACAGTCCCGCGATCTGGCGCAGAGCCTGGTCAATGTCGCCAATGGCGCAGGCTTGCGGACGCGTGCCTTGATAACCGATATGAACGAGCCGCTCGCCAGCGCCGCCGGCAACGGCCTGGAAGTCCGCAACGCAGTCGACTTCCTCACAGGGAAAGGCGCAGATAACCGTCTGTTTGACGTCACTTACAGTCTTTGCACGGAGATCGCGGACCTCGTTGGTGAGAATGAGCCCCAACGAAAGGTCGGCGACATTATCGGCAGCGGCGAACCCGCAGAACGCTTCGGGCGTATGGTGACTGGTCTTGGCGGCCCCAGCGACTTTATCGAACGCATGGACAGCTATTTGCCGAAGGCAAAGATCATTCGCGATGTCTACCCAGACGAAGAAGGACAGATAGAGTACATCGATACTCGTGCAGTTGGGATGGCAGTTGTCGTTCTGGGCGGAGGACGAAGGCGGCCAGAGGATGCGATTGACCACGCAGTGGGCTTCGACAACCTGGCACCGCTCTGGAGGGACGTTGGCGCTAGCAACCGGCCGATTGCTCGGATGCACGCAAACGACGAGGCCGCTGCGGACGAAGCTGAGCGGCGCATCAAGGCCGCTTATCGGATCGGATCTGGCGTTCCCGATCCTACCGTCGTTTATGAACGCGTTTTGCCCAGGGAGTAACCGCCATGCCCCGCGCCATAGTCTGCCTCCTCGACAGCGTCGGTATTGGCGGCGCCCCTGATGCCGCTGCCTATGGCGATCAAGGGTCCAACACGCTCGGTCACATTGCCGAATGGGCCGCTGCCGGCAAGGCGGACCGGGACGGCCTGCGTGCCGGACCGCTTCATGTGCCGAACATGGACGCCCTGGGCCTTGGTGCCGCCGTTAAACTCTCCACCGGCGCCCTGCCGCCCAATCTCTCCGACGCGCCCAAAGGCGGCCGCTTCGGCGTCGGTCGCGAAGTGTCCAAAGGCAAGGATACCCCGTCGGGCCATTGGGAAATCGCTGGCGTCCCCGTCCCCTTCGAATGGGGCTACTTCCCCCAGACAGAGCCGACTTTTCCGCCCGACCTCATCGCCGAATTCCTCAAGCGCACCGGCCTGCCGGGCATTCTCGGCGACAAGCACGCCTCGGGCACGACCGTGATTGCCGAGCTGGGCGAGGAGCATATCCGCACCGGCATGCCGATCTGCTACACCTCCATCGACAGCGTGTTCCAGATCGCCGCGCACGAAACCCATTTCGGCCTCGACCGGCTCTATGAGATCTGCCGGGTCGCGTTCGAGTTGACCGAGCCGCTCAAGATCGGTCGCGTCATTGCCCGCCCCTTCATCGGTGAAACGCCTGATACCTTCAAGCGCACCGGCAATCGCCGCGACTTCGCCATTGCCCCACCCGAGCCGACCCTGCTCGACCGCAATGCGGCCGCCGGCAACCAAGTCTATGCAATCGGCAAGATTTCCGACATCTATGCCGGCTCCGGCGTCACCCACAAATTGAAGGGCACCGGCATTCCCCAGCTCTTCGACAAGACGCTCGACGCCATGGAGATGGCCGCGGATCGCGCTTTCATCATGACCAATTTCGTCGATTTCGACAGTGAATACGGTCACCGCCGCGATGTGCCCGGTTATGCCGCCGCGCTCGAACTGTTCGACAGCCGCCTGCCTGAGATCATTGCGGCCCTGCGGCATGACGATCTGCTTGTTCTCACCGCCGATCACGGCAATGACCCGACCTGGCCGGGCACCGATCACACCCGCGAACAGGTGCCGATCCTGGTCTTTTCCCCAGCCCTGCCCAAGGGAGAGATTGGCATTCGCCCCAGCTTCGCTGATATAGGTGAAAGCATCGCTGCCTGGCTGGGCCTGTCCCCCGGACGCCACGGCAAGAGTTTTCTCTAAAAGACCAACAGACAAGAGGTGTTCCGATGAGCAAGGTCCAGGGCAATGTGACGGTCATCGATCACCCCATGATCCAGCACAAGCTGACCATCATGCGCAACAAGGAGACCTCGATTGCCGGGTTTCGCCGCCTGCTGCGCGAGATCGCGCATCTGATGTGCTACGAGGTCACCCGCGATCTCGAACTGGAAATGATCGACATCGAGACGCCCATGGCGCCGATGAAGTCGCCCGCCATCAAGGGCAAGAAGCTGGTCTTCGCCTCCATCCTGCGTGCCGGCAATGGGCTGCTCGATGGCATGCTCGACCTGGTCCCCGCCGCCCGCGTTGCCCATATCGGCATGTATCGCGACCATGAAACGCTCGAGCCGGTCGAATACTATTTCAAGGCGCCATCGAGCCTCGAAGACCGCCTGATCATCGTCGTCGACCCGATGCTGGCCACCGCCAATTCGGCCACGGCGGCCATGGAAAAGCTCAAGGAGCGCGGCGCCAACAATATCCGCTTCCTCTGCCTGCTCGCCGCGCCTGAAGGCATCAAGCACTTCACCGAAGCCCATCCCGACGTGCCGGTCTATACCGCCGCCATCGACGATCACCTCAACGAAAAAGGCTATATCGTCCCCGGCCTCGGCGATGCCGGCGACCGCATGTACGGCACCCGATAGGTGGGGTTTCCCTTCTCCCCTGGTGGGAGAAGGTGCCCGAAGGGTGGATGAGGGGTGACTTACTTCGCCTTGAGCGGCAGGCCCAGCGCAATCAGGTCGGCCCGCAAATGCACCGGGTCCTTGAAGTGGATCCCCTGCATGCCGAACTTGCGCGCGGCCACGATATTGGGCTCGCTGTCGTCGATGAACACGCAGCTTTCCGGCGCCAGCGCATAGCGCTCGCAGAACACCCGGTAGAGCCGCGGATCGGGCTTCACCAGTCCTTCAAGACCTGACACCACCACCCCATCGAATTTTTCGAGGAACGGCCATTCGCCGAGGCAATTGACCCATTTTTCCCAGGAGAAATTGGTAATCGCGAAGGTGGGGATATCCTGCTCGATCAGCTCATTGTGGATGTCGATCGTGCCCTCGATGAACCCGCCCACGGTTTCCTTCCAGCGTGTGTCGAAGGTCTGGATTTCCCGCCAATATTTGGGAAAGCGGGTAATCAGCTTGGCCACGCCCTCGGCATAGATCTCGCCGGCATCGAATTCCAGGTTCCAGTCCCCGGTGCAGATATGGTCGTGAAACCATTGCGCATCTTCTTCGCTGTCGAACAGCTTGCGGAACAGATACATCGGGTTCCAGTCGACGAAGACGCCGCCCAGATCGAATACGGGAATGATGTGGTCGTCCATGTGAGCCGTCCGCTTGGTTCGAGAAAGTCTGAGCGGCTTGTGGCACGGCAGGAAAGCGCGGACAAGCGGGGTCGGTGCCCGGCCTGGCAGGACAACTAGTTGATCGAGATGGGATCGCCGAAGCGCGGCAGGAAATAGGCGGAGCGATACAGATTGACCGGCACGTCCATGATGATTCCCGCGGGGTGGCTATAGCTGGCTTCGGCGGCGATCACCATGTTGCCCTTGGCGATATCGATCATCTCGTCAGGCAAGGCGTAAGCGCCTCCCACCGTGTGTGGGGTTTCGCTGCTATAGTCCTCGCCCTGATATTGTCGGGTCCAGACCACCCTGGTCGCCCCGTCGCCGTCGACCCACACGGCGGTGACCACCTGAAGGACTTCGCTGGAGTCATAAGGGGTCATGATGCCACTTGCCGCCAGGAAGAAATCCTCCATCTGAGCATTGGTGATTGTGCCGTCCATGCGCGCCACCAGATCACCAACGGCACCGGCCACCGATTGTACCTTGCGGTCCTTGGTAATCAGTGCGCTCGCTTCCAGCATACCGATATAGGTGAACAGCATGACCGGCAGAATAAGGGCGAACTCCACCACCGCTGCGCCATGATCGGCACGACGAAACTGCTTCAGCCCATCGAGCAATGCGCGCATCCCGCTCATGAGAACGGCTCGTTCTGGAAGACGGTTGCGGAGCCCATCAGCCGCCGGCCATCGCCCATATTCGACATGCCAAGAATGCCCAGTTTTATCGTCACCGGATAGCGGTAATAGACCTGAACCAGGGTAACCGCCTTGCCATTGCCAGGCGTCCAGCTCTCGCCCACCGTCCAGTCGCAGGGTTCCTCGCAATCCGTGTCGAGTGGCGGCTCCAGATCGGCGGATTGGAAATTGTCCAGCGTATTGACCCTGATGTGCAACCCGGCACAATCGGGAAACAGCCCGTAGAGGCGGCCACAGATATCGGCGCGGAACTCCTCGATCGTGGTTCCGGCGTCCTGCACCTGGCCGGTGCGAATGGTGCGCGCAGCATCCTGTACCGCGCTCTCCAGGATCTGCGAGGACAGGAAGATCACCGAGGTCTGGATGATCGCCCCGATAATGCCGAAAAAGGGCAGGGCGAGCAGTCCGAATTCAATAGCCGTCACGCCGCGCTGGTCGCGCGTAAAATGGCGGCTCTGCCGCTTCATCCTGTGCCAGCCCTTGCCGAACAATTCGCTTTGGCTCCCGCTTCAACGCTTTGGAGCCAGACTAGGGGGATACCCTCACTCAATGGTTAGGAAGATCAACGCACAGCCGGGGGTTGGACCTTAGGGTAAATGCCAGCTTAACGCGGTACCGGAGATCGGCGCGGCCCTAGTTTGCAGCCGATTGCACCAGTTGGGAGGAAGCGAGCACCCGGCCCGAATAGCCGGTGTCATCGCCCATCATCACCACCGGCTGGCATGTCGGCGCGCATGACAGGGTCGTCCGGCTCTGTCCCTGATAGACAGTCATGATGCCGGCGCTCATCTGCACCACTTCCACCAGCGTGTCCGCAACCGGTTCGCCCCGGCTGTCCAGCACGATCAGATTGGTCTGCCCATAGCTCTTGCCGGTCAGGATCAAGGTCTGCGGATCCTGGATGGTCACATCGGCAATGCCGGGATTGCCTACAATGACGGTTGCAGCCGGTGCGCTGATGCGCAGAATGCGTGCCATGTTCACATTGACATTGATCGGCGCGCCGTCCTGGGCCAGGGCGGGCATCGGTGCCGCAAGAGTTGCGGCAAGCAACAGGGCAGTGGCGGCAAAACGGAACATGGTGCAAACCTGGGTACTGATACGCTGTCCCCTACGATCCACCCGAATGGTAAATACTTGGCAAACGCCGCGGGAATGATCGCTTGCGCGCTCCGGATTGGTGCGGTGTGAGTATAGATCATAAGGTCGGTTCAATATGAATGCGCCGAATAAATCTCCGTGCTCTTGATATATGGAGGTAATGGCAGTTATCGGCTATATCTAATTTTATCTACTTGTTGAACGTGGTGTTTACCAGAAAAACGGCAACCCGCCACAATCTAGCTGCCAGGCGCCCGATTAACGCTATTTCAACGTGTGGCGGCTAGCGTCAGGCCATGTTCGATGAGTGACGTGGTCCGACACTGCGCTCACCCGAGGACGTGTAAAAAAGGAGCCTGGGAATGAATATTTTCGCACGTTTCGCGCAGGATGAGTCGGGCGCGACGGCAATCGAGTACGGCCTGATCGCCGCGCTCATCTCTGTTGGTATTATCGCTGCTGTCTCCGTTCTGGGTGATGGCCTCCAGGGCGTGTTTGAGACGATCAACACCGAACTGGGTTTTGAAGCAGCACCGGCTGACCCCTGATAGGTCACCACGCGCATAGCGGGTCACGTCCGTGATGTGATCGGCTGGTAAAGCATCGCGGGCTCTCGCCTTGGGCTGAGCCCGCGATTTCGATTCTTGAGGTGAGGATTGCATATGTCTGGACCGCAAAGGATCGATTTTCGTCTTGGAGCCGCCCTGCGCAGGCTGGCGGACGATGAACAGGGCGCGACGGCCATGGAATATGCCATGATTGCCTCTCTGCTCTCAGTCGCCATTGTGGGGTCCGCGCTCATGTTGGGCGGCGGCCTGGAAGACCTTTGGGCCTATGTCCGCGACGAAGTCATGGCGGGTCTTGCGCTCTAGGCAATATCTGCGTTTCCCCATTCGCCATTTCTTAAGCCTGTCCGTGCCAACAATGGCTTGGTCCGGCAGCCAAGTCTTGCGTGGAGGATGATGTGTTCCAGTCTATAGCCTTGTTTTTCTTCCCCCTGGCCATGGCCTTTGCCGCTTCGTCGGATCTCTTGACCATGCGCATCTCCAACAAGCTGGTCTTGCTGCTGGTCGCCGGTTTTGTCGCCATGGCGCTGGTGGTTGAACTGCCTTTGCAGCAGTTCGCCATGCATGTGCTGTGCGCCTTTGTCGTGCTGGTTGTCGCTTTTGGATTGTTCGCCATGCGCTGGATCGGCGGTGGCGATGCCAAGCTGGCCGCTGCGACCACGCTCTGGCTCGGCTTCGGGCTTACCTTGCCCTATCTGGTGCATGCCGCCTTGCTCGGCGGTGTGTTGACGCTGTTTATCTTGATACTGCGCCGCCTGCCGCTCGATACCCTGCTCGCTGGTCGCCCCTGGCTGGGCTGGCTCAATCGCCTGCACGACCCCAAGCAGGGCGTGCCCTATGGCATCGCCCTTGCGGCGGCCGGCCTGCTGACCTACTCCAATACCGCTATTTTCGAGCGCCTTACGGCCTGAACGTCAGTATTCAGCTTTTTGGTGGGGCCACTGGCGAAATAATCGCCGGTGGTCTTTTTGATGCATGCTTTGCGCACTCGCAAAAAGCAAGCGTTCATAACTTGTTAACGCCTTTTGCAAAGCCCTGATTAACTAAAACTTGACCCTTTGCTTCCATAGTTCATCCGGTGGAATTGGGCCAGTAGGCTCGCGTACAACCGGAGTAGGGCATGAGACCCGCGCGTATCGTCCTGTTATTGGTTGCCCTCGTGGCAGGTTCTCTGGCGGCCTTTCTGGTCATGCGAGGCAGCAGGCCGCCGGCACCGACAACCGAGGTGAGGACCGAGGTCGTCCAGGAAGCCAAGACCCAGATTCTGGTGGCCAGGGCGCCGATTGGCGTTGGTGAGCGGCTCAATCCCGAGCGCGTCGAGTGGCAGGACTGGCCCGAAGGCGCGCTGCGCACCGAATACGTGACGGTTTCGGCCATGCCCGATGCGCCCGAGCAACTGACCGGGGCTGTCGCCCGCTTCGAATTCTTCCCTGGCGAACCGATCCGCGAGGCCAAGCTGGTCCGTGCCGATCAGGGTTATCTCTCCGCTGTACTCTCGCCCGGCAAGCGCGGCGTCTCGGTCACCGTCTCGGCGGCCTCCAGCGCCGGCGGTTTCGTGGTGCCCAACGACCATGTCGATGTGCTCCTCACCACCTCCACCGAGATGGGCCAGCGTTCTGAGGTCATTCTGTCCAATGTGCGCGTCCTGGCCCTGGGCAAGCGGCTGGGTGAAATGGGTGTCAGCGGGGGCGACGAAACCGGCGCCGAAGACAGCCCCAACCCGACAACGTTTAATGACTCAACGATTGCCACGCTCGAACTCGATCCGGCCCAGGCCGAAACCCTGGTCAACGCCTCGACCCGGGGACGCTTGAGCCTCACCCTGCGTTCGGTGGCCGATTTCAATCGCGTCGAAACGGGCGTGCCCACCAATCAGGCCGTCCGGCTGATCCGCTATGGCCGCGAGCAGAGCGTGCTGGCCGGCAGCGCCATGTCTGCTGACGCCAATGATTACAGCACCCCCGAAGTCAACAATCTGCCCGGCAACAATCAGGCCCCGGAGGTGTCCCCGACGCCCCAGATCCTGCCGCAATAGAGGCGAGACAATGATGGACAAGCCAATTAATTCGACACTGCGCAGGGTCTCGCGAGGCGCCGCCACGCTCGGCCTGGCCGCCCTGATGGGCGCCACCGCAGCCATCGTCCCGGCCATGGCGCAGGCCACCCCGGCACAGGTAACCATCGCCGCCTCGGCCTATGGCGCGGTGCGTTCGCTTGATGTCGAGCTGAACAAGTCGGTCATTGTCGATCTGCCGGCCGGTGTTGCCGAAGTCATCGTCTCCCAGCCCGATGTGGCTGCTGCGATCATGCGCACCCGCACCCGCAGCATCATTCAGGGCATCACCGGCGGTAACACCAATGTCTTCTTCCTAGACGACCAGGGTCGCACTATCCAGGTGCTGGACCTGCGCGTCATCGAAGAGCCCTCCCAGGTCGGCAATGCCCTCGAAGACGCCCTGCGTCGCGTCATTCCCGGCTCCCACATCAGCGTGGAATCGGTGACCCTGAACGATGATACCAACCGGGTCGTGCTCACCGGCACGGTCCAGTCCGCCGAGGACAAGGACCGGGCCCAGGAAGTCGCTATCCAGTTTGCCGGCGATCCCAAGAACGTCGCCAACATTATCGACATCGCGGGTGCCCAGCAGGTGATGCTGCAGGTGACCGTGTCCGAGGTGAAGCGCGACATCGCCAAGCAGTTCGGCATCAATTTCGGCGCATTGCTCAATGTTGGCACGCTGAACCTGTTCGAGTTCACCAATCGCCTTTTGACCGATTCCTTCCCCACCGATGGGCTGAACGTCGGCTACAATGACGGCAACGGGAACGCGGTGGCGGCCGCCGTGCGGGCGCTGGAAGGGCGCGGGGCGCTGCGCGTGCTGGCCCAGCCGACCCTGACGGCGATTTCCGGGCAGGAGGCCAAGTTCCTGGCCGGTGGCGAACTGCCCTACTACACCTATGATGACGAAGAGAACACGCGCACTGTGATCTTCAAGCCCTACGGCGTAGAGCTGTCATTCGTGCCAACGGTCAAGTCGAACGGGTCGATCGGCCTTAAGGTCGATACCTCGGTGTCCGAGCCCCAGGCTGACTTCTCCATCACCAAGCGTCAGGCGGCGACATCGGTGGAACTGCCCAGCGGCACGACGCTCGCAATCGGTGGCCTGCTGCAGGAATCTGCCAGCCAGGACATCCAGCAGTTTCCGTTGCTCGGGGATATCCCGATCCTGGGCGCCCTGTTCCGCTCGCGCGACTACCAGACCCAGCAGACCGAACTGGTTATTCTGGTCACCCCCTATCTTGTCTCGCCCAGCCCGGCCAACTCCATCCCCGTGCCGACAGACCGCACGATGATGGCCAGCGATGCCGAAGGCATTTTCCTCGGGCGGCTCGAGACTATTTACGGCGTCGGCGCCACCGGCGAATTCCGCGGCGGGTTCTCCGGCAATGTCGGCTTTGTTTTGGACTGATTGCGGATCAGGAGCACCAGATCTATGAGTTTCCTCACCCCTGACCAGCCAGCACAGGCAGATGAGCCGGCAGCCGAGATCGCCTCGGGCGCACGTCTTGTGCCGCGCATCACCATTCAGGCCTTCTGCGAGCATTCCCAGTCGGCCCAGCTGGTCGAAAGCGCCATGCACGACCGGCGCATGTCCAAGGTGGCGCTGACGACGCACAATGGCGGCATCGACGGCGCGGTCGAGACCTACAAGTCAAACCCCACGCCCAATCTGATCATCGTTGAAACCACGCTGCCGCCCGATCAGATTCCATCCGCGCTCGAACGGCTTGCCGAGGTCTGCGATGCCTCGACCCGCGTCATCGTGCTTGGCCATGTCAACGATGTGCTGCTCTATCGCGAGCTGATCCGTTCCGGCATTTCCGAATATGTCGTGCTCCCGGCCACCTCGTCCGAGATCGTCACCGCCATTACCGAGCTCTATGCCGCCGAAGGCGCCGCCCCGATCGGGCGTACGGTTGGCTTCATTTCGGCCAAGGGCGGCGCAGGCAGCTCCACCATTGCGCACAATGTGGGCTGGGCCATCGCCACCGGCCTGCGCCAGGATTGCCTGATCGTGGATATGGACCTGCCCTTCGGCACGGCCGGCCTCAATTTCAATCAGGACCCGCCCCATGGCCTGGCCGATGCGGTTCTGGCCAACCAGAAGGTCGATCAGACCATGCTGGATCGGCTAATGAGCAAGGCAGCCAACCACATCAATCTGCTCACCGCGCCCGCCACCCTGGATCACACCTGGGATTTCGAGGAACGTGAGTTCGAACAGGTCATCGAGACCTGCCAGAAGAGCGTGCCGATCATCATGCTCGACATTCCCCATGGCTGGAACGGGTGGACCCGCCAGACCCTGGCCTCGATCGACGATGTCGTCATCGTTGCCGAGCCGGACCTGGCCAATCTGCGCAATGCCAAGAACATGGCCGACGCCATCAAGGCGCTGCGTCCCACCGATGCCGGCCCCAGGTTGGTGATCAACAAGCTCGGCATTCCACGCCGGCCCGAGATTGGAGCCAATGAATTCGCCGCCTCGGTGGAATGCGAGCTGATCGGCCAGATCGGCTTTGATGCGCAGCTTTTCGGCACGGCGGCCAATAACGGGCAGATGATCGCCGAGGTCGCGGCCAACAACAAGATCAACGAGATCTTCTCCAATATCGGCATGCATGTGACCGGCCGGCAGCCGGGTCATGCGCCGGCAAAAACGGGGAGCCTGCTCAAGCTTCCATCCCTGTTCAAGAAGCGGGCCTGAAGCCTGCAAGCGTAGAGACCAGGACGGTAGGGACTTTCATGTTTGGCAAGCGCACCACATTTGGCGGCAATACGCCCGGACTGAGCGAGGCACCACGGCCAGTGGCCAGTCCGTCGCCCGCCCCGGCACCTGCGCCGCAGCGCCGCGCCAGCGATGGCGATGGCATGAGCGCGCGCATGCGCACCACCGATGAGGTGCTCGATGTCCGCGCACCCGCCGATGCCCAGCGCGCCAAGGAATATTTCCAGACCAAGTCCGCAATCTTTAACGCGCTGATCGATTCCATCGATCTCAGCCAGCTCGCCACCATGGAGAGCCAGGCCGCGCGCGAGGAAATCCGCGACATCGTCGCCGAGATCATCGCGCTCAAATCGATCGTGATGTCGATTTCCGAGCAGGAAGATCTGCTCGAGGATATCTGCAACGACGTCCTCGGCTATGGCCCGCTCGAACCATTGCTGGCCCGCGACGACATCGCCGATATCATGGTGAACGGTTCGCAGAAGTGCTACATCGAAGTCGCCGGCAAGGTGCGCCTGACCAATGTGCGCTTCCGCGACGACGCGCATCTGATGAATGTCTGCCAGCGCATCGTGTCCCAGGTCGGCCGCCGCGTCGATGAAGGCTCGCCGATCTGCGACGCCCGCCTGCCCGATGGCTCCCGCGTCAACGTCATTGCCCCGCCGCTGGCCATCGATGGCGCCGCGCTCACCATTCGTAAGTTCAAGAAGGACAAGCTGACCCTCCAGCAGCTCGTCAAGTA
The DNA here is from genome assembly GCF_003056405.1 of Devosia indica. GTDB lineage: Bacteria > Pseudomonadota > Alphaproteobacteria > Rhizobiales > Devosiaceae > Devosia > Devosia indica. Next base: position 81,687 of record NZ_PYVZ01000013.1, read on the forward strand.
CAATTCCATCTCGCCCGAAGGCGCCGAAGTGCTGCGCATTCTGGGCCGCGTGCGCGCCAATGTGCTGATCTCTGGCGGTACCGGCTCGGGCAAGACCACGCTGCTCAACTGTTTGACCGCCTTTATCGAGAAGGACGAGCGCGTCATCACCTGCGAGGACTCGGCCGAACTTCAGCTCCAGCAGCCCCATGTGGTGCGGCTCGAAACCCGCCCGCCCAATCTTGAGGGCGAAGGCGAGATCACCATGCGCGATCTCATCAAGAACTGCCTGCGTATGCGTCCCGAACGCATCATCGTCGGCGAAGTGCGTGGCCCCGAGGCCTTTGACCTGCTCCAGGCCATGAATACCGGCCATGACGGTTCGATGGGCACGCTGCACGCCAACTCGCCGCGCGAAGCCCTGTCTCGTCTGGAATCCATGATCACCATGGGCGGTTATGCCCTTCCCAGCCGCACCATTCGTGAAATGATCGTTTCGTCCATCGACGTCATCGTCCAGGCCGCGCGCCTGCGCGATGGCTCGCGCCGCATCACCCACATTTCCGAGGTGCTGGGCATGGAAGGCGATGTCATCGTCACCCAGGACGTCTTCCTCTACGATATCATGGGCGAGGACGCCAATGGCATGCTGCTGGGCAAGCATCGCTCCACCGGCATCACCAAGCCGCAATTCACCGAGCGCGCCCGCTACTTCAACGAAGAAGCCAATCTGGTCGAGGCGCTCGAAAAGGCCAATATCGAAGAGCACGAGATTCTGGGGCGCTGATCATGATTACGCTCGCTCTGGTCGCACTTTTCGTCATCACCATCGGGGCTGCCGGCTTTGCCCTTGTGCCCTCGGCCTTGGGCAATAAGCGCGCTGAACAGCGCATGAAGGCGTTTCAGGGCGACATCCGCGCCAATCGCCGCGAGGCCGATGCCAGCCGCACGCGCGAAGATCGGCGCCGCTCGGTGCAGCAGGCCCTCAAATCCCAGACCGACGAGCTCAATGCCAGAAAGCGCCTGAGCCTGTCCGATCTGATCTTTCAGGCCGGCATGACCATCAAGCCCGCGGCTTTCATCCGCAACAGCATCATTTTCGGGGTCGTGCTGTTCGTGGTGCTCGTCGTAGTCCAGGTGCCATTCTACTTCGCCGCGATCTTTGCGGTGGCGGGCGGCTATCTGCTGCCGCGCTTTTATGTATCGCGCCGCCGCAAGAAATATCAGGACCGCTTTCTCGACGAGTTGCCCAACGCCGTCGAGGCCATTGTGCGCGGCGTCAAGACCGGCCTGCCGCTCAACGATTCCATGCGCGTGGTAGCCAAGGACACCAAGGAGCCGGTCAAGTCCGAGTTTGCCCGCGTCCTCGATCAGCAGAATTTTGGCCTGTCCATGACCGAAGCGGTGCAGGTTCTGCTCGACCGCGTGCCACTGCCCGAAGTCAATTTCTTCGTCGTGGTCATCTCGGTGCAGCAGCAGGCCGGTGGCAATCTGTCCGAAGCGCTGGGCAATCTGGCGCGCGTGCTGCGCAACCGCAAGAAGATGAAGCAGAAGGTCAAGGCCATGTCCTCCGAGGCCAAGGCCTCGGCCGGCATTATTGGCTCGCTGCCCTTCGTGGTGGCCACTCTGGTGTCGCTGGTCACGCCCACCTATTTGCAGCCTCTGTTCGTCACACCGGTCGGCAATATCTGTCTGGCTGTCGGCGTGCTGATGCTGGCCACCGGCATATTTGTGATGAACCGCATGGTGCAGTTCGAAGTTTGACCCGGGGGCGCCGTCAATGAACATCATCGAGCTTCTGACCCAGCGGGAATTTCTCATCGCCGTTCTGGCCGCCGTTTCGGCGGCGGCAGTTGTCTTCACCTTCGGATCGTCCATGATTGTCCGCCAGGACATGAAGAAGCGCATCAAGCGCGTCGCGGTCGAACGCGACCGGATGCGCGCCGAGGAAATGGCGCGCCTGCGCGGCGCATCGGGCAGTGGCGATGGCCGCAGTTCCATCCGGCGCGGCAAGGAACCCAAGTCCTATATGAAGCGGGCCGTTGAGCGCCTCGACCTGAAGAAGGCCTTCCAGGACGATACCACCGTCGACAAGCTGGCCATGGCAGGGCTGCGCGGGCAGGGGGAGCTGACAAAATTCCTGTTTCAGCGCCTGGTCTATCCAATCGGCGTTTTTGCCTTTGCCGCCTTCTATCTGCTCTTCGTCACGCCGGGGGATCGCCCGCTGTTCCTCAACCTGGTCTATGCCATCGGCGCAGGCCTGGTCGGCGCCTATCTGCCCCTGCTGCTGCTCAGGAACCGGACCCAGAAGCGCCAGGCCTCCATCCGCCGGTCCTGGCCGGATTGTCTCGACCTGCTCCTGCTCTGCGTGGAAGCCGGCATGTCGATGGAGCACGCCTTCAAGCGCGTCGCCAAGGAAATCGGCGGCCAGTCCGCCGAACTGGCCGAGGAGCTGACCCTGACCACCGCCGAATTGTCCTTCCTCGAAGACCGCACCCGCGCCTACGAAAACCTGGGCCGCCGCACCGGCCTGGATGGCGTGAAATCGGTGATGACCGCGCTGATCCAGGCTGATCGCTACGGTACCTCGGTGGGCCAGGCCCTGCGCGTCATGGCCGAGGAGGGCCGCGAAACGCGCATGATGGAAGCCGAAAAGAAAGCCGCCGCACTGCCCCCCAAGCTGACCGTGCCGCTGATCCTGTTCTTCCTGCCGGTGCTGTTCATCGTCATCCTGTCCCCGGCCATGATCGAGGTCTTCTCCGGCTCGGTCGCATCGACAATGAGCGGGAACTAGGGCGCCTGCGGCTTCGTCTGCAGAAGCTTTGCCGTGCCGCCGCAGGCGGCAGAGAGCGGATGTCCCTCAGCCGGTCTGCCAAGTGTACTGGCAGTACTCAACAATATGGAAGGGGGCCGGAAGGGGTGGTATGCAAACGGCCATCGCGCCGCTTTTGGCGCTCAATTCGCTTTTGCCGCCGCCGCCGCAACTTCCTTGGCCATTTCAAGCAGGATGTCGAAATTCAACGGGCTTTGGACCGCTGTCGCCTGAGCGACCGGACCTTGACCGATCGTCACAACCCGGCCCTCAGAGACTGCAGGCAAAGTCAGGAAGATGGGATCGGCCAGCAGTTGCTCCGTCTCTTCGACGGAGAAGCCCAGAACGACTATCACGTCGGCAGAGGCCAACAAGTCGATGCGCTCGAGAGATACACCCGAGGCATAACCACCAATGTTAACGGGCAAATCGAGAATTTCCGGCGGGGTGGTGTAGCCTGCTTGTTGGAAATAATCATATGCCCCGTGGCCTGAAGCATTGAAGATTGTGATGGTGCCCGCTTCATCAGTACGGATAAGGGCAAGCGTAGCCGACGCTGGGGTCAAAAGGCGTAATTCGGATTCAATGCGACTGTCCCAGTTTTCAATTACCTCTCTTGCCCTCTCCTGCATGCCAAAGACGTCCCCGTAGAGTTCGATGGTTGAGCGAACATCAACGATTGGGACGGCCACAGTTGGAGCCAGGACTGTCAGTTGTTCCTCTGCGCTTTCGACCCACCAATCACCCCCAAGGATCAGGTCAGGTTCACCAAGGGCAACCATTTCAAGGTCGGTTTCATCAGCATTCATTCGAAGTGGATCGGCACCAAGCTCCACGAGAGCCTGCTCCAACCAAGGCCATTGTAGCAGGGGATCTCCAAGATATTTGGCTACAAAACTGCGTTGCCCGATCTGGGTGGGCACGATGCCCATCGACAATGCTGCCTCAAGAGCTGCCAATGGATCAAGAATGGTGATGCGCTCAACCTGAGTCGGTATCACAATTGTACGGTCAAGGGCGTCGACGACCGTTCGTGCATCCTGAGCAATTGCCGAAGCGGACAAGGTGAGCGCGACAGCGCTGACAAGAACTCTGATCATCTGTTTCTCCCATGGCGTCGTGCTTGCCGCTGCGCGTGGCAGACATATTGCTTAGGTGACTGAGAAACTCAAGATATATTTCGGCGAGGGCAGTGATCGACCTTTGGTCTGACTTCGCATGGACAATGTTACCGAGCGGAGGCCTCGAAGATGCCAGAACGTCAGCTCTTCTCGATCATGTCCCAGCGGTTCTGCTGGGTAAGCAGCGCCCGGACATAGGCCATATTGGCCTCCACCTGGTCGGGTGGCAGCTCGGCGGCATAGAGCGCGCGGCACTCGTCGAACCGGCCTTGCAGGCCCACCACCAGCGCCAGGTTCTGCCGTGTCTGGGTGTTGGCGCCGCGCATCTGCACCGCCCGGCGCAGATGCTTTTCGGCCGCCTCCAGATCATTGGTCATGGCATAGGAAAGGCCCAGATTGGTCTCGATCGACGCTTCGCCCGGCGCAATCACCCCGGCCTGCACGTAAACCTGCCTTGCATCTTCATGCCGCCCTGTCTGGTCCAGCGTCGCGCCCAGCACCAGCAGCGCGTTCCAGTCCGGTGCATCGGGCCGGATCACGTTGCGCAGCACTTCGATGGATTGCTCGAACCGCCCGGATGCGGTCAGCGCTTTGGCATAGGCCACGCTGATCGCCACATCGCCGCTATGGTGCGGCATAGCCTGTTCCAGCGCCGCCGCCGCCTGTTGCGGCTGCCCGGCCGCGCGCAGGGCGGCTGCATAATGAATGACCGTGGCGCGGTCCGTCGGATTGGCGCGATAGCGCGCGGTCAATTCGCTCAGATTAGCGTGGCTCTGCGCCGTACTCATGCCGGAATAGTCTGTGCTGGCCAACTGCCCGCGATTGGATGCACAGGCCGAAAGCACAAGGGCTGCAACACCTGCCAGGAGCAGGGGGCGCAACAATCCGCTGATCCGTCTTGGGTTGAACACATTGCACTCCGGGCCGCGAACCGGCCATTTGAACTCTCCCAGAGCAATAGATCATTAACCCTAACGCCCGGTTAAGCCGCGACCTTGCGGCGTTGTGCGGGCGCGTGGTCCCGGCTAGACAGGGGGGACACAACGGAGTTCTGCCATGACTGACCAAGCCGCCATCCCGCTCATTTTCATTCCTGAAAACGGGGTGGAGGCCGGGCCGCTGGACGATCGGCAGCGGGCCTGGGCCCAGGCCAATGGCTTTACCGGCCAGCAGGGCCGTCTGCTGGCAATGCCCGATGCCACGGGCGCCATTGCGGCCTGGCTGTTCGGCACCGGCGCGGCTCAGGGGCGCCCTGTCTTTGTGGCCGGCCTGGCCGCTGCAGGCCTGCCCGAGGGTGACTATCAATTGCAGGGCGATTATGGCGATCCGACCCTGGCCGCCATTGCCTTCCGCCTGGGCGCCTATCGCTTCGAGACCTATCGCGCCGCCTCGCCGGCGCCGCGCCTTGTCCTCCCCGAAGCGGCCGATGCCGATGAGGTCGAGCGCCAGGTGGCGGCCGCCAGCCTGACACGGGATTTGATCAACACCCCCGCCAATGATCTGGGCCCCGATGCCCTCGAGGCCCGTGCGCGGGATCTGGCCACCCGCCACGGCATGAGCCTCACCGTCATCAAGGGCGACGATCTGCTCGAACAGAATTTCCCCATGATCCACGCCGTGGGCCGCGCCAGCACCCAGGCGCCACGGCTCATCGATATGCGCTGGGGCAAGGATACAGATCCCAAGGTGACTCTGGTCGGCAAGGGCGTCACCTTCGATACCGGCGGTCTCGACATCAAATCGGCCACCGGCATGCTGATGATGAAGAAGGATATGGGCGGTGCGGCCAATGTGCTCGGGCTCGCCCATGCCATCATGGATGCGGGGCTTCCGCTGCGCCTGCGCGTGCTGCTGCCTGTCGTTGAAAATGCCATTGCCGGCAATGCCTTCCGGCCCGGCGACGTCCTGCGCTCGCGCGCCGGCATCAGCGTGGAGATCGGCAATACCGATGCCGAAGGCCGCTTGATCCTGGCCGATGCCCTGGCCCTGGCTGACGAGGAAGCGCCGGACCTGCTGATCGATATGGCCACCCTCACCGGCGCCGCCCGCGTTGCCCTTGGCCCCGAACTGCCCGCGCTTTATTCAACAGACGACAAGGTGGCTGCCGGTCTGGCCGCTGCGGGCCTTGCGGCCGAAGACCCGCTTTGGCCCATGCCGCTCTGGTCACCCTATGCAAGCCTCTTGTCCTCCCGCATTGCCGATCTGAACAATGCGGCCAGCGGTGGACATGCCGGGTCTGTCACCGCGGCGCTGTTCCTCAGGCGCTTCGTGGGCAAGGCGGGGGCCTGGGTGCATCTCGATATTTTCGGCTGGGCGCCCGATGCGCGCCCCGGTCGTCCGGCCGGCGGCACCGATCAGGCCATCCGCGCGATCTACGGCCTGCTCCGGCAGCGTTATTCGGACTGAACCGGGGCCATCGAGCCGGGAATGATATCGGTGCCGGTGGTCCGCTCGATCACCTGATCGGTCACTTCGGTACCGTGCTTGGGAAACAGCAGCGGCGCGGCGGCAAACCCGCCGATGACCGCTGCCAGCATCACCCAGCCGGCCCATTTCTTGTGCTTTTCGATGAAGGTGCTGGCCACCGGCCCGAAAAAGTAGAACAGCCCGCAAGGCACGAAGAAGCGCAGGCCGCGCCCGATGAACCCGTAGAGTATGAAGGTCCAGATATCGATCCCCGCCACCCCGCTGGTGATGGTGATGATCTTGTATGGGATGGGCGTCACCGCACCGACCATGATCATGAACGGGCCATTGGCGACAAAATTCTCGCGCAACTGCTCGAACCCGACGCCTGCGCCGTAGAATTCCACGATCGCCTTGCCAATGGTGTCGAACAGGAAATAGCCGATCGCATAGCCGAATACGCCGCCCACCACCGATGAAACGGTGCAGATTGTGGCCAGCCGCCAGGCGCGCCGGCGGTCGGCCAGGATCATCGGCGCCAGCATCACTTCGGGAAACACCGGGACGATCATCGCTTCGAGAAAGCAGATCAGCGCCAGGATCGGCTCGGCCAGAGGATGCCCCGTAGCGGCCTTCAACCGTTCATAGAGCCCCGGTTTTTCCTGTTGCGCTGTATCGGTCATGCCCCTCGACCGGCTCCCATTGTTTTCATCCAGCCTGCTTGAACGACACACTGGCCCCTGACCAGTGAATTTTATGTGTCGATCTAGTACCCGCGCGCGCGGTCCACCACATTTGGCAGCGCCTTGCCCGCCTCGTGTCCGGTGAGCACCTGCGTGAAATAGCGCACGCCGCTCTGCTCACTGGAAATGGCGGCGATATGCGGGGTGATGTAGCAATTTTCGATTGCCCAGAGCGGGCTGTCCTGCGGCAGGGGCTCGACTTCGAACACATCAAGGCTCGCCGCCCCCAGCGTTCCGTCCTGCAGAGCCGCGGCGATATCGGCTTCCTTCTGGTGCCCGCCCCTTGCCGCATTGACAATGACCGGGCCACCAGCCAGCCGGTCGCGGCGCAGCTTGGCAAAGGTCGCACGATTGAGAATTCCCGTGGTTTCCGGCGTCAGCGGCAGCAGATTGACCAGAATATCGGTGCCGGCGAGAAACGCGTCGAACTCGGCCTGACCGGCAAAGCCCTCCACCCCGTCCATGACCTTGGGCGTGCGGCTCCAGCTTCGCAAATCAAAGCCGAGTGGTTTCAGGCGCCTGGCCGCGTCCTGCCCCAACACGCCCATGCCCATGATGCCCACCGTGGTCTCGCCTGCGGCAGGGGGGTAGTACTGGTCCCAGCGGCGCGCCTTCTGGTCGGCCTGAAAGCGCGTGAACTGGCGGTGATGCATGGTGACATGGGCCACCACATAATCGCTCATGCGCTGGCTCAGATCCTCATCCACGAACCGCACGATCGGCGCATCGGGCAGGTTGGGGTGCTTGAGCAAGGCATCCACCCCGGCGCCGAGCGACAGCACTGCCTTGAGGTTGACGAGCCCGTCAAAAGCGTCGGCCTGGGGCTTCCAGACAAAGATATAGCGAATCTCGGCCGGGTCGAAACTGTCGCCCCGCCGCACCACGGGGTAGGGGGCCAGTGCTTCGGCAAATGCCCGGGCCCAGCTCGCTTCGTCGACATCGGAAAGGTGCAGCAGCAACATCAGAAACGGTCCTTGATATGGAAAAAGCCGCACCTTGGGGCGCGGCTTTCTTGGAAGTCCTCGTCAGTCAGGCACAGCCTTACTGGCTGGCAGCCGGCGCTTCCGGGCTTGCCGGCGAAGTTTCCTGCACGGGCGTGCCTTCCACAGGGGAGTCCGACTGCGTTTCGGTTGGCGTTTCCACAGCGGCGCCCGGCTCGGTGGTCACGGTCTCTTCGCTGGCCTCTTCGGGCGCAACCACTTCTTCAGGGATCGTCTCGACCTCAGTGACCTCGCCTTCAGCCGGCGCGGCCTCTTCCGCGGGCGCTGCTTCCGGTTCCGGGAACGGCACGGGGTCTGCGGACAGGGTCTGCAAATAGGCCAGGATGTCGGCGCGTTCCTCGGGCGAGCGCACGCCGGCAAACGCCATCTTGGTCCCGGGCGCATAGTCGCGCGGATTGGTCAGGAAGGCGTCCAGGTTTTCATAGGTCCAGGTCTGCCCTTCAGCCTGCTGTTGCAGCAGAATGTCCGAATAGGCAAAGCCCTCCATATGGGCCTTGGGGGCGCCGACAATGTGGTAGAGGTTCGGGCCCTGCTTGGCCGCTTCGCCCTCACCAAAGGTATGGCAGCTCTGGCACTTGCGCACGGCGGCAGCGCCATTGTCCACGCTGGCACTGGCCAGCAGCACCGGCAACGGCGTCACGGGCACTTCTTCCACCGGAGCGCCGGCTTCGGCCACTTCCGGTTCGGGCAAGGCGTAGCCGGGGCCGCGGTTCTCGATCGGGTGATAGATGGCTTCCGCCAGGAACCCAACACCCATAATGAACAACAGGGTGCCGAGCACGGCGCCGATGATCTTGTTTAGCTCAAACGAATCCATTTGGTCTCTCTGCCGGTCCATCCCCTGTGGACAATTTCCCGAGCCAGCCCAAACTGCGATCCCGTAACGGAATCTGCCTCAACCGGCCGGCTCGACGCGCGCGGAACATAGTATCAAGACCACTTCTGGCGCAACAGGTCAAACCGCCGCGGCGATGACCGGGCAGTGGAAAATGGCCAATGCGAGACGATTTTCCGCGCCACCGCAGATGCTGCCTGCAGATTGACTCCATACTGAGCCCGCGCCACAACCCGCCTGCCTTTCTATTCACGGATGACCATCAATGACCAAGCAGATCGCTTTCCAGGGTGAACCCGGCGCATTCAGCCATGCGGCTGCTGCCAATGTCTTTCCCGGCGAAGAGTTTCTTGGCTGCGTTACCTTCGAGGAAACGCTCAATGCGGTGCAGTCCGGCAAGGCCGATTTTGCCGTGGTGCCCGTGGAGAACTCACTCTATGGCCGCATCACCGACATTCACCACCTGCTGCCCGAAAGCGGCCTGAACATCATCGGCGAGACCTATCTGCGGGTGGAAATGACCCTGCTCGGCGTTCCCGGCGCCCGGCTTGAAGATATCAAGGCGGTGCAATCGCTCTCGGTCGCGCTGGGCCAATGCCGCAAGTTCATCTCTGCCAACGGCCTGCGCACCATCAATGCCGTCGACACCGCCGGCTCGGCCCGCGAGATCGCCGAGAAGGCCGATCCGGCCGTGGCCGCCATTGCCTCGCGCTTTGCCGGGGAAATCTACGGGCTCAATGTCCTGGCCGAAAACATCGAGGATGCCGACCACAACACCACCCGGTTCCTGGTGCTCTCGCCGACCGAGCAGCGCGCGCCCAACCAGGGCAAGGTGAAAACCACCTTTGTCTTCCGGGTCCGCAATGTGCCCGCCGCGCTCTACAAGGCCATGGGCGGCTTTGCCACCAATGGCGTCAACATGACCAAGCTCGAAAGCTACATGGTCGGCGGCGCCTTCACCGCCACCCAGTTTTACGCCGATATCGAGGGTCACCCCGACGACATCGGCGTGCAGCACGCCTTCGAAGAGCTGGGCTTCTTCACCGACTATTTCCGCATTCTCGGCGTCTATCCGGCGGCCGATTGAGGTTGACGCCGAGGCGTTCGGCAGGTGAATGGATAGGACCGCTCTGCTTGTCTCAGGCGGTTTGTCCATCGCCCTCGGCAAGTTCGATCGTCAGCGATACGCGCTGTGGCTGATCTCCGATCGGGGGCGCATCCTTGCTGTCCACCACCAGGTTGCGGCCATTGCCCTTGGCTGCGTAAAGGCCGGCATCGGCCCGCCGCAGCATGTCCTCAAAGCTTTCCGTCCTGGGGTCGCCTCTATGGACGCCAAAGCTTGCCGTGACCGGCACGGCGATGCCCCCGATGATCGGATTGCAACTCTCGAGAGCCGCGCGGATACGCTCTGCGACAATAATCCCGAGCGAGGGCGCATCATCTGTCGCCACAATGCAGAATTCCTCGCCGCCTACACGGGCCAGCAGATCATATGGTCTGACTTGGCGATGGGTGACCTCGGCCACGGTCATCAGCACGTCGTCCCCCGCCGCATGGCCATAGGTGTCGTTGATTGTCTTGAAGTGATCCAGGTCAAACACCACGACCCACACCCATTGGTCACGGCGCGCGGCCCGGCTCATCTCGACGGAAACCGCGTTGTGCAGCCAGCGGCGATTGCCCAGCCCCGTCAGCGGATCGCTGTTGGCCTGGCGTTGCAGCGCCCGCATATTGAGCTCCTGCGCGCGCACCAGCGAGAGCAGCTTGTCCGCCAGTCGCCGCAGTCCATCAGACCCGCGCACCTCGACAAACGGCTCCACGCCTTCCTTCTGGTAGCGGTCCATGGCCTTCACCAGCCGGTCGATGGGGCTGACGAATTGATAGACGGCAAGAAACGCCAGGGCGCTGCCAAGCAGCGTGGCCACCAGCGCCACGATCAGTATGGGAACAGGGTCGGCAGGACGGCCCAGCCCGAGGTAAAGCAGCAATGATATGAGCGGCAGGTGTATCGCGCCAAAGCACACGGCAAACACCTTGATGACAAGCGATCCTCTCACCACCTGCACTATTCGCCCCATGCCATGATCCCGTTCGCACCTGTTGATGGTCTAGAATGGGCCTTGGCGGGTTAAATATTCTCCAAAGTCACGCAGAGACTTGAAATGTCACCCGGGTGGTCTTGTTCGTGGGACGCGGCTTTCGCCTCTTCTTTGTTTAAACAGGAGCGAAAGCCGCTTTTCACCGTGCAACCGCGAGGCAGTGATGCCGGGGCGGCTTCGAACCATGCCCGAATTGCGGGGGCACGCCCGCTTGCCGTGTCATATCCGTTGACTCCCCGACCGCCCCGGCTATGGTCCGCGCAAATTTCCAACCGCCAGGATACGCCATGTCGCACGAGCAACTCGCCCAGACTATTGACGCCGCCTTCGAGAACCGCGCCGAGGTCAATTTCAACACCACGGGCGACGTGCGCGATGCCGTCAATGAAGCGCTGAACCTGCTCGACAGCGGCCAGGCCCGCGTTGCCGAAAAGGTGGATGGCACCTGGGTGGTTAATCAGTGGCTCAAGCGCGCCGTGCTGCTCTCCTTCCGCCTCAACGACAATGAGCCGATGACCGGCGCGCCGCAGGGATCCACCTGGTGGGACAAGGTGCCCACCAAGTTCGAGGGCTGGACCGACAATACCTGGCGCGAAGCCGGTTTCCGCGCCGTGCCCGGCGCCATCGTCCGCCGCTCCGCCCATATCGGTAAGGGCGCCATTCTCATGCCCAGCTTCGTCAATCTGGGCGCTTTTGTCGGTGAAGGCTCCATGGTCGACACCTGGGTCACGGTCGGCTCCTGCGCCCAGATCGGCAAGAATGTGCACCTCTCCGGCGGTGTCGGCATTGGCGGCGTGCTCGAGCCGCTCCAGGCGGGCCCGACCATCATCGAGGACAATTGCTTTATCGGCGCGCGCTCCGAAATCGTCGAGGGCGTCGTCGTGGGCGAAGGCTCGGTGATCTCCATGGGTGTTTTCATCGGCGCTTCCACCAAGGTGGTGAACCGCCAGACCGGGGAAATCCATATGGGCTATGTGCCGCCCCATTCGGTGGTTGTCTCCGGCTCGCTTCCGGGCAAGCCATTCCCCGATGGCACGCCCGGCCCGAACCTTTACTGCGCCGTCATCGTCAAGACCGTCGACGCCCAGACCCGTTCCAAGACCGGCATCAACGACCTGCTGCGGGACTAAACGGAGGGCTGGCGCTGGTTTACACGGCGCCAGCATCCTACTCTGATGTTGGCAGGATCTGATTCCTGCATCATGAGAGGGGGACAAAAATGGACAATATCAAAGCGCTTCTGACCACCACCGACGGCCGCATCGGCCGCCAGCAATGGTGGATCGGCATCGTGGTGCTGATCGTTATTTCGATCCTGGCCAGCATTGTGCTGAGCATTCTCAGCTTCGGCAATGGCACGGTCATGGCTTGGTTCGGCGTGCTCATCAATCTGGCGCTGATCTGGCCCAGCTACTGCGTCGGCATCAAGCGCCGCCACGATCGCGACAACAACGGCACCGACCTCAAGATCCTGATCGCCGGCTCCGTGCTGCTCAACCTGCTCACGGCAACGGGCATCGGCTCCTCCATGACCGACATGGGCGGCGTCATGGTCCCGGTACCCTCCATCTGGCTGGGCGCCCTCAACCTCATCTTCGCGATTTTCGCAATCTACATGCTGGTCCAGCTCGGCTTCCTTAAAGGCACCGCCGGACCCAATAACTATGGTCCCGATCCGCTGGACGGTGCCGCCTGAACCAAACCGGAGCCGTCGTGACCATCGACCCTGCTGACCTGCTCGCCCGCCTCATCGCCTGCCCCTCGGTCACCCCCGAGGAGGCGGGTGCGCTCGATCTGCTGGAGGCCGAACTCGAGGCTATCGGCTTTGCGGTGACCCGCCTGCGGTTCGAAGGCGACGGCTCCTATCCGGTCGGCAATCTCTTTGCCACCAGAGGGCAGGGCGGTCGCCGCCTGCTCTTTGCTGGCCACACCGATGTCGTCCCGCCCGGGGACAGCGCGCACTGGACATCCGATCCATTCACGCCCCGCATTGAGGAGGGCAAGATCTTCGGTCGCGGTGCTGCCGACATGAAATCGGGCATCGCCGCCTTCATTGCCGCCTGCGCCGAGATCCCGCCCGGAGCCGGCACCATTCACCTCGCCATCACCAATGACGAGGAGGCCGATGCCATCAACGGCACCGAAAAGCTCGTCGCGTGGATGGCGGAACACGGCCATCATTTCGACTTCGCCATTGTCGGCGAACCCAGTTCCACCCAAACCCTGGGTGACAGCATCAAGATCGGCCGTCGCGGTTCCTTTTCGGGCAAGGTCACCGTCACCGGCACCCAGGGCCATGTCGCCTATCCGCACAAGGCCAATAACCCGCTTCCCGTGCTGGCCGCTGTGGCAACGGCGCTCTCAAGCGAAAAGCTCGATGCCGGCACCGACCACTTCCCTGCTTCCAATCTCGAGCTGACCACCATTGATGTCGGTAATCCGGTCAGCAATGTCATCCCGATGAGCGGAACACTGCGCTTCAATATCCGCTACAATGACATCTGGACCCCCGAGACCCTGACCGATTGGGTCCGCGCCCGCATTGCCAGCGTCAATCCCTGCGGCACCAACATCGCTTTTGAGATGTCCGGCACGCCCTCGCGTGCTTTCCTCTCCCCGCTCGGTGCGGATATCGAAACGCTTTCGGCGGTCATTGCCCAGCGAAATGGCAAGCCGCCCGAATATTCCACCGGCGGCGGCACCTCGGATGCGCGCTTCATCGCCCAATATGGCCCCGTGGTTGAATGCGGACTTGTCGGCCCGTCCATGCACAAGGCCGATGAGCACATAGCCCTGGCCGACCTCACCGGGCTGACGGAAGTATATTCAGCCTTCATGCGCCGTTACTTTGCCGGAGATCCGGCATGAAGATCATCAACGCCCTGCGCCAGTCGGTCTATGGCTGGATCATGATCCTGCGCAATGAGGCCGGCTGGCAGGCGCGCTTCCGCTTCACCCGGGCGGGCCTGGTGACGGCTTTGGTGCTGTTCTACCTGTTCGCCTTCCTGGCCGTGGTGCTGGGGTCGCTCAATTATGGAGTGCCAACCCTGGGCGAACTCACCGCAACGCTCGTCTTCCAGTCCCTGTTCCTCGCAGCGCCCCTGATCGGCATCTACGGAACCCGCTATGCCTTGCGCCAGCGTGATCCGGTTCTGCCGCTGCTGGTCCCCAGCATTTATGCGCTGACCTTCTATGTTGGCCTGGGCGCTTTGCTCTCGCTCACCATAGGGTTTCTGTTGCCGCTGCTCTGGCTGGCGATGGCCTATATGCTCTTTCGCCTGGGACGGTTGGCAGGCGGGTGGAGCATCGGTGTTTCCATCGCCTTTGCAGTATTGACGGTGCTGCTCCTTGCCGGAACGCCCATCGCACTCTACATCATGCCAGCACCCGTTCCCGCCGCCTGAGCCGAGTCTGTTCCTTGCCCCAGTCCTCACCGACCTTTGTTGAAGAAGCGCTCGACGCCGCCCGCGGCGCCTGGGCCCTGGTGTTGGGGCGGCAGGACGCGGCCAACTATTTCGATTTTTCCCAGCGCGGCCTGATCGGCAGCTTCATCGCTCTGGTGCTTGCCATTGCCGTCAGCGTCTTTGGCCCGCAATTGCTCGGCGTCGGCCCGGCCTCCGGCGCCGCCGCCGGCATGACGCTGCTCTCGGGTCTGTTGTTCGCACTACAGATTGGCGCGGCCTATGCCGTCTTGCAGATGATGGGCCGGCTCGATGGCTTCATGCCCTATCTGGTGGCCGACAACTGGGTCAATTTCTACGTCTCGCTGATCGGCGCAATCAGCATCGTCCTGCTCGGCGGCAGCGACATCATGCTGCTGGTCGTGGGCCTTCTCAGCATCATCATCGAGATCAACATTGCTCGCCGCATCGTCACTCTGGCGCCGGTGCAGATCGCCATCTTCATTGTTGCTCAGGTGGTGGCGCAATTTGTGGGTCTGATGGTGCTTGGCGGCATCATCCTGCAGACCATGGGGCCTGTCTAAGGGTAGTCGACCCCGGTCAGGAACAGTCCGCTCGCCGGCGCCATCGCGCCACAGCGTGTCCGGTCCGCCGCATCGAGCGCCGCGCGAAAATCGGCCGGGCTCCACTTGCCCTCGCCCACCAGCTTGAGGGAGCCCACCATAGACCGCACCTGGTGATGCAGGAAGCTCCGGGCACTCGCAGTAATCGCGATGATCTCGTTATCCCCGCTCACCTCGAACGCATCTAGAGTGCGCATGGGTGAATTGGCCTGGCATTCCGAGGAACGGAAGGTGGAAAAATCATGGTGGCCCAGAATGGTCTGCGCCGCTTCGTGCATTTTCTCTGCATCCAGTAGCTTGGGGACGTGCCAGACCTGGTTTCGCTCGATAGCGGCAGGCGCCCGACGGTTGAGAATGCGATATTCATAGTGCCGCGCCGTCGCCGAAAACCGCGCTTCGAACGTGTCGGGTACCGCCTCGCTCTCCACCACGACCACCGGGTGGGGGCGCAGATGATAGTTCAGCGCCTCGCGAATGCGGAACGGGTCCCATGCCCTGGACAGGTCGAAATGCGCCACCTGGCCAAGCGCATGCACCCCCGCATCGGTACGTCCGGCCGCCTGGGTCGTCACCGTCTCGCCCGAAAAACCGGCAATCGCCTCTTCCAGCGCCTGCTGCACGCTCATCCTGTCCTTCTGCCGCTGCCAGCCGGAGAAGGGGGTGCCGTCATATTCGATAGTCAGCTTGTAGCGTGGCATCAGGTCACTGTGGCAGGCAGCGTCCCGGCGCCGCGCAGGAATGTCGCTGCATCCATGGCGCCCTTGCCCTCGCGCTGCACCTGGATCAGACGCACCGCGCCAGCGCCGCAGGCGATCACCAGCTCGTCGCCCAAAAGAGCACCCGGCGCCCCGGCGCCTTCGCTCAGGCTCGAGCGCAGCGCCTTGATCCGCACCGGCTTGCCAGCGAGTTCCATTTCGAACCAGGCACCCGGAAAGGGCGACAGGCCCCGGATCAGATTGTGAACCTCTTCGGCCGATTTGGAGAAATCGATCCGCGCCTCGGCCTTGTCGATCTTGGCCGCATAGGTCTCGCCACTCTCCGGCTGCGGCGTGAAATCGAGGCTCCCGCGTTCCAGCGCCGCTAGCGCCCGGCCCATCAGATCGGCACCCAACCGCATCATCTGGTCGTGCAGTTCGCCCGCGGTCATCTCGGGCGTGATAGCGATGATCTCGGTCGGCCCCATTGCGCCGGTATCCAGACCTTCATCCATTTGCATCACCACAATGCCGGTCTGCTTGTCGCCGGCCATGATGGCGCGCTGGATCGGCGCCGCCCCGCGCCAGCGCGGCAGGAGCGAGCCATGCAGGTTGAGGCATCCATAATCAGGCGCCTCGAGAATGGGCTTGGGCAGCAGCAGCCCGTAGGCAACGACCACCGCGACCTCGGCCCCAAGCGCGGCGAACTGGGCCTGCTCGGCTTCGGCCTTAAGAGAGCGCGGCGTAAACACCGGAATGCCGAACGCCTCGGCCGCTTCATGCACGGGGCTCTTGCGCTCCGCCTGACCCCGCCCCGCCGGTTTGGGTGCACGCGTATAGACCGCCACTACCTCATGTCCGGCCGAGACAATCTCGGTTAGCGTTGGAACAGAAAATTCGGGCGTACCCATGAAGACGACGCGCATGGTCAACGACCTCGTGGTTCGACAGGCTCACCATGAGGTCTACGCGAACGCAGCACTCCCATAGACCTCATCCTGAGCCTGTCGAAGGGCGAGGTCGCGGCCACCGGATATCAGCCAGCGGCCCGCTTTGCCTGCTTTTCGAATTTCTTGATCACGCGGTCGCGCTTCAGCCGGCTGAGATAGTCGAT
This sequence comes from Devosia indica, assembly GCF_003056405.1. GTDB lineage: Bacteria > Pseudomonadota > Alphaproteobacteria > Rhizobiales > Devosiaceae > Devosia > Devosia indica. The sequence continues at coordinate 98,516 of NZ_PYVZ01000013.1, forward strand.
ATAGAGCACGCCATCGAGGTGATCGAGCTCGTGCTGAATGCACACTGCCAACTTGCCCTCGGCCTCTTTGACCACTTCCTGCCCATCGAGATCGGTATATTTTACCGTCACCTCATTGGGCCGCTCGACCTCATAATAGAGCTCGGGAATGGACAAACAGCCTTCCTCGGTCACCTGCATCTGGTCGCCGAATGCGGTGATTTCGGGATTGATCATCACCAGCGGGGCCGGGGGTTCACCCTCGCCGGCCAGGTCCATCACCACAATGCGCTTCATCACCCCGATCTGCGGGGCGGCCAGGCCTATGCCAGGCGCGTCATACATGGTGTCCAGCATGTCCTTGGCCAGAGATTTGATCTCGTCATCAACCTCGATGATCGGGTCGGCAACGGCACGCAAGCGCGCATCGGGAATGATCAGAATGGGGCGAACGGCCATGGCAGAAAAGTCCGGCGATGAATGGATTGCCCTCGATATGGCGATTTCCGGCTCCCGGGTCAACTGCAGCCCGGTTCAATCCACCGCAGCAGCAGAACATTTTGCGAACAGCAGAATCGGATTAAGCTCACGCCATGCGAGATCTTGATATGACATTGTTCACCCTTGGCCAGTTCCCCGTCACCACGGCGATGGCCTTGCTGGCCGGCGTGCTGGCCTTGGTTGTCCTGCTGATCATCTGGCTGGTGGCTTCGGCGCGCGCCAACGCGGCCCGCGCCGAACAGCAGGCCCGCGAGGCGGCCGAGGGGTTGAAGGCGAGCTTTCTCGAACAGATCGCCTCCCGTGACACGCGTATCCGTGACCTTGAAGCCCAGCTTGAGCGCGACCGGGACCGCGCTACCGATCTCCTCGACAACGAGCGTGAAAAATCCTCTGGGCTGCAATCCGAGCTCGCCGCCATGCGCACGCGGCTCGACGAGCAGTCGCGCCAGAATGAGGCGAATTTGAAGCGCTTCATGGAAGCGCGCCAGCAGATGACCGACGAGTTCAAAGCCATCGCCGGCGATGTGCTGCGCACCCATGGCGAGACCTTCACCAAGCAGAACCGCGAGCAGGTCGACACGCTGCTAAAGCCTCTGCAGGACAAGATCACCGAGTTCCACAAGAACCTGGTGGAAGACCGCTCCGCCATGGGCGAGCGCATCCGCGCCCTGGCTGAAAGCAATCTGCAGATCACCACCGAGGCGCAGAACCTTACACGCGCTTTGAAGGGCAATTCGCAGACCCAGGGCGCCTGGGGCGAAATGATTCTGGCCACCATTCTCGAACAGTCGGGCCTGCGAGAGGGCGAGCAATATTTCACCCAGCAGAGCCATAGCGGCGAGGATGGCCAGCGCCTGCGCACCGATGTTGAAATCCTGATGCCCAATGGCGACCGGCTGGTGATCGACTCCAAGGTGTCCCTGACTGCATTCGAAGCCTTTGTGAACAGCCCCGATGATGATCGCGACCAGCACTTGCGCGCACATATCGCGTCGGTGCGCGGCCACATCACCACCTTGGGCGACAAGGGCTATAACCGGGCCGCCAAGTCCAGCCTGGACTATGTGATGATGTTCGTGCCCATCGAATCCGCGCTGGCCACTGCTATTCAGCACGATACCAAGCTGGTCGAATTCGGCATGGGCAAGGGGGTTATGCTGACCACCCCGACCACGCTGATGACCGTGTTGCGCACGGTGCGCAATGTCTGGGACATCGAAAAGCGCCACCAGAATGCCGAGGAAATCGCCGAGCGCGCCGGCCAGCTTTACGACAAGGTGGCCGGGTTTCTCGGCACCATGGACCAGGTCGGGGACGCGATTGACAAGTCTCAGCGCGCCTATGCCAAGGCAAAGGATCAGTTGACCAATGGTCGCGGCAATGTCGTGCGGCAGGTCGAAATGCTGCGCGAACTCGGCGCCAAATCCAGCAAACCCATGCCACCCACATGGGACGGCGGCAGCGATGAAGCGCCAGCCTTGCGGCTGGTCAAGGACGAACCTGGGGACCTGAACTGAATTCGACCATGTGATCGAACTCAGGTCCCGCCTGTGCGTTTCACCCTCGTGCAACTGCATAAGGGAGATCAGTCATGGTGCAGAACCATCATCATCCGGGCAGTCTCGTGCCCCAGGAAACCAGCTTCGAAAATGCCGACACCCCCGGCATTGCCCAGCCCTATAGCCAGAGCGAAATCGAGGATTTGCTTTATGGCGATGACCGCCCGGTGCGGGACCGGCTGGAGCGACTGTGGGAAATGCGCCACGAGGCCGCCGCGCGCGAGAGCGGTGACTTCGGCGGTCAGGACCCGGCCTATATGCTCGAAGAGCTCGACCGCGCCATTGCCGAATTACAGCGGGACCTCGATAACACTGAAGACACCGGCAATATTGATGCCTCCATGTCATCCGATCCCGCCGACCACCTTGACGCCCTCTCGCCCGACGATACCGACGCCCGTGACGCCCTGATCGGTGAAGAAGTATTCTACGAGGAGGACGAGGACGGCCCGGTCGACGATGACCATGCCTGGCATGGCAGCGAGGAATTCGACCCGCATTTGCACTAGGCCTGCTTGATGCTTTGAGCGGACAGTTCCCGCCTCGCGCTGATCCCTCCCCGTCAAGGGGAGGGCGATCGCGTCAGATCTCGGTCCGCGCCTTGAGCGCCTGGCTCAATGTGCCCTCATCGAGATAATCCAGTTCTCCGCCCACCGGCACGCCATGGGCAAGGCGCGTCACGCGGATACTTGTCCCCGTGAGCCGGTCGGTGATGTAGTGTGCGGTTGTCTGCCCCTCAACCGTGGCATTCATGGCCAGGACGATTTCCGCATAATCATGCGCCCGTGCGATCAGCCCTTCGAGGTTGAGATCATCCGGCCCCACGCCATCGAGGGGTGACAATACGCCACCCAGCACGTGATAGCGGACCTGTCCCACCCCGGCGCGCTCCAGCGCCCAGAGATCGGCGACGTCTTCCACCACGATCAGGATGCCGCTCTCGCCCCGCCGCGGATCGGCACAGATCGAACAGGGCGACGTGGTGTCGACATTGCCGCACACCTCGCAGCTCTTGACCACCAGCACGGCGCGGTCCAGCGCAGCCGAAAGGGGCAGCATGAGCTGCTCCTTCTTCTTGATCAGGTGCAGCACCGCGCGCCGCGCCGAGCGCGGCCCAAGCCCCGGCAGGCGCGCCAGAAGCTGGATGAGCTGTTCGATTTCGGGTCCGCCGGAGGCCACAGCGGCACCAGCCTAAAACGGCAGTTTCATGCCCGGTGGAATCGGCAGGCCGGCCGTCACTTCCGCCATCTTGCGCTGGGCTTCGGCTTCGCTCTTGCCCTTGGCGTCATTGAAGGCAGCTATGATCAGGTCCTCGACCATTTCAGCGTCTTCCGGCTTGAGCAGTGAGGGGTCGATCTTGAGACCCCGCATGTCGCCCTTGCCCGTCAGGGCCACGGCCACCATGCCGCCACCGGAATTGCCTTCGACCACCAGATCGGCGAGTTCGGCCTGCATGGCCTCCATCTTGGCTTTCATCTCGCCGGCGGCCTTCATCATACCCATGATGTCTTTCATTCGTCGTCCTCTTCAGGTGGGGGTGGAGCCAGTTCGGCTGGCGCGGCTTCATCGTCGCGCACCGTCACGTTCACCAGCTTGGCGCCCGGAAATGTTTCCAATATGGCCTTGACCAGCGGATCGTCATGCGCGGCAGCAGTCGCCGCTTCTTTGCGCTGCTCATTTTCCTGCCGGATGGTCAGCCCCTCGGGGGCCTTGGTCGAGACCATCACCAGCCAGCGCTGCCCGGTCCAGGTCTGCAGACGCGCCGAGAGTGTGGCGATTATGCCCGGGTCCGCACCATCGCTCAGCGCCACCTCGATCCGGCCCTGCTCGAACGAGACCGGACGCATCTGGCTTTCCAGCGCCAGCTTGACCAGCACATCGCGTTTGGCGGCGGCCAATGCAATGAGATCCTTGTACGACGCCACCGTGGCCAGCGCCGGCTGTGCGACGGATTGTGGCCGAGACGCGGGAAGCGCTGGCGAGGGCGCCGCCACCGAAGCGGGCGATGGGCGGGTCTCCATGGCCTCGACGCGCAGGGCGGACGCGCCGCCGGAGGGTCCACGGGGCGCAGACGGCGCACTGCCACCGCCGGAGGGCAGGCTGCCCTGCTGGGTGAGCTTGGAAATCACATCGTCGGGGCTGGGCAGATCGGCAGCATAGGCCAGGCGAATGAGCGTCATTTCGGCGGCTTGCAGCGCATTGCCGGCCCGCCCGGTTTCTTCATTGCCCTTGAACAATATCTGCCAGGCCCGGGTCAGCGCCCGCATCGGCAGGCGCTGCGCCAGATCGGCGCCACGCGTCCGCTCGTCCGGGGTCAGCGAGGCATCGTCGGCCGCTGCCGGTACCACCTTGATGCGGGTCACCAGATGGGTGAATTCGGCCAGGTCCGCCAACAGGGTCTGTGGATCGGCGCCCAGATCATAAAGTTCCTTGAGCGCACCAAGGGCCTCGGCAATGCGGCCGCCCATCAGATCTTCGAACAGGTCGATGATCCGCGCCCGGTCCCCCAGGCCCAGCATGGCCTTGACCGTCGCTGTGCTCACCGAGCCATTGCCATGCGCGATAGCCTGGTCAAGCAGCGAGAGGGAGTCGCGCGCCGAGCCTTCACCGGCGCGCACGATCATGGCCAACGCGTCCGGCTCGAACCCGATTTCCTCTTGGCCGAGGATTTTTTCGAGATAGGCCGACATCACATCGGCCGGGATGCGCCGCAGATCGAAACGCTGGCAGCGCGACAGGATCGTCACCGGAACCTTGCGGATCTCGGTGGTGGCAAAGATGAACTTCACATAAGGCGGCGGCTCTTCGAGCGTCTTGAGCAGCCCGTTGAAGGCTGCCGTCGAGAGCATGTGCACCTCGTCGATCACATAGACCTTGTAGGGCGCCGAGACCGGCCCGTATTTCACCGAGTCGATGATCTCGCGAATGTCGCCAATACCGGTATTGGACGCCGCGTCCATTTCCACCACATCGACATGCCGCCCCTCGATAATGGCACGGCAATGGGCGCCTTCGGTTTCCAGCTCCAGCGTGGGGTGGCGGCCGGTTTCGTCTTCATAGTTGAAGGCGCGGGCCAGGATGCGGGCCGTGGTCGTCTTGCCGACGCCGCGCACGCCGGTCAGGATGAAGGCGTGGTGGATGCGGTTCTGCGCAAACGCATTGCCCAGCGTCTGTACCATCGCGTCCTGCCCGACCAGGGTCGAGAAGTCGCGCGGGCGGTATTTGCGGGCCAGGACCAGGTAGGGCGTGGTCTGAATGTCAGCCATGCGGCCTGTCCTTGTCCTTCTTGCCGGGGAATCTGCCATTGGTCATGCCCGGAACATAGGGCAAGCCGGTCCATGTCGCAAAAGGCCAATGCCGATATTGCGCTGTTCCATACCCGCTTCTGAACAGGGAATTGAGTAGGAGGCTGGCATCGACCCGTGAGGATCTCGTTGGGGCTGCTTCCTTCCGGACCTGACCCGGTTGGCGAGGAACACGTCCGCGCCAACCTCCCGGCGCCTATATGCGGATTTTGGACTGTGGTTGCAAGGGGGGCGGGGCAAAGTTGCGGCCGGTCACGTTCTCTTGTCGGAGCCCTCGCCCAGCCATCAGGCCGGCAGGATACTGGGGCCAAAGGCCCGCACCAGCGCCTGGTCGAACAATTGTCCATTGGCGGCCAGATAGTCATAAGCCGCTTCGGGGCTAACCGGTTGCTTGTAGGTGCGATGTTCGACCAGCGCCGAAAAGACATCGCAGATGGTCACCATCTTGACCAGGTCCGGCAGGCTGTTGCCCATCAGGCCCGTAGGATAGCCTGAACCATCGAGCAATTCATGATGCGAGCGCACGCAGCCCAACACATCCGTGTTGCGGACGCCGTGCTCCTTGAGAATGGCGTAGCCAATCATGGGATGGCGCCGGACATTGGCCATTTCGGCTGCGTCCAGCGTCGTTTCCTTGTTCAGAATTTCAAGCGGAATGAAGGCCTTGCCGACGTCGTGCACGAACCCCGCCGTGGTCAGGAGTACCTTGTCCTGGCGGGAAAAGCCCAGTGACGAGCCGAACGCGGCGGCCGTGCCCGCCACCAGCAGGCAATGCTGATAGGTCAGATTGTCATAGGACAGCACCTCATCCATCCAGTGATGGATACCCTCGGCCTCGATGGCGTCGAGTACCGCCTGCGCGCCTGCGTCAATCCGGCCCTCATAATTGCCGGCGGCGTACCAGGTGTTGGCCTCGAGCAGGTCTTCAATGGCGAGCCGGGCCTCTGGCGGCACACAGCTTTGATGGGCACCAAGAAACGGATACCTGTTCATCAGGTGCCTCAGCGCGGCGTTGAATCCCTCGTCAACGCTGAGCATGTCACTGGCCCCCAAGGCCCGGGCCTGGGATTCGGTGTGGTGGGTGCGGTCCCTTAGCAGGAACACCAGAGGGCTGTCTGGCGCGCGATGCACGGCCAGCGCCAGGCGCAACATGCGGGCACTGGTGAAATTCTCAAGGTCGACATCGCACAGGATCAGGGCATTTTCGACCTTGATGGTGGGCGCGGCGTGGATGGGGAACATGCGGCACACGCCGCGCATGATCAGCCTTTTGAGCTCACCCTCCGGAACCAGGTGTCGATCCGTAAACAGCAGCAATTAATTGCCCTCCATGCACCAGAAGGCCATTCGAATATTGAGGAGTCGTGAATAAAGCAGGTATTCGAAGAAAAAATAGCGGGAGAAGTCTTTCTCCTCAAGTATTTCATGCCATGTCTTGCCGCGGACGATCCTCAGGGACGTGTCGGCGCCGCTGCCACACTCGTGAACCGATTGACTGTCTCCGTGCCCTTGCCCGAACAACCACGGGTGGTTATGCCCTTCTTAGGTCTTTGTCGCCAAAATGGATGCCTGTTTGACTTTGGAAGGCTGGCAGGCAACAGGCGCTGAAGTGTGGCGCGCCGGCCAATCGGGAGTTTGTCTTGTCTAAACGTCGTCATCCGACATCCCTGCGCACCTCCAGCGAGGATATTGCCGTCTCGCGCAAGGCGCCCGATACGCCACAGACGCGCAGCGCAGCCTATCGCCTCGCCTTTGCTGACGACGAGTTCATGACCTCGGAGGACACGCGTGGCGTGCGCTTCCAGCTCGAATATCTCAAACCCGAATTCCGCCTGCGCGAGCACGGTATCAATTCTACAGTGGTGCTGTTTGGTGGCGCGCGGATTCCCGAGCCGGGCAAACCGGCCTGGGCGGCCAAGAACGAAACCCAGCGCCGCAATCTCGAAGCCGCCTCACGCTATTATGACGAGGCGCGCAAATTCGCCCAGTTCGCCTCGCAGACCGCCGCCTCGATGGACTTCAAGGAATATGTGGTGACCACCGGTGGCGGGCCCGGCGTGATGGAAGCGGGCAATCGCGGCGCCGCCGATATGGGCGCGCCCTCGATCGGGCTCAATATCGTGTTGCCGCACGAGCAGGCGCCCAATCTCTATGTGACGCCGGATCTGAGCTTTAATTTTCACTACTTTGCCACCCGCAAGATTCACTTCCTGATGCGGGCCAGGGCCGTTGCGGTCTTCCCGGGCGGCTTCGGCACGCTCGACGAATTCTTCGAGAGCCTGACCCTGATCCAGACTGGCCGCATGGACCGCATCCCCATCCTGCTGTTCGGCAAGGACTTCTGGACCAAGGTTATCAATCTCGAAGCTTTGGCCGAGGCCGGGACCATCTCTCCCGACGACACGGACCTGTTCACTGTGGTCGATACGGCCAGGGAAGGCTGGGACGTGGTGCGCCAGTTCTACAACCTGCCCCAGATGAGCGAGCCGACCTGGCGCGGGGGCTGAGCGCGCATTCCTGCCCTGCTGTTCCGTCATTGCCCAATCAGCAATCAGGGTGTCACACTGCCGGCATAGGCATTGGGGCTGATTTGCAGGGGGCGGCTTTGGAGCGCTTTAATCTCGTGGTCATCGGTTCGGGGCCGGCCGGGCGCCGGGCCGCCATTCAGGCCGCCAAGCTGGGCAAATCCGTTCTTGTGGTGGAAAACCGCCTGCGTCTGGGCGGCGTCTCGGTCCATACCGGCACCATCCCGTCAAAGACCCTGCGTGAAACCGTGCTCAATCTGTCCGGTTGGCGCGAGCGAGGCTTTTACGGCCTCTCTTATCGGGTCAAGAAGGACATTGAGGGCAAGGACCTCGGCGCCCGCCTGCGCAAGACGCTCGACTACGAAATCGAAGTGCTCGAACATCAGTTCGCCCGCAACGGGGTGCGCACTTTTGGCGGCATGGCCCGCTTTGTCGACGAGCATCATCTGCTGGTGGTCGATCACGCCGGGGACGAGCATCGCTTCGCGTTCGACCATGCGGTCATCGCGGTGGGTACCGCGCCCTATCGCCCCGCTCATATTCCGTTTGACGACCATACCGTGCTCGATAGCGACAGCCTGGTGGGTGAACTGCGTGTGCCACGCAGCCTCACCGTCGTTGGCGCGGGCGTGATCGGCATCGAATACGCCACCATCTTTTCCGCGCTCGATGTGCCCGTGACCATTGTGGAGCCGCGCGAGACCTTCCTCGAGTTTATCGACCGGGAAATCATCGAGGAATTCACCCATGACCTGCGCCAGCGCGGCGTCACCATTCGGCTCGGCGCCAAGGTCGACCGGGTGGAGAAGGACGGCCAGGGCTGGGCTATCGCTCATCTGACTGATGGCCGTCAGATTCGCTCCGACATGCTGCTCTATGCGGCCGGGCGCGTCGGCGCCACCCAGGATCTGGGGCTCGAACAATGCGGCGTCGTTCCCGATGAACGTGGCCGCCTCAAGGTCGATCCGGCCACGTTCCAGACCCAGATCCCGCACATTTATGCTGCTGGCGATGTCATCGGCTTTCCCTCGCTGGCATCCACCTCGATGGAACAGGGTCGCATCGCCGCCCTCCATGCCTTCGAGGCCAAGATGCCGCCGGCGCCGGAGTTTTTCCCCTATGGCATTTACGCCGTGCCCGAAATTTCTACAGTCGGCCTCACCGAGCAGCAGGTCCGGGCCCAGAACATTCCTTATGAATGCGGCGTGGCCCGGTTTCGCGAAACCTCGCGTGGTCACATCATGGGCCTGCAGTCGGGGATGATGAAAATGATCGTCTCGCTGGAAAACCGCAAACTGCTCGGTGTGCATATCGTTGGCGAGGGGGCCACCGAGCTGATCCATATCGGCCAGGCCGTGCTCAATCTTGGCGCCACGCTCGACTATTTCGTCGAGAACACCTTCAACTACCCGACCCTGGCAGAGGCCTACAAGATTGCCGCGCTCGACGCCTGGAACCGCATGCCGCGGGTGACCCCGGTGGCGCCGGTCGTGGACGAGGTGGAAACGGCCCCGTCGCGCAAGAAGGCAGCCGCACCCAAGGCAATCTGACGCGCAACTGACGCCCGGAAGCCGCTAACCGGAGCGCTTGCCGCCGCCCTGATTGGCCAGGCCGCTGATCGTGGCGCGCAGGGCGGCCGGCTTGACCGGCTTGGTGACCACGGCAATGCCGCGATCCTCGGCCAGCGCCCGTACGGCAGGGCTGCGGTCTGCAGTGACCAATGCGGCCGGCAAATGCCCGCCAATATTGTGCCGCAGCCACTCGATGGCATCCAGGCCTGAGGTCTGGTCGAGGTGATAATCCATCAGTACCAGATCGGGATACCAGCCTTCGAGCAGGCGCTCGCGATCAATCTGCTTGAGCGAGAGCGCCGTGCGCACCTCGCATCCCCAATGGGTGAGCAACCCTTCCATGGCCTCGAGAATGGCGCGTTCATTGTCCACGCACAGCACTTTCAGGCTCAGCGTGCCGAAACTGGGCTCTGGCGGCGAGGCCTCTGGCTGGCTGGTCGGCCGGGCATTGCGCACGGCCGGCAGATAGATCGAAAACCGCGACCCGCTGCCCTCGCGGCTGTCCAGCTCAAGCGTCAGTCCAAGCGCTGTCACCAGGCGCTGCACGATGGAAAGCCCCAATCCCAATCCCTGCGCCATGCGCGCGCCGCGTTCGAGCCGGGAAAACTCGGCAAAGACCAGCCTGTGCTGATCCTTGTTGAAGCCAATACCGGTATCGATCACATCGAGCCGCCAGCGATTGCCGCGTTTGCGCAATCCCACCAGCACCTTGCCGCCCACCGGCGTATATTTGATGGCGTTGGACACCAGGTTCTGCACGATGCGCCCCACCAGCGAGCGGTCGGCCATCACGCTGGCCCTGGTGGCCACGATCCGCAGCGAAATCGAGCGCTCCCGCGCCATGGGCGCAAATTCAACCTCGGTCTTCTTGAGCAGATCCTGCACCTGGATTGGCGCTGGCGCCGGCTTGAGCGCGCCGCTGTCGATGCGCGAGATATCAAGCAGCGCCGACATGATGTCTTCCACCGCCGTCAGCGACGCCTCGATGGAATTGGCCAGTTCGGCAAAGCCTGTCGATTTGGCGCGTTCGATCAGCGTGGAGGTATAGAGCCGCGCCGCATTCAACGGCTGCAGCAAGTCGTGGCTGGCCGCCGCCAGGAACCGCGTCTTGTCGTGATTGGACGCATCGGCCTTGGCGCGGGCCGCTTCCAGTTCGGTATTGACCTGTTTGAGGGCGGCCGTGCGTTCCTCCACGCGTCGCTCCAGGGTCTGGTTGACCTGGGCCAGTTGCTGCTCGGCACGCACCCGGGCGGTGACGTCGGAAAAGCTGACCACCAGCCCGCCATTGGGCAGCCGGCTCGAGTGAAACTCCAGTGTCTGGCCGGCATTGCCCAGGCGCTGGGTCACGCTCGTAGGCGCAGCGGTCAGCTCCTTGATGCGCTCAATGGCCAGTTGCGCTGCATCGCCAGGCCCGAGATCGCCGCGCTCGGCCATGAACAGGGCAATATCGAACAGCGCCGAGCCTGGGCGGATCAGATCTTCGGGCAGATGCAACAGCGTATTGTAGCGCTGGTTGGAGGTTACCAGGCGCAAGCCGGCGTCGAACACGGCGACGCCTTGTGGAATATGGTCGATGGCCAGCGCAATGGCGCGTGTCGGATCGTGGTCGAGCAGGCTCATCTGGGTTCGCACAAGGGCTGGTTGACTTGTATCGACCTTATCAGCCTCGGACCGGCCCGGCGCAAGACCGCCCTTGGGCCCATTGCTTTTTGCCCCAAAAGCCTTTCAATCCGTGTTTGTGGTTAAACGCGGCGGTCGCCGGAGTGGGGCGGGGCCAATATTTCGAGAGGGTCTAAATGAGCGTGTTCAAGGAATTTCGGGACTTTGCCATCAAGGGCAATATGATCGACCTGGCCATCGGCGTGATCATCGGTGCGGCCTTCGGGGCCATCGTCTCTTCGATCGTTGACGACATCTTCATGCCGTTGATAGGCCTTGTGCTGGGTGGGATCGATTTTTCAAACCTGTTCGTTGTGTTGTCCAACCCCAATGACGTGCCCGTGCCGTCCCTGACCGCAGCTCAGGAAGCGGGCGTGGCAACGCTCAATATTGGGCTCTTCATCAATGCCGTGGTCAAGTTCACGATCATCGCCTTCGTGCTCTTCATGGTGGTCAAGGGCATCAATTCCATGAAGCGCGAAGCGGCCAAGGAACCGGTGGAATCAACGCCGGCCCCATCCAAGGAAGAAGTGCTGCTCACCGAGATTCGTGACGCCATCCGGGCTAACAGCAAGGCCTGACGCAGAGCCTGATTGTCCTTGGGCCGGCAGCAATGCCGGCCTTTCCATTGCGAGGAAACTAGGAATAAAGTCGTTGACAACAAAACAAAAGAATATTTACCTATTTCGTAGGTAGTCCATCCTACGGATTCATCGTATCGGACGGCGCCACCACTTAGAGCAAACTACACTTGCGGGACACCTGGGCAGAGGTGCAGCGAGGCGAAGGCCGGCAGGTCCTCGTCATGCGGAATGTTATGCGCCCTGGCGACCGCTACAGAAGCGAACTTGCCGGAAGGGGCTATGGCATGAACACGCATTCCTACTACCACGCATTTCTCAATCGGGACCGGCTGGTCCATCTCGTCGATCCGGATCCCGGCACCTGCGAGGCGCTCAGCGTGCTGTTTCGCCTTGAGGGGTTTCAGACCATCTTCTCGCTCGAGGCCGCGCATTTCCTCGCCGCGCTGGAGCGACGGCGGCCGGATGTGGCGGTCATCAATCTCAACCAGGGGGAGGAAGACGGGCTGAACCTGCTGCGCCGGGTCAAGGGACTGCGCACCGGCGCCCCGGTTGTCATGCTGGCCAACGAGCCGCAATTGGAGGCAGCCGTCACCGCCATGAAGCTGGGGGCAACCGATGTGCTCAGCAAGCCTATCGACAGCGAATTGCTGCTGGGTGTGGTGCGGGACGCCTTGCGCAAGGATGTGCATCTGGGCGCCATGCAGGCCGGTGGCCGTCCGGTTGAGGTGCGCGGTTTTTCTCAGCTCACCCCGCGTGAGCGCGAAGTGCTGCAATTGATTACCAATGGCCAGTCCAACAAGGAGGCCGGGCGCGAGCTGGGCATTTCCCCAAGGACCATCGAGGTGCACCGGGCCCGGGTCATGGAGAAACTGGGCGCCCGCAACACCGCCGACCTGATGCGCATTGTCCTTACGAGCTAGCACGCTGGTCGCCGTGACCGGGGTCGGTGGATCAGCCCACTCCGGTTTCGGGCACCGCCTCCACGAGACGTCGCGCCCATTGTGCGGCGCGTTCGGTCTCGCCGGCCTTGAGCGGGCCTTCCTGGCCGGTAACCACGAAGCCCGCCGGCTCGCCCACTATGGTGCAGCCTTGCTCCGACAGTTCGCGGGCCAGCCGTTCGGCAGCATAGCCGCCGGCTTGCACCACCCAGCGCAAGGGCGCAGGCTCAATGGTGTCGAGGTCGATCCGGGTATCGAAGGTTGCCGCGCGCCCCGAAAGGTCGGGCCGGGAAGCGAACTCCTGGATCTCGGGGGTGGGCCGAAATCCGCGCGTCGGCGAACCGACGATCAGCAGGTCGAGCCCGCCAAGGTCGATATCCCTGGCTTCCTGAACCGAGGCGAGCCGCGTCTGGTGGGTCGTGTTCAGTTCGTCGGCCATCGCACTGGCGATCTGGCCGGTATTGCCGAAGATACTGTCATAGACGATCAGAATGGGCATGGCACATGCTCCCAGCAATGTATCAGGGAGTATAGGCACCAAACTGCGGCCCACTCTTGACGTCGATCAAGTCATGGCCGTTGGCGACGCGATCGGCAATCCTTGCCCCGCTATTTGGGAGCCGGCCTTGCCTGATGCGGCAGCATACGCATCAACACGCCATCCTTGGCGGCGTAATGGTGTCAGAGCGCGGCAAAGGCGTGGCCAGAGGCGAGGAAGCCGCGAGACCTATGGTCGAGTGGCAGTATGAATGGGACTGGCAGGAATGGGGTGGACTCCTGCCATGACGTCAGACTTGTTGCATGGCCTGATAAAACCCACCGGCTGTCACCCCGGCACAGGCCGGGGCCCATCCTGAACTGGTGCAACTTTCGCTGAAGGCGCCCGCGTGGTTCGAGGGTCGCTTCGATCCCACCTCACCATGAGGGCTTGCGAAACACAGCTTCCCTCAAAGACCTCGCCCCGAGGTGCGAAGCCTCGAAGGACGAGGTCGGCCATCACCACACCCGGCCAAGTTTTTTATCCCCGCCCCCAAAACCTCCCCCATACTCCTCCCATCTCTCCCGCGATGGGCGGACTGCAGCGAACAGTTGCGGGAGGAGTTGGTGAGACTGGATTCGCTCCAGGGCTCGTCTGCTAGCCGGGCCACCTTGCGACGAGCGATCAATAGGGGCCACGACAGCAGGAGAAACCCAGCGTCCCGAGGCGGCGACGTCTCTATTACTTAGTTTTACTGAGACGCACGCGCCTCGGGACACGTCCAATCGCGAAACCGGAGACTCATGCGTCGTCCGGCACTTCGGCATGCCTTGGGCAAGGCGGAAGGATCTTTGAACGTTTTGGACGGCAACGCCGTAGGCTCATCCGCCCAGGCTGGGCAGGGTCAGATCGCCACTGGTCAGCTTGCTGGCGGTAATGGCCGGGTCGGCCCGCTCGCGCGGCAGTTCCAGGCTCGTCCACACGCTCACCAGCGCATGACGGAGCTCAAAGATCATCTCGTCGGTGTGAAGCGGCGTCGGCGTGATGCGCAGCCGCTCGGTGCCCTTGGGGACCGTGGGGTAGTTGATCGGCTGGATATAGATATTGTGCTTGTCGAGCAGCATGTCGCTGGCCGCCTTGACGGCCCGCGCATCGCCCACGATCAGCGGCACGATATGGGTATCGGTGGCCATCACCGGCAGGCCGGCATCAGCTAGGATCGCCTTGGTGAGCCGCGCCTGGCGCTGATGCATCAGGCGCTCCTCGCCATTGCCCTTCAAATGTTCGATGGAGGCGCGGGCGGCCGCGCAGAGGGCCGGGGGCAGGGCGGTGGTAAATATGAATTCGGGTGCATAGGAGCGCACCGCATCGATAATCGATCGATTGGCGGCGATATAGCCACCCATCACGCCAAACCCTTTGGCCAGCGTGCCCTCAATGACATCAATCCGGTCCATCAATCCGTCGCGTTCGGCAATGCCGCCGCCGCGCGGGCCATACATGCCCACGGCATGGACTTCATCGATATAGGTCAGCGCCCCGAATTCTTCGGCCAGGTCGCAGATTTCCTTGATGGGGGCGACGTCGCCATCCATCGAATAGACGCTTTCGAAGGCGATCAGCTTGGGGCGCTTGCGATCGACCTGGCTGAGCAATTCGCGCAAGTGCGCCACGTCATTGTGCCGGAATATCTTCTTTTCCATGCCCGACTGGCGCACGCCCTGAATCATCGAGGCATGGTTGAGCTGGTCGGAAAAGATGATGCAGTCGGGCAGCAGGCGGGCAATGGTCGAAATCGCCGCTTCGTTGGAGACAAAGCCCGAGGTGAAAACCAGCGCTGCTTCCTTGCGGTGCAGATCGGCGAGCGAACGCTCAAGCTCGATCAGCGGCCGGTTGGTGCCTGAAATGTTGCGCGTGCCACCCGCGCCCACACCCATGCTGGCAGCGGTCTGCTGCATCGCCGTCACGACTTTGTCGTGCTGGCCCATGCCCAGATAGTCGTTGGAACACCAGATCGTAATCTCGCGGGCATTGTCCGCGTCGTCTCGATACACGGCCTTGGGAAACTTGCCGGCGATTCGCTCAAGGTCGGCAAAGACGCGATAGCGCTTCTCCGCGCGCAGTGTATCCACTGCATCCTCGAATATTCCGCGATAGTCCATGGGAGCCATTCCTTTGCGAGCACTGGAACGGCGGGGCGGCCGGACCTGGCTCTTTCATGCTCTACCTAATCCCCGTGACGCCGCATTGATATAGGTCAATTCGACGCGCTGCCGTGCCTAACCCCTTGGATGCATTGGGGTGGCCCAGCGAACATAAGAGCTATTCTAAAGTAAGCTCACCACCCTGCCAACACCGCCCGGTGACATTTGGTCTGCCAGTAAAAACAGGCAATAATGTTCGAGGCCGCAATTAACCGGACCTTGGAGTACTTGTTGATAGATTGTTTGCGCTGCGCTTAGATCAAGTGGCTCGGGGGAGCAGTGAGGGGAGATTGGGAGTGAAGAGTTTTTCGTCTTCAAGTTTTGCCGGGGACCATGGCGATGCCCTGGCACTTGCTCGGGCCGCCGTGGAGAAGAACCCGCAGGCCTTGTTCACCGATTTCCAGTGGTTTCTATACAAAGGGAAGGACACCGTTTTTTTCACGGCTTTCTCCACCAGAAGCTACGACAAGGACGCGCTGGGCAACATGGTTGCCGAGATGATCGCCCTGGCGCCTCAGCTCACCCATGGCTTTGTCGGCGCCCAGCCGGGCCAGCCCTTCCCCAAGCACATGCTCGATGCCATCACGTCCGTCGAAATGGTCGACGACCTTGACGGCTATCCCGACAAATGGCTCTCCAAATCTTCAGACATCTTTGAACGCGAGGACCTGCCATTGTTCCGCGTCATGGCCGCCGTCCGCCGCGACGGTCCCGATGCTGAAGGTCGCGCGGCCATTCTGCAGGTGCGCTCCAGCCACGCCTTGCTCGAAGGCTCGGATTCGGCCCTGCTGACCCGCTCGGCATCGGCCAGCCATGGCGTGCAGTCGGACAAATCCAACAAGTTGCCTTGGGGGGACCGGCTCAGGAGTGCGCTGCGGGGCGGCCTGACCACGCTGATCTATCTGGTCATGGCCAATGTGCTGGCGCCCAAGGAAAAGCCCTGGGGCTTTCGCACACTGGCCATCGAGCGTCATCGATTGCGTAAACTGGCCAATAAGCTCGGCGTCCGCCAGCGCTCGCTGATGTTCGCGCTGGTCACCCACGCCCTGAATGGCGAAGGCGCCGAAAAGCATATGAGCAAGAAGGTGATTGGCGCCAACTACACCATGCTCGACACCAAGCGGAACAGCACCGATGACGACTTCTTCCGCGTCCGGGCGCTGGAAGCCAAGTTCAAGGTCATGGACGACTTCGTCGATTATGTCCGGGCGGTCGACGACACTGTGGCCGGTATCGAGCAGAAGGACATCACCTCCTTCCAGGTCGTCATCATGTCCATGTTCAAGGCCATGCGGGCAGTCAACCGGGTCTTCCCCTTCCTGCCCAATAAGCGCTTCTGGCGCTTCAATGGCGGCAATGACATCGTGCTGACACTGGTGCCGCCGCACCGCACCTATGGTCCGCTCACCCATGGCATGATCGAGCCGCTCTACTGCGGCGCCTGGCACACCGAGGTCAATATCTGCACCTTTTGCCCGGGCCGCCAGTATGTGACGCTCAATTTTTCCATGGAGCAGCGCCACATCGACCATGTCGACAAGATCGTGAGCCTGCTGGCCGAAGTCGAAAACCGCGAAGTTGGTCCTCACACCATGGCCCCGGCGGTCGAGAAGCTGCGCTGAGCGTGTCGACCCGAAGCGCAACTTGTCATCGTTAAAAGTTTCTGACGTACGTACATCAGAACTGGGTTGCGGGTGCGGCAGTCCGTGGGCTTATATGTCGCGACATCCCAGCGATTAATCCGGACATCACCATGAACCGCTTTGCCACCTATCCCAGCCTCAAGGACTGCCCCGTCATCATTTCCGGCGGCGCCTCAGGCATTGGCGAGGCCATGGTACGGGCCTTTGCCGAGCAGGGCGCCAAAGTCGGCTTCGTCGACATCGCCATCGAGGCCGGCGAGGCCCTGGCTGCCGAACTGCACGCGGCAGGTCGCACAGTGCATTTCATCCCCTGCGACGTGACCGATATTCCTGCCTATCAGGCCGCCATAGCCCAATGCGCGAACCGGCACGGCGACACACTCGTTCTCGTCAACAATGCGGCCCATGATCAGCGCCACCACTGGAACGAAGTGACGCCTGAGGAGTGGGATCAGCGCATGGGGGTCAATCTCAAGCATGCCTTCTTTGCCATCCAGGCGGTGGCACCGGGCATGGCCAAAGCGGGCAGGGGCTCCATCATCAATTATGGCTCGATCAGCTGGATGATCATGACACCCGGCATACCAGTCTATGAGACGGCCAAGGCCGCCATACACGGTCTGACCCGCGCCATGGCCCGCGAACTGGGTCAGTCTGGCATTCGCGTCAATTCCCTGGTCCCGGGTGCCGTGATGACGAAGCGTCAGCTCGAACTCTGGATCTCCGCGGCCGACCTCGCTGATATCAAGCAGCAACAGGCGATCCCAGAAGCGCTGTCGCCCGAGGATTGCGCCCGCATGGCCCTGTTCCTGGCTGCCGATGACAGCGCCATGATCACCGGCCAGCATTTTCTGGTGGATGGCGGTTGGGCCAACATCTAACCCCATTCATCCCCGGTTCAGGCTCTTCCCCTCATCACGCTCCTGCCTTATTGAAAGGGCAACACAAGGCCACACTTACCGAATCCTTACTGGGGGAAGTCTATGAAGTCGAAGGTTCTCGTCGCCCTTGCCGCGACCCTGGCGCTCAGCGCCTGCACCACCACCGATCCCTATACCGGCCAGAGCCGGCTCTCCAACACCGCCGGCGGCGGCCTGCTTGGTGCCGGCGGCGGCGCCGTTGCCGGGGCCATTGTCGGCGCGGCCGTAGGTGGTGATCCGCGCGTTGGCGCCCTGATTGGCGCTGGCGTTGGCGGCCTGACCGGTGCGGCCATAGGCAATTACATGGATCAGCAGGAAGCCGAGCTGCGCGCCCAGTTGCAGGGCACCGGCGTTTCGGTGACCCGCGTGGGCGACCAGATCATTCTCAACATGCCGTCCAACATTACTTTCGCGACCGATCAGTCGACAGTGCAGCCACAGTTCAACCAGACCCTGGTCTCGGTCGCCCTGGTGCTCAAGAAATTCGACAAGACCATCGTCGATGTCTATGGCCACACCGACAGCCAGGGCGACGACGCCTACAATCTCGCACTGAGCCAGCGCCGCGCCGTATCCGTCGCAACGATCCTGGCCAATCAGGGTATCGATCAGCGCCGCTTCTACATCGAAGGCAAGGGCGAAACCTCGCCGATCGCCTCCAATGGCACCGAAGCCGGACGGGCACAGAACCGCCGCGTGGAAATTCAGCTCTCGCCGATCCGCGGCTGATCACCAATACGAAATTGAGGAAAGGCGCGATCTTTGGGTCGCGCCTTTCTTATTGCGCGGGTGTCTCGACCACCGGCGCCGATGTCGGAGAGCCCGGCTGCATGTCGGTGCCCGGCGCACCTGAAAAGATCTGCATGACCAGCAAAATGGCCACGATAATCGCCAGAGCGCATAACCCGTAGAGCCACCAATTGGTTGGCCCTGTCGAAGCCACGGTTGCGTCGTGCTCGCCGGCCACCTTGAGGCCCGAGCCGTCAGGCACATCCAGCTTGGCCGAATTCTCGTCCACAAGATGGTCCACTTCCGCCACCGGCGGCGCCTGTTTGTCCTTGGTGTCGGCCATCAGTAATCTCCCTTGAACACCGTCTCCGTGCCCACGCCGCTCTCCACGCCTTCGCGCACTTCGGCGATGGCTTGGTCGATTTCCTCGGGCTCATAAGCCACCTTCGCGCCTTCAGCCTGAGCCCCGGTGGCCTCTGCCTTGAGCTGGTGCAGCAAGTCGATTTTTTCGCGCGCCGTAAACAGGGTGTGGTGCGCGATCTGCATGGGGTTGAGCTGGTCCTTGCCACCCATGCGTTGTTTCAGGGTGTCGAAAATCATCGTTCTCTCCCGAAATTGTGCTGGGCCTTGCGACCCTCCAGAAAGATCAATGCAACAGCGCGCCGCCGGTTCCGGCTGTCATCCGCAATGGAGCGCCTCGGCTTAACCCCCTCTTGAGAGGTTTCCAGCCAGAATGGGGGACGCGGAGGGAGTACGGATGAGCCGGATTGTCGGCCTCTTTATTTCGGGAACACACCGGCGCAGTCTTCGACTGATCCTCTGGCTTATCTCGTTTGTGCTCATGCTCTCGGGTGCCGCCTGGTTTGTAGCCGAACAGGTGGCCATCAACATGCGATCGGAGATCGCCACCACGCTGAGCAACTATGAACGCTTGCGTCACAATGTACTCTCGACCTTCGATGTCATGGATCAGCGGCTGGTAGCCGAACCCTGTTCGCCGGCATTTCTTGATGAAATGCGGCGCATCGCTTTCCTGCCCGACGGCATCAACGAACTGCTCTATGTCGAGAATGGCAATGTAATCTGCTCGGTCAATTCTGGCGTCTTCCCTCACCCTGCCAGCCTGGGGGCCGCGGATGTGGACGCCGCCAATCCATTCAATGTCTCATTCTGGCTGGATCGGGACCTGGGATTCCTCAGGCTCGAAGGCATGGCCGGAACCATTGCCCGCCGTGGCCAGTATGCGATGGTCATTCCGGGCCAGACCTTGCCCGCGACCGCCCCGCGCTGGATGGATCAGGAACTGGTCTTCAGAGCCATCGACTCCCGCTGGTGGCATCGCTCTGGCAGTCCCGGCATATATCTTGAGGCGCTGGAGCATTCGGGGCCAGCGCTCTCCAACCTGATGAAGGGAGCGTTCTATCAGCTATCTTGCGACACGGCAGGGGTCCACTGCATTGCCGGGCGCGCCAGCTTGATCAATCTGTTCAGCCTGGGCTGGGCTACCGTTGCTGTCATCCTGCTGGTCGCCGGCGTCCTGGCTGCTTGGGTGGCGCAGCAATTGCAGCGCATCATCGAACGCTACTGGTCATTCGAGGCGCGTTTTCTGCGCCGGTTCGACAAGGGCTCGGTGGTCTGCGCTTACCAGCCTCTGCTCAATCTGAAAAAAGACCTGGCGACCGGGTGCGAAGTTCTGGCGCGCTGGCGTGATTTGGACGGCACCATCGTGCCGCCGGATCGTTTCTTGCCCATTGTTGAAAAGCGCGGTCTGACCGAGCGATTCACCGCCATGGTGGTTGCCTATGCCTATGCAGACCTGACTGCCCATCTGCCCAGGGGTGTGCGCCTGCAGGTCAACTTCAACATCTTCCCGCAGGACCTCGATGCCGGCAAGCTGGTGCCGATTTTCGCCCCGTTCCTCACCGAGAATACCCCGTTCGACGTCGTGGTCGAAATCGTCGAAACCGCCGAGATCAGCCCCGAAACGGCACAGGTCGAAATCGAGCGGCTGCGGGCCGCCGGGCTCAAGGTCTATATTGACGATTTCGGCGCGGGCTATTCCTCCATGCACAATCTGGCGGCGCTCTCGATCGACGGGGTCAAGCTTGATCGGTCTTTCGCCATGGCCCCAGACCATTCGGTCATGTCTACCATGCTGACTCACGCCATCGACCTTGTGCAGGCCTCGGGCCGGTCGCTGGTGGTCGAAGGGGTGGAGACCACGGATCGCCTCAATGCCCTCAAGGCCACCGGCATGGTCGATTTTGCCCAGGGGTACGGCATCGCCCGGCCACTCCTGATCGAACCCTTTGTCGCCTATTTGGCCGATCACGGCCCGCCCATTGACGCGGCCGCGCCTCGTCGCCTGATCACATTTCCAAACTCGACGAAACTTGCACCAGAGCGCCGCGTTCTGCCTTCACACCCCAATCAAGGAGGATGAAATGGCCTATGATGACAAGCGCATCGACACCGCCGACGTCAAGGAAACCCACGATCTGATCGCTTCGGACAAGGTCGAGGGTACCAAGGTCTACGACCCGAACGGTGACCATATCGGCTCCATCGAGCGCATTCTGGTCGAAAAGCGCGGCGGCAAGGTCTCCTATGCCGTTCTCAGCTTTGGCGGCTTCCTGGGCATCGGCCACGACCATTATCCATTGCCCTGGTCCAAGCTGGACTACGACGAAAATCTCGGCGGTTACCGCGTCGATATCACCAAGGACCAGCTCGAAGGCGCCCCGCGCTTCGAGGGCGAGGACGACAGTTTCTGGACGGCCGAAAATGGGCGCCGTGTTCATGACTACTATGGCGTGGCCCCCTACTGGATCTGATCCAGACACCGATTTTTCAATGACCAAGTAATTGCAAGCCGACGCCGGATTTTCCTGGCGTCGGTTTTTTCGTTCACGAGCGCGTGATCGTGTAACGCCTCTGGCCGGGCAGCGAATGTCGCTGTGTTGGAACCAAACGGTTCCCCACCAGAGGAGAAACCCATGAACCGCCTGACTACCTTTGCCCTTGCCGCCTCGCTGACTGCCGCCCTGGGTGGCACCGCCATTGCCCAGGATGCCATGGGCGGCGACGCCATGGCCGCAACCGAAAAGTGCTATGGTGTTGCCCTTGCCGGCGCCAATGACTGCGCCGCCGGTCCCGGCACCACCTGCGCCGGCACCTCCACCATCGACTACCAGGGCAATGCCTGGAAAGCCGTGCCTGCCGGCACCTGCGAAACCATGATGATCGAGGGAGATCGCATGGGCTCGCTAGAGCCGCTCGACCGCGATCTCCCCATGGCTAGCTGATTGGAGCCAACCCCCGGGAGGCTTACGAGCCTCCCGCCTTTCCCAAGGGAGGCATCCATGCCCTTTGACACTTTGCCAGCGCGCCCCGGCCTGGGCCTGAAGCCACAGCACTATGCCCAGATCCTCGCCAACAAGCCCGATCTCGGCTTTTTCGAGGTGCATGCGGAAAACTATATGGGCGAGGGTGGCCCGCCCCATCGCTATCTGGCCGCCATCTGTGAAAACTATCCGCTCTCGCTGCACGGCGTCGGCCTGTCGATCGGCGGCGAAGCGCCGCTTGATCGCGATCATCTCAAACGTCTGCGTGCCCTGGTTGAGCGCTACCAGCCCGCTTCTTTTTCCGAGCATCTGGCCTGGTCCAGCCATGACGAAGGCTATCTAAACGACCTGCTGCCCGTGCCCTACACGCCCCAGACGCTGGATCGGGTCGTGTCCCATGTGGATGAGGTGCAGCAGGTCCTTGGCCGCCGCATGCTGCTCGAAAACCCCTCGACCTATGTCCTGTTCGAAGAAAGCACTATCGAGGAAGTCGATTTCCTCGCCGCCATCGCCGACCGGACCGGTTGCGGCCTGCTTCTCGACGTCAACAATGTTATGGTCTCAGCCGTCAATCACCGGCTCGATCCGGTGGCCTATATCGACCGCTTTCCGGTGCACCATGTGGGAGAAATTCATCTTGCCGGCTATGATGAAACCACCGATGACGCTGGCGAACGCTTGTTGATCGATGCGCATGGCAGCCGGGTGCGCCCCGACGTGTTCGAACGCTACCGCCACACCATCATCCGCACGGGTGCCCTGCCGACCCTGATCGAATGGGACAACAACGTACCCGCCTTCGATGTGTTGATGGACGAGGTTCGCCTTGTGGGTGAGGTGCTCGATGGCACGCTCAACCGGAGATTGGCATCGTGACCAGTCAGAGCCCGTTCACCCGGGCCTTGACCGATCCCGCCCAGCCGGTGCCGGCCGGACTGGTTTCGCCGCGTGGCACTGCGGACAGCAAGCGTTTCGCGGTCTATCGCAACAATGTGCATGTCAGCCTGGTTGGTGCCCTCGCCGCCCGCTTCCCGGTGACCCGCCAGTTGGTCGGGGAAGAGTTCTTCACCGGCATGGCAAGGCTCTATGTTGCGCAGACCAAGCCCAAGGGTCCGGTTCTGATCCACTATGGCGACAGTTTCCCCGATTTCGTGGCGCAGTTTCCGCCCGCTTCGGGATTGCCCTACCTGCCCGATCTGGCCCGGCTCGAGGCGGCCTGGACCGAGGCCTATAACGCGGCCGATGCCATAGCCCTTGCTCCGGCCGATCTGAGTACGATTGCCGGTGATGCGCTGGCCTCGCTCGATCTGACACTGGCGCCGTCCACGCGCCTGGTGCGCTCTGGCTTTCCGGTCGGCACGCTCTGGTCTGCCCACCAGACGACGCCGGTCAGCATTCCGGCACTATCGGGCAGCGAATGCGTGCTGCTCACGCGGCCACAAGCCCATGTCCGCCTGACGATCATTCCACCCGCCGCCTGCGCGTTTCTCGAGGCGATAGGGCAGGGCCGAACTCTGGGCCAGGCAGCCGAAGCCGTCCTGACCGTTTTTCCAGATTTTGATCCCGGCGCCGCTCTGGTGGGGCTGGCCGGACTGGGCGCCTTTACGACCCTGACCAAGGAGCTTGCTGATGTTTGATCGCGCCATTGCCCTCTGGAGCCGGCTCGATATCGGGCTGGCCGCAGTCCCGGCCGCTCTCCCGCTCTTGGCCCTGCGCGTCGCGCTGGCCATTCCGTTCTGGCGTTCGGGCCTGACCAAGTGGGACGGCTTTCTCAATCTCTCGACCGGCGCCCGCTATCTCTTCGAGCAGGAGTTCAAGCTGCACATTTTCGGGCAGGCCTTCGCCTATCCCGCGCCGCTGACCATGGCATTCCTGGCCGGTCTGGGTGAGATCATCCTGCCCATCCTGCTGGTGCTGGGCCTGGGCACGCGCTTCGCCGCGCTCGGTATTCTGGCCATGACCATTATCATCCAGCTCACTGTGCCCGATGGCCTGATCAATTTCCACCTGCCCTGGTTCGCCATGGCCCTGGCCCTGCTGGTCTATGGTGGGGGCATGCTTTCGGCCGATCGCCTGCTGGGCGGCCTTTTCGGCCAGCGGGTCAAGGGGTCTGCACACCCCGCGCGGTGACATAGAGCGCATAGAGCGAGGTGGTGGCGGTGATGAAAAGCCGGTTCCGCCTCGGTCCGCCAAAAGTCAGGTTCGAGACCGTCTGCGGCACAAAGATCCTGCCGCATAGCTTGCCCGCGTTGTCGAACACCTGCACGCCGTCCGCAGCCGAACACCACACCCAGCCGTCGGTGTCCACCCGAAAACCGTCGGGAATGCCATTGTCGATCACTGCAAATGGTCCCAGGTCCCGCAGGGCCGGTCCGCTGGCTTCAACCGCAAAAGCGCGGATATGGCGCGGCACATCGGGATCATGGCTGGCACCGGAATCGGCGACATAGAGCACGCTTTCGTCGGGCGAAAAGGCCAGACCATTGGGCTGCACGAAGTCATCCACCATCAGCCTGACCTCGCCACTCTGTGCATCGATCCGGTAGACCCCATGCACTGCCTGTTCAGGTTGGCACTGATACCCCTCATAATCGGACAGGATGCCGTAGCTCGGATCGGTGAACCAGATCGAGCCATCCGACTTGACCACCACATCATTGGGCGAGTTCAGCCTTTTGCCCTCAAAACTGTCGGCCAGCACCGTGATCGTGCCGTCGATCTCGGTCCGCGTCACCCGCCGCGGCCCATGCTCGCAGGAAATCAGCCGGCCCTGGCGGTCGCGGGTATGCCCATTGGCAAAATTTGATGGTTCGGCATAGACGCTGACCGAATTGTCGCTGGGCAGATAGCGCAGTACCCGCTGATTGGGGATGTCGGAAAAATAAAGCGCATCATGGTCTGAGAACCACACCGGCCCCTCGGCCCATCGGCACCCGGTGTGCAGCTCTTCCAATTGCGCACTGCCCACGATCTTGTGCGCGAATCGCGGATCGATAATCTCGTAAAGCCCCTGCTCGGCCATGCGCCCCTCCCTGATGCCAGCCAGCCATAGCCTTCCCGGCCAGGGTCGGCAAGGCAACGGCGTGGCACAACAAAGCACTGTCCGGACCGCACTGAAACTCAGCAACCGGCGTAAACTGGTTCTGCCGGACAGGATTGAATTGTGCGAAAGTCAATGAAATCAATGGCTTGATGGGCGATTTGTAACTGCGCAACAGGCGTAAAATTGTTACGAGAACCCGGTGGTTCGCAGCGATGCAACCTGCGAGCCAAATGCGTCGAAACCGCAGAAGCTTCAAGGCCATAACCGGTCGCAAAACTATTCGACTGTGTCCTGCGCCTCGGCCTGCGTTCGTCGTATCACTGGCTTCCCGCTGCGTTCGCGCACGATGAGATTTGACCCCGCCCTTTGCTAGACTAGGACCTTCGTCGAGTCTTTCAAGGCTATGTGGCCCGAGCGGGCGATTGAGCGGCTGAGGCCAAAATTGTGCCGGCAAAGTCGGCGCAGCCGAGCGGCGTTGCAGTCGGCGGCGTTTTCAGACCTTGGACGAACAATTTGCCTGGTTGCTTATCGCAAGGTCATCGACTAGTTTGCGGCCGTTCTGTCGGGTCAACGGCCCGATTCCGGCCTGCACCCGTAGCTCAGCTGGATAGAGCGCTGCCCTCCGAAGGCAGAGGTCACAGGTTCGAATCCTGTCGGGTGCGCCATTTCTGTACCAAACTGCGAACTCTAGGCGCTGAAAATTCACCTCGGGTGACTGCGGCATGAAGCGCGTGGGTACTACCCACGATCGTCACCTTTTGCGGCTCGACAATGACCTGGCCGACCACGGAGCGCAGGTAGTTGCGACGCAGCGCGATATCGCCATGCAACAGTTTTTCTCGGACGGCCTGACTGAAAGAGCGCAGGGCCTCGGGCGTAACCTCGGAGATAGGCGCTGCATTGGCGAGCGCGCGCTCGATCGTTGCTTCAATTTTGGTCTTCTGGTCTCGCAGTTCGGTGATCCGGGCGGTTAACATGTCATCCGCGCCAAGGGCGCCGGTTTCGACCAGTTTGTAGATGTTCTTCAGGGCG
Source organism: Devosia indica (assembly GCF_003056405.1). Taxonomy (GTDB): domain Bacteria; phylum Pseudomonadota; class Alphaproteobacteria; order Rhizobiales; family Devosiaceae; genus Devosia; species Devosia indica. The sequence goes on from NZ_PYVZ01000013.1 coordinate 124,530, forward strand.
GATTCGACCTTGGCGCGCTCGACGTTCAGCGTTTCGAGGCGGCCATCTACATTCGCTGCAAACTGCCGCTTGCGCGCGATGAGAGCTTCGAGGACTTTGAGCAGACGCTCGGGCGGTAACAGATGCTCCTCAATGCCGGAGAGCACGAGATCGTCCAGAGCGGGCATGGAGACATTGGTGCCCCGGCAGGCCTTCGAGCCTTTCGTCATCCTGTTCGCGCACGTGTAGTAGGTGTAGATTTTACCGGTCTTCGATGTACCAGTTCTCATGACCAGGGCATCCACGACGACATCGGCTTGTCGCACACTGAGGCGCGCAAAGGCCGCCTTCCAGTCGCCGCGCCGCTCTTCTTCGGTCGTTTTGCCTTTCACACTGCGCGTGGTTCGCGCCACCAGGCCCGCAAGCGCGGGCGCTGCATCACTGGTGACACCGGCCGCCGCCAGTTCTTGCTCGATCTCGCGCCGGCGACCAGAAAAATAGGTGATGAGTTCGGGGGCAATGCCTGAAATCTGGAACTGTCCGTTCTTACCGACCGCTTCCACCTGCACGCCAAGTTGCGAGAGGCGGTGTGCATGGCTGGCGTGATAGGCCGCGCCCGCCGCCATTTTGGCCCTGCGCAACAGTGTTGAATGCAATGCCCTCAGCTTGCTGTCCTCACAGGCGACGAGGTTCGCGACAGCGGCGTGCACATGCAGATTCATGTCCGCGAAAATGACACCATCAATGTGCTCACTCGGCCGACTGTCGGTATGGGTAAAGAGCGCAACCGTCAGCGCTGCGGGCTGCAGCCTGGTGCCGCCTTTTCCGTGTCTTGTCGCCCCCGCCAAGGTCTCGACCACCTGCAATCCGTCGCGGACGGCCGCGAGGTGCTCCGCTGCTATTCGGGCAGCGAGCGAGGCAGGCGCGCAACTCCAGAAAAGAGACGCAGATTTGTCGGCGGAGAAGGTGAAATCGAACGCTGCGACGCGATCGAGTAGATGGCCACCAGAGTTGGCGAGCGTGGCGCCATCGAGCGACTGGCCGGCATAGAGATGCTCGAAGTCGGCGGCGGAAACTTCGGTGCCGTCGACGACACCCAGCTGCCCGCGCGGGGAAAACCAGACGCCCGCGCTACACTAGGGTGGTCCTGGCGGTGTTGAACGGCAAGGGCGGCGTCGGCAAATCGCTGCTCGCACAATTGCTGATCGAATACATTCTCATGGGCGGCTTGGTCCCCTGGGTCGTTCAGGTCGACAAGCAGGCGAGGTTGCCTGCCCCGGCGGGGCCGCAAGGCCGCGGACGACCGGTTGTTTCTGGAAGCGATGCACTTCTTCACGGTGGAGAATGTGCGCTGGCGGGCGCTGCCGGAGCGCTTCGGCCATTGGAACTCAGTGTGGAAGCGTTTTGACCGGCTGAGCAAGGCCGGCGTGTTCGAAGCCTTCTTCGACACGCTGGCCGAGATGAGCGCATCGGCCCATTTGATCCAGATGTTCGATTCCACCATTGTCCGCGCCCATATCTCGGCGGCCGGCGCAAAGGGGGGCAGCAAGGCCAGGCGCTCGGACGCTCGCGTGGCGGGTTCACGACCAAAATCCACGCCAAGGCGGACAATTCGGGCGACATCATCGCGTTCGATCTAACCGGCGGTCAGGTTGCGGACACAACCCGCTTCGAGACCCTGCTCGACATAGGGCCGGACATCACCCCACGCGCCGCACTGGGCGACAAAGGCTATTCCAGCAAGGCCAATCGCGCCGCCGCGCGGGCTCGCGGCATCGCCCCGGTGATCCCGCACAAGGCCAATGAGAAGAACCCGCCGGCCTTCTTCGCCAAGACGCTCTACAAGGCGCGCGCTCGTATCGAGCAAGGCTTCGGGCGGCTCAAGCGCTTCAAACGCGTCGCTCTGCGGTGCGAAAAGACCGCACGGAATTTCCGCTCGATCGTCAGCTTCGCTGCCGGCCTATGCTTGCTCAAATTCGTCCACACGGCCTAGACTGGAAGGCGAAAGAGCCGGGCGACCTGAGCCCCGCGCTAATTATTTGGCGTGTCTCCCGCACTTGGTCTGCAATAGGTCGTGTCCCATGACACGAATTTTATGGACGTTGGGGTGAAACGGTCTATCCGGCTATTCCACTAGGGCACGGCGTCTCTTAGAAGGAGGCCCGTGATTTGAGAGGTGAACAAATGAATTCATACAAGCCTGCGATTGGCTCGGCCTTTGTGCTTCTGTTCATACTGGCGCTGGCATTCTGCTCGCAGCGAAGCGAGGCGGTAGAGCTTCCAACAGGC
>NZ_PYVZ01000014.1 GCF_003056405.1 Devosia indica
TAAGGTGGACTGGGTTCGCTCGCGAACCGCGTCGCGCAAACGGACCCGCCAAATGGATCTGCGATACTCAAAGACACCTGACAATGAGTAGGTAAGGCCAATATGCGGTTGACCATCCCCATATAAGAGTTTCGGCTGCCGGCAGGCGCCCGAAAGTCCCCGAAGAACGAACCCGCGAGCCACGGGATGGGGGCTATGGGTTTTTCCCGATTTGGCCAGTCTGGGGGCCGCCCAGATGGTGTGATTGGGCTGCAGCGCCAGGGTTGGACAGGTCAATGTTGCGGCCGTTGAGTTGGAGTCTGCCGCGACAGATAGGGCCGAGCGAGCGGGTGATGACGATCCATGTATGGAGGGGCGCGATGTCTCTCGCAGGCTGCGATGGTGTTATCGCGGTCTGAGCACGCAATCGGTTATGCCGGGTCATGGACGGTCTCCCGGGTTGGTGGTCTCGTGGTTGGCGGCGCCCGGGGCTGGCACCACGCCGCGAAGGTCTCGATGATTACCATGGTGCCGCCGCAGCAGGGACAGGGCGGGCGCGGGTCTGAAGTCTCGGCGGTCGGCGGTTCGTCCGACGCCGGCGCCACCCCCAGCATGTCGCAGGCCTGGGCGAGGCAGTCCTTGCGGGCGGAGCAGGCGAGCAGGCCGTAGTGCCGGATGCGGTGGAACCCACGCGGCAGAGTGTGCAGCAGGAAGCGGCGGATGAACTCGTCGGCGACCAGGGTCATGACCTGCTGCCGGTTGGCGCCGCTGCGGCGATAATCCTTGTACCGGAAGGTGATCTCGCTCCCATCGAACCGGAGCAGGCGGCTGTTGGAGATGGCGACCCGATGGGTGTAGCGGGAGAGATAGGCGAGCACGGCCTCAGGCCCGGCAAAGGGCGCTTTGGCATAGACCACCCAGCGCTTTTTGCGGACCGGTGCAAGGTGACGCTGGAAGGCTCGGCGGTCGCTGAGCCCTGCCAGCTTGCCGAAGAAGACGAGCTTTCCGGCATTATGCAGATCAAGCAGCCGGGTGAGGAACAGGCGGCGGAACAGCGCGCCCAGCACCCGCACCGGCAGCAGGAAGGCCGGGCGCGATGAGATCCACCGACCATCCGGTGTGAGGCCGCCACCGGGCACGATCATGTGGATATGGGGATGGTGGGTCATGGCCGAGCCCCAGGTGTGAAGCACGGCGGTGATGCCGATGCGGGCGCCCAGATGCTTTGGGTCGGCCGCGATGGTCAGCATGGTCTCGGACGCCGCCTTGAACAGCAGGTCATAGACCAGCGCCTTGTTGTGGAAGGCGATGTCGGCGATCTCGGCGGGTAGCGTGAACACGACGTGGAAGTAGCCGACCGGCAGGAGATTGGCCTCCTGGGCCTCCAACCATGTGCGTGCAGCGGCGCCCTGACACCGCGGACAGTGCCGGTTGCGACAGGAGTTGTAGGCGATCCGCTGATGCCCACAGTCGGAACAGGCTTCGACGTGACCGCCGAGAGCCGCGGTGCGACAGGTCTCGATCGCCGACATGACCTTGAGCTGATCCAGGCTCAGATGCCCGGCATGGGCCGCGCGATAGGCAGGACCGGCAGAGCGAAAGATATCGGCGACCTCGATGGTGGCGCGCACCGCTCAGGGGTCGGGTGGTTCCTCCGTCGGAACGAAGATGCCCAGGCGGTCGAGCGGACTGGTCACGGCCCGCACCGTGCGCGTTGCCACCTTGGTGTAGAGGGCGGTGTTCTCCAGCTTGGCGTGACCGAGCAGCGCCTGGATAATGCGGATATCGACGCCATCTTCCAGAAGATGGGTGGCAAAGCTGTGCCGCAGGGTATGCGGGCCGACGCGCCTGGTAATCTCGGCCGCTTGGGCTGCTTCAACGACCACACGATAGAGCTGCCTGGTGCTGATTGGCTTGAGCGCGTGCTGGCCCGGAAACAGCCAGCCGTCGCGGTGCAGCACGCCCTGGCGATGGCCGACCTGCCACCACTGGCGCAGCAGGGTGAGCAGATCGGGCGAGAGCATGGCGTTGCGATATTGCCCGCCTTTGCCGCGCTCGACCCGGATCAGCATGCGTTCGCTGTCGATATCGCGCACCTTGAGCATGGCGACCTCGCCGACGCGCAACCCTGCGCCATAGGCAACCGACAGCGCCGCCTGGTGCTTGAGGCTGGTGGTGGCGTTGAGCAGGCGCGCCACCTCGTCGCGGCTCAGCACTACTGGCAAATTGCGGGGACGGCTCACGCGCACCAGCTTGCGCGCCAGATCGGGCCGATCCAGGGTATTGGTGAAGAAGAACCGCAGCGCCGAGACCACGCTGTTCATGGTGGGTACCGGAACACCGGCCTCGCTCTGAGCGAGTTGGAACTGGCGCACATCCTCGGTGGTCGCGGTATCCGGCGGCCGCCGCAGGAAGCTGGCGAAGCGCGCCACATCACGGATGTAGTTGCGCTGGGTCGCCACCGAGAAGTGGCGCATGTTCATGTCATCGATCAGCTTCTGGCGCAGCGGGCTGACGGGGGTGTTGGGGAGAGGCGTGGTCATCGTTCGGCTCCTGGGTTGAAGGAGCCAAAAGGGAACGCCTGAACCAGGCGATCCTCAATCAAGCCGGGACGCTGGTGCCTTGCCATCACCTCACCGCGCGCACCCTCCCGCGCAGCGGGTTAGTTCTCCGGCCCCGCATAAGGCGCTGGCGCGGAGAATTGTGGGGCAGGGGGCTTCCACAACCCGCCGGGCAGGTGCGCGCCCCATTCCGGCCATTCACAGGACACTTACAATTTTCCGAGAGCAGACCGACCGCTGAAGCCAACGTGCTCGACTGAGGGCCCTGATTGGAGCCGTGCAACATTCCAAGATGGATTACAAGGCGGCCACCCGAGCGTGTTGGCGATGGGGCTGCGCAGATGTTTACGGTAGCTTCCAATGCAGTATGTTCTAGTTCCAAGCCTCTGGCGCGGTCACAATGGCAATCTGACAGGCACACATGAAAAGCGGCATTGGGCTGAGCCTCTCCAGACGCTTCTATGACCAGATCATCAGACCGGTTATGGCAGAGACCGTCCCGAAACTTCCCTACGCTGCTGCTCGGATCGGCCTAGGCTCGGAGGTGCTGGGCTTCGACAGCGCAATGTCGGCCGATCACGATTATGGACCGTGCGTTCAGATCTTTTTGCCAACAGACGCCTTTCCGAAAAAGGCGCACGAGATTATGCGTGCTTTGGACCTCGCCATGCCGACAAGCTTTGAAGGGTTCGCGGTCCGGTATCCCACGGCCACTCGCCCGCCCGGAGCAGCGGTGGAGCACATGTTGGGCTCCGATCATGGTGCGGAACTCTACACCGTAGCCGCCTGGCGAGAACGGTTTCTGGGGCTCGGGTTCGACAGGCCGCTATCCAGTCTGGAGTGGCTATCCTATCCCGAACATCTTTTCCTGATGGTCACAGCAGGCGCTGTATTCCGTGATGACGTGGGCACCTTACTGATCTTTGCGAGTCGTTTCGCTATTATCCAAGGGATGTGTGGCTGTACAAGATAGCGGCGCAGTGGAACCGAATTGCCGAAGAGCGGACTTATATTGGTCGCACCGCAGAGGCTGGTGACGAGATCGGATCAAGAGTTATCGCTGCCAGGATGATCCACAACATAATGCGGCTCGCGCTTTTGCTGGAGCGGCGCTACGCGCCATATCCCAAATGGCTGGGCAGCGCCTTTTCTCAGCTCCCGTGCGCTGTGGAACTGGCACCTCTACTGGAGCGGGCGCTTTCCGCTTCAGACTGGCGGCAGCGTGAGCAGCACATTATGGAAGCGGTTCAGACGCTCGCCGAGGTGCAACTCGGCAAAAACATACCCGGCGCAATCACGCCGGAAGAGGGTGTGTTGCACGATCGTCCATTCCGCTTCATCGACACCGTGAAGTTGTCTGATGCGATAGGCGCTGAGATTGCTGACCAGCAACTCAGGCAACTCCCCCGGTTCGGGGGCGCCGACCAGTTTCTGGGCAGCTTTGTTCTGGCGGTTCCGTCGTGGTCAAGCGCCGCGGCTTCGGCATTGTTCAATGTCGGCCGGCGGTAGGCAGCCAGCCTGCCGCTTATTGGCAAATCCCATTGATGAAGTCGCGCCCGGGCCATGATTAATTAGGGCCAAAAGCTGGTGTGCATGCCCAGTGCCTCAGCTTGGTATCTTTGATCGTGATTACTTTATAAATCAACCTCGGCAAGAGCGTTACATCATACGATCTAGAACCATTGATCAGGATGACGGTCCGGCGAATTACTATTTAAGTGTTGATGTCAATTCTATGAGCAGAATGATCTGATTCATTAGATTTGCTGCCCAGAAAGTAGGCTCTAACGCGATAGAGAGTTCTAGCTTTGCCGATAGTATGAAGATGAGATGATATCATACTGTGCACGCGCCAAAATTCTCCTTCATTAGGCCGACCCCAGGGTGGCCGAAGGAGTGTGCGCTATGGCTCTCGTTCTCAAGGGTAGCAGTAATGACATCATTCAGACTGGATCGGCCAGCGACCTCATCTTTGCCGGCAGTGGCAACGACGTAGTCTCGTCGGGCGGGGGGAATGACACGGTCTACCTCGGCAGCGGTAACGATACGGCCATATTCGTCTGGGAAGAGAACAGGAACAATACGAACACCTTTCGAGGAGAGAGCGGCACCGACACGCTCCGGATCGAATTGACGGCCTCGGAGGCGGCCGATCCAGATGTTTTGCGAGACATTGCGGCTTTCGAAGCCCATCTGGCCAGCGGGTCGAATGCGTCCTTTTTCTTTTCGTCCATTCGCCTGACGGTATCGGACTTCGAGCGACTGGAAATCGTGGCGCCGGTGGTTGCGGCTGATGACGCGGCCGAGGTGAGCGAAGACGGTCCGGCCGTCGTCATCAATGTGCTGGACAATGATCAGGACCTCTTGGCTGCAGACAATAGCGCTCTGCAGATTGTCGGATATGATGCCAGCGACATACCGTCGGGTGCCACTCTGGTTCTCAACTCAGACCAGACCTTTAGCTTCGAACCGGGCACTGCGTTCGATTGGCTGGCCAATGGGCAGCAAACGACGGTTACCTTCACCTATTTAGTGGAAGACAACCAGGGTTTCGAGGCGCTCGGCACGGTAAACTTGACCATCACCGGCAGCAATGACGCGCCGGTGATCACCTCGCAGGCCCAGTCCGGGGCCATCACCGAGATCGCCGATGGCGCCACCGGCGAGAACAGCGCCAGCCACAGCGCGAGCGGCGCGGTGAGCTTTGCCGATGCCGATCTCTCCGACAGCCACAGTGCCGGGTTTGCGGCGCAGGGCAGCGGCTATCTGGGCAGCTTCAGCCTCGATCCGCTCGACCAGGGCAGCGACAGCGTGGGCTGGAGCTTCAGCGTCGATGACGCGGCGCTCGACCATCTTGCCGCCGGCGAGGTGCTGACCCAGAGCTACGAGATCACGATCGATGATGGTGAAGGCGGAACCGCCAGCCAGATCGTCGAGGTCACCATCACCGGCAGCAATGACGCGCCGGTGATCACCTCGCAGGCCCAGTCCGGGGCCATCACCGAGATCGCCGATGGCGCCACCGGCGAGAACAGCGCCAGCCACAGCGCGAGCGGCACGGTGAGCTTTGCCGATGCCGATCTCTCCGACAGCCACAGTGCCGGGTTTGCGGCGCAGGGCAGCGGCTATCTGGGCAGCTTCAGCCTCGACCCGCTCGACCAGGGCAGCGACAGCGTGGGCTGGAGCTTCAGCGTCGATGACGCGGCGCTCGACCATCTTGCCGCCGGCGAGGTGCTGACCCAGAGCTACGAGATCACGATCGATGATGGTGAAGGCGGAACCGCCAGCCAGATCGTCGAGGTCACCATCACCGGCAGCAATGATGGTCCGACCCTTTCTGCGGGCCTCGCGGTCGCCACGGAGGACGGGCCGGCAGTCGTTGTCGATCTGTCGGCGCTGGGCGATGATGTCGACAGCGACGATGATGGCACAAGCCTGGGCTACACCATTCTGACCCAACCTGCGGAGGGCTCCGCCTCGATCAGCGGCACGACGCTCACCTTCGCTCCGGGCGCGGCATTCCAGGACCTGGCGGATGGAGAAACGCGCGATGTCACCATTGAGGTCCAAGCGTCCGACGCCCATGGTGCTTCCGCCACCAGCCTGGTCACGGTGACGCTAACCGGTACCAATGATACTCCAGCCAACCTCTCGCTGTCCGGCACACAAGCACCGGAAAATGTGCCTTCTGCTGTCGTTGGCATTCTCTCCGCCGATGATCCGGACACTGGAGATTCACTGACTTACTCGATCCTGCCCGGCGGCGATTCCAATGCCTTCGTCATAGTCGGAAACGAGTTGCGCGTCGGGGCCACCGCACTCGATTACGAAACAAAACCAACATACTCGCTGACCATTCGTGCAACCGACCAATATGGCGCCCATGTCGACCATGTCTTCCAGCTCGAGGTGGTCGACAGTGACGAACAGACCTTGACGACCGGAACCGATGTCATAACGCCGGGCGCAGGAAACACGCAGGTGCTCGGCAACGCGCAAACCCTTAATGCCAACGACAATCTTGATGGTGGCGGCGGTATCGATGAACTCGTTCTCTATGGGTCTGGAACCTTTGACCTCAACAGCTTGGCCGGATTTGCAAACTTCGAGGGCATCAGGCTCGTCAATTTGAACTCAAGTTCATCGACGACACTAACTCTGAAGAACGGCATCTCGTCGAATGTGACGACGAGCGGACTGGGCACGAACACGATCAATGTCAACGGCTCCACGACCGTCAACGCAATCAATGGGGGTGACGGCCGCGAAATCATTAGGCTGGCTGACAGCGCACATGTAGCAGAAATCAATCTCGGCAATGGAAGTTCCCAGCAGGTTTATCTCTTCAACGCTGCTTCAACCGGGACGATCAATGGCGGGTCGTCGACTGATTCCATCTATTTGCAAGGTCAAGGTACGGTTGATGCGGTGAACCTCGGTGCCGGCAGCGACACCGTGTATGTTTTCTCTAGTGCGGCTTGGAATCCGGCGCTTTCGATGGATGGAGGTTTGGGTAACGACGAGCTTTATTTCAGCGCCGGGGTGGGCACGTTCGACCTGCGGTCGGCGTCTCTGGAAAATGTGGAATGGCTCACTGTCTTCAATGCTGAACTTATTGTCGACGACGACGTGCTTGCCGGCGTGAATCTGTTGCGGGGCGGGGTTGGTTCCAGCTTTAGAACCGACGATGCCACGCTCGATCTCACGGGCATCTCTGTCCAAAACGCACAAGTCACCAGCAATAACGCGGCAGGAACGACATTCGCTGTTAATAGCAAGCCAACGGCTTTCCAGGTCTATGGCGGTGGCGGCTTCGACACTATTGAAACGGCCACGTTCGCCTTTACGACCGATGAACGCGCATTTATCTTCAACAGCTCGTCGATCGAACAGATCATAGACACCAGCGGCGTTTACCACGCCCCGCCTCTCCCGCCTGAAACCTACAAACTCACTGTCGGCAGTGACACGTTGGCACTCGGTGCGACGAACGATACCGTAAACGCCAATGCACAGACCCTGAACAGCACTGACAATCTCGATGCCGGTGCCGGGGACGATATCCTTGCTCTCTATGGCAGCGGTTCGTTTAACCTGAACAGTCTGGCGGCCTTTGCGGGCTTTGAAACGGTTAGGTATAGCAGTGACAGCAGTTCCAATCAGATTTATCTCCGAAATGGAACGACGGTTGATGTCGAGACCAGCGGCATCGGGTCCAAAACGATATACACGGGAGCAACGGCTGCTATTGGCAGCTTTACCGGTAGCGATGGCTCGGAAAGCGTCTGGCTCGATGGCACAGGATCGATAGACAGCTTCATCGGCGGGGCCTCGTCTGACGTCCTCTATGTCAGGACAACGTCCTCCTGGAACGATAACCTGTCGATGGATGGTGGAACTGGCTCGGATACACTTTACTTCTACTTCGCCAGCGGGACGTTCGATCTTCGCGGTGCGACGCTCCAAAGCGTCGAAACGATCCGCGCAATTGGAACGGTCACACTACTGGTTGACGACGCGACATTGTCCGATGTGAGCGCGATCCTTGGTAGCTCGGCCCTTGCCATACAGACTGATGCCAGCAGCCTCGACCTGAGCGGCATCACGGTCCAAAATGCACAAGTGACCAGCGCAAATGCGTCTGGCACGGTATTTACCATCAACAGCAAGCCTACAGCCTTTCAGGTCTTCGGCGGTGCGGGCCAGGACGCGATCACCACATCTGCTTTTGCGTTCACGAGCGATGAGAGAGAAATCATCTTCGCAAGTTCTTCGGTGGAGCAGATTACCGATGCCAGCGGCACCTACAACGCCCCACCTCCCGCCGCAAACACATACGTCCTCACGACCTCTGCAGACACGCTTGCGCTCGGCGGCACTGACGATACGGTCAATGCCAACGCCCAAACGCTTAACAGCACCGACGATCTGGATGCTGGAGCCGGCAATGACGTTCTGGCGCTCTATGGAAACGGGTCATACAACCTGAACGGCCTGACAGGTTTCGCCAACTTCGAGGAGGTCCGCGTCACGACGGTTTCTGGCTCGAACTCCAGTCTCTATTTGCGCAATGGAACGACCAGTGACGTCACCCACACCGGGGACGGAACGCTTACACTGTACGTGCAGGGCACGGCCGCAATTGATCAATTCATCGGTGGCACCAGTTCAGCGTATCTCTATTTTTATGACAGTTCGAGCTTCTCCAGTCTCGACATGGGAAGCGCGAGCAACAGCATCACTGTCCAGGACGCCACTGCATGGAATCCGAACAGCAGTATCAACGGGGGCGCGTCGGTCGATCGTCTCTATTTCAGCGCGGCCAACACAACGTTCGACGTTCGCAATGCGTCCCTCGACAGCGTTGAACAAATTTACGCCAACGGAACGAACAGCGTGGTGGTCGTCGATACCGATGCGCTGGATGACGTGTCCGTACTGAGCGGAGGCACGACCGGGCGCTTTCGTTTCGAGGAAACGGAAGTGGATCTGTCTGGCATCAGCATATCCAATGTTCGTGTCGAGAGCGGCGCTGTGTCTGGCACGTCTTTCGCGGTCAACAGCAAACAGGCCGCCTACCAGATCCAAGGCGGTATTGGTCAGGACGCCGTCAAAACGGCGAGCTTCGCTTTCACTGCAACCGAGCGCGACTTCATCTTCAACGCCAGTTCAATAGAGGTCATCCAGGACACCACCGGCATTTACGGCAATGGCGTCTCCAATAGCCTCCAGGCTGAGGCCGGGGGAAGCATCATGTCGGCCGGAGGCGGAGATGATGAGCTTATCAGTGGCGCAGGCAATGATACCATGACTGGCGGCGCAGGTGCCGACCAGTTCGTCTTTGCGCAGAACTCCGGCAATGACACCATCACCGACTTCGAGCTGGGCGTTGACGGGCTTGTTCTGGAGGCGGGCGTGACGATCGCATCGCTGACCGAGACCAATACCGGCGGCAGCAGCAGTCTTGATACGGTCGTCGAGTTGTCGACCGGCGACACGGTGGTGCTGCTTGATGTCAGCAACATCACCGACCCCAACAATCTGGTGGTCTAGCGGAGCGGTCATGGTTCAGTCCCCCTCGCTCGGCGCTGTCTTGAACCGTTCGTCAACGCCGTTCGGGCAGGCTGAGGCGCGCTTTCTGCCCGTCCTGGTGCTGACGGTCGTCTTCAGCTTTTTCGTCAACCTGCTGCTGTTTGTCGGCCCGCTCTACATGTTGCAAATCTATGATCGTGTGCTGCAGAGTCGAAGCGAGAGCACGCTGTTCATGCTGACTGTACTGGCAGGCGGGTTGCTCACCGCATATGGAGCAATGGATTTCATTCGCTCCCGGCTTATTTTCAGCGCTGCCATGCGTTTCGACACCGATCTCGCGGGCCCGGCCTTTGACAGGCTCATGGCGCGCGGCGCTGTGGCCTCTGCAGATGAAAACCGCGCCACCCTTGTCGAGATCGACAGGTTGCGCGACTTCCTTTCCGGACAGGCGCTGCTCACGCTCTGCGATGTCCCATGGGCGCCGGTCTTCCTGATCGTCTGTTTCCTTTTCCATCCCCTGTTGGGTGTCATCGCCAGTGTTGGCGCAGCGCTGCTCTTCATTCTGGCACTGGTTAATGCCGGCAGCACCAAAAGGACACTGGCCGAAGCGAATGCCGGCAATCGGCGAGCCGGTGAGTTCGTCGCTGCCGCCCTGAACAATATGGAGCTGATCTCGGCACTTGGGATGCAGTCGAAAATGAAATCGCTCTGGCTGCAGCAGCGCCAGGAGGCGCTCGGTTGGCATGGAACGGCGGCGGGTCGAGGGACAGCAGCACTTTCACTGTCGCGCTTCCTGCGCGCCGCGCTGCAAGTGGCCATTCTGGGCGCAGGCGCCTATCTGGTCCTTGGTGGAGAGATTACGCCGGGCGTAATGATCGCGGCCTCGATCATGATGGGCCGGGCGATGGCGCCGGTGGAGCAGTCGGTGGTGCACTGGCGTAGCTACGAGGGGGGTCGACAGGCCCGCAAGCGCCTCCGTACCCTATTCGAAGACAACGCGCCGCCAATTCTAAGAACAACACTGCCCGAGCCAAAGGGGCACCTCAATGTGTCCGGCCTCATTGGTCAAGTACCACACACCGGGTTGGCCGTGCTGGCGGGCATCAATTTCGAACTGGAACCGGGTGAGACATTGGTGGTGCTTGGTACCAGTGGCGCGGGGAAGTCGTCCCTCGCCCGGCTCATCGTCGGCTTCTGGCGTCCGCGTGCAGGGCAGATCCGCCTCGATGGTGCCGATCTGCGGCATTGGAGCCCGGATCAGCTAGGTCCCAAGATGGGCTATCTGCCTCAGGACGTCGAACTGTTCGAGGGCACGGTTGCCCGCAATATTGCGCGCTTCGGCGAGGTCGACAACGCGGCCATTCTCGCGGCTGCCCAAAGGGCCGGTGCACATGACATGATCCTGGGTTTGCCGGAGGGTTATGAGACCCAATTGGGGCCCAATGGCTCCTATGTTTCGGCTGGGCAACGACAACGGATCGGCCTGGCCCGCGCCCTCTATGGTAACCCCTGCCTGATCATTCTGGACGAGCCGAACTCCAATCTGGACAGCGAGGGGGACGCGGCCCTGGCAGAGGCTGTTCGGGGCATGAAGGCGGACAAAAGGACGCTCGTTCTGATCACGCACAAATCCAACCTGCTACCGCTTGCAGACAAGGCGCTTGTCCTCAGTGCAGGCAAGCAGCAGGGATTCGGACCAGCCTCCGAACTGCTCCAACCAGCACTGGCGCGGGGCAGTTCCACTGTGTACAGGTCTGCCAATACGCTGCCGGACAAGTCAGACACAATGGAAGGGGTATAGAGTGGCAAACGCGCCCCCACCTCTTCCCTCGCCGCTGCGATATGCCATCGCGGGCACGCTTGTCCTGGCCGTCTGCCTGGTCGGCACGGGCGCCTGGGCGCTTCGCGCACCATTGGCCAGCGCGATCATTGCGCCAGGGGTCGTGGCGGTCGAAGGCAATCGCAAGGTCATCCAGCATCTTGAGGGTGGCATCGTCGATCGCATCGCCGTCCAGGAAGCTCAGGCAGTCGAGACGGGTGATATTCTGCTCGAGCTCAGCCCGGTCGCAGCTGTGGGGGGGTTGAAAATGCTGGAGGCGCGTCTTCTGGCAGCGCGAGCAACCGAGGCTCGCTTGCTCGCCGAGCAATCCGGACAGGATCAATTTTACCTTGATTTCCCCCACAGCCTGCCTCAGGCCCTGCTGGAAGAGGCCATAAAGGCAGAGCAGCTCATCTTCGAAGACCGACGCACGGTTCTGGCTTCTCAGATCGCCCTCCTCAGAAATCGCATGGACCAAATCGACGAACAAGTTTTCGGACTTGAAAGTCGAAAGCGAGCTCTCGCCACCCAGGAACAACTATTGTCCGACGAGGTCGAACGCCTGAGGGGCGGGGCCGCGGATGGAGCGATTGCCAAGAACCATCTCGCGGCAATGGAACGCGAACTCGCATCGATCCAGGGCGATGTGGGTGCCGTCCTGGCGGAAGGGGCTCGCGCCAGCCAATTGCTTGCAGAGACCGAGCTAGAGATCGTTCAGCTCGGTCATCAGTTTCGGGAACGCGCAGCATCGGAGTTGAAAGACGTCCGAAGCGAAAGAAACCAGCTTCAACTGCAAGTCGATATTGCCGCGGACGCCGCAAAAAGAACGATCATAAGATCGCCCATCGACGGAATCGTGCAAAATCTTGCGGTTCACACAAGTGGTGGCGTTCTGCGCGCCGGAGACCCGGCCATGGAAATTGTACCGGTGGACGATACATTGGTCGTCAATGCCAGGATCAGGCCTATCGATATTGACAGTGTTCGGCTTGGCGCGGTTGCGGAAGTCAGGTTCTCTGCCTTTCAACTCAAAGATATGCCCATCATCAAAGGGACAGTCGCGTTCGCGTCGCCAGATATCCTGGAAGACAATCAGAGTGGCGAAACCTTCTACCTGGCTCGGATTGTCGTGGACGCCAGGTCATATCCGCCCGAAGAGCACCTCCAGCTTTTGCCTGGTATGCCGGCCGAGGTCCTGATCCCGGTACACGAGCGCTCGGTCTTTGAGTATCTCACCGAGCCTATCCTGCACGCTGTCCGCACCGGGATGCGGGAACAGTAACCCAATGAGTCCAGCGCAGAGCGCGGTCTTCTGTTTGTTGGCTCTCAGAGACACGACCCGACCGTCCGAAAACGGCCCCGTTCTGGGGTCCGCGCGCCCAAAGCAATTGCAGAGCTCCCTGCGCCCCTTCCTCTGCGTATGATGCCCGGGGCCTAAAGGCATGGCGTTTGTCTATTTTGCCATTAAGATGTTGATCGTGAGCGAAATACGTCCTTCTAGGGGGCCGGCCGCTCGGGTTAGAATTGCGTTTAAACCGGGCTAGCTAATAAGCCAGGCGGACTGAGGGGAACGTGGGAGTGAGTGGCATAGATCTTGGGGAACTGATCCAGACGCGGATCGAGAACCTTCGACCGAAACTCCTGGATTTGGGTCGTCGCAACCCCTTGATATCGACGAAGCTCACCCCTCGCTCCAGCACGTTGGTTAGGGTGGTGGACTCACTTCCAGAGGTCACGCGCTACAACCTCACCAATCAGGTGCCGGTTCGGTTTTCTGCCCTTCCACCCTTAGAGGATGATCCTCTCGACGAGCAGACACCGCCGTTTCAAGACGCGGTATCAACCGCGCGCCTTCGTGATGAGGACTATCGGCAGGCACTCGACGCTGTTGACCCCCATGCTGAAGACAGCGGCGACACTGTTCTGAAAATCGAACGTGATCTTAAGGATCGTGTCAGGGCGGCGCTCGATATGCCGCCTCGGCAGAAAAAATCCGAACTCTCGCTTCAAGAACATGCCCTGATGAATGGCATTAGGCCGAGTTGGGAGCTGCCCACACCTGAGACCACCTCCGACGAGGAGTATACCACGCCGGACTTGCAGACTTTGCTGCTCCCAGAAGATCTCGAGCGCAAGTTGAACGGCCTTATGGACAAGTTCCGTTCCTGGGAGCAGGAAACCGGCATCAACGTCCTTCATATTGCGTTCGGCTTTCTGGAATGGCGTGAGCCAAACGGGTCCGAATCGTCCTTTGCGCCGCTGGCCCTGCTCCCCGTCAAGTTGGAGAAGAAAAAGACCAAGGAAGGTGCCGAGTACTGGCTGCGTTCAGAAGGGGACGAGACCGAGACGAACTTCGTCCTGGGGGAGAAGTTGCGACGCGAGTTCAGCGTCGACCTTCCCAGATATTCGGGTGGTTCCATAGAGGACTATTTCGCCGAGGTCGCGGAGGCGGCTCCATCGACGATGTTCTGGCGGGTTCGTCGCCAAATGGTCGTCGGAATTTTCCCATCTGCCAGAATGGCGATGTACGTCGATCTGGATACGCAGAAGCGAAGCTTTTCCGAGAACGAGGTCGTGGCCAGTCTGTTTGGCGGCTCTGGTTCGGGTGGCGACACTCCGTTCGCCGACGAGCACAATGTCGATGATCCGGCAATCGAAGCGAAGGCGCCGTACCTTGTCCTAGACGCAGACTCTTCGCAGTTCAGCACGATTGTTGACGTGGCCGATGGCAAAAATCTCGCCGTCGAAGGGCCGCCGGGGACCGGTAAGTCGCAGACCATCGTGAACACGATCGCCAATGCGCTGGCGCAGGGGAAGAAGATCCTCTTCGTCGCGGAAAAGATGGCGGCCTTGGAGGTGGTAAAAGCTCGTCTCGAAGCCATCGGTCTCGGCGAGTTCCTGCTACCGCTGCAGGCAGAACGTTCCTCGCGTGAGCAGGTCGTTGAGTCGGTGCGCGCACGCATCGAACTCTATGACACCACTGGCCCTCGGGACTACGACAGCCGCCTGGATAAGTTCCGGGAGGTGCGGAAGGAGATCGGCGAGTACATTGAGGCCATCTCGTCGCAGTTCGGGAAGACCGGCTTGAAGGTCTACGACATCCTCGGAAAAGGCATAGCCACAAACGAACTTCTGCAGAAAGCGCCTCGGAGGTTGCAGAGCCCGTCGTTCCCGAACGTGGAGGCGATGAACGTCGTCCAAATCGAGTCGGCATTGGAGCGTGCCAGATCGTTGGCAGCCGCGTGGCATGAAACCGGCGAGGTCGGAGATTACTGGGCCGGGCTCGAATGCATTCCTGCTGATAGGTTCGTGGCTATGGAACTGGTTCGGATGGCTCAGGACGCTTCTGCGCTATTCTCGGATTTTGCTACCAACCAGCAAACATTGGCTGAGCTTGGATTCGAGGCTGACCTCAGCAGTGATCGGTTGGTCGAGGTCGGCTCACTGCTTGAAGAGTTAGCCTCGCTTTCCGATCACGCCGATCCGGAGCTCGTTTGCTCGGTTCTTGACCAAGACAAGAACTCTCAACTTTTGGAATTCCTGGCCGAATGCGAGACCGCCAGAGGCTACCGCGAGGGTCTCGAGAAAGCAGTTCGCGAGCCTGACTCGTCCAGCACGATAGATGCGTTGGCCAAGCTACAGGATTTTTGTTCCTCAAATGGCGTCACCACCTTGGACGTGGAAGCGCTTCGCGAAGAGGTATCGCGGCTGAAGGCGGGCCTCTCTGGCCTGTTGGAAGCGCATGGGAAGCTCGCCGAATTCGCCCGCTACTGGACACCTGCCACATCACTGCCCGTCGACATTATTTCCCGTGCCGGCGTGATGGTCCGGGCAACAGATGCGGGCGCCCTCGCCGTTCGAAGCGAGCTTACTGCGGGGCCTGTCGGTGCTGGCCTTCTCGATCAGCTTTGCCGCCAAGGTCGGGACCTTCAAACCGAGCGCGAAGCACTATCAAGGCGGCTAAATACGTCTACCACCCTCGATGCAAACGAACTACGCATGCATGCGAGTGTGCTCTCGAAGGCCGGACCTTTGGCATGGGTTTCGGCCCCTTTCCGCAGTGCCAAGCGGGCCTATCTGACTTTGAACCCTAGGACGGAGTTCGACAAAGAGGAAGCTTCGCAGTCGCTCTTGGCATTGGCGAAATGGAAGGAAGACGCCAAGGCATTCGGGGATGACATACAGGCCCGAAACATATTCGGGCTTCAGTTCCGCGGCATTGATACCGATTTCTTTGCATTCGAGCTGCTCGGGAATTTCTACAAGGCAGTCGACGCGGCCTTTCCCGGTCCAGCTTTTCGAGAAATTCGGGCGCTTCTCAAGACTGGCGACTTGGATCTGATCGCGACCATACCCGAAGTAAGTCTGGACGATCGGTCGCTCACATTCGAACATCTCGACCTTGAAGTCTCAAACAAGCGGAAGGAAATCGACCGTCTGGGCCAGATCACAGAGCAATTGGCCGGTCTCGTTGGAGTTCTAAGGTCTCCCAGCAGCATTTCGCCAGCCGCATTGTCCCCATTGTTGGAGTCGGCACGTCAATCGTCAGGCACTCTTCGTCGCCTAGACGAACGCGAGGACATGTCGAAGCTGCTCGGTCAACGATTCAAAGGCTATCGGACGAGCCGCGATGCCCTGACGGCCGAATTGTCGATGATCTCTTCGGTGAGCAGTGCCACGGTCGGGCGGCAAGGCACAATCGCAGCAATCCGTCAGCGCCGCCTCCAAGAGGTGCGCGACACAGTGCGATTGGCCATTGCTTCCGAAAGCAAGGCCCGTGCCGCGTTGTCCCTTCTGCTGGCCAAGGCTGGACGTACACTCGCCGAGGACATTGCCGAGCTTGGACCAAAAGAGCTGGCTCAGTATCTCGAAGAGGCCTCACAGGACGAAGAAGGCATCTACGTGCATTCCCGGTTTGGCGTCGCGTGTGACGAGATGGACAAACTTGGCCTTGGCTGGGTCGTCGACGAACTCGATGAGAACGGCATACCCTTGACCGAATTGCCGGGAATACTGGAAGCGGTGATTTACCGCGCCATGGCCATGAGGGTTTACGACCTCCATGGCTCCAGGCTCGCGAAGTATCCCGGTAAGAAGCTGGACGAACTCAGGGCCACTCTGGCGCGGCTGGATACTGAGATAATCAAACTTACGCGTCGCCAACTTCGAGCGAACATAGCTCGATCGGCTCATCCTCCCGCCGGCAACAGCCTTGGGAGAAAGTCCGATTTGACCGAGATGGCGCTGCTCCACAACGAAATGTCGAAGAAGCAGAAGTTCCTGCCCGTGAGGGATCTGACCCGCCGCGCGGGCCGCGCGCTGCTGGAACTCAAGCCTTGTTGGATGATGTCCCCATTGGCAGTGGCACAATATCTTCCGCGTGATGCAGTTTTTGACCTCTGCGTCATCGACGAAGCGTCACAGATGCCACCCGAAGATGCAGTGGGCGCGTTGTCTCGATCCAAGCAGGCCATGGTCGTGGGCGACACCAACCAGCTGCCGCCTACCAGCTTCTTCCGCAAGATGATCGAGGACGAGGATCTGGACGAGGACGAAGCCGTGCTCGATGAGTCCATACTGGAAATGGCCAATGGCGTTTTCCGGCCTGCTCGACGCCTGCGGTGGCACTATCGATCGAAGCACTCGGCGCTGATCCAGTTCTCAAACCAGCACATCTACGACAACGATCTCATCGTCTTCCCGTCGCCAGCAGAGGGTCGTGACGACCTTGGCGTCTCCTTGGTACCGGTGAGGGGGAACTACAAATCAGGGGTCAATCCTGATGAGGCCAAGGCCATGATAGATGCCGCGCTACGTTTCATGCGGCAATACCCTGATCGGTCGCTGGGCCTAGTCACCTTGAATCAGAAGCAACGCGATCTACTGCTAGAGGAGTGGGCGCACCGCTTGGAGAAAGACGACTCCGCGGCGGCCTACGTGGACGCGTGGGAGGATAGGAACGACGGGCTCGAGCGCTTCTTCATCAAGAACCTAGAAAACGTGCAGGGCGATGAGCGCGACGTGATCTTCATTGGAACGGTCTACGGGCCGGAGAAGGTCGGCGGGCCGGTGATGCAACGGTTTGGTCCGATTTCCGGATTAGCCGGTCGGCGCCGTCTCAATGTTCTCTTCTCCCGCGCGAAGCAGCAGATAGTAACCTTTTCCTCAATGACCTCCGCGGACATACGCGCGGACGAAAACTCAAATCCCGGCGCGTTCATGCTCAAGCGTTGGCTCGAGTATTCCGCGACTGGAGTTCTGCACGCTGGAGAGAACCAGGGGCTGGAGCCGGACTCCGAATTCGAGGTGTTCGTAATCAAGCAGTTGCGTTCGATGGGCTTCGTGCCTGTGCCTCAGGTCGGGGTCGCTGGCTTCAGAATCGACATCGGCATCAAACATCCCACGTGGCCGCACGGCTACATCATGGGCGTGGAGTGCGATGGTGCGGCCTATCACTCATCTCGCTCCGCGAGAGACCGCGACCGCCTTCGTGAGCAGGTCTTGAACGGCTTGGGGTGGAAGCTGCACCGCATTTGGTCGACCGATTGGTTCAACGACCCTGCCAAAGAGGCTGAGAGGCTGAGGCAGGCTGTCACGGCAAGACTGGATGATCTCAAGCAGAAGGCCTCTGGTGAGGCATCGCGGCTACAGGACCTGTTCAATGCAGTGCCTTCTTCATCAGTCGATGAAGATGCTGATCTACCCGCCATGCCCGATCGCGAGCCAGTCATTGGACAGCTCGGGGTGTTGCCACCACAGACAAGGGTCGCCTCCGAGGTCGTCGAAGTAGGTGACACTGTCGAGGTCATCTACCTACAAGGCGATAGAAACGCGCGCGAAGTCACGTTGAGCAAGTCCAGGAATGCCCCGGATCTTGGCATCGTCCACATTAGTGAACCACTGGGCATGGCTCTGTTGGGCGCCGAAAAGGATGATGAGATCGAGCTCCTGGTCCGCGGCGGCATTCGGTTGGCCAAAGTTGGTGCAATCCGCAAGGGGAACAGCTCAATAGCCAGCGACACGGAGAGGGAACAGCAGGCGACCGCTCCAACCGCAAACGGGGCTGGTTCCAATGTGAGTCATGCTACCCAAGGTGCGCAAAACCTTGACCCGTCTCGTTTCCACGAAGCCAGCTATCGACGCGTCCTCCAGCCATTCGCGTTGGGATTGATCGATAGTCTGGGGCCGGTCACGTTCCGGCACCTGAGTGAGATTATTGCAAGAGCTCACGGGTTCCAGAGAACAGGTTCGCAGATCAAGCAACAGGTATGGGCATCTGTCTCGAAGCACAGAAAGACATCGCGAGATTCCAGCGGTGAGACCACTTTCTGGCCGGCAGGCCATGGACCAGTGGAGCTGGTGCCATTCCGAGGCTCCAAACTAGGCGAGCAATCCCGCGAGTGGGAACACGTGCCTCAATCCGAAAAACTAGGGTTGGCCATGGACGTAATAAGTAGTGGTGGCAGAGGCGACTTGGCAGCGGACATGGCGTCTCGCATTGGGTTTTCGCGACTCAAACAAGCCACAAGAGTTGAGCTCGAAGCGCTTCTCAAAGAGGCCAAGGAAATGCGGCAGTGAGCGGAACACGCGGCAATATTACTCGGGGCCTCGCTCGATTGTCCTCCCACGCCGGCAGAAACATCGCGACCTTGAATGCAAAATCGACCTCGGCATCGCCTTGCTCGGCTATCACCGTTTCCTAGACGATGGCATGGTGGTAGCTGCACGTCACTGAGCACTGGCTGATCAGCGTGTGCCCGGCATTTCGGAACCGCGAGAGTTGAGTGATCGGTTGACTTGGCTTTGGTGGACAGTCCGCACCCAGCATCGCGTCCCCCAGTTGCGCTCCAGCGCAAAACCGCCATGAGTACTTCTGGCATTGCACGCGGTTGAACAAACTTAACTCTGCCAAATCGATGTCCGCTTCCGTCGATCGACAACCAAAACCTGCCTGTCCGCGTCCGGCCCCTACCCTGCCCTTCCAGGTGTCCAAACTAATGACTTGAATGGGGCCGCTTGCGGCCTGTCCGGTTCTGGCACCAGCTGTCGCATACCAGACATAGAGAGCTGGAGGTTGGGTTGCCAGAGGATATGCTCCGCCAGTTGTCCTGCTTGCAAGCACAAGCCCTAGGGAGGCAGGACCCACCGAGACACTCTCTGGACGTCGCACGGCAGTTCTGCGGCGGGTGCTGTACAAAGGACGGCAGACGGTCTTTGCGCCTGGAGCATCTCCCTAGAACGCATGGACCAAGTGTGGTCGGCAACCAAAGATGGCGCCGCTAGTACACCTGTACGAATAGTTCTCCACCATCACCCCCTCTAGGACTTTAGCATCGCTAATACCCCAAGGAGGGACAGGAGATGTTCAAGAGTGTCAAATCGGCAGTCATAGCCACTAGCCTGGTGCTAGCCACGGCCAATGCGGCGATGGCAGCGGACGAGTATCATTTGAGATGCGAGTCGGAAGCCGGTCCGACTATGCGGGCGTCTGCAAGCCCGCAAGAGTTCCAAAATTTAGAGCTCACCGTGTGCGGTTATACTATGTATATCTCCCAAGGCACGGACGAGCATATTCTTTACTGCCTTGATCAAGGCGAGGAGCTTATTTTCTACCGGCACGATAATTACAATCAGCGGCTCTGCACGGTGTCTTGATCCGACTTCTATCCGCCTGCAATATCGGCCATAGTTCAACGAAGGTCCGAATATTGCCGCCCCTGACACAGTCCTTCCGCACAGAACCCTGGCAGCTTCGCTATCTGTTCGATCTGGGGTTTCAGGGATGGCTGGTCCATATCGGGGTTGTGCTGCTCACCGGGTCGCTGCTGGTCGGCGCCAATCCGGGGGCGGCATGGCCCTTTTTCTGGACGGGCGTTATGCTTGTCCTTTCCGTTACTATGGCGGCGCTGTCTAAAGCGCACTCCACGGCATCACCCCATAGCGATTATGAATACATCCGCGCCGGCTGGGGGCATACGATCCTGACGACGCTTGTTGGCCTGACTTGGGGGTATGGGGCCATTGTCGTTTCGCTACGCAGCGACTTCAACCTGTTGGCCATCTATTCGCTCGCCTTGGGCGGCACGGCGCTTGGCGCTGTTTCTTCGCAGCACGGGGTGCCGCGCTCTGCATTCGTCAGCATCTGGACCTCGGTTCCACTATTGGCCGCGGCGCATGTCATGGAGGCCCGAAGCCCAGCAATGGGTGTGATGGTTCTGCTCTATGCGCTGATCCTGTCCATGCTCACGGTGCGCATGCACCGATTTTTGGCAACCAACTACAACCTTGCACAATCGCTGGATGGAAAAGTTGTCGAGCTCACAAAGACTTCGTCTGAGCTGGTCAAGGCACGTGAGGAGGCCGAGGACGCCAATCAAGCTAAGTCGCGCTTTCTCGCGCAAGCCAGCCATGATCTGCGCCAGCCGATCCACGCAATCGGGCTGCTAACAGCATCGCTCAAAGACACCCGGCTGAGCCGGGAGCAGCGGCAGATGGTCGACAGCATCGAATCCTCGGTGGATTCGGTCACCAGCCTGTTCGGGTCTCTGCTTGATATTTCGCGTCTTGATGTAGGTGGGGTGACGCCAAACCCGGTCCCGCTGGACCTGGGCGCATTTCTGAGCCAGGTGGCGGCGCAGAACCGCGAATTGGCCGCAAAGAGTGGGTGCGGCCTCTCCCTGGTGCATAGCGCCGCATGGGTAAAGACTGATGGCAATCTGCTTTTCACCATGGTTCAGAACGTGCTCGGCAACGCCTTCAAATACGCGCCCGGCAGTCGTGTCCTGATCGGTCCGCGTCGGATCGGCGACAAGCTGGCGCTGCAGATATGCGATACCGGCCCCGGCATCGACTCAGCACAGATCGAAGCGGTGTTCAGTGAATTCTATCGCTTGGAGTCTGCCGCGGCGGGTGGCACCGTCGAGGGCATGGGACTCGGTCTGGCCATTGTGCGTGGCCTCGGGGACCTGCTTGATCTTGAGGTCCGAATGGCCTCTGTGCCTGGTCGCGGCACCTCTGTCGTCATTGCCGGCCTCGAGACCGCTAAGCCGGAGAAAGTGCCCCCTGCCAGAAAGGGGCGGGCACACCCGCTATCGGGCAAGCGCATCTGTGTGATTGATGACGATGAGACCGTGCGCAAGGCGGCGGCTGGATTATTGGAGCGTTGGGGCTGCATTGTCGAACACGGCGCGGGAGTGGGGGACATCGCAGGCGCGTGCGACGCTATTCTCGCCGACCTCCAATTGGGCGACGGTGCAAGCGGCCTCGACGCCATCGACGCTATCCGCCGCCGGTCAGGAAGGGCAATTCCCGCCGTCATCCTAACCGGGCATAGCGATGTGGATACAAGAGAGAAGATTGCTGCAGCCAACCTGCCCGTTCTGAGCAAGCCGGTGCGGCCGGCCGAACTCAGGGCCGTCCTGACCCGCCTGTGCCTTGGTCTTTGAGGTGTCCGCGCCTAAAACCCGAAGTCCTTTGCAGCGGCCACAGCGGCTGCGCGCGATTTCACGCCGAGCAGCCTGAACAGCGTAGAGACATGGACCCTGACAGTGAAGGGCGAAATCTCTAGCTCCCGTGCAATTTCCTTATTGCTGTGCCCAAGCACGAGTTGGTGCAGGATCTGCTTCTGGCGCGGCGAAAGCTGAGCAAGCTCATTTCCATCCGTTTCGATGTGTGATGCGGCAGCCGCCTTGGCATCCACCACAACAATGTCGCCTTCATTCACGCTGGCAATGGCACTCCCGATCGCGGAAGGGCTGGCGGCCTTGGATACGAACCCGTCCGCGCCCTGGCCCATGACCCGCTCGATCGTTTCGTCCTCGTCGTCCATCGAGACAACCAGGATCGAACTGGCGGGATAGTCGCGGCGCAATGCGAATATGGAAGTTTCGAGTGCAAAGCCCGGGAAATGCAAATCGAGTACGAACAGGCTCGGTGCGTCTCTGTTGGCAAGCTCAATCACCCGGGGGAAGTTGTCGGCCTCCAGTACATGCGACCCTGGCAGCGCCCGCAGCAAGAGGCGGCGCAGGCCGTCCCGAAAGATCGGATGATCGTCTGCCAGAATGATGCGGGTGGCCGTCATGTCGCCTCGTTGCACAGCGCCCGATCTTATATCAGTCCGACTTGCGCGCGCCCATTAGTACACCCGTCCTAATAGCAAAAGCGGCTTGATATTCATGCCTCACTAGTGTCGTTAAGTTGCGGCATCACGCGCTCGTTTGGCCCTGTCTTGCCATCGGTTCCAAGCGCCGCAATTGCGAGACTGCGGAGATCCCGCGGCGGGTTCGGCCAGCGCTTGAGCGCTTCACACCGAGCATATTCCATGATCCCTGCAAGATCATCTCCGGCATATGGCAGGCTGTTGGTCAGACCGACAATCCTCTTGCTTTTGTCATCGGCAGCATAGGCGAAACGCACGGTGGCAATGCCCGATTGCGTGATGATCGGGTCGCCAAAAGTATGTGTACTGAAGCCTTCAACTCTATCCCAGCAGAAGAATTCTGCTGGGCCCGAGGGTGGTGTAAGCGTGAAACCGTGCCGTTCCAGCGCCAGCTTACCATTGTCGGCATATATACCACGCAGCCCATAAAAGCTGATAAGGGCCGGAAAGGAGAAGATGAGCAGATAGCCCAGGGCACTGACTTCTCCGACGGCGAACCGCCACAGGGCATAGACGCCACCGGCGAAAGCCCAAATCAACAGGAGCACAAGCCACAAGCCACCTTTGGATGGCTTCATGAGGACCTGCCATTCGCCCCCTTCCGCCGCCGTCGCGTTCGTCACTTCCCGCCCCTGTCAGTTCTGATCTGCAATGAAGGCGGCATAGGCAGCAGCCAGGTCTGGTTCGGACCCATCACTGTGGTCATGCTCCATCATGGCCATGACCGGTGCCATCTTGAGCAGATTGCCGCGGACCCCCTCCACCAGGCCGGTATAGACGATGTCTGTGCCCGGTACCGTGAGAGCGGCGTCCAGGAAATAGCGCGCTGCGGGATCGGGCGTGGCGCGATAGCTCAGTTCATCGAAAGCCTCATAGATCGCGTCACGCCAGTCTGGCATATCGGCAGACCGTGCCGGCGCATCATCCATGGTTTGACGCTTCGCCTGCGCCAGTTCGATGAGAAAACCGAACATGTCGGGATGCCCCCCGTAGAAGGGTCTTCGGGACGGGTCGGCGCCGATCCGCAAGTCGTCCTTGAACAGCACCCCCTCACGCCCTTCAGTCCAGACCCAGATGTCGAGATTGCGTTGTAAGTCCCGATGGGCTTGTCCCAGCTCGTTCAGTTCGAGCGCCTTGGCCAAGGGCGCGAAAGTCTCCTCATCAGGTTCATTCACCCCCGACAAGACGATGACAATTTCGCGCAAGGCACCGTTCCAGTAGACCTCTTCGGGCTCCATGGCGAGCTTGTCATGGGCGACGTCCAGAGCGACTTCGAAAAGGCTCTGGGTGACCGGCTCATCGTCCCAGACCAATTGTTCAACTGCCTGAACATCCAACGAACGGATAGCGTCGATCATGTTATCCAGACTGGCCTGTACGGGCGTACAAAACGCCGCCAGCAACACTGCTCCAATGCCCCTTCTACGCATGTCGTTTCATCCCCTGCAGTTGATGGTCTCGCCAGCTTCGGACACGAAGACGATCCGGCGGTCGCCAAGAATACGGACCGCGTTGCGCACCTGGTTGAATTCTGCGCCGGAGCCCGCTCCTGAATCTGGATAATGGACCGCAAAATAGAGCGTATGCCCGCAGACATTGATCGGCTGATCGTAGTCAACCTGTTGCGACCAGTATTCGGTGCAAGGGCCATATGCGGCCGAGCCCTGAATCCAGTCGGTCGGCGCGATGTCGACGGTCACGTTGGTGAGGCGGCCGTTGCACTGCCCCAAATCCGGGCCGCCGATTGGATCCAGTTCCGGCGCTCCCCAGGTTTCGACATCTTTTGACCCGAGGGTGAAGACCTCCGGCATCGCCCAGGCGTCGAGAACGAACGCCTCTGATTCCTGCTGACTTTCTGCCCAGCCAGAGAACGTGCCGGGCTCGGCCGCCTGCTGGTCCACCAGCCGCTGGTTCAAACCCACCATGAATTCATTCCAGTCGAACTCAGGCTCGGTAGCGCGATCCTCATAGCCCTGGGCCTCGTCATAGCCGAGGCTGAGAGCCAATTGCAGATCCCGGTATCCCCAATAAGAGAACCAGCCCGGCGTATGCCCCTCGGCATCTTCCGTGATGAGCGCACCTGCATTGCGCAACAGACCAATGATCTCCCGATTGTTGTTGGCCGCCGCGTGATGCAGTGGTGTCATGCCCTCGCTCACCGAGCCCAGATTGGGGTCGGCGCCTGCTGTCAGCAGCGTGTTGACAATTGCTGTCTGATTGTCGCCGACGGCATAAAGCAGAACCGATCCGCCGTTGCTGCCTGTCGCGTTGGGGTTGGCACCAGCAGCAAGCAGCTTGGCCACGTTGTCCCATTTCCAAGCCCTGGCCGCATTGAACAGGATGGGCGCTCCACTACTTGAGCGATAGTCCGGATCCGCGCCCCATTCCAATGCCCAATCGAGCAGTGCGCTATCGTCGGTGGCGGCTATGTGATAGGCCAAGAAGCCGCTGAGACGGGCATCGCAATTTGGGTGAATTCCGCGCACGCAACCATAACGCATGATCTCGCTCATCCAGGTCGGGTCGTTGCCCAAAGTCCTGTCGAGCTCGGAGATTTCTGAGATGGTTCTGCGAATTTGCTGTGTGTCGAAGGCCTTGGCCGCCTCCACCAGAAGTGCGCGATACCGCCCTGCGCTTTGCCCAACGTGAATGATTTCCTCAACCGTGGCGGACTGGCGTGCCGCATCACTGACCCGGATGCGTAGCGTTGCAGGCCCCTCCGTCATTCCAGCGTGGATATAAGAGTCGATGTACAGCCTCTTATCGTCCGGCGCGCCGCTGTCATAGACGCGGTCGTCTGTGAAACCCTGCTCGAAAGTGACCCTGCCTGCAGGCACCGTCTCAACGGAAAAGGTCAGGGGCCGTTGCCAATGGCCGTCCATTGTCAGGCCAAAGCGCTCTCCGGTATCCGGCATTAGCAGTTCGGGGGCACTTGCAATGACGGTGCCTACCGCCATCGTTTCCGCCAACCCGTCCAGGTATTCTGCAACCGCGATCTGGTCATAGTTTCGGGCAAGCTGTGCGGCTGTGGCACCGCCAATCATGGCTTCAATGTCTGCGCCCGCTTCGATCAGCATGCGCACGATCTTCTGGTGGCCGGCCCGCGCGGCCAGATGGAGTGCCGTTGCCCCCTGATCGGTCGTAACGTCTAGATCGGCGCGCGCATCAATTAGCGCTTGCACGATTTCGGTATGCCCATGCGTCGCCGCATAGTGCAGAGCCGGGCTTTCCTGCTGCCCTGCAAAATCGGGGTCTATGCCCCGATCGAGAATGGCGGTCACGACCTCGGTCATGCCAAGTCGTGCCGCCTCGGCCAAAAGTGACCGGCCATTGGCGAAAACGAAATCGACCGGGTACCCAAGATGAATCAGTGCAAAGGCCGCCCTGGCATTCTCCTTGCGCACGGCGAACACGACCGGGCTTGGTACGCCAGCCCAGCTCACTTTTGTCTTCGCGCCGCCCTGAATGAGTTGCAGTATGCCAGACTGCATTTGTGGATTTTCGATCATTTCGATGCCGAAGAAATACATCAGAGGCATCTGCTCGACGCCCGGATCGTAGTCCGGCGGCTCGTTGGCATTGAACCCGGCCAGCACATAGTCGCGCACCTTCGCAGCATCCCCCGCCAGCAGGGCATCGAAGACGTCGTCTGAACTGATCGTGGCAGATGAGCTGCTCACTTCAGGCGGGCTTACAACCGGGTCGACGGCTAGGATCCCAGGCCCCTCCAGTGCCAGAATACGCGGCACCTCCGGCAGTTGCCCGCCCTGGTTTGAGGGCGCCGGAGACTGCGCCTGGCTCGCCTTCCATTGTGCAATCGTTATACCCTGGTGGCACAGGGCACGCATCGCCTTCTCAGCCTTGCGCGATCCTTTCATGGAAAATCGGGCGACTTCCTGGCTGTTCATGTTCAAGACACGCATAGTGGATGCGCCGCCAAAGGAATCAAGCACACCGGGCTCGAAATACAACGATCCCGTCCATGCCCGGTCAGGTGCAAAGTACCAGACATCGGCCCAGCCATCGGCGGCAAAATCCTTGCCGGTCCCGTCGAACCTGAAAATCAGTTGGGTTTCGCCATCGTCAGTATTGTCGAGGTAGGGAAAATCGTCGGCTACAATAGTGAGCTGGAAAACGTCGGGATCGTCACCGGCATCGCATTGCAGGCTGATATGAAACCCGTTCTCCCGGGCGCTCCCCGTTATCCGTGCACCGCCATCCGGACTTGCGCCTATATCGTATTCCCAATCGGCAGAGGCGCTGTGCGTTGAAGCCATAAACGTTGAAGCCATAAAAAGGCACGCTGCGAGCCAGATATGGCGAAGACGTAGGATCATGGCGGCTCCTCAAAGCTCTCAGCGATCCTGCCCGAGGATAGTCGCTTTGGCCACTAGTACAGATCGACTAGCGGGCGTCTGCCGGTAGCAGGTGATGGTCCTTGCTGCGAGGATGCCCAAGTCCAGCGATCATGCAAAATCCAATGCGCCTGACGACCAAGGGGCTGTAGCTTGCGGCAGCTTCCGGCAAATTTGATGCGAAGCAGCAATGACCAGAATGGTGAAGATCCTATGGGGGTGGTACCCGCGAACACGGTGGGCCGGTCGAATTGAGCAAATAGCCACGGACGGGTCGCCACACGAACGCTCACGCCGACCATATGCCTCTAATATGGCTGTTCCGCAGGGATACCGCCTCAGGCCAAACTCTAGGAACGAGGACTATCAAAATGCCCACCTGGTTGATCGGGGACAACTTGGCCTTCTCGTAGACTGCTATAGCGGCAAGGCCAGATCTAGATGATAGGCCCGAAGCATGGACGACAAAACGAGGGACCTGATCGAGCGCTATTCCCAACCGGTTCCGCGCTACACCAGCTATCCCACCGCACCTCATTTCCATTCTGGTGTTGATTCGCGGACATATGCTCGTTGGCTGGGCGACCTGCCCGAACATGGTAGTATTTCGCTCTACCTGCACATTCCCTATTGCGACCGTCTCTGCTGGTTCTGCGGATGCCATACGAAGCACACCCTGCGCTATGAGCCGATCACCGCTTATCTCAGGGCATTATTCGCCGAGATCGACTGGGTATCCACCAAGCTCGGGGGGGGCGGTCGCGTGACAGCAATCCACCTGGGCGGCGGATCTCCCACCCTGCTGACCCCAGAGGACCTCCTAGGCCTCAAGGCGAAGCTTGCCGCCAGCTTCCACATTGCTGACGACGTGCAGATTAGCATTGAGATCGACCCGAATGATCTCAACGAGGGGCGGTATGATGCCATGGCGCAGTTCGGTCTCACGCGAGCAAGTATTGGCGTACAGGATTTCAACCCCCGGGTGCAGAAGGCCATCAACCGGATACAAAGCTTCGAGCAGACACGCGCCGTCGTGGAGGCGATGCGGTCTCGCGGGATATCGTCCGTCAATCTGGACTTGCTCTATGGCCTGCCATTCCAGACCCAATCAGGCCTGGAGCGCACGGTTGAGCTGGCCCTAGGCCTGGACCCAGACCGTGTAGCGCTGTTCGGCTATGCACACGTGCCTTGGATGAAGCCCCACCAGAAGATGATCCCCGAGGAAGCGCTTCCGGACAAGCATGAGAGGTTCCTCCAAGCACAAGCAGCTGCGGAATTGTTGACCCACGCCGGCTTGGAGGCCATTGGGTTCGATCATTTCGCCAAGCCCACGGACGGCTTGGCGCAGGCAGCGCGAATGGGGCGCCTGCGTCGTAATTTCCAGGGTTATACGGACGACAAGGCCGACGCCCTTATTGGCCTGGGAGCGTCATCGATCGGTCAATTGCCACAAGGCTATGTGCAGAACATCACGGCAACCGGCGAATACAGCAAGACCGTTCTTGACGGCAACGGAGCAACGACACGTGGATATGCCCTCGCCCCAGCCGACAAGCTTCGGGCGCTGGCGATTTCGACTTTGCTGTGCTCTTTCAGATTGACCGAACGCGACGTTTCTGGCTTCGGCGCAGCTGGAAGGGCCTTGATGAGTGAAGCAGAAGCCATTGCCCTGACCGATGACGACAATTTGGTAGAGATGCGCGACGGCGTTTTCAGCGTCACGGAACGAGGACGTCCCTTCGTTCGAACGATTGCTGCCCGCTTCGACAGCTATTTGGGACAGGGAGCCGCTCGTCATTCATCCGCTGTATAAGGCCGTTGTGCTTCGCACGCCATACCATGGAAATTGCAGCGGCAGTGGCAATGACACTGATTTCCGACGAAGCAGTCTATTCTGCTTCACCACACTCCGCATCGTGCACGTGGACGCGGATGGCCTCGCTGGATAACAACACCTCGAGCAAGGCTCGCTCGACCGAGGCACTCAGATCGATCTCCAATCGATATGCCTCTGGGTGCGAGCTAGAGTCGATGCTGACAGGGAGAGGATGTCCTCCGCGTTCCAGCAACGCCCGGTGTGCGCGTTCTGCCGCGGGTTTCTCGGTGAAGCGCGCTATTGCGACACGTCGACGCGACATGATGGCCTCAATGCACCGGCGTCTCGCATTCGGCGAGGTTCTGCAGCCGGGGCAGGTCGCGAATGACGAAACAGCCGCGATCAGGCAGATCGATAATGCCACGAGTCTTCAGCTTGGTCATGTTCCGGCTGACCGTTTCAATGGTGAGGCCAAGATGGTCCGCGATGTCGGCGCGGCACATCGGCAGGCACACTCGCTGGTCATTCGCCTTCTTGCCGGTGCGAACAGCCAACGACACCAAGAAGCCAGCAATACGCTCCACAGCTGACTTCCTGCAAAGAAGAACTGATAGATCGTGCATGGAGGCGACTTCCGCTGCCGCCAGGTTGATCAATTTCTCTCCCAATTCGGGACGCGCTCGCATGGCGTCCTTCAGCTCGCCCCGGGCCGTCACTTGCACCCGTGCTGGCGTCAGGGCGTCGCAATCGAACCGATACGTATCGCCATGACCAAAGCCGATGATGTCTCCGGGGTAGGCGAAGGCCACGACCTGCCGGCGACCGTCAGAGAAAACCTTGGTCGCACGGAACACGCCACTGACGACCTCGTAGAACGAGTCGGCGTCGTCGCCTTCGTGGAAAAGGATGGTCGTGGCACCAATCACCCGTCCAACCTCGCAAGACGCCGATCGAACAGCATTGCGGCCTTCGGGGGCGGTAAGGGGGAAGACGTACATTGATTGGCTCCGCTCTGGTGACGAGACGGAATTGACCATGGCAATGTAATCGGCCTATCCGATGATTGTAACAGATTGTAACGGCGGACGGCCCCAGCCGCATGAGCAACCAGCATATTCTAATCGTCGATGACGACCCTCAGGTCCGTC
Source organism: Devosia indica (assembly GCF_003056405.1). Classification (GTDB taxonomy): domain Bacteria; phylum Pseudomonadota; class Alphaproteobacteria; order Rhizobiales; family Devosiaceae; genus Devosia; species Devosia indica. Next base: position 29,869 of record NZ_PYVZ01000014.1, read on the forward strand.
GAATGCTTCGCCGCTGCTTTGAGGGCGAAGGCTATGACGTCACCGAGGCTGCGACCGGGGATAGGATCGAGACCGCGGTGAACAAGGCAGATCTCGTGACGTTGGATCTCAACCTAGGACGAGAGGACGGCTTGGAAGTTGCCAGGCGAGTTCGACAAGTGTCAGACGTGCCCATCATCATGATCACCGGCAAGGGCGACATGATCGATCGCATCGTCGGGCTCGAAGTCGGCGCCGACGATTATATTCCCAAACCTTTTCACCTGCGCGAGGTGCTGGCTCGTGTTCGCAGCGTTCTTAGACGCAGTGGTAGTGGCAAGCCCAACAGTTTTGAAGATTCGACGGCGATTCCGATTCGCTTCGATGGTTTCGAACTTGATCCCGCGCGTCGAAGCCTCCGGGCACCGGGCGGGGAAGAACTCCCTCTGACCACCGGCGAATTCGACCTCCTCGTTGTCTTCGCCAATCATCCTCATGCTGTTCTGGACCGGGACCGCATAATGGACCTGATGAAAGGTCACGACTGGGCCCCCAACGACCGCAGCATTGACAATCAAGTCGCGCGGCTACGCAAACTGATCGAGTCCGACACCCGCCACCCACGACTGATCAGGACTGTCCGGGGTGCTGGCTACAGCTTTACCCCAAGCCGACTAGAACGATAGTCAATCTCGTTCCAGTGCGTTTGCGATTGCCTTGGCAAGATCAGCTTGCCTGTAGGGCTTGCTCAATACCTTGAGATGAGAGATGGCATCGGCATCGCGCCGCACCAGTTCGTCTGCATAGCCCGATGTCAGGAGCACGGGGAGATCGGGCCATTGCGTGGCGACCCGATGCGCCAGCTCGTAGCCGGAAAGGCCACCGGGCATCACGAGATCTGTGAAGACCAGATCGAGGGCCGCGCCACTGCTCAGGATGGCCAGCGCCTCATGCGCATCCCCTGCCACCAACGTCGCGTATCCCAATGTCTCCAGACGATTGACGGTCAGTCGGCGCACCCGGGAGTCGTCCTCCACCACAAGGATGGTCTTGCCGACCAGGGCGGGCTCGACGTCATCGATGGCATCGACCTGTTGTTCCGCAGAACCGTGACGGGGCAGGTAGATGTTGACGGTGGTCCCACGGCCGGGCTCGCTGTAGATCGTGGCGTGACCGCCCGATTGCTTTGCGAACCCATAGATCATGGAGAGCCCGAGTCCAGTCCCGCGACCTGTCTCCTTCGTCGTGAAGAACGGTTCGAATGCCCGCTCGCGCACTTCTGGCGGCATTCCCTGCCCCGTATCCGCCACCGATAGACGAACATAGTCGCCGGGAGCTAAGCCATCGAGATCTTCGCTCATCGGCGCATCGACGGTCACATTGCTCGTCTCAATGATCAAGCGACCGCCGCCGGGCATCGCATCTCTGGCGTTGACCGAAAGGTTGACCAGAGCGCTTTCCACCTGAGACGGGTCAATGCGCGTCGACCACAGGCGCGGCGTCAGAGCATTGGAGAGTGAGATGGTCGACCCCATGGTGCGGTGCAGCATGTCGGTCAGGCCGAGCACGAAATCGTTCAGATTGACGACTTCTGGCTCAAGATGCGAGCGACGGGCGAAAGCCAGCAGGCGGGCCGTCAACCGCGCACCGAGATCCGCCGCCTCCAATGCTTCCGTCGCCAACTCCCGCTGACCCGTCGTCGTGAGCTTGGCCTCCAGCATCTCCAGATTGCCGATGATGACAGTCAGCAGGTTATTGAAGTCATGGGCAATGCCACCAGTGAGCTGACCCATTGCTTCCATCTTGTTCGCATGACGCAAAGCTTGTTCAGTCGCCTTCTGGTTCGAAAGGTCGTGAATTACGCCCGTGAAGTGCATTCGGCCGTCCATTTCGAACTCGCTGACCGCAAGATGCATCGGGAAGGTCGAGCCGTCCTGCCGTCGCCCCGTGACCTCCCGCCCGATTCCGATGATCTTGCGCGCTCCTGTGCTCCGGTAGTTGGCGATATAGCCATCATGAGCAGAGTGATACGGCTCGGGCATCAGGAAGTGCACGTTCCGCCCAAGGAATTCGCTTTCTGGATAGCCAAAAAGGCGAGCTGCTGCCGGATTCACTGTGGTTATGATGCCCGCGCCATCAATAGTGATGATGGCGTCGACGGCCGATTCAAGCATTGCCTGGAGCTTGCGGGCCTGACCGAGAAGGGCGGTGTGGTCTGGATCAGAAGAAATCACGGTGCTTTCGAGCCAACAAATTCGATAGGTCCAGCCTACCCTGTTTCGCTCGATCACCAATAGTGTCGGGCACAAAAATGCCCTTTCACCCGGAGGCGAAAGGGCATTCGAATATTTCCGACTCTAGACTATCGTCGGGCGTCGCTCAGATGCCGAGCCCGGCATAGGCGGCGTCGAGACGCTCCTGCGCCTTATTTGGCACCTTGACCCCCTTGGCAGCATCAAGATTTGGGAGCTCGTCGCCCACGGCGATCGCACCAACCATGCCCATGGCGAAGTGCGGGGTGCACTTGAAGCCATAGAGGCCGGGAACGTCGAAGGTCACCTTGAACTCTTCGTTGACCTTGCTCTTGAAGGCCTCGACGCCCTCCGGGAGCATGTCCTTGATGTTCTCGACATTGTGGCTCTTGTCGGTGGGGATGAAGGTCACCGTGTCTCCGGGCTGGATAGCGAGGAAATTCGGCTCGAAGACCATGGTCCCGGCCTCGCCCTTGTTCAACATGTGGATCTCGTAGTCCGCGGCGAAGGCAGGGGCCGCCAGGCCTCCCAGAGCGACCAGGGTCATGAGGGTGGTAGCAATTGCGCGCATCGGGGTTCTCCTTGGCAAATGGGTCGGCTGACCCGTTGGCGTCGTTCTAGGCGCACCAGGATTTGCGGTCTTTGATCCGGGTCAAATATTGCGGGCCGCGCCTGCGACAAAAACTCCCACCGCTTATTTGTCCTCGATCAATGAAGGCTGGTCAGGACAGGCGTAGACCCAGCAGCGACGGAACAAGACATGTTGTTCCTGACCATGGAGAAGAACAATGACCAAAAACACCATGCTTTCGCGGCGCGCTTTACTTGCTGGCGCAGCAGCCATTGGTGCAACCGCACAGTTGACGGCCATGGTTGCCACGACTGCACAAGAAGTCGCCGCAGCGATTCCGGCAGTTGACGTCAACACGTTGGAAAGGGTCAAGGTCGACCTGGTCGCTCCGCCTTTCGTTCATGCGCATGAGCAGGTCGCAGCCGGCGCCCCCAAGATCGTCGAATTCACAATGACGATCGAAGAGAAGCGGCACGAGGTCGAGGATGGTGTCGAACTCTGGGCGATGACCTTCGACGGCTCGGTGCCCGGACCGATGATGGTGGTGCACGAGGGCGACTATGTCGAATTGACCCTGATCAATCCTGACACCAATCTCATGCCGCACAACATCGACTTCCACTCGGCCACCGGTGCATTGGGCGGCGCTGCCCTCACCAACGTCAATCCGGGCGAGAAAGCGGTCTTGCGCTTCAAGGCCACCAAGGCAGGCGTTTTCGTCTACCATTGCGCACCGGAAGGGATGGTGCCATGGCACGTGACCTCGGGCATGAACGGGGCCATCATGGTCCTGCCACGCGAGGGCCTCAAGGACGGCAAGGGCAATCCGATCGTCTATGATCGTGCATACTACGTCGGCGAGCAGGACTTCTATGTCCCCAAGGATGCGGACGGCAACTACAAGACGTACGAGAGCATTGGCGACGGCTACGCAGACGCCGTGGAAGCCATGCGCACGCTCGTCCCGAGCCACATCGTCTTCAACGGCAAGGTGGGTGCGCTCACCGGAGACAACGCTCTAAAGGCAAACGTGGGGGAAACGGTTCTGATCCTGCATTCGCAGGCCAACCGCGACACGCGCCCGCACCTGATCGGCGGTCATGGCGATTTCGTCTGGCCCACCGGGAAGTTCCACACGCCGCCCGATGTCGACCAGGAGACCTGGTTCATCCCCGGCGGCACGGCGGGCGCGGCGGTCTATACGTTCCACCAGCCCGGCGTCTACGCCTACGTCAACCACAACCTGATCGAGGCCTTCGAGTTCGGCGCGGCCGGACACCTGGTGGTCGAGGGCGAGTGGAATGATGACCTGATGACCAGTGTCCTGGCACCCACGCCGCTGTGACAACGGATCAAGCGAAGCGGCAAATGCCGCTTCGCATACCCCTTGCCGGTTCCTAACCCCCTTAGCACCGGCACCGTCCTGGAGGCGAAAATGACTGTCCATGCTGTCCAACCAAAGGACCTGACACCACTCATCCTGCCGGCGGCACTGCTCGCATTGGCACTGAGTACCCTGGCCGTTCAACTCGCACCAACACTGCCAGATGTGTTCCGTTCCAGCGGCATCATACTCCCTGCCACGGTCACTCTGCCTCCGGGACACCTTACCTACCGCGCCGAGGGGCATTTCCTCCGGGACAATGTCCCGATGGACGCGCCAATCACGACGGTGGCCTTCGCGCGGCCGCTCGAAATCATGCAGTATCAGGTGAGCGTCGAGGACTATGCACGCTGCGTGGCCGACAATGCCTGTGCTCCTGCCCTGAACCCCGGTCTCGATGGTACGCCCGTTACCGGTGTGAGTTATCAGGACGCCGTCGACTATGCGACTTGGATGAGCACGGTCACGAATGAAACGTGGGCCCTCCCAACCGACGCCGAATGGGCCTACGCCGCAGCCGAGCGCTTCGAGGATGACGCCGTCGGACTTGCGGACAACCCCGCTAATCCCGCCCTTCGCTGGATAGCCAACTACCGGGCCGAAGCGGCGCGCAACCGCACCGCCGACCCGGACCCTCGCCCACTGGGTGGGTTCGGAGCCAACAGCAACGGCATCATGGACATGTCGGGCAATGTATGGGAATGGACCGACACGTGCCACCGCAGAGTTCATGTCGATGCTGCAGGAAACGTCGTCAGCGAACAACCCGCCTGCACGATCCGTGTGCTCGAAGGCAAACATCGGGCTGCGACCAGCTTTTTCATCCGGGACGCCAAGAGCGGCGGTTGCTCGGTGGGCATTCCTCCCGACAACCTGGGTTTTCGCCTGGTCAGGCGCCCGAGTTGGCACGAAAGCCTGATTCGGCGCTTCTTTCCCAACCAATAGTTTCGGGTCAACAGGGTCCAGCCCGAGCCTCGGGTGCGACACCGGAACGGTATCGTCCATTGGCGTTTTGTTGTATGCCCAGCCTATCGCCAATCGGGAAACAGTATCGTGGCCGATATCGACCGAAGTCTGGTTCGGAGCCTGCCGCTATTTGCGAATATGGCAGATGCAGAACTCGATCGCCTGCTCGCTCGCGCCAGCATGCGCCGCGTCACCATAGGCGAAGCCGTATTCGAACAGGGGCAAAAGGCCAGCCAATTCTATCTGTTATTGCACGGACGCCTCAAGGTCACCCAGGTCACGCCCGAAGGGCAGCAGATTATTGTGCGCGTCGTGCATCCTGGCGACCTGTTCGGCTTTGCCCAAGCCCTGCAACGTGATGACTACCCCGGAACACCCATCGCCGCTGCCGAAAGTGTGGTCATGTGCTGGCCCAATGAGGTTTGGGGCAATATCGTCGAGCAGAATCCACATCTCGCGGTTAACGCGATGCGCACCATTGGGCAGCGTCTTCAGGAGGCCCACACGCGTATACGCGAAATGTCCACCGAGGAAGTTGAACGCCGCGTCGCCCATGCGGTGCTGCGCCTCATGGAACAGGCGGGACGCCGGGAGGAGGACGGAATCCACATCGACTTTCCATTAAGCCGCCAGGATGTGGCTGAGTTGACCGGCACGACACTTCACACCGTGTCTCGCCTGTTCAGCGCATGGGAAAGCCGGGGAATCGTCAAGGGTGGTCGGCAAAAGTTGCTGGTCCGAGACAAGGCACGGCTTGAAGCCATGGCCGACGGCAACGCTGCCGACAACTGACGCTGGTTTGCTCGACCGCAAGGAATGAGCATTTTGGGCCGGATACGGTATGGGTCGACCTGCTGAGGAGCCAGCGAGGAACCAGATGTCAACACCCGTAGGTTCGGCCATTGTGACGTTGCCATATTGGTTCAGCTGCACGTCCGGCCAGGAGGTGTCTGGGGACAGCATGGCTCATTCCGATGACCTTTGACGAATTCGTCGGGCAGTTGGAATGGAGCGACAGCGCACTGGTCGGCATCGACTGGCAACAGATACGAACCTTGCCACTCTTCGCCGAAATGCCCACTCTCGAACTAGAGCAACTCCTGATGTCCGGAAGTGTGCGCCAGATTTACACCGGTCAGAAGGTTTTCCGTCAGGGGCAGGTTGCAGAAGAGTTCTTTCTGCTCATCGATGGCCGATTAAAGGTAACGCAGACAACTGCCGAAGGACGGCACATACTTGTCCGCGTCGTTCATCCCGGCGACCTTTTTGGCTTCGCGCCTGCGCTGCAAAGGCATGATTATCCGGGAACATCAGTAGCAGCCGCCAAAAGCCTCATCCTGTGCTGGCCCAATGCGGTTTGGACCAGCATGATCGAAACGAATGCACGCCTCGCCACCAACGCAATGAAAGCCATCGGTCAACGCCTGCAGGAAGCCCATGCCCGCATCCGCGAAATATCGACCGAAAATGTCGAGCGGCGCCTTGCCCATGCGATCCTTCGTCTGGCCGAACAGGCGGGGCAGGAAGATGGCAACGGAATTCGGCTCGACCTGATTCTCACGCGACTGGACCTTGCTGCCCTGACTTCCACAACACAACATTCGGTATCGCGCCTGTTAAGTGCGTGGGAGAGCCAAGGCATCGTGGAAAGTGGGCGCCAAAAACTGCGCGTGCTCGACAAGGCGCGCCTACAGGCGCTTGCCGACGGCCAGAGCTGGGACAATTCGGATTAATTGCGCCAGAACAATGATGGGGCGCTCTCGGATCGGTAAGCGGAACGGATCGACTTGCTCCATGGTGCCACATGAATGAAACACATCCAATCAAGCGCACGCCCGTACCACGCGGAATAGCGCATACTGGACCAGTGATTCTGGCCTATGGTTTCCGCCCCTTTTTCTTGGCAGCCGGCATCTGGGCCGTCGTGGCCATGGGTCTTTGGATCGTGTGCCTCATGACCGGTTTCCCGATAGGGTCCGGCTATGGTGGTGCTGCCTGGCATGCCCATGAAATGCTCTTTGGTTACACGAGCGCAGCCCTGGCCGGGTTCTTGCTGACCGCCATTCCCAACTGGACCGGAAGATTGCCGGTCTCCGGAACTCCGCTAGCTATCCTGTTCGCCGTCTGGTTGGCAGGCCGATTTGTCCTCATCCGGCCGGATCTCTTCGGGGTGGGATGGGCAGTCGGTGTCGACATTCTGTTTCTGCCCCTCCTCTTTGCAATCTGTCTGCGCGAGGTGATTGCCGGCCGCAAGTGGCGCGATCTCAAGGTTTTGGCGGCCGTCCTTGCCTTGGCAGTCGCCAATGCCAGCTACCACGCCTTGATTGTTTGGAGCGCTGATACCGGGCTTGCCAACCGCCTGGCGGTCGCTGCCTATATCATGCTGATTGGCATTATCGGGGGGCGAGTCGTGCCCAGCTTCACCCGCAACTGGCTGGCCAGGCGGCATGTCATAAATCTGCCTGCCCCCTATGATCGCCTCGACTCTCTGGCGCTCCTGACCGCGCTTGCAGGCTTGGGTCTTTGGGTTGTTTGGCCGACCCACCTTGTAACGGTGATTGTCTGCATCGTGGCGGGCGCGCTTCATGCGATGCGTCTGGCACGCTGGCAGAGCTGGCAGACCGCCGAAGAGCGATTGGTCCTTGTGCTGCATCTGGCATACGCTGCTGTCCCTCTTGGCTTCTTCGCCATAGCCCTGGCACCCTCGGGACTGCTCGACGCCACATCCGCCCTTCATGTCTTCACCGTTGGCGCGATCGGCCTGATGACACTGGCGATCATGAGCCGGGCGACGCGTGGCCATACCGGCATGCCCCTAACAGCACCGCCGCTCACCGCCGCCAGCTATGGCTTTCTTGTCATCGGTGCGGTACTGCGGCCTGGCGCCATGCTGGTTCCGGATCACTACATGACCCTTGTCGCCATCAGCGGCCTGTGCTGGATGGCGGCCTTCCTGCTCTATCTGGTCGAATACGCCCCTGCTCTGCTGACGCGTCGCAAGCCACGGCCCGAATAGGCGTTTCAGAACCGGATGGCGATCTCTGGCGCCATACGATCCGGCGTCCAAGGCGGATCGTAGGTTAGTTCAACTTCAACCTTTTCCACGCCGTCAACGGTGCCAGCCGCGGCTGCGACTGCTTCCTGCAGGAACGCGCTGGCCGGGCAGAATCGGGCCGTGGTTGTCATCAGAATGTCTACCTTCCCGGCGTCCCCGACATCAATATCGTACACCATGCCCAGGTCGACGATGTTGTGTCCCAGTTCTGGGTCGATGACCGTCCGCAATGCAGCGCGTATATCGGCTTCGATGTGCATTCTTGGGGTTGGCGTCATGATCGTGGGCCTGCCCTCACCATCAGCCGGTAGGCCGTCCCCTCGGCATCAAAATCGCCTGCCCAGGCGTGGCCGCGCACTTGTAGCTCTGGAAACAGGAACACTGGCTCGCGCCCGAGCAACGAGAACATGACCTCTCCTTCGGACATGGACTCAAGCCTAGCCAGGATTTGCACCATCGGTTCGGGCGGATCCATTTCGGTGCAGTCAAGATAGTGGATGGGATCGGCCCAACTATCTGGATCTTCCGGCCTTGAAGTCGGTGCGCCTTCAGATTGTGCATTGGGCACAAACATTACCTCCCAGTCACCATCATTCAGCCGTGTCGCCTCATAGCCGAAGCCCTTGGCCGCCATTACGGTGAATAGAGGGTCAGGACGAAACGTTGCGAAAAGCTTCAGGCTCTGGCCGGGCGCAAGGGCATTGACTGCACCCATGATAGCACCAAACGGTTCGCCGCCATTGCGCAGGATTGGACGGACATCGAGTTCAAACGCTTCAGTCATACGACACTCCTTTTTCTGGTTGCCGGCAAGATCAGGCGGGGTCTGGGGTGGTTTTTCCAGGCTGTCGGCAGATCGGCCAGACGCCTGGCCCGAACATATTGAACAACAAGACCAACCGCACCCAACAGCTGCAGCATGGTCGTCAATTGGAAGACATGCTCAACTTTGAGCAAAAGTGCCGCGGCGCCGGCAAGCTCAGCCGCAAAATAGAGAACGAACCAAGGGACGGCACGGCCTTCGTTGACCAGATCCTGCACGCGCGGGGTCGTGATACGGCCCATAAGGGGCGCAAAGCATTCAAGCCAGGTTAGAAAGGGAACGATCTTGTAGAGCATGGCAAGCCCCAGGCCTCCCAGCCATCCAAGGGCAAGCACGTGCATGGAGGCAGCCAGTGCGCTCTCAATGCCTGACCAGAGCGCCCAAGTCAGGAGCGAAGCGCCCAGACCCAGCATGCCCATAGCCGCCACCGCCCCTGCCATGTGCAGCTCCAGCGTCGCGCGGCGTCGCGTTCTGTAGAGCGCTGCGATATCGATCAGATAGGCCCCGACCGCGAGTATCGCCGCAATGCCGGTCAGTGCGAGACCCAGAGACCAGGACGTGTTTGTCGCGACCAGCGCAAAAAGGGCACCTACCAACGCGCCCAATGCGACTGCCGCGCTCCAGAACGCCAAAGCGGTCAGCGCACCTTTGCGCTCGGGTGCGACCAGGAACATCGAGACAAGTCGATAGCTGACCCCCATGGCAGCAAGGGTCAACCAGCCGCCCAATCCGAACGCGGCGTGCAGCCCCACCCCGTGCTCGACCAACGCTACTGAAAAATCTCCGCCAACCAGTCCCGCAAGCACGGACGCAAGCGTTTCGCCGAGCATGGCCGTCACCAGCATGCTGATCAGACCAAGCACCACGAAGCCGGCCGGCAGCGGGAGAGAACTGGCTCGCAGCAGCGTTGTGAACAGGATCGCGGCAGCAAGGCAAAACCCACTCAAGAGGATCAGGCCGCCAAATGGCAAGATGTCAGCCGACAGGCCATGCAAGCCGTCCAGCGCAAGAAATCCGCACAATAGCAGTACAAGACCGATGAGAAGAAGGGTGAGGACGACCGGGGGCAGCCTGGGCCAGACAAGTTCACGTCCGATCAAGACCGGCAGGAATTGTAAAAGAGCACCAAGCATGAGCAGACTCAGCCAGCCGATGGTCACCAGATGCACAACAACCAGCGTGCGGGGCGCCATCAGGCCGTCATTGGGATAACCGAACCCCGCCGCCATCAGTCCAAGTGCACAAAGCAGCCCGATGAGTGCGCAGCTGAAATAAGCCAGCGTCCACCGCGATATTGTTGCCATATGCATGATCACGCTCCAGAAAAGGGGCAGCCGGCAAGGCCGCCCCAGCCCGGTTCAGGCTTTGAGCTGTCGACCGAGCTGCACCCGCCAGACATCCGGGCCGTTTTCGAGATAGGTCCAGGAGAATTGACCAGGGTACTCGGCCTGCAACTGATAGTGCAGCGGACGCGGGTCATGATCGTTGATGATCACGAAACTCTCTCCAACAGTCAGGGCATTGGCCATGGCGAAGATTTTCGGGTGCCGCTCGCGGGGCTGAATGGTGCGCACGTCGATAAAGGGGAGATCTGCCGTTTGCTCTGTCATTTCACTGTCCGGGTCGCAAAAACCAATTGACCGGACGGCGACCAAACGCCCGGATGATCGCAGGCTAATCAGCGATGATCCCGTGCACTTTGTCGCAGCGCAAATTGTATCGCGCTCGGCGTGTCAGTCGAAAAAGAATGTGATCTTTGATCCAGCGCAAAGAAGGCACGCCCGCTCACTCTAGGGGTAAACCTCGCACGCCTGCACGCAGGCGTTCGCTTGACCAAGGGAGCCCGGCAGTGTTTTCAGACTTTTCCCGCGATGAGAGGATCTTCTCATTCATCATCCTTGGCGGCCTGGTCGTCGCAGGGCTGGCGATGGCCATTGCCGGTCGCGGCGATTTGCTGAGCACTCATGGCTGGCTGATATTCGGACTTTCGCTGCTTGCTTTTTTCGCCGCCGTAAGACAGTTCGACCGGCCCGAGCCATCCGCCGAACGCCTGTCTGAATACTACGACGCCCCAACGCGCGCTGGCCTTGTCCTGACCCTGATCTGGGGCGTGATTGGCATGGGCGTGGGGTTCTGGGTCGCAGCGCTCCTTGCCTGGCCAGACCTTACTTTCGACGTGGCCTGGCTCAGCTTCGGTCGCCTGCGCCCCGTTCACACCAGTGGTGTCATCTTCGGCTTTGGCGGCAATGCGCTGATCGCCACATCCTTCCACGTCCTCCAACGCACGACCCGCGCCCGCCTTCCAGACGCAATCAGCCCCTGGTTCGTGCTCCTCGGCTACAATCTGTTCTGCATCGTGGCAGCCAGCGGCTATCTGATGGGCCTGACCCAGTCCAAGGAATATGCCGAGCCCGAATGGTATGCCGACATATGGCTGGTCGTGGTCTGGGTGGTCTATTTCGCCATCTACATGCGCACCCTGGCCCGCCGCAAGGAGCCGCATATCTACGTGGCCAATTGGTACTATATGGCCTTCATCCTGGTTGTGGCGATCCTGCATATCGTCAACAACCTTGCGGTGCCGGTGTCGTTTGGCTCGGCCAAATCCTATTCCCTGTTCGCCGGCGTCCAGGATGCCATGACCCAATGGTGGTACGGCCACAATGCCGTGGCCTTCTTCCTCACCGCCGGATTCCTGGGCATGATGTACTATTACCTGCCCAAACGCGCCAATCGCCCGATCTTCTCCTACCGGATGTCGATCATCAGCTTCTGGGGCATCACCTTCATGTATATGTGGGCCGGCTCGCACCACCTGCATTACACGGCCCTGCCCCATTGGGTGCAAACCCTTGGCATGGCCTTCTCGGTCGTGCTGCTGGTCCCCAGCTGGGCCTCGGCAGGCAATGCGCTGCTGACGCTCAATGGTGCCTGGCACAAGGTCCGTGACGACGCCGTTCTCCGCTTCATGGCGCTAGCTGCCATCTTCTACGGCATCACCACGTTCGAAGGCTCCTTCATGGCCATTCGCGCGGTCAATTCGCTCAGCCACTACACGGACTGGACCATCGGCCACGTCCATGCTGGCGCCCTGGGGTGGGTTGCCATGATCACCTTTGGTTCGCTCTACTCGTTGGTTCCCAGCATGTTCAAGCGCGAGCGCATTTACTCGAACAAGCTTGTCGAAATGCACTTCTGGCTCGCCCTTGCCGGCACTGTCATCTACGTCTTCGCAATGTGGAATTCGGGCGTTATCCAGGGCCTGATGTGGCGCACCTATGACGAGGCCGGCACGCTGAGCTACTCCTTTCTGGAGAGCCTCGATGCCATGCATCCTTACTATATTATCAGGGCTTTTGGTGGACTGCTGTTCCTGCTCGGTGCCATCACCGCGCTGTTCAACGTCGTGATGACCATCCGCATGCCGGCAATGGAGGCAACGCCCGACCGGGGCCGCGACCTGCCCGCCGAACCTGCCCTGCAGGCCGGAGAATAACGCTCATGTTCAAGTTCCACTATCGCCTCGAACGCAGCGCCCTGGGCCTGGTCGGCTTCATCATCCTGGTCGCCTCCATTGGCGGCTTCATCGAAATCGCCCCGCTCTTCACCATCGATGAGACGGTCGAGGAGGCGCAGGACATGCGAGTCTATACCCCGCTCGAAGTGGCCGGGCGCAATATCTATATCCGCGAAGGATGCTACGCCTGCCACAGCCAGATGATCCGGACCCTACGCGACGAAGTCGATCGCTATGGCCCCTATTCGCTGGCCGTCGAAAGCCAGTACGACCATCCCCAGCTCTGGGGTTCCAAACGCACCGGGCCGGACCTGGCACGGTTGGGCAACAAATACTCCGACGCCTGGCATACGGCACATCTGTACAATCCGAGAGATCTCGTCCCGCAGTCCAAGATGCCGGCCTATCGCTGGCTACTGCGCGACCAGCTCCGCACGGATGATCTCGGCCAGCATCTCGCCGCCCTGCGCGCAGTCGGCGTGCCTTATACAGACGAGCAGATCGCCAATGCAACCCAGGACGCCTATGGGCAGGCCAATCCGGACAGCCTTGAGGCGAGCGGCGTGACCGAGCGCTACGGCGAGGCCACCAATATTCGATCCTTCGATGGACAGAGGGGCAGGCTGACTGACATGGACGCGCTGGTCGCCTACCTGCAAATGCTCGGCGCGTTAACGGATGCCGCCCACACAACCGAAACGGCGGAGGCCGAATAATGCCTTTCGACCACGACACAGTCGTCGGGTTCTCCAAGAGCTTCGGCCTGATCTACCTAGTCGTCCTGAGCCTCATCTGTCTGGCATGGACTTATTGGCCCAGTAACAAGAAGGGGTTCGATGAGGCTGCCAGAGTCCCCGTGCTCGACGAGGAGGATCGGCCATGGCGCTGAAGGAACGCGACGAATTCTCCGGGCAGATGACCACGGGCCACGAGTGGAACGGCATCAAGGAACTGAACACGCCGGTTCCGCGCCTGCTATGGGCCTTTCTAGCGACCCTTTCCCTTTTCGCAATAGGCTGGACCGTCCTGATGCCGTCCTGGCCCGGCGTAAACGACTATTTCCGTGGACTTCTGGGCGCAGACCAGCATCAGGCCGTGCGCCAGTCCCTGGCAGAGGCCGATGTCGCCAAGGCCAGCTGGAGCGAGCGCCTTGCCACCGAGGATTTTGCGACATTGGCGGGAGACGATGCGATCATGACCGTCGTCCGGCAAACCGGGCCAGCCCTGTTTGGCGACAATTGCGCGGGCTGCCATGGCTATGATGCCGGGGGCAATCCGGGCTACCCAAACATCGCTGAGGCTCCCATGATGTGGGGAGGTGACGTCGAAACCGTAGCCGAGACCATTCGCGTTGGCATCAACTCTAACCACCCCGAAACCCGATACGGGCAGATGTTGGCCTTTGGTCGCGATCAGATGCTGGCAAGCGCTGAGATCAGCGCCTTGGCCGATTATCTGGTCTCGCTGCAGGGTCAGAAGTCGCTGTCGGCCGAGGAAACCGAAAGTGCGAAAACGCTCTTCGCCGACAACTGTGCTGGCTGCCATGGCGAGGACGGCACGGGCATGGTGGAGACCGGTGCGCCCAATCTGACCGACGCCTTCTGGACCTACGGAGCCGATCGCAGCACGATTCGCCACTCCATCTATGACGGTCGCCAAGGCACCATGCCCTCGTGGGAGGGCCGCCTCAGCTCGACCCAGATCCGCTTGCTGGCACTGTACGTTATGGACCTGCGAGGCGCGACGCCATGAGCGCCCAAGACGGTACGTCCCTCAGGTGGCGTCTGCCGCTGGGTTGGTTGGTCGGAACCGGCATTGTTGCCGTTCTCCTGCTCGCCAACGCCCATCTGGTCTACGTCGCATTCACCTCGCAACCAAGCTGCGTCAGTCACCTCAAGGTGCCTGATGGCAGCACCGATCACTTCCGCGCCGCGAAGTCCGGCTGCTAATTCTGAGGAGCCCGCCATGAACGAGACGGTCGACATCCTGCCTCCCCATGAACCGGCCCTGCCCCGTGCGGTCGATCACAACCGCCAGCTGTCCGCCAAAGCACCACTGGAATGGCTAGGGGCGGGTTGGCGAGACCTCTGGCGGAGACCTGACCTGAGTATCGCTTATGGTCTCGGCGTCGCGCTGGTTTCCTACATGATCATCTATGCCATGTTCGTCATAGACTGGGCACAGATCCTGTTTCCCGCGCTAGCGGGTTTCCTGGTGATCGGTCCGCTGCTGGCAACAGGTCTTTACGTCAAGAGCCAAAGACTCGCATCGGGACAGAGGCTGTCCTTCCGCAGCATGCTGTTTCCCCGCGGCGGCATGCATCTGTTCTTCGTCGGTGCGGTCCTTATGACCCTGATGCTAATCTGGGTTCGCGCCGCGGTGCTTCTCTACGCGCTGTTCTTTGGCTGGCGCCCCTTTCCGGGCTTTGACCAGGTGACGACCATGCTCCTCACTACCCCTGAGGGCATTTCGATGCTGTTGGTCGGCACGGCTATCGGCGGCCTGTTCGCCGCCTTCTCGTTCGCCATCGGGGCCTTCTCCATTCCACTCGTTCTCGACCGGCACCACGACGCCTTCTCGGCAATGGGTCTCTCAATGTCTTTCGTCACGAACAACATGCCTGCAACCTTGGTATGGGCCGCTCTCGTCGTTGGCCTTGTGCTGGTTAGTCTCGCCACCGGTCTGCTCGGCCTCATCATCATATTTCCTCTTCTGGGTCACGCGACTTGGCACGCCTATCTGGCGGTGCGAGGAGAATAGGGCAGACGATGCGACCTTGGAGCTGGTTTCACACGTTCCGCAAACACCGTAACGCTCTCGGGCTTGCCCCGAGGGCAAGCGAGGATTCGATCCGGAATTCCGCGCTCTGGGAGGATCGCTCTCGGGGCAAGCCCGAGAGTGTTATGGTAAGGGGGGGCCGCGCATGAGCTGCTGCGTCCCCCCTGCAGCATTCGTGGAGTCGTTGGCGGGCGGCCCCAACCGCGGACCGTCAGACAACGAAGTCCGGCTGGCCAGCCGCGCTTTGGGCGATGGCCTCAGGCAATCCGAGTTCTCGGTGCCTTCCATACATTGCGGTGCCTGCATCCGGACAATCGAAACGGCCCTCGACAGCATGCCCGGCATCGTCTCCAGCCGCGTCAACCTTTCAGGAAAGCGCGTCACCGTCAGGTGGCGGGACGGCGAGAGCCCGCCGCCGATGGTGCATCGCATGGTCGAGCTGGGCTACGAACCCAACATCTTCTCGCTCGAACAAGCCGGCCGGGACAGCAGCTTCACGGGCCTCGTCCGCGCACTCGCCGTCGCTGCATTTTGCTCGATGAACATCATGATGTTCTCCGGCTCGGTCTGGGCGGGCGCCGATGGCCCCACCCGCGATCTGCTCCACTGGATCTGCGCGGCGCTGACTTTGCCAGCCTTGCTCTATTCGGGGCGCGTCTTCTACCAATCCGCCTGGGGCGCGCTTCGATCAGGCCGGACCAACATGGATGTTCCGGTAACCATCGGCATCGTCATGGCATTTACCTTGAGCGTCTACGATACCGGCGTCTCGGGCGAACAGGTCTATTTCGATGCCGTCGCTTCGCTGATCTTTTTCCTGCTCATCGGTCGGACGCTGGACCACGCGATGCGCGAGCGCGCCCGCAATGCGGTAAAGGGCCTCGCGCGCCTCGCGCCCACCGGCGCCCTTGTCATAGACGAAGTCCACGGCCCCGCCTTCATGCCATTGGCCGAAATTGCACCCGGCTCAATGATCGCCGTAGCCATTGGGGAGCGCATCCCCCTCGATGGCGAAGTCGTGACCGGTTTGAGCGCTCTGGACAAAAGTCTGCTGACCGGTGAGAGTCTCGCCGAGCCTGTAGGGCCGGGCCAGCCCGTTCCAGCCGGCGCCCTCAACGTCTCCGGTGCGCTGACCATTCGCTCCACGGCGGACGAAACAGGCTCGACCCTCAGTCGCCTTGTCACCCTGCTTGAGGATGCCGAGGCCGGCCGCAATCGCTATCGTCGCATCTCCGACCGGGCCGCTGCCTGGTACTCGCCAGTCGTTCATTTGGCTGCTGCAATGGCCTTCCTCGGATGGATGATAGCCAACGGCGATTTGCACAATGCAGCAACGATCGCCATTGCGGTGCTCATCATAACTTGTCCCTGCGCCCTCGGCCTCGCCGTTCCTATGGTGCAGGTCATGGCCGCCCGGCGTCTCTTCGAGGCCGGCATCATGGTCCGAGACGGTGCCGCGCTCGAACGACTTGCGGAGATCGACACCGTGATCTTCGACAAGACCGGCACACTGACCACAGGGCTTGCCGCACCAATTGCATCAAGCGGCAGCGTCGAGGCGCTGACCATGGCTGCAAGCCTGGCGGCCCGCTCGCGTCACCCTTACTCTTTGGCAATAGCCCGCAGCTTCCGCTCGGCACCAGATGTTGCCTGGACCGATGTGGAGGAGAAGCCGGGGCTGGGAATCGAAGCGCGATACAAAGGCCACCTCTATCGGCTGGGACGTGCGAGTTGGTCCAGTCCAGCGGAGGCTGGCGACGCCAGCACCGTGTTCAGCCGGGACGGAGTCTCCCTGGCAGCCTTCACCTTCGCTGATCAGTTCCGCCCCCATGCTGCAGAGAGCGTCAAAACTCTGCTGGACGAAAAACTGCGTGTCGAGATCCTATCGGGCGATCGCGCCGCCTTGGTCGAGGGAATTGGGGCAAAGCTCGGCATCGCCGGACGCGGTAGCCTGCTTCCCGAGGACAAGTTTCATCGCATCGAAGAGCTTGAAGCCGCCGGGCATCGAGTGCTCATGGTCGGCGACGGTCTCAACGACACGCCAGCCATGGCACGCGCGCACGCCTCCATGGCGCCCGGCAGCGCCATCGATATCGGCCGCAATGCCGCCGACCTGGTCTTCATGAAGAATGATCTCAACGCCATCCCAATGGCGATAGCAATCGCCCGGGACGCCAACAAGCTGGTCCGACAGAACCTGGCTCTGGCACTTCTCTACAATGCAGTGGCGCTGCCTGTCGCCATTGCTGGTTTCGTCAACCCCTTCCTTGCCGCCATCGCCATGTCGGCATCTTCGGTCGTGGTCGTGGCGAACGCCTTGCGACTTGGGTGGCGCCCACTTGTCCGCAATGAAGCGGTCTCCGATCTACAGGACCAGACAGCATGACCGACTTCTTCTATCTCATACCGATTTCCATCATCCTTGGCCTTCTAGGTCTCCTCGTCTTTCTATGGACATTGCGAAACGGTCAGTACGACGATCTCGATGGTGCCTCGGAACGCTTGCTCTACGAAGACGATCGGCCACGCAATGATGCGCGGCCTTGATCCAACGCAATGTCGTTTGCTTGGCCAGCTGTCATTGCTAGGCGCTCTTGGAGTACCAAAAATGACGTCTAACGGGGAAGTCGACTTGAACAGTTTGAGAGATCGCTATTCTCGGCTGTTGGACATCTGCAATCTGCTTGAAGGCATTGCTGATGGGCTGCCCAACGACGTCCCGCGAACGCAATGCCAGATGCTGGCCAGCAGTGTGGTCGAACAGTTGAGGGCGACCCATGCGATCGAAGATCGTGTCCTGATGCCACTCCTTCTGGCGTCGGACAATGCTGGTCTGCGAATGGCGGCGGAACGGCTTCGACAAGAGCACGAATTCGATGATCAAGCGGCCATGGAGGTCGAGGAGGCCCTGCATGATCTGCTCCTCGGCCGGAGCATCATGTCTCCCGACGCCACCGGCTATCTTCTGCGCAGCTTCTTCGAGAGCGTTCGACGGCATGTACACGCCGAGCAGGATCTACTCCACTTGCTCGAAGACATCACTCCAAATAATCGATCCCTGCATTGAACACGTTCCTGCTGTCTTTGGCGCTCTTCCTCGCGCTGCACTCCATCCCGGCCATTCCCGCCATTCGACAAAGCCTCGTGGCGATTCTGGGTCGCAAGGTGTACTTGGCGCTTTACTCCCTTGTCTCCATCGCCGCGTTGGCGTGGGTCTTCCACGCCGCACTTGCGCTTGACTACGTGGAACTCTGGGCTCCCGCCGCATGGCAGGCCTGGATCGCGATCTGCCTTGTGCCGATCGCCCTGTTCTTCCTCGTGGCCGGGCTCATAAGTCCGAACCCGCTCTCGATAAGCTTTCGCCGCGGCGAGCAGGAAGCAGGCGCCATCGTCGCCATTACGCGACATCCCGTGCTTTGGGGCTTTCTTCTTTGGGCCCTTGGACACTTCATTGCGAATGGCGATGTGCGAAGCGTCATGCTGTTCGGAGCCTTGGGCATTTTCTCCATCGTTGGAATGGCCACGACCGAGCGCCGCAATCGTCGCCGGCTGGGTGCAACATGGAATACCATGACCTTGGGCAGTTCCGTCTTCCCGTTCGCTGCCATGATCGGGGGGCGAGCGCCGCTCAGAATTGATCGGCCGATGACCATCGCTCTGGTGGTGGCTGCGCTCATAACCGTCTGGTTGCTTGCAGGTGGCCATGCCGGACTGTTCGGAGCCGACCCCTTAGCCGTGGCGACCTCCTAGGCCTTACCATCCCATTCGACAGCTGACCCTGCCCCCGGCAGACGGAGCATGTCTATGGCGCGGGCAGCTAGGTGATCAATCACGTCGGCCAGGCTTTGCGGCCTTTGATAGAAGGCGGGCACGGGGGGCATGACGATGGCCCCCATTTCGGTCACCGCGACCATATTGCGCAGATGACCCAGGTGAAGCGGCGTCTCCCGCGCCAACAACAGAAGACGCCGCCTTTCCTTGAGATGCACGTCCGCGGTGCGCGTGATCAGGTTATCGGATAGCCCGGTGGCGATGGCGGCCAGGGTCCGCATCGAGCATGGGGCGACGATCATGCCGGCCGTCCGGAACGAGCCGCTCGCGATCGTGCTGCCAATGTCGCCGGCCTGGTGGACCGTGTCCGCGCAAGCCGCCAGTCTCTCCCAGGCATCGGGGCCGATCTCGTGCGCCAGGGTGCGCATGGCTGCGTCGGATACGACGAGCTGGGTGGCCACATCACCCCTTCCCGCCAGTCGCTCGGCGATGCGCAGGCCGATGGCGGCCCCGGATGCGCCCGTCAGAGCGAGGACGACGCGACAATGGCTGGTCATGCTACGAGCCCCAGGTCTGGCCACATGGCCTCAACCTTGGCCATGACATCATCCGACATGGAGAGGGGCCTGCCCCATTCGCGGGCGGTTTCGGACCCGATCTTGTTGGTCGCATCCAGCCCAAGCTTGCCACCCAGCCCCGGCCGGGGCGATGCGAAGTCGAGATAGTCGATGGGCGTGTCCGGAATGACGACCAGGTCCCGCGTCGCATCGAATCGCGTTGCTAGGGCCCACATGACATCGGACCAGTCTCGGACGTTGATGTCCGGATCGACCGCGATGATCAGCTTGGTCATGGAGAATTGCGGCAGCATTGACCACAGGCCCATCATGACCCGTCGCGCCTGTCCGGGATAGCGCTTGTCGATGGACACGACCATGGCGCGGTATGAACAGGCCTCGGGAGGCAACCAGAGATCGTTGATCTCGGGGAACTGCTGGCGCGCTAGGGGCACGAAGAGCGGTGTCATCGCCTCTCCCAACCGCGACGGCTCATCCGGCGGGCGCCCGGTGTAGGTGGACAGGTATATCGGATCTCGACGCATTGTAATGGTATTGAGCGTCACCACCGGAAACGGTTCGACCGAATTGTAGTATCCCGTGTGGTCGCCATACGGTCCTTCGGGGGCGGTCTCTGTTGCACTCACGGTACCTTCGAGAACGATCTCGGCCTCTGAAGGCACCGGCAGGCCCACGCTAATGGCGCGCGCGACGCGACTCTGTCGCCGGCGCAGCACTCCTGCGAACGCCATTTCATTCAAACCGTCTGGCAGAGGCATGACGGCCGCGAGGAGTGTCGCGGGGTCGGCACCCATGGCAATGGCGATGGGCATGTCCGCGGCGCGATCGCTCCACAGTCGATGGTGGCGCGCTCCGCCTCGGCTCGGCAGCCAACGTACGATGGCGCGATCAGGACCTAGCACCTGCATTCTATAGACACCGACATTGATGTCCGTGGGATCGTCGGGCGAGCGTGTGATGACCAGCGGCCAGGTGATGAGCGGCGAGGGTTCTCCGGGCCAGCAGGTCTGGATCGGTAGACGACCTAGATCGACCTGATCACCGCGCCAGACGACTTCCTGACAAGGGGATCTGCCGACCGGCTTGGTGCGCAAGCTCAGCGCTGCGCGCACCATGTCCCGCTGCGCCCAGGCCGAACGAAGATCGCGCGGTGGCCTTGGGGACCGCAGTTGGGCCAGGCCTGCTCCTAAGGCGTCGAGGTCCCCGACATCCAGCCCCATGCCCAAGGCTATCCGCTCGATCGTACCGAACACGTTGACCAGCACCGGTATGGTCGATGGCGTTCCGTCCTCGCGGACAGGGCATTCGATCAGCAGCGCCGGTCCGTTGGCCTCGAGTACACGCCGGTGGATCTCGGTGATCTCATGTCTCATCGAGACCGGAACCCGGATGCGTCGGAGCAGCCCGCGCTCTTCGAGCTGATGTACGAATGCTCCCAAAGACTGGGCAATAGGATAGCGCGGCGTAGGCAGAAGTCGGTGGCTCATGGTCAAGCCATGCCAGATACACATCGGACTTTCCTTGCGCTGCATCAAAGTCCTGCTTGCGGCAGCCCGCTAAGACATTTCCCGCGTCCCACTCAACAGGAGCCGCCACATGCTGCTGCCGCGCCCGCTCTCCTTGACCATCGACAAACTGCCCGTTGCCTTGGTGCAGCGCGTCGTGAACCAGGCGTTCCACCGGGCGCTGCAGCAGCACCCTGACCTTTTTGATCGCCTCGGGAACGAAGCCAACAAGCGCTTCTGCTTCGCACCTACCGATCTCGACTTCGTCTTCCTTGTGCATCCGGAAAGCAAGTTCATACACACCTTCCGCAAGGCAGCCCAGCCGCGTGCCGACGCCTCCATCGCGGGGCCGATGCTGACCCTGCTGGCTCTTCTGGAAGGCCGGATCGATGGCGATGCGGTGTTCTTTTCGCGCAGCCTGTCGGTAACGGGGGACATGGAGGCGATGCTGGCCTTGCGCAATGCCCTCGATGATTGCAGCTTCGACCTTCCCAGAGATCTGGCCGCCATGGCTGGTCCGCTGGCACTGCCATTCCGGCGGATTGCAGAGGTCATTCGCCATCGCGCTCTCAAGGGGATGGCCTAGTCATGGAATTGATCTGCCCAGCCGGCACTCCCGCTGCATTTCGCGAGGCCGTCGAGGCCGGTGCCGACGCGGTGTATTGCGGTTTTCGCGACGAGACCAACGCGCGCAATTTCCCCGGCCTCAACTTCACCCGAGAGGAATTGCGCCAGGCCGTTGCACATGGCCATGCCCAAGGGGTGCATACCTATGTGGCACTCAATACATTCATGCGGGCGGGACACGAGGACCTCTGGTACCGTGCCGCCGATGACGCTGTCGCAGCTGGCGCCGATGCCGTCATTCTCGCCGACATGGCGCTGATGGACTATGTCTCTAGCACCTATCCCGACCAGCGCCTTCACGTATCGGTGCAGGCCTCGGCCTCCAATGTCGACGCGATCGCCCTCCTGGTGGAGAGCTTTGGCGCCAAGCGGCTTGTCCTGCCCCGCGTGCTGACCGTTCCCGAGATTGCCAATCTGGCGCGAAACGTCGATTGCGAATTGGAGGTCTTCGCCTTCGGCGGCCTCTGCGTCATGGCCGAGGGGCGCTGCTCGCTCTCCTCCTATGTCACGGGGCAATCGCCGAACATGCAGGGCGTCTGCTCGCCCGCCAGCCATGTCCGCTACCGCGAGGACGGACCTGACATGGTCTCGGAACTTGCTGGCTTCACCATTAACCGCTTCGGCAAGGATGAGCCGGCGGGCTATCCAACCCTGTGCAAGGGGCGATTCCATATTGCCGACGATGATGGATACGCTTTCGAAGATCCCGTCAGTCTCGATGTCATGGAGCACCTCGATGCCTTGCGATCGGCTGGCGTCACCGCCCTCAAGATCGAAGGTCGCCAGCGCGGCAAGGCATATGTTGCGCAGGTCGTTTCAAGCCTGCGTGCGGCCCTCGAAGCGCCCAAGGAAGCGCGCGCCCAGAAATTGACGCAGTTGCACCGCCTGAGCGAGGGCCAACGCACCACGGCGGGCGCCTATGAAAAGAAGTGGCGCTGACTATGCCAACACCTTCTTCTCTCAAGATTACCATGGGTCCGGTTCCCTATTTGTGGTCCGGCGAGAAATGGCGCGATTTCTATTACCGCATCGCAGAGTCGGGGCATGTCGATGCGGTGACGCTGGGTGAGGTGGTCTGTTCCAAGCGAGACCACTTCACCCGGCCCTTCCTTCCCCAAGTCATCGAACGGTTGACCGCAGCCGGGAAGTCCGTCGCGGTGGCCTCGCTGGCCCTGGTGACACTCGAGCGCGAAGCTGCTCAGACGAGACGGCTTGCGGACGTGCCGCAACTGGCCGAAGCGAACGACCTTTCCGCGCTGCGTGTCTTAGCGGGCAAGCCGCATCTCGTCGGACCTTTCGTGAATGTCTACAATGGTGCGACCGCTCGGCTGCTGGCCAAGCGTGGTGCCATCCGGATCTGTCTTGGCCCGGAACTCCCGGCTGCCTCTATCGCATCGATCATCTCGGGTGCGCCAGGGATCGAATTTGAAATCATCGCGTTCGGACGCCTTCCACTGGCGATATCGGCACGCTGCGCTCATGCCCGAGCCAAGGGCAACACCAAGGACAATTGCCAGTTCGTCTGCGGCGATGAACCTGATGGGCTGGACGTCGATACGCTCGATGGTCAGCCGTTCCTGACCGTCAATGGCGTGCAAACCATGTCGAGGCACTGCCAGGTGCTTCTCGGTGATTTGCCCGCCCTGGTCGAACTTGGGGTGACGCACCTGCGCCTTTCGCCGCAGGATTGCGACATGGCTGCGGTGGCCGAGATCTTTGCCGAAGTGCGCGATGGACGGGTGTGCCCCGAGGAAGGCATCGCGAAGCTGAAGATCGTCTACTCGGCGGCGCCCTATTCGAACGGCTTCCTGCATGGAGCTCCCGGCATGAATTGGGTCGCCGCATGAACCATCAGTCTCCCATTCGCAGCACCCCCGATCCGGACATTCTAGTCGAACGCATCCGTTCGATCATCGGCACGGTCGCGTTGGATTGCGACTGCAGGCAGAGGGTAAACGACGCCCTTGGTCGCTTCGTCGAGATGGAGCAGCAGCGAGAGGTTCGCCGACACCTTTTGTCCTCGCGACATCATCGGGCCGCCATCGCCGCCTTGATCGATCTACTGGCTGAACTGGACGACATCAGTTGGGTGGAAGCGGATCGCGGCGTGTTCGTGGAATTCGCTCATCTGTTCGAGGACATCTCCGAACACGCCTTGAACGGCGCCGCAGACCTTCGTCGAATGGGAGGCTAGAAACATGAGTGGCAGCATAATTCGGCCGGTGTTGACCTTCGGTGGCTTTGCATTCCTGGCCTTGGGTGGACTAGGAGTCATGCTACCGGTAGTTCCAACTACGCCGTTCATCCTGCTGGCCGCAGCCTGCTTCTCTCGTTCATCGCCACGTTTCGAGCAGTGGCTGATCGATCATCCAAGAATGGGACATCATATCTTGGCATGGCGGAAGAACCGGGCAATTCCAACGCGGGCGAAGATCGCGGCAGTCGCATCCATGGCTTGTAGCTTCTTGATATTGCTGGTCGCCGGCGATGCATCTGCCGCACTGAACATTTGCGTTGCGACAATACTCGTTGCGTGTGCTGCCTATATAGCCACCCGTCCAGCACACTAGCTGCTGGCAAGGAAGTCTGTCGAGCAATCGGAGAGAATGGCCATGGTTCCGTTCATAACGTGCGTGTTCCTGATTGGATCAGGTCTCTGGCTTGCCGCCAGGTGCCTATCCCAGCGACTTCCCAACGCGGGGGAGCAAGACCAAATCGTCGCTCCATCTTCATCACGTCACCTCGACGCCGTTCTGCTTGAAGTGGTATGGCGCGGAGACAGCTTTCGATAGCGCACGTGTCGACTGCGTAGGCCCAAAGAGAATCTAACTCACGATGAAAACCATGGCCACTGACATCATCTTTGATCCTTCAACTGACATTGAAAACCTTGAGCCTCTCGGCATCTTTGGGCGTTGGCTCGAAGAAGCCAAAAATGCATCAGGATTCATGGCTACCGCAATGTCCTTGGCTACGGTTAGCCGCAATGGCACCCCGGACGTGCGAATGGTCCTGCTTCAAGCTGTGTCAGCCGGCGGTCTGGTGTTCTTCACCAATCTCAAGAGTGCCAAGGGCCAACATCTGCAGATCAACAGCAGCGCTGCCGTGTGCTTTCATTGGCCGGTCAAGGGTCAACAGGTTCGCTTGCGTGGGCCGGTTGAATGCGTGACCGATAGTTATGCCGATGATTATTTTGCGAACCGACCGCGAGGAGCACAGATCGGCGCGCACGCATCCGCGCAGTCCGCCCCGATACCTGGTCGTGCTACGCTTGAGGCGCGTCTGCGCGAACTGGACAAGCAATTCGTCAGTGGCCCGGTCCCTCGCCCCGAGCACTGGACTGGCCTGCGTTTGATACCGGATGAGATAGAGTTCTGGGAGGATGGCTCCAACCGGCTCCATGACCGACTCCTGTTCACGCGCAAAGCGGAAGACGACGGCTGGACTGCACAGCGATTGTCACCATGACTGCCACGGGAGGGCAGAGCAGAACGCCGACGCCAAGGAGACGTCGGCGTCGACCAACAACGGATGGTTAGGCAGCCCGGCGCGTCACTCGCACCTGCCAGACTTCCGGGCCCTGTGCCTCGTAGGCCCAGTCGACCTGGTCCGGATATTCTGCGGCGAACTGGTATTGCAGAGGGCGTGGGTCATGATCGTTGATGATGATGAAGGCTTCCCCGGAACCTAGGTTCTCGAAGGCAGTGAAGATCATTGGATGTCGAAGACGTGGGGCAATCATACGCACGTCAATGACTGTATCGGTAGGCTGGCAATCGCCACACATGGTCTGGGTCCTTGCTATAAGCGTGGATGGGCACCTGGCCCGAAAGGTCCATGACAGCGCTTCGGTCCCGGCAGCCGGCTCATAGCCACGGAGAGAGGCTCCGTCCTTGAGCCGGCGCAAACAATCGAACGTCAGCAGGTCGGCTCGTCCGTTTGCAGACGCGGCAACGATGGCCAGTAGTCATATAGCCACGCGATGAAGGCCAATGCCCAGAAGCAACTGGCGAGCAGATGGAGCGGACCCGGCGGCAAAGACAGCAGGCCCATCTCGGGCATTGCGCGCAGCGTCGTCCCGACTATGACCATGATGAAGGCCGCCTTCGTCGGCCAATTGAGACCGAGGCCCTGCCCCGTATGAAATCGCCCGGCAATCGACAGCACCGCCAGCACGGCCAGTCCCAAACCGCCCATGAGCGCAATATGGACGCCGGGCGCCTCCCCCCAAGAGGCGCCGAGGCGCGAAGCGCCAACGGTCAGCAGGCCCAGTCCGGAAAGAGCGCTTGCCCCCGCGAGCACGGCAATTTCCGCGCGAAACGCCTCGCGCCCCACAAAGCACTCGGCGACACGATCGAGGAAGCCGGCGCCAGCTGCGATCCAGAGATAGCCGCTCACGGCCGGGGATAGCCCGAAACAGTCGCCGGCTATGGCCAGTGCGACAAGTCCGGGTGCAAGGTTCTGACGTCCGGGATGTGGTCGATAGGGTGCCGTTTCCTCGCGGGGATCTAGAACGTGATTGGTCACAGGCACAGTGATGCGCGCCAGAGCGAGACCCAGAAGACCAAGAAAGATGTGGCCAGAAGCGAGGGAAGCATTACGGCTGAACCCGAAGTCGCCCATGAACATTCCGGCGCGAGCGGCTACGATGGCCACTGCGAGCGCTGCTAGCCATATGATGAATGCGACGAGGCGATCGGTGCGGCGCTGAATGGAGATCTGGCAAAGGTAGAGGATCAGGGCCAGCAACCAGCTCAGATCTGCCAAAGCAGCAACGATGAGCAACTGTTCGCTGGCCAGGAAGCCAACAATTCTGGCTAGCCCCCATGACGCCGCCAATAGCCAGAGCGCCCGACCGCGCAGGCGGGCAGTATGGTGCATGACGAGGATACGATGGGCCACCCGGATCGCCTCCATAAGGTCATGCGTGATGAAGAGTGCGGCGAACCGGTTTTGCTGCGCGGCTGCGATCACCAGATCTTGCATGCGTCGCTTGAGGGCGACATCGAGCGCTGTGAAGGGTTCGTCGAAGAAGACAAAGTCAGGTTCGATGGCTAGGGCGCGGGCAATGGCGACGCGCTGGCGCATGCCCCCGGACAACTCCACCGGAAACTTGTCCAGATCCTGATCCTCGAGCTGGACCATGCGCGCGGACTGACGGACGCGCAGGTCCCTCTCCCGACGCGACATGCCCGACAGTTCCAGCGGATATGCGATGTTCCCCGCCGCGCCCCGCCACGGCAACAGGCGCGGATCCTGAAACACCATGGCGTGGCGGCGATAGTGGTTGGCCACCCTGCCCTCCCTGGCGCTGATCAGGCCCGCAGCTATGTGCGCGAGTGTCGATTTCCCGCATCCGGATGGACCAACAAGCGCCACTACCTCGCCGCGCCGAATCGAGAGCGATACCCGGGACAGCACCGTTCGTCCGAAGAAGGCATGCCCGACGCCAGTTAACGTGAGTGCCGTCATCGCTTCACTCCCCAGGGCTGTGCAGCCTCGCGCCAGCGCTCCAATTCGGCGCGAACGGGTCTGATGAGACCATACTCGACGACCACCAGGGCCACCACCGACAGCATCACCCATGCCAGGGCACCGGTTATGTCGAGCATTGCACGCATGCGAGCAAGCGCGCCGCCGACGCCGCCGGCATTGGCCAGCAGCTCAGCCATGACCGCCACCTTGAAGCTCGTGCCCAGAGCCAGGGCCAGGGCCGGCAGCAGGTGGGCGCACACTTGCCGCAGACCGACGCTCAGGAAGCGCCGGATCGGACCTGCGCCGAAGACCTCGGCCATGGCATCGAGGCCCCTGTCGCGTGTCATGACTCCCTCGGCCCCAGCCACGAACACCATCGGTGTGGCCGATACCAGGATCGTTGCGGCGACAGTGGCGTCGGAAGCGCCGAACCAAATCATCGTCAGGACGATCCAGGCGATGGGCGGCACACCAAGGACCACCGTCAGCAGAGGTCGCGACAGCCGCATCATGGCCGGCGCATAGCCGACCATGACACCCAGCAGTGCTCCCAGAGTCCCGGCAAGGAAAAAGCCCGACAGCGCGCGTCGCATGGTGATGAGCAACAGGGTCCAATTCTCGGGTGCAGCCAACAATCCAATGGCGGCGGTCGCCGTGGCCATCGGGCTAGGCAGGATGAAGTCGCCATAGGCCTCATGCCCTGCCTGCCACACCGCGGCAAGCAGGGCGACAGCGGCAAGTCCCGACCAGCCTGACCAGGCGAACCGGCCCAAGCGGCCAAGACGATCACCCGCGAAGCCCAACAAGCCGCGCCTCACTTGCTAGAGCGCATAGAAACCATCGTCGGGCAGGCTGCCGCCGATGACTGCCGGGTCGCTTTCCGCCATCAGCGAGAACATGGCCTCCAGCGCTGGCCGCGCTTCTGATGCCGGCGTTGCCGTCAAATTGCAGTGCGGGATGGATTGCGCCAGCACGGGAGCGGGTTGCTCCAATGGGACGGAGGCTTGCTCGGCTGCCTCGACGGGAGCGCCGAGCACCTGGGCCGTGGCTTGTGCCAGGAGGGCCTGAAGCGGCGCAATAAGGTCGCCATGGTCCTCGCTGAAGCGCTTGGTCAAGGCCAGACCGGCCTGCGGAACGACCGGTCCCAGGCCCGTGACCCGCCCCCATTCCTCCTGAAGGTTAATCGCGCGCACAAGGCTGCTGCGGGCTTCACGGCTACGGATGCCAATCACAGTCGCGACCGGCTCGGACAGGACAGCCGCATCGATGCGACCGGTCAAGAGCAGTTGGGCCGCTTCCATGGGGGAGCCTGCCGGCGTCAGCTCGACGCTGTCGGCGATGCCGTGCCTGGCCAGCAAGGCACGCACGATGAAATCCGGGGTGTCGTTGGGGAATGGCACGGCCAGGCGCTTGCCGGCGAGATCGGCAAAGCCGTTGAGCATCTGTTCGGGCGCGACGACATAGAGCAGGCCGTTGGTCATCACATTGACCAGCCTTACGCCCATGCCGCGATTGTAGAGCGTCGCCGCCGCCTGGGCGGGCACCACGGAAAGGTCGATGGTTCCAGAGGTCAGCCCGGCACGCAGCTCATCCGGATTTCGCCAAACGGTCAGGCTGACATCTTGCGCGATCTCGCCCAGCGATCCTGTCGCCACCGCATGGGCAAGGGTAATGGTCGGCCCAGCCGGCGGGCCGTAGAGCGCCAGCCGCGCGGCAGGTGCTGCCCGCAAAAGAGCAGGTGTGGCAAGAGTAATGGCAGTGCCCGCAAGGCCAACCAGGGCTGTGCGACGCGTGATCTTTAAGGAAGTGCTCAAGGCTATGTCCTGCGTTCGTCGAGTTGCTACTCGGGTTGCTCACCGGGGCCAGGATGAGAGCGGGCGACACGCCCGCTTAAATCGAGTTTTCTAGTCATGTTTTCTTTTGGATGTTTGCGGCAGATCAAACAGCAATGCGATTGGCCACTGCCTGCAGAACGCTGGTTTGCTCTGGATCAAGGACGTTGACCGGCGCTGTGCTATTGTGCACTGAACCACTGGAGGACTGACCGATGTCATTTATTGGAAGCATGTTCGCCCGCACCGACCGCATGTTCGACATGGCCGTCGCCATGAACCGCGATCTCTCCGCGCACGTACCTGGCAGTATCTATGCCGCGCAGGAATTGCGTGGCGCCGTCAATAGGTGCATGTTCTGCACCAACGCCAATGAATGTGCCAATCTCGTGAAAACCGAAGTCCACCTGACGTCCGCCCCCGAGTATTGTCGCAATCGGGAATTCCTGCAGCGCTTGCCGACCCTCTAGACGACAACTGGTCTCGCATCGCCGGTGTAGTCGGTCGTTTGCTCCACAACAAAGACCGCTCCGATCCTGGCCCTATGCTCGACCTGACCATTGGTGGGAGCAAGAGATGAAGCTGGAACCGATTTCACCGCATTGCGAGGCTCTGCTGCGCAGCGACGGCAATGCAATCGCTGTCGAGGAGCTGATAGCGGTTCTGCTGGCGAACCTGAAACAGCATCCGCACTACGGCAACGTGCTTCATCACGTAGCCGGTGGCGACTGGGAAGCCGTATCCAACTCCATGCGGGAAATCCTCCTGGAGCGCGCTCCGGTCTCTAATTCCTCCGCGCTGACTCGCAACCTCTACCGCGCGCTCAGTGGCAGAGGGCCAAGCAATCTGCGGTCGTTCCAAAAGTGGTTTCTGGACCTCGTTGAGCTTGAGAGCTCGTCCTTGTTCGCTCGGCTGCTGGCGCGGCGGATCGATGCGGCAAACGCGGACCTCGTCTTGCAAAGGCCGAGATTCAGAGCGTCAGCCCTGCGGATTCTAAACAGCCGGTAGGCTCAGCAGCCACCCCCCATAGAGCCGTCACGCAATGCCGGACGGGGAGCTCGGGCCTCGAGCAACGCTTGACCTATGACGAGTTGCAGCGGGCACGCCAACGCGTCGGCGACGGTCCAGCAGCGAATAGCTCCCAGCACCGGCCATGATCAGGGCCCCGATCCAGATGAGAAGGATGTTCGGCTTGTACCAGGCCCGAACGACATGCGTGTCGGACTGAGGTTCGCCGAGCTGAAGATAGAACTGCGACAAGCCATCCGTCCTGAGTGCCGCCTCGGTAGTGGGCATTCCGCTGGCAAAATAGGTTCGTCGCTCGGGCACCAGCACCGACTGCGCACCGGACGGTGCTGTGATGGTGAAGCGGCCACTATCCACGAGGTAGTTCATCCCTCGTCCTTGATCGAAACTGTCGAACTCGATGCGGTAGCCGGAGAGCGTCGCTTCTTGCCCGGGGTTGAGCGTAGTGACCAGTTCCGTCTCCCACGCCGTCACCGAAACGATCCCCAATACTGTAAGCCCCACACCGCAATGGGCCGCAGCGGTCGACCAGATGGAGGGTGGCAGACCCTTGAGCCTGCGAAGGCTCTCGCCAACGGCGATGCGACCCAGTTTGCTACGTTCGATCAGCTCCGCGAACGAACCCAGCATCACCCAGAATCCGAGCAGAAGCCCGACTGGCACCAGCGAAACGGACACACCACGCAGTGCCATCACGACTACGACGAGGCCCACCGTCAGGACCGCCACGCCCAGAAGCCGCTGGCCGGCTGCGACCAGATCCGCACGTTTCCATGCCAGCAGCGGGCCGAAGGGCAGAACGATCAACAGCGGAGCCATCAGCGTCCCGAAAGTCAGGTTGAAAAAGGGAGCGCCGACCGAGATGGTGGTCCCGGTGATTGCGTCGAGCACCAGGGGATACAGAGTTCCGATCAGGACGGCACCTACGGCGGTCGCGAGGAAGAGGTTGTTGAGAATCAGGGCCCCTTCGCGGCTGATGGGTGCGAACAGTCCACCTTGGCGCAACGCTGGCGCGCGGATCGCGAACAGCAGGAACGCGCTGCCTATCAACATCGCCAACATTGTCAGGATCACAAGTCCGCGCGTCGGATCGCTGGCGAATGTATGGACCGAGGTCAGGATGCCAGAGCGCACGAGAAACGTGCCCAGAAGCGAGAGGGAGAAGGTTATGATGGCGAGAAAGATGGTCCAGATCTTGAGAGCGTTCCGCTTCTCCATCACCAGCGCCGAATGGAGCAAAGCGGTACCCGCCAGCCACGGCATGAAGCTGGCATTCTCCACTGGGTCCCAGAACCACCAGCCTCCCCAGCCGAGTTCGTAGTAGGCCCAATACGATCCCATGGCGATGCCAAGGGTGAGAAAGGTCCAGCTCAGCATGGTCCAGGGTCGAACCCAGCGCGCCCAGGCCTGATCGATGCGCCCCGATACCAGGGCGGCGATGGCAAAGGAAAAGCAGATCGAGAATCCAACATAGCCCGCGTACAGCAGTGGTGGATGCACCGCGAGCCCAAAGTCCTGCAATATTGGGTTCAGATCATTGCCTTCGATCGGAGGCAATTCCAAGCGCTCGAATGGGTTGGAAGTGAACAGCAGGAATCCGGCAAACGCTGCCGTGAGAAGGCTCTGCGTTCCCAGCACCAAATTGCATAGATCGGACGGAAGCCGCCTGCCCAGTGCCGCGACCAGCGCACCGAACAGCACCAGGATCAGGACCCAAAGCAGCATTGATCCCTCATGATTGCCCCAGACACCAGAGATCTTGAAAATGAGGGGCTTGAGGGAATGGGAATGACTCGCGGCCAAGCGCAATGAAAAATCCGACACCACGAACGCTTGCACTATGGTGACGAAAGACACAGCGACCAAGATGAATTGCAGAAGGGCGGCGCGCCGCATGACCGCAGCGAGGCGGGCGCCACCGCGCCATAAAAATAGTCCACCCATCGCGGCCACGGTGGCGACAGACGCTGCCAGGAACAATGCGAAATGTCCGATCTCGATGCTCACGGCTCTGCACTCTCCGCGCGCCATTCTCCTTGCGCTTTCAGAGCTTCGACGACTTCCTTTGGCACATAGTTCTCATCATGCTTGGCGAGAACATCGCTCGCCTCGAAACGACCATCAGCGGCGATGGCGCCCTCGGCGACAACGCCTTGTCCTTCCCGGAAGAGATCTGGGAGGATTCCGGTGAACCGGGTCGATATTTCTTGTGCACCATCGGTTATGACGAAAACATTCTCCTGGCCACTGCGGGACCAACTGCCCTCTTTGACCAAGTCCCCGAGTCGGATCGGTTGACTAGGCGCGACCTCACGGGTCGAGAGATCGCTCGGCGCATAGAAGAAGACGATTTGATCGCGCAACGCCGTCAGCACCAGGGCGGTGGAGATGGCCGACACAACTGCCAAGCCTGCAATGATCACAAGCCGCTTCTGCTTTCGAGTGAAGCCCTTCCGGCCACTGGCCCCGCTGGTCATTCGCCTTCTCCTTCCGTTGCGAGGCCGGCACCCGACGCGAGCGCGTCAAGATCCTGCCGCGCGGAGGCCATTGGATAGGCCAACACAGCGGCGTCGTAGGATCGTTGAGCGCTCGCTGGATCGTTCAATACGAGATACGACCTGACCAACTGCGTCCACTCCTCCACGCTGCCCCCATCGGCGAACAACCTTGCTTGCAGCCCTTCGACCATGCCGGAAATCATCTCGGTCTCGTCGATCAGCGTTGCATCGCCACCTCCCCGGGCCACGGCGAGCCCCTGTCGAGCGGCTTCCAGCCAGGGTTCATCTCCGACTGCCATTTCCATCGCTTGT
Organism: Devosia indica; assembly: GCF_003056405.1. Lineage (GTDB taxonomy): Bacteria > Pseudomonadota > Alphaproteobacteria > Rhizobiales > Devosiaceae > Devosia > Devosia indica. Next base: position 62,818 of record NZ_PYVZ01000014.1, read on the forward strand.
TGCCAAAGCTGTATCGCTTCGTCTTTCTCACCGGCACGCGTCAGCTCCGATGCGAGATAGAGCCTGGACCGAATGTGGGTCTCGTCCGACGTGGCGGCGGAGCGCAAGAGTTCCAAGGCTTCCGCGCGGGCAGCGTCGCTACCAAGGAATAGAAGAGCCTCCGCCAGATCCGTCTGCCCATCGGGCGTTGCAGGCCCTATCTCCAGTGCCGTGCGATATACCTCCGCAGCTTGCTCGAATGCACCCATTTCCATTCTCAGGGTCGCAAGTGCACGCCATCCGTCCGCATCATCGGGATCACGAAGTAGGTGGGACTCGATGCGCTTCGCTAGGCTCTCATAGCCTGTCGCCTCCGTTCGTTCGGCCAGGGGCTGTCTGGGCAAATGAGGGCTTCCGTGGGTCGCGTAGCCCCCGACAGTCAAACCAAGGATCAGCAGTGCACCTGTCACCATCATCCCCAGCCCGAAGGACTGTTTCGGTGAGGTCTGGACTTCGCGCCGAGCCCGGAGCACTTCACGAGCGAGTTCCGCTTTTGCGACTTCCGCTTCATTGACCGACAGCTTTCCTGAAACTGTGTCGGCCTCTATCTCCGTGAGCACATCCCGGAAAGGCGCTGTTGGCCCATCTTCAGGTGTCACGTCGCCCGAGGCGTTCCAGTAGGACTGCAGCAACCAGCCCAGGACCAACAGCGCTCCCACCAGCGCCACTAACCAAACCGAAATCATGCGAAGTATTTGCTGATTAGGATGATCATGTTTTTGAGTCCGCGACTATTCTCGCAGCGAAATTGATCATCGACTTAGCAACAAGATCAATGGGCATCTCTGCGAAAGCGCAAATTTCCATGACGGAAAGACGACCATCTTTCTTGTCACGATCACAATATCGGCAAATTCTGGGTTGACCATCAAGATGGCGACTCTAAGCTCTTCGAGAGTTTGGGCGGATGAAGATCGGGCTGGTTGAGGCATGACCGAACATCCTGAAGTAGGCGTCACGACGCCAGCGCCATCAAGGCGGCGCTCAGAAATCATCGCATTCCTGGTGCTGGCCTTCGGCATCTGGCCGATCGTTGCTGTCGGCTTCGTCGGCAGCTATGGCCTGGTTGTTTGGATCTGGCAGATGATCTTCGGCCCACCCGGTCCACCTACGGGGGGTCATTGATCATGGCCAATGACAAAGCATTAACCCGCCGGGACGTCATGCTGGGCCGGATCAGCGCGAACAGGACATCCCGGCACCATATATCCAGTGCGATCGTACGTGCGCTTCCGTCGCTCGTTCCCGACCTGTCCCAGCGCCTGGCGGAAATGCCGGGTGTGGAAGTGGTCGCAAGTGGCGAGGGCAAGATCGTCCTTGTGCTCGAGGGAAGCGGACCTGGCGAACTGGGCGAGAAGCTGACCACGATAAACCTGATGGGCGGAGTACTTGCCGCCAGCATGGTGTTCGAACAAGCCGACGTTGAGGAGGAGATGCGTCATGACACTGGAGCTCAACCGGCGTGACGTCCTGAAGGCGCAAGCCGCTGCGGTCGCGGCGGCAGCTGCCGGCATAGCCTTGCCCGCGGCCGCGCAGCCGGTCGCCGGCGGCGTCGAGACGCTCGAGATAAAGTGGTCGAAGGCACCTTGCCGTTTCTGCGGCACGGGCTGCGGCGTGATGGTCGGGGTCAAGGACGGACATGTGGTCGCTACCCACGGCGACATGCAGGCCGAGGTGAACCGTGGCCTGAACTGCGTGAAAGGCTACTTTCTCTCCAAGATCATGTACGGCGAGGACCGCCTCACGACCCCTTTGATGCGTCGGACCGGCGGCGTTTACGACAAGAATGGCGAGCTGGAACCCGTCAGCTGGGACGAGGCCTTCATGGTGATGTCCGACAAGGTCAAGCAGGTGCTGCGCGAGAAGGGTCCGAAGGCGCTTGGCATGTTCGGCTCCGGACAGTGGACGATCTTCGAAGGCTATGCCGCAACCAAGCTGATGCGCGCCGGCTTCCGCTCCAACAATCTCGACCCCAATGCGCGGCACTGCATGGCCTCGGCCGCCACCGCGTTCATGCGTACTTTTGGCATCGACGAGCCGATGGGATGCTACGACGACTTCGAGCATGCCGACGCCTTCGTGCTCTGGGGCTCGAACATGGCCGAGATGCATCCGATCCTCTGGACGCGCCTCGCCGATCGACGCCTCGGCAATCCCCATGTGCGCTGCGCGGTGCTTTCGACTTTCACCCATCGAAGCATGGATCTGGCCGACGTCCCGATCATCTTCAAGCCAGGAACGGATCTGGCGATCCTGAACTACATCGCCAACCACATCATCACGACCGGTCGCGTCAACGAGGATTTCGTCAACAAGCATACCAAGTTCATGCGCGGCATGACCGACATCGGCTATGGATTGCGTCCCGAGCATCCTCTGGAACAAGCGGCCACTGGCGCCGCGACGGCCGGCCAGATGGACCCGATCGATTTCGAGGCCTTCAGTGAGCTTGTCTCGGAATACACGTTGGAGCGCGCTTCGGAGATCAGCGGCGTGGAACATGGGTTCCTCGAGGAATTGGCCGAGCTCTACGCAGATCCCTCCACGAAAGTCATGTCGCTCTGGACCATGGGATTCAACCAGCATGTCCGTGGCGTCTGGGCCAACCAGATGGTCTACAATCTGCACCTCCTGACCGGCAAGATCTCCGAACCGGGCAATAGTCCCTTCTCGCTGACGGGTCAGCCATCGGCCTGCGGGACGGCGCGCGAGGTCGGCACGTTTGCCCATCGCCTGCCAGCGGACATGGTGGTGACCAATGACGAGCACCGGCGCCATGCCGAGGAGATTTGGCGGCTGCCCGCTGGGCTCTTGCCGGCCGAGCCGGGCTATCATGCCGTTGAGCAGGACCGGCGTCTCAAGGACGGCGACCTGAATTTTTACTGGATACAGGTCAACAACAACCTTCAGGCCGCGCCGAACAACAGCAATGAAACCTATCCGGGCTATCGAAACCCGGACAATCTGATCATCGTCTCGGACGCCTATCCGACCATCACTGCAAGCGCCGCGGACATCGTCCTGCCAGCAGCCATGTGGGTCGAGAAAGAAGGCGCGTATGGGAACGCAGAGCGCCGCACCCACGTCTGGCACCAATTGGTCGATGCGCCAGGCGATGCCAGGTCCGATCTCTGGCAGCTGATGGAGTTCTCAAAGTACTTCACCACTGATGAGGTGTGGCCCGCCGAGGTGCTGGACGCAAACCCGGATTATAGAGGCAAGACCCTGTTCGACGTCCTCTACCGCAATGGAAAGGTCGACAAGTTCTCGGAGGCGGAGGTCAGCTCCGAGTACGCCAATCGGGAGGCCGCCGCATTCGGCTTCTATCCGCAGAAGGGCCTCTTCGAGGAGTATGCCGAGTTCGGCCGTGGACACGGGCATGATCTCGCCCCCTACGACACCTATCACGAGGTTCGTGGTCTTCGCTGGCCCGTCGTCGACGGCGAGGAAACGCTTTGGCGCTTCCGCGAGGGCTACGACCCCTACGTGACACCCGGTTCGGAAGTCGAATTCTACGGGCAGGCGGACAAGCGCGCCGTCATTCTCGCGGTCCCCTACGAGCCGCCCGCCGAGTCGCCTGACGACGAATACGACCTCTGGCTGGTGACTGGCCGGGTGCTGGAGCACTGGCACTCCGGATCGATGACCATGCGCGTTCCAGAACTGTACAAGGCGTTCCCGGGAGCGGTTTGTTTCATGAACGCCGCTGATGCCCGCGAAAGGGGTTTCAATCAGGGAATGGAAGTGCGCATCGTATCGAGGCGAGGCGAGATCCGTTGTCGCATTGAAACCCAAGGGCGCAATCGCATGCCCAGCGGAGTGATTTTCGTTCCCTGGTTCGATGCCAGCAGGTTGATCAACAAGGTCACCTTGGACGCCACCGATCCGATTTCCAAGCAGACGGATTTCAAGAAATGCGCGGTAAAGATCATTCCCGTCGCCTGACGGTTCTCATGAGCGTCATCCTCGCAGTCGGTATCCTCGCCGGCAGCGCGCTGGCGCAGTTCGCGCCCGAATTGCGTGGCCCGGCGGACCCGATGTCCAATGTCGAGGCCGACCCAATTCCGCGTTGGGTCACGGACGACGTGCGGCAGATGCGGGCCTACCCCGAACAGCCACCGGTGATCCCTCATTCGATCCAGGGCTACCAGCTGTCGGTGAACACCAACCGCTGCATGTCGTGCCACAATAGGGAGTTCACGCAAGGGTCCGGAGCTCCCATGATCAGCATCACCCATTTCATGACTCGCGAGGGACAGATGCTGGCCGACGTATCGCCCCGCAGATACTTCTGCACGGCCTGCCATGTGCCGCAGGCCGACGTCGCTCCCCTGGTCGAGAACGACTTCGTGGACATGATCGATCTCGGCGCCAAACCTGTGGGCTCGGAATGAAACTGTTCGGTTGGATAAAATCGGTCGTCCTTTGGGCCTGGAAGATACTGATCACGCCGGCCGGCACCATGGGCTTGGGCGTGCTGACTCTCGGCGGGTTCATGGGAGGCGTCCTGTTCTGGGGCGGCTTCAACACAGCGATGGAATTCACCAATCGCGAGGAGTTCTGCATTTCCTGTCACGAGATGGAGGCCAACGTCTTCGAGGAATTGACTCGCACCGTGCATTTCGCAAACCGTTCGGGCGTCCGGGCAACCTGCCCTGATTGCCACGTGCCGCACGATTGGACGGACAAGATCGCGCGCAAGATGCAGGCATCGAAAGAAGTCTGGGGACATATCTTTGGCTCCATCGATACGCGTCAGAAATTCCTTGAGCATCGCCTCGAGCTCGCCCAGCACGAATGGGCTCGGCTGAAGGCGAATGACAGTCTTGAATGCCGCAATTGTCATTCGGCCGTGGCGATGGACTTGTCGCGACAGGCACCGCGCGCTGCTGAGATCCACAGCCAGTACCTGCTGACCGGGGAAGCAACCTGCATCGACTGCCACAAAGGCATTGCGCACGAGTTGCCGGATATGACTGGTGTCGACCCGGGCTGGAAAGTGCCACCGGCTCTGCAGGGTGAGGAGTTGCCGGAGGCACCGCTCGCGGTAGAGGCCGCTGCCGAGCCGCATTAGGCCGAGATGGCAACTGAGCAGCGGACACGATGCCGATGTCAGGCTCTCTCTAGTAGAACTCGGCCTCGTCCATTTCCGCTTGGAAGAAGGGAATGTACTCACTGGTACCATAGTGATTGCCCATTTTCACTGAGCGGGGAATCGTGAACCCGCCATATCGCGCCTCCGCCTCGACAGTCCCACCAAAGGGTTGGAGCCGGAATTGCCTGTCGGGATTCTCGGCACTCCATCGCATAGACAAGACTTCGACAACAGAACCATCGTGAGCAAGCGTGAGCTCGATCGGTTCTATGCCGGTGGGAAAAGTCACGCGAGCCGAATTCGGACCTGTTTGCAGCCATTGCGCGCCGTTGGACGGCAAGAGGCTGGCAGGTGCCCAGATCGACTCCATTGCTGCGCGTGTCAGCGCCAACCGATTGAGATCCGATGAACCATGCTCGTTGACGACCGGGACGAGGGAGTTGATCCAGAAGCGCGTCCAAGCGTGGCCCCGCACCAAGGCATCGGAACCGGTTATCCGCAACGGACCCGAGGCCATGGTGGGGACCCATACGAATTCTGCCGGAGGCGACAGAACCTGGCGGGCCGACATTTGGTAGGTTTGCTGGTTCTGCCTATCGCCCAAAAGGAAGACCCCGCGCATCCGGAGCCGAACGGTGGTGCGAAGAGGCGTTCCTGGCTCGATGGCATTATCGAAATACCGTCTGGCCACTTCCGGCAGACCCGACACCATGACCGGATCGTAGACGCCAAGCGATGGTTTGGCACGTGAAACGAGCTCAGCAAAAGCGAGGTCAGTTTGCGAAGTCGAATGGCGATAGGCCCAGTAAGCGCCTAGAGTTGACGCAAAGATTGCCACGCATGCCAGAGCAAAGAGAACCTTCCACATGGTTCTACTTCCTCCTGTGCGAGTTCAGGTTTGGAGCCCCCGCCTTGGCGTCGCCGCTCGGCTCATGCTCCTTTGCTAGCGAGGTTGGGCCAAGAGCGACCTAAGCTTGGTCACTGCCGACTCCATTGGTTCGCGATAATTGATTGTCCCGGCGAATTCCCCTTGAGCATCGACCAGGAAAACCGATGCGGTGTGGTCGATGGTGTAGTTGCCGCCATCAAGTGGCACCTCTTGGTAGTAGACGCCCCAAGAGGCAGCGGCTTTGGCGACTTCCACCTCGGTTCCGGTGACGCCCACGACCCGCTCGGTCCAGCCGACATAATCTTGGATCAACTTAATCGTGTCGCGGGCTGGATCTACCGAGATGAACCAGGCATCCAGACCATCGCCCTCGGCACCCAATGACTCATACCACGCCGTCATTTCGGCCAACGATGTTGGACAGACCTCCGGGCAGTGGGTGAACCCGAAGAAGAGCATGGAGGGCCTGCCGACGAGAGTGTCTGCCGTAAAGGCTTCGCCCTGCGTGGTCAGGAGGGCGTAGTCTCCCCGTCCCAGTGTCGACGCCGTGCTATGGGCAGGTTCTGTCTCGAAGAAGTTGTGAACCATCGCCACGAGGCCAACGGCAACCACCGAGATCCATAGCGCCACGGTCCAGCCATGGGTTCGCATGCTAATGCCCCGGCATCTGATTTGCCGCCTTGTCAGCGGCCGCCCCGCCGGCGATCAATTCCACCCGGATCTCGCCGGCCTTCTCGAATACCAATGTGACAGGAACACGTTCGCCTTCGATGATGGGCTGCAACAACGACATGAACATCAGATGATAACCACCGGGAGCCAGCACGACCTCGCCTCCGGCGGGAATCTCGAGACCATCAGCGAGCTGGCGCATTTTCATCACGCCTGACTCCACCGCCATTTCATGGATTTGCGTCTCGCCGGAAATGGCCGCATGGGCAGAGACCAGACGGTCGACCTCGTCGCCGCTATTGACGATGGAGAGGAAGCCTCCCGCCACGGGTGCATTTGGCAATGTCGCTCGAGTGAAAGGTCCGAAGATCGAAATGTCGCCCACAACGACCGCTGGAACGCGATCGACAGTTTGCATGGCACGTTCCTGGGACAGGACCGGAACCGGTACCTGCATTGCGAGGGCGAGCGCCAAGCCCGCGAAAAATAGCTTGAGGGTCATTTGACTTCTCCGCAATTGAGGGTTTGATCCTCCGGTGCGAACATCGGAGGATCTTCGTTCTTTCGGTGCTTTCAATGAGGCGGCGGCCCACTGCTTGTCTGCACCACAACTCAATGGCTGTGGTGTTCTCCTTCGACCAGTTCCAGGCTCGGCGCCGGCATTTCGGCGTCCTCGGACCCTGTCGTGTCAATCCAGGCCTCCTCGCCATTGGCGCATTCCTGGATGGAGGGGAAGTAGAAGAGGCCGGGCTCGAGCGTGTCTGCAAAGGTGCCGCGGAAGACGAATTCGTCATACCACTCATTGGGCAGGTTGCCTTCCGACCAGACGATTTCCTTGACGCCCTCGGTCACTTCGGTGCCGTGGTTCATATAGGTTTTTTCATAGGGGCCGGTGACGGTCTCGAGCTTCCAACCGGCCTTGGGCATAGGCTTCACATTGTAGAAGCCTTCCGGAATTTGCACCCGCACGGTGTGGGTGGCTTCGGTGCCGCAGCCATGGGGCATGCGCTGCACGGCCTTGTAGCCGGCGCCGAGGCTGGCTTCCTGGACTTCCAAGGTCGAATGGGCAAATGACGGAGCAGTGTTTGCAATTAGAGAGGTGACGGCCACTATCGCAGGCAGGTAAAGGCGCTTCATCGTGGTCTCCATTTGAACACGCCGACACGAATACGCCTTCCAACCGGCCGCTCATTGACGCCGATCAACAAACCTGTCGCTTCGGAGTGTTGACCAAGTGAGCGGCGCTAACGGAATGAACTCCAGGACACCTTGTCGCATCACCTCCGCCAAGTAGCGGCAAGAATTCTATCTCTGTCCACTGTCACCGGAAACCAGGTTCAGGCTGTTAACAAGGTCGATATCGGCGCACCCATCTGGCCTGAACTTCTGGATGCGATGATCCTTGCCGCCGGCGTCGCTGACCTCGGCGGCGAGCTCGAGCAACTCTTCTTTACTCAGTAGATCCGGATGCACGGTGGTGCGCAGGTCATAGGCAACCCCGCTATCGAGCAACAGACGAAGGCTTCGCATGGCCTTGTTGCCACTGTGCCGCGCGCCCGTGATCCGATCGTATGCCTTCTTCGGAGCCTTGATATCAAACCCGACCCAATCCACCAGGGGAAGGATCTGCGCCAGACGCCCAGGATAGGGACCACCGGTATGCAGGCCGATGCGAAAGCCCATTGCCTTGACCTGCTTGATGGCGCTTTCCAGGTGTGGCTGGAGCGTAGGCTCGCCACCGGAGAACACAACGCCATCCAGGAGACCGCAGCGGCCCTTCAAAAAGGTCAACACTGTCTGCCAGTCGATCTGGGTATCGCCATTGGCGGGAATGAGATGAGGGTTGTGGCAATAGCGGCAGGCCCAAGGGCAGCCCTGGCAGAATATGGTGGCGACCAATTGGCCCGGCCAGTCGCAGGACGACAGCCGAGCCAATCCGCCGACGCGGATCTCAGTCAAGCTTCGCACTCGCTTCGCGGAAATAGCGACGTTCGCGGAACTCACCCTTCTTGCCCCGGTTGAACGAGGAGACTGGGCGATGATAGCCCATCACGCGGGTCCAGACCTCGCAGGGCTGGCGCTCGCTGTCGAGCAGGAGCGGTTCGTGGGAGCGGTTGGCGACGAGATCGGTTGGGTGGATGCTCATGACAGGTTCCTTTCGTGAGCTCAGTTGACGAGGGCGGAGCGTTTCTTGGCGATGCGCTCCTCATCGCATTTCGGGCAGAACTGGTGTTCGCCGGAAAGGTAGCCATGCGTCGGACATATCGAGAATGTCGGCGTGATGGTGATGTAGGGCAGCCGGAAGTTCTCCAGCGCGCGCCGGACCAGCTTGCGGCAGGCATCGCCGCTGGATAGCGCTTCGGTCATGTAGAGATGCAGAACCGTGCCACCGGTGTACTTGCACTGCAGCTCGTCCTGCATGGTCAGCGCCTCGAACGGATCGTCGGTGTAGCCGACCGGCAGCTGCGAGGAGTTGGTGTAGTAGGGATTCTCGTCCGTGCCAGCCTGCAGGATTCCCGGAAATCGCTTTCGGTCCTCCTTGGCGAAACGATAGGTTGTGCCTTCCGCAGGCGTCGCCTCGAGATTGTACAGATGGCCGGTTTCCTCCTGGTAGCCGGTGATGCGGCTGCGCACGTGGTCGAGAAGCCGGATTGCCAGCGCTCGTCCAGCATCCGTGGTGATGTCGTCCACATCCCAGGAGAAGTTGCGGACCATTTCGTTGAGGCCGTTCACACCGATCGTCGAGAAGTGGTTCTTCAGATCACCTAGATAGCGTTTGGTATACGGATACAGCCCGCCGTCGATGTGGCCCTGTATGACCTTGCGCTTTATCTCGAGGCTGTCGCGCGCCAGGTCCATCAGGTCGTCGAGCTGGGCAATGAGACCAGCTTCGTCGCCGGCATGAACGTATCCGAGCCTACCGCAATTGACCGTCACGACGCCCAGCGACCCCGTCTGCTCAGCGCTGCCGAACAGGCCGTTGCCGCGCTTGAGCAACTCGGTCAGATCGAGCTGCAGCCGGCAGCACATGGAGCGCACCATGTGCGGCTCGAGATCGGAATTGACGAAGTTCTGGAAATAGGGAAGCCCGTATTTTGCCGTCATCGCGAACAGTCGGTCGGCATTCGGACTGTCCCAGATGAAGTCGGGCGTGATGTTGTAGGTCGGGATAGGGAACGTGAAGACGCGCCCCATCGCGTCGCCCGTGGTCATCACGTCGATATAGGCCCGATTGATCATGTCCATCTCGGCCTGGAGCTCACCGTAGGTGAAATCCATGTCCTCCCCGCCAATGAAGGGAACCTGGTCCCGCAAATCCTGCGGGCAGGTCCAGTCGAAGGTCAGGTTGGTGAAGGGCGCCTGCGTGCCCCAGCGGGCCGGCACGTTGAGATTGTAGACCAATTCCTGGATGGACTGGCGGACCTGGGCGTAGTCGAGCCCATCCTTGCGGATGAAGGGCGCCATATAAGTGTCGAAAGAACTGAAGGCTTGCGCGCCGGCCCATTCGTTTTGGAGGGTGCCAAGGAAATTCACGATCTGCCCGACCGCGCTCGAGAAATGCTTCGGCGGACCCGATTCGACTTTTCCCGGGATGCCGTTCAGTCCCTCCTCGAGCAGCATCCGGAGGGACCAGCCGGCGCAATATCCCGAGAGCATGTCGAGGTCATGGATGTGGATGTCGGCATCGCGATGCGCCTTCCCGATCGCCTCGGGGTAGACATGGGAGAGCCAGTAGTTGGCGACGACCTTGCCGGCCGTGTTCAGGATCAAGCCTCCTAGGGAGTAGCCCTGATTGGCATTGGCATTCACCCGCCAGTCGGACTGGTCGAGGTATTCGTCGATGCTTGCGCGGATATCGATGTGAGGAAGGGTGGCAGTGGCTGAGGTCATGAATCGATTCCAAGTTGCGGTCTTGATCTACATCATGTGCCTCGATTTCAGAATGGATCAACATCTGGTGCCCACTCTTCGTAATCAACTTGGTATTTGATTGACGCAGATCAAACAGCGTCGCGAGGTTGCCACTTCGGTTGCGTTCCACGACCAATCATCTTGGGCGTTCCGTCGAAAGACCCCGACTTTGCAACCCAAGTGCACGTTTGCTCTACGAGCCGCCGGTCCGCTCCGAGTAGGGCATCCCGATCAGCGAACGTCTGAACAGGGGCGCCTTGCTGATCGGCGGGGCAGTTATCGTGCCGCTTTGCAGTCACAACCCGAATTCCACCTATAGCAAGCACAGGTGACAGGGCCTCACTGGTTACGCCTTTGTGCCCACTTGATCTTGCGGCCCGCGCTCCCTATTCAATGCGGATGAGTGTTCTCAGGGCGGGGTGCAATTCCCCACCGGCGGTAATTGTGTCTTTGTGCACATCAGCCCGCGAGCGCCCATCCTTCGGGATGGGGTCAGCAGACCCGGTGTAATTCCGGGGCCGACGGTATAGTCCGGATGGAAGAGAACCGATGATCGTCGACGCGCGCTTTCCGTTCACCGGACAGCGCGTGCTTGTCGTCATTTGCCCTGGAACGCGTCTTTGGTGACGACGGGACGGGCATGGACGAAAGCGCAGTTTACCCCAATCCAGACTTTCCGCCGCAGCCGATCCTGCGCGCCTTTGCGCGTGCCTTGGATCTGGCGCGGGCCCATGAAGGCGCAACCGCGCCAAATCCGCCGGTCGGTTGCGTGCTGCTTGACGCCAATGGGCGGGAACTGGCTACCGGCGCACATCGGCGGGCAGGCATGCCTCATGCCGAGGCTGACGCCATCAACAAGGCTCGCGCCGCCGGGCTTGCCGATAAAATCGACAGTGTCGTGGTGACGCTCGAACCCTGTAATCACCGCGGCCGCACGCCACCCTGCGCTGAGGCCATTCTGAGCACAGGCGCACGCCAGGTCTGGATTGCCTGCTGTGACCCCAATCCCAGGGTCACGGGCGGAGGCGCCGAACGCCTGCGCGCAGCGGGGCTCGATGTGCATATCTTGTCCGATCTGCACCACCCCCAGGCCGCTGTGCTGTTTGGAGAAGCCAACCGGCTGCTCGCGCCATTCGCAAAACGCGTCCGGACCGGACTGCCTTTCATCACCATCAAGCAGGCCATTTCCGCGTCGGGAAGCATGGTGCCGGCTGCCGGGCGCAAGACCTTTACCAGCGCTGCATCGCTGGACCTGGCCCATCGTCTGCGGCGCCGGGCCGATGCCATCCTGACCGGCTCGGGGACAGTGCTGGCCGACAACCCTCTCTTTACCGTGCGGCGGGTGCCAGACCATCCGGAAAAGCAACGCATGCTGGCCATTCTGGACCGGCGCCGGCGGGTCACCGAGACCTATCTGGATGCTGCCCGAGAGCGCGGCTTTGCCCTGCACCTGGCCGATGACGTGCACCACGCCTTGCAAGCGATTGGCATGGCGGGCGGCATGGAAGTGCTGGTCGAAGCTGGTCCGACCCTGACCGCGCATCTGCTCACAAGCGGCCTCTGGGACGAGCATGTCCTGATCGAACAGGCCGCCAATCCCGACGGGACCGACCGGGTAACCGTTCGGCACAACCCGGCTTCCCAAGCTTATTCACACGGAAAGGAAAACGATGTTCTCGGGCATCATTGAAAAACGCGCACGCGTCTCTCTGGCCGCGCCCAATGGCGGCTCGCAGGAGATCGAACTTGAGAGCGGCTGGCCGGACTTGTCGCTGGGCGAGAGCATTGCAGTCAATGGCGTGTGCCTGACGGTCACCCAATTCGATGGCGCCGGCCGCGCCCGTTTCTTCATCAGCCCCGAAACGCTGGCGCGCACCAATCTGGGTGGCCTCGCCGTCGGACAATACGCCAATCTGGAACGTGCGGTAACGCTCGACACGCGGCTTTCCGGCCATCTGGTGCAGGGTCATGTCGACGGACTGGCGCGACTGGTGGAGCGGGTCGAGGCCGATGGCGCCTACAAGCATGTCTTTGTGCTGCCCGACGCCCTTGGACGCTATTGCGTCGAAAAAGGCTCCATCGCCCTCAATGGCATCAGCCTCACTATCAATGACCTAGACCAGCGGGACGGGGGCGTTGCCGTGCTGGTGACCATCATCCCCCACACCTGGGAGCACACCAATCTCAACACCCTCGCCATTGGCGACGATGTCAATGTCGAGGTCGACGTCATGGCCAAATATGTGGAGCGCCTATGTCTGCCCTATCTCAAGCCCTGAGCCAGTTGCGCAATGGCGGCATGGTGATCCTGGTCGATGACGAGGATCGCGAAAATGAAGGCGATCTGGTCATTGCAGCCGACTTCGCGACACCTGAGGCGATCAACTTCATGGCCCGGTTCGGGCGTGGCCTGATCTGCCTGGCACTCACCGGCGAGCAGGTCGACCGGCTGGGCCTGCCCCAGATGGTGGCCGACAACCGGGCCCGTCGTTCCACCGCCTTCACCGTGTCCATCGAGGCCGTCGAGGGGATCACCACGGGCATATCAGCACATGACCGGGCCAGAACGGTTGCGGTTGCCGCCGATCCCGAGGTACGGCCCGCCGATATCGCCTCTCCGGGACATGTTTTTCCCCTGCGGGCCGCCGACAATGGCGTGTTGGCGCGCGATGGCCATACCGAAGGGGCGATCGACCTCATGCGGTTGGCCGGACTGCGGCCCGCCGGCGTGATCTGCGAGGTCATGCGGGACGACGGGCAGATGGCGCGGCGGCCCGATCTCGAGGTCTTTGCCCGGGAGCACAATCTTCCCATCCTCACCATAAGGGACATCATTGCCCATCGCCTCGCCAACGAGACCTGGGTGGACGAGGTGGCGCGGTCCGAATTGCCCACCGAACACTCGCCGGTCCCACTGGAGGTGCGCGCCTTCCGCAGCCGGTTGGACGGCACCGAGCATCTGGCACTAATCCGCAACCCCCTGGGGCGCACGCCGCTGGTTCGTTTGCATTCGGAGTGCCTGACAGGTGATGCACTGGGTTCGCTCAGATGCGATTGCGGACCGCAATTGCAAGAGGCCCTGCGCCAGATCGCCACTGGTGATGGCGGCGCCCTCATTTATCTACGCGGGCAGGAAGGGCGTGGCATCGGCCTTGCAAACAAGATCCGCGCCTATGCCCTGCAGGACCAGGGCCACGACACGGTGGAGGCCAACACGGCTCTGGGTTTTGCACCCGATGCCCGCGACTACGGGATTGCCGGGCAGATCCTGCGCGCGCTCGGTATCGAAAGCCTGCGGCTCCTGTCGAACAATCCGGACAAGGCCTTGTCGCTCGAACAGTTCGGCATCGATGTCACCAAGCGCGTGCCGCTCGAAATCCCGGCCAATCCCCATAACTGGCGCTATCTCGCGACCAAGCGGGACAAGTTCGGCCACACCTTCACCCATCAGGAACATGAGAACCAGAATGTCTGAAAGCACATATCGCCTTGCCCTTGTCGTCAGCCAGTTCAATCCCGAGGTCACCCACGGCCTGCGCGACGGTGCACTGGCCCATCTCGCCGAAAACGGCGTTTCGATTGCACCGGACCACGTCTATTCGGCGCCTGGCGCCTTCGAAATTCCACTCATCGCCAAGCGGCTGGCGCAATCGGGCTTCGACGGCGTGATTTGCCTCGGCTGCGTCATCAAGGGCGATACGGCCCATTTCGAATATATTAGCGAGGCAACTGCCCATGGCTTGATACAGGCCGGACTTGAGACCGGCAAACCCATCACCTTTGGCATTTTGACCACCTATACGGACGAACAGGCCATCCTGCGCAGCCGAATGGATGAGCACAACAAGGGCCGGGAAGCCGCAGCTGCCTGTCTGGAGGCTCTCCATACGATTGCGACCATCGCTCGATAGGCGGTCACCCATGATCGACCAGCGCCCTTTCCACCGCTCCGGTCTAGGTTATGTGAGGTGATAGCCGTCAGTCCGCTGGCGGGCACTTGCTAATGCCGGATAAATGGCAGGAATGGGCGCATCGGCGATGGTCCGGATGTGCTCATTGGAAGAGACGCGATCACGGAATTGCTGACTGTCCGGTTGCCGGTTTCGAGCCGGGATCGTGAGCCGCCGGCTTCATCTCGTGCGGCCTCACCTGCGGTGGGGCCGCTGATCGTCAGACTTCTGTGTGCTCCGCCAGTTCCAGTGCGTCTTCAACATCGACGCCCAGATACCGAACCGTATTTTCGATCTTGGTATGACCAAGAAGGATCTGCACAGCGCGGAGATTGCCGGTCGCCTTGTAGATGAGCGAGGCCTTGGTGCGCCGGAGCGAGTGTGTGCCATACTCCTCCTTGCGAAGACCGATTGCGGTCACCCACTCGTCCACCAGTCGAGCATATTGTCTTGTGCTCAAATGATCGTTCGGATCCGCCCGGCTGGGAAACGCGAAGTCTTCTACCGAGCCCCCTCGCCTTTCGAGCCACGCCAGCAAACTTGTTCTGGCGTCCGTTGTGATCTCGAACTGCACCGGTCGACCGGTCTTCTGCTGAATCACCATCGCCCGGGCGCGAATGTCATGACCTGTCACCAGTGTGCCGATCTTGAGCTTGACCAGATCGCAACCGCGCAACTTGCTGTCGATGGCCAGATCAAACAGTGCTCGGTCGCGCATCCGGCCCTCTCGATCCAGGAAGAACCAGATTGCCCAGATCTGCCGGACCTTGAGCGCCCGCTTGGCGCCGACTTGCCGACCGGCGTTCCACGCCGGCCGACCTCTGGCGGCGGGGTCATATTGTGAGATACCCATTTTCATTCTCCTTTGGCCAACATCGGCCAATCAGAGAACGATTAAGGCGAACAGTTAGTCGGCCAGCGCCGTTCAGCCTCGGGAGAACTACCCCCTGCCGCACAATTCTCCTCGGTAGCGCCTCCAGCGGGGCCGGAAGCGGATTGGCGGGTTTTCTAATGCCCAAGCGACTAAGCGGACATTAGCGCATACCGGATGAACCGGCGCCCTCGACCCTAACTAGACCTTGGATTCCTGCCCAGCGGAAGACAACTTTGAGCCCACACCTGCCGTGACTGTGGTCACTGTACGAGAAATCACATCACTTAACTGGCCGTCGTTGGCACCGAGCAAACCTGGGTTGGCAACTGCTTCACTCGAACGCCACGGGTTCCCGGTCTTGTCTCGGCGATCGCCCGAACTTTCGGGAGTACTCCCTCGAAAATCGCGCTCCATTCCGTGCCTGCAAGTTAGAGACGAAGCGGCCTACAACGCCGGGGTTATTTGTATTCTCTGACGACTACGGCCTGCGCGTCCACAGGCCTTGTCTGTAGCCATTGAGGTACTCGACTACGAACGATGCCGGCTCTCCTTGTACCTCTTCGAAGGTAAGAGAGGAGATGGAGCCATCCGGGGCGTTTTCATTTTGGGGTGCGACCGCAAAGCGATTCGGACCCCACGGCGTCATGGCTAGGGTGACCTCGGCGGGACCAAAGACGAATTCCAATCCGGACTCGACCTGTCTTATCTCCGCACCACCAAAATAAGGATTGTCGTAAGCGCCAACATACTCGCTCAATGTGCGCCCAACATCGAGATCCTCGGGCGGTGTTTGGCCAACGAGGTCGCCAACGGGAGTGAGATAGTTGGCGAGGATAGAATTGTAGCCGCCGAACCAGTCCCGGGTCACCTCACCGTACTGAACCAGCTCCAAAAATTGCGTGCTTATTGCCTCGGCGGCCCCAATGGGCGCCCCATTCGTAAGTACGACAATGCCGATATTGGCTGAGGG
The DNA here is from genome assembly GCF_003056405.1 of Devosia indica. Classification (GTDB taxonomy): domain Bacteria; phylum Pseudomonadota; class Alphaproteobacteria; order Rhizobiales; family Devosiaceae; genus Devosia; species Devosia indica. Next base: position 79,219 of record NZ_PYVZ01000014.1, read on the forward strand.
GATGAAACGCATATTGGTTCCCGCCCCCAGGACAAACGCGCCCGAATGGCTGAACGATGTACGGCCGTTGGCTTCTGTCCCCACATTGAATCCATAGCCGTAGAAGCTCGGCCGCGCAGTGATCAAGTGCGGCTGAGCGCTAAAAGCCTGGGGGCTCACTGCCGGAAGGAAACTGGCCTGGGTGAAGATTTCGACGCCGCCATATTGACCATTTGCAAGGAGCAGCTGCAGCCATTCGGCGAGGTCATTTGCGCTTGATGATGCACCACCGGCAGGAGCCTGCGCATCCGCGTCCCGCTCATAGAGCGGCTGGAATCTGCCTTCGACATACGCATGGAGGGCGGCGCGATTTTCCCGCGCAAGGAAGTCGCTGTAGCGGAAGCTTGATGAAGTCATACCCAAAGGTTGGAAAAGGACCTCGTCCGCCAACGTCTCCCAATCCTGGCCCGCTGCGGCTGCGATTGCCTCGGCGCCGATCGTGATTCCAAAATTCGCGTAGTGGTAAGAGGTTCTGAAGGCATCAAGGGACAAGAAACGGAGGCGGGAGATAATTTCGTCGCGCGAGTAACCGATATCCTCAAGATCGTCCCCAGCGGCCATTGGCAAGCCACTGCGGTGTGCAAAAAAGTCGCCGATGGTCGCGTGGCTCGTAACATAGTCGTCGGCCAGCCGTAGCGAAGGAAGATAATCCGTCGCTTTGTCGTCCCAGCCCACACGCCCAGAGCTAACCTCAATCGCCCCCACCGTTCCTGAGAGCGGTTTGGAGAGCGATGCAATCTGAAAGACTGTGTCTGCTGTCACAAGTTGGGGCTTGCCCAACTCTCGCACCCCGAAACCCTGTGAAAAGACTGTCTCGCCCCCGTGGACAACTGCAACTGCTGCACCGGGCACACCGCTGCGCTCCAGTATGTCTTCAACCAGTTCGGGCAGAGAAGAAAGTGCGAGGTCCAATCCATCGGCCGAAAGCGCAATCACATCTTCGGATGGAGAGTTTCCGACAACCAGCTGAACGGCCTGGGCTTGAGCTGGCAGGGATGCAAACGAAATCATCCATCCTAGGCCTATCGTTGCGCCAACCGCGATCATACGAAATGTATTGGTCATAGAAATCTGCTCCCACAAGGATTTACGTCTGAAGTTTGAACCACAAAGCATATCGTTCCTGGCGACAATCAACACTCTCGATCCAGAAAGAACCGGATTGCCCAGATCTGCCGGAACTTGAGCGCTCGCTTGGCGCCGACTTGCCGACCGGCGTACCACGCCGGCCGACCTCTGGCGGCGGGGTCATATTGTGAGATACCCATTTTCATTCTCCTTTGGCCAACATCGGCCAATCGGAGAACGATTAAGGCGAACGGTTCGTCGGCCAGCGCCGTGCAGCCCCTGGAGAACTACCCCGCCGGGCAATTCTCCTCGGCAACGCCTCCAGCGGGGGCGTCTGCGGTTGGTCAGGCTCTATCCTTCGAATTAGGTAGCTTCTGCCCTGACATTAGCCCCACCGCTGGGATGCCAGCACGCGCCCCTTACAACAGCATTTTTAGTGCTGCCGGATTACCCTGGTGAGCGAGCAAATCGGTTGCTGAAGCGGCACCAAAATAAAGGAAGAGTGCAGCACTGGCCCTTGACCGGCTCGGACCATCCTTGGCGACCATCAGCGCTGCACTCGAATGACACGTAATCAGGACGGTCGCTACTTACAATACGAAAGATAATCGCAATTCGTTGCCGCTGAGGACAGGAGAAAAAGCTCGGCCTTTTCAGACTGCAACCCGGTCTCGGCCTTCCTCCTTCGCTCTGTACAGGAGCTCATCAGCGCGTTTGAGCGACTGTTCAATGTCATGATCACCTGAAACTTCGAGAAGACCTGCTGAGAATGAATAACGCAGATCCGGGCGATCTGGGATCGGTCGGGAATTGCGGATAGTCGAGGCGATGTCTGATATGCGGGCGCTCAGCCTCATTCAGACCGCAGTGCGGCATAAACAAAATGAACTCCTCGCCCCCGATGCGCCCGAAAAGGTCGTTCAAGCGGATCTTTTTCAAGAATACTTCACAGAAGGCGACAAGTATTTTGTCGCCAATCTCGTGTCCATGAGTATCGTTGATTGGTTTGAAACGGTCGATGTCAATCAGTGCGATGCATGCTTGATCTCTGTCATTACTCCGAGCACGAGTCTCGCGCCATTCCTCAAGCTGCATCAGAACATACCGGCGATTGGGAACATCTGTTAGTTCATCAGTAAATGATGCTCGCAGGGCCATGTCACGTTGCTGGCGAAGAGAGCGCGTTCCCGGTCTCAGACGTGAAATGTCAGCGGCGATAAGCAACATCTGGCCATCGGGATACATCGTCTCTGTGATCCAAAGCCAGACACCGCCGTGCAGTTCGACTTCAAAAGCGCGATAAAGATCCGTTCCACGACGGGACTCGGCCGCTTTCAGCCACGATTCGATGTCGTCCGTCTCGATAACTGGACCTCGGTTATGCTTGAAATTGTCTCGCATGATTTCGGACCAGTGCACGCCCACACCACTGACGAAAAATGCCTCGCGAAAAGCGCAGTTCGCGTAGATCAAGCAGTCCTGCTTATCAAAAACGGCCACGCAATTTGGGGTGTTCTCGACGATCCCGGCAAAATCGAAGCCAACCAGATCTCCGTCCATCGACATTGTGCCAAGCTCCAATCGGTCGAAGAGGTGCTTTGATACCGCGGGAACCGTTTCGACTTCGTTAGAACGCGGAGTGACACTGCTCACAATTGGCGCGCGATCCGCCCGCCGAGGACCCTCTTGGCTGGAAAAAGGGGGTAGCCTCGGCAGGTTCCACAACCCGCGGTCGCGACTGACCGAGGCGACAAGCCACTAGGTTATTCGACGTCCGGGCTGCACGAAGGCCGGCCTGGCAACTTTTCTGCTAACCATTTCAGCACCCGACGCAGGTTTCCCAAACAACATACCCCTCGTTTCCCGGAGCCAATTGGTCGCGACTATCGCGTCAGAGTGCCGCCCAAGTCGTGAGCTGCGCGTGGGCGGGGCGATGAATGGCCGTCACTCAATCTTTCGCTCGCTGAATTGAAGTTTGGCGATTATGCTTTTTTCGAGTGGGGGGAGTTCAGAATCCGATGATCGTAGCGCTGCGAAATTCCGTCGCTGCCACGGGTTTGTCCATTGCCGTGTTGACGTCCCTGTCAACTGCGTCCACCGCAGACCAGGACTGGCGACAAATCTGCACGCCTGACGCCGAAGTGGAAATCCTTATCGGCGGTTCCTGGTATCGCGGTACCGTAGCCGGACCCGACATAAATGGGGAGGCCTATTGCGACGTTCTCAATACGAGCTACACCGGGCGAGACATGCACTTTTCCATGGCACCTGACCGCATGCGTGCTGTGCAGCTGATGGACGTTGCCGGCCCGGCCATTGGCCCGGCACCGACCATATCCGATGCCCTAAGTCCGGACTGGCATGACCTCTGCATTCCTGGTGACGAGGTCGAAATACTTGTTGGCAGTGCATGGTACAAGGGGATCGTCTCGGGCCCAGACGCCTTCGAGGATGAAGCCTGTGGTGTTCTCAACATCAGCTATAGTGGGCGGGAGATGCTTTTCTCAATGGCGCCCGACCGCATGCGTGCCGTTCACTCTTCCGCTGTCGACGCGGGCGGCAAGACCAAAGCTCTACCTCGCGCCTCGCAGACACTTGAGGCCAATCTCGCCCAGATTGGGGAGGCGTACCGAACAAACGTTGCCGCAGCCCGTCAACGTTATGAAGGGCTGACAGTGACCTTGTCTGGCACCCTTGAACGCGTGGGATCCGACTATGTCAGATTAACAGACGGGCCCTTCGGCGTAGCGATGTGCACTTTCAATGAAGCCGACAGGCACCAGCTTGCAGAACTGGTCCCCGGGTCGATGCTGACCGTACACGGCGACGACAGTTCATGGGGCTGGGATACTTTTCATTTGGTGGGATGCCGGGTCATCGGCGAGCAAGCGATGTCGTCACCGCAAGGCGCGGAACCCGCACCCACCTATGGCGGACTGCCAGTTGGTCGTTATGTCTGTCGCCAGTACATGACAACGATAGGCTGGATTGACCTGAATGAAGGGGTCTACGTCGTCAATGGTGTGGAGGGGACCTATTCGTTCGACACGGGTACTGGAGCTATTGTGTGGCAGGATGGCGCATATCGAGGTTGGCCCGCTCGGTTCGAATATTCACCAGCCGGCTCTGGGCACGCGCATGACGAGTACATCATTCGAATGACAGACGAGACAGACACGCTCCGCATCGATTGCTTCCTGACCTCGGAATAAGCGATGATCTGGCTCAAGGTTCTCTCGGTGACGGCGCTGATCGCCAGCGTTTGGCAAAGGTATCGCAAGCTGGGGCAGCCCATCATCCGCGGTGGAAAACGGTGGTGGCGACAACCAGACGGTCGCTACGCGCCCTGGCACGGCATTGTCCTCAAACGAGAAGAGGAATTGCCCCCAGAATAGAGCTCAGGATCTGGCCCTGCCCTGTTCAGACCGTGGCTGTTGGCGCCACAGCGCCTAGCGGCCTACCGCGGGACCGCGAACATTGAGGCTCCACAAAACACCATTTGGTCGAAACTCGAGTTTCACCTCGCCATCAAGCGCCCGCTCAACCATATCGACCATGACCACATGGCCGAAACCCTTGCGCTCCGGCGGGACGAGCCCTGAGGGCAGCGATTCATCCCATTCCAGTTTCCAGTTGGCATTGGACGCACCGGCCCAGACGATGCGCAGTCGGCCCTCGGGATGAGCCAGAGCACCATGTTTCAGACTATTTGTCGCCAGTTCATGCAACGCCATCCCGATCACCTGGGCATGCTGCGGGCAGACAAGAAAGGGCGCCCCTTCTACAACCACCCGGACATCCTCATCGGCGCCGATCGTCCGCAGCTGGCCCATGACAAGGTCTTCAAGATGAACCGAGGACCAATCCTGCGCCACCAGCAGATCGTTGCTGGCGGCCAGTCCACCCAGTCGCGCGGCAAACGTATCCAGAAATGACTCGGGTAAAGTTGATCGCGCTGTGCTCCGGGCAATGGCCTGCACCACGGCAAGCAGGTTCTTGGTGCGGTGGTTCAGTTCGCCCATCAGATAGCGCGACTGCTCTTCGGCAGACCGCTGGTCGGTGACATCGGTATTGACGCCAGTCATTCCCAGGAAGCGCCCGGTCTCGTCAAAGCGCGGATTGGCTTGGGTGCGCATAATTCGAAAGGTACCGTCGGCACGTCGATACCGTGCTTCCACAGTGAAAGGGGCGTGATCCTGCATGGCTTGGGCAAAGGGAGCTTGAAGCATCTCGACGTCATCGGGATGCAGGGTGGCGAACCAGTCAAAGGACCCCAGGTCTTCTGGATCCACGCCCCAGAATTTTCGGAGAGCCCGGTTCAAGAACAGGCAGCGACCGTTCTCGTCGCCCATCCACAACATGGCGGGCGTTGTCTCGGCAACAGCAATTGCGAGTTCATCATCATGCATTTGGAGGTTCGCCCGCCGCTGGACTGTCAATGCTTAAATCACATTATTCCGCGCTGCGGCAAGCTCAGAACAAGTCTAACGTCCCTGCGAGCCCAAAGGGTCGACAATCTGGGGCCCGAACGCGACATCGGAGGTGGTCGACACCGACCACTGCCACCCCGCGTCTGTAATCGCCAAAGTTGCAACGCCATTCAGGGAGAGCGGCGACACCTTGCTCAGTACGTCGCGGGCAAAGTCGTCGAGTTCATCCTTGTCGGAATGGAGGGCTTCTGACCACGAGAACTGAAGTGACTGATCGGCCTGATCGCCTACCCAGGTTACGACCACCTCACCACCCGCCACGTCTCTCAGTCGAAGCGCCGACCCCTCAAAAAGTTCATGGAGCGCCAGACCCAGAGCCTGGGCGGCGTTGGGCGATATCCGGAGCCTAGGCCCAGCGATGCTGTACCGCGCCTGGATCGGGGGTGGTACGATAGCCGCGTGCGCCAGAACCAGCTCGTTGAGATCGACACCCAGCCAATCGCCGCGCACGATCAGGTCCTGTGTGCGAGAGAGTGCCGCTATTCGCGCGGAAACCCTGCGAGCAAACTCAGCCGGCGGGGTTCTGGTGACCGATCGCCTGACCATAGCCTCAACGACGGCGAGCAGGTTCTTTGATCGATGATTGACCTCCCGCATGAGGAGCCGTTGTGTCTCACGCCCCCGACGCTCTTCCGTAATGTCTCGGGCAATCTTGGACACGCCCAGAATATTGCCTGCCTCGTCCTTGATCGGGGACACCGTGAGCGCGATGTCGATCAGCGTGCCATCCTTGCGTCGACGCCTGGTTTCGAAGTGGTCCAGGCGCTCGCCGCGCCGAATGCACCCAAGGATCAACTCTTCCTCGTCGTAGCGCTCGAGCGGGATGATTTTGAGGATGGATTGCCCGATCATCTCGTCGGCCGTGTAGCCGAAGGTGCGCTCGGCACTGGCGTTCCAGGAGGTCACAATACCGTCAAGAGTCTTTGAGATGATCGCATCATTGCTGCTCTCAACGAGGGCGGCGAGCCACGCCTCGTTGTTGATCGATGAGAACTTGGTCATGCTGGCCCAAAGGATTGGCGTGATCGCGCCCGATTTCGGACAATTCCTGGGCGCGCCATAGGTTCCGGTTGACCTAACGCGCCACCGCACTCCTCAGGTTGGTCGGGCCCAAGACCAGCTGTTTGGCTTCTTCGAATGGCATTGGTCGAGCGAAGAGATAGCCCTGACCATAGTCACACCCCCAGGCTGAAAGCTTCAGCGCCTCCCCCTGCGTCTCTATGCCTTCGGCGACAGTTTTCAGCCCAAGCGTTTTCGCCAGGCCAAGCATCGCCTGCACGATTTCCCCGCGGTTGGCATCTGTACCAAGGCCCGAGACGAAGGAGCGATCGATCTTGATCTCATCGACGGGTAGGGCCTGCAGATGAACCAGTGACGCATAGCCGGTGCCAAAATCGTCGAGCGATATGCCAACGCCACTTTGGCGCAGCTTTTCGAGATTGCCTATGACTGCGTCCCCCAATTCGTCCATCAGAACGCGCTCGGTGATCTCCAGCTTGATCGCCTCCCTTGGCAGAGCTCGCTTGTCCATCATCGCTAGGAGTTCAGATACGAACGCTGTGTTGACGAGGTTCTCAGTCGCAAGATTGATCGAAATCTGGCCACATAGGATGCCTGCGGCGGCGCAATTGGCCATATTCTCAATCACCAGCTGGGCCATGCGAATGCCAATGGCGTCAGCTAACCTGGGATCATCGAGTGCGTCCTTGATCGCGATAGGTGAGAGCAACCCGCGGTCCGGATGCCGGATACGGAGCAACGCCTCGAACCCTCGGACATGCTGCGTTTTGAGGTCGATCAAGGGCTGATAGAATGGCTCGATCCAATTGTCCCGCAGTGCGGACCTGGCCAGTTCCAGGGCCTCGCTTCGCCTGGAGGCGGCGCTTCGAATAGTGGGATCAAAGAGCTTAGTTCTGTTTTTCCCTGCGGCCTTGGCAGCATAGAGGGCAAGGTCGGCGCGTTTGAAGACCTCATCGGGGCTCTCGTCCCGCTTGCCCATGGCACAGCCAATGCTGGGGCGGCAGTTACGAGTCTTGTTGTTAGACTTCAAATAGGTGTCGAGCTTGGCTTCAATGGAATGGGCACGGTCGAGCAGGCAGTGTTCGTCGGAGATATGACGGCAGATGATTGCGAACTCGTCTCCACCGAGGCGTGCGACAAATTCATTGGGTTCAACAGTGCGCTGGAGATAGCGAGCAAACAGCCGGAGGACAGCGTCACCTGTCAAGTGCCCGTATCGATCATTGATCAGTTTGAAGTCGTCCATATCGAGTACCATCAACCCTATGGGTTCGGTGGTAGTGGTCAGGCGCCGCTTCAGCTCCTCCACAAATCGACGACGGTTCGGCAACTCCGTTAACTCGTCCTGGTAGGCCTGACGCTTGAGTTTTTCATCGGCCAGATACTGCTCGTGCACGTCTTCCACAGTGCCATACCAGAGCATGATTTTGCCCTGGGCGTCCCGACGTGGTGTGGCTCGTGCTCGGGCCCAACGATGTTGGCCGTCCTTCAGTCGAATACGATAATTGATGTCGACGGGGTTCCCTGTAGAAAGGCCCTCTTCCCAGCTTTCGATGGTCGGCCCCATGTCCTCTGGGTGCAGTGCCTGAAGCCAGCCATTCCCCAGGGCATCCGCCTGAGAAATTCCAGTCAACTCCGTCCAGCGAGATGACACGCTCAGAATGCGCCCTTGTGGGTCCGAGGTCCATGGAATCTGAGGATTCTGCTCAACGGTGTAGCGATAATGCTCTTCGCTCTCGCGCAGGGCATCGAGCATGCGGACGCGCTCAATTGCTAGCGACGCAAGGCCGCGCAGCCGGGTAAGCTCCTGATGTTCGACCGCTGTCGGCGAACGCCTGTCTCGAAAGTAGAACCCAAAAGAGGCAATAACTTCTCCACTCGAAGCAAAAACCGGTTTCGACCAGCAGGCCTGATAGCCGAGAGGCAAGACCAGGTCTCGCCAGCTGTCCCACAGGGGGTCATTGGCGATATCGGAACTGATCACATCGCGCCTCTCAAAGGCGGCCGTGCCACAGGATCCGACGCCGGTGCCGATCTTAATGCTAGGCACCGCGCTCATCATGGTTTGAGGCATGTTCGGCGCAATCCCTTCCAGGAATACGCCCTTTTGCTGATCTACCAGCAGTATGCTGCACGTTGCACCTGGTATCTGTCGTTCCGCTGCACGGCACAATTCGGAAAGCAGTTGGGGCAGCTCTACGCCGGAGATAACCATCTCCAGAATATTGCCTTGAGTGGCATCGCGGAGCTCCGTCGTTAGCCACTCATGGGCATCAATCGCGCACCCCACCCATTTGCCCTCCCCCACGTGCCGGACATTGAGGAGATGCCTATGGTAGGTGCCGTCGTGATGACGAACGCGCATTTCAGCCTGGACGTTTTCTGGCCCCATTGGGGACAGCGGAAGTTGAGCCCGGAATGCCGCTGCGTCGGCAGGATGGATACTGTCCAACCAGCCTTGTCCCAGCCCATTCTCCTGCGGGAGCCCCGTGAATGTCGACCACTGCGCATTGTTGAACTCAACGTTGCCGAGCGCGTCGCAAACCCAGACCAGGCCTGGAACTGCAAGAGTGAGGGTTCTGAAGAGTTCGCTATCGTTCATGGCTGTTCACGCATAACCGATGTAAATAGACCCCATTGCGGGAATTAAAACCCTCGTAGTAGCCGCCAAGTATCTACAAGTCCCAAAAGCAAGCAGTTAAAATGCGCTGAATTGCCGTCGGGATTTAGGTGGGATTTTTGTCAGGCTCAGAGCAAAGCGACCATTTTTCACCCGCGCTTTCACACGTCGGCCTGCTGAGCCAAGGAACTTGCGTACAACTGGCTCGCGATGTCTCCATGATTATGGGTCCCGGCGCGCTAGCCAGGCCTGCATTTCGGCGATCTCAACCTGTTGCGCGCTGATGATCTCCTGGGCGAACATCTGGATCCATGGGTCTGTCGCATAGGTCTGCGCGACTTGCGCCATTTCCACGGCGCCCTGGTGGTGCGGGATCATGGAACAGACAAAGGCGGTCTGAAAATCGGCAGCGGTCATGCCGCGCATCATGTCGGAATGCATCGGCTCCATCGTCTGGATCAGGGCCGCAAGCTCCTCGCTTTGCCCCTCCGCCATGACGTCGAGATGCTCTTGCATGGAAACACCGCCATGGTCGGAATGCAGGTCGCCGCAGACGGACGGCAACGGCAGGGCAGCAACTTCGCTCGCCGGCTGGTCCCGTACCAGAAGCGCACCGGCGAAAGCGACTGCCAGCAGAGCTGCCGTACCGAGCTTCAAGACATCCATCACTTAATCCTTCTCGCAGGTGTGTCGACCGGACGTTGCCTCAACACGGAAATCGTCGACTTGATCGAGATCAAAGATGCAGCAGAAATGAATGTTTAGAAGGCTCCCATTTGCAGCACGCACAGATCAAACGGAGCTTGACGTGGCAGACAATAATGAGCACCGGGGCCGCACACCCATACGGACGGCTCTGGGCCTTTCCTTCACCGCCTTGATTGTGACCCTCATGGCCGCAGGCCCGGCCCATGCCCATGTGAAGTGGTTCGCGCCCTATGTGGTGGGCGCTGCACCCGCCCCCATTACCGACACCCTCACCAATGGCTGGTTCTGGGCAGGGATTGCGCTGGTTCTGGTGTTTTTCGCCGCCACCGTTCTGGTGGAACGCAGCCCCACTGCGGCCCCAGTCAACGGTATGCTTGACCGCCTGACCCTGCCGCTTTGGCGGCGCGGCGACGATTTCATGCGGGCGGTCATCGGCGCATTCTTCGTGGCCATCTTCGCGGTGGGCGGCGTTTATCTCACGCCCGATCTTCAGACCCCGAACGAATGGGTGTCGTGGCTGCAGCTCCTGATTGCGCTGCTCGTGTTTTCGCGGCGCACCATGCCACTGGCTGCAGCCGGTATCATCGGGCTCTGGGTGATCGCGCTGCGGGACTATGACTTCTTCCATCTGCTCGACTATCTGGCCCTCGGCATCGGTATTGCGGGCTATCTCGCGCTTGCTGCAGATCCTGAGAGCAAGTGGTACCAGCACCGCTTCACCGTGTTGCGCTGGGGCGTTGCCATCGCGCTGATGTGGTCGAGCCTTGAAAAGTTCGCCTATGCCGAATGGTTCTACCCGCTCGTTGAAGAGCGGCCGTTCCTGACCTTCGGCATGCCACGCGACATGTTCATTCCGATGGCCGGTGTTGCCGAGTTCACCATGGGATTTGGCCTGCTCTGGACCCCGCTCATTCGCCGGCTGTCGGCGGTCGCACTGATCGTCATCTTTACAGCTGCGGTCTATCCCTTCGGTCGCATAGACCTGGTGGGGCACGCCCTGATCATGGGCACGCTGTTTCTGATTGCGGCCGATCCAACGCCATCGGGCCTCAAACTGCCAAGACTGGCCCTGGCCATCGGCAGCGTTCCTGCAGGTTTGCTTGCTGCAATGGTGCTCATCGCCGGCGCCTACTGGGGATTGCATGGCACTTTTTACGACTATCAGGACCAGGGTCCGACGGTGGCCGCCGAAGGGCAGTTGCTAACCCATCGGCCCAACGCCGAGCACCCGCACGCAGAAAGCGCAACCACGGCCCAATAGTGCTTACCGACGGCAGCCTCCCAATGCGGAGGCTGCCTTGCTATCAGGAGCAAGCATGCGTCTCACCCAGTTCTCCGACTATGCCTGGCGCCTTCTGATGCATGTGGCTGACCAAGATGGTCAGCGCACCACGATCGCCGAGGCTGCCAAGGCAAACGACATCTCACGCAGTCATCTGATGAAAGTCGCCCAGCGCCTTGCTCAGGGAGGGCTTCTCAAACCGGCCAGAGGCCGCAAGGGTGGCCTGATGCTGGGCAAGCCGCCCGAGGCTATCACCCTGGGCGACGTGTTGAGGGTCACGGAACCCGACTTTGCCCTGGTTGGCTGCATGGCAGGAGAATGGTGCCTGTTTTCAGATCGCTGCCAAGTGCCTTCTGCACTGGACAGAGCGCTCGAGGCCTTCATTGAGGTCGCAGACCAACAAACGCTGGCCAACGCACTTCCATCGAACAAGGCGGTCCGTGCGGATCGGCCAGCAAGTGTCCGCCCGGCTGCTCGCTCGTCCTTTGCAGGCTGAGAATGCCTTTCATGAAGCATTTTGAAGAGGTAGACTTTATCAAACAAAGTCCGTCCGCATCGGCGTGAAGACGTCGACCAGCCGGCCCTTTTCCAGTGCAACGACGCTATGCATCAGCCCGGATGGCACGATGAAACTGCCACCCTGGCCGACCACGTCCGTCTTGCCGTCGATCGTCACCTCGAAGCGGCCCTCGGAGACATAGCTGACCTGGATATGGGGGTGACTGTGCGGAGCGCCGACCGCACCCCTTTCGAAGCCGAACTCCACCTGCATCAAGTCGGGCGTGTGGATCAGCACCCTTCGAGTATTGCCGGGCGCCAGCTCGGTCCATTCGGTGGCGTCGGGTTGCGCAAAAAGCTTCTGTTCAGTCATCTCATCACCTCGCCAGCCAGCCGCCATCCACCGGAATGACGGCGCCGTGCATGTAGTTGGAAGCGGGCGCCAGAAGGAACACTGCCGCATCGCCAATGTCGGATGGCACGCCCCAGCGCCCGGCGGGAATGCGCCCGAGAATGGCAGCGGACCGGTCCGGATCGTTGCGCAGGGCTTCGGTATTGTTGGTTTCGATATAGCCGGGCGCCACCGCGTTCACATTGATGCCCCTAGCCGCCCATTCATTGGCCAGCAGGCGGGTAATGCCCAGTACCCCGCTTTTGGACGCGGTGTAGCTCGCCACCCGAATGCCACCCTGAAAGCTCAGCATCGAGGCGATATTGACGATCCGCGCCTCGCGCTCCGCCTCAATGGCCTTGCGCCCCAGGGATTGACTGAGAAAGAACATCGTCTTGAGATTGATGTCCATCACGCTGTCCCAGTCCTCCTCGGTGAGATCCACCGCATCGACACGTTTGATGATCCCGGCATTATTGACCAGCCCATCAATCGGCCCGTGCCTGTCCCAGACCGCCTCGAACATGGCCTGGGCGTCAGTGGTTGAGCCCAGATCCGCCTGCACGGCAACCAGTTCGGCACCGATGGAGGTCATCAGCTCCGTCGTCTCGTCCATGGTGGACCGGCCAACGCCAATCACCCGGCCACCGGCCCGGCCGATGCTGAGCGCAATGCCCTGCCCGATGCCGGTATTGGCACCGGTGACCATGATTGTCTTACCTGCAAGGGAGAAGGCGCTGAGATCCATCAGCGCAGATCCTCCATTGCCACCTTCTCGACGTCGGTATAGTCGACATTGTCGCCAGCCATGGCCCAGATAAAGGTGTAGGCGCCGGTGCCTGCGCCGCAATGGATTGACCAGGGTGGGGAGAGGATCACCTGTTCATTACGCACGATCAGGTGCCGGCTTTCGTCTGGCTCGCCCATCAGGTGCACGACGAAGGCATCGGGCTTGAGGTCGAAATAAAGATAGGCCTCCATGCGCCGGTCATGCACATGGGCAGGCATGGTGTTCCACACCGAGCCCGGCGCGAACTGGGTGAGGCCCACGACCAGCTGGCAGGTCTTCACGCTGTCGGCATTCACATACTGGAAGATCGAGCGTTCATTGGCCGTTTCATTGCTGCCCAGATCGAGCCGCTTAGCGCCCGATTTCTGCAGCAGCGTCGTGGGATGGCTGGCATGGGCCGGGGCGCTCAACAGGTAGAACTTGGCGCCCTCGCCGGCGAAGCGCACATCCCTGGCGCCCATGCCGATATAGAGCATGTCGCGCGGCCCCACCGCATGATCGTTGCCATCGACCGAAATCGTGCCGGCTTCGCCGATATTAACGGCAATCAGCTCGCGCCGGTCGAGGAAATTGGCCGTGCCGGTCGGCTTGATCGCTTCGAGCGCCAACGCACCGCCATTGGGCACGGCCCCGCCAACCGCCATGCGGTCATAATGGGTGTAGGTCCAGCGCACCTCGCCTGCGGCAAACAGATCGTCGATCAGGAAGTTCTCGCGCAGCTCATCGGTCCCCATGGCCGCTGCCGTGGAGGGGTCGATGGCAAAGCGAATGTCGAAATCGGTGCTCATGGTCTAGTCCTGTTTGCTGGTGCCTTGTTCAGCCAGGCGGGCGCGATAGCGGTCCTGGCTGCGCGAGAGATGATCCCGCATCGCCTCGCGTGCACCATCGGCGTCGCGGGCGGAGATCGCATCGAGAATGCGGCGATGTTCTTCGTGCAGGCCGACCTGATATTCATAGGTCAGCACGCTCTCCGTGCCCCAGGGCGACGCCACATCGCACGGAATGGTGCGGCTGCCCAGAGCATCGAGCACCTCGAGATAGAAGGGGTTATTGGTCGCCGCCGCAATGGCGCGGTGAAAGGCAAAATCGGTCTTACCGGTCGGATTGCCTTCGGCCAGCAGCCGCCCGAATTCATTCCAGGCCTCCTGGATGGCCGCCACCTGACTGGTGCTGTGGCGCTGTGCGGCAAGGCCGGCGGACTCGATCTCGATGCCCATGCGCACTTCGAGCACGTTGAGCGCCACCGAAATCTTGTTCGAACGTTCGCCTGCAATGGCGCTGAAGGCCGAGCTGGCCTGCGCCATGACAAACACACCGGCGCCCTGGCGGGGCTGTACCATGCCGTCGGCGGCCAGCGCGGCGATTGCCTCGCGCACCACAGTCCGGCTAACCCCGAAATGGGTGGTCAACTGGACTTCGGTGGGCAGCTTTTCGCCGGGCCCGAACTCGCCGGCGCCGATGCGCTTGCGCAGCGCATCGACCACCATCTGGGCCAGCTTGGGCTTGCGGGCGGGTACGGATACTTCAATCAAGGCCATCAGATCACCGGAAAAGGCTGGGCAGCCACAAGGACAGCGCCGGAATATAGGTCACCAGCCCCAGCACAATGATGCCCGCAATGTAGAACGGCCAGACGCTGCGCATGGCGGCCCAGATCGAAATCTTGCCAACCGCCGCCGCCACGAATTGCACCGGTCCCAAAGGCGGCGTGTTGAGCCCGATCCCCAGATTAAGGATCATGATGACGCCGAAATGCACCGGATCGACGCCGAAGCTGGAAACCATGGGCAGGAAGATCGGCGTTGTGATGATGATCAGCGGGCCCATGTCCATGAAGGTGCCCAGCAGCAACAGCAGCACATTGATCAGCAACAGCACCATCAAGGGGTCGCTGGTGAGCTGCGTTACCATCTCGGTCAACATCGGCGCCACGCGCATATAGGCCATCAGCCACCCGAAGGATGCCGCTGCGCCGATAATGAACAGGACCATGGCGGTCGTCCGCACGGCGCCGATGACGCAGTGAACGAAGTTCGACCAATCCATGGAGCGATAGACCAGCAGGGTCACCAGGAATGCGTAGATCACCGCAATGCAGGAGCTTTCCGTGGCCGTGAAAATGCCCGAACGCACACCACCAAAGATGATCGCGATCAGCATCAGGCCCGGTATGGAAATTACGAAAAACTGCGCGGCCCTCGCAAAGCCGGGGAATGGCTCGGTGGGATAGCCACGCTTGCGTGCCACGATATAGGCGGTGATCATCAATGCCAGGGCGAGCAGCAGGCCCGGAATGATCCCGGCCGTGAACAGGTCGGCAATCGATATGCGCCCGCCGCCCGAAAGCGAATAGATGATCATGTTGTGGCTGGGCGGCAGCAACAGCGCGATCAGCGCCGCCATCGAGGTGACGTTGACCGCATAGTCGGCGCCATAGCCGCGCTCTTTCATTTGCGGGATCATAATCCCGCCCACCGCGGCCGCCTCGGCCACAGCTGAGCCTGAAATGCCGCCGAACAGGGTCGAGGCAACAATATTGACCTGCCCCAGGCCGCCGCGGACATGCCCGATGATCGAGCCGGCAAACGCGATGATCCGCGCTGCAATGCCGCCCCGCATCATCAGGTCACCGGCAAAGATGAAGAAGGGAATGGCCATCAGCGTAAAGGCTGACACACCCGAATTGAGCTGCTGGAAGACCACCACCGGCGGGCGCCCCAGATAGATGATCGTGGCCAGGCTGGCGATGCCAAGGCAGAAGGCGATGGGCGTGCCGACAAACATCAGGCCGCCGAAAACTCCGAATAGTACCCAGTATTCCATCGAAATCAGACCTCGGAAATGGCGCGTTCAGTGGTTTCGGCATCGACCGGTTCGCCGGCTAAGCGCAGGGTCATGCGCTCCAGGACGAACAGGCATATCAGCGCGCCTGAAACCACGATGGGCAGGTAGGTGATGGTCTGGGGCATGCCCAGCACCGGGATGCGCACGCTCGCACCGCGGATGGCCAGTTCGCCCCCGAACCAGACCATGCCGAAACCGAAGCCGAATATGGCGACATCGCTGACGCTGCGCAGCCAGGGCCGGGCGCTGTCCGGTAGCGCATAGAGCAGCACATCGAAGCCCATGTGAAATTTTTCACGCACCCCGACCGCCGCGCCAAGAAAGATGAACCAGCTCATGATCTGAATCGATGCCGCCTCGGTCCATGACGGCGACGAGTTGATCACGTAGCGCATAAAGACCTGGTAGGCGACGAGCGAGGTCATGGCGACAAGGCCCACACCGGCGAGCCACAAGGCGGCAGTCGAAATCGCGCCGAACGCGCGGCTGGCTGCCAGGAGGCCGTTCTTCATCGGCTCACTCTCCCAAGAAGCTTATCGCCGGACCGGCATGACAGCCGGCCCGGCAGGATGCATCAGCCCTCAGTGGCCTGAATGCGGGCGACCAGATCCTGCAGCATCGGATCGGTGACGTACTTCTCGTAAACCGGCTTCATCGCCTCGATGAAGGGGGCCTTGTCGACTTCGTTGATCGTGACGCCGAGCGCTTCCACAGCGGCCTTGGATTCAACTTCCTTGGCGGCCCAGAGTTCGCGTTGATAGGCGACCGATTCCTTGGCGGCTTCGCGCATGGCGGCCTGATCCTCAGGGGTCATGCCGTCCCAGACGATCTTGGAGACCACCAGCACTTCGGGCACCATCAGGTGCTCGTTGAGCGAGTAATACTGGGCAACTTCGGCGTGCCCGGCAGTATCAAAGCTCGGGTAGTTGTTTTCGGCGCCATCAATGACGCCGGTCTGGATGCCCGAATAGACTTCACCATAGGGCATGGGCGTGGCATTGCCGCCCAGGGCCGCGACCATGTCGACAAACACGTCCGAACCCATGACACGGAACTTCATGCCTTCCATGTCGGCCAGCGTGTTGATCGGCTTCTGGCTGTTGTAAAACGAGCGCGCGCCACCGTCGTAATAGGCCAATGCGATGACATCCACCGCCTCAAAGGCGGCCAGGATTTCCTCGCCGATCGGGCCATCCAGCACATTGTGGAAGTGCTCGGTCGAGCGGAAGATGTAGGGAAGCTGGGTCACGGTCGCCGCAGGCACCTGGGTGCCGAAAGCGCCGATGGAGATTCGATTAAGATCGATCACACCAAACTGGGTCTGCTCGATCGTATCGGCTTCCTGGCCGAGCTGGGCCGAGTGGAACACTTCCACCGAATAACGACCATCGGTCTTGTCCGAAAGCAATTCACCGAAGCGCTTGACGGCCTCGACGGTCGGATAGCCATCCGGATGGGTATCGGATGAGCGCAGCACCGTCTGGGCGCTGGCGGCCGAAACCATAAGTGTGGATGCGACGACGGCAGCAGCCGCCATCCTAGGCAGATGAAACATGGTTTTCCTCCCAATGTACTTAATGGCCGGGTCTCTGTTCCCTCCCGGCCGCAGCGGCAGATCGCCTGCCGCCGGCCCGTCGTTTCGTGTTGTCGATCGGCAGGCCTTGTGCAAACTGGTATGGAAGTTGAAAAGACAAGTCAACATACAATAATTCGTATGTTGTATGATGAATATACGAGGAGCGCCCCATGGTGCCCGGGCTGATTGCAGAAGGTTCAATTTGGTTGGTAGCCTCGCAGAGGGGGCAAACTTACGTCGAACTATCCGCAAGTACGATCTGACAATAGCGTCGACTGGGGAATCCATGTATGTTTTCGGCCGTTAGTTGGCCTTAAGAAGCTGCGGCGCAGCTGCTCGCCCACAGAACGATTTCCACATAGCGGGCCACGACAGACTACGACTGCAATCTGTTACCGATCATGACCAGGTTTATCCGAAGATCAACAGCGCCTCGATGGCAGAATGGTGCTTCTGGCATAGTACCTGCCACCAGCCCGGCCAGATCCTCGACATAAAAATATTCCTGCCTGTCGCCGTCCTTTTCCACAACGGACCGGGAGCGCAATTGTTCTGGAAAGCCGCCCGTATCGTGCTTCTGGAAAAAGCACTGTTTGGTTCGCCCCTGCGGGCACCGCACCAGGGCTCAGCGGTCGACCCTTGATATGGGGGAGCATGGCACTGGCCACATCCTCGTAATAGGCGACGAGCTGCGACTTGGTGATCACTTGCCCGGGATAGACCACCCGGTCCGGCGACGTCAGGCGAACGCCCAGCTTTTCGGCGACGGCCTCGCCATCATCGTCAAGGCTCTGGCTCTTTTCCATGCGCACCTCCTTGGCGGGCTTGTCGCCGCGCAGGCTGATGAAGCTGGGATATGGGAAAAGTCCGTGGTCGCGCTGACACTACGAAAAACCCGATTTGGCCACCTTCACCACCGAAGGGCAGAAACCGCTTCAAGATTTCGGCATTGTTGGTGCCGGTGCTGTCGAGCCAGCAGTCATGATAGATGCCGCCTTCATGCAGGATCGGCGTGTCGTTCGCTGCCGGCGCGATGCAGTCGAACAGCTCGCGCACGGCGTCCTAGTAACGGTTGGTCAGCCGATCAGCGCTCGAAACAAAACGGACCCCGGGCGCTGCCATTCGGCCAGCAGCGCGGCATCGGCTGGTTTGGCGAGCGGACCGATTTTTTCGGCCAGGTCCAGCGCCCGCAAGCGGTCAAGCAATGGGTGGCTCACGCAGACGCCTCGATCCGCAGCCCTTCGGCATCGAAGAAATGCGCGTCGCCCGCCTTGAAGCCGAGCGAGACCGTGTCGCCGCGCTTGAACTGGGCGTTGCCGGGCGCCTGGGCCAGCAGGCTCTGTCCATCGGCCAGCGCCACATAGACGAACAGCTCGCTGCCCAGATATTCGACCAGGGTGATGGTGCCTTCAACCGCGAGATCACCGGGCTGGTTGAGCCCCAGATGCTCGGGCCGGATCCCCACCGTCACCGGACCACTGGTGCCCGGTCGCGCCGACAGCGTGCCCAATCCGCCCAGATCGACCCCCAGCCCCGATGCATTGCCCTTAAGCAGGTTCATCTTTGGCGAGCCGATAAAGCTGGCG
This sequence comes from Devosia indica, assembly GCF_003056405.1. Classification (GTDB taxonomy): domain Bacteria; phylum Pseudomonadota; class Alphaproteobacteria; order Rhizobiales; family Devosiaceae; genus Devosia; species Devosia indica. Next base: position 98,131 of record NZ_PYVZ01000014.1, read on the forward strand.
ACGAACAGGTTGCGCGGATTGTTATAGAGTTCGAACGGGGTGCCCACCTGTTCGAGGTTGCCCTTGTTGAGCACGGCGATGCGCGTGGCCATGGTCATGGCTTCGGTCTGGTCGTGCGTCACATAGATCATGGTGGTGCCCAGGCGATTGTAGAGTCCGGCCAGTTCGACGCGCATCTGCACCCGCAATTCGGCATCGAGATTGGACAGCGGCTCGTCGAACAGGAAGAGCTGGGGTTCGCGCACGATGGCCCGGCCAATGGCCACGCGCTGTTTCTGTCCGCCCGAGAGCTGGCGCGGCTTGCGCTCCATCAGCTCCCCGATCTGCAATATGCGGGCCGCATCGGCAACGCGGCGCTCGATTTCGTCCTTGGGCATGCGCAGATTGGACAGGCCGAAGGCCAGGTTCTTGCGCACGCTCATATGCGGATAAAGCGCATAGGACTGGAACACCATCGAGAGGTTTCGCTGGCTGGCCGGCAGGTCGTTGACCACGCGATCGCCGATAGAAACCGTGCCGTCGGTGATCTCTTCGAGCCCTGCAATCATGCGCAGCAACGTGGACTTGCCACAGCCCGAGGGGCCAACCAGTACCAGGAACTCGCCCGACTGCACTTCCAGATTGATGCCGTGGATGACCTCCATGCTGGAATAGGCCTTGCGGACTTCGGAAAGGGTAACAGATGCCATGTTGGTCGCTTCTTACTTGAGGCCGCTCATCGCGATCCCGCGGATGATGAGCCGCTGGAAGATGATGAAGAACAGGAGGATGGGCAGGATGGAGAGGATCGACATGGCGAACATCGGGCCATACTGGCTGACGCCATCGGTGCTGATGAAGCTGCGCAGCGCCAGGGGCACCGTGTAGTCCTTCATGTCATTGAGATAGACCAGCGGCCCCAGGAAATCCTCCCAGGTCCAGATAAACGAGAAGATCGCGGCCGTCGCCATGGCCGGCAGGCTCAGGGGCATGATGATGGCCCAGTAGATCTTGAAGGGCGAGCAGCCATCGATCATCGCCGCCTCGTCCAGTTCGCGCGGCAATTGGCGGAAAAACTGGATCATCAGGAAGATGAAGAAGGCGTCGCCGGCAAGGAATTTGGGCACGATCAGCGGCAGATAGCTGTCCACCCAACCCAGGTTGAGAAACAGGATATATTGGGGGATGAGCACCACGTGATAGGGGATCATCAGCGTCATCATCATCAGCGCGAACCAGATGGTCTTGCCGGAGAATTCGAGCCGCGCAAACGCATAGGCCGCAAACGAGCAGGAGATGACATTGCCGAGCACCGAGAGCACGGTGACGACGGTCGAGTTCCAGAAAAAGGTCGTGAAGCTCACCGGCAGGGCGTTCCAGCCCTCGGAATAGTTCTCCCACTGAAATTCGCTCGGCCATAGACCCAGATCGCCGAAGATCTGATTGTCAGGCTTGAGCGAAGCGGCAAACATCCAGATTAGCGGGTAGATCATCACCAGCGAGGTGAGGATCAGGAAGATGTGCTTGAGCACGGCGGAGCGCTTGGCGCGCTTGGCCCTTTCCTGACGATAGGCATGGGCAATGTCGGCGGTGGTCTGGGCGGGCATGGTGGATGCGCTCATGGCTCAGCCCCTCTCGTTCTCGTAGTGGACCCAGTATTTGGAGGTCCAGAAGGCAATGGCGGTGAACAGCGCGATAATCAGCAACAGCACCCAGGCCAGCGCCGAGGCATAGCCCATGCGCAGGAAGCTGAAAGCCTCGTTGTAGAGATAGACGGTGAAGAACAGCAGGCTATCGAGCGGCGCGCCCGAGCCGCCGGAGATGATGAAGGCGCCCGAAAAGCTCTTGAAGGCCTCGATCATCTGCAGCACCAGGTTGAAGAAGATGACTGGCGCTAGCAGCGGCACGGTGATGGCGAAGAATTTCTTCACCGGTCCGGCCGCGTCGATTTCCGCCGCCTCATACAGCTCCTGCGGAATGGCCCGAAGCCCGGCAAGGAAGATCAGCATGGGCGAGCCGAACTGCCAGATGGCCAGCACGATCAGCGTCCAGAGCGAATATTTCGGATCGGCCAGCCAATAGGGTCCCTCTGCGCCGAACAGGCGCAGGATCAAATTGATCACCCCGTCATAGTTGAAGAGCTGGCGCCACAGGATGGCCACGGCAATCGAACCGCCCAGAATGGAGGGCAGATAGAATAGCGCCCGGTACCAGCCGATGGCGCGGATGCCCTTGTCGAGCGCCATCGCCACCCCAAGGGCGAAGATCAGCTTGAGCGGCACCGAGATGACCACGAACTGGAACGTGACCTGTAGTGCCTTCCAGAAGCGCTGGTCGTATTGAAACATATGGACATAGTGGTCGAGCCCGAGCCATTGCGGCGGGCGCACCACATTATACTTGGTGAAGCTGAGATAGAGCGAGGCCAGGATTGGCCCGATCGCCAGCAGGAAGAAGCCCACCAGCCACGGGGACAGAAAGGCGTATCCGGCAAAGTTGCGGCGGAAGAATTTTTGCACGCGCGGCTCCAGTCTCAACTGTTCCCGTTGATCGAAACATTGCGGGAGGCAACGCCTGCCACGACAAGGCAGGCGCCGCCTCTTCCCGAGGAGATATCCGCCGCCCCACGGGAGAAAGGGCGGCGGACCGGGTATTCTGACCTAGGCGCGGGCCAGGATGGCGCGGGTCTGGTTGAGGAAGTCCGATGCCACGTCGGGAATGGGACGTTCGCCAAGCAGAACGTTGACAGCCAAACGCTCGAAAGTCTGTTCGACCTCGTTCGAACCGCTGGGAGGCGGCGGCGGCAGCACGGCCGTCTTGCCCTGGATCTTGTCGAAGAACTCGACCGAGCGGGCCTCGACATCGGTCAGGTCGGGCTGCAGGGCCGCGCGCACATCGCTCTGGCTCGGAATGCCGCGTTCCAGTCCCAGCACCTTGGTCATGTCGAGATCGTTGACGAAGGCGCTCATATAGGTGGTGGCGGCTTCGGGGTTGGCGCTGTCGCGCGTTAGGCAGACGAACTGGCTGGGCTGCACGATCGAGCCCGGCACCATGTCCGGCGTATTGGGATACATGGCCGCGCCCAAGGTGTCCTGCATCAGGCTTTGCACGCCCACCAACTGGTTGGACCAGAGATAGGTCATGGCCGTCTTGCCGGTGACCACGCCCATTTGGCTCAGCTCCGACACACCGGCGAGACCGGCGCTTTCCGGGCCCGGCGGAGTGCCGCCGGCATTGCGGATCTTTTCCCAGGTTGCCCAGTATTCCTCGACGATTTCCTGGTTTGGACCGTAGGAGCCGTCCTCGTTGAACAGCATGGCGCCCTTCTGCACCACGAAGTCGGAGAAATTCTGATAGTCCGCCGTATTGTCGTCGGTACCAGCAACGCCCGTGGCCTCCTTGACAGCGGCGGCGAATTCGGCCAGCTCGTCATAGGTATAGCCATAGGGGTCGAAGTCCTCGCCCGGGACGATCCCTGCTTCCTCGAACAGTCGCGAGTTGTACATCGCCATATGGCTGTTGGCGCCGATGGAGAGCGCATAGAACTTGCCGTCCACGGTGCCGGCATCGATGGCGCTCTGGTCCATCTTGGAGATATCGAGGGTCTTGCCCACATAATCGTCCAGCGGTACGATGGCGCCATTGGCGATATATTCGAACAGCACGCCATAACCCTGCTGGATCACGTCGGGCATGTTGCCGCCGGCGATCTGGGTGGTCAGCTTGGTGAAATAGTCACCAAAACCAAGGGTTTCGCCGGTGACGTTGATGTCGGGGTGCTTGCCATTGAAAATGTCGATCACTTCGAACGTGCGGCGATCGCGCTCCGGATTGCCCCACCAGAAATGGCGGATTTCCGCCGTCTGCGCGAAGGCGGGGCGCCCCATGGCCGCCAGCGCCAGCACGGAGCCGGATGCACCCAGAAAAGTTCTTCTTGTCAGTCTGCTCATTGTGTTCCTCCCTTGAGCCTTCCTGTTCCAACCAGGGCCGGGTCCTCAGCCGGCGCTGGCCGTTTGCATTGCTGACTTACGTACCTCTAGGTACGGGTCAGCAAATTCTGTGCCCCTCTTGCCCACCTAAGCGTCGGCGGACATGGGCAATTTGTGTGGCATGACGATCCGGCGCCGCTCGGGTGTCAGTCGCGCCAGAAGGTCCTGGCTGGGCACCATGTCATGCCTGAAATAACCCCAGCTCGGGCCGTAGCGATAAACCGTCATGCGGCGCTGGCCCGGATTGGTGCGCCGGGCCGAGCCATGCATGATGGCGTCGACGAACATCAGCGCGTCGCCGGCCTTGAGATGGACTTCCACCGCACCGGCAATGCCATCCACCGAGGTCTGCTCATCGCGCTTGTCGAGAGTGACCGCCTGGGGATGGCGCAGATTGGATTTGTGGCTGCCTGGAATGACCATGGTCGCGCCATCGCCAGGACCGATATCGTTCAGCGCAATCAACACATTGACCTGGCCGCAGTGAAACCGTCCGGCGTGAAAGCGATACTGGGTACGAATGGTGCCAACATGACCGCCCGAATGCAGGCGTAGCGCCTGACCCGGCCCGCGCACCGAAGCAAAGCATTCATCGATAAAGGCAGGGCCATGGTGACCGTCGAAATTTTCCGGATCGTCGGCACCGATGAAGTGGACAGCCGTGGCAAACCAGGACGGATGATCGATCAATCGCTCCCAGGCAGGACCGGCCTCATAGACCTGCTGCAGGATCAGGCCCTCCTGGCGGTCAGGCCGATTGATGAGCCGCACATGGTCGTCCCAGCCATCGCCAACGAAATCCTGATGCTGGTCGAGCGTGGCGTTACAAGCCGCCAGCTCTTCGGCCGACAGCGCGGCGGGAATGACCAGATATCCGTTGAGATCGAACAGATAGCGTTCGAGTTCGGTGCATGCAGCACCAGGTGCCAACCCTGCGTCCATCCCTTGCTCCCGCCATGCCCCGTTTCGGGGTCAATTCTGCGCGGTGCTGCTGGGAGGGTTCATCCCGCCAACCGCGACCGCACGGTTGAAATCATTTTGCGGGCAACTCAGAAGGTCGATACAAGCAACTGTCCGTGGGTAAACGTCGGTCAGACAGCAGAAGTACCGCGTAGCTCACGCTTTACCACATACCCTGGCTGGACCCTTGGGCCCATGACGTGTCTCCGGCCGTTCCTGAGAGGTTGTTCCCACTCAGATTGGGCTAAAGATCACCACATCTTCCATACAAGTCAAGTGGGCTTTGTGCCTCCTCCTTCTCCTTTTAGCGTCCGCTGTCGCCTGTCCGCGGATGCCAGGAGATATGCTTGGCCCGGTTGTGGCGCATCGCCAGCTTCACCGGGTCTGCCTTCCACCCGTCAACTGGGCAAGCAGATGGAGTCAAGCAGTGCCTGCCGGCCTCCTCGTTCTGTACCTTCATTCACGCCCGTTGCACACGTAAACATAGCCAAAAATTTAGACTATTCGGCTAACTGTCATGCCCAGTGCGAGAGGCACACGTGTCTCGCAATACACAATCGAAGGGGCGAGAACGGTGAGCAGCGAAGACGAAGAGTTACGACTGAGGAAGCTCCATCAGTACAATCTTCTCGATACGCCAAAGGAGGATGCCTTTGATCGTATTACGCGTCTTGTATCCGCACTGCTCGATGTTCCCATTGCCACGATAACGCTCGTTGATCGTGATCGACAATGGTTCAAGTCCGAACAGGGATTGGGCGTTGAGGAGACACCGCGTAGTCAGTCTTTCTGTGCCCATACGATGATTGGCGAAGGGCCGATGGTGGTCCAAGACGCTTCCCTGGACGCGCGCTTCGTTGATAATCCGTTGGTCACCGGTCACCCTGCTATCCGGTTTTACGCTGGCGTCCCGCTTCACGCTGCGGACGGGACCTCGCTTGGCGCCCTTTGCGCCATTGATTCCAGTCCACGGCATATCGAACCCCAACAGTTGAAGCTGCTTGCAGATCTCGCCAACCTCACCATGGAGCAATTCGAACTGCGGCTTCTGGCGACACTCGACGGACTGACCGGCGCAATGCGCCGCTCGTCCTTTCTGGCGACCGCCGAGCGCGATATGGTCCTGGCTGCAAAAAAAGGATCGCCCCTCTCATGCCTGATGATCGACGCGGACAACTTCAAAAGTCTGAATGACCAGTTCGGTCATGCCGTTGGCGATGAAGCTCTGGTGGCGATTGCCAAAGCCATCAGCGACCAGCTCCGTCGCGGTGATAGCCTCGGCAGAATGGGCGGTGAAGAATTCTGCGTGTCCTTGCCTGGTACAGAACTCAGTGGTGCGCTATCCGTCGCAGAACGGATGCGAGAGGTCATCGCAGCCATCCGTCTGCAGACGGACACAGGGGTGGTCAGCATTACGGCCAGTTTCGGCGCCGCTGCATTGTTGTCTTCCGACTCCAGTCCGTCCGATCTGATCCACCGCGCCGATGTCGCCCTCTACGAGGCCAAGAACTCGGGACGAAACCGAGTGGCAGCTTGAAGACGTCTGGCTCTACCCCGGCAGCCCAATAGCCGACCGGCGGATATGGGGCCGGATTCCCAAACGAGCGAATGGCTGATTAGGGCACATTCCCACCGTCACCGGGCCACTGGTGCCCGGTCGCGCCGACGGCGTGCCCAATCCGCCCAGATCGCCCCCCTGCCCCGATGCATTGCCCTTAAGCAGGTTCATCTTTGGCGAGCCGATAAAGCTGGCGACGAACAGGTTGCGCGGATTGTTATAGAGTTCGAACGGGGTGCCCACCTGTTCGAGGTTGCCCTTGTTGAGCACGGCGATGCGCGTGGCCATGGTCATGGCTTCGGTCTGGTCGTGCGTCACATAGATCATGGTGGTGCCCAGGCGATTATACAGGGTAGTCACGTCGGGGTTGGTACGCGGGGGCGTCCCTTACTTCTTCGGCGTAGTTCCACCCGGCACGAAACACACCCGCCCACCTAAAGCAAAAAGATGCCGTCTTATAGGCTGCTAGCGATGTGATCAGGCACAGCGATGGGTACGCCTGCCCGCCCTACTCCGCTGATGCGCAAAATGGCGTAATAAGCCGAAACGCACCCTGTTCGGAAACTTCAGCCAGACCGTCGGCGATCAGTTCTTCGCCGATAGCGCGGAACTCATCATCGCTGAGCGCGAGACCGTCGAGGATCTCGTTGATGTTTGAACGATCTAAAACACAACCGGCGTTCTCGATCGCGGCAACTGTACGATCTTTCGGGGTCCCTGCATGTGTATTGAGGGGTACAGAGGGGCAATTTGGCGAGGTAAGCCGGAACACGCCCATCTCCGAAACATCGGCCGAACCTTCGGCGACGAGTTCCTCGCCGATAGCGCGGAACTCATCATCGCTGAGCCCGAGACCGCCGAGGACCTCGTTCATGTTCGAGGCCTCGAGAACACAACCGGCTTCTTCGATGGCGGCAACCGTGCGGTCCTTCGGGGTCTCGGCATGAGCGGCGATGGGCACAAACATGCAGACTGCGAGCAGGATACGCGAACGTTTCATCGTCGGGTGCTCCTTCCTATGGGCCTTGGTTGAAATTTCTCCTCTCGCCATTTCGCGAGGGCATTTCTCACCTTTCGTGCAGAAGCCTGTAGCACTGCGCTAGGCCCTCCGCCCCGTTCGTTCAAACGGTCTGAAGCCGAGAGCAATTGAAAAGCGTTCCCGGCCACCCTCGGGATCAGGGGAAAGCTGCCGGTGGTGTGCTGTCGAGGCAGGCCGTTAGCCGGAAGATACCCCTTGGCATGGGGTCACGTTCGGCTCCTGGATCGTCGGTCAATGCAGGCAAGTGATACCAAAGCGCGGTGTTCAGCTCCGGTATCAGCAGCCAAGCTGGGGCCGGCTGCCCCTGTTGCGGCTGCGCCAAGGTAAAGCCCAGCTCTGCATCCAACGCATAGAAGCGCAGCAGTGACAGCAGTTCGTCCATCGGGGCATCTGGCCAGCGGGAACGAAAGGCCTCGATGGTGTTTGCCGGACCGGTTTCACGCGCTTCGGGGGCATACGGATCGCCGACCGGGCCGAGTGTTATGTTTCCCTGCGATGCGGCGACCTCGAATACAAACCAATAGTCGCGTTGGGGCGTCGTGAGCCGCAGATAGAGGTCCGAGGAAAACCCGGCGCGCGTCCGTGCCGGAATAAGCGTGATGGCAAACTCGTCGCCCTCGGTCACCAATGTATATTCAGAGCGTTCTGCTGGACAGTCCGCCAATGCGACCTCAGGTTGAGCCTCTGCAGCGGCGGGGGAGATCAACGCAGCCAACAGAGTGACGACATACCGTTTCATACTTGGCTCCTATTGGCTGGCCTGGTTCAGTGAGCCCACATGCAGCGCGACGTCATACTGGCCCTGGGCCGCGCTCTCGATCTAAAGTATGGCGCAGATCCTGGTGGTATCGACGGCAGCAGGTTTATGTCCATGACCGCGCCCGCCATGGCTAAATGGCTTTGACCGATGAGCTGGGGCTTATCCTCCTGATCGCAGTCTCCGGCCCACACCAATAAGGCTTCGCCAGGCGTCAGTGCCGGCTCGGCGATCTCGGGAGAGGGTGCCAACCATCGGCTCGGTCACCCTCGCACGACAGTCCAAGAGCGGGGTATCCGTTTTCGTCATCGAGCCGCAGTTCGAGAAAACTTGTGATCCTATCGGCCACCATCACCATCAACCGCATGTAACCGATGCCCGATGGATCCTCCGGCGGTTCGACAAGAATGCGCAGAACGCAGTTGGGGAAAACGTCGCAGTCCTCACTGCAATAGGCTCAAAACGGCTTCGAACGTGAGGTTTACGCTGAGAGTGTCGTCGGGCTCTGGATTGCGAAGGGCAATCCGGTCCATACTCGTTAGTACACCTTCCACTTGGCCCGCTATTGCCAGCAAACCGCCTTGGTATGAGGCGCTCGTAATTGTCAGGGAGAGTGCATCGTTCAGGTCCGCACGATAGCTATGATATGGATCGGTATCGAGAATTGGAACGTCGATTTCCGCGGAAAGGAAGTCGCCATCGAGATCGCCGATCCACTCTGCGCCGAGGGACAAGTTTCCCAGGCCGCGCTCTCTCAATGCGGACGCTCGAAAGTAAATCGAAAAGCTCGAAGACGTGTAATCGGACTGCTCCGTCCAGACCGACAGTTCAATCTCTTCGCCTGCGATCGTCCCTGACGCTGCTCCCCCCGGCTCCGCAGCCGCGACGGGTATGGCAACGGCGAGGAAGCCGAATGCAGTGATGGCTGATCTAAGCATAGTGGTGACTTCTCCAGATTTCTTGAAATTTCCGTAGATCGTTCGCCGAGCGTGATCATCGCGCGTCCGAGAACGTTCTGGCTTTAAAGGTCGAGAAACTGCCCTTGGTATTGTCCAGGGTTGTTCGGGAGCTTGAATGCCGTTTCGTTTTCGTCCCCCACGCGATGGACTGCAATCTAGGCAGAGTTGGGCGTATCGCTCGTGCCCGCACCACGCGCTGGTTGGCATCGACAGTCTCGGTTGTCGACGATATGCTGTTGATTTCGTCCGACCTTGCTGCACCGCGAACCACGAACCCGGCACCCACGTCTATCTGCGCGTACGCCGCCGCCACCTCGAGAGTTCGTCGGGACATAACCCGTTCGCTATGATTAAAATGGTTGCAGGTTTCATAGGTGCCGGGCTCCGCGGATGCAGTGAACGTGGCCTGATCTTTGATCTGAATCCGGCGATAGCCACTTGCCTCTCCTTCGGGTGTGCCGCTGGGAACAATGGCCATGTGGCCCCGCGGAGCCAGACCCTCACCTTCCCAGCTCACCTTGAACGCGGACTCAACCAAGGGCTGTGCAGGGCCGAAGCCCTGGGCGGTTGGCTGATGCGACGAGATGGGCGGGAAAATGGCATGGAGATTGCGCGCGCTGTACAACGCCAGACTTGCCTCGGTCTGCGAGAAGTCGTCCTGCGCCGTCGAATGGACAGTCACAATGTAATCGCCGAACGGCAGCTCCGTGGTAAAAGGGTTCGCGGTGCCGGTCTGCACCATGTTGAACGAAGTATCTGATATCTCCCAGATCACCTCGCCGGACAAAAGCGGCAACTGCAGTGGCTCTGCTGGCCGCTCCCAGACGGTCTCGTCGCCAATCTCCCCGCCTCCGAGATTTGCGGTAAAGGTAAAACTCCCCGAAGCAGGCGCGGCCGTACGGTTCCGATCATAGACGATCTCGAAGGTGCTCTCCTGAACGCCCATGGCCACACTTGTCCCGATGGCGGCCTCGGTCCAAGTTCCCGCATACAGCGGACCAATCTGTCGTAGGTCAAGATTACCCGCTCGGTGGACATCAGAGTTGCAGACCGGGTTGGACCGGTCACCGGCCAGTGCTGATGTCGCCGTAGCGATCAGCAGCAGGATCGCAATTCGGACAAGGGCCGGTCCAGCCATCTCAGTCAAGCTCTTCAAGCAGTGTGTCGAAGCTGAAGGTGACAGGCCGGGTTTCGGATGAGGGGCCACCGCTGACTTGCCCCATAAGCGTACCCTTCAAGGTGACGATCCCGTCGCCCGGCGTGAATTCCTCCAGGGTCAGTGTCAGGCTGTCCTGACCGCCGGTCCAATTCCGCCCCACGTCGCGCGCGAAGGTGATCGTCAGCACCATTTCGTCGGGCGCGGGCAATTCGCCATTGATCGTCAGTTCCAGGTCAACCGGCCCCTGTTCGCCCTCCGTCTGTGTGGCAAGCAAGAAGGCGTCAGCATAGTTGCCGACGATCGTCGCGCCGGCCAATTCGGAAGCAACCTTTAGCTCCAACGGCTGGTCGGCAAAGCTGCCAGTAACCAGCCCTCCAGGCTCGTTGGCCAGCGCTGGCAACGTCAGCAGGCAGACTAGAACAGTTGTGGCCGACCTTCGCATGGTCGAGAAGAAAGTCACGAGCAATTTCTCCCGCTGATCGACGCTAAGTCTAGTTCTTCTCAAGGCTGGCCGCCCCGTTCGTTTGAACGGGGTGCGCGGCTGCCTGTCTCAACGACAATCAACCAGCTGATTTCCAGCCCGATTTCACCGGAAATTCGATCCGTACAGGTGAGAAATTCGTCCTGCCGCGCCGATGGCAATTGCCCGAGTTCGGCGAGCATGGAGTGCGCTTGCGGGTGATAAATTCCCGCCTTTGGGGCAAGAACTCTTCGGGGTCAGCAATTTGGACTTTGAGAGCCATCAATAGCTGTAGGTTCCGGGCACCGAACCGAAACAGTGCGCCGTAACTACGCCGGCTATCCGCCCGCATCTGTGTTATCATGACAATATTGATAGCCAAACCTTCGAACCGCTTGCATCAGATCTACAGGACAATGACGCTCATAAGGCACGCCCACTCTAGGCCCGAAATTTCTGACTTGGAGCTCGATCCTGCGATCCAGGCTTTGACGTTGTCCGACGTTCGCATGGCTGGTGCACCGCTCGTCTACGTGAACCGCGGCTTTGAAAAAATGACAGGTTATGAGCGTGGCGAAATCATCGGAAAAAATTGTCGCTTTCTTCAAGGGCCTGATACGAGCTCAGACGCCATCGCGGAAATGCGGGCTGCAATCGCGAGGGGCGCCCCCTTGATCGTGGACGTGCTGAACTACCGAAAGGACGGCACTCCATTCTGGAACCGGCTGTCGCTGACGCCGGTCAAGGATCCTCTGGGCAGAGCAACGCACTATATCGGCATCCAGAGTGACATTACGCGAATGCGTTTCTTGCAAGAGCGTCTCCAATCGATTGCCCTTGATCTTGCAGCAACCGATAAGCATGAGCTCGACTGAAGCGTAATTTTTGAGTTCGGCGCGGTGCCATGTTCCGCTACTGCTGGATACAGTGTTTGGGCAAGAAAGAACGGTCCCTCAAAACGCGCGTATTTCGAATCTGGACTTCGTCCGATCACGCGGTACCGCGCCTCCAACCAACCAGCAGCCGAATCGCCATGGCCCCGAAGAGTACCCTCTGTGGCATTGGCCATGGGCTGGAGAACCAGATCGCGCCCAAGACGAGGAACAAAAGGGCGATCAAAACAAAATGTCCGCCAATCAGCAGAGCGACTGGCAGCCTCGAGCCCGACCATGGGGCGCGCTTGGAACCTTACTCTCGCCGCTAGATCGCAGCCCAATCAATAACTCTTGCCACAGAATTTAGTTTTCGCTAGCGCTGTGCCGCAGCGAAAAAGGGGCCATTTCAAGGGTGATTGTGAGATCGACCAGTGCCGTTGGGGTCGGGCGCCCTGCCGTCTATGTGAATGCGGCCCATATTGTATCTTTCATCGACCAGACTGGCGGATGCCAAATCCGGGTTTCCGGCGGCAACAACGTCATTGCGGTGACCGAGAGCGCGGAAAAGGTAGCGCAGCTCATAGCTGTAGCGGTTCAGAGCTGAGCTACTGACTCTAGCAGAACGAGCTGGCGCCGCCTCTGTTCGGAAACCAAACTCTGCCGTATTTGACTAAGCATTCACGCAAGCTGTTAATTTGGCTTCGCCATGGTGCCGTCAATTATCAATGGAGCGCCTCATGATCCGCCTTTCCATCGCGACCATTGCCCTGTTGGGCCTGGCCTCTGTCGTTACCACCGCTCAGGAGGTGGAATTGCCGGCCGAATGCGAGCCAACCACTCTGTTTGAGGCCTTTGGTATCGATCCGGTTGAGGGCTGCGAGGCTGACGACCAGACCGATAGCACTGCAGATGGCAGTGAGGAGGATGCGAATAGCAATCCAGTCTCCGTGGCAGCAAAACTGCCCGGCAGCAATCGGGAAGCTGCCTTGGCCCACGCGAATGAGAAAAGCGGCGGCGCGGTCGAGAGAGCCCATTCGAAACACAGCGAGAGTGCATCCGAGAGCCGCGAAAACGGTGGTGGCAACGGCAACGGCAACGGTAAGAAGTAGTCGTCTCAATAAAGAACGCCGCGCCCTCCGGGCTGGTTATTCTCATGGCCGGAGACGGCCCCCAATCTTGGGCTACTGGCCCTGGCAATCGACTTGGTTGCTCGGGCCTTTCGACTATGGGGACCTTCACAACTTGAAGCAAATGCAAACGACATCTTGGGTTTATTGGCAATGATGTCTGCAAAGAAGGTGACTGCTCCCTGGCGTCCATAAAGACTCTGTAAAGCCCCGGGGGCGCTGGCTGCCTGGGATTTATCACGTTGGGGGAACCCATGCTCAAGCTCGGCACAATTGTCTTTACCAGTCTTCTACTCGCCACGGTTTCGCCAGCATCCGCGGAAGATTGGATCGCGGATCGGTTACGGGGCCAGGTAGAGATATTCGCTGACGGCGATTGGACCCCGCTGGTGCGCGGTGACAGTATCCAGGACGCAGCAAAAGTCCGCACCGCGAGCGCTGGCCGGGTGGAGTTCCACCGGGGCGAGGAAACCATATCGCTCGGCGGCAACACCGAAATAATCCTCAACCAGGTAGAGACCCAGCGGATGACACGGATCGTTCAAGTTTGGGGAACGGTGACTGTCGAGGCGGAGAAGCGAAACGTTCAGCACTTCTCGGTTCAGACGCCAGTGATGGCTGCAATTGTCAAGGGCACGCAGTTCACCGTCACTTACCGGAATGGCCTGACGAAGGTCGATGTCGAAGAAGGCATCGTCGAGATCCGCGACTTCGCCACAAACACATCGGTGGACTTGCGCCCCGGGCAGAGTGCAGCCGCGAGCCAAATGAGGCCGGTCAAGGTGTCAGGGCCGGGCTCTGAGGACGTTATCTACGTCATCGATGGACAAGCTGTTGCTGCTGCTGCCAGAGAGGCCGCCTTTGAGAGGCGGGCCAACAGGCAAATGCAGGACAATGCCAGCGCCAACGGTGTCGAACACCGCGCGAGCCCGAATGTCAGCAACCCAGGCCAGAGCACGGAACGACGTGCGGGAGCCTCAGACGGCAGAAATCAAGCAGCAGATAACGCTGCGTCCAATGGCGCGAGTGGTGCTGCCGCCAATAGGCCATCAGGCGGCCAGGGAAGCCAAAGTGCCCAGAGCGGACACGGGAACGGTCGCCCCTGACTACAGCACCGGGAGGCGACTACGGGTCTAGCTTTGTGCTGGCAGATGCCGGTCCGCTCAAAACTCCGGTTTCCGCAACATGGCGCTGATAGCGTTGACTTGAGCCTGGCGATTTCGAAATCATAGCCGATAGCCGCCACAAGAGTGGACAAATTCAAGTAGGCCTCTATCCCGCACGGCTTGGGAGCCTTCAGCCCCCGGTGGTGCCTCTCGTAGTGAATGAAACCCCTCCACTTCTCGTGCATCGCCCTTTCCACTGTTGGGGGAATCGATGCCGGTGGCACATCACGGCGTACCTGGCATTTGTCCCGATTGTATCTGGTGCTGTTGACCAAAGGCGGGTTTAGCGCGCGCGGGGCATACGCCAAGCTTTGCCAGCAGCACCATCGCTTCAGGTAGATCAAGATCAACGACTAACTCAGCCAGCTCCTGCGGTATTGGCCTTTTCGGCCACAAGGCTGGCACTTTAAGCATAGTGGCCTTGAGCCTATCTGCTTGCGGGAATTGGCGGGCATACGAAGAGGTCAGAACTGATACTCCTGTTATGTTCAGGCGTGATCGGAGTTCGAGTCGAGGCAACAAAGCGCGGCCACGTGTCAAAGTTGAAGGGTGTCATGACCAAAGGCTGTTAGCTTCACTCGTCGTGGAGGGTTCGGTTTTCCGCGGCGAAACTCGTCAGTCTGCGAACCACTCTGTTGTCGCCACCACGATTGAGTAAGCGGACCGGCAGTTCTCGGGAGATCGTGATCGTAGCCTGAACGGCCGAATTGGGGCGCTCTGCTGCCTTGAACAGTCGCAGCACCTGCTTGGAATTCGTCCACGCTCACGTTTGGAACGAGTCCGATTGCAGAGGACCCGATTGTCTCAGCACGCCAGCCAATATGCCGAGCCCCTGCACGCTGCGCTTACCCGCCGACGGGCATCGTTCGTCGTTCATTTGGCGCGGGGACAATTGCCACCATGTCGCCCCTTCCAAGGCAGCGAGTTGAACAACAACATGACCCGTAACTGGCTTTACGCTGGTGGCGCGGCCTCAAAGCGGCATCGATGAGTCCCGGTCAGCTTGCCGGCGGAGGCCGGCGCAGACCGGAAAAGCATTGGGAATGATGCGTAAGCGCAGACAACTGGAAGCCTGCTCCCCTCCATGCAACACATTGGTCGCCACGACAAGCTCGCCAGGGCCCGCTGTCGTCGGACAAAACCCAGTTTGCGGATTGCGGTCGAAGCGAGGGAAGTTCGACGATGAAATCTGCAGACGAATACTGTCCCCACTTTTGAACAGATGACTGACGTGGCCCACGCGAATCTGGATTTCGGTCAACTCCCCGTCTGCATGAACGGACCGGGCGACTCCATCAACCAGTCCGACACTTCGCCCCGTCCAGTCAACCGCACACAGACGTGCGTTCCAGTCGGTAGAGCGTGCGGAAGATGACACCCAGAGGTTTGCTTCGACAAGCCCTGTGACTTCCAGGTCCTGTTCAAGAGGGGGGGAGGTGAAGATCAGCACATCACTCCGGCTTTCGACCGCGAACTGGTCCTTGGGTCCAGAATTTCTGGCTTGAAGCAGGCCTGGAAGAAAGTTGGCGCCACCGACAGTTGGCACCGGACGGTTGGGGTCTGACTGATATACCCGTTGCCACCGTTCGGAGATAGGATCATCTGACAGTCCACTTTCGGAAAGAAAGAGAGTCTTTTCTACAGTGCCCGGCAGCGGCCAATCCGGGGCAGCGTGCCATGTGTTTGATCCTGACCGGAAATAGCGCACCATGGGTGTTTCGGGCAGCCTGCCAGCTCGGGCATCATCGAAGAAGCTCAACTGCTCTTCGCACAAACCCGCCGTCGACGCCGCATATCCAAGCCAAGAATCGCCTTGCCAGTCCGACGGATTGCCATGGGACCAAGGGCCGATGATCAGGCGATCTGGCACGCTCTCAGCATTGTGCCACCGCTGCCGCGCTGTCTCGAACAGCTCAATCGAGCCTTCCACAAACAGATCATTCCAACCACAACTGACCAGCATGGGGAGGCGCGAAACGGCCAGCCTATCAAGGGCTTCTTGGTCGTTGGCCGCCGCTTCTGCCGACTTGCTGTCAAACCAGCGTCGAGCATAGGGCGCCAGGGCGACTATGCTGTCGTCAAGTATCGGCAGACGCTCATAGGCCTGCTGAGGGTTTTCCAGCATTTGCGCCAGGACTCTTTGAGCCTGTTCGGCCGCATCCGGCGGAAGCCCGGGCAGGCGCCTGCGAAGGTCTTCGGGGCCCAGTGACTCGATAATCCAAAGCAGCAAGAACCCCAGCTCGATGGCACCGGACCGATAGGTCCAGGTTTCACCATGACGCGCTGTTGTCAGATGCGGGGATATGGCGACGAGGCCCATGGGATCCTGGGCGGCCAGCAATACCTGCGTGGCCCCGACATAGGAGGCGCCGAACGTGACCACCTGACCGTTGCAGAAGTCCTGCTGTCGCAGCCAGTCCAGCGTATCGGCACCATCCTGGCCTTCATGGACAAAGGGGGCGAAGTCGCCGTCCGAGCCATAGCGGCCGCGCGTATCCTGGATCACGATGGCATAGCCACGCCGCAGTGCCGCCATGAACTCCATGCCCGAAATATACTGGGTGCCGAAGGCATCCTCTTTCCGATATGGCGTGCGCTGCAACAGCACCGGCCAGGGGCCATCTCCCTCAGGCAGCAAGATGTCGGCCCGCAGGAGGATGCCGTCGCGCATAGGCATCTCGACATTATCGAGTAGGCGAAATTCCCTTGAGACGAGCATGGTCAATCCCGCCTAACTGCGAATGAAGCGCTGGCGGATCTGGTCGAAGGATACGGCCAGGATCAGCAGCATGCCTGCGGCCACCTGTTGCCAGGTGGAGTTGATGTTCATCAGCGTCATGCCATTGTTCAGCACGCCGACAATGAGCAGGCCCAGAATGGTGCCGAACATGCTGCCCGTGCCACCCTTGAGGGAAGTGCCCCCCAGGATGATGGCCGTCACCACGGCAAGCTCCAGGCCAACGCCGGTCGTGCCCGAGGTGGAGCCCAGTTGCGAAGCGCTGACGAGACCGGTTGCCGCCATGCAGAGCCCCGAAATCACAAAGGCGAAAAACAAGGTGCGCTTGGTGCGGATGCCGACCAGGCGGGCTGCGTTCTCGTTAGCGCCGATAGCATAGATGGTCCTGCCGAATATGGTCCGCGACAACACAACGGCCACGACCAGCGCAATGAGCAGGAAGACGATCGCGGACATGGGGATGTCGAAGAACGGGCGGGCAATGGCCCAGTCGAAACCTGTGACCCTGACGCTGCTGGCCCCACCTATGGACAATGTAAGTCCACGGAAGATCGCCAATGTTCCCAGCGTGGTGATGAGGGCATTGACGCCGACCACAGTGACCAGAAAACCGTTCAGAACGCCAATCCCCACACCCACCAGCAGCGCAATGCCCACCGCTGGAATGATGCCCAGGCTTTGAGCGGCCAGGGCGAATGAAAGAGCCACAAAGGCGGTGCCGCTACCCACGGAAAGATCGAACTGCCCGGCAATCAGCAGGATGGTTCCGCCCGCCGCCAGAATGCCGGTGATGGACAGCGCGGTTACGATGTTCACCCCATTCGGCCAGGTGAGGAAGTAGGGCGAGTTGAAGCTGAAGAAAACGATCTCGGCCAGCAGGAAAAGCAGCAAGGCTCCCCATTCGGGTGCCTTCAGGCGCCGCCCTGCGCGGGATGTCACGCGGCCTGCATCGATATTGCTCATGGTGGTTGGAGCCTGTTCAGGCATGCGCGCCCCCTCCGGCGGCCTGGGTCAGCCGCTCCGTTGAAATTTGGTCCTGGGTCAGGTGGGCAACCACCCTGCCCCGCACCATCACGGCCGCGCTGGTTGCAGCCTCTGTGATGTCTTCATAGTCCGAGCTGGCAATGAGAATGCCATGCCCCTGCTGCGCCAGATCGCGCAGGACCGCATAAATCTCTTGCCGGGCGCCGACATCGACGCCGCGCGTCGGCTCGACCAGCACCAGCAGTTTCGAACCGGCCTCGAGCCAGCGACCGAGCAGCACTTTCTGCTGATTGCCGCCCGAGAGCGTCGAAATCTGCTCCGAGCCATCCGGTCGGGACCGGACCTTGAGCACCGAATGCCATTTTTTGAAGGTATTCGCTTCTATGCCGGGCGCAACAAAGGGACCATTGGCAAGACGCGTCCAGCTTGGCGCCGCCAGATTTTCGGCCACAGTGCGGGTCCGCAACAATCCCTCACTGGCGCGGTCGGCCGGCAGATAACCGATGCCCTTGGCGATCGCTTCGGCAGGATGTCCGAACTTGACCGCCTCGCCGCCCAGCCGCAGTGTTCCGCTGTCAAATTGGCCCGCGCCAAACAATGCTGCGGCAAATTCGGGAACGCCGGAGCCGATCTTGCCATAGAGGCCGACGATTTCCCCCGGTTCAACGGTCAGGTCCACATCCTCAAAATGCTCGGACCCCAATTGCGCGACCTCAAGCAATGGGTCGGCGCCTTTCGACACAAATTCATAGCGGTAATGATCGGACGCGACCGCGTGACCTACCATGGCGGTAACGACCTGTGCCTGGTCGACCTCGGCAATGGCGGCGTTGAGCGAGACCTTGCCATCGCGCAGCACGCAGACGCGATCGGCGATGGCGAAGACTTCGTCGAGCCGGTGGGTGATATAGAGAATTGCAACGCCCGCTTCCTGCATCCGCTTGATGAGCGTGAACAGGCGCCGTGTCTCGGCATCCGACAGGGCTGCAGTCGGTTCATCGAAAATCAGGCATTGCGAGGCCCCTGCGGTGGCGCGGGCGATCTCGATGATCTGCCGCTCGCCCAGGCGCAGGCTGGACACCGGTGCATCCACCGCAATATCCGCCCCCAGCGCGTCGAGCGCCTTGCGGGCCACCTCGCGCATGGCATGACGATCCACAAAGCCGAAGCGGCTGGGCAAGGCGCCCAGTGCGATGTTCTCGGCAACCGAAAGGGTCGGAGCATCGGCGATTTCCTGGGCGATCAGCCTGATGCCGGCGTCTCGCGATTGCACCACCGTGCGGAAAGAAGTCTCGACGCCCTCGATGGCAATCGTCCCCGCATCGGGTTGATGGTCACCGGCAAGGATGCGCACGAAAGTCGACTTGCCGGCCCCGTTCTCCCCGAGAAGCGCGGTGACGCTTCCCCGGGGCAGGTCAAGGTCCACGCCATGTAGGACCTTGACCGGACCGAAAGACTTCCTGATTCCGCGGACGGAAAGAAAGCTCTGCTCGGTCATCAGCAGTTCGTCTCGGGATAGATGTTGGTCATGTTGTCCTTGGTGATGACTTCATGGGGCACCAAGATCTGCTCGGCAATATCCTCGCCCTTCACCGACTTGATCAGGTTGGGAATGATCAGCTCGGCATAGCGCTCGGGGAAATAGGCGGCCGTGGCGATGAAGTTCGGGGCTGTCCAGATCTGGCAATTGCCGGGGTCGAAGTTCTGCGCGCCGATATAGAGGGCTTCGGTGCGGTTCTGCGACCGGGCGGCGGCCAGGGCGCCGGTGATCACGTCCTCATTGATGCCGACCACGATGACACGCTCAGCGCCGGGAAGCGCTGTCAGCGTATCGGTGACCTGGCGCTGGGCCGTATCGGCCTGGCCGCCGGCGCCGGTATCGATCACGCGCAGGTTCTGTACCTCGCCACAGACCTGGGCGAAGCCATCGCGCATGCCGCCCATACGCTGGTCATTGACGATACCCACGGCCAGCGATTCAAGCGACAGCCAAGCATCGTACTGGCAGTCGAAGTTCTCCTTGAAATACTGGCCCATGGCGTAGCCGACGATCTCGCCGGCATAGACATTGGCGGCGCCGACAAACGCCGTCTGGCAAGGCTGTTGCTCGATGTCGATGGCGATGACCGGCACCTGCGGACCTTCCGCGCAGATATTGGCGGCAGCCGCAGCATCGGCCTGGAAAGTGACGAGTCCATCGACATTCTGCGTGCGGAACTGGCGCGCACAATCGAGCGCGGCGGCCGCATCGAACTTGGAATCGCAGGTCACAAGGTTGACGCCGGCAGTCTCTGCTGCCGCTTCCATGCCGCGCTGCAATGCCTCGGTGAAGGGCACGCCCAGGCCGAGCTGGGTAAAGCCGATGGTGATCCCCTCGCCGCTACCGGCCTCTATGGGCGCGAACGCCGCCACTTCCGGCGGCGGTGTGATGCCCGCATCCTGGGCCAGGGACGGCGTGACCATGCCGCATGCCAGGCCGACCGAACCGAGCAAAATGCCCAGTGTCTTTGTGGTCCTCGAAATGTTCATTGTGGTTTCCTCCTCCTGATGAACGTTGTCGCTCACGCGACCTGCGTGAATTTGAGATTGAGCAGGCGGGCAAGTTTTTCGATCCGTCCCGCGATATGACCGACCCCGACGGCGCAATGATGCGCCGGGCCGACGGCATTCCAGGCCTCGGTAAAGGCGCGCGCGCCACTGTCGAACCGGTAGCGGCTATTGGTATTGCCGATTTCGAGGACGGGCCCCGGAACGGATTCCCCCTCGGCGACCAGCAGTTCGACCTTGCCGTCGCGTTCGATGACCGAGAGCAGCGTGACCGGCCCATGCTGGACCGACATCTCCACCGAGACGCCCTTGCCGACCTTGCCGTGATAGACCTCGAGCGGACGGACCTTGGTCTTGCCCTCGGCGATTTTCGTATGGCCCGGCCCGTCATGGCCCATGAGCACGACGTCATCGTCATAGTCGATGGCGTAGTATTCGGTGAACGAGCCGCCCGCGCCGAACGCATCCATGATCTTCATGGCCTGGGCATTCTTGATCTCGTATTCCCCCGCCACCGGCACGCCCGAGGCGGTAAGCAGGGAGCAGCCAAGGATCACCGAGGAGATCAGGTCTTCATGCTCGTGGCCAGGCACGGACACATAAAAATAGGCCATCGAGCCAAGTCCGTGCGCCGCCACCAGCTTGAACAGCGCCGCCGCCGTCGCGGCCGCGCGACGCAGTTCTGCCGGGTCGCAATCGGGCTGGATATCGAACTCGGCCTCGATCCGCGTCAACATTTTGTCGACTTCGGCTTCACTCAGCGCGCGGCGGATGGAGGCCAGTTCGTCCATTTCCATGAAATCAACGACTGTTCCAAAGGCTGCGCTCTGGGCTGTCAGGTCGGAATAGATATCGAGCATGCCATTGTAATAGTGTCCCATGAGGCCCAGGCGATTATGGGCCATGACATGGGCAACACGGGCTGCTTCCATCCAGTCTTCGATTTCGGCATCGACATGCGGATCGCCCTGCAGGACGCCGGTCACCTGATGCGCCTCGATGCCTGAGCGGTTGAACACATTAACGATTTCGGGCACCGGGCAGGCGGCGCAATAGGCCAGCCAATGGCCCGTCATCCTGGTGCGGTCAGCCATGCGGTTGAAAGCAGCGAAGTCGATGGACCTCTCCGGCTGCAGGTTCAGCACGATGACCGGCACGCCGGCGCGCCGCACCGCCGGAAGGACCGTCGAGGACAGGGCGTAGGTGGTGACATAGAGAAAGATCAGGTCGACATCTTCGGTTCGGAAGCGGTGCCCGGCCTCGATCGCCTTGGCGGAGGTATCGACCAGCCCGAGATTGACGATCTCGACGCCCGGACGCGCCAGTTTGCCGGCCACGGTCTCGACATAGCCTTCAAGGCGATCCTTCAGCCCGTCGAACTGGGGCCAATAGGCGTCCAGTCCGATGCCGAACAGGCCAACGCGGAGTGGCCGATCTCCGGCCTGGGCAAAATCGCCCAACTGCATGCTACCTCTCCCATTTTGCTGCCGCGATTGTGCCGCAACGGCGCTCTTGGCGCGGTCATTCAAAAACTGACCTTGGACATGAGAGTAGCACTCGATTGGGGCGCGCAAAGCCGCTAAGGTTTTAGAGAAATGATCTGATCCATACAAAAATTGATCAATGCACGACGGTGACTACTTCAACTATCTGCCGGAGAGCGCGCTGTGCGAGGCCCTTGGCTGCACGGCGCTCTCGACAGGCCATACGCGCATCCCGCCGGGCTCGGCCTATCCGCCGGTGCGGCATCCGGACGACCACCACTTCGTGTGGGAGAAGGGACGTACCATCCAGGCCTACCAATTTGCCTGGATCAGCGAAGGGCGTGGACAATTGCAGTCGGCGCCGGATCCGCGCCGCATTCACCCCATAGAGGCAGGAGATGTGATGCTGCTGTTTCCCGGCATATGGCATCGGTTCGCGCCCGACCCCAGCACCGGCTGGGTCGAAAGCTGGATCGAATGCCGCGGAGCGGCCTTCGAAAGGGTGATGGATATCGACCTTATGTCCCCCGAAGAGCCGGTCTGGCGGGCCGGCCAGCAGGCCCGCGCGATATTTGACACTATCCATTCGCTCGCCCGGCAGGATGCGCTGATGCATCAGCCGACCCTTTCGGCTTTGGGTCTGCAATTGCTCGGCCAGCTCTGCCAGACCCGCGACATCGCCGGCCAGGGTCGCATACGACTGATCGAGCAGGCGCGGCGCGCCCTGATGGAAAAGAGCGGCGATACGACCGCATTGACGAATATCGCCGCTGACCTGGGCGTGAGTTATTCCACCCTGCGCCGGCTGTTCAGGGAGCATACGGGCATGTCGCTCAAACGCTATCAGACAGATGTGAGAACCCGCCGCGCCTGCGAGCTGCTGCGCAACTCCGACAAGTCAGTGAAGGCCATAGCGTCCTATCTCGGCTACAACACGGCCTTCCACTTTTCGGCCCAGTTCAAGAAGGCGACGGGCCTCGCCCCCTCGGAATGGCGGCAGAGAAATCGGTCAGAAGTCCGCGGCGACAGGCTCTGACGTCAGCCTTCTATTGTGCGAGTGTGTCTTGCTGAATGGCAGCTTCCGGGCGCTCAGCGAAACTGGCTGAGCGGCCGAATTGGGGCGCCTACCTGCCTGGCAGCTTTGCTTCCACGCACTGTCAATACGGCGACACTGTGTGACAGTTAACCATGCTGGGCGAATAGACATGACTGCGTGCCCAACAAGTGCAACCGTTTCCCACGGACATTCCCGTCCACGCCGCCTTGGCAAGGCGGCCGCCAGCCCGACGGCAATCGGACTGACGGCCTGACCAAAGCGGCACCTGCTGTTACAGGAGACACGCCATGGCTATGGCCATCTATTCGGCGTCGGAGATTCGACGCAACCATTTCCCCCATTTTTACGCGTTCAGGGTGCCCGTACTGGGCTCTGGCAATCCGAGCAAAGCCCCGGTTCTCAGGGATCGCAGCTAGTCCGACTGCTTTGCCGTAACGGGACGGTGATGCCGCTCGTCTGCGGCTGATGCCTCG
>NZ_PYVZ01000015.1 GCF_003056405.1 Devosia indica
CCCAGGACCGGGTGCTGAGTCTCGATGCTCTCTATGTCGTGGCCATGCTGTTGCTGGTGACCTTTGGAATGCGGGCGAGCACGGTCATCTATTTCGAGGTGGCGCTGCTGATTGGCCTCTTGGGTTTTGTCGGCACGGTGGCCCTGGCCAAATTCCTGATGCGTGGGGAGGTCATCGAGTGAGCTACGCAGACATACCTCTTTGGGCTGCCATCCTGATTTCCGCGGCCGTGCTAATCGGCGCGGTGCTCACCTTCATTGGTGCTATCGGGCTGGTACGGGCAGGATCATTTTACCAGCGTATTCATATGCCGACGCTGGGCACCAGCTTTGGCGCCATCGGCATCTTGCTGGCCTCCGCAGTGCTCGCTTCGGTCGGCGAAGGGCGCTTCATCGCCCATGAAATCCTGATTTTTATCTTCGTCAGCGTAACGACGCCGGTAACGCTGATGCTGCTGGCCCGTGCGGCACTACATCGTGACCGCGTCGAAGGTTCGCCAGAAGTCCCCTCGGCGCTCGTTAAGCCAGCGGACCAGTAGGGTTTAGAGCCCTTCGTCGACGCCCTCAATAATTTCGGTCACCTCGTCGACCGATAGGGCGCGGCGCAAGGCGCTCACCGCGTCTTCGTTGCGCGCTACCCTGGCAATGCGCGACAGCGCCTTGATCTGATCGCCGCCGGAGTGCTCGGGCAGAAGCAGCATCATCACGAGATCGACCGGTTCGCCGTCGACGGCGTCGAAGTCGATTGGCCTCTCAAGCGTTGCAATAAGACCCACAACCTTTTCGAGCCCCTCGATACGAGCATGGGGGATGGCAATGCCATTGCCAAGGCCGGTCGAACCGAGATCCTCGCGAACATGGAGCGCTTTGGTGCAGAGCCGGCTGTTGACCAGTCCAAGTTTCCCCGCACGCTCTGAGAGGAATGCAAACAATTGCTCCCTGCTGGTGACGGAAACCTTGAGAAAGACATGATCGGTCGAGAAGAGATCGGTGAGTTTCATCCGTAAGGCAGCTCTTTCTTCGCAAAGTGCCAAGGTCCTTAACGACGATGACCGTCGCTGTCCACTTCGACCCAATTCTGCGTAGCCCACTCACGGATAATTGCAGGATCGGGGTAGGTGCACTGAGGCAGCAATTCGCGCTCCTTTGTCGGTCATCCAATGGAAATAGGCGACACCGAAGAAGTCCGCCAAAGGCCAGGCACTGTCCATTCATGTCCGGACTCCTGCGACGCGATCGGCAGCCCCCAGTAAGCCAGTGGGATTGCGCATGCCCAATGGCTGCAGTCGATCAGGCCGCCGCTCGAAGCGGTCGGACCGCTGACGGCCCCGCTGGAGGCGCTACCGAGGAGAGTTGTGCGGCAGGGTAGTTCTCCCGAGGCTGCACGGCGCCGGCTGACGAACTCTTCGCCTTCATCGTTCTCCCCATTGGCCGATGTTGGCCAAAGGAGAATGAAAATGGGTATCTCACAATATGACCCCGCCGCGAGAGGTCGGCCGGCGTGGGACGCCGGTCGGCAAGTCGGCGCCAAGCGGGCGCTCAAGGTCCGGCAGATCTGGGCAATCCGGTTCTTTCTGGATCGAGAGGGCCGAATGCGCGACCGAGCGCTGTTTGACCTCGCCATCGATAGCAAGTTGCGCGGTTGCGACCTGGTCAAGCTTAAGATCGGCACACTGGTGACCGGTCATGACATTCGCGCCCGGGCGATGGTGATCCAGCAGAAGACCGGTCGACCAGTGCAGTTCGAGATCACGAGTGATGCCAGAACAAGTTTGCTGGCATGGCTCGAGAGGCGAGGGGGCTCGGTTGAGGACTTCGTCTTTCCCAGTCGAGCCGATCCGAAAGACCACCTGAGCACCAGGCAATATGCTCGATTGGTAGACGAGTGGGTGACCGCCATCGGTCTTCGCAAGGAGGAGTACGTCATGCATTCGCTGCGGCGCACCAAGGCCTCGCTCATCTACTAGGCAACCGGCAATCTCCGCGCCGTGCAGATATTGCTGGGCCACACCAAGATCGAAAACGCGGTCCGATATCTGGGCGTCGACGTCGAAGACGCACTGGAACTGGCAGAACACACAGAAGTCTGACGATCAGTGGCCCCACCACAGGTGAGGCTGCTGCGCGTCAAACAGGGTGAGTCTCACCCTGTTTGACGCGCTATAGGTGAGGCCACACGAGAACACGCCGGGCAAGCGCGGTGTCCTTTTCGATATCTGGAACCGGACGGTCAGCAGCCACATGATCATGTCCTGCCCAGGAAGAACTCCGGACCATCGCTGATGCGCCCCCAACTGGCCGTTCCCAGGCCCTTTGTCCCCTACTAAAAGCGGACGGCAAGCGTGGGTTTCGCGGCCAAAGCGCGGTCGTGCGCCAACGGCGCCGCCGGCCACCTAGTGAATCGAGCGCAGCGAAGCGGCGTTGCGCAACTCCATTGGCGCAATCAGGTTGCTATGGGCCACAACAACCGAATGCAGCTTGCCCTCTATCGTGCTGGACCAAAAATCCAGAAAGCTCTTCAGTTCAGGAAAGCGTGGCGCCAGGTCGTATTCCTGCCAGACATAGAGTTGGAGCAGCGAAGGCTGGTCAGGCAGGTGGTAGAGAATCTCGGCAGTGGTCAGGCCATAGCCTTCCATTTGCTTGAGGAATGCGGGATCGGTCACTGTGCCTGTCTCCTTCCGAGGTGCCTACTCCTTGGACAATGGTGTGCACATACAAGGCCTTATGGCAAATCAGCACTCTCACGCAAAGAGTGCCAAAATTTTCGCCTTGACCGCTTGAAACCCGATGCAGCCTCACCAATCTCATTTTCGCTCCTCCCGGGGATGCCGGGAGAAGTTTCCGACATGTGATCCCATTGGAGGTTCAGAATGGGTTTTCGTCCCTTGCATGACCGCCTGGTCGTCCGCCGCATCGAGGCCGACGAGAAGACCGCTGGCGGCATCATCATTCCCGACACCGCGAAAGAAAAACCGGCCGAGGGCGAAGTCGTCGCGGTGGGTCCGGGCGCCCGCAATGAAAAAGGTGAGATTGTCGCCCTGGACGTCAGGCCGGGCGATCGTGTGCTGTTCGGCAAGTGGAGCGGCACCGAGGTCAAGATCGACGGGAACGACCTGTTGATCATGAAGGAATCCGACATTCTCGGCATTATCGAGCGCGCCGAACCGGCCCAGAAGGCCGCGTGAGGCGCTTCTGCAATATAGGGAGCAAAACGAAAGAAAATGGCTGCCAAGGAAGTTAAGTTCTCGTCAGAAGCGCGCGAAAAGATGCTGCGCGGCGTGGATACGCTTGCAAATGCGGTCAAGGTGACCCTGGGCCCGAAAGGCCGCAACGTGGTCATCGAAAAGTCCTTTGGCGCACCGCGTATTACCAAGGACGGTGTTTCGGTCGCCAAGGAGATCGAACTGGAGGACAAGTTCGAGAATATGGGCGCGCAGATGCTGCGCGAAGTTGCATCCAAGACCAATGATCTTGCCGGTGACGGCACTACAACTGCAACAGTTCTGGCCCATGCCATCGTCAAGGAAGGTACTAAGGCCGTTGCGGCGGGTATGAGCCCCATGGATCTCAAACGCGGCATCGATCTTGCCGTGAGCAAGGTCGTGGAAGACCTCAAGGGGCATGCAAAGAAGATCACTGTCAACTCCGAGATTGCACAGGTCGGCACAATTTCAGCCAATGGTGACACCGAGATTGGCCGGTTCCTTGCCGAGGCGATGGAGAAGGTCGGCAATGACGGCGTGATCACAGTGGAAGAAGCCAAGACCGCCGAGACTGAGCTTGAAGTGGTCGAAGGCATGCAATTCGACCGTGGCTATCTCTCGCCCTATTTCGTGACCAACTCGGAGAAGATGAGGGTCGAACTCGAAGACCCCTACATCTTGATCCATGAGAAGAAGCTTTCAAACCTGCAATCGATGCTGCCCCTGCTGGAGAGTATCGTACAGTCGGGCAAGCCGCTGGTGATTGTGGCCGAGGATGTCGAAGGCGAAGCTCTGGCTACGCTCGTGGTCAACCGTCTGCGCGGTGGCTTGAAGATCGCGGCCGTCAAGGCGCCGGGCTTTGGCGATCGCCG
Organism: Devosia indica; assembly: GCF_003056405.1. GTDB lineage: Bacteria > Pseudomonadota > Alphaproteobacteria > Rhizobiales > Devosiaceae > Devosia > Devosia indica. Next base: position 4,075 of record NZ_PYVZ01000015.1, read on the forward strand.
CAAGGCCATGCTGCAGGATATCGCAGTGCTCACGGGCGGCAACGTTGTCTCGGAGGAGCTGGGCATCAAGCTCGAAAATGTGACGCTTGAAATGCTTGGGCGCGCCAAGAAAGTGGTGATCGAGAAGGAGAACACCACAATTGTCGAAGGCGCCGGCACAAAGGAGGAAATCCTTGCCCGCGTGGGCCAGATCAGAGCCCAGATCGAGGAAACAACCTCAGACTACGATCGCGAGAAGCTCCAGGAACGTCTGGCCAAGCTTGCTGGCGGTGTTGCCGTTATCCGCGTCGGTGGTGCCACCGAGGTCGAGGTCAAGGAGAAGAAGGATCGCGTCGACGATGCGCTGCATGCCACGCGCGCGGCCGTCGAAGAAGGCATTCTGCCCGGCGGCGGTGTCGCTCTTTTACGGGCGCTCAAGGCGATCGAGGGTCTCAAGGGTGCCAACCAGGACCAGCAGGCCGGCATCGACATCATACGTCGTGCCGTTCAGGTTCCGGCCAAGCAGATTGCGATCAATGCCGGAGAGGACGGCTCTGTCGTTGCCGGCAAACTGCTGGAGAAGGACGAGTACGGCTGGGGCTACAACGCTGCCACGGGTGAGTACCAGGAGCTGGTTTCGGCCGGCGTGATCGATCCGGCAAAAGTGGTGCGTACGGCCCTGGAGGACGCCGCGTCAGTGGCGTCGCTTCTGATCACCACCGAAGCTCTGGTGGCCGAAAAGCCCAAGAAGGAAGCTGCCCCGGCAATGCCGGCAGGCGGCATGGACTATTAGGTCCGCCTTCACACCGTCAGGAGCCCGGCACGGGCCGGGCTCCCCAGACCTTCGCAAATCTAACAAACATCAAGAATCCGCGTCCGCGCCGGGCGCAATGTCGTACGCGCATGTCCGCGGAAACGGGTAAGGCATCGAGGACTAAAGCAAATGGCATCATCGCGTGTCATTCTTCCAATTGCACTGACTATCGCCCTGTCAGCCGCGCCGGCCTGGGCACAGATCGAACCGGCGGCTTCTGCCGGCAGTGCCCCACTCACCGGATTTTTCGTTACCACGCCCACGCCGGAATTCGCGGTATCGCTCGAAGACGGCGTGAGCATACCGGTTTCGCTGCAAAATATCGGACTTACACCCCAGCGCGCCGGGTTCGATGTTAGCGGACTACCCGAGGGCTGGTCATGGACGCTGCGGTCCAGCACAGGTGCCAGCTCGGTTTCGGCTGCCATCGTGCCTCCGGACTCCACTCAGGAGCTGACGCTTGATATCACTCCCCTCGAGGGTGCCGAGATCGGCAGCTATGACTTCGCACTCCAGGCGCAGCACGGAGGCAGCACGATCTCGCTCCCGTTGACCGTGACGCTCAGCGAGAGCGAAGCTGGCGGCGTCGACCTGGAAGCAGAGCTGCCCGCGCTCCGGGGAGCGCCAAACTCCACCTTTACCTACCGTATGGATGTGGCCAACAACAGTGGCGAGGACGCTCTGTTCAACCTGGCTGCCGAAACGCCGCCCGGCTTCGCTGCCACCTTCAAACGAGGCTTTGGCTCTGAACAGATCACCGGCATACCGGTAGCGGCGCGCTCAAGCGAGCGGATCACGCTCGAACTCAGGCCCGCCTCGGGCGTGCCGGCCGGCAGTTATCCGGTCAGGGTTGGGGTAGTGTCCGGTGAGCTTTCCGCCAGCGTTGATCTGCAGGCTGAGGTAACCGGCACGCCCGATGTGCGCATCGTTGGCCCTAACGAACGGTTGAGCGGCAACGCCAATGCAGGGGCAACAACAAACTTCCCCTTCCTGATTGCCAACACCGGTAGCGCGCCGGCCGAAGAATTGCGCCTGAGCGGTTCGGGGCCGAGCGGCTGGACGGTCGAGGTTGCTCCCGAAACGCTCGATTCGTTTGCGGCCGGGACAACTCAGGAGATCGATGTCGCCATCACGCCCTCCGAGCAGGCGGTTGCCGGTGACTATATTGTGACCGTACGCGCGAGCGGTGGCGGCACCTCCGAGTCGGTCCAATTCCGAGTCACCGTCCAGACATCAACCATTTGGGGCATTGTCGGCGTCGCGGTCATTGCCATTGCGGTTCTCGTTCTGGTCCTTGCCGTCCTGAGGTACGGCAGAAGATGAGCGGGACGGTCATAGAAGCCCGAGGCCTGACCAAGGCTTACAAGGGCAGAAACGTCGTCGATGGCATCAATCTGACCGTCAAGCAGGGCGAAGTGCTGGGCTTGCTCGGACCAAATGGTGCGGGCAAGACCACGACGATCCTGATGCTGATGGGGTTGACCGAGGCGAACGCCGGCTCGGTCCGCCTGCTGGACAAAGACCCGCTGCGTGATCCACTGGCGGTCAAGCAGGCCGCTGGCTACCTGCCCGATGCCGTTGGGTTCTATGACTCCCTGACGGCACGCGAGAATCTGGCATTCACCGCCAGGCTGGCAGGGTTCGCTGATGTCGACGCGTCGGGGCGGATCGGGCAGGCATTGGGGCGTGTTCGTCTCGACGGGGTAGCCGACCGCAAGGTCGGCACCTTCTCGCGCGGCATGCGCCAACGACTCGGCCTCGCCGAATTGCTGATGCGAGATTGCCAGATCATGATCCTTGACGAGCCAACCTCTGGACTGGATCCGCAATCGACAGAGGAGCTGTTGGGCTTCATCGCCGATTTCGCGAACGAAGGCAGAACCGTGCTGGTCTCCTCGCATCTGCTCGATGTCGTGCAGACGGTCTGTACGCGCGTAGCTCTGTTTAATCGGGGCCGGATCGGCTTTGTCGGCACGCTGGCTGAACTGGCCGCCAAGGTCGGCGGGGATGCACTCGAGATCGATCTTGAGGCAGAAAGCTTCGACGCGGCGGCCCGGCTCAGCAATCTCAATGGTGTTGATGCCGTCATTGGCGGGGATAGGCGTTGGCGGATATCGGCGTCCCGCGATCTGCGGCCCGAAATTGCAGCCCGGGTTGTAGAGAGCGGCGGCCGGCTCATTGCGCTTGACGCCCACCGGATCGGTCTCGGGGAGGCCTACAACCGCTATTTCAGGGAGAACAGCAATGCGGCGTGAAGGCTCGCCCTTCAAGGGCACATGGACAATTGCGCTCAAGGAGGCGGCCGATCACATCACCAGCGCGCGCATGCACCTGGTCATGGTGCTGGTGCTGCTCACCGCGATCGGCTCGGCCTATGGCGCCATCGAATTACTCAGGCAGAACGCGGACCAGGATGCTTTCCTGTTCCTCAAGCTGATGACCGGCGCGCGCGAGCCCTTGCCCTCGTTTGCATCGTTCATGGGCTTCCTTATCCCCCTGGTGGCCATTGCGCTCGGGTTCGATGCGGTGAACGGGGAGTTTTCCAGGCGGACAATGAGCCGGATACTGGCCCAGCCGATCTACCGCGACGCCGTCCTTTTCGGCAAATTCCTCGGCGGCCTGCTGGTGCTCGGCATCGCCCTGATGACGCTCTGGCTGCTGCTGACGGGTCTCGGCATCCTGTTGCTCGGTTTGCCGCCGAGCAGCGATGCCCTGGTCCGCGGCCTAGCTTACCTGGTGGCGACCCTGGCCTATGCGGGCGTATGGCTAGCACTCGCGATCGCCCTGTCCACGATAGTCCATGCGCCGGCGACCTCGGCACTGGCAGCACTCTCGATATGGCTGGTGGTATCGGTGTTCTGGAGCATAACCGCCCCCTTGCTGGCCCAGTGGATCGCGCCAGTCGATCCGCTCGTGCCAATGTCAGTCATCACACAGTTCGAGATCCAACAGGCCATTGCAAGGCTCTCGCCGGGAACGCTCTATGGCGAGATGACCCAGCTACTGCTCGATCCATCCGCACGCACGCTGGGGCCGATCTTCATCGAACAATTGCATGGCGCCGTTATCGGCGCGCCCTTGCCCACCATGCAGTCCATCCTGCTGGTCTGGCCGCAATTCTCTGGGATGATCGCAGCCATGCTGGTGCTGTTCACGCTCGCCTATGTCGTCTTCCAGCGCCAGGAGGTGCGCGCCTAAATATCACAGCCGTTCCGGAGTGCCGGGACGGCAACCGCTCAATGTCCAGAACAGGAGATCAGATCGATGAAAATTGCTCAGATTGCCCCCTTGGCTGAACGTGTGCCGCCCAAGCTCTACGGTGGCACCGAGCGTATCGTTTCCTATCTTACCGATGAACTGGTGCGACAGGGCCATGACGTGACACTGTTTGCCAGCGGGGATTCGCGCACGCTGGCCCATCTCGTGCCATGCTCGCATGTGGCGCTGCGGCTCAACCCTGATATGCGCGACCCCATTCCCTATCACGTCATGATGCTCGAACTGGTGCGCCAACGGGCGGACGAGTTCGATGTGCTGCATTTCCATATCGACATGCTGCATTTCCCCCTGGTCCGCGAATTCGCCGGCAGAACCGTCACCACTCTGCATGGGCGGCTGGACCTGCCCGATCTTATGCCCTTCTACCGGACCTTCCCTGAATTCCCGCTGGTCTCGATCTCCAACGACCAGCGCGCGCCCATGCCGCCGGTCAACTGGGCCGGTACGGTTTATCACGGCCTGCCGGCCGACCTTCTGCCCTTCAGCGCCGAGGCCAAGGGCGGCTACCTTGCGTTCCTTGGCCGCATCTCGCCCGAAAAGCGTCCCGACCGCGCGATCGAGATCGCCGCGAAAGCCGGCATGAAGCTCAAGATCGCCGCCAAGGTCGACAAGGCCGACCAGACCTATTGGGACCAGACCATCGCGCCTCTCGTGGCCCGCTACGACAATGTCGAATTCGTCGGCGAGATCAACGAGCGAGAAAAGGCACAATTCCTGGGCGACGCCGCCGCACTGCTGTTCCCCATTGATTGGCCCGAACCGTTCGGGCTGGTGATGATCGAGGCCATGGCCTGCGGCACGCCGGTCATCGCCTTCCGCTGCGGATCGGTGCCCGAAGTCATCGATTGCGGCGTATCCGGCTTCATCGTCGATTCGATAGAGGAGGCGGTGGAGAGCGTCGGGAAGGCCAAGGCGCTGGACCGGGCCGTCGTGCGCGCCACCTTCGACGCCCGTTTCACCGCCGGGCGCATGGCGGCGGACTATCTGGCGATCTACGAGCGGCTGCGCATGGGCCAGCCGGCAAACGGCAATGTCTATATCCCGCCGCGCAATGCAGGGCTCGGCCTCAACGCTTGACTGGAGACCGGCCAATGGATTCCCACTTTGCTGACGCGGGGGCCTTCGGGTCCCCGTCCACCGACGACCCATCCTTCGGGGTGGCGGCTCGCGCCTCCTTGCAGGAGGGGCGGACCCGCACCCTCAAGCATGGCGACACCTTCGGGGTCTTCGACCATAATGGCGACATACACGCCCATCCCGCAGGCGCCGAAGGGCTGTTTCACCGCGACACACGGCACCTGTCCCGGCTTACCCTCGCCATTGCCGGCGTAAGACCGCTGCTGCTGAGCTCGACCCTTCGCGACGACAACGCCACCCTCACCTGCGACCTGACCAATCCCGACATCACCGATGCGCAGGGAGAGACCATCCTTGAACATGACCTTGTTCATATACGGCGCTCGCGTTTCCTCTGGAAGGGGACGTGCCATGAGCGTCTGGCGGTGCGCAATTTCGCCGACAAGGCTGTATCGATCGCCCTTGATATCGGCTTTAGCGCCGATTTCGCCGATCTTTTCGAGGTGCGCGGCACCGCACGCGTCAGGCGCGGCCAGACTCACGACCCGCAATTGGGTCCCGACCATGTCGAACTCGCCTATGCCGGACTGGATGGAGTCGTCCGGCGCACGCATATGCGGTTCTTCCCCCAACCGGACGCGCTTTCGGGCAGCCATGCACGTTTCGATCTCGTTCTGGCCCCGGGCGAGACCAGATCCGTGTTTCTAGCCATCGACTGCCTGGAGCGACCCAACGAAGCCGCGAGCCGGAGCCGCTTCTTTTCGGCCATTCGCGAAGCCCGGCGCGCGCTGCGCGCCTCGTCCTCGCGCGCCACCGCGATCATCACCTCCAACGAGATTTTCAATGAGAGCCTCAGGCGCAGCGTTTCCGATCTGTATATGCTGATCACCGATACACCGGAAGGACCCTATCCCTATGCCGGTGTGCCCTGGTTCAGCACGGTTTTCGGACGCGACGCTCTCATCACCGCTTTCGAGACGCTCTGGCTCGACCCGGTCATCGCCCGGGGCGTGCTCTTTCACCTGGCCGCCAACCAGGCCGGCACGGTCGATCCCGCCGCCGATGCGGAACCGGGCAAAATTCTCCACGAGGTTCGCTATGGCGAAATGGCCGAATTGGGCGAGGTGCCGTTCCGACGCTACTACGGCAGCATCGATTCAACGCCGCTATTTGTCATGCTGGCGGGCGCCTATCTCGAACGCACGGGAGATGTGGAGGTTATCAGGGGACTATGGCCCCATATCGAGGCGGCGCTCGACTGGATCGATCAATACGGTGATCGCGACGGCGATGGTTATGTCGAATACGGCCGCCTGAACGACGACGGACTTGCCAATCAGGGCTGGAAAGACAGCCACGATTCCGTCTTCCATGCCGACGGGACGCTGGCCGCCGGCCCCATCGCGCTCTGCGAGGTCCAGGCCTATGTTTTCGGCGCCCTGCGGGCCGCGCGGGCCATGGCCGAGCAATTGGGACACACCGAGGAGGCCGCGCGACACGCGCGGCGCGCCGACGCCTTGCGAGAGGCGTTCAATCGGGACTTTTTCGATGCGGAACTGGGCACCTATGTGCTCGCGCTGGATGGTGAAAAGCGCCCTTGCCGGGTGCGCAGCTCCAATGCCGGTCACGCGCTGTGGAGCGGCATAGCCGATTTGAACCAGGCCAAGGCCGTGGCCGGCACGCTGCTCAGCCGTTCGGGCTTCAGCGGCTGGGGCATCCGCACCATCGCGGCCGGGGAAAGCCGCTACAACCCGATGAGCTACCACAATGGCTCTGTATGGCCGCATGACAATGCCCTGATCGCCGCCGGTCTCGCCCGCTACGGCTTCAGGAGCGCGGCAGCCCGCATTTTGGACGGCCTCTTCGCGGCATCGACCTATATCGACCTGCGACGGCTGCCGGAGTTGTTCTGCGGCTTTTCGCGCAACACCTCGCAGGGTCCGACCTTCTATCCGGTGGCCTGCATTCCGCAGGCCTGGGCGGCCGCCGCGCCGCTTTATGCCCTGCAATCTTGCCTCGGCCTCCGCTTTGCGGTCGATACAGGCAGTATCGCATTCGACCGGCCCATCCTGCCTGATTTTCTGGACGTCGTGCGACTGCGGGGCCTGCGCATCAACGACGCGATGGCCGATATTGCCCTGCGCCGCTCGGGCCAGAGCGTGATCGTTGAAGTGGAGCGTCGGCAGGGCGCGGTTAGCGTCGTGACGCGAGCATAACTTTTTGCACGCTAACCTATTGAAACAAAGCCGACTTATCCTAAATCAACTGGTGCCGGATGCCCAATAGGGATCCGGCTTCGGGGACCGGACGAAACCGGCCTCCATACTTGTATCCATGTTGCTCAAAGGAGGATATGGCTATGAGCACGACCTTTGATTTCACTCCCCTGTTCCGGTCGAGCATCGGCTTTGACCGCATGTTGAATGCTCTGCAGGCGGCAAGCCGCGTCGAGAGCATCGACAACTGGCCCCCTTACGACATCGAGAAGACCGGCGAGGATGCCTATCGCGTATCGCTCGCGGTGGCCGGCTTCTGCCAGGACGATCTCAGCATCACGCAGGAGCAGAACATGCTCGTGGTGACGGGCCAGAAGGCGGGCGAGGATAGCGCGCAATACCTGCATCGCGGCATTGCCGGCCGGGCGTTCCAGCGCCGGTTCGAGCTGGCCGATCATGTCAAGGTGATGGGCGCGAACCTCGTCAACGGTCTGCTGATCATCGATCTCAAGCGCGAGATCCCCGAAGAGATGAAGCCGCGCCGGATCGAGATCGCCACCGGCGAGGCACGCGCCAGTGCCACGCCCCGGCAGATCGAGGCCGACAAGCAGGCCGCGTAAAGCCTTCCCCGAAGCGCCGACGAGCGCATGGTGCCGGACCTGGTCCGGCGCCAACGGGATGGCTTTGCCAGCCAAATGAACAGAAAGGAGAGAAACCATGAATGTACGTGACTTGATCCCGTGGGGCCGCACCAATACGAACCCCGCACCCAGCATTTTCCACGAGAACGACCGCGACCCCTTCCTGTCTCTGCATCGCGAGGTGAATCGGCTGTTCGACGATGCTTTCCGAAGTTTCGGCTCCGGGCTGCCGGCTTTCAGCGGTTTTTCCGCATTCGGCGGAGGGTGGCCGAGCGTCGAAATCTCCGACCGTGAGAAGGAGATTGCCGTCACGGCCGAAATTCCCGGTCTTGAGGAAAAGGATATCGAGATCCTGCTCGACGATGGCGTGCTGACGCTGCGCGGCGAGAAGCGCTCCGAAACCGAGAACAAGGACCGGCAGTTCTCCGAGCGCGTCTATGGCCGCTTCGAGCGGCGCATTCCGCTCGGCTACGAGGTCGAGGAGGACAAGGTCGATGCCCGCTTCCGGAACGGCGTGCTCACCGTGACCCTGCCCAAGAGCGAAAGGGCACAATCGCAGGTCAAGCGCATCGCCATCCGAAGTTAAGGAACCAAGGCCGGCGGCGATTGCCGCCGCCGGTCGCATCCTTCAAACCTAGGAAGGTGAAGAATATGGAGAAAGTAGACAGTTTCAGTTCGACAGACCCGCATTTGCCCCTGGGCACGCCGTCCAACGACAATACGCTCGCCCCGGCGTCGGCAAGACAGCCGACCTTTCCCACCGATGCCGTGGCCCGCATCTACAAGCTGTCCCGATCGGCGACAACGTCAGCAAAGGGTCACAGCCAGGGCTGGCGCCTGGTTTTCGAGCGGCGCAGCACACCTGTTATTGAACCTCTCATGGGCTACACCGGCGGTGGCGACACCCTGACCCAGGTGGCGCTGAGCTTTCCGACCCTGGAGGCAGCCTTGCGCTATGCCGAACGGCAGGGTCTGACCTTTGTTGTCCAGCACCCTGCAGGCTCACAGCAGGCCGACAAGACCGCCGGCGCAAACGAAACCGCCAAGGGCGCGCGTGCACGCAAGGTATTTTCCGACGCCACGCTCGACCGACTTGGCCTTTCGGCCATACAGGGAAGCTACGGCCAGGCCCTCGATGGCGCTGCCGGCCGCAACGATCCCTCCGGCCCGAAGAATTGGTCGACGCCCATGGGTGTGGTGCGCGATCCGGCCCTGACGCTGGAGGCAAAGCGTTCGATCCTGATGAACTGGGCCTGGACCGAATATCTGATGGACCAGGCGACCACCGAAGGCATGCCAGAGAGCCGCTGGCCGTCGCGCCTGGGCGAGGTCGAGGCAGCGCTGCTGGCGCTAGAACGTGACGTGGCGGCCGGGCAGGACGCTCTGGCCGACCGCGAGGCGGCGTGAGGTGCCTATGGACCCACTCGTCGTCTTCGATTGCCAGAAGATCGTGCCCGACCGGTTTGCGCTGACGCTGGTGGCGGTGGCGCGGAGCCGGGCACTAAACCGGGGCGCCAAACCCCGTATCGAGCGGCCGGGGCAAAGCACCAGCGGATGCGCCCTGCACGAGATCGCGGCGGGTGCCTTCGCGCCGGAAGAACTGGCGCCCTTCCTCTCGCGCGGCCAGCGGTCTCTTGCCCTGCCCGCGCCATCACCCCTTCGCGAGGACGATGCCGGCGGCCTTGCCCTCGCTCCGCCGTCTCCTACCAGTGAGACCCTTCATTGATGTTGCAAACCCGACAGAAAGGAGAATGAGAGATGCTGAAATCTTTGTCTTCCAATAACCGGACGGTCCTCAATATCGTTTCTATCGTAGCCGGTTTGGGCCTGCTGTTCTCTCCCTGGTATCTGGGCTATGCCGACCAGGCCAATGCCGCCTGGAACGCCTGGATCATCGGCGCGGGCGTGAGCCTCGTCGCCGCGGCGGCTCTGCTGGCCTTCCACGAGGCCGAGGAGTGGGCCAATCTCGTGCTGGGCGCTTGGGCTGTCGTGGCGCCCTGGATCCTTGGCTTCGCCGCCGTGACCGCGGCAACAACCGTCCATATCGTGGCCGGCCTGGTGGTGGCTGCGCTGGCCGGGCTCAGCCTCTGGTTCACCCATAACCGGCCGTGGTCCACGGCCTGACGCCCCCGATGGGCCCGGCCCGCGCCGGGCCCGCTTTGGCTGCCCTCCGTCCGATCGGGGCGGAAACAGGATCAATTCCAGTCGAACGGAGCACGTGAATGTGTCGGCTCATGAGAAAACTCCGCGCCCTGGCCTGGGCCTGCCTTGCCGCCATGGCGCTCATCATCGTCCTTCCCGCCAACGCCCAGGGCCAGCCCGTTTCGGGCATAGCCGGCGAACAACTACCGACGCTGGCGCCGCTGCTCGAACAGGTGACGCCCGCCGTGGTCAATATCGCGGTGGTTTCCGAGGCGCCCGCCGCCACCAATCCGCTCTACAATGATCCTTTCTTCCGGCGCTTCTTCGACCTGCCCCAGGCGCCGCAGGCCCGCCCGCGCATGAGTGCCGGCTCCGGCGTCATAATCGACGCCGACAAAGGCCACATCCTTACCAACCATCACGTGGTGGCCGATGCGCGCGAGATCATCGTCACTCTCAAAGACGGCCAGCGTCTCGAGGCCGAGCTGGTCGGCTCCGACCAGGCGACCGACATAGCCCTGCTTCGCGTCGAGGCCGAAAATCTGGTGGCCATCAAGATTGGCGATTCCGATCGGCTCAAGGTCGGCGACTATGTTTTGGCCATCGGCAATCCATTCGGCCTGGGTCAGACCGTCACCTCCGGAATCATCAGCGCCCTGGGCCGAACCGGCATTAATTCGGAAGGCTACGAGGATTTCATCCAGACAGACGCCTCGATCAATCCGGGCAATTCCGGCGGGGCCCTGATCACCCTGGATGGTCGTCTCGCCGGGGGCAACACGGCCATCTTTAGCCCCGCCGGCGGCAATGTCGGTATCGGCTTTGCCGTGCCCAGCAACATGGCGGTCGCCGTCATGACCCAATTGGCCGAGCATGGCGAGGTGCGCCGCGGCCGTATCGGGGTTGGCATCCAGGACCTTACCCCCGACCTGGCCGAAGCTTTCAATCTAGGTGACTTGCGCGGCGCCGTTATTGCAAATGTCGAGCCCGGCTCTCTGGCCGAGCAGGCCGACTTGCAGGTCGGCGACGTCGTGATTGCTGTCGACGACCGTCCCGTGCTCAGTTCGACCGACTTGCGCAACCGGATCGGGCTGACTCCAGTGGGCGAAAAGGTGACGCTTCGGCTGCTGCGCGACAACGAGGCGCTCGAAATCACCGTCACCATCGCGGCCGAAAACACCGCCGCGGCCTCCCTAGCCGGCACCCCGTTCGACGGCGCCGTGCTGCGGCCCGCGGGGGGTAATGGCGGCGTGCTTGTCGAAAGCGTAGCTTCCGGCAGCCCTGCCGCTCGCGCAGGCCTGCAGGCCGATGATGTCATCGTCGCCGTCAACCGCAGGCGGGTCGCTTCGCCTGAAGATCTGCGGCAGTTGACCGGAGACGGCCGGCGCACGCTGGCACTGGAGGTCATCCGGGGTGGCAGCGCCTTGCTGCTCGTCCTCCGATAAACCCCGGGCGCGGCCATGGACATGAAGAACAAGACGCAGTTCAACATCTGGTACTGGGTGGCGGCCTTATTCGGGCTGATGCTGTTCCAGTATGCTTTCACCATGGCCACCCAAGTCGCCGAGATCCCCTATAGCCAGTTCGAGACTTATCTCAAGGAAGGCCGGATCGCGCAGGTGGCGGTAGCCGCTCGGTCTCCGACCGGTCCAAGTGCGGCGCTGTAGCGCTGCCAATGTCGCCGTGGTCCCGATTCGGCGCCGGGACGGGGGTAGAGAAAGGGGCTGGCATGGTCTGGCTTTCAGGTGATGTCGGACCAGGCAACCGCGCGGGATGCCTGCATGGGGCGACCGATGAAATAGCCCTGGGCGGCATAGCACCCCATCTCACGCAGGCGCATATAGGTATCAAGGTCCTCCACACCCTCGGCGACGGTGGTCATCCCCAGACCATTGCTCATGCCGATGATGGCTGCGTCGATGGCCTGCGCCTCGCAGGAATGGCATAGCTCGGCCACGAAACTGCGATCGATCTTGAGTTCGGAGAAGGGCATCCGCGCCAGTTGCACCAAAGACGAATAGCCGACGCCAAAGTCGTCGATGGAGAGTTTCATGCCCATCAGGCGCGCCCGAGTCAGCACATCCAAAGCGCCGGAATCGGGGTCGATTGCGCCGCTTTCGGTGACTTCGAGGACAACGCGTTCCGGTGCCACGCCATGGCGCGCGCAGGCATCGGCAATGGCGCGAACGGATTGGTCGTCCCGCAGACATTGCGCCGGTATGTTTATGGCTATCGTATGGGACAGGTCGGCAAAATTGCCCCCAAGCCAGGCGAGCGAGCGATCCGCCATGACTTCGGTGAGCCTGGCCGCCTGGCCGCTCTGCTCTGCCAGGGGAACGAATGTATCGGGGCCGCAAATGTGTGTGTCGCCGCGGGTCCAGCGCGCCAGCGCTTCGTAGCCGATTAACCCGCCGTCGCTGCACCTGACCTTGGGTTGGAAAACCGGGCCGATCTCGCCTTCCGCCATGGCGCGCGCCAGATCGTGGCTGGTCGGCATTGCCTTGGGGGACGTTGCGACAAGTTTGAGCCTTGGTGTGACTTCGACCGTCTCGAGCAGCGTGGCAAGAGCGCTGCGGCTGAATGGCTTGGACAGGGCGCCCGCGATCGGCAGCCGATGTTGTCTTGCGGAACGTTGAGCGGCGTCCAGCACCCGGCTATCGACGCCGCTGACAATGATCAGGGTCGCCTGGCACTCCATTTTTGCCAGGCGCTGGATGACCTCGACACCGTCGACGCCGGGCATGACCAGATCAAGCAGAATGTGGCTGGGCTCCCATTCGGAAACATGGGTGAAGAATTCATCAGCGGTCCGACAATAGGCACTTTCGGCACCGAGGGAGGCCGCCATCAGCCGCACGGTCTCGCCGACAAGCGGATCATCATCAAGGATAAGCAAACGCAGGTGGGAGCCCGAAGCCTGCTCTTGGGGCTCGGAGCGCTGGTCAGTCATGCTTTCTCCACGAGGGATGTTCATTTGGGTCATCCCGAAACGCGTTTTGGAAATGTCAGAGGGTGCAGGCGCGACGGCGCCCGCGGCGTATCCTGCGAGAGATGGATTGCCGTGCCACTGACATAGTTGAACCCGCTGTCGACCGCGGCCAGCGCCAGCCCGATCGTATTGGCGCCATGCGCCATGGTGCGAAGGCCATTGCTCCTCGCAAATTCCATGAACGATGGCGTAACGGCCTGGTAGCTCGGGTCGCGCAAATGTCCCATGGAAAGATTGCATGACAGGCCCCAGAGCGGCGTGGGATCGAGCGCCGCAAGATATCCGGCATTGCCATGGACCTGCAGCGTCAGGCCGGGACGCATGGCACCGATCGTGAAGAGCAGGTCATTGAGCCGATCGACATTTGGTTGCGAGGGCACACCTGTCACTTCGAGCTTCACAAAGGGCGAATAGACTTCGGGCACGCTGGCCAACAGCTTGAGATATTCACGACAGGTCGAACTGCGATCCAGCGTCTGATAGCCCACGGGCACAAGCACGGCCGCAACATTGCTCGCCCGGCCATAGCGGTGCAGCATTTCCAGGGCGCGCGTTAGCGCCAGGCAATCCATGTCGGCGAGCGTATCGACCATCTGGTCGGGATCGGCAATGGCCTGGAACTGCGACAGAGTCGTGCAGCCCAGGGAGAGGTCGAGGACGCAGCGATTGAGGTTGACGATGGCCCGCTCGGGATCCCATACCGGGGCGAAGAGCAACTGGAAGTCCTTCAGCAGCAGGCGGCGATAGTTGAGGATCGCCCGATCAGCTTCCATCCGCATGCGGCGCAGGGTCAGCACCAGCCGACCAGCCAGGCTCCCCGTATCACCGGCCAGGTTCTTGAGCTTGATCTCCGCGACATACTGCTTGACGGTCACGCTCGAGGAAAACTCGGGAAGCTCGGCAAAGATCTCCTGCTTGATTTCGCGTGAGATTTGCTTGGCGCGTTCAACCGCGGCCTCCCGGTTGAGCTTGGCAAAACAGATCGAGAATTCAGTTTCACCCAGCACCTGCAGGACGTCGCTGTCCGAGATACGCCGCTTTATCCCCTGTTCCGCCAGTTCGCTGGCGCGCGCCGCCAGACTTGCCATCGCTCCCCCAGGGCCTCTTTGATTTCGTCCAGCCCTACGAGTTCGAAGCTCCCTGCCATGACCGACTGTGATGAAGGGCCTTGCTTGCCGATCAGATCGGCCAGGCGACCATCGTGCGGCGAACGGGTCGGCGGTGGCGACTGGCCAGAGGTCCATGCCCGGGCATCGACAGGAATCGCGCGCGCAGGCTTGGTAAGGGATTGGGGCGGCTCAGCCTCTTTTCCGAAGAGAGTCTTTATTATGCTGAACACGGTCATAAGCGAAGGACTCGACGCACGCCTTGCCAGTCACCCTGCTCAGAATTGATTAAGGAATCTCTATTTCCGGCGCCCAGAATGAAGCTTTTGCCATCGGCGCCAGACTGCATGGCTAATGCCGCCCAACGGGGTTCTGCGCCGCGGTGGCAGCCCTTACGCTGTCGACGATCGCCTTGGGCGCCGGCAGGTGCCAGATGACCTGATAGGCCTCGATGACATCTGATGGCGTAACCTCCCGGCCGGCCAGCGCCACCCACGGGGGTACAGGCAGTCCGAGCAGTGCGGCCAGCGTCACCCGAGCTGCGGCGCTGCCTTGGTCATAGGGCAATTGGGCGCCAACGCCCTTGATCATGCCGTGGCGGGCCATGTCGAGAGCTACCTCGTTACCCAGGTCCACCGTGGTGATGGGAATGTCGATATTCTTCTGCGCAAGAGCCTGCACCGCCTTCATCGCAGGTACGTCCCAGACCGCGAAAATGCCTGAAAGGCCGGGCGTCTTATCCACCATTGCCACTGCCGCCGGACCGGCACCATCCAGGTCTGCGAACCGCTCCCGCACGAGGGTCACGTCGGGCCGGTGACTACCCATCCATTTGCGGAAAGCGATCTCGCGTTCATGAGTGGCGAAGAAATCGATGCCATAGCCAAGGATGCCGGCGGCCCCGCCTTGTGGAATATGAGCAGACAGCATCGCCGCACAACTCTGCCCCAAGCCGAAATTGTCGGTGGAGACGACGCTGGCATAGTCGGTGCCCGGGAGCATGCCGGTAGGAGCGTTGTCGAGCAGCACCAGCCTGCGACCGCTCTGGGTCAGAGCGCGATGCGCCTCCGCAACGCGCGCATTGCCGATGGGTATGGAGATGACCGCATCTACTTTCTCGCGCGCCAGTCTCGCCAGCGCAGCCACCTGCAATTCGAAGTCGAAATTGCAGTCGACCACTTCTACCAGTGCGGCGGAGTAGAGGCCCAAGGTCGCAGCGATGCCGGCCAGTTCTTGCTTGGACCAGTCGCTGGTTGTGGTGTGCAGAACCACTGCTATCGAAAACCGTCGGGCTCGCGCCTGGGCGGCGTCGGCCTGGGTCAACTGGATCTGAGCAGCGGGAACGGCGCGCTCCCCATGGGGGCCGAGGCCTGCAATCGACATGGCGGTATCCCCTGGCGTCTTGCTGTTCATGGCGCAACGCGTCCTGCAGGTTGCGCTGCCTTGGTTGCCAGTGCGACCGTAGCGCGCTCCAAGCTTTTCTGGAATTCGGGATGGTGCAGTGGTGACCCCTGTCCGACCCAGCCCTGCAGCGTCGTGGGCGCAAAAAGCTCTTCCACCACTACCTGAGCGGCACCGACAAGGCCGGAGGACGCGCCCATCTGCGAGCGCATGATCTGGAGATCGCGCGACACCATGGGATGGGACTGACGATACACCGCCTCGCGAATGCCGGCGAGCAGGCTGTCGCCTCCTGATTCGGCGACGACCCCACCGATCACGATCAGCGACGGATTGACCAGGTTGGTGAGCGGCGCGAGCGCTTCACCCACCAGGCGACCGCACTTTCCCAGCAGCTCGACGCAGAACAGGTCGCCCAGTTGCGCCGCATGCCCGATATCGACGACGGACAGTTCGCCCTGCCGCTCCAGCGTCTGTGCCAGATAGGGACTGCGCCCATCCTCGGCGGCCGCCTTGCCTTCACGGGCGATGGCTTCTGCACCGGCCACCGCCTCGAGCAGCTCGTCGCCAACCCTGCTGTGTCCGATCATGCCGGCTGCGCCCTGGGCACCACGATGCAACTGGCCTTCGGAAATCAGGCCAGCGCTGATCGAGCGGCCCAATTTGACATAGATGATGTCGCTCAGCCCGCGACCACCGCCTGCCTTGGCTTCGCCCATGGTCATGGTCTGGACGCCGCTGCGCGCAAAGATCGGCACGCCGAACCGTATCGAAAGACGATCGAGGAAGGGAAACCCCTGCCATGATTGTACGGTCTGCAGGACGGGTACGGTCTCGAAATCTGCCGCTGGCTTTTCGATCGGACCTGGCAGGGCGAGGCCGATACCCCATGGGGCGGGTTTCTCGGTTTCCCGGAGCTGCCAGTCGAAGATGGTTGCCAGCCGGTCCAGAATGGCCTCGGGTCCGGCATCGAGCTGGGCCGCTTCGTGATGTTCCACCAATAGCTGACCATTGAGATCGGCAATACCGAGCGCGATGGAGCTCTGGTCGATTGCCGAAACCAGCAGCGAGCCGGCATCGTGGCGGAACCGCATCTGCCGGGGTGCGCGGCCGCCGGTGGCTTGGCCCAGTTCGCCCTCTTTGAGCAGGCCTAGTTCGATCATCGTTGCCAACCGGTCGGCGACGACCGCTCTGCCCAGTTCGGACCTGCGTTCAAGTTCCTGCCGCGTCGTGGCCGCTCCGGTTCGGACCAGATTGAGCAGCAAGGCAAGGCTTGCCTGGGCCGCGTCGACGCTGCGGGGGCGGCCGACCGACCGCAGCGTTGTTTTCTCCTCCGCCACGAATCCACCCCTTCATCCAGCTTTCCACACAACCTAGCTCGGTCGGTTTTTCACTTCAAGCCACCCCTTTTGCTTATTTTACGACAAAAGAGAACGAGCTTATGCTGATTTGGTGTTGACTTCACGTTTTTGAGGTGCGTAACCTCAGGGCAATAGCGGGACGGCGAATACGCCAGCCCAATTCCCGGCAAACGCCGGATGTGTTCTGAGGAGGACTTCATGGCCGTCAAACTGGCCTATCACGCCAATTGCTGGGGCCCATTGGGGGGTAATGCCGTGGGCGTAACGTCCATCACCCAGCTGACCTATCGGACCTTTACCGACATGGACCGGGCCTTCGCCGACATTGCGCGGGCCGGATACCAGGGCGTCGAAGTCTTCGACGGCAATCTGCTCGACGAAACGTCGGCCGGCCTGCGGCGCAAGCTGGCCGATGCGGGGCTTGAATTGGTGTCGACCTATTCAGGCGGCAATTTCATCTTCCCCGACATTCTTGGTGAAGAGCTGGCCCGGATCGAGCGCGTTGCCGCGGCGGCGGCCGAAGCCGGCGCCAGTCACTATGTCATCGGCGGCGGCGCCAAGCGGGCTGCCGGCATCCAGGATGACGACTACAAGCGCCTCGGCGAGGCCCTCGACCAAGCGGGAGAGATCGCCCGTCGCGCCGGGCTGCGCGCCAACTACCATCCGCACCTCTCAACCATCGTCGAAGGCCCGGCCGAGGTCACCAAAATCTTCAGCCTTACCGGCCTCGATTTCTGCCCCGATACGGCACATCTCGCCGCAGCAGGTGGCGACCCGGCCGCGCAGGTGCGCGAGTTTGCCGGGCGCATTTCCCTGGTGCACCTCAAGGGGCTGCAGCGCGATCCCTTCGGCTTCACCCCGCTCGATTCAGGTGATCTCGACAACGCAACCGTCAGTGCTGCGCTCAAGGACATCGGCTATTCCGGCTGGGTCATGGCCGAGCTGGATAGCTGGCCCGATCCCTACGAGGGAGCGGTGCGCAGCCACGCATTCCTGAAACGGCATTTCGCCTGATCAGGCCAACACCAAAGTCACCACAGGGAGGATACCATGGGACATTTGAAGACAACGGCGCTGCTGGGTGCAGCCTTGCTCGCGGGGACTATCGCCGGAACGGCCTTCGCCCAGAGCCCGGACGAAGCACTTGCGGCGCTCGCCAACCAGACACTGAGCACCGGCCCGGGCGGCGAGAGCCCGGTTTCGGCCTCAGAGATCACCCTCACAGATGATGAACTGGCCGAGATCAAGGCCATGGGCGCCACCGCCGCCATCGTCATGCACTATGGTGGCGACGATTGGAGCCAGGCCCAGATCAATGGCCTGCAAACCCAGTTCGAGGCCATGGGTATCGAGGTGATTGCCACCACCGACGCTGGCTTCAATTCGGCCAAGCAGGTTTCCGACATCGAAACCATCATGGCGCAGAACCCCGACATCATCGTGTCGATCCCCACCGACCCGACCGCGATGGCCAGCGCCTACCGCCAGGCCGCCGAGGCCGGCGTCAAGCTGGTCTTTATGGACAATGTTCCTGCCGGGTTCACCGCCGGTACCGACTACATCAGTGTCGTCTCCGCCGACAACTACGGCAATGGCGTTGCATCCGCCCACCTCATGGCCAAGGCGCTGGACGGTGAAGGGCAGATCGGCATCGTCTACCACGCCGCAGATTTCTTCGTGACGCGTCAGCGCTATGACGCGTTCAAGGCCACCATCGAGCAGAATTACCCCGATATCGAGATCGTCGCCGAACAGGGGATCGGTGGACCCGACTTTACCGGTGATGCCGATCGGGCCGCCTCGGCGATGATGGTGGGCAATGCCGGTATCGACGGTATCTGGGCGGTTTGGGACGTGCCTGCCGAAGGCGTAATCTCCGCAGCACGCGCCAATGGCCGCGATGACCTTGTCATCACCACTATCGATCTGGGCGAGAATGTCGCCATTGACATGGCACGCGGCGGTTTCATCAAGGGTTTGGGCGCGCAGCGGCCGTTCGACCAGGGCGTGACCGAAGCCAAGCTCGCCGGCTTTGGCCTGCTCGGCAAAGACGCGCCGCCCTATGTGGCCCTGCCGGCCCTGCCGGTCGAAAAGGACAACCTGCTCGATGCCTGGCAGACGGTCTATTCCACCGAAGCACCCGCCACGATCCGTGACTCCATGAACTAGGCGCTCCTCCCAGCGCCTAATGCGGGGGCGGCCCCTCCCTTCATCCGCCCCCGCACAACATTTCCAAAAGCGAGACAGCAAAATGCGAAAGCTCAATGTCGCCATGATCGGTGGCGGTTTCATGGGTAAGGCCCACGCCATGGCCTATTCCGCCATGCCGATGTTCTTCTGGCCGGCGCCGGCCATCCCGGTGCGCAAGGTGGTCGTGGACGTCAATCAGGAGATGGCTGAGACGGCACGTGACCGCTTTGGTTTCGAAGAGGCCTCTGCCGACTGGCGCGCCGTCGTCGCGCGGCCCGACATCGACATCATCGACATCTGTACGCCGAACGATTCCCATGCCGAAATTGCCATCGCGGCGGCCAAGGCTGGCAAGCACATCATCTGCGAAAAGCCGCTGGCGCGGACAGGCGAAGAGTCCAAGACGATGCTCGACGCTGTCCAGGCGTCCGGCTCCATCCACATGGTGGCCTTCAACTACCGCCGCACCCCGGCCGTGGCCCTTGCCAAGAAGCTGATCGAGGAAGGCCGCATCGGCGATATTCTCAATTTCCGCGGCACCTATTTGCAGGACTGGTCCGCTGATCCGGACAGCCCGCTGTCCTGGCGCTTCCAGAAATCGGTCGCAGGCTCGGGCACCGTGGGGGATATCGGGACACACGTCGTGGACTTTGCCCGCTACCTCGTCGGCGAAATCGCCTCGGTCAACGCGCTGGTCAAGACCCATATCGCGACCCGCCCCAAGCAGGCCGGCGGCATTGACAAGCTGGGCGTTGGTGGCGGTGACAAGAATGCCGAACGCGGCCCGGTCGATGTCGACGATGAAATGCTGACCATGCTCAGGTTCTCGAACGGCGCCATCGGCTCGATCGAAGCCACGCGCAACGCCTATGGGCGCAACAATTTTCTCACCTTCGAAATCCACGGCACCAAGGGTTCGCTGGCCTTCAACTACGAACGGCGCGACGAATTGCAGGTCATGTTCGCCGACGATGTCGGCGATGCGCGCGGCTTCCGTACGGTCTATACGGGTCCCGCCCATCCCTATGGATCGGGGCTCTGGCCCATTCCGGCGCTCGGCATCGGCTATGGCGAGACCAAGATCGTGGAATGCTACGATCTGTGCACCGCCATCATCACCGGCCAGCAGCCATCGCCCAATTTCGAGGACGGCTATCGCATTGCCCTCATCGCTGACGCCATCCTGGCCTCGGGCGAAAGCGGCCAGTGGGTGGACATTCCGTGACCGAGATGGCGATCAAGCCGATCGCGGTGGAGATGAATGCCATCTCCAAGCGTTTCGGCGGCGTCCATGCGCTGCGCGAGGTCAGCCTCAGTGTCTGCAACGGCGAGATCCATGCCCTATTGGGCGAGAACGGGGCCGGTAAGTCCACCATTCTTAAGATCCTGCGGGGCGTCCAGGCCCCCGATAGCGGCAGCATCATCATTGGAGGGGAGGCGTTCGAACGCCTTTCCCCGCAACTGGCCCGGCACAAGGGCATCGGCATGATCTTCCAGGAAATGAGCCTGGTGCCGACGCTGAGCGTGGCGCAAAACGTGTTTCTCGCAAGCGAACCGCTGACATCGGCGGGACTGATCGACGACCGGGCGATGGAGCAGCGCAGTGCCGCCATCTTTGCCTCGATGGGGGTGAGCGTTGACCCCACTGCCATGGTGGCGGACCTCTCCACCGGCCAGCAACAGTTGACGGAAATCGCCAAGGCCCTGTCGCAGAATGCCGAGGTGCTGGTGCTCGACGAACCGACCTCGGCGCTCACCGCGAGCGAGGTGGATATCCTTTTCGACCTGCTGCGGCGCCTCCGGAGCGAGGGCAAGGCCATCATCTATGTCAGCCACCGCATGGATGAAATCTTCCGCATTGCCGACCATGCGACCGTGTTGCGCGATGGGCGGCTGATCGATAGCCGTCCAATCTCCGATTATACCCTGGCGACGCTGATTGCCGATATCATGGGTAAGGAGACCCGCGACCTCTCCGAATTTGCGACCGAGTCCACGGTGCAGGACAACGTGATCCTCAAGGTCGAGCACCTTTCGAGCAAACTGCGACGGGATGGTGATGTCAGCTTTTCGCTCCGGCGCGGCGAAGTGCTGGGGATCGCGGGCCTGTTGGGGGCAGGGCGCAGCCGGCTGGCCCGCATGCTCTTCGGGCTCGAACCGATTGCCGGCGGCACCATAACGCTGCGGGGAGAAGCCATCTCCATCGGCTCGGCGCGGCAGGCCACCGAACTCGGCCTGGCGCTGGTGCCCGAAGACCGGCGGCGGCAGGGGCTGGTCCTGACCCACTCCATCCAGGACAACATCGAGCTGCCCATCCTCAAGCGCCTCGGTTCGACCCCTTTCGTCGATCGGATGAAATCGCGCAGCACGACGGACGAATTGATCAAGCGCCTCGCCATCAAGACGGCCTCGCGCGAAGCGCCTGCCAATTCCCTGTCTGGCGGCAACCAGCAGAAGATCGTCATCGGCAAATGGCTGGCGACCGATCCCGACATTCTCATCATGGACGAGCCCACGGCTGGCATCGACATCGGCTCCAAGGGGGAGGTGCTGCGGCTGGTCCGCGCGCTCGCCGCCGAAGGCAAGTCCATCATCTTCATCTCGTCCGAACTTGCCGAGCTTGCCGCCGTCAGCGACCGCATCGCGGTGATGTCGGGCGGGCGTCTGGTCGAAACGATCGACAAGGCGGACCTTTTGACCACGACTGGCGACGCAGCTGAATTGCGCGCCGAACAAAAGCTGCAACTGATCGTGCAGCGGGGAGGAAACCATGTCTGACACTCTGGCAGTGGCGGGCCGCGAAACACCATTGGGCTATTTCAAGCGCACCTGGCGGCAGAACATCATCTATATCGGTTTCGTCGTCGTGTTCGCGTTCTTTGCCATCACCCTATACGACAAGGGGTTCCTGGCGCCGAACAACATCCTCAACATCGCCCGGCAGACGGCCATGATCGCCGTCATGGCGGTGGCAATGACGCTGGTCCTGTCGTCCGGGGAAATCGACCTCTCGGTCGGTGCGGTGGCGGGACTTGCTTCGGTCACGACGGCCATGGCTGTGGCCTGGGGCGGGCTGCCGGCGGGCATTGCCGCGGGCATCATGACCGGCGTCACTGTCGGGCTGATCAACGGGTTCCTATCGACGCGGTTGATGATCCCGACCTTCCTCACCACGCTGGCCATGATGGGCATCGCCAAGGGCACTGCCATGTGGATTTCCGGTACTGCCGCCATTCCCGTGCTCGACCGCACCTATCCGGCCATTTTCGGCGGCGGCAATATCGGGCCGATCCCGACCCTGCTGCTCTGGATGCTGGTCGTGGGTGTCATCGGCCACGTTGTCCTGCGTCGCACCAAGTTCGGTCGGCAGATCCTGGCTGTGGGCGGCAATGTCGTGGCGGCGCGCTATAGCGGCATCAATACCAGCCGCATCAAGCTCTGGGTCATTGTCATCTCCGCAGTCACCGCCTCCCTCGCCGGTATGCTCTATGCCGGACGGCTGCAGACGGGGCGGTTCCAGCTCGGCGAAGGCGACGAATTGTCGGTGATCGCGGCCGTGGTGCTGGGCGGCACCAGCCTGTTCGGCGGCAAGGGCACCGTGGTGGGCTCGATCATCGGCGCCCTGATGATCGGTGTCATCAACAATGGTCTCATCCTGATGGGCCTCGAATATTCTCAGCAACTTATCGCTCGCGGCGGGATCATCATCCTCGCCGTGGCTTTGAGCCAGGCAGGCACACGCCAAGCCTGACCACCAAGCGATCGGACCCGGATTCCCTGGCAGGCATGCCGGCATTCGATCGCCCTAACCGTGAAAGCGTGCCGACAAGAGCACGCATCACAGATCAAAAAACCGAGGAGATAACTATGCGTGACGACACGTCCGTACTGCCCCATGGGAGGGGTCAACGCGCCGCAACGGGCGCTGGGAGTGGCTGGAGGAAGGCGGGGCGGAAACTTGCACTCGCCCTGGCTCTGGTTGCGGGCATCGGTTCCGGTGGAGGCACCGCCTTCGCCCAGGAGTGGATCGACACTTGGGCCGCTGCACCCCAGCCTGTATGGGGTCCTGACTTTCTGGCCCCGTTGGGCTATCCCCGCAACCTTTGGGACCAGACGGTTCGGCAGATCGCACGGGTTTCCCTCGGCGGCACGCAGGTCCGCATTACCCTCTCCAATGAATATGGCGATCAGCCGATGGTGGTTGGCGAAGCGCGGGTCGCCCTCCATGACGAAGGCGCGGCCATCCATGCCGGCAGCGACCGCAAGCTGACCTTCAGCGGCATGGAGTCCATCACCATTCCCGCCGGCGCTGCGGTGGTGAGCGATGCCGTCGACCTCGACGTGCCCGATCTCGGATCGGTTGCAGTGAGCCTATATTTTCCCGATGTCACGCCCACATCGACCGTCCACAGCGACGGCCGCCAGACCGCTTACATCGTCGCCGGAAACAAGACAGCTGATGTTGAAATCGAAACCGATAATACCACATTGTCACGGCTTTTCCTGAGCGCCATTGTTGTCGACGCTCCGGAAAACGCGCGTGCCATAGTTACCTTCGGCGACTCCATTACCGATGGTGACGGGTCCACTGCGGACGCCAATACCCGCTGGCCCGACATCCTGGCGGAACGCCTTCACGAAGCGGGCGGTGTACCGACCGCCGTCCTTAACGAAGGTATCTCCGGTCAGCGGGTCCTGGCCGACCGCATGGGCGCCAATGCCCTCGCCCGCTTCGAGGAGGCCGTGCTGAGCCATCCCAAGGTGGAAACGGTGATCTTCATGATGGGGATCAACGATATCGGTTGGCCCGATTCGGTGCTCGATCCCAAGGCGACCGCCCCTGAAGCCCAGGACATTATCGCCGGTTACAAGCAGATTATCGCCCGGGCTCATGACCACGGCATTCGCATCCTCGGCGCTACCCTTACCCCATTCGATAATGCATTCGCCGGCGGCCCGCTGGAGGGCTTCTACAGTGTCGACAAGGAAGCCGTACGCCTTGAGGTAAACGAGTGGATCCGCACGGGCGGCGGCTTCGATGCCGTAATCGATTTCGACAAGGTGGTGCAGGATCCCGAAAACCCGGGCAAGGTCCTGCCGGCTTTCGACAAGGGCGACAACCTGCATCCCAACGACGCCGGATATAGAGCCATGGCAGAAGCCGTCGATCTCGACTTGCTCGACCGCGACTAGCGCTGCGATGGCCGCATCGGGGCGGGGGATACACATCCCATTGACGACCGGGCGATCGGATCCGGATTCCCTGGCAGGCATGCCGGTGTCCGATCGCCTCAGCCGTGAATGCGCGACCGAGAAGAGCGCGCATCACACACCAAAAACCGAGGAGATACCTATGCAAGACAATCCATCCCGATGGCAACGGCGCTTGCGGCACTGTGCCGTGATTTCCACGAGCAGCATTGCGCTGCTGCTCGCCGGTCCCGCATCGGCCGAAACCGCCATTCCCGCCGTCGAAGGCCCCATTCAAGTGACCGAGGCGTCAGCCATTTTCACGACTGGTGGCACTGACCTCCAGGCCCATGGCTATGAGATCGAGGAATATCTGGTTTCGGGTCAGGCCAATGTTTACGACTGGGGCGCGGACGGCACGGCACCCGAGCCACAGATCGCGACCGCCGACGCGCCTTACACCACGCGCATTGTCGTCCGGCGTCCCGCGGACACGGCTGATTTCAGCGGCACGGTCTGGGTTGAGCTCAACAATCCGTCGCGCGGATGGGACGTCGAGGTGCAGTGGCCCGTCGTTCAGGACAAGGTGATGCGCGACGGCGACATCTGGGTGTCGATGACGGCAAAGCCAAACGTTATCGCCTCGCTGCAACGCATTGATCCCGAGCGCTACGGCCGGCTGTCCATGGCCAATCCCTTACCGGCGTCCGAACAGGCGTGTGGGCTCCTGCCGGGAGAGGAAGGCTATGACGAGAACCTGTCCCGCCTCTACGAGAATGGTCTGGTCTGGGACATGATCAGCCAGGTCGGGGCGCTGGTGCGCGACACTTCCGAGGACGCGCCCCTGGCCGGCTATGATGTCCAGCACGTCTTTGCGACAGGGGAGTCGCAAACCGGCTTTTTCCTCAATACCTACGCCAACAATTTCGCCAATGCTGCCGTATTGGCTGACGGTTCGCCGGTCTTTGAGGGCTTTTTGTCGGCGTCCGGCGCGGGCCGCACCGTTCCGATCAGCCAATGCGTGACCGCCATGCCGGCCAACGATCCGCGCGGCCAGTTGCCGGCCGAGCATGTGCCGTTCATCCGTGCCGATGCCCAGGGTGATATCTTCCTGCTCGGCTCCTACGATTGGCGGCGCGAGGACAATGATGACCCGAAGGCTGGGTATCGCCTCTACGAAATCGCGGGCGCGCCCCACGGTCCGGCTTTCATCACCAACTACCAGCCTGATCCGGAAGCGATCAAGCGGGCCGGCGACCTGCCAACCCAGGTGGCCTATGAATATGGTGGCGCCGAAACCACGGCCAACCATTTTCCGCGCCAGTACTTCGAGCCTGCCATGTACGCCAACCTCGAAAAATGGGTGATCGACGGCGTCGTGCCGCCCAAGTCCGCACCCATCGCCATTACTGAGGGCGAGAGCACTTCGCTGTTCGGTACGGTTTATCCGCTCGCTTTCGAAAAGGACCAACATGGCAATGTGCTGGGTGGCGTCCGCAGCCCCTATCTCGACGTGCCCACCGCGACCTATGTCGAGACGGCGACCGCCGTTGAAGGACTGCCCTATGCCTGGTCCTTCGGGCATCAGATCGACTTCGGCACCGCCAAGCTGCACGACCTCTACGGCGTTGTCGGAGCGCACCAGAACTACGTGGCCAAGGTGCGTGCCTCGGTCGACGAGCTTCTTGCGGAGGGCTGGCTGCTTCCCGAAGATGCGCGGCGTATCGTGACCGAGGCCGAACTGCGGCCGGTGCCCTGACAGGCGGGCCGTGGCGGTATGGCCGCCACGGCCACACAATGCGGCAAAGGCGCGAACAGGTGTAATGCGTGGCCAGATTTCCTCGAGTACAGAAACCTGACCGGGCAGGGGGGCTTCCGGAAGGCCCTTATGAGGCACAGGATTCGTCGGCTGTACGGTTGGCCTCCAACGTTGCCATGATGCAGACCATCGAGTTTGTGGATGCCCTGCGCTGCACCACCAGCGGTCACCTGGGGATCGACTCGCGTGATCTGGGCATCGTGCTCCACCTGATGCGCAATCACGTCAGCGGGCGGCTGACCACCATGTCCTCCCTGGCCGCAGCCTCGGGGCTGAGTTACGGCACCGCCTTTCGAGTGATCGAGGGACTCGTAGACGATGGTTTGCTTGTTAGGCGAACCCGTACCGCAACTGGCCGTTCCTTTTCATTGCATCCCACCTCGGAGCTTCTGCGCCGCTGGCAATTGTTCGCCGGTCATACGCGCCGCCTGATCGATCAGGTCAGCGGCGATTGCGCAGGGGTGTTGCGAAAGCCTGTGGCAGACATCGCTTCTGTCATTCCGCCACCCACGGTGCTGGAAACCAAACTGGCGCTGCCGCGTGGGTTGCGGCTGCTGGTTCATGCGGATCCCACATTCATGGCCATGAACACGCTCAAGCGCCAGTTTGAGATGATCCTTGGCGTCCCAATCCAGTCCAAAGCCCTGTCTATAGATCGCCTGCGTGCCGAAATTGTCCAGAACGGACAACGCCAAGCCTCGGCATACGACATCATAGCCTGCGACCTGCCTTGGTTCGGCGACATGGTCCGGCGGGGTCGCCTGCGCTCACTCGACGATCTCATCGTCCAGTCCGAAATGGATACCTCCGATTTCCTGCCAGATTCCATGGCCAGCGCCCGCCGTCGTGGCCACCAATATGGCATTCCCCTGCTGAGCACAGCTGAGCTTCTCGTCTACCGGACGGACCTGCTGGAGGAGGCGGGCCTCGCGCCGCCAAGGACCACTTCCGAGACGCTTGCCGTGGCAAGCGCATTGCATGCGCCTGAGCGCGGCCGGTTCGGTATTGCCTGGAATGGCGGAAGGGGCACAGCACTGGGGCATACCTTCATGGTGACCATGGCGGCCCATGGCCAGCCGATCGTCAACCTTAGCCGTACGGCCGACGGCTTTCTGCCAGAGGACATGTCCGACGCGGACCTGCGTCCAATGTTTGACAGCGAAGCGGCTCACGCTGCGGCGGACTATCTGCAATCTCTTCTGGCGGTTTCGCCACCAGGCATCCTCTCCATGACCTGGTATGATCGTGCGCGCGCCTATACCAGCGGCCATGCGGCCCTTGCCTATGCACATACCCTGCTTGTGAACCTGTTCGAGCGCGATCCCAGTTCTCCGGCCTACGGAAAAACCGGCTATCTCCCGCAGCCCACCGGGCTGACCGGCAGGCCGATTTCACCCCTGGGCGGCTACGCCCTGGCAATTCCGAGCAATATCGCGCCGGAACGGATTGCACCGGCCTGGGCGGCCTTGGCAGCGCTGACATCGGCAAGTGCGGCCAAGCTCTTTGTGACCAATGGTAGCCTTGCCAGCCCGCGATTCAGCGTCAATCGCGATCCGGAAGTGAAGGCCATTTCACCGATAATCGGCATCGTTGACACCATTGCGCGCCAGGGTGTCCTGCGCGCATGGCCCCGGCCACCCGTTCCCGGCATTTCCGCTCTGATCACGATAGCCGGAGAAGAAATTCATGACATGCTCAGCGGGCAGAAGAGCCGCGCCGATGCTCTGGCCACGGCGCAAAGACGTGCTGAAGCGGTCATGCGCGATCGGGACAAGCAGTAGGACCAAAATGCCATTGAATTCTATCCAATTTGGACATCTTCGCGGGTGGTTCGCCCCGGTGTAGTCCCGTAAGCCTTGATCATCACTGCAAAGCGGCTCTGGCGCACAGAACGCCGGCCTCTCGTGGGAACTCGTTTCCTGCGGCGAGATCGCATTGCCTGACGGAGGAAAGAGTTTTGAAACTGGCATTCAACACCTGGGTCTATTCGAGCTTTCCGGTCTGGGTGCCGGCTTATCCCCTCGAAGAGGTCATCAAGCGCCTTGCGCGCATCGGTTATGACGGTATCGAAATCGGCGCCGCCAGCCCCCATGCCTATCCCGAATATCTCACCAGGGAGCGCCGTCGCGAAATCCGCCAGGTCCTCGATGACAACGGCCTGGCCGTCTCGAGCATGTTGCCCGCCCCAGGCGGCGGCCCCGGCTTCAATGTCGCCTCGGCCAACCCGCTGGAACGGGCGGGCGCAATCGACCAGTATAAGCAGGTCGCCGAGCTTTGCGCTGAATGGGGCGGCAAGACGCTGCTCTATGTCGCCGGCTGGCAGGTGTACGGCACCAGCCGCGAGCAGGCCTGGGGCTGGAGCCGCGATGCGTTGCGCGAAATCGCCGAGTTTGCCCGTCCGCTGGGCATTACAATTGCCGTCGAGCCCACGGCATCCGACAGCAATCTCGTCGACGATTGCGATGACCTTATCGCGATGCTGGCGCAGGTCGACCTGCCAAACGTCAAGGCAATGTTCGACACGTTTCATACTCTCTACCGCAACGAAGTGCCCACCGACTACGTCCACCGCCTGGGTCGCGACCTGACCCATATCCATCTCGCCGACGTGAACCGGGAACCACCCGGCAGCGGCGTGGTGGATTACCGGAGCTTGATCGATGCCCTCAAGACCGAGGGTTTTGAAGGCTATCTCACCATGGAGATCGGCTTCAATCGCCGCAATGTGGAGCCGGACGACCTGGCCCGGCGCGCTCACGACTACATCCGTTCGTTGCTGGCCTGAGAGCCAGACACCCAGATCACTATTGTTCATAGAAGGAGGAAACTATGACACTTTCGACCCGACGGTCGCTGCCCGTGCTGCTTGCGGCCGGCATCACTGCAAGCGTCTCGATCCAGACCGCAACGGCCCAGACCGTGGTGACGCAATGGGATCAGTTTGCCATGGCCGGCATTACGGCCGCCGGCCCGGCGATGGACGAACTGATCGGCACCTGCGAGCCCGAACTTGGTGGCGCCACAGTGCTGCGGACCATTGCGCCCTCGATCGGCATCCGCGACAGCTATCGCCTTGCCGTCTCGGCCAACAAAACTCCCGACCTTGCCTACACTTGGCCCGCCGCATCGGTGCTGGCCGGCTACGCGCGGGTCGGTGCCCTGGCGCCGCTCGACGACTATTACGAGCAGTACGGGTGGGAGGGCATCAACGACTTCTATCGCGGTCGCAATAGCTTCGATGGTGCCATCTATGGCGTGCCGATGGAGCAGGACCTGATGGGGGTCTATTACAACCCGGCACTGTTCGAGGAAAACGGCATCGCCATTCCCACCACCTATGCCGAATTCCAGGCTGCGGCCGATGCGTTCAAGGAAAAGGGCATTACGCCCATCGCCTTCGGCAATCGCGACCGCTGGCCGGCCACGAATACGCTGAGCCTGCTGCTCGGTCTGTCGGCCGGCAAGGCAGCGGAAGAAGAAGTCCTCTTCGGCGACACGCCCTGGGCCAACGAGCAGTTCAAGCTGGCGGCAGAAACCTTTAAGTCCTGGGCCGAAAGCGGCTATTTCCCCAACGGCTTCAATGGCATCGGCTATGATGAAGCCAACGCGCTGTTCCTTTCCGGCCGCGCCGCCATGACCATCACTGGTACCTGGGTGCTCCAGGACATGGCCCGGGGCGCCTCGTTCGATCTCGGCGTCTTCATGCTGCCGCCTGTGGCCGAAGGCGTCGCGCCCGGCACGATGTGGGGTGAAGGTTCGCAGTGGCAGGTCTCTGCCAATGCCAGTCAGGAAGTCAAGGACGCTGCGGCGGCCTATATAAACTGCCTGATTTCACCGGCCAGCCGCGAAGTCTGGGTCGAAAAGGGCTTCCTGGTCCCCATTGGCACCACGCCCGAAGAACTCGAGCAGTGGGACGCACTGCCCATCGTGAAGTCGTTCTACTTGCAGGGTCTGGCGACACCGGACGCCAATTTTTACGACCTGCACACCACCCTGCCGGAAAGCGTCACCCAGGTCCTCTATGCCGAGTTGCAGCGCCTTATCGGCGGCGACACCACAGCCGATGAGTTCCTCGGTTCGATGGATACGGCCTGGCAGACGGCCATCGACAACGGCGAGCGCTGGGTCCCCTGACCGTCCTTGCTCTCCCAGGTGGGCTCCCACGGGAGCTCGCCTCTCCTGTCCATGATGCGAGTGCGCCATGCTGACCACCCGATCCGCCTATCTGTTTCTGGCGCCTTCACTGGCCCTCTATGTGCTGTTCGTGGGCCTGCCCATCCTTCAGGTCTTCGGCTTCAGCTTCTTTGACTGGGACAACGGCATTGCCGGCGACTTTATCGGCCTTGCCAATTACGGGCGGCTGCTCGCTGACGGTGTGTTCTGGACCGCGCTCTGGCACAATGCCATCTGGGTAGTATTGACCTTGGCCTTTCCGCTCCTTGCCGGGCTGGTCATCGCCGCCATTTTGGCCGAGCGCAACGCCAGCGTGGTGCGCTGGTTGGGCGCCATCTATTTCATCCCTCGGACGATCCCGCTGGTGGTCGCTGGCATCATCTGGGGCTGGATCTACAATCCCATTTTCGGCCTGCTAAATTTCGGGCTGGAGGCCGTGGGTCTCGGCGGGCTGGCTGGCGCCTGGCTGGCGCAGGACAATACCGCGCTGCTCTCTCTCAACGTCGTCGGTGCGTGGACCTTCTTCGGCTTCTGCGTGATCATCTACCTGGCCGCCATCCAGTCGATCGATCCTTCGCTTTACGAGGCCGCGTCGATCGATGGGGCCAGCTGGTGGCGCAAGTTCCGCGACCTCACCGTGCCCCTGCTGCGCGGCTCTACCCTGTTTCTCGGGCTCTACGCCGCCATCGAGGCCATGCGCTTCTTCGACTTAGTCTGGGTCACGACCCAGGGCGGGCCTGGATATGCCACGGAAGTGCTCACAACCCACATCTACAAGACCTTCTTCCTCGTCGGTGACTTCGGCTATGCCGCCACTCTCTCGGTCGTGCTGCTCATCATCGTTCTTTCCATCAGTGCCGGCGCCTTTGCCCTCTTGAGGAAGCCATGACCAAGAGTACCCGCCTCGTTCAGAACCTGATCCTCCTGGTTTTTGCGCTCTATGCGCTGGTCCCGGTCTATCTGGTCTTTCTGGCCGCCATTCGCAGCGAAGCCGATCTGTTTTCTGGGCCGCTGACACTGAGCTGGCCAATCAACTTCGCCAATTTCGGCCGCATCTGGAGCGAAGCGGGCTTTGCCACCTACTTCATGAACAGCGTCATCACTGCGGTCAGTGTCACCGTACTGGTGGTCTTGACGGCGCCGCTGGCCGGCTTTGCCTTTGCCAAGATGAACTTTCGGGGCCGCGAAGTGCTCTTCGGCCTGTTTCTCGCCGGCCTCGTGGTTCCGGCGCCTTCGGTAATCGTGGCGCTCTACGGCAACCTACAGGCGATCGGCCTCATCGACAATCGCATCGGGGTGATCCTGCCCCAGGCGGCACTGCTGATGCCCTTCTCGGTCTTTATGATGCGCACGGTCATGCAGGACGTGCCCGACGAACTCATCGAAGCGGCGGTAATGGATGGCGCCGGCCTGTTCAAGATTTACCTCACCATCGTCGTGCCGGTGGTCAAGCCTGGCCTCATGTCCCTGGGGCTGATCACCTTCCTCTTCGCGTGGCAGGAATACCTGCTGCCGCTGGTGGTGTTCCAAACCGAAAGTCTCAAGCCGCTGACCGTGGGCGCAGCCAGCCTCCAAGGCCGCTACGGGGTCGACTATGGCGGCATTGCCGCCGCGGGCCTCATCGCGTTTGCGCCGCTCGTCGTGCTGTTCCTCGCCATGCAGCGATCCTTTGTGCGCGGCCTCACCGCCGGCGCCGTCAAGTAACAGGAGAAATTCCATGTCCCAGATGCAAGCTGTCTTCCTGCCTGGCAACAAGCAGGTGGAAATCCGCTCTATCCCCGTGCCCGAAGTGGGACCGGACGATGTGCTGCTCGAAATGCATGCCTCGTGCATCTGCCGCAGCGACCTCAGCCTCTACTACGGCAATGCCGTCGTCGGGGGAGGGGACGCGACAGGGGGCTTCGTCTGCGGCCATGAGCCAGCGGGTACCGTTGTCGCCACGGGCGAAGCGGTGACCGAATTTGCCGTCGGTGATCGCGTCGCCGTCTACCTCGCCATCGGCTGCGGCGTCTGCGCTCATTGCCGGCGCGGCGACATGCACCTCTGCCCCAAATGGAAATGCCTCGGCTTCACCTATGATGGCGGCAATGCCGAGTTCATCAGGGTGCCGGCCCGCAATCTGCTGAAAGTGCCGGGCCACATGTCCGCTGTGGCTGCTGCCATCTCCACCGACGCGTTCGGCACTCTGTTCTCCGCCTGCCGCAAGGTCGGCGTCAACGGGCTCTCCCGCATCGGCATCTGGGGTCTCGGCCCCATGGGATCAGCCGGCGTGCTCGCGGCCAAGGCGCTGGGAGGGCAGGTCGTTGCCCTCGACCCCATTGCCGAGAGGCGGGAATTTGCCAGTAAGCTCGGCGCCGACCTGGTGCTGGACCCCACCGATCCCCAGGCGGCGCAGGCCATCCGGGAGTTCTCCGGCGGCGAGGGGCTCACGGGCGCCATCGATTGCTCGGGCAATACCGCCGCGCACAATATGGCACTCGATGCGCTGGCACCCCTGGGACGGATGGCCTTTGTAGGCGAAAATGCCCAGACCACCATCCGCCCCAGCGACCAGCTCATTCGCAAGCAGCTGACCGTCTTCGGTTCCTGGTATTTCGGCATCAACGAATACCAGGACATCCTCACCACCCTATCGACGCACAGGATCGACCTGGAACGGCTGGCGACCCACACCTTCCGGCTCGATGAAGCCGAAACCGCCTTCCGTCTCTTCGATCAACGCAAAACCGAAAAGGCCGTGTTCGTCCGCTAGGCCGACCGGAGCCGCATTCATGGCCAATCTCACGATCAGCAATCTCGACAAGCGCTTCGGCGCCCTCGACATCCTCAGGAATGTAAATCTGGAAATTCCGTCCGGCGAATTCGTTGTCTTCGTCGGGCCATCCGGCTGTGGCAAGTCGACCCTGCTCCGGTGCATTTCGGGGTTGGAGATTGTCAGCGGTGGCACGCTGAACATTGATGGCAAGGACGTCACCAATGTGCCGCCGTCCCAGCGCGGCATTGCCATGGTGTTTCAGTCCTATGCGCTTTATCCGCATATGAGCGTGTTCGACAACATGGCCTATGCGCTCAAGATCCAGAAACTGAGCAGGGCGGAGATCGACGCCAAGGTGCGCGACGCGGCCCGCAAATTGCAGCTGGAATCCTTGCTGGAGCGATTGCCACGACAGCTTTCGGGCGGCCAGCGCCAGCGCGTCGCCATCGGCCGCGCCATCGTGCGGGATCCAAAGGTCTTCCTGTTCGACGAGCCGTTGAGCAATCTGGACGCGGCCCTGCGTGTGCAGACCCGCCTTGAAATTGCGACCTTGAAACAATCGCTTCCCCACACAACGATGATCTATGTCACACATGATCAGGTCGAAGCCATGACTTTGGCTGACCGTATAGTGGTGCTCAACGCTGGCCGGGTCGAGCAGGTTGGAAAGCCGCTGGACCTCTACGAACGGCCCGCGTCATTGTTCGTCGCAGGTTTCATCGGCTCGCCTAAGATGAACCTACTCGTCGGTGAACATGCGGCAAGATTTCATGCCTCGACCATTGGTGTGCGTCCAGAACATCTGACGGTCACATCCGGGGGGGAAGGCTGGGCGGGCAGGGTCTTGCGTACCGAGCATCTGGGGTCGGAGTCGTACACTTATGTGGATATCGGTCTGGAAGAGCCGATGATCGCCCGTCTGCCCGGTACATCAGTGTTCAGGCAGGGCGACGCCGTGGTGCTTCAGGCGAGCGAACAGGCTATCCTCCGATTTGATGCCGAAGGTGCCAGGATCGATTGATGTTCCCGACCGTCGCAGATCACACAATGCGTGTCGTGCGTGTAGCTGACGAAAGTCCGATAGACTTGCCAAGAGTGGGAAATTGCCGTGCCAGTTGAGCGTAGTCTGGTGTCAAGGGGAGGACGAGACCTTCATTGCCACCTTCTGCACCGCTTTTGGCGTCTCAGGGTTCTCTAGTCTCTCAAACAGCAGCGTCACTGCGGCGACGGATGTGTTGATCACGTCAGAATAAAGATGCGTGACTTTGGAAGTGCGACCCTCATCCGGCCGATTGCTGTGCTGAACGGTCTGACCGGCCTCGTCGATAAGAAAAACGGGCCCGGACATATCCAGATCCGAAACCTTGCGGACAAGACAGTCCCCGGCCTGCTCGATCTCATCCTTCAGATATTCCTCGCGGAACCCTTCAGCGAGGAAGACACTTTTCAGGCGACGCCGGCCCAATTTGAGCGCATCCCTTATTGCTGTCGGGACGTCATCAACGACGAGATCGTGCACACCTTTGGTCAAGTGGTTGCCCAGGAACACAGCTGGAGGTCCTTCCTCGAGGAGCAGGGATGCCTTCTGCCGTCCGGAAACGGACTCGACGACGATCCCGGCCACACGCCAGTCCTGCATGCGCCCCACAAGATCGGCTTCCCGATCTTCCGAGCCGCGGCTGGACGCCACCATGAGCGTGTAGCCACGGCTCTCGACCTGCTTTTCCAGTTCAGAGAGGAGCTGCGCGGATTTCGCATTCTGAAAATCGGCGACAATGGCGCCCACCAGCTTCCGTTGCCCGCGTCGGAGCTCCGCCCCAAGGGGATTTATCCTATAGCCCAGGGCTTCGATGGCGTTCTGGACTGCAATCACGTTTTCCTTACGAACAGTTGCAACACCCTGCATCACCTTGGAAACCGTGGCTATAGAGACCCCGGCATAGGCCGCTACGTTGTGGATTGAGGGGCGTGCGTCCGCCTTCTTGTCGATCATTTGCAGGTCTCCTTACCCACCCCATATCCTAAAAATAAACGTTTTACACGATAAGAAAAAACGTTTAATTCTACACCTGCTCTCCAAATTCTGGGGGGGCGTGGAGGAGAAGATAAGTATGAAACTGCGCGTAGCCCTGATCGGGCTTGGCTTTGGTGCGGAATTTGCCCCGATCTATCGTGACCATCCGGATGTGGAGTGGGTGGCGCTGCACGACAGCAATTCCGAGAAATTGCAGCAGGCGCGACAGCGCTTCGGTATCGAGCGCGCTTACGCCTCCTTGGATGAGGTCCTGGACGATCCTGACGTGGATGCCGTGCATCTGGTCACGCCTATTCCGATGCATGCCGAACAGGCCGTCCGGGTCCTCGATGCAGGCAAGCACTGCGCTTGCACGGTGCCCATGGCGACCAGTCTTGAGGATCTGCAGAAGATAATCGACGCGGAAGATCGGTCGGGCAAGAACTACATGATGATGGAAACAGCGGTCTATACCCGCGAATTCCTCATGGTCCAGGATTTGTTCGCCAAGGGCGAATTTGGCGATATCTCCTTCGCGCGCGGCGGGCACATGCAGGATATGGAGGGCTGGCCGGAATATTGGATGGGCCTGCCACCACATCACTACATGACGCACGCCATTTCCCCCGTGCTCAAGCTGCTTTCCACCGGCGTCGAGCGGGTGCATTGCTTCGGATCCGGTCGCCTTCCGGAGGAGCGGGTGAAAGCTTATGGCAATCCATATCCGGTGGAGACGGCTATTTTCCGGCTGCGGGACAGCGATGTCGCCGTTGAGGTCACCAGGTCGCTCTTCCAGACCGTCCGGCCCTATTCGGAATCCTTTGCGATCTATGGCGACAGGCTCGGGTTTGAGTGGCAACAGATCGAGGAGGAGGATCCGATGATCTTCTCGCTGCCCCAGCCTGGCACGGGTCGAGGCCGAAAGATCCTGCATGAGGCGGTGCAGCCGCCTGATCGACAGGATCTGTTGCCTGCGGAGATCGCCCCTTACACCCGCAAGGCGGTGTTCTCGGATGGCAAGCACCTATCTTTCGTGCAGGGTGGTGGCCATTCCGGATCCCACCCCCACCTGGTTCATGAATTCGTCCGCTCGATAGTGGAGGGGCGCAAGGCCCAGGTTGATGCGCGCACCGGGGCGCGGTGGACCGCGCCTGGCATTGCGGCGCATCAATCGGCCCTGGCCAACGGAGCTGCAGTAGAGGTTCCGATCTTCGCCGACTAGCGGCCGCCTAAGACACTATCAGTTCCGTAGCCAGTGAACCCAGGGAGGAAACCATGTTCACGACCAATTTCTCACGCCGAAAATTCCTGCAAACGACGGCGGCGGCCGGTGCGACGCTGGCCTTTGCCCCGCATGTGCGTGCGCAGGGCGTCACAGAAATCAACATGATCGGCTGGAATAGCCCGGTGTTGATGGACCTGTTCGCTCGCGCCGAAAGCGAAATCGGCATCAAGATCAACTACGACGTCCTGCCCTCCAAGTGGGACGACGTGATGCAGAAGATCACGCTGTGGGGGCAGACGGGCTACGATGGCCTCGATGTCATGTTTGCCGACGACCTGATTGGCGGCCTCTGGGGCATGAACGGCTGGGCCGAGGATCTCAGCGGCATGGACGCGTGGACCAAAAACAGCGGGGATACGGTCCAGAACATCACCGACCTGAACAATGCCGCGGGCGGGGTCTACCGCGCCTTCTTTACCATGGGTCTGGAGCCGTTCTTCTACAACAAGTCGCTGGTCCAGACTGCCCCCAAGACCTGGGACGAGATGGTGGAAATGGCCAGGGCCGTGACCGATGCGAATGCTGGCGTCTATGGGTGGCGCCCGCTCGGCGGTGAGGGACACGCATTCAACACCGTGCTGCTTATGCTCAACCAGGCGGGCGCAGACCTGTCCAGCCTCAACGATCCCAATTCGTTGAAAGCATTCCAGTTCATGTCCGACTGGGTGCACAAGGATCAGATCACCCCACCATCGACGGTCAGCGAGGACAATGCCGCCGTGGAAGCGCTTGCCGCGGCGGGCAAGGCTGGCATGTGGTGGACCTATGAAGGTGGACTGCGCAACATCATCGGGGTGGATGGCAGCACTATCACCAGGGACACTCTTGGCGTTTCACCCTGGCCTGCGGGCCCTGCCGGAAACACCGGCCTGGTCCATGGTTGGGGCGTCATGATGCCCAAGGCCTCGAAGAAGAAGGAAGCCGCTACCGAGGTGATCAACTGGATTTCGAGCCCCGAGATCGTCAAGGAGATCTGCCTGGCCCAGAGCGCGGCACCGCCTTACCGCTCGCTGTTCGATGATGCCGATATCAAGGACAAGGTGCCGGCCCTGAGCCTGGACGTCAGCTGGTCGGATCTGATCGCGGGCGCCAAGTTCCGCGAACCGATCATCAGTTCCCCGCAGGTCACGCAGCTCTGGTCGATGTTCGACAAGCTCGGCAGTTACATCCTTTCGGGTCAACGGACTCCCGAGGATGCACAGCGTTGGGCCGCCGACGAGTACAGCTTGATCAAACTTTCCTGACCCGTCCGTCGCCCCAGGGCCGCCCGCGACCTCCCAGCGATGGGCGGCCCAACCAAATCACAAGGGCTATACAACCATGACGATCTCGCCTGACGTGGCGACGACGCCGCAATCCTTCGGTGTGCGACTCCGAGCGATGGCGTCTGGACCCAATTCCTTCGCCTATCTGATCATCTTGCCGGCAATCGTGCTGCGCCTGACCTACAGCATCGTGCCGCTGGTTCAGACGGTCTGGATGAGCTTCACCAATCGCTCGATCACCAATCCCGGGCAGTTTATCGGTCTCGCCAACTATGAATTTCTGATCCGCGATGAACGACTGATCGGCTCTCTGGCTTTCACCCTGATCTACACTTTCGTGAGCGTCGCGCTCGAAGTTGTTCTCGGTCTGATGCTGGCGCTGCTGCTGATGCAAAATCTTCGGGGCCGGTGGCTGAGCAATTTTATCATGCTCCTGCCATGGGTCATGGCGCCATTGCTGGCGGCAACCGTGTGGAAGATCATGTTCTATGAGGATGGCGGTATCCTCAATGCCATACTCCGAGACCTAGGGATGATCGAGTCGCCCATCCGCTGGCTCAGCGATGCCAATACGGCCCGCGTCTCCGTGATCGTCGTCACTGTGTGGAAGAATGTCTCCTGGTGTGCCCTGATTTTCATGGCCGGGCTCGCCGCGCTGCCCAGGGAACTGATCGAGGCCGCCGAGGTCGACGGCGCCAACATCCTGCAGCGTTTCTGGTTTGTCACGCTGCCCATGCTTATGCCGACGGTCTATCTGATCGTCATGCTGCGCGGCATGGCCGAGGTGCAGACCTTTGAGCAGATCAATGGCCTGACGCGCGGTGGACCGGGGACCGCAACCGAGACCCTCGCCGTCTACGCCTATGCCCGCTTCTTCCAGGAGCTTCGGTACGGCTACGGTTCGGCGATCAATCTCCTGCTTCTGCTGTGCAGCGTCACCATCGGTGGCTTCTTTGCCTGGCGCCTCTACCGTGCGAACAGAAGTGGACTTTAATATGCACCCGATCCTTCAACAGCGTCTGGGCCGTTCCGCTCAATATGGCATGTTGCTCATCGTTCTGGTGATGCTTGCCTTCCCGATCTACTACATGGTCATCACGTCCCTTAAGCCGCCGGGCGAAGCCTACAGGCTCCCGCCCACCCTTTGGCCGCTCAACCCGACGGTGGACGGATATCCCTTTGTGATGAGGGCCTGGAACTATTTGCGGACGCTTCTCAATACCGTGCTGGTTGCAGGTGGCGCCGCGGCCGGGGCAACGCTGCTCGGCGGATTGGCGGCATACGGCTTCAGCCGCATGACCTTCGTGGGCAAGTCCGCCCTCTACAGCGCGCTGGTGGCCACTGTGGCAATCCCCGGCATGGTCACCTTGGGGCCTGTTTTCATCGCCTACAATGAGCTTGGCCTGCTGGACACCCATATCGGGCTCATCCTGATCTTCATGTCGGATGGCATACCGTTCGCCTTCCTCACCTTGTTCGCCTATTTCCGCTCCATTCCCAGGGAACTTGACGAAGCGGCGTGGATCGATGGAGCCGGGCTGTTCAGCACCTTGTTCCGCATCATCTTCCCCATTGCCATGCCCGCCTTCGCAGTGACCTTCCTGCTGCTGTTCATCGCTGGCTGGAACGAGTTCCTCTACGCATTCACGCTGACGGTTACCCCGGAAACGCGACTGCTGACGGTGCGGCTATTCGAAATTCCCGTTCGGGCCGACGCCAACACCACGCCCTATGATCTCATTGCAGCAGGCGGCGTCCTGATCCTCCTTCCGCTCATTCCACTTCTCGTCCGCGTTCAGAAGCAGCTCGTGCAGGGCATTCTGGCCGGTGCGGTGAAGGGGTAGTCCAGACACGAAAGAAAGCTCTTCAAAATGGCACCCGTCAAAATCAGCAATGCTCTGAAGCGCTATGGCACAGTCGAAGTGCTCAAGGGGGTTTCCATTGACATCGACGAGGGGGAATTTGTTGTCCTCGTCGGCCCCTCGGGCTGTGGAAAGTCAACCCTGCTGCGCATGGTCGCAGGCCTGGAGGGCATCTCGGGCGGCACGATCTCCATTGGGGATCGGGTCGTGAATGACCTGCCACCCAAGCAACGTGACATCGCCATGGTGTTCCAGAGCTACGCTCTCTACCCACATATGACCGTTGCCGAGAACATGGCGTTCTCGCTCAGGATGAAGCGCGTGGACAAGAAGACCGCCGATGCAAAGGTCGAGCAGGCCGCCCAGATGCTGGGACTGGGCAGCCTGCTTGGCCGCTATCCCCGCGAATTGTCCGGCGGGCAGCGCCAGCGCGTCGCCATGGGGCGGGCGGTGGTCCGCAATCCGGCGGTATTCCTGTTTGACGAACCGCTCTCGAACCTTGATGCGAAACTGCGCGTTCAGATGCGCGCTGAAATCAAGGATCTGCACCAGCGCGTCAAGACGACGACGATCTATGTGACTCACGACCAGGTCGAGGCGATGACCATGGCGGATACGATCGTTGTCATGCGCGACGGGAAAATCGAGCAAATGGGAACGCCTATCGAACTGTTTGACAATCCCAGCAATATCTTCGTGGCCCAGTTCATCGGTTCGCCGTCGATGAACATCATCGAAGGAACGCTGGGCCCAAAGGGCTTTGTCACTTCGGACGGGCATGTGCTTCCTGCACCGCAGTCGAGAGCAGTGGCCAAGTCCTATGGTATCCGACCCGAACACCTGGTCCCCGATCCAGCGGGTATTCCCATGGAAGTTGTCATTGTAGAGCCCATGGGTTCGGAAACCCAATTGATACTCAGGCTCGGCCAATCCACGCTGACCAGCCTAGTCAGGCATCGGCTCGATGTGGTGCCTGGCACTGTCATGGGCTTCTCTGCCGATCTGTCATCGGTGCATCTGTTCGACCAAAACGGCAATCGTTGTGTGGACTAGATCTTCCCAGGCGCATCGGCTTGGCCGATGCGTCGCCAGCCATAAAGGCAACTACGGAATGGCCAGGCACCACTCGGGCATATCATCTGCGATCAGGAGCGATCATGTATTCGACTGATGGGATTACCAGAATCAATGCCAGCGCCGCATTCGGCGATATGCCCTGGGATCGGAACATTTTCGGGCACTTCATCGAGCATTTTCACACCCAGATCTATGGCGGCATCTTCGATCTCGGATCGCCTCTCTCCGACGAAAACGGCTTCCGGATGGATGTCATCGAGGCCCTCCGGGAATTGCGCCTGCCCATCATGCGCTGGCCCGGAGGCAATTATGTCTCCGACCACCACTGGTACGAGGCGGTCGGACCATCGCGCATTGCATCATACAACAAGGCGTGGCGGGTTGAGGAGCCCAACACGTTCGGCACCGATGAGTTCATAAAATGGTGCGAATTGGTGGGATGCGAGCCCTATATCTGCACCAATGGCGGCAATGGCACCGCGGAAGAGATGAGCAATTGGGTGGAATATTGCAACGGCCACCTCAAGACACGCTATGCCGAGCAGCGCCGGATGAATGGAAGCCCGGAACCGTTTGGCGTCAAATTCTGGGGTATCGGTAACGAAAGCTATGGCGACTGGCAGATCGGTGCCAAGACGGCGGCCGAGTGGGGGCCCTATGTCGCCGAATCCGCCAAGATGATGCGGGCCGTCGACGAGAACATCGTGTTGTCGGCGGCCGCGGTCCCCGACGCTGAGTGGACGCTGTCGCTGCTCAAGTCAGCCGGTCGCTACCTCAATCTGGTATCCATCCATGGTTATTGGGACCAGATTCATCAGGTCGAGGCTCCCAGCGACTACCTGACCGCCATGATGCAGACGGAAAAGCCGGCGCGCATGATCGAGGAGACGCGTCACGTGATCGGCGCTGCCGGATTGACGGGAAAGGTCCGGATTGCTTTCGACGAGTGGAACCTGCGCGGCTGGCATCATCCCAATGGCAACAGCCAGGACAAGATCGACGCACGCGCGCTCAACGACGTTCCTACTACCTATACGATGGCGGACGCGATTTTTTCCGCGGGGTTCCTCAATGCATGCCTGAAAAATGCCGACATTGTCGCCATGGCCAACGTGGCGCCCAGTGTGAACACACGTGGTCCGCTTTTCGTGCATCCGCAAGGGATCGTCCGCCGCACCACCTTCCACGCGATGAAACTGTATGCCGAACACATCCGGGAAAGGATTTTGGCGACAGTGACCAGCGCACCCGCCTTGACGCACCACGGTAATACTGTTTCATCGGTCGATGCCTTGGTGAGCGTCGATGTCGATGGGGCCACCGTGACAATCATCAACCGTGACCCGGAACGTGAGGCGGACTGCGCTATCGACATTAATGGCCGGGAACTGAAGGGTGAATGGCAAGGAGAGTTGTTGACCGCTGCGTCTCCCGATGACTTCAATTCGATTGAGCGGCCAGAAAGTGTTGTACCTCGTACTGTAACCCTCATCGATGACGGGGGCAGGTACCGAGTGCCCCCACACTCGATAGTGATGTTGCATATGTCGGCCACCAGGTGAACAGGATCGCTCCTGGACA
This sequence comes from Devosia indica, assembly GCF_003056405.1. Lineage (GTDB taxonomy): Bacteria > Pseudomonadota > Alphaproteobacteria > Rhizobiales > Devosiaceae > Devosia > Devosia indica. The sequence continues at coordinate 46,291 of NZ_PYVZ01000015.1, forward strand.
GCGCCTGCCAGCCGACCCCATTCTGAAGTCCGCTAATCGTGTGGACAGCTTCCATTTCCGACGGTCAGCTGTCGGCCCCAGGTCTGCCCTTTCCCCTAGCTCAGCTAAAGACCGGAATGGGGTCGAATGCTGATCGGCGAGCTTCGCTCGTTTTAGGAATGGGTGAGATAGACAGGAGGAGTGGTTGGTTGAAAAAACCAAAAATTATCTGGTTATTTCAATACAATAGGTGTTCGCAGTTTTGTTCTGACCGGCGCGCCCTGGCGGCCCCAGTCAGTCGAAGTTGCTAGGGCCTCAGCAGATCAGGATGTCGTCTGACCTCCGTGGTGTCAGAGAGTGGTCAAAAGACTCGCCCCGCCGCCCCCAGGCGCAAGATCGAGACGGGACGCGCTTGGCGGGCCGCAGACAGATGGCTCTGGAGTTCTCAGAGCCGCGGCTGCCCGTGTCGCGCTGTCCCAGAGTGAGCGCAATCTGCAAGGCCGCGATGGCCGGCCCTATGGTGATGGGGGCGGACATTTAGTCGGCCCACAATCTGGTGCTGTCAGCGCTGGAGGTGTACGCCAGCCGTGTCGAAGACGGCCGCCTTTTCGGGCAGAAAGCCGACTTTGAGTGTTTGTCCAATGCTGCATTCGGTATCGCCGTCCAGAGCAACGATGAGATGCTGGCCATTGGACAGGGCTAGGTTGACGATGGTTTCATTACCCAATTGTTCGACCAGGGTGACCGTGCCGGAAAAGGCCCCATCCTCCATTAGCCGGAAATCATAGGGGCGCACGCCAAGGGTCAGCCTGTCCCCCGCTTTCACTCCCGAGCCGGAAACCGGCACGGTCTGGGTCGCCATGACCGGGCTTGCGAGCCGCAGTGAGACATTGTCCCCGCCTTCAACCGTGACATCGATGAAGTTCATCTTGGGAGAACCGATAAAACCTGCGACGAACAGATTTGCCGGCCGATGATAAAGCTCCAGCGGAGATCCGACCTGTTGCACGACGCCGCCATTGAGAACAACGATCTTGTCGGCCAGCGTCATGGCCTCCACCTGATCGTGCGTCACATAAATCATGGTGGCACCCAGGTCTCGGTGGAGCTTGGAGATTTCCATCCGCATATCCATGCGGAGCGACGCATCCAGGTTCGAGAGCGGCTCGTCGAACAAAAACACCTCAGGCTGCCGGACGATTGCGCGTCCAATGGCGACGCGCTGGCGTTGCCCGCCCGAGAGTTGAGCCGGCTTGCGGTCGAGCAAATGCTCCATCTGCAGGATTCGGGCGGCCTCGCGGATCTTGGCGTCCCGCTCGTCCTTGGGCGTCTTCTTGAGCCGCAACCCGAAGCCGACATTGTCGTAAACGCTCATATGCGGGTAGAGCGCATAGGACTGGAACACCATAGCCACGCCGCGATCGCGCGGCTGCACGCCGTTGACGACTTTGTCGCCAATTTTCAGCTCCCCACCGGTGATGTCTTCCAGGCCCGCAATCATACGCAGTAGCGTGGACTTGCCGCAGCCGGACGGGCCGACAAACACCACGAACTCGCCGTGCTCGATCTCGAGGTCGACGCCCTTGATAACTTCGACCTTGCCATAGGTCTTGCGGATTTGAGTGAGGCTCAAGCCGGCCATGGTGATCTCCTTGTGCCCTAGACCTTGGCGCCTGGTGGAAGCTTGTCGAGTTCGGTATGCAGGAGTCCGTCGGCATCTATGCGCACCGGAATGGGGTCCGAGACCTGACCGATGAACGAGCCGTCTGCCGCGTCATGTCGGAAGCCCATGAAGACCAGGCCCTTGTCAGTCTCGACGATCTTGCCGGCATAGCGGCTGCCCTGCGCGCCATCAAAGAAGGCGCCGGGCGCGACCTCCCAGGGACCGAAGGGATCGTCTGCCATCAGATAGTGCGTGCCGCGCACCGGCGGTTCCGGATTGAGGCGCTTATAGGCCTCGGACCAGTGCGAGCCGTCCGTGCAGAACAGCATGTACCATTTGCCGTTTGCCTCAAAGACCTGCGGCACTTCCATCTGCCCGAACATGCCACCGGCATAAACGGGCGGCCGCAATGTCCAGGTGTAAAGATCGGGCGAGGTGGCAAAGCCGATAGTGCCGCCAGCATTGGGCTCGGCGACACCGGGACGGCGGGCAACGAAATACATGACCCAACCATCGCCCTTGGGGTTCTTCATCACCCAAGGATCGCGGAAGGCGCGGTCGTGCCAGTGGCCCGGGGTATATTCTTCATAGTCCGGGCCCGAAATATCGAGCGCCAGGCCATCGCCGACACGGGTCCAATTGTGCCCGTCGGTCGAGGTCGCGTGACCCAGGCGCTGCTTCATGCCCTCTTCGGCATGCTCGGTGCCGGTATAGAAGAGGTGCCAAAGACCGGTTTCGTCCCGCAGCGTCGAGCCGGTCCAGGTCGTCCAGTCGTCCCAGGCCACAGGGTCGGCCGGTTTGAACGTGGTGCCCAGATGTGTCCAGTTGACCAGGTCCTTGGACACCGCATGCCCCTGGGTTACGTGGCGATGCCGCATGTCAGGATGGGCCAGCGTGTTGTCAGCCTGCAGGAAATAGGCGTGATAGTCCACACCGTCGCGGTAAATCCAGAAGTCCCAAATCCATTTGTCTTTTAGTGCGATAACCAAAATCGTAGCTTTCGTAAGTGGTGTTTCAGCCCTTGATGCCGGTGGAGGCGATCGAGGTGATGAAGGCGCGCTGGAGGAAGAGATAGAAGGCGAGCACCGGCAGGGTGATCATGGACAAGTAAGCCATCACCTCGCCCCAGGCGGTATTAAGCTGGAAGAAGTATTGCAGCCCAACCATCACCGGCCGGTACTGTTCGGACTGCGTGACCATCAGCGGCCAGAGATACTGGTTGTACATGGCCAGGAACTTGAGGATCGCGGCAGTGGCAAAGACCGGACCGGATATCGGCACGATGACCAAGCTATAGACCTGGAACCAGCTCGCGCCGTCCAGGCGCGCTGCCTCGATCAGCTCCTTGGGCAAGTCGCGGAAGAATTGCACGAAGAGGAAAATGGTCAGCGCATCGGCCAGAAACGGCACGATCTGCACGTGATAGGTGTTGAGCCAACCCCAGGTGATACCATCGCTGCCCAGCCAGGGCAGGGCATTGACCACCATCAGCATGGGCACGGCGATGGTCTCGAAAGGTACGATCAGTGTCGCGATAATGATCGATAAGACAATGCTTTTGCCGCGGAATTCGAGGAATGCGAAGGCAAAAGCCGCCATCGAGCACAGGAACAGCGAGCCGATTACGGTGATGGCCGTGACCAGGATCGAGTTGAAAACGAAGAGCCCCACCGGCGCGCGCTCGAACGCGGCAAAGTAATTGTCCAGCGACACATCACCCACTGGCAGGAAGGCATTGAACGAGGAGGTGTCGCGCAACAATTGCGCGTCCGGCTTGAACGAGCTGACCACCATGAAAACGATGGGGAAGACGAAGACCAGAGCCACCAGGATCAGTAGCAGATATTTCAGGCTCGTCTTGAGGTTCTGGTTGGGCGAAGTGACGGCAGCCATGGTCAGCGCTCCCTTGTGACGTATCGCTGGAAGAGAGATATTGCGAGCACGATCAGGAACAGCAGCACCGATATGGCCGAGCCACCGGCAATGTTCTGCTGCTCATAACCGCGCGTGACCGCCTGGAACACCAGGGTCTGCGTACTATCGAGCGGACCGCCATTGGTCATCACGTCAATCTGGGCAAAGAGCGCAAAGGCCTGCATGGTGATGACGACGAGGATCAAGACGGCGGTATTGCGCAGCCCCGGCCAGGTCACAAAGCGGAATTTCTGCCAGGCCGTGGCCCCCTCGATATCGGCGGCCTCATAGAGGGTGAGCGGGATGTTCTGCAGACCCGCCAGCCAGATCACCATGTGAAAGCCCACTGCCTGCCAGATCGACATGACGATGATGGCGAACATGGCCGTGTCGGGATTGCCAAGCCAATCGATGGGCTGGAACTGCCCGAAACTGAGAAATTGCAGGAGGTTGTTCAAAAGCCCGCTGCGCCCGTCATAAATGAAGCGCCAGAGCAGCGACACGACCACGATCGAGACCACTACAGGCATGAAATAGACGGTTCGGAAAACGTTAATGCCGCGCAGTTTCTGGTTGATCATCAGGGCCAGCAAGAGCGCAATCCCTGATTGCAGCGGCGCCACCACCGCCACGAAGAACAGCGTATTGGTGAGAGCCTTCATGAAAACGAGGTCACGGGCAAGGACCAGCACCTTGCTCTCGCCCCAGCTCCAGCCGAACCATTCTCGCATGCCCTCAAGCTGGGGATAGTCCGGATTGTTTCGGGTGAACTCGCGCACCCGCGGATAGCTCAATTCGCCAGTCTCGCTGACAATGAGGCTGCCGTCTTCGGTCCGCTCAGGCTCCAGCACCAGCGCGCCCACGCCCAGCAATTGCTCGAAATTGCTGGTTCCCACGAACTGGGTCGGATTGGGTGAAATCAGGCGCTGATTGGTGAAGGAGAACCAGAAGGCCAAAAGAAAGGGCACGATCAGGAACAGGGTCACCAGAGCCAGGGCCGGACCACTCATCAGCCAGCCGGCCAGCGAGTGGGACTGCAGCGATTTGGTTCTTGTCGGACGCATGGTTGACCTGCCTTGGGACGCGCGGGGTAGGCCGGTCCGGATGTCTCCGGGCCGGCCGGGCTCGGGAGGGGGACCTATTGAGCCGTGGCGTAGTTGTTGTTGCGGGCGATGTCGTCATTGATGGCATCGGTCGCCGCATCGAGCGCATCGACCACGTCAGCGCCATTGGCGATGTCCGAAAGCGCCTTGCGGAATTCGAGCGCCTGGAACACATATCCCGGGGTCACCGGACGCAATGTCGCCTGGGCTTCCGAGAGGCCATAGAAGACTTCAAGCGGTCCGCCTTCCTTGTAGTTCTCGGTCATTGCCGCTGCTTCGGCCGTGGCAGGGATGAGGCCAATACCGTCGGAGAAGGCCGCCAGATATTCGGGCTGAAGCGCGAACTCGATAAAGGCGCTCGCGCCCTCGGGATGCTCGGAGGTCGCCGATACGCCGAACTGCCAGGAAGCGCCGCCGATCTTGGGACCAGTGCCGAAATCGGGCGCGGGCAGGAAGAGAACATCATCGCCCAGAGCATTGAGCGTATTCACCGCTACCCAATTGCCGTTCCACTGCAGGGCGTAGTCCCCGTCGATGAAGCCGGTTTCATGGTCCGCCATGTCCTGACTGGTGCCCGGAGCATATTCATTGGTGAACAGGCTCTGCCACCATTCGCCGAATTCGATGGCCGCATCACCATTGAGCGCGCCTTCGGCGGTCTGGTAGGACGAGCGGTCAACCATGTCGCCGCCAAAGCTCCACAGGAACGGACCAAAGGCATAGGGATACCATTCGCCCTGATCGGCCATGCCCAGGTTCAGCGGATATTCGAATTCGCCCGATTCCTTGAGGGTGGCGAGGATTTCGTCGAACTCTTCGCGGGTCCAGGGCTCATCGAGCGTTGGAATGCGGATGTCGAATTTTTCAAGCGTCGACCGGCGCGCATACATGGCAATGGCCGCGTCCCACAGGCCAACCGAATAGACTTCGCCATTATATTTGCCGATCGCACCAGGCAGGAAACCGTCAAGGGCGCCCTCGGAGAGTTGCAGCGGCTGCATATAGCCCGCCCAGGCCCAGTTGGGCATGACCGGTCCATCCACATCGATGATGTCGGGCAGATTGCCGGCCACGGCCGCGGCGACGACCGAGTCGTTATAGGCCGCCTGCGGGAATTCCTGCAGCGTGACAGTCCAGTCGGACTGGGACCCGTTGAAATCGGAGATAATTGTGTTGATCAGGTCGCGTTCAACGGTGCTGCCGGCGCCGTGATACCACATGGTCAGCTCGGTCTGCGCGAAAGCGGCAGTGCTCATCGCCGTGGCGATGGCGAGGCTGGTCGTCAAAAGACGTAGGGACTTCATGTTTCTTTCCTCCTTGAACTCAATTGCGTGACATTGGCGTCACGGGTTTGGACGCTTTCGCGCCAGGCGACCGGAGCAGAGACCAGTTCGCGGTTCGGCTCGTTGGGTTTGGTGGTGCCGCTTATGATGCGCAGCAGCTTGTCGGCGGCCCGCGCGCCCATGGCGGCGTAGGGCAACTCGGCGCTGCTCAGGCCCGGATGGAGATGTTCGGCGATCATGCGATAATCGTCATAGCCGGCGACGGACATCTGCTGGGGAATGCTCACCCCGCGATCGCGCAACAGGCCATAGACGCGCATGGCCATCTTGTCGTTGGCGCAACAGATCACTGTCGGTTCCGCCTTGAGCACGCGATCGAGCGCGTCCCAGAGCAGATCGAATTCATGGGTTGTGCTGGGCAGGGCGCCCACCTGAACCAGCCCTTCATCGACCGCAATGCCATTGTCCCGATGGGCGCGGCGATAGCCGGCAACGCGCAGATCGCAAGCCACATAGTGTTCGGGCAGGGTGAGATAGGCGATCCTTTGGTGGCCGCGCCGGATCAGGCCGTCGACCAGGGCATATTGGGCGCCTTCATCGTCCGGCAGGACGCAGGGCGTCTCCTGGGCGTCAAAGCAGTTGACCAGAACGATCGGCCGGTCCCTCAGGGACGCAGGCAGGCTGACTTCACGGTGGTACTCGGCCACATAAAGGATGCCCTCGACCCGGTGCTCACGGAAGGTCTGCAAGAGGGTCGGAATGCGCTCGGCCTGGCCACCGCTATCGGCAACAAGCAGGGTGCGGTTGGACTGGTCGATGACACGCTGCGCGCCCTGGACGAGATAGATTTCGGGTAGGCCCGCATCTTCGAAGTGATGGGTTGAACTGATGGCGCCCGTAATCATGCCGATCAGGCCCGAGCGTTGCGAGCGCATGGTGCGGGCAGCACTGGAGGGGACATAGTTGAGCGCCGCCATGGCCTGCTTGACGGCCTCGCGCGTTGCCTGGTTGACCGGCGCATCGCCGTTCATCACCCGGCTCACCGTCTTGGGTGAGACCCCTGCAGCCTTGGCAACATCATAAATCGTGGCCACGTCATTCCTCCTCCGGTTGAACTGATGCCCCACTCTAGACGCTCTGGTCGGTTGGGAAACGGTTCACCGTGATGCCGCAGGTGTTCTATGACACCGATGTCATGACATCGGTGTCACAAATGCAGGAGGAAGCCTCCTGTGTCAAGCGCTTTGCTGCAAGATGACCACTCGATGGCCCGATGGCGGTCTCGTCAGGAGCCGAAGACGGTCTTTCTAAACACTTTGATTGCTTTACAGCGCGCAGGCCAAAATGGTTTAATTCCCTGCGGTTGAGGGAGCTGCGCAAATGAGATCTTGCCTTGTGGCCGTGTTGTCGATTGTCTTTGTTTCGACGGCTGGCGCGGTTTGCGATTTCTGCAATCCGAGCATTCGCCTCAACGAGCGTGTCGCTGCCTGTTTTTCAGAACAGTTCGAAGCCGAACTGGTCCGGCTCGAAACGGAGGGCCGGGGGTTTGTCCTGGTCGACCTGACCCAGTGCGTTGACGAAAAGACACGTGGGCTTCCCGGCGCCAATACAGATCGGGACAGCGAGGTGATCGACACCTCTTTTGTGGCCGATGAGGCCGCACTGCGCTGTATCAATGCAGAGATCGGCCGGCTGGCCGGCTCGCTTGATCCGGTGGTCCGGCTGGACCTGACCGCATGCCCCTAGATCTGCTAGAAAAGGCCACCGCAAACAACAGCGAGGCAGAGCCTGCCTCTGAGCCCAGGCAAAAAAACGGATGGCTCGCCCGCGCTGACAGTCTGCTATCGCCCATTATCAAGATCTTCGCCGTCATCGCAGTCCTGGCGGGCGCCCTTGAGTATTTCCAGCACGTGCAGGACAACCGGATCGAACGCTCGCTGGCCGAGGTTGAGAACTGGGATGGCGGCGGCTATCGCGCTGCCTATGGCGAGCTTAACGCCATTATCTGGCCCTTCTATCAGCAACAGGCAGAGTTCATCGCGGATCTGAGGCCGGATCAGCAGGCACTGATTTATGCCAATATCGGCGAGCGTGTGACCGGTCAGGATGACCAGTTCGATGCCCAGGCCGACCGGCTGGTCGACGATCTCTTCTACTTCTTCGATCGAATTGCTCTATGTGCCCACCAGCGGATCTGTGATTTTGATGTCCTCAATGCCTTTTTGGGCACCGAGGTGATCGATTTCTGGCGTTATTTTTCCGAATATGCAGAGCGACGGCGTGACGCGGGCTATGGGAATTACGGCCTTTGGACCGAGCGCTTTGCCAAGGCCGAAATCGCGAGGGCGTCTTGGCTGCTCGGCTTCTAAAGCGGGCTGTTCTCGCAATTGCTGTCTTTTGTGCTCTCGCAGCCCAGGGCATGGTGCGCGCAGAGGATCTAAGCCTTGCAGAGCGCCTGCCTGTGCAGGAAAGGCTGATCGATTTAGGGCATCTCGATGGTGCGGCCGACGGCGTCTTCGGTCCGATGACGCGGGCAGCCATAGGGGCCTATCAGACGGCGCTCGGGCGCACCGAAACCGGAAATCTGAGTGGTGAGGAAGTCTCGACGCTGCTGGCTCCATTGCCGCTTGAGGGCTTCGACCTGCTCGACAATACAGACCTTGTCGGCGCCGACTACCGCAGCGGCATGTCCGACCCCAATCTCAGAAATATCGGGCTGGGCGCCTGTCAGGCCAGCTGCGCCTCCGAAACACGCTGCACGGCCTTCACATATAATGTCGGCGCCAGGGTCTGCTTTCTCAAATACGACGCTCTTGGCCGTTCTGCATTCCCCGGCGCGGTCTCCGGAACCCGGCTGGCGTCAGGCCTTGCCGCAGGCGCTGGGGACGCGGCTGTAGCTGCGTTTGATCGGCTTGAAAATGTCGACCTGCCTCATAATGATTTCCGCTCCGGCATGTCGGAGCCGGCCCTCAAGGGCATCGATCTGGACGCCTGCGAAGCACAATGCGCCGATGACGGGCGCTGCGGGGCCTATACTTACAATAGCCCGGCCAAGGTCTGTTTCCTCAAATCTGCGGCGGCCGAGCCCGTCGGGTTTTCGGGTGCCTTTTCGGGCATCAAGCGCGCTGTAACTGTATCGAGCGTCGCCGACCTCTGGGTGCGCGATCCTTCGCGGCTCATGGACTGGGCACGTGAGACGATCGCCCGATACGCGCCGGAGACGCCCCCGCTGCGCTTCGACAGCCCCATCGGTGAACTGGCGGATCGCCCCATTCCCGGTCTTGGCCAGGATCCAGCCTATGATTTGAGCGTCCTGGCCGGCGAGGTCACGATTGTCTCCCCGGGCCAGGGCAATTGGGCCATCACCAGGCGCATGGGAGAAAACTTCGAGCATCTGGAGACAGATCGGCTGGTTTTGGGAGGACGGTATCGGGACTGGCTTGCGACCACCGCCGCATGGCGCGCCTCGTATTCTGACCAGAGCCGGTCTGAAGTCGGTGCCTTTGCGCCTCAGCTTGAGGCCATTATCGCCGAACTCGATAGTCGCCACGGAGAGGGCAATCCGCTGTCAGGCTATGTCAAGCTGGACCTCGCCCTGGCGCTTGGCCAGCTTTACGATGCGCGCCGGGAAAAGGAGCAGCGCGACACTCATCTGGAACGAACCGATCGGCTCAAGCGCGAGGCGTTCAGCGCCATGGCACGGGTCTATTCCGGCGCGCCCGAACTGGCGCGTATCCTGCATTTGCGGGCCGTCGCCGCCATCACCTCCGGCCTCCCCGATGGAGGCTATTGCAAGGATCGCGAAGCAAGCATGGCTTATTCTGCCGGGGCAAAACTTCTGGCCATGGCCGATGCCGGCGATTTATGGGTTGGCAATGCGCTGGCCGACGCTGCGGGCTGCGCTGAGGGCGAGGAACGGGTCGCACTGTTCGAGCAGGCGGCGCCCCTGCTCAGGGAAAGCGACAGTCAATATGCCGGGGTGCTGATGCAACTCGGGGTTGCGCGGGCCCAGGCCGGGGACCCCGAAGGGGCAAAAGCTGCGATCCTCAACGCCATGGCGCTCTACAGGGGCCAAGCCTATGCCAGTGCCTATGGCTGGATGCACAACTGGTTCGATCACTTCGACCTCGTTCAGGATCTCGGGCTTGAAGACGAAATCGATCTCATGTTCGCGCATCGTTTCGTTCAGGCCCTAAGCGATGGGCCGCAATCGAACCGGGCCGAAATGTCGAGCTATTTTGGCACCGCCAGGGAATTGGAGCGGCTCGGCCGGTTCGAGGTGGCTGACATGTTCTATGCTGCCATCGCCGGGGCATGGGATGGTGATCCGACCACGCCAGCCACGCTCATCACCGCCCAGGCCATCAATGACCGCGACTACGCCGAGGCCGAGGCAATGGCGGCGCGCCTTCTCGCGCTTACCCCGCCCGGCTCCAACGCGGCGCTTCGGGTGGAATTCCTGTCCATGCTGGCGCAGGCCGCTCAACTGGCGGGCGAGTTCGAACGATCTGCGGACTATGCACAACAGGCTCTGGTCGAGATCGGCTCGGCCAATCTGGGTCAGGACCCTAAATTTGCCGAGGCTGTTCGCGTGCTTGAGGGGCAGATCACCGCAGCGCTGCAGGCGAGCGGGAGCGGCAGGCACATTGATGCTGCAATTGACGACTTTGCGAGGCGTCTCGAGGAAGCCTGCGCGACCGGCTATGCGGTTCCCGAATTGCCTGAGACCTTCGTGACCCAGGAGCTCGAGCGCAGTCTCTTCTTCCCCGAGCTGGCCGGCAAATATGCCCAGTGTGCCCACGCCCAGTTCGACCGGCGCTTCATGGTCGAGCAGGAATTCGGCTCGGTGGATGTGACCGGCATCGAGAGCTATTTCCGCACTCTGGTCGCACTGGGACAGACCGAGCAGGCCTGGACCGATTTCGCCCGCATTCTGGCCGTCGAGCCAGAGCCCCGCGAGCGGGAAGAGCATGATGGCTGGGCCATAAGGCGCAATCTCGAGCGTCTCAATGCAGCCACGCGTGCCGCCATTCTCGAGGGCGATACTGGTTTTGCCGGCAGGCTGGCGGAGGCGGTGATCGGACATGTTGAGGCGGTGCTGAATCATTTGATCGCACTCGACATGGCCCATGATGAAGTCGCGGCCTCGATCTTGATGCTCAAGACACTGGGAGAGGAGGATCGCTTTATCCGCCTCGCAACAATCTTCGACAAGAACCGGGAAGAGCGGGAGATGGGCTATTCCTGCTATGGCGTTGTCTGCGACCTTGCCATCGAACTCAGGCAATCGCGGGGCGATCTGGCCGGCGTCGAGGACTATTCAGAGCGCCTCAATAACGGCCTCATCCTTTTTATGTCGGGCGCCAGTGCGGACTCAAGCGAGATGGAAGCCATCATGGCCGAGGCCGAGCAACTGGGCATAAAGGCCATGCGCATGGGCCTGCCTGCCACCGCCTTTGCCTATTTCTCGACCGCCGGGGCAGAGGTTGAGACGATCCTTGCAGACCCCTTGCCGCTCTCTTCTTTGAAGAAAGTGAGTGTCTCCGGGGCCTATGCCCAGGCGCTGGTTGCGACGGGTCGCGAGAAATCGGCCTTCCAGATCACGCGCCATTTGCTTTTGGCCGCGCGCGAGCGTGTCGCGGGTGCCGACGCATTTGCGGCCGATAGCCTTCTGAGTTGGTCGAACGAACTGGACGAGGTTCTTGAGGCATTTCTGGCCGTAGCGCCGGTTGGGGAAGGACAAGGGTTTAGCGCCGCGATTGCCCAGGATGTGTTGTTCGCCGTCCAGTTCCTTCAGGCTTCGGGCACCTCGGCAACCCTGAGCGAGCTGGCTGCTCGTGGCGCTTCACCATCTTTGGGGACGCCCTATCGCCAATATCTCGATGTCGTCCGGCAAATTGACGACTTGGTCGCTCAACTGGGGGAAGGCGGTTCAACCGCAGAGCTCACCCCGGCACTGGATCAACTGCGCTTCGAACGCCAGACCCTGGCCCAGACCATTGCGCAAGCAGACCCGGATTTCTTCCGGCTTGGGCGGCTGCAATTTGCTGACACCGAGGCTCTGTCGGCCGTTTTGCAGCAAGGCGAGGCGATTATGACGACCTATGCCCTGCGTGACGGGCTTGTGCGCGTCTGGGTTGATGAGGAAGGCCTTTATGCGGATCGGAGCGCGGTTGGCGCTGACGGGCTCGCGCAGATGGTGACGGACTTCCGTCAGAGCATTGTCGGGGACGGTTCGAGCAGCGTAAGGGCGGATCTGGCCTATGAACTGCATGAGACGCTGATGGGCAGCTTGCTCGAGGGCAGGGCGCATATCCGCCACCTGACGTTTGTCCCCAATGGCGTGCTGGACGGTCTGCCACTGGCAGCGCTGATGACCGATCGACCCGCAAAGGACCTGCTCACGGGCGAAGAGCTGATGGATCCGGCTCTCCCCTGGCTGGTGAGGCGCCTTGACCTTGCGGCTTTGCCGTCCATGTCTGGCCTGGTTTCGCTCCGCTCGGGCATGGCCCCCTCAAGGGCGACAAGGGCATTCCTCGGTATCGGCAATCCGGACTATGGTTACACCGATCCTGTGCATGGCCCCCTGACGTCCCTGCCTGAGACTGAAGCTGAAGTGCGGTTCATCGGGGCCTTGCTCGGGGCCCAGAGCAGCAGGGATCTGCTGTTGCGTGAAGCGGCAACCGAGGCGAATGTGCGGGCCTTGCCGCTGGACCAGTACCGCATACTGACTTTCGCCACCCATGGATTTATCGCCGAGGGCCTGACCGGTGCCACCGAGCCCGGGCTGGCTCTTTCGGGATCCACCCTGGAAGAGACCTTGTTCACGCGCTCCGATGTCATGGAGCTTGAACTCGATGCCGACCTTGTCATCCTTTCGGCCTGCAGCACGGCCAGCTCGGACGGCACCCCGGGGGCAGAAGGGCTTTCGGGCCTGGCCTCCGCCTTCTTCTATGCCGGAACCCGGGGCCTGCTGGTCACGCACTGGGATATCCCGAGCGGCCCCGCGCTCGATGTGACAACCGGAATGATCGAAGCGCGCAGCCTGGATGGGGCGGTGAGCTGGCCCCGGGCTCTGCAAAGCTCGATCCTTGAAATGCTGGACAATCCGCGTTCGCCATTGCATGCGCACCCGGTTTCTTGGGCCGGACATTTTCTGGTCAGCGCGCAATAGGGTAGCCCCAGAAGCGTGATCGGGCATTCGGCTCTGGAGTGCCATGGCAGTAAGGGCTGGGTAATTAAGGTCGTGGTTCTCACGAGGAACGCCACTCCTGTGCTCGCGCCGATTCCATGGCACGAGGGCGCCCGATCCTTGTGCGTGTGCCTTAGACGCCCGACTTGAATGTCGCCGGCACCCGGGGAAGGGCGTTCTCTAGAGTTTCGACTGCGTTGCCTTGTCCAGGGCCAGCGGAGCAAACGCGAGACATGCGCCTCCGTTTTCCCATATTAACCATGCGATCGAGGAGTGCTGGAACGAAGGCGGAACCTTGGGCAGTGTGAGCAATGCCGGATCGATGATCGATTCGGACTGGCCGGGCCGCTTAAGCGGCCGCCGATCCGCGCCAACGGACCGACGGCCTGACCACATCAACCTGACGCAACAGGTGCAATATGGCTGAGGCCAATCCTAGCGGGACGCGCGTCCCGCACAATCGCTGCCACTATACGGCAAGCGCTTTTCCCCACCCGATCACGTGTTTGATGGCGTCTCTGGCGCCGATGCGGCGCATTTAAGCGGCGCTCCTCGAACTCACACCTCTTGTTTCTGTCGATCAGGCGCGAACCGTTCGGGTTCGCGCGGGAGAAGTTCATTGTCTTTTCTGTCCATGCATTCCGCCTTTTCCGCCATCAGCTATTTCGGCGATGACGAGCGTCCCCTGGTGCCCTCCGTTCTGCACGTGCCCGGGGCGCACCGGGCCGATCTCAGCCGGCTGCGCGTCACCGGTCCGGCCGTCTATCTGGCCCTCTATGCCGATGGCATTCACGCCTATGTCGGGGTCAGCGGCGATTATCCGTCCCGGGCCGGCGAAAGCCCGCATCTTAATTGGCATGGCGCGCTCGAACAGGTCTTCGTCATCACCGAAGCCCAGGACCGCTGGACCCTGGACGAGGCTCGCGCGGCCGAGCGGATTGTCTGGGAAAGCCTCAACGAAGTCTGTGGCTATGTGACACTGGGGCAAATCCCGCTGGGCGCCCCTGTCGCCGATCGCTATGCCCAGCTCCGGATGTTCTGCGGCCGGGCGCTGCAGCTCATTGCCGCCAGCGGTCATGCCCTGACCAATATTCCCGATGCCGCCCTGCTGGTCGGCGCAACCGGAAATAGTGACATTCTCGGGGATGATCTGCCCGGTCTCTACGAAGGTGTGCTGCACGAGTTCGTCGGCAAGAACATTGCCGCACAGGCCGTCGAAGGCCCGGACGGTGACTGGACACTACTTGCCGGCAGTGAGGTCTGGAGCACGCCGGTGCGGTCGGCCGGTCAACTGGTCCGGGTCCGGCATGAAAGCCTTCTCTATTCTGGCTGCATCGAACCCCATCCCACCGATCCACGGTTGCTCGTGACGCGCCGGCATCTGCATTTCTCCTCGGCCAGCGGTGCCGCGCTCTTTGTGGCCGGTTCCAAGGGCTATGGTCCGGCCGGCTGGCGCCGTCTGTGCATGGTGCGCAATGGCGTGCCCGGGCCGTTGCCGCGCCAGCCCTAGTCGGCCGCGGAACACCGGCCGCATCGTCATTTCCATTTTCATCTGCATCGCGTGTGCCGCCCAATCGCAGACGCCCAGGACTCCTATGCCCCATTCCCATCAAACGCCCGACCACCAAGTCAATCCACCCGTAGATCCAGATGTCCTGGTCAGACAGATCGCGGATCACTTCTGCGCTGCCATGCTCGAAGCCGCCCTGCCCAATGGCCTTGGCACCGGGCTTGCAGGCAACCGACCCATTGTCGTCATTCTCCAGGTGCCTGGCGCCGACTGGGTCGACTACTTCGAAGAGTATTTGCGCAAGGCCTATCCCGGGGCCCTTGTCGTGGCGCGCCATGATGACTCGAGCCGGGGGCTGGCGGGCTGGAACAGCCAGACTCTCATGCCTTTCCTGCACAGCCGTGCGGTCGTCGGTGTCTCGCACAATCCCGAAAGCCTGCTGCCTGGTCTTCTGCTCGAGACTGCTGACCACTTTGTCGTGCTGGAAAAGCCCGACTATCCTATGGTGCGGGACAGCATCATCGATCTCACCGCCGCCATGCCGCGCCGGCTCAAGGCGAACGATCTTGCGGGTCTCGATGCCGGCCAGCTGCTGGCAGCCCTGCGTCCGGCCACCAGCGCCGGGACGATGGCCAAGCGCATATCGGCCATTGCCGCGCGCCAGCAGGCGGCGCTCCAAATTCCTGATGCGCCGCCGATCGATGCCCTCTGCCTGCCCCCCGCCGTGGCCGACTGGGCCCAAAGGGTGGTCGTCAATCTGCCTAAGGGCGACATTGCCGGGCTCGAGCACACCCTGATCTCGGGTCCCCCGGGCACCGGCAAGACTTTGCTGGCCCGTTCCCTGGCCGCGTCCGCCCACCTGCCCCTGGTCACGACCAATGCCGCCAACTGGCTGCAGTCCGGCAAGGGTCATCTCAGTGATGTGCTGTCGGCACAGGCCGACTTCTTTTCAGAGCTCGGGCGGGCCGCGCCCGCCATCGGGGTGATCGACGAGCTCGACTCCGTACCCAATCGCAGGGATTTGCGCGGAGACTATGATCCCTGGTGGATCAGTCTCACCAATGCCCTTTTGACTGCGATCGACCAGTTGGTCGCCTCCGGAAAACCGGTGTTGTTGATTGGTATCACCAATCACTGTGAGCGGCTTGATCCGGCCCTGGTCCGCGCCGGGCGCCTGGGGTTGCATCTGACGCTGCCGCCGCCACAGTCGGCTGGTCAGCGCCTAAAAATGCTGCAGCTGCATCTGCCCGATCCTCTCAACGCGGACGAACTTTCTGTGCTGCTGCCCTATCTGGGTCATCAGACCCAGGCGGAGCTCGGCCAGATTGCCGTCCGGGCAAAGGCCAGGGCCGCCGAAGAGGGCGCGTCCCTTAATACCGACCATTTGCGGTCTGTCCTTGCCCCGCCCGAGACCCGGCCTGAGGACCTGCGCCGCGCGGTGGCGCTGCATGAGGCAGGTCACGCAGTCATGGCCATTCATCTGGGGCGCCCGGTGCATATGGTCTCGATCGTGCCTGGCGAGGGACATGAGGGCGCGACAGACTTCGACGAAGCGCCGGGTGGTTTCGTCACTGCCAATGTCATCGAGGACAATATTCGCATCCTCCTGGGCGGTCGGGCGGCCGACATGCTGGCAGGTTGCGGGGCCAATTCCGGCGCCCGTGCGGATATCTCCCGGGCCGCTGAGCTCATCCATGACGCCTGTTTCGAGCTCTTTCTTTATGGGCCCACCCGGCAATGGGCCGGGCCCGGGGCCGAATTCAAAGACCGCCGGCGTCTGGTCGAGGAGCGGCTTGGCCGCCTTCTCGATGAGACCCTGTCTATCCTGACGCCACTGCGTCCGGCACTTGAAGCGGTCGCTGAAGCACTCCTCGCCCGCTCAGTTCTCACCGCCTCCGACCTAGAGGCGGTGCTTGGTGCGCTCCACCCCGCCCCCGATCCCGGTCCTAAGGCCCCCAAGGGCCACCAGACCGCCCAAGACCCTTCCCATTCTTAAAAAAAAAGGCACCTCACCATGGTCATTCTCCCCCCCTTCGATATTGGCATCGCCCAACAAAGCGGCACCATCGGACTTATGGATGTCGACCGCCTTGTTGACGTCGAGCCCGAGCAGTTGAGCGAGGCGATGCGCCGCAAGATCGATGCCGCCCGCAAATCGGTCCAGCGCCTTCGGGCCGGCTGGCGCCCCGGGCCAGATACACTTGAAATCTCACCGCGCCTCCATGACTGGCGCTTTATTCAGGTCGCGCCCCGCGCCACGGTTCTGGCCGGGACCGTGGTCGGTCATCCGCGTCTTGGGGACCGTCCCTGGGTTCAGACGTCCTACCTTATCGGGCTCGATGCCACCCATCTCAAATGGGCGCGCACCCTGTCGAGGTTCTATGTACTTGGGGAGCCCTCGAGCTATCCGGTGGGATAGCAGGGCCCGCAAAGGGAGCGGCAAGGACTACGGTGGCCTGACTCATAATGACGACTATCTCGTAATGTCAGGCAATGTTCCGCGTACTGGACCAACGCATAGTTCGCCATGATCTTCGCGCTACCGCCACGTTCCGCCTGTCCGACCGAATCGGCCCGACCGATTGGACTTTCGGGTATCTCGCCCTTTTCCCACCTCCGGGCAAACTCGGCGCTCAATGTGGTCTTCTCTTGGAAGGCTTGCAATGATAAACTAGATCGCACTTTATTGAGAGCCTCATGCGGGGCCGACATCCATCTATGGCTCTTAACGGTTGCACCGGTCGGCATTGCCTGTGCAACGCAAAACTGGTGGTCTTGATGCCCCTCTTTTTTCTGGGATTGGCCATGGCGGCCTGGGGTGCCGTGACACAATGCGATTCTCCGTGGCTCAAGGTTACATGACCAGAGGCAATGGCCACATTTCGAGCGATGACGTCCCAATGCCCCACGGTTATTCGACTGGGATTGAGAACGGCTACTCCGTCTATCTGAACTACTTCGACCGAATGGTTCAGTCGTTGACCAGCAGAGGCGTCGAAGTTTTCGTTTATCAGTTTCCATGGCCGGAGCAGCGAAGGGACGAGCCTGGTTTTCAAGAGGTTCTGGCCTACTATGATCAATTGCTGGAAGCTCACGGCGGGAGCAATGTGCACTTCCTGCCCACTCTTCGCTTCTGGCCGACGGAGTTTTTTGTCGATCCGTTGCACCTGAACGAGGCCGGCGCACAGCGGCTTTCTCGGGAGCTCGCCACCGAGTTGGCTCGCCATCCGGATTTCCAGGGACTGTTCAGTCAGAAGGTCGCTTCCAATTGAAAGGAGCGCCGACAACCTTCAGAACTCTCGGTCGTTTGTGTTGGAGCTGTCCGTTGATGCGCGAGCCACCAACTGCACCGTCATTCGCGTAACAGAAGCGTACGTGACACAAAACGGGCACCATTGTTCCGTTAGAAAGGGCTGAGCGATCCACGCACAGCTGCGTGCCGTGGCGGTCGATATGTCCAAATGGACAGCTATTGCCAGTTCTTCACTGAGCTGAAACAGCAAAGCGGGACATTATGGGCTTGGCGTTTCCAGATGCGAACATTAAGAACGGAATATACCCCATCAACAGAACTGAGTATCCGAACAAGCCTCCAGCCATTGCTATTATGATGGATAGGTGAACTAGGTTGAGCCCCGGCCCGGAGGTCTTGACCATGTGGATTGGCCGCCAACCATAGCAACGAGCAACTGTCGATGCGGCTACAACGCCTACCCACCAGTACTGCAGAATCGACGCCAATCGTCCTCCTACACCAGGAAGGTCATCTTGCTCTAGCAAGTCTCCCAGTCCGACAGATCTAGCAATGTCACCACCTGCCCCATGGCCAAGCATTCGAAAGACCGCAGCTTCATCACCTCCGTAGTATGCGAGGTTCTTGCCAAGCCCGATTAGGGCATAGCCAACAAACAGCGCTAGGGTGAGGGCAATAGACACGGCTGCAATTGGATTGTTTTTGAGAAGTTTGGCGTCCATCAAGAAGGCAACCAAGATAATACCTGCTGAGAGCCCCATTGCAGCCAGTAGTGTTCCGGAACTCACTCCTGCAAGAAGGCATCCGAGCAGTGCCGAAATGGCATGGACGGGCTTCCATTCTCTCTGTTTGTACCAGTCAGCGCCGGCAAAAATTATCAGCAGGTATCCACAGAAGGCTAAAAGCAGGCGGCCATTCATTAGCATGGACATAACGAACATGCAGAAAACCACGACATCTCGACGCCACACGTGCCCCTGTGAACCCCAGACATCGACATCAATCCGGGCAACAAGCATGCTCATGAAGAACAATACAAGGACGCATTCAAAGCTGAATACGAGGTCCGGCGGCAAGTTTGCGAACTCGGCCACAGCGAATACCGGGTAGTAAACCAGGTAGCGGAGCCCATGCGGATGTCCACTGAGCAACACCCCGAGTGGGTCGTGCCCGACCGACTGCCACATGTCCCATGCTTGAGAATTGAGTGTGAATGTCTTCCACCCGACTAGCACCGTCAGCAAGAGCGCCAATGTTGCAAAGATAACCACAAGGCTGAGTTGTTCAATCTTCATGGGGCCGCCGCTGATCAGTTGATCGGCCCTATTAGCGCCTGCACGGTCGTGATGCAATCGAGTCTGCGCAGGCAAAGTGCTGCTGATTGTTCGGTGTTGCCAAGGTGCACCGCGGTTGGCGTCGCTGTGGCGGCAAAGGACTCCGTGAGGTTAATGCGGATGACAACACCAAGCCAATTGCCGCGGCACTTGACCGGCGACAGGGGAGGACGAAGTTTGAAGTTGCTCGTGAGGGACATTCGCTGCAAATCCAGACGGCTTCACAGGTCACCTATTGACCAAAGTTGCCAATCATGACAGGCGACCTAAACGACTATCCAGACCGGTGATCTGTCACTCATGATACGTGAACTCACGGCCCGCATCCTTAGCATTCCCCGGCGCTGGAAACGTGTCGTCCTCGTTACTTCTGATACATTTATTCTGGTCCTTGCGGCCTGGGCCAGTTTGGCGATCCGGCTCGACACCTTTGGTCTGCCCGGGACCACGGATGAATGGTTCGCGATCATTTCCGCGCCAATAGTGGCGATTCCTATCTTTGCAGGCTTGGGCCTCTACCGTCCTGTTGTACGTTACCTTCCAGAACGGGCCATGTGGACGATTTTCAAGGCTACTGCTCTGTCTGTGATGGCCTGGGTACTGGTAGCCTTTATGGCGCAGCTGTTATGGCGTGGTTCGTTGCCCCGATCAGTTCCGATCATCTTCTTCGCAATCGCTTGCGTGCTGCTGATCGGGAGCCGGTTTCTGGCCAAATGGTTGATTTCGCACCTGGGTCGCGACGTTCTCGCTCAGCGTCCATCCGTTGTCATCTATGGCGCAGGTGCCGCTGGGACGCAGTTGGCCCTGTCCTTGAAGAGCACGCACGACGTAGTGGCGTTTGTTGACGACGATCCAACACTGCATCGACGCGAAGTCGCGAACATTCGAGTTCATTCCCCCAGTGCCCTTCCAGCGCTGCTGGACAACTACGCTGTCCAGCAGATCATTTTGTCCATGCCATCAATTTCTGCAGACCGCCGGAAGGCCGTCGTTGCGGACGTGTCTCGTCACGGTGTGAAGGTGCAGTCACTTCCCGACATTTCGGACCTGGTGACGGGGAAATACCTCGTCAGCCAAGTGCGCGAGATCGAAATTGATGATCTCTTGGGGCGCTCCACGGTACCGCCTGACCTTGACCTTATTCGGCAAATGGTCTCCGGCAAGACCATCATGGTAACCGGGGCTGGCGGTTCAATCGGCTCTGAGCTTTGCCGGAAGATCTCGCAGTGGCGGCCCCAGCGCTTGGTCCTGTTCGAGGCCAATGAGTTCGCGCTCTACAAAATTGACCGTGAGTTGGCCGGGAGCGGGGAGGCGGCTGTCGTGCCGGTCCTGGGGTCTGTCACGGATGAAGCGCTGGTTCGACGCACGATGGAACATTACGCGGTGGGCGCGGTCTTCCATGCGGCCGCGCACAAGCATGTCCCTCTGGTCGAGGCCAATGCGCTTGAGGGCATTGAGAACAATGTATTTGGCACCAAGACTGTAGTGGACGTAGCGTTCTCCGTCGGGGTGAAGAACTTCGTTCTCATTTCGACCGATAAGGCCGTTCGCCCGACTAACGTAATGGGTGCCACCAAGCGTTGGGCCGAGCTTATTGTACGCGAGAAGGCTGCTGAAGCCGCGGCGGCGAATACCGGGCAGCAATTCTGCGCCGTGCGCTTTGGCAATGTCTTGGGGTCAAATGGTTCGGTAGTTCCCTTGTTCAAGGAGCAGATCGCGCACGGGGGACCGATCACGCTGACCGATCCAGCCATGACGCGCTACTTCATGTCTATCAAAGAGGCCGCAGAACTGATCGTCCAGGCTGGTGCGCTTTCGAAGGGAGGCGACGTGTTCCTGCTCGATATGGGTGAACCTATGCTGATTTCAGAACTGGCAGAGAACATGGTCAGATTGGCAGGATTGTCCGTCAGGAACGTTGACAATCCACATGGTGACATCGAGATCGTGGCAGTTGGCAAGCGGCCTGGAGAGAAGCTCTATGAGGAGCTGTTCTACGATGATGCGGCAGCGGAGCGAACCAGGCACCCCAAGATTCTTCGGGCTGCCGCGGCTTCGGATGATCTGCATATGCAGCAAAAGCTTAACGTGTTGCGTTCGGCTCTGCACGAAGCGGACGAGTCACTGGCACGCAGTCTTCTATTTGGCCTGGTCGTAGAGACAGATGTCAACGTCGCCGGACGCCAGGACAAGGCGACTGTGGGATAGTGTGCCAGAGTGGCCCCGCGATGGCGGGGTCCCTCCTCGTTTGAGGAAGTGAAAGACGTCGATATGAGACTAATTTTCATCACCAATGTACCCGAACTGGCCGAATACGTGTCCGACCGAGGGGTTGAGCGGGTGATGGTCGATCTCGAATTGCTCGGCAAGGTCGAAAGGCAGGGGCACCTGTCCACCGTAATCAGCCGCCACACTTTTGATGATGTTGGACGGATTCGCAGGGCTGTTCCTGACAAGAAATTGATGGTTCGCCTCAACCCGGTGAACCTAGGTGGCCGTGACGAAGTCGAGCGTGCGATCGATCTCGGGGCAGATGTTCTGATGCTTCCTATGTTCCGAACGGCACAGGAGGTTGAGCAGTTCTGCGCCCTTGTTGACGGCAGGGTCCGGATCTGCCTGCTTCTTGAAACCGCCGGGGCGGCCGCCAATGTCGCCGATATCGTGCGCGTCCAGGGTGTGCAAGAGATCCACATCGGCCTCAATGACCTACACTTAGATCTAGGACGCACGTTCATGTTTGAACCTCTTGCGGACGGCATAGTCGACCGTCTTGCAGGTTCTATCACCGACGCTGGTCTTGCCTTGGGTATTGGCGGTCTGGCGCGGGTCGGCGAAGGGCTACTGCCTGCCGAAATGCTGGTCGCCGAACACGTGCGCCTCGGATCCACTGCGGCGATTCTCTCGCGCACGTTCCACCGCAACAGAATTACGGTTCAGGACCTCGAAACCGAGATGGATTTCGCGGACGAAGTGGCCAAGCTGCAAGCCGCCTATCGCAAATTCGGTCAGTCCTCGCCAGACGAGCTGCTGGCCATCCATCGCGAAGTGGCCCTGCGCGTCGCAGGTATTGTGCGCGACAAAGCGGCGGGTGGCCAGGCGTCGTGAGGAGCCTCGTCTCCGCAAGCGTGGTGCTAAGCCTGACGCTGCTCTTGGGGCGGTTGTCTGGTTTCGTACGCGAGATTCAATTGGGTGCCACATTTGGCCTGTCTCGCGAAGGCGACTTCGCGATTGTCATGCTGACCACCCCGGACTTGCTCGTCAATCTCTTGTTGGCCGGCGGACTTAGCGCAGCGCTTGTTCCCGAATTCGCCCGTCTCGATGCATGCGGAAGAGCACGTGTCTTCGGGGTAACAAGCCTTCTGGTGCTTGCCCTATTCGGGACGATCGGGATTGTGCTAGCGTTCTTTCCCGCGTTGCTGCTCTTAGCCTTTGCTCCCGGCTATGCCGGCACACCGCCGAGTGCCTACGCGCTGCCTTATGCCATAGCGGCCATTGCCATTCCGTTGGCGGGGCTCACTGGCGTCACATCGGCACTTCTCAATTCGCAGCACCGTTTTTTTGTCGCCGGCACCGGGACCCTGGTCTTCAATCTGACCATCATCTTGGTGCTCTTTTTAGCGCCCTCGGGGCAGCAGTCCTTGCTAGTCCTAGCCATCGGACTGGCCCTTGCGGCTTCTCTGCGTTACATCAGCCAAGTGATCGCGACACTGCCGCATACAAACTGGTCTGGCGGCCGCGATCGTGACACCGACTACCACCGACTGGCACTTCGCTTCATCCAGGCTCTTGGCGCTGCGACAATTGTTCTGTTTATTCCGGTCATCCTAAGGGCACTCATTTCGCTGAATGGCGAAGGCAATATTGCTGCCTTCAACTTCGCTACCAAGCTGGTGGAACTCCCCATTGGCATAGCCATTACAACGATCAGCACCGTGGCCTTCCCGGCATTGAGCAGGGCCTTCGGTGCTAATGATGGACTTGAGCAATTACGCATATATGAGCGTGGCATTCAGCGAGCACTGCTTCTGGCACTTTGCATTGCAATTCCCGGTATCTGGTTTTCTTACCCGCTGGTCGAACTGGTTTTTGGCCGGGGCCGTATAGGTCCCTCCGATCTGGCCCTGATCAGCGACCTGGCCCGTTTGGGCTTCCTAACGTTGCCATTGGTCGCGGTCAGTTCGATGGCCACGACGCTTCTCAATGCGCGGGGGCAAACTGGCTTGCTGTTCAAGGTGACCCTTGCCAGTGTATGTGTCGTTCCGCTGACTGCGTTGCCCGGCCTTTGGAACTCTGACGCGCGCTTGGTCGTGGCGGCTCTGCCGGCTTTCCACTTCATATACGCGATTGCGCTGGTGCTGGCGGCCCAGCAGCCGATCTTTGCAGGCTGGTATGGAGCCTGGAGAGGCCTCTTCCGCCCGGCGCTGGCTGCTGTAGCTGCGACGGCCGTCTGTGCCATCCTTGCCGGCGTCGCTGGAACGAGTTCTGCTTTTGTTGGCGCGAGCCTAGCTTTGATCGCGATGCTCGTGGCAGTGGTGGCCGCTGACGGCAATCCTCTGCGAACGAGAAATCCGTAGGACTGCCATGCTGAAACGAGGTTTCGATATACTGAGCGCTGCGTCTGTCCTGATCGTCAGTTCACCGGTCTGGTTGGTAATTGCCATTCTGATCAAGGCCCACGATGGCGGACCGGTCTTTTACCGGCAGATTCGTACTGGCTTGGGCGGTCGTACATTCGGCATCCTAAAGTTCCGCTCGATGGTGCAGAACGCAGACAAGATTGGCGGCTACTCGACCGCAGACAACGATTCTCGCATCACACCAATTGGAAAATTTATCCGCCGCACCAGCCTTGATGAACTGCCCCAGCTTTTCAATGTTCTGCGTGGCGACATGAGTGTCGTGGGACCCCGTCCCGATGTGCCTGAGCAGCGCTCTCTTTATAGCGCTGAAGAGTTTGACAGGCGCAATCGCGTTCGTCCTGGTATCACAGGCCTGGCCCAGGCGACCAAGCGATCCACCGCGACACCCGAAGAACGGAAGCGCCTCGATCTGGAATATGTTGATCAGGCAAGCCTTCTACTCGACTTGAAGATCCTTGCGCTGACGGTCCGTCAGGTTTTGACAAAAGGTGGCAACTAGCGATGTGCGGCATATTCGGCTACTTTGACAGGCAGGGACGGGGCTTGCCCGAGCAGACGCTTGCAGCTATGGCCAGTGCCATTCGGCATCGCGGCCCGGACGAGCAGGGTGTCTTTGCCGAGCGCGGCGTCGCCTTGGGTAATCAGCGCCTGTCGATCATTGATGTCGGCGGCGGAACCCAGCCATTTGTCTCCGACAACGGTGATATTATTGTCGTTCAGAACGGCGAAATCTTCAATCACGTCGAACTGGCGGCGGAATTGAAGGGTACGCGCTTTGCCTGCCGCACCCACTCGGATACCGAGGTGCTGCTGCGCCTCTATGAGCGTGACGGTATCGACTTCGTGCCGCGCCTCAACGGCATGTTCGCGATCGCAATCTTCGACCGGCGCACACAGAGCGTCTATCTCATCCGCGACCGCATAGGTGTAAAGCCGCTCTACATTTTTGACGATGGCAGCCGAGCGGTGTTTGGCTCAGAAATTAAGGCCATCCTTCCTGCCACCGGCAGCCTGCAGATGGACGAGGAGGCGCTGTACCACTTCCTAACTTTCAACTATGTTCCGCGTCCTTTCACCGTGTTCAGCGGGGTCCGGCATGTGTTGCCAGGCCACTGGTTGAAGATCGACCGCACCGGGACCCAGCAGTTTCGTTGGTGGGACTTGGCGTCAGTGGAACCGATGGAACAGAGCGAAGCGGACTGGATCGAAGAGATCAATGCCACGCTCGAGGATGCCGTGCGCATAAGGCTGCGCGCCGATGTGCCGTTTGGTGCCTTTCTCTCTGGCGGCGTGGATTCATCTACTGTCGTCGGCCTAATGTCCCGGCACATGGCCAGCCCGGTGAAGACATTCTCCATCGGATTCGACGATCCACGCTACGACGAGACCGCTTTTGCCCAAGAAGCGGCAGACATGTTTGGCACCGAGCACTCTTCGCAGAGAGTTGCGCCGAACATGCTCGATCTCTGGCCTATGGCAACCTATCATTGCGACCAACCGCATGGTGATGTGTCCTTTTTGCCGACGTTCAAGGTTTCGGAAATGGCCGCCAAGCACGTCAAAATGGTGCTAACCGGAGACGGTGGCGACGAATTGTTTGCCGGCTATGACAAGTACAAGGACTTTTTTACGCCTGCCGTCGACGGGCTCGATGAGGCCGCATTCCGCACCGCCTACTATCGCAACATCAGCCTCTTCCAGGATGAGCAGAAGGCACGACTGCTTGCAAATTCTAGCACGCAAAGGCCGAACTCATTTGCTCTTGTGTCCGAGCTCTTTGATCGCGTTCCGCATTGGGATCGTATCAACCAGGCGCTCTATATCGACATGGAGCTGCTGCTCTCTGGCAACAACCTAGTTAAACCAGATCGCATGGGTATGGCGGTTTCGCTTGAGGCGCGGACGCCCTTCCTAGATTATCGCATGATGGAGCTGGCCTTCCGTATGCCTGGCAAAATGAAGCTGCGGGATGGCGTGACTAAATATGTCTTGAAGAAAGCCGTATCGCCGATGATCGGGCACAACCTTGCCTATCGCGAAAAGCAGATGTTCACTGTGCCCGTCGGAGGCTGGTTCCGCAGCGAGCTACGCGAATATTGCCGGCAAATGTTGGGTGAGCAGTCCTTCGGGCGCGGCACCGGTCTGTTCACCGATGAAGGTTCAGTACTGCTGGAGAACCATATACAAGGGTCGCAGAACAACACGCGCGAAATCCGCGCCCTGATCGCCATCGAGCACTGGGCCAAGGCATTTAGCGCATGAGAAAGCTGCCAGATGGTCAGATCGACGTTCTGTTCGCGTCCTACGGTGGCGGGCATGTAGCCGCGCTGCGTCCCGTAGCGCAGGCTCTCGTACGCGAAGGCATTTCAGTGGGCTTCCTCGGCCTCACTATGGCCCAAGCCGATCTCGAAAGCCATGGTCTGGACTACTTTGGATTTGCCGAACTCGAAGGGGCAAATAGCGACGACGTTCAGGCATGGGGCCGAGAACTAGCGGGGCCGAATGTTCCCGGATCACCCGTAGCATACCATGAGAGTGTCGCCTATCACGGACTCAATTTCCGCGATCATGTCGCCTTGTGGGGCGAGACGCATGCTTGGGAACACTACGCCAAATATGGGCGGCAAGGATTTCTTCCGGTGCAGACCATGGAGGCGCTGCTTAGACAGCTCCAGCCGGGGTTGGTAGTCGCCACCAGTTCTCCCCGCGCCGAAAAGGCTCTGTTCATCTCGGCGCGCAAATTGGGAATTCCAAGGATTTGTCTGGTCGATCTCTTCCCGATTCAGGAGGTCGAGTGGATCGCACAACCCGGCTACGCCGACATTCTTTGCGTGCTGAATGATCAGGTCCGTGACTACGTGATCAGCGGTGGGGGGCGCCGGATAGCGTGACTGTGACCGGTAATCCTGCGTTTGATGCGGTGAACAGTCAACACTCTATAGTTCTGGCCAAGGAAATTCGGCAGGCGAGGGGCATTGCTGAGCAGAGCAAGGTCATACTTTGGGCTTCAAACATTGAACCTGAAAAGCATCGCCTTACTGGTGCTGTCGGCGATCCCCAATTGCCCAGGCGGATCGAACAAACGTTGCGCAAGATGCTATTGTCTCATCCGGATTGGCACCTCGTTGTAAGGTACCATCCTAGTGAGTTTGTTGAATTTGAGCCTGCGCGTAACGTCTATCTCAGCTCGCGCGACGAAAACTTGCATGCACTGATACATTCGTCGGACCTAGTAGTGGTTCTTACCTCCACAGTCGGGTTGGAAGCACATTTGGCTGGAAAGTCGGTGATCTGTGTCGACATGTCCGTTTTCACAGCTGACACCCCACTTTCGAAAATGGGGATCGGGACCGGTGTCACACGTTTGGAGCAGCTCGAACCCTTGATTGAGCAGCTTCTAGCGAAAGAGGATTTAACCGCCGCTGCTAAACATAGCACTCCAAGCGCCTGTGCGGCTGTTTCCGGTATCATCCTAACTCACTTAGGCAAAATGCCACCATGAAAGTAGATTCATCCAGGCATTGGTGCTACGGCGCACCGATGCATCGTCTAAGTTATCAGGACGATAAGAATCTCAGTCGACGACGCAAACCTGCGCTCGGTCGGTGGATCCCCAAGCCAGAATTCGTCCCAAGCGAGGAAGCTAGTTATGCATGACGTGGCAAAAAAATACGGACTGCCTACAGTAGTGAAGTTCTGCAAAAAGTGCACAGTGTCCAACCAACGCCCACGTATTACTTTCGATGATAATGGTGTTTGCTCAGCATGTAACTACGCGGAATTTAAGCGAAGTCAGATTGACTGGGGTCAGCGTGAGAAAGAATTGCTCGCGACATGTGACAAATACCGCAAGA
Source organism: Devosia indica (assembly GCF_003056405.1). Classification (GTDB taxonomy): domain Bacteria; phylum Pseudomonadota; class Alphaproteobacteria; order Rhizobiales; family Devosiaceae; genus Devosia; species Devosia indica. The sequence goes on from NZ_PYVZ01000015.1 coordinate 74,016, forward strand.
ATAATGGCGAGTATGACGTCATTGTGCCATGCAGCGGTGGTAAAGATGGTAGTTTCGTAGCTCACCAGCTCAAGTATAATTATGGTATGAATCCGCTGACTGTCACTTGGGCGCCGCTGCTAGCGACAGAGATTGGGCGCAGGAACCTAGACGCTTTTATTCAGTCGGGTTTCGATAACATTTTGGGAACCCCGAATGGCCGCGTTACGCGCCGTTTGACAGAGTTGGCCTTCAAGCATCTTGGCGATCCTTTTCAGCCGTTCATCTATGGTCAGACCAACTTCCCCATGCACATGGCCATAAAGCACAATGTTGCTCTGATCATGTATGGTGAGAACGGGGAAGTTGAATATGGCGGTGACATGAAGAACGCGTTCCGCCCCGATCGTGACATCCAAGATCACGATAAACATTACTTCTCGGGTCTTCCTCCCGAGTTTTGGGCGGAGCACGGTGTCAGCCTAGCCGACCTAAATCCTTTCGTGGCGCCGCGCTACGAAGATGTTCTGCGCAATGAGACGTCTATTCAGTTCTTTGGTTACTACAAGTTCTGGGACCCCCAGGAGAATTTCTACTATTGCCAGGAGCACACTGGATTTACCCCAAATACAGAGCGGTCAGAAGGTACGTATTCCAAGTATGCCAGCCTTGATGATCGGATCGATGGCTTCCACTACTATCTTGCCTACGTGAAATTCGGTATTGGCCGCACAACCTCCGACACGGCTCACGAAATCCGGGACAACAAAATCGACCGAGAGGAGGGAATTGCGTTGGTTCGCCGTTACGACGGCGAGTTTCCCAAGAAGTACCTCTCCGAGTTCCTTGAGTATTGTTCGATCACTGAGGATGAATTCAACGCTGTCATTGATTCCTGGCGCGCGGACCATATCTGGACAAAGCAAGGCAACGATTGGCAGTTGCGACACCCCATCTGGGCTGAGAGCTGAGCCAAGGATCGATGAGCAATCTGCGTATTATCCCTAGACTTGACATCAAGGGGCAGAACCTGATCAAGGGCGTTCAACTCGAAGGCCTCCGCGTGATCGGGGACCCGCAGGAGCATGCGATCCGATACTATCAGGCGGGTGCGGACGAGTTGATCTATATGGACATTGTGGCAAGCCTCTATGGTCGCAACAATTTGTCCGATATCATCTCTCGGGCGGCCGACCAGGTCTTCATTCCGATCACGGTCGGCGGAGGCATTCGGTCTGTAGATGACGTGCGGCACATCCTGCGATCGGGCGCCGACAAAGTTGCCATCAACACGGCGGCTATTGCCCGACCCGAGCTCATCTCCGAAGTGGCGCGACGATTTGGGTCGCAGGCCATGGTTCTGTCAATCGAGGCAAAACAGGTCGCTCCGGGCAAGTGGGAAGCCTATACAGACAATGGCCGGGAGCGCACGGGGCTCGACGTGATCGAATGGGCCAAGCGAGGCGCCGAAATGGGCGCCGGTGAACTAATGGTCACCGCAGTTGATCGCGAGGGCACGCGCAAGGGATTTGACATCGACCTGATTCAGCAAGTCCGCTCCGCCGTCAGCATACCCGTCATTGCGAGCGGCGGCATGGGTACGATCGGGCATTTTCTGGAAGCGGCCCAAGAAGGTGGGGCAGATGGAGTTGCCATGGCCGACGTTCTCCACTACGGGCGCATGTCGTTGCCGGATATCCGGGCCGCAGCGCTCGACGCCAAACTCGAGGTGCGCGACATATGAGTCCTTCCAAGAAGGTGACGTTGCTCGACTATGGTATGTGCAACATGCTCAATGTTGCGCGCGCTTTCGAACATGCCGGTGCTGAACTGACAGTTACCGAAGATCCGCGCGACGCTCTGTCCGCTGAGCGGCTAGTGGTGCCAGGAGTTGGCGCCTTTTCGGACAGCATGAAGGAAGTGCGGACACGTGGGCATGACGACGCCATTCGACGTTTCGCCGAGACGGGCCGCCCCATGCTGGGCATCTGCGTCGGTATGCAGATCCTTTTCGAAGGCAGCGACGAATTCGGCCAAGCGGCAGGCCTGGGTATCATCGGCGGCTGGATCAAGGCCGTGCCCTCTCAGAGCCTTGAGGGTCAGCCCCAGCGCGTGCCACATATCGGCTGGAACCAGCTCATGCAGCCGTGTGAGACCAATCGCGGCTGGCAAGACACAATTCTGGAGAGCACCGAGCCGGGCAAGGCCGCCGTCTATTTCGTTCATTCCTTCGCCGCCGTGCCCGCCAATCCTGGAGACCGTCTTGCCGACTTTATTTATGGTGGTTACCACCTCAGCGCCGCTATCAAACGCGACAACGTGACAGCCACCCAGTTCCATCCTGAACGCAGCGGCGCCCTGGGCATTGCAATGCTGCGGCGGTTTATGGATTCCTGAAGGCATGTCGACGCTGGCCATCATACCCGCGAGGGGCGGTTCCAAGAGATTGCCAGGCAAGAATATCAGGCCCTTTTCCGGTACCCCCTTGATCGCCTGGTCGATCCGGTTTGCGCAAGCTTATCCGCGGTTTGACCGCGTCGCAGTTTCCACGGACTCGACCGAAATTGCTGCGGTGAGTGCTGCCGCTGGGACCGAAGTCACGCGCCTGCGTCCGGTTCATCTTGCGACTGATACCGCGGCGACCATATCTGTCGTTCTCGATTTGCTAACGCACGAGGCTTCTGAAGGTCGTCGCTACGATATGGTTGCGCTGCTTCAGCCGACATCGCCCATGCGTCTGACCAGACGTTGGGACGAAGCCTTCGCGCTGCTCGAAGACCCAGGCTTGGATGCTGTGATTGGCGTTTCTCCGGTGCGCATTCACCCGTTTCACACCTTTACATTTGGCTCGGGTGCACTCGCACCGCTTCACGATCGTGAGACTCTGAAGCTGCGCAGTCAGGACCTGCCCACGGTCGTGGCGGTAGCTGGCAATCTTTACTTGGCGCGCACGTCCGCGCTGGAGAGCCACCAGACGTTCTTCCCGGAAAACACCGCAGGGGTCCTCTGCGACGAGCCGTTCGAGACGATCGACATCGATGATGAACTGGATTGGATTGTCGCCGAAACCATCGCCAACAGATATGGAATTGAACCGTGAGCACATTCATAATTGCCGAAGCCGGGGTCAATCATAATGGAGACGCTGCGCTCGCGCGGCGGCTGGTCGAAGTGGCGGCCGAGAGTGGCGCCGATGCGGTCAAGTTCCAGACTTTTTCGGCGGACAAGCTGACGGCCAAAGGGGCTGCCAAGGCGGAGTACCAGAAGCGCGCGACCGGCGACGGCGACCAGTATGACATGCTTAAGGCGCTTGAGATGTCCGAGGTCCTTCACAAGGAGTTGGCGGCACTGTCGAGCGAGTTGGGCATTGAGTTCATGTCGACCGCCTTTGACGAGGACTCGCTCGATCTTTTGGTCGCGTTGGGAATTAGACGCATCAAGGTGCCCTCTGGGGAGATCACGAACTACCCCTTCCTGCGGTACATGGTGCGCAAGAACTTGCCGCTCATCGTTTCGACGGGTATGGCCGACCTGGCCGAGGTCGAGGAAGCCATAGCGGTCATCGCCGCAGAACGACAGTCCTGCGGGTTGTCTGGCTCCCTCAAGGACATAGTCACCGTGCTGCACTGCACCTCGAATTATCCCGCCGCTGTTGAAGACGTCAATCTCAACGCCATGCTCACCATGGGCAAAGCCACCGGCATGCCGGTAGGCTATTCCGACCACACATTGGGCGTAGCCGTATCCACCGCAGCGGTTGCTATGGGTGCGCGCGTCATCGAAAAGCACTTCACGCTCGACAAAACCATGCCGGGACCTGATCACGCCGCCTCACTTGATCCTGACGATCTCAAGGCCATGGTCGACGCGATAAGGGCCGTAGAGGGAGCTCTGGGAGACGGCATCAAGGCGCCGACCGCGTCCGAGGTCCCCGTGCGAGCGCTGGTCCGGCGGAGCGTCACCACGGTTCGTCCGATCGCCGCCGGCTCGGTGATCAAGCCATCGGACCTGACCCTGATGCGGCCCGGCACTGGCATTGCGCCAAAGGATTTCGAGGCCGTCACCGGACGCAAGGCAGCCCGTGACATCGTGGCTGGCAAGACGCTTGACTGGGTCGACCTGCAATGAACCGGCAACGCAAGGTCGTCTATGTGTCAGGAACACGGGCAGATTTTGGCCTGATGCAATCGAGCCTGCAAGCCATTAATGCCAGCCCAGCTTTGGAGCTGGGCGTTGTGGCAACCGGCATGCATCTGGACGAGCGCTACGGCTGTACCGTCAGGGAAATCGAGGGTGCTGGCCTGCCTGTCGTGGCGCGAGTGCCGGTAAGTCATGTCCGGACGAAGGGAGCTGATACGGCGCGCAACATCGCCACCATGCTCAGTGGCTTTGTCGATGCCTTTGCAGGAATAGCTCCGGATCTGGTTCTGATTCTCGGCGACCGAGGAGAAATGCTAGCTGCGGCAATCGCTGGCGGCCATATGTCGATTCCGGTCGTCCACGTGCACGGGGGTGAGCGCTCCGGCACAATAGACGAACCGGTACGCCATGCGATCTCCAAACTCTCGCATGTCCATCTCGTTGCGACTGAGGAGAGCGCCGAACGGCTCGTCAAGATGGGGGAGGCACCAGAGACCGTGCACATCATCGGTGCGCCTGGTCTCGACGGGTTGACCGACTTGGCCTCATTCGAAAAGGAGGCGCTGTTCGCGGCACTCGGACTCAGGCAGGGCAAACAAACGGCGCTCCTGCTCTACCACCCTGTGTTGCAGGAGGCCGATGAGGCCGGCGAACAGGTGGAAGCCGCGATCCGATCCCTGCTTGCCGAGAACTTTGCGGTGCTCGCGCTCAAACCAAACTCGGATGCCGGAAGTGCAAAGGTTCTCGATGCCTTGGAGCGCCGTTCTGAACAAGGTGACATTCGACTTCTAACCCATCTCCGACGCGACCAGTTCGTATCCCTGCTCAAGCATGTGGACCTGCTGGTCGGCAATTCGAGCAGCGGTATCATCGAGGCTGCCTCCTTTGGAACCCCGGTAGTCAATATCGGCTCGCGCCAGCACCTGCGCCAGCGAAACCGCAATGTCATCGATGTCGCCGCCGAAGAAAGCGCAATTGCCCATGGCCTGGCATTGGCGCAGCGAATGGGGCGCCAGTATCCTGCTAATATTTACGGTGACGGCAATGCCGGCCGTCGACTCGTATCCATCTTGGTATCGCTCGACCTCTCGGGCCAACTTATGAACAAGGTCAATGCCTACTGACGTCCTCAAGTTGATCGGTGCGGGTGGCCACGCAGCCGTGGTAGCTGATGCCGCGATGTTGTCTGCGGGTTGCAGGCTGCTCGTGTACTCCCAGGATCACTCGCAGGCGGGTCATGACATGCTTGGCTATGTGGTCCAGTATCTCGACGACAGTATTGCGCTTGACCGGATTCACGTAGCCATCGGGAACAATGCGGTACGAAAGCGACTGCAGCGGCAATTCGCGGGGATAGGCGCAACCCCCACGACGGTCGTCCATCCACAGGCAATCGTGGCGACAATCTCGGCTGCCGGGGCGGGGAGCTTTGTAGCGGCTGGTGCCATCCTGGCGCCGCGGAGCCGTGTTGGGGAAGGAGTGATTGTCAACCACCGCGCCGTTGTGGATCACGATGTCCTGGTGGGTGAATTCAGCCATATTGCACCGGGAGCCGTTCTGGGTGGAGGCGTAAAAGTTGGAGTCGGTGTGCTGGTTGGGGCGGGCGCCACCGTATTGCCCGGACTCACGGTTGGAGATGGCGCCACAATTGGTGCTGGTGCGATGGTGCTGGCCGATGTACCGGCTGGCGCAACAGTCGTCGGTGTGCCAGCCCACAAAACGAGAAAGAATGCCTGATGGATATCCTGGAGTTGAGCATTTTGCGGCAAGCGACCCTGCGCGAAGCGCTCGCGCAGCTCGATCGTACTGCGCAGGGCATCATCCTGCTCAATGACGAGTCCGGCCGTTTCGAACGTACGATCACCGACGGGGACCTTCGACGACTGATGCTCCAGGGGGCCAGCCTTGACGACCGACTGGCCGAACTCGCCCCCGCAGAGTCTGTCACTTTGACTCCTGGGTTTACGCGCCGCCAGGCTCTCGAGAAAATGCAAAAGCACGGTATCAATCAGGTGCCAGTCATTGACGCCTCTGGGCGCGCCGTGGACCTAGTGCTGCGCGCCGAGATCGATGAACAGATTCTCCTATCCACACCCCATATGGGGAGCGCGGAACTCGATTTTGTCGGTGAGGCCTTTCGTACCAACTGGATTGCCCCGCTAGGTCCCAATGTAGACGCCTTCGAGAATGAGTTGGCCAGTGCGGTTGGCGCTGGTCATGCGGTTGCATTGAGCTCGGGTACAGCCGCCATCCACATTGCGTTGATCTTGCTCGGTGTTGGGCATGGCGACACGGTGTTTTGCTCATCGCTAACTTTTGCCGCAAGCGTTAACCCCATCGTCTATCAGGGGGCAGAGCCAGTTTTGATTGATGCCGAACCCGACAGCTGGAACATGTCGCCTGTCGCGCTTGAGCGGGCGCTTTCGGCTGCGGCTCGGGCCAATCGCCTGCCGAAAGCGGTGATCATAGTCTCTCTTTATGGCCAGAGTGCTAACATGGATCCGCTTTTGGAGCTGTGTGAGCATTATGGTGTGCCAGTTGTCGAGGACGCCGCTGAGTCACTTGGCGCCACTTATAAGGGCAAATGTTCAGGCACCTTTGGCAAGCTGGGCATCTATTCGTTCAACGGGAACAAGATTATCACGACGTCCGGCGGCGGCATGCTGGTAACCGAAGACAAGGCGTTTGCGGACCGTGCTCGGTTCCTGGCTACCCAGGCGCGCGACCCAGCGCCTCACTACGAGCATTCGGTCATCGGCTACAACTACCGAATGAGCAATATCCTTGCCGGCGTTGGCCGTGGTCAGCTCCGCGTGTTGGATGAACGCGTCGCCGCCCGCCGAGCCATATTTGATCTCTACAAGTCAGAGCTCAGCGATCTCGGCTGGCTTGAATGGATGCCGGAGCCAGAGTGGAGCTTTTCGACCCACTGGCTCTCCGTCTGCACCATAGCCAAGGATAGTGCTCATATCCGCAGCTCGGATGTCATTGCTGCCCTTGCCGCAGACCTGATCGAGGCGCGTCCGGTCTGGAAACCTATGCACCTGCAGCCGGTTTTCTCGGAATGCGACTACTATGAACATGGCAATGCGTCGGTTTCTGACGATCTGTTCACGCGGGGCATATGTCTGCCGTCTGGTTCGAATATGAGCGAGAGGCAAGTGCTGCGTGTCATCGAGCGTCTTCGCGCGTACTCTACAAGCTAGACCGCTTGGCGTATTCGTGAATCGACGCCAGCGTTTGCAATTTGGACTCACCGCTTACGGTTGTTGTTCGCCTGCCGAACAATCCCGTTCTTTTGGAAGCCGTCTCAACCCGGCTATTACATGCTGGGGGTACCATTTAGGCGGCTCGTCAGTCAGCCGGTCCCGACTGCGATCAATCAAGTATACCAGCGCCCACAGACCAATCGACAGACCGTCAGTGACCTTACGCTGCGTGCAGCCGCTGGTCTGCGTCAGCCGAACGGTCTCGGCTTCAAATTCGACTCACTAGAGCGGAACCCGAGCTGAATGAATCGGTTTGGGTTTCCAAATCATTTGGTTTCTGATTCATCGTGTTTGCCGGGGCGAGGAGGCCGGCGAACATGTCGAAAGCTCTCTCGCTCGATCTCAGGACGCGTGTTCTTGCTGCTGTAGCTGGCGGGCTCAGTCATCGGCAGGCTGCTGAACGTTTTGAGGTGAGCGCGGCAAGTGTGAGCCGCTGGAGGGCGCGTGAACGCGAACAGGGAGCGCCTCTGCCAAAGGCGCTGGGCGGCGATCGACGGTCGGGGCGTATCGATGCCTGTGGCCTGACCCCATAGGGTGGTCCGGTTTCAGTCTTAGTGCATGATCGGCTTTTCGGCTATTGCCTGGACAGATGGCGGTGCCGATCCGGGCGGTGGCGCAGGCCAGATAATAGCCTGCGGTGCTGGTGGTTTATATCCAAGCGACGAATGCGGCCGCTCAGTGTTGTAGTAGCGTCTCCATGCCTCGATGATGACCTTTGCCTCAGCGAGGCTGTAGAAGATTTCACCGTTGAGCAGCTCGTCGCGCAGCTTCGAGTTGAAGCTCTCGCAATAGCCGTTCTCCCAGGGGCTGCCCGGCTCGATGAATGCGGTCTTGGCGCCGACGGCGACGATCCACTCCCGCACGGCCTTGGCGATGAACTCCGGACGTTGTCGGAACGAACATGGGCCGGCACACCGCGTAGGATAAACGTAAGCGCGTAGCCGAGGCCGTTACTTTCTGAAGTTCCATGGCATGAGGTCGGCGATCTGGCTGTTTGGCCAGCCGCTGGCAATACGCTCGAGCGTTTGCGTGAGCCAGGCATTGGGGTCGACGCCGTTCATCTTGGCTGTGGTCAGGAGCGTTGCGATCGTGGCCCAGGCCCGCCCACCACCATCGGAGCCGGCGAACAGTGCATTCTTGCGCGTAATTGTCTGCGGCCTGATTGCGCGTTCGACGATGTTGGAGTCGATCTCGATACGACCATCGGCGAGGAAGCGCTCGAGGGCGGCGCGGCGGCTCAGGGTATAGCGGATGGCCTCGGCCAGTTTGGATTTGCCCGACAGGCGCGGCAGCTCCCGATCCAGCATGGAGAACAGTTCGACCACGATGGGACTGGATCGTTCTGCCCGGATGCTGGCACGCAGGTCGGCACCATGGCCGCGGATATCCTCCTCAATGGCCCAGAGTGGCTCCATTGCCTTGACCACAGCACCGGCAAAGGGCGAGCTATCGCTGGCATGCAGGTCGAAGAACTTGCGCCGCGCGTGGGACCAGCACCCTGCCAGGGTCATGGCGTCATTGGTGCCACGGTCCTTGCCCAGCCGGTTATAGGCGGCATAGCCGTCGACCTGCAGGATGCCGCGATAACCATCCAGATGCCGAGCGACGCAATCACCGGACCGAGAGTCCTCGAACAGATAGGCCACCATCGGCGGTCCGGATCCCCCAAAGGGTCGATCGTCTCGGGCATAGGCCCAAAGCCAGGCGGTTTTCACTTTGCCCGAACCCGGAGCCAGCGTCGGCAATCGGGTCTCGTCGGCAAAGACGCGTTCGCCCTGCTTGATAGTGTGCAGAACATACTGGGCCAGCGGCTCGAGCTCGAAGCCGACCCGGCCCATCCACTGGGCCATCAGCGAGCGATCCAGTTCCACGCCGTCGCGGGCGTAAATCTCTTCCTGCCGGTAGAGCGGCAAGCCATCAGCGTATTTGCTGACCGCCACCTGGGCCAGCAGCGCCTCGGTCGGAATGCCGCCAGCAATCAGGTGATCGGGCGCCGGGGCCTGCACGATGCGGTCTTCGCCGTCAGCCTGGCGATAGGCGTATTTGGGGCGACGGGTGACGATGACGCGGAACTTGGCGGGGGTCACATCGAGGCGCTCGGAGACGTCTTCACCAATGCGCACGGCCTCCAGGCCAACGCAGTCGGCCGGCACCTCTGGCTCGATCACCTGCTCGATCCGCTCCAGGTGCGGGGCAAAGCCCCTGCGGGGACGTGAAGCACGTGGCGCTGCAGCCTGCTTGTCGCGTGCGGCCAGGCCGGCCTCGATCGCGCCAATGCCGGTTTCGATCTCGTCGAACACGAAGGCCATCTGCTCATCATCAAGCGGGTCGTGCCGCAGCCGTTCCGAGCGCGTGCCATATTGGGCGCGCTGCAGCATGGCGATGATCGAGGTTAGTCGCGTGATGCGCTCGTCGGCCGTGGCGTTGATGAGCTTGAGCTCGGCGATTTCGGCTTCCAGCGCCAGGCGCTCCTGCTCGGCCGATGCCTTCTGGGCATGGGCCGCAGCGATCATCGCCTTGAGGGCGTCGACGTCATCGGGAAGCTGCTGCGGATCGGTCGGCATCATGCCCAAACAATGGCACAAAACACCCCGAATTGCCTCAGCTTTTGCGCCAGTGAGTCAGTCTGCCGCAGGCTTTTACCCAGCCGATTGCGGAGTGCTCTCAGGCACCGCGTGCACTCGTTTCCAGTCCATCCCTTCCACCAATGCCAGCAGTTGCGCAGTGCTCAACTGAACCCGGCTGTGGCCAATCCGCGGCCAGCAGAATGCCGCCTTCTCCAAGCGCTTGGCGTAGAGACAAAGGCCTGTCCCATCCCACCACACGATCTTGATCCGGTCCGCCCGTTTGGCGCGGAATACGTAAAGCGAGCCGTTGAAGGGGTCGGCCCCAGCGTCGCGCACCAGACCGACCAGGCCATCGGGTCCCTTCCTGAAGTCCACCGGCTGGCTGGCCAGGAACACCTTTACGCCCGAGGGGATCATGCCAAGCGGACGGCGCGGAGGACCCGGCGCAGGTGATCCTCGCCCACCATGGGGCCGACGCGGACCATGGCACCTGCGATGCCGATCTCGATGATCCCGCCCGAGGTGCCAGCTTCTTCGCCAGGCGCCTCACGCCGTTCAACCTGGCCCTTGGCAATGGCTTTGCGCCGCCAGCCGAACAACTGCGAGGGCGACATCCCGTATCGCCGCGCCACCGCCGAGACGTTCGCGTCCGGGGCCAGCGCCTCTTCCAAGATCCGCGCCTTGGTCTCGTCCGGCCAGTTGCGCCGCGCCACCGCCGGACTGTTCTCCATCCGGCCAGGCACGACCTCGAGCAACTGGAAACTTCTATCACTGGGCATATGCGCAGACATAGGAACTCACACCATCATCAAAACCATGGTGCCAATACCCCACCACATGCCATCAGGTCAGACGGGGACGCCTTGGCGCTTACGGATAAACAGGTCGGACAGAACGTCGATGACGTCGGTCGAGTTGAGCTTTCGACCGATCCGGATCACCAGGCACTCCCGGGTGAACTCGTCGATAATGTTGAGCATGCGGAACTTCCTTCCATTATGGGTCCGTCCCTCGACGAAGTCATAGGACCAGACATGGTTTGGATGCTCGGGCCGAAGCCGGATGCACGATCCGTCATTCAGCCAGAGCCGGCCTTTCTTCGGTTGCTTCTGGGGAACCTTCAGCCCCTCCCGCCGCCAGATGCGCTCGACACGCTTGGCGTTCACTGTCCATCCTTCGGACCGCAGCATCGCCGTGACCCGGCGATAGCCGTATCGGCCATAGCGGGATGCGAGCCGGATGATGTCGGCGGTCAACGCCTCTTCATCCGGCCTACCTCTGGGCTTCTTGCGCTGGGTCGAACGGTGCTGGCCGAGAACTTTGCAGGCAAAGCGCTCCGAGACGGAGAACTTCGCCATGATATGATCGACGCAGCGCCGACGGCGGGAGGGGCTCAGTAGTTTCCCGAAGCTGGAGACCCGCAAAAACTGTGTCTTTAGGATTGATGCTGCCGTGATGGCCGGCTGATTTCAGCGCTTTGGCATATTTGGGCGTTATTTGACCCTGTTTTTGACCGCCTGTGGTGCCCAACAAGGGGCATTTTCCCCGTTCCCGGGCAGACTCATGCCGTGACCGCGCGCTTTTCGTGGAAGACCAAGCGATCGAAGTTGTAGGCCAGATTGGCCAGCGTCAGTTTCGCTTCGGCCCGCGCGACGCCGATGGTGCGGATGAACAGGCCGAACCGGTTTTCTGGTGAGCAAACACGTGCTCGATCCGGGCGCGGATCGAGGATTTGATCGCATTGGCCCGCGCGGTCGCGATCGGCATTGATTTCCCCTTGGGCTTGCGCCGATGGATGCGGCTGGTCAGCATGCGATCGGCCAGCCAGGCCTCGTTGCTTTGCGAGCGGTAGGCACTATCGGCCCAGACCTCGCTGCTGGTGTTTTCCCGGTCAATGACCTGGCGCAGCATCCGGCCATCGGGATGGTTGGCCGAGGTCACCGCTGCGGCCCGGATGAAGCCATAGCGCCGGTCGATGCTGATATGGCTTTTGTAGCCGAACACCGGGATGGCGATCATGGGCAGTGGCGTGCCGTCGGGTCGGTAGCGCACCTTGCCGCCGATCTTGAGGGTCCAGCGCGCGTCGGTATCCTTCTGTGCGGCTTTGGCCGGTTCGTTTGGCCAGATCTGCTTGGCTGACTTGCCAGCCTTGATGGCGTCCCGCTCGCCGTCGGTATTGCGCTGCTTGGGCGCCGGCACCAGCGATGCATCCACGATCTGGCCCGACATCGGGATGTAGCCCTTCTTGTGCAGTTGCCAGTCGAAGGCCTTCATCACCCGCTTGAGCGTGCCGGTCTCGGTCATGCGGTTGCGGAAATGGCGGATGGTGTTCTCATCGGGCGTGCGATCGCCGAGCGAGAAACCCAGGAAGCGCATCCAACTCAGGCGATCGCGGATCATGAACTCGGTGCGGGCATCGGACAGGTTGTGCTGGGCCTGCAGGATCAGGATCTTGAACATGGCCACCGGATCGAACGGCGGCCGGCCACCCTTGCTGCCGTCGCCATATCCCAGCCCCTCGACCAGCCAGGATCGGAAATACTCGAAATCCACCGTCTGCTCCAAAACCTCGAGCGGATCGCCATGCTGGCTGAGGGCTTCAAGATGATCGTTCAGGCTGAAAAGGGAATGCGGGTCCATGATGACGCTCCATGATCGGGCGACATCAATGAATCATGACCGCATCAAAACCGCGAGGGTTTTTGCGGGTCTCCAGCTGCCTCTTTGAGGATCAGCTTCTCGAGCGTCAGATCCGAAACCGCCTTGCGAAGACGGTCGTTCTCTTTCTCAAGTTCCTTGAGACGCTTCACCTGATCACCCTTCAGGCCGCCGAACTCCTTGCGCCACCGGTAATACGTGAACTGTGTCACGCCGATCGAACGAACCGCTTCGCCTACCGATCTTCCTTGCGACAACAAAACATCGACCTGGCGTAGCTTGGCGACGATCTCTTCGGGCTTGTGCTTCTTCTGGGGCATTCCAACGTCCTCTCTAAGGCTCAATAGCCTACTTCAGGGAGGACCACTTTTCAGGGGGCAGACCAGCCTCAGCTCACTGCTTACCTGGACGACCAGCCTGCCACTGAAGCTGCATCGAATGAGGCGGCCGGCAAGTCGAGTGGCGCGCCAGTGCGCTTTGGCCTGCCCAGGATGACCCCCGCCGAAACCGGAACGTGGTCGGGATCATCCGGCAAGTCCGACAAGCCGGAATAGTCTTTTAGGCAGGCATTTTGGTGAGGCGGGCGTCCAGCCCACCTTTTTTGCGCGGCTTTGGGTCGGGCAGGGGCGCCGGTTGCTCCGGCAAATGATCGACAACGCCCAAGCCATCGCGCAACGGCTCCTGTGCCAGGGGATGCGCGATAACGCCAATGTTCCGTGATCCGTCGTGGGCTCTCGGAACACCGGTAACAGAGGCAACCAAGGTAACAGTGGTGTCGCCAAGGTGCTTGTCGTCTACGAAAGGCGAGCGCTGTTCAGCACCGACACACACTCACTAAGGCTCCGGTTTGCCATCGAAGGCCCTAAACGGCGGGAAGAACGAACAACGCAATATCGAGCACATAGTACCGGCTAGGACTTCCGTGGACCGGATGCCGATGGACAGACTGAAACCGACCCTGTTGCCGCTCAAGCGCACCCTGCTGCGTCAATATGCGGGCGAGTGATAGGGAGCTGGTTTCTCCGCATAGGTCCGCCCATGCCGCCGCGGTCAGATAGACCTTGCTGCCGCGCCTGTACCCCTGGGCATCGTTGGTCGCTGTCTCCCAATCCGGCAGGGTCGGCAACAGTGCATTAAGCCTGCTTTTGAAGCCAGCAAGTGGGTCAGGCTGTGGTACATCCTGGGTGCGGGACCAGCTCTCCGCACAAAGGGCGATCGCCTCCTGCACCTTGTTTGCCGCCATGGGCAGCACACCGTGGCGGATGGCCAGTTCACCTGTCGCAGCAAGGAGCCCGAAATTCCCGTAGCCGCGCCGAACGACACCTGAGGTACCTGCAGGAAGGAAGCGGGACAGGAATGCCGCGCGCTGTCCTCTCAAAAAGCTTGCCGAGCCTTCAGGACCGCGCGCAATGGCCGACAGAAAAGCCAATGCTGGCCCGCCATGAAAGTCGCCACAAGCGCTGGTGACGGCCTCCGAGAGAGCGGCCCCATTCTCATAGCCATTTAGTGTGTCGTAAATCCCCAGACCCTGCCCGGCATCGGCGTCGACATCCATGATGCGGACCGCTTCCCCTTCCTGACGCTGTGGCGCGGACGACCATTCGGCGACCTTCTGGGCGAGCGTGATTTCTCCGCTGCTGAGAAAGACGGTCTGCCAGCTCAGGGGCTGGACAAACTTTCCCCGGCTATCACCGCGGGATCGACCGCGGCCATTGCCGAGGCGATATGCTGCTTCCGCTGCCTGGCGCGGATCGAGCTGCGCCAGTTCATCAAGGACGAGGAGCCTGTGATTGTGTGCGGCCGCGAGCCCCTCCAGTCCGGCTGCCGTAGCGTCCCAGGCTTTGACCTCAGCGGCGGGATCTCCCCAGATCGAAGCGGCAAAGCGCAGCAGGGTGGATTTCCCGCTCGAGCTTTGCCCCACCAGATGAATGCCGAAGCTGCCCATTTCGGGGATGAGCCCGATTGCTGCCGCGGCAAGGCTCGCGCAGGCCGCGAGGACCAGTCGGCTGTTCCCTTCCATAAGCGGCTTCAGGTGTGCCTGCCATTGAGTTGCATCGGGGGGAGGGGGCTGCAGGGCAGGGCCCTGGGCAAGGGCACGATGGATCAGGTCCGAGCGGCCGAAGGTGCGGTCCTGCGCCACATAGGACCCTTCTTGCCACCCCGTTCGCTCGATGATGTTGAGTTTCCGCGAGACGTTTGAACCGCGCAGGTGTGCGAGCAGCAGGTCCTCGGTTTCGGGATGGAAGTCGAGCTCGTAGCCGGCCGAAATGAGATCAGCAATGACCTGTCTGGGCTTGAGCCGCATGGCAGCCGCAGGAACCAGAAGGTGCCGCCAGTCCCGGTCGAACGTGCGGAACAGGAGGCGGTGGAACCACTGACCGGCGTCGTCCCGGCAGAGCGCCGCAGCAAAGATCGGCCCACCGACCCTTTGAGCGGACGCCTCAAAAGCGGGGTCCCCGCACCAGAGCCCGGACTGGCGGACAGTGAACCGGGGCGAAAGGGCGACTTCGGGCACCACCAGTTCGGGATCGCTCAGGCAGACTTCGACCTGATTGCGGCTCATTTCGAACCAGTCCAGGCCGCGCGGCGGAACCGCCTGCTGGTACCCTTCCACGAAGGGCTCAGCCAGCAAATGACGATCGTTGGCCGGTATGATCAGAACGGCGGATGAGCCGATAGAGGCGTCCTTTTCCTGACGGCACACCTCAAAGGCACTGTCACGGTCCGGACACCAGGCCAGTGTCCTTCCGGTCATTCGGTGAAAGCGACAGGCTTCTTCAAGGTTGAGGTAGGTGAGATATTGGGGATCACCGTCTCCGAAGACTGCTCTCACGGTCAAAGGCGGGCGTGGCGGCAACAGCATAACCGCGCCATTGGGCTCGGCACAGGCAATCGCCGAGATCATACCCGACCGGTCACGGAGCGGAATGAGGAGGGCGCTGCCCATTTGCCGGCAGTCTTTTGGAGAAATCGGAAAACGGCGCAATGCCGGGTGACCCGGATCAACCGGTTCAGCCGACTGCCAGAGACGCTCCATCGGCGTCTCGTTCTCGGGCTCGGTCTCGAAAATGGCCTCAATCATACCGCTCATATCCGCGCGCCCCCATGCGTTTCCGCTCCTGCGGCGGCATGGTGCCGGCGAGCGCCATCGCGACGCCAAGCATGGCGACTGTGCAGCATCACCATGATGGATCCTCATCCGGTGTGGGCTCGTCCGGAAAATCCGGTTCCGGGTCGTCCTCGCCTGGATCGGCCGGATCCACATCCCATTGGGGACCCGCCTCGGGATCGATGTCGTCGTCGGGATCGACAGCGGCCTCGCAATCGTTCGGTCCAACATCGTTGTTTAGGTCCTCCCAGGAATCTGCCGCCCAGGATTCCTGCTGGAAAGCGCCAGTGCCGGTCGCCGCGCGCCCGTCAATGTCTTCGATCAGAGCCATCAATGCGTCGAGGTCCGGCGGGCGTCCGGCCTGAAGCTGGGAGCCGAGCTCGGCGCAGGCCTCGTGCAATTTGCGCAGTTTCATGAAATCAGGGCGCAATGGGGTGTCCGGATCGGGCGCTGGCACCTGGGCGATCAGGCCCCGCGTGAGCTCCGACAGGGCCGTCGTCACCATGACCGCCCCCTGGCGCGCAAGAAGGGCATCACGACGCAGACGCCGCCGGCGCGGTCCCACGCGCTCATGGCCGAACCTTGCGGAAACCGCGGTGGCGTAGTCATCCTGAAACCCGCGCATTCCGGTGCGATAGGCGCGCTCAGCCTGCTTATGGTCGCTGCCGATCCTCCGGGCGGCCTCGCGCGCAGCATAGCCCGGATGCAGTCGGTGATCGATCCTGCCATTGTCATCCAGACCGGGCACGACAACGGCATGCAAATGCGGGTGCGTCTCATCCAGATGCTCGACGACCGAAGCCAGATGGTTCCCGAACATGGCTTTGAGCCAGTCCAGCGTCGCGGTTCTCCATGCCAAGTAATCTTTCAAGGCTTCGCCCGAAACCGATTTCGTCGGCACCGGATAGGAGGCGACCAGGGCGTACATCACCACGGCATCGCGGCGTATGCGCCGTCCCTTCGCGTCCACGGCCTCTGCTGCCACCGCCCGGACCTTGGGTTCCACCTGGAGGGGGTCGACGCCATGGAGGAGGTGCGGTGGCTGCGGTTTGGCGATATGGCCTTTGGCGCCGGGCGCACGCGCCGCCTCGGCCAGAACACCTTCAACCGTGTGCCAGCTCGGGTGACGGGAAGAGGCGGAAAGTCCGATCCCGTCGATATGAATGAATTGGCTGGGCATGTGCCGCTCGTCTCGTCGTACCGACTAGAGAGTGAGCGATCCTGCGCATGGCGACTATTGCCCGCAGCGTATCTGATCGTGACCCGAGATGAACCGAACGGAACCGATCGTTACCCGGCGTAACTGCCCGTAACCGACCGTCACCAGCCGAAACTGAATGTCGTCGGTCAACTGTCCTCAAAATCTCCTCCCAGGATAAATCCAGGTGAGGGCGCGGTCGGTCGTAGTTGGATTTCGCTATGGACATCCTCGCAGGCACAAGCGGCATGAACGGCTTGAGTTTCAGGCATGGGGCATCGCCCAGGCGTCCTGAGACCACAAGTCGGATTGTGAAAGACTGACCTTTCGATCTCGAGTAGCCGAGCTCAATCAGGAAGCAGCTGGTCTTGAGAAGGCCGCCTTGGCGAACTACTCCACCAAATAGGGGATGCTGACATAAGCCCATATCCGAGCCCTGTTGGGTATGGCGGGATCCGGGCTCAGAACGGGTGACTGCAGTTCCGCGGCCACGGCCAACAGTGCCCTGTCCAACCTGTCCGGTGTAGCGAAATCCTCACCCTCCAGCAGGGGGGCGATGTCGACATCGTCTTCGACGACCAGGACCAGCAGCGTACCCGGACCCGGATCGGTCGCAATGAATTCGAACGGATAGTTGCGATCCGGAATGGTGAGTGGTGCGCCCGCGTTTATCGAGAGGCGCTGACCCGCTGCCTCAGAATAGGCATTGGGATAGATGCGGCGAAACACGCCATCCGCGCCGGTATCGAAAACCACAAGCTGTCCGCTACGCTCCGAGGCAATGCGGAACTGAACTGCGGCGCCCAGTGGAATGCTGGTGGACGGCAGAATGTCGGCCGAGACGGCGAAATCGTTTTGATGTTCGAAAAGGCCCTGGGCCAGATCGACCAATGCGGGCGCTGTCGTGATCGGGGGCACTTCGACCATGGTTGAAGCCTCGCTCACAGGCGTCGCTGCCAATTCAAGAGGCGCCAGCACACGGGCGCGATAGCTGTCGGGCGCCAGCAGTTCGGGCGTAAATCCGCCGGCGCAATTGTCACCAAGGCTGGTGCAAAAGGCCTCTGCCTTTTCTCGTACATGGGCCAGCAACGCACTGGCGGTAATGCGTCCCGCTCCGGAACGATCCGCTTCCAGGTCGCGCAAGCCTCTGACAAAGGCGTCTGTGAAAATGCCCCGCTGCTTGCCGTCTTCGGCGACGCTTTCCCAGGCAAGCTGGGCCAGAGTTGCGGCCTGCCAGACTGCAACCCCCTCTCGGACTGAACCGTCTCGTCGCACGGGATCGATCAGGCGAATGCTCGTCTTGGCCCGCGCCATGAGGTCGGGGTCGTAGTCATCGGGGGCGACATTGATGGGTGTATTGGGCGTAATGGTACGGAAGAGCGCATTCCCGTCAGCGGCATCGCTGGCGGCCACCCCGCTTCGGGTCACGGAACCCGCATAGCAGGAGTCGGCGATGATGGTGACGTCCCGCCCCGCGAGACGGTCGATCAGATCGCCGATTTGCGCGCCCAGGATGTGCCCCCCTGGCACCTCCGCCGTTGGTTCGACTTCATGACTGGCGTCGAATGGCACCAGTGTCGAGGTCAGGCGTGTCCCGCCATTCTCCGTAGGTATGGCGACTTGCGAGCCGTGCCCCGAAAAATAGAACAAGACACGGTCGCCTGCGGTCGTGCCGTCGATGAGCCAGGATTCGAACGCCGCCAGTATGCCGGCCCGCGTGGCCTCGTTATCGCTCAGCACCATCACGTCCGCAGCGTCGTAGTCGAAGACGTCGATGACCAGTGAACGCATGGCCACGACATCGTTTTCGGGGCCGATCAGGTCGCCGATCTCATTGAGATAGTCAGCAACGCCGACGATCAGGGCCCGGTCGCGGGCCGAGGCGGGACCTGCAGCGCAGAGCGCGAGCATGGCGACTAGGGCGAAGGCTGCATGGAATCGCATTGACCGTTGCTCCTCAATGATTTGCAGGTGAAGACCGAGTTGATCCCGATCCTGATCTCGGTGCCGGCACGACTTATCGCTTCATAGAGCGCGAGGGGATCGGGATGGCCATGAAGCTCCGTCAGCTGGGCATGAAGGGCTTCAAGGGGCTTGTGGCTTGTGATGGTAATGAGGTTGTCCGCTCCGAACGGCGCCGTCACCGGAGCACTCAGAGTAAAGGGACGGTGGGACGTCCACCTGACTGGATCTCCCAATGCAGTGAGCGGCCAGACGAACTGAACAATGCCTCTGGCATTGAGATTGATCACGGTAACGTACCGGCGTTCCTCGAGATCCACCTCAAACTGGATATGCTGACCCTCAAGCAGGAATTGCTCGGAAGGGGTGACCCGCGCGGCGACCGGAACGGGCTGCCGCATCATCGCCTGACGCAGCCATGCCAGCACTCGAGCCGCGTTGATAGCATTTTGCAGTTGGCCGGCCTGCATGTCCGAGGCAAGGACGTCGCCGCTTTGTCCCAAGAGTTGACCAGCCGCCGCGTCCCAGATCAGGTCCGCCGGCGCGCCAGGCTCGGCCATGGCAACACCGTCAGGCCACTCCACCGGGTCTCCGATAACCGCCACGCTCAGCTCCGCGGAAGCCTGGGCGGGAATATGGGTGGTGTCGACCGACAGGATGACGCGCTGCGGCTCCGGGATCGTGCTCTGAGGCACCTGCCGGTTCTGCGACAAAAGACGTACCAAAGGCGCCACGTACTGGCGCAGGGAGGCCGCGGTAACGACGCCGGATTCATCGCGGGCTGCGCCCTCCAGCCCACGGGCGACAGCATAGGTCAGCGCGCCGCGATACTGTCCATCCACCAACACCTCATGAACAGCCATCTGCTCCACCGTTGCCGAGAACACCGTTAGCCCCGCGATCGGCGGTCGCGCAGCTGGCGCGCTCGGAGGTGGTGCAGAAATGACCGTCTCTGTCTCAAAGCGCTGGAACTTGAAGGGGAGCTTGGGCGCTCGCGGGTCGGTGCCGCGCACGGCGGCGCCGGCATGGCAGGCATCGGCCACAAAGACCACTTCCACGCCCTTCCGGTCAGCGCTTTCGAACAGGTCATAAAGATGCTCGTCCCGCAGGATTTCCTCACTGGCCAACTGCTCATGATAACCGTGGAGCAGGAAGCCCTTTTCAAAGCCGTCCGGCGTTGTCATTGCGCCTTCCCTCTGTGGGACGCGAATGCCGTGCCCTGAAAACGACAACAGAACGGTATCACCTGCCGTGGCGCTGGCCAGGATGGTTTCCCAGGCCCGTTCAAACGCGGCGCGCGTCGCCTCGCCATTGGTGAGGATCGTCACTTCGGTCTCCGGAACGGCGCCGAGCACCGCGACAAGGTCACGGGCATCGTTGACCGAGCCGCGCAGGGCCTGCTTGTGGGCATAATCGTCAATTCCCACCACCAGCGCCTTGATCTCCGCAGATCCGGGTTGGGCAAGGGCGAAGCTCATCACCAGTGCAAGGATGAAGGAGCGCCAGATCATGTCCTTTACTGGCTCTCCAGCAGGACCACCCGCCGATCCATCTGGTGCAACTCGTCCTCGCTATAGGCGGTGGGGTCGTCGGGTTCGAACGGTTCGGCTTCCCCTCGCGGCAGGAGTTCCAGTTCACCCTCATATCCCCCCTCGCGCAGCACCTTTGCGACGGCCTCCAGTCTGCGTTCCGACAAGGCCAGATTATAGGCATCCGAGCCAATGGGATCGGTATGCCCGCTTAGTGAGAGACGATTGTAGTTGTCCGCGAGGACGCATTCGAGCAAGACCCGTGCGGCCTGCTCACCGGTGTCGGTAAACTGGGCGCTGCCGAATTCGAAATTGATGGGCAACGGTCGGAAGGTGGGGGTGAAGCCCCGGACGGAACTGAGAAATATGCCCCCGCATGTGCCGGCGCGGGTCCGAACGACTTCCAGCTGCGGCGCCAGCATCAGAGCCTCTGTCATGCGGTTGTGGATTGAACGGGTCTCCTCAGGCCCTGGATAGGGTGGCTGGCCATAGGCCTGGCAAACCGGCGCCTCACCGATGACGTTGATCGCATCCTGATACGACCGGGCCGCACGCTGGAATTCGTGGGGCTCCTTGCTTTCAAGCGCGATGGCCATGGACAGATCGGCAATCCCGACCAGAACCTGCCAGGGCGCCCCGAACTGTTGGGCTGTCTCAAGCTCCAGTCTCAGTTCACGCGCCCCGGATCCCTCGTCGGCGCTTGCATAGGCCTGCTCGAGAAAGCGCAGGCTCACGATCTGCCCCGCGCAGAACAATGCCTGGTCGCCACAGCTCTGATCGGGCCCGTTGAGCGCGGCATAGGTCTGGGCCGCAACCTGCGCGCCCGCATCCGAGATCGCAAGACGCCGGACTTCGGCGTCGCACTCCTGGCTGGAAGCGGCCAGGGCAGGGCTGACCGGAATGGACATGCCGGTGAGGGCAAGAGCAAGAAGCACCGGCGCGGCGAGAGCGAGTATGGGATTGACGTTAGACACCAAAACCTCCGGGCGCGGTCACTGATGAATGGTCAATACTTTGAAGGTCCAGCCATAGCCTTCAGGAATGGCCGCTTCCTGGGGCGCGGTGGCTGCGATCAGAGCCCGGCCAAGCGGCTCTGTCGGGGACAGGGCGGCAAAGCCACCGGTGAGGTCAATGCCGGCCTCCCATGGTGGCGTATCGTCGGAGCCGCACAGGGCGTAGACGATGTCCTTGCCGGCGGGACCGGCCGCAATGACCTGGACCGGCGCACCGTCACCCGAAACCATGGCCGTTTCCTGCGCATCGAGCTGATTGTCGGTCTGGTCCGATGTCGGGAATAACACATTGACGCTGTCATCCTCGGATACAGCTACGACCCAGAGGTGACAGGCGTCCAGTGCCGTGACGGCCATGGAGACCACATCGCCCACGGTATACGCGCTCGCATCGGTGACCAGCATCGGCCCCCTGGGATGGACAGTTGCCGCAGTGTCCGGTTCGATGTCGGCAAGCCCTTCAGCGCTGTCGGCCTGCGCCACGGTATGGATCACCTTGTCATAGGAGGCCACCTCGACCGCTTCGGGAATGGCGACCAGTGCCAGATCGCGCGCTATTGCTTCAGCGCCGCCCTCGATCGTCCGATAGGCTCCAGCGCCACTCAGGCTCTGGGGTGATATGAATTCCAGTGGTTCGGTCGAGGCGATGACCCGCACCAGCTCGGTCCCGGTGGGCCCCTGAGCGGTGATCTGGGCGGGCGCATCCGCGCCGGGAATGGCAAAGACCTTGCCGGGCTCGATAGCCATGGCCGGTTGAAAGGCGTTGGGAAAGAGCTGAACGGCGTTTCCCAACGGTCCGACCGCGATCACCGTCAGATAGGCGGGCTTGTTGGTCATGACAGAGAGATTGATGGTTTCGCCCTGGGCATAGATGTTGTCTTCATGGTCGACCCAGGCCGTCACTGTCAGGCTTCCTACCTGGGGCACAGGTGCCCCCGCCAATGCCTGCTGGGCCAAAGTGAGGTCGCGAGCAACCTCCTGGGCCTGTGCCGGGAGGCTCGCAGCAATCAATGCGGCCAGGAGGGTTACGAAGGTAAGGCGCTTCATTCTGTGTCCCCATTCTACAAGCCCGACACCCGGGCGATGCAGAAACATAGCGGCCAATCGCGCTACACTTCCAATACTTGTTCCGCGTAGCTCTCCCATCGATTTGGAGCCCCCCGGAACACTTGCTGCTTGTCTGGCGTGGTCGAGGGTGCTTGGATTGTCCGGACCGACCATGCAGGACTTTGCCACTGTGGATGCCGATACTGTACGCAATCTTGATTTTATGGAAGCCGTCCACCGGATGAAGGCAGAGTTTTATAGATCGGTTATTGCAACGGCCGAGACGACGGACCTCTCAACACTTCATGTGCTGCGACAGGAACCACTTTATCAACTTGCCGAATTCCTGTTCTCTCTCAAGGCCAATGAGATCGTCTCCGCGCAGGGGCTGGAAAGGTTGGCGCAATTGCACAACCAGCATCTCGCCGCTATCGGGCAGGATCCCGTCCGGATGCGCGAATTCGGCCTGACACCGGAGCGATTGCAGGCGGCCCTGTTCGCCGATGATCAACTGGCCAAACTGCACGCCAATTTTTTAACCAGTGCCGCAATCGATCAGTCCGACCTGGCCCGGCTCCTGGTAGCGGTCATGTCACCCGAAACCTGCCGCAAACTGCTCGTCGCGGCAGATGCTGCCGGCTTCGTAAAACGGCAACGTTCCCCCTATGGGGCAATGCTGATCCGCAGCACCGGGGTGCTGGAGACAATTCTGGAAAAGGTTCTTGGGGAGGCACGACGCAATGTTTGTCCAGCGTCCTGACCGCGTTTGGCTGACCGCGATCGTACTGGCACTCGCCTGGGTGCCTCCAGCCCTGGCCGATCTCAGGGGCATTCCTGCTGCACCCCCGCCGCTGACTCGAACCGACACGAGGTTGGTCGCCGAAAACCCCGCGCTTGCCGCCATCGCCACCGATCATCCATGGTTGCTGCGAACCGTGCTGCGGGGCCTGGCCCCAGATGGCGTAACGCCCCGGGAAACCGGCGTCCGCCCCGTACCATCTGCCACGGATTTGAGGACGATCAAGGACAATCCCGCGCTTGGTCAGCTCTGGCGTACCAACCCATCGGCGTCCCTGAACCTGTTGCAACTGATCCGTCTGGCCGGACAGACGTCCAGATAGCGCGTGATGTGGTGGAGGCCCTGAGATGGACGAGAGCTACGATGCGAGGACAGTCATGAAGCCGGTCTGCGAGCATAGAGGTATAGCTCGTCGCGGTTCGCGTGGGCCGCGCGTCAATCGCCTTGCCATCGGCATACTGGCAGCAATTCTCACATGTGTTGCCGCACCGGTCCTTGCCGATCCGGCGACCGTGAGAATGCAGAGCATGCTCTCCATTCTCGGATATGAACCGGGCGATGTTGACGGCGCCATGGGTCCCAAGACGCAGGCAGCAGCCACCGCCTTCCGCATCAAGCAGGGCCTTGGCCCCGATGTGGAAGGTGAGGCTCTGCTAGAGGCGCTGCGATCCGGGATCGGGGACGTCGTGGCTAAGGAACAACTCAGCCGGGAGGCGCCCGTCGCCCTTGCCCCGTCCAGCTTCACCGACCTCCAGTTCATACAGCCACTGCGTGCCGAGAACCTGCTTGCAACGGGCAAATGCGAGGGCGCGCACCTGTTCCGGCTGGATTCTCTTGAACCTCTGGGCGTTGTCACCTCCTCTTTTTGCCGTAAGGTGCTGGGCGTGGTCGAAGCCAGCAAAGCGGCAGTCGTCGCTCACAATGGTGGTAGCATCGCCTTGCAGGACCTGCGGACCGCCCAGACCCTGGAAATGCTGAGGTTTACATCAGGCGATTTCATCTCGGCCGGAGCCGTGCATGAGAGAACCGAGCAGGTGGCCTTCGTCACCGGCTACGGAAAAGCGCTGCACACGCTGTCGCTCTCTCCGCCCTATGCGGAAAGGACTATCGGCAAGGTTGCCGGGGAGGAGGAGGTGTACGACATCACCTTTTCCCCTGACGGCCAATATGCGCTGACGACCTCCGACACTCTCGCTCAGGTGTGGGACCTGGAGCGTGGCCGGTCCCTGCGGACCTATGACTATGCGCGGATCGGGGCTCTCTCGTCCTCTCATCTCGCTCTGCTCTTTGCTTCTGAAGACGATACCGCCTGGGTGGAGGTACGCAGCATTGCTGACGATGCGCTGATCGCCCGAAGTCCATACTTTCCGCTTGGGACACACTACTCCAATGGCCGGGGTGTCGATGGCAGCTACTTCCTTGATTTCGTCGATGATGGACAAAGCGTCGTTCTGTTCGGCGGCCAGGCCGAGGCGGGTAGCACCGAGCTGCTGAAGTGGGCCGTTGACAGCCAGGAGATTTCCTCCACGCCCCTGCAAGCGCCGTTTGACGGCTACGCCACGATCGATAGAGCACAAAACCGCCTGCTTGTGGCCGATGCCGGTGGCGTGCGGTCCATCGATCTGTCGGGCCAGGGGGACATCATCAGCCGCGACGTCAGCCGCGGGGTCCAGACCATGGCCATCGGGGCGCGACCCGATGGCGGTCAACTGGCCATCATGGGCGCCGTCCCGTCCCAGACATCGGCACCACTGGAGTTGGTACTTTTTCTGCTCGACGCCGACAATGGCGAGGTTCAGTCCATTCCCCTGGGCGTACCGGTCTATAGCAGCAGTTGCTTCAGCTGCGAAACGTCGCGCAAATTGCTTTACCTGCCGGGCAATGATCGCGTTCTGTTCTCCGACAGCGGCAAAATCACCGTGGTAACGCTCAGTTCGGCCCAGGTGCAAACCGTACTCGAAGACATCTCTTACGAGAGCCAGTTCGCGGGGCTGGCACTTTCCCCTGACGGCACTCAATTGGCCCTGGGCCGCGCTGATGGCATAACCTTGCACTCGACAGCAGACTGGTCCGTGGTCGGCACGATAGAGCACGACTTCGACAAAGTGTTTGGTATGCCCATGCACTATGTCGATGGCGGCAAGAACCTGTTGATCGGTTCCAACAAGCGCATAGATGTCTTCTCCGTCCATTCAGGGCAGCGTCTGCTGACGGCGCCCTTCGAATTACGCGCCCAGGGGCAGCATTATACGCTTCAGGCCAATTTCATCGCGCCGATGGGCCAGGGGCCGGAGCGCTACCTGATCGGCGGGAATGCCATCTGGGGCATAGGAAAGGTCTGGGTTTACGAAAACGGCAGGCTGCGTGACCTTTCCGACCGCCCAAGCGATCTGCTCCGGTCCGGCAATTCGGGCTACGTGGCGGCCCTTGCCGACGACACCTTCAGCTATGATGACGGCAATACGGTCGTCGGCATTGATACCGATACCAGCGGTCAGTTCCTGCTGACCCGCCATTCGGGCACGGTGGCGGGCACGGTGGCTTTGCCCGATGGCCGGTTCGTAAGCGTCGGCAATGCCGGCGATCTTGTCTTTCTCCGTCTCGACCTAGAGCAACGCGAGGCAGCAGAGCTCATACGCACCCAGCTCTTTGGCCCTCTGGACTGGGTGTCCTATACTTCAGAAGGTTTTTTTGTGTCGTCCGGCATTGGCGACAGGCAATTGCTGATCCGCAGCGGCCGCGAAAACGTTTCGCCGATCGAGACCGTCTATGATGCGCTTTACCGTCCCGATCTTGTGGCGGCCAAACTGCTTGGCGACCCGCAAGGACTGGTGCTGGCCGCAGCGGCGCAACTGGATATCGAAGCAGTCATCGATAGCGGCCTGGCGCCTAATGTCGCGATCTCAGGCCTGGACGACGGTACCGAGGTCGATGCAGACAGCATCACCGTGAATGCTTCCATTACCGACCGTGGCGGCGGCATCGGCAAAGTCGAATGGCGCGTGAATGGCATCACGCTGGGGATTGAGGAGCGGGGCTTTGACCGTCTCTCACCCCAGGCGGACCTTGTGATGGCGCAGGCTGTCGCGGTGAGCCAGACGCTCTCACTGGATCCGGGCGATAACCTCATCGAAGTGCTGGCATATAATGAAAGTGGCCTCGTCGCTTCCGAGCCGGCCTCGGTCATGGTCAAGTGGAACGGGGCCTCGTCCATGGCACCACCCAGACTGCACGTTCTGGCCGTCGGCGTGGATGATTACTACGATAGCCGTCTCAAGCTCAATTTCGCGGCGTCGGACGCAAGGGCCGTTGGTGAGGCTTTCCGCGCCGCCGGTGAGAAACTGTATCAGAGTGTCGAGGTCACCACTGTGCTCGACCAGGCCGTCACGGCCAGCAATCTGGGCCAGGTTTTTGCTGACCTTTCAGACAAGGTACGTCCGCGCGACGTCTTTGTCCTGTTCATGGCCGGGCACGGCAAGACCCTGGACGGGCGCTATTATTTCCTGCCACACGATTTTCGCTATACCGACGAAAGCTCGATCGCTGCAGGCGGCATCGACCAGGACCAGTTCCAGGAGTGGCTGGCGCTGATCCCGGCCCGCAAATCGATGCTGCTGTACGACACCTGCGAAAGCGGCAGCCTGACCAATGGAGCAGCCTCGCGTGGACTTGAGGAGGTGGCGGCCCTTGCGCGGCTGACGCGGGCCATGGGCCGAACAATCCTGTCTGCCTCGACCGACAACGCACCCGCCATCGAGGGCTACAATGGTCATGGTGTGTTCACCTATGCCCTTCTCAAGTCCCTGGAGGAAGGCGACAGCAACGGCGATGGCAGTATCGAGGTCACAGAACTTGCCGGTTCGATCGATCTCCTGGTGCCGCAAATCTCCTTTGACGCCTTCCGGCTGCGCCAGGTGCCGCAGATGTCGATCGTCGGATCCAGTTTCCCTGTGGTGCAGACCATGGCCGTATTGGGCGAGATATCGCCACCCGTAAACCACACGCCGAGCCATGTGGTGATCACCGATACCAAACTGCGCGGCGAACCTGCCGAGGTGGGAGCGGCGCTGGGCCAAGTCGCTCCGGGTACGCTGGTGCGGGTTGTGTCCCAGAGCGATGGGTGGAGCGAGATCGCCAGGGAGGGGGTGATCCTGGGATTTGTCCGGTCGGCAACACTGGCAGCCATGCTATAGGTGTGGACGGAGGAGAAGAGCCATGCGCAAAAGGGTTCTGAGATGGCTTGGCCGGGCGCTTGCGGTCGCCCTGCTTATTTCTACTCCTGTCCAGGCTTTCGATCAGACCACCTACGAACTTCAGGTGCTGCTGACAGAGCTGGGGTATGAGCCCGGACCGGTCGACGGGCTCAGCGGTCAGCGCACGCGCGACGCTCTTGAGAGGTTTGCGACCGAACACCAACTGATCGGTGATACGGATCCGGCAGAAATCCTGCAGCAGCTTCGCCAACTGGCATCCGGCGGCGTCAGCCAGACAACCGGCCTTGCCATCGAGATTATGCCTCAGATCGGTCTGAGCACCACGATTGCCGTGTCCCCGGACGGCAGGCTGATCGCCGCCTCAGATCACGGAGGCCAGATCGCTATCGCGGATCTGGCCACTGGTCGCGTCTTGCGAACCTTGGTGGGGCACGGGGAAGGCGTCGCTGATATTGCCTTCTCCTCCGATGGCTCCACCCTGGCCTCAGCTAGCCGAGATGACACGGCCCGTCTCTGGGACGTGGCGAGCGGAAGGTTGCTTCATATCCTTCCATTGCCGGATGACGGCCGGAGTGTGGCATTCAGCCCTCAAGGATCCGAGCTGGCGACAGCAGGGCTTTTTAGCGAGGTTCAGTTTTGGAGTGTCAGAACCGGTGAGCGCCTGAGAGTGCTCAAGCCCAAGCAAGGCCTTTCAAACCTGTTCTTTATGGATGGTGGCCGTCAATTGCTCGCTACGACCTTCTCCTCCATCGAGATCTGGGATCTCTCCCGTGAGAGAGTTCTACTGAAAATTGGACCGGATCTTGATATGGATTCCTATATCAGTCATGGCGACCTCTCGCCGGATGGCAGATTTTTTGCCGCCTCGGTCGGGAAAGAGGACGTCGTGGTTTGGGACCTGGCGAGCGGTCGTGAGAACACCCGCTTTTCCGCCGACGACTATACGCCACTTGTTTTCCTCCCGAACGGCCAGAGCATCCTTTCAAGAGTCGACGGAAAGCTACAAGTCCGATCCGCCCAGACAGGCCAGTTCATCCGGGAACTGCCCGGTTCAGGCGCGGGAATGGCACGCACGCCCCAAGGACAGCTCGTGCTTGCCGGTAAGACTATGCGGGTCGTCGATCCGGAGACCGGCAACACTATGTCGGAGATCGACAGCAAAACTGTCGGACAGGGGCTGGGAAGCTTTGCTGCCGATTCCAGCACTATCGAGATCGTTTCTCACGAGGGATTGCGGAGCCTGGATGTTCGCACGGGCCAAATGGGCCCCCTTTCGGCGTTCGACCGAAAGGGCTCCCATTTTACAACCGCAGCTGACACAACGGTCTTCTATAGTGAGGGGAAGGTTCTTTTTTGGGATAACCCAACCCATTCCTTAAGAGCAACTGCGGAGTTTGACGCTGCGGCGCTGGACGTTTCTCCCGATGGCCGAATTGTTGCCGTCACGTCCGCTGATTGGAAGTCGGTCTCCCTGATCGACGCGACTTCTGCCGCTCTATTGCATCGTATCGACCTGGCTGATCATGTCCACGGTGTCTCCTTTTCACCTGACGGCGAATTGGTCGCGTTGACAACTTTTCACGAAACGGTCCTCGCGAGGTCAGCGACCGGCCAGGTCCTGCACCGATCAGGCAAGGGCGGCGACGTGCCCACCTTTTCGCCGGAGGGCCGGCTGTTGGTCACCCGTCGACTGGCAGCCACTTCCTCCGAAGACGGCGATTTGCTGATTTGGGAGACGGCTACCGGGCAGCTTATGCGCACCATAGAGGCGGGAAACGACGAGATCACCGCCTTCGCATTCTCCCCGGATGGCCAGGAGTTGGCGAGCCTGGGCAATAGCGGCCTGATCAGAATTCGCCACGCCACCACGGGACAGTTGCTGCGGACCCTACCGAACCGGTTCGGAGGCGGTCGGGGTCAGCTCGCCTATTCGGCCGACGGCCGCACCTTGGCGGCCGCCCTTACTTGGAGCGGACAGGTGCAGCTATGGGACCCCAAACAGGGCGAACTTCTGGCGCAGTCCTTTGCATTCAAGGACGGTGAATGGGTCACGTTGACGCCCGAAGGCTTCTTCACCGGCTCCGAAAGCGGCGCGCGCCATCTTGCGGTGGTGCGCGGACTTCAATCCTATTCGATCGACCAGCTCTTCGAAGCGCTCTATCGTCCCGATCTTGTCGCTGCCAAACTGGCGGGCGACCCCGACCTACTTTTTTCTGACGCCGCCGGCCAGATCGACCTCGAGGTCGTCCTCGACACTGGTGCCGCCCCTGGTATCGACATCGCAAACCTCGAGGACGGGGTTATCGTGGACACAGACAGGATCGAGGTATCGGCCCTGGTCACGGATCGGGGGGGCGGCATTGGCAGGGTCGAATGGCGTGTCAACGGTGTTACGCTGGGCCTGGACTCCCGCGGCTTTGACCGGCTCTCGTCCCACGCCGGGCAGATAGGACCGGTGCCTATCGAGATCACCCAGCTTCTCACGCTTGATCCGGGAACCAATCTAATTGAGGCCGTCGCCTACAACCGGGAAGGCCTGATCTCGTCGGCACCTTCTCGCGTTACCGTCACCTGGGATGGACAATCCGCTTCAGAGCCGCCGACCCTGCATGTCCTGGCGGTAGGCGTCGACGAATATCATGACAGCCGACTGCGTCTGAACTTTGCCGCCAGCGACGCGACTGCCGTCGGCGAAGCATTCAGACGTGCCGGAGAGGGACTCTATCAGAAGGTAGAAGTAACGACCCTGCTCGACGCGGCAGTAACCTCGTCCGGCTTGGCTGAGGCATTCGAAGCCCTTTCCGCCCGGGTTCGAACGCGCGATGTGTTTGTCCTGTTTATGGCCGGACACGGCAAAACACAGGACGGTCAATATTACTTTCTGCCACAGGACTTCCGCTATGTGGACGAAACGTCGGTGGCCGAGCACGGCATTGGCCAGCACCAGTTTCAGGCGTGGCTGTCAATCATTCCGGCCCGCAAAAGTCTCTTGCTCTACGACACCTGCGAAAGCGGATCGCTGACCAATGGCATGGCCAGCCGGGGCCTCGAAGAGGTCGCGGCGCTGGCCCGCCTGACACGCGCCATGGGACGAACCGTCATGTCTGCATCCACGGACAGCGCGCCTGCCCTCGAAGGCTATCGGGGGCACGGAGTATTCACCTATGCGCTACTCCAGGCGCTCAACGAAGGCGACAGCAATTCGGACGGCACGATTGCAGTGACGGAATTGGCCGGGTCGGTCGACATCGCGGTACCCGAACTTAGCTATGCCGCATTCAACTTCCGCCAGATTCCACAGATGAGCATCGTCGGCTCGGATTTCCCCGTGGCCCAGCGGGCCGATATTCTGGGCGCGCTGGCGGCGCCAGATCTCGAGAGGCCACCGCCGTCGCAGCATACCCATGTCATAATCGCGCCGGCGGAACTTTTTGCCGGACCCGAAGCCGGAAGCGAGCCCAACAGCGTCCTGCCCGTTGGGACTCTGGTGAGCGCCATGCAATCATCGGGCAGCTTTTTCGCGGTGTTCAAGGACGGAAAGGCCCTGGGTTATGTCGATGGGTCGACCCTGGCACTGGTCAATTGACGGGTCTGGCTCGCAGAGCGTTGCTCTCTATCCCTTCGACCTTTTCCGCTGTGCGGATTGGGAGCTGATGCACATGTGGGACCGGAACATGAGGCGCCCCCTCCCGCTAGGGGAGGAGGCGCTGGATGAGGTGGGGAAGGAGGAGGAGGGCCCGCCGCATTTTGGCCCGGATAAACAGCTTTACGGGTATCTCCCCAATGGCCTTTTCCAGGGGGCGGGTTGGGAGCCGATTCTTCGCCCGGAGCAAGGCTGCGTGGAGGAAGTCCCCAAGTTCGGTTTCGTTTGGCGCCACGGCACTCTCTATGAGTGCCGATCGGGTCCTGGGGTGGAGATACCCAAAGACATCCCGCATCAATTGCCGTTTCTTTGCGATGTCACCTTTGCTGGTCCTGAGGCGGGTGATCAACGCCTGACCCATCGCGTCGTGGCTTAGGGAGCGCGGCGCTACGCGCCGTGCCGAAAACCCAGAAGCGCCATCTGCGGGTCAATATCGGCCAGCACATCCGCGCAGGCGCGCCGCAGGAGTTCAGCCATCACCGGCGCGATACCGGCGCGCTTGGCAATATCCATGGTGGCCAGAGGATCCCGCAAGTCAGCGAGCTGATAAAGCGGCAGACCCGAGCCCTTATGGGCGAGAAGGACCTGGAGCGGCACGCGGGGCTGGACGATGCAGCCGTCCTCGGCCATTGCCACAAGGCTGCGAAGAGGGTGGTCCTCGGACACCCGCGTGGGATCGCCATCACGATAGAAGATCACCGGAACGACCCGGTGCGGCGCCGGCATGATGCTCTTCCAGACCTTGAAAGTGACAAGCGCTTCGCTGGCGATATCCTGTCGCGCTGAGACCGGCACAAGGACCAAGCAATGGGACCCCATGGCCACGATGCGATCGGGGATGTTGAGCATGTCGACCACATAGCCCAGGCGGTTCAGGCTTGCGGCCGAGGTGTCGTAAACAATGGTTTCGTCCTCGTGCTCGGCGAGCCGGCGGAGCGCGGCATCGAGATCTTCATGCACCTCGATGTCGGCGGTCGGGTTGTGGACGACTTCCTCGGTGGCTGCCAGTTTGATACGGCGGACCGAGCCATAGGCCTGCAAGATGTCCTGGCGGTCATTCTCGAAGATGTGCAGGGTCCGGCCCGCGCGTATCGCCGCATCGATGACCAGCGTCGACGTCCACGTTTTGGACGTGCCACCGGAAATCTGGGAGACAATGATCAGGCCGGGCGGGGCATCGACCCGGGCGGGAGGGGAGAAGTGGAGCGCGTCTACCAAAGCTTTGGTCCTTTCTGATACGGGACCGGAATGATCCCTGCGCAAAGGATCAGGGGCGGACGCATTTGCGGCCACTGGGCCAATCACGGATTTGGCCTTGGCCGTCATTTGGTCGAGGTTCAGACCCACCGCAACTCTGGGACTCAGGCCGTGTCGTCGGCGACAAGGCGTTTGCGCGCGGCGCGCGCCTGGATCGCTCGAGAAACGTCCGACAGACCTTCTGTAGAGCTTGTGCTCGAAGGCATCACAGAACCTCCGGTCGGGTTCGACACTGGTGTCGGATTGGCTTTGGCTGGACGCACATCTTGATGACGGGCAACGGGGCCGGGCAGAGCACCCCGTCCGGCCGGCTTCAGGGCCGGAACGGCGTCCCCAAGCGTCTTGCGGTCCCTGTGATGGTAGACACGGAGCTTTTCGGTCACATCGATCGGGTCGCAAGATGCTTGACCGCGCGCGTCGATCAAGACCGAAGCGATATATTTAAACCCCACTCCATCCTCGCGAAGCGTGCGAATTTCCACATAGAGAGCCCTCACGTGATGCGCCAGCGGCCGGATACCGGCTGCGCTGGCACGTTCGGCCGCCGCGCGTTCGCGGAAATACTCATCGGTGATCAACGCTGAGCCCCCATCACAAAGAAGCCCGAGACTCTCAAAAGATGGGTCAGGTGCTCAATCGGGCCAATGCCGGATTTCAAATCGCCCCTGAAAACACAGTGCTGCCAGCCACAGTGTCACCACCGTCCGGGTGCCTTGTTCGAGGTCGAACCGCAGCGTAAATGGCGCCTTAAGCCCAAGTCGGTTCCATCTCGCTCAATGCCACGCACAAGGGCCGGTAAGAGCTCCGATTTATCCCAAGCTGTTATCTTAGGTACCGGGGCCAGAAACCCCTGCGCCCGGGTGAGCTACAGCGCAGGGGCGGACCTTGGAGGTCAATGCGCTGACTACGGATAGCGCAGGCCGACCCTAAAGCAGAACGTCTGTCAGAGCGATGATGGCACCGCGTAAAAAATGCCCCGCACAAGTGGTGGGGCAAAGATGGATCAAAAAAGGTCTTTTTGGTTGCCCCGGCAACAAGGTCGCCAGGGCATGCGAGCGAACTGGGGGCTTTGTTCTTCACGCACCTGAGGAAACGCGCCGCCTGGTTTGCGGTTCCATGTCTTCATGATGCGGCTCCTCCGGGCCACTTCAGCTCGGGTTCCGCTCTAGCCAGAATGTGAAGTCCGCTCAATTCAGCCTTAACCGGCTGCCCTTAGCACCGAGACTGTGGCTTTGGAGATAGACATGAACCCCTGGTCCGCCCAGCTCGTGGCAAGTATCAAGAACCCCGATCCGGGTATTACGACGGACGTCATCCTCAATGTGCCGGACGACCTCCTACAGACTCAGCGCATGCCGGCCCTTCGACGCTACGTGCCCGAATTGCAGGCACAAGACATCGAAGAAGGGATCATGACGTGTCTTGCCACGGGTTCATCCCTTCTGGTCAAGACCGTCGCGCTCAAATTCGTTGACGTAGCAGATCTGGCCACCGTTCACCTGCCTACATCGGCCGCGCTGCAGCGTTTCACTGACGGTTGGCCCATCATCAGCATCTACTATGAGCCGGGTTTGGCAAAAGCCTCACGCGCTGGTCGCCCCGACAGATCAAACACAAGACAGCAACTGGTCGAGGCAATCGCCATGACCGTAACAAGGCTCGATCTGGCCTGGAGCACGCAGGAAGGTCGGGCCGAGCAGGAAGCGATAGTGGCTGCCAATCGGGACATGGAAGGTCTCCTTGGGTCCGTCGCTTCTCTTTTCAACATCAATGCCAGCCACTACAGGACCTCTAACGCCCCGGTCGCCGATTATTGCCGCACGCATGGGCCCGAACTGCTCGCCGCGCACTATGGCCTCAGCACACCAGAATTGCGCGAACTCTATTTCAATGAAGTCGCAAGCCGGGGACCGGCCTGGGTCCTCGAGGACGAGCAGGAAATGCTCGCGGGCCTGATCCAGCTGGCCGGTGCTTTGGAAACGCAACGCTCCGGCGAGACGTCAAGATCCGACAGCCTGTCCCGACATGCGCGTCGAAATGCATTGATGAGCGAGGCGGAAGGCGCTCCACCACGGATGCACAAGTCAGTAAGGGAGAATCTGGTGCTCGAGAAGTGGCGTCAGGTCGTTAACCCGACTTTCTTGCTCAAGGCAAGTCTGCGCTTTGGCCTTGAGGTTGCAGAAATATTCCCATCCCGGCGGTTTCTCCTGCCCTTGCTACGGGCCGCTGCGGCAACTGGGAAACTGGCGCTGCGCAAGCAGGATGTCGGCATAGACAATCTGCTCGTTGCCGGCGGTATTGTCGCTCTTTTCGAGAATGCACCGGTTCGCGACCGTCTGGACGAAGAACTGGGGCGTATGTCCTGCTGTGTGAGGGAGCTGCTTCAGTCCGAACTTGGTGGACCCGCGCAGGCCCTGGACGGGTCCAGCATCATACGGGCCCGATCGGGAAGGCCGAGCTTGTTCGAGCCTCCGATTTAGCTGTAGAGGCACGCTAAACAATGGTGTTCCCAGCTTTGGCTCTACTGCAGCCGTCAACTCAGCGAGATTGACGGCTGCAAGGGGACGTGGAAGAACTTTCTACAGCGGCGGCCAGACGGTGCAGGCCGGTGGATATGGGGGCCGTCTCCAGGGGAGTTCATGCGGCGCCCAACCTCGCGACCACCACCCGCCAGATGCGGATGTATGGGTGGATTGAAGGATGAGCAGTTCGCACAGGGCTAAGAACTGCGTTGAATTGCCCCTGTACAATTCGGTGGATGCACGGTGCCTGGAACTGCTATTCCAACGCTTAGACCGCACACGATGAAAGTAGAGCGCGATGAGAGTTTTCTGGTTATTCCTAGCTATGCTACCCCTCGCACTACAGGCAAACGCTGAAGAGGGAGTGGCCGGCGCAAACTATCATCGCCTCGGACAATACTATGCCAACACAAATGGCCCGACCGTTCAATATCTTCGCTTACCGGGGACTGATGGCCAATATAGGAAATGGCTCTCGTGGGGATATGACATTTGGGGGCACGGCACCGAGTCGCTCTCGGAACCATTGGTTGGATGGATTGCGAGCGAGAATCTGCACGAGCCGCCTTATAATATCCCGAGGGATGCCACGGCGGTGCGCCTACACATCAAGGCTAAGGTCTCAGGCGTTACATGGGCGGAAAACAAACTTGAAGGGCAGTTGCAGGCGTCGATGCGGCCTTACGGAGGCAACCATCAGCCCAACGAAATGATACATGCAACGGCACAGAAGCCGGCGGGCGCTAAGGGCGAAACCCCTTACGACCTGAACCATGTCGAGGTGGACATTCCTATTGGCAAGGACGGGCGAATAGAGGTTTTTCGGTCAGTATCTATTATTGGCAACTATATGCAAATTGATCTGATCACGTACGTTGCAGGTTATTGGCGCTAGCGCTGCCAAATGAGTTAGCTCCCCCATCAGTCGGTAATACCTTTTGAAAAAACGCAAAATTCTCTTCGTTACATACGGCGGCGGGCACGTCGATATTGTGCTACAATTACTGCCACATTTGGCAACCCGATCAGACATTGAAGCAAAGGTATTGGCGCTGACTACCGCCGCACCGAAACTTGCAGCTTCGGGCTACAGCCATTTAAGTTGCGCGTCGTTTCTCTCCCACCATTCATACCATGAGGCCGTGGATATCGGCGCAACGCTATCCAGACCAATCTGGGAGCCGAGTGTGGGCGTTTCATGGGAGGAATCGTGTGCCTATATGGGCATCTCGATGTGCGACCTTATTGCGGATGAGGGCCGAGAAGCAGCCTATTCGCGCTACGAGAGGGAGGGGCGATCCGCCTTCTGCCCGGTACATTTCATGCGACACGTACTCAAACAGGAAGAGGTGGACGTGGTTGTCACTACGGTTCACGTTCGCATGGAACGGGCGGCGATCTTGGCTGCTCGTGATCTTGGCGTCACGTCTGCCCGCATAGACGATCTCCTGGGATATTCCATGCTTGGGCCCTATGGAGGAAGCGTTCTGCCACGGTTGTTGCCAGAGCAAGAATGGCCGGATCACGTGGTGGTTCTCAACGACGAGGTAAGAGCGCGGATTGTCACCGAGGGGTTCCCGGGCGAAAGGGTTCACCCGCTCGGCCAACCCGTATTTGCAGATTGGCAGAATGCCTTCAACGCCAGAACCGTTTCCCCGGCTCTTCAGCATTGGTACACAGCTAAGCGTCCAATCGTGGTCTATGCGGCGACTTCTATCCCTGGGATTTTCAACGCGCAGTTTGACAAGCTATTGCGCATAGCAGAAGCCCACCCTGACTGGGGAGTTTGTATTAAACTCCACCCGTCCATGAGCGAGCAGGCGGCGGTCGGAGGACGTGTACACATCCCCGAGAACGTCAGGATAGTTTCCAATGAGGATATTGTCGGGGTTGTCAAGGGGGCCGACGTCGTCATTATCGACAACTCAACAGTGGGGTTTTTGTGCGCCTTCAATGATGTTCCGCTGATCGTTCTGGATCAAGTTAGGTCGCCTTATGGTAATCCACTCGTCACCAACGGCGCGGCGGTGGGTGTGAACGATCTTGACGAGCTAGAGCCAGCGCTGATCAAGTTAATTGACAGCTGGCCTGCATCTGATCGTCAGGACGGTCAAAGTATCTTTGAGAATCCGCCGAACGCCTCGGAGCGGATCGCAAACTGGCTAAGTCGGATAGCGGCAAACTCAGAGGGGCATCGGCCGATCTAAGTCAGCGTCTTGCTTGGAAATATACAACCGTCCGAGATCCGCCATCTCGGTCATCCTATCTCGCGCCCAGTAGATAAGCGATGTGGTGGGAGGGCTTCGCATCTCAACGGGGTGGAAGAGATGCGGCAGCTGCACGTCCACGTCATCGACGGTTGAGTGCCATCCGGACGCAATGAAAAATCGATTCAAGCTGGCCGCTGTGGAGTAATAGTCGCAGAAATCAACATCGAGCGATCTGCCCCGTTCTTCGATAAAGGCGACTGCGGCGGGCATTGCACTTTCGTCGCCTACACAGTCCAATACATGAAGGACCTTTATGGTACCGAGCCCGTCTTCGGTACGTGTAACGACGAGTGCCTCTCCCCCGCCAGAACGTACAGAGAAAACATCGTACTTGAACCTGGGATGGTTGCGGTATCGCCACTCAAGATATCTTGGGCCTCTGTCGAACATGTTCAATGACTTGGTGAGCCGGACGAATAGTTCGGGACTGACCTCGCCACTGACCTGGTAAGGAGGCGCATCTGGACCCGAAATGCGCTGCAACTTTCTCCCGACCGGTGTGATTTCTCCTACGCGAGCGGAGTTGTCTAGGTTTAGAATTTTGACGTATCGAGGTATCGCCCTCAAATACCGAAATCCTGATCGCAGATAAATTGGCAACGCCTGGGCGGATATACCCATCCCGATGAGGGCGTCGTATCGCTCCATGACTGCCGAGAGAATCTTCGCTCCCGCACCCGAGTTTCGATAGTTTTCTGCAACAACCCATGTAGTGAGTTCGGCCCCATTTAGGGCGCTCTCAGAGAGATAGAATGGTCTGGGCGTGAGGCCCATGACGCCGGCGATACGGTTCTCACCTTGATCAAAGGCAATGATGCTGTGATTTGCCCCCGTATCGGGCGCCAAGGCAAATTGCCAGTGGGCGAAGGCGTGGTCCGCCAGGGATATTCGTCGCGGCCAATGATGCTCGAAAAAAAGCTCTACGCGGCTTTCGGTGACTCCAACCTCTGAAGGAGTGCCAACTTTGATCGCCATCAGCGCATGCCCATTTCAATCGCAATATTGCTGTGGTCCTGCCTTGGCAGGCATAAGGGATCATCGACCAGTTTCATGCTCGACACGAAGCCCATCTTTACGTCCATGTTTCTCAACACGACGAGCGTTTCCTCATTGTATGAGCCGCACGGGTGACTCATGGTGTCAGGTGTGACCCCAAGTGCCTTTTGCAGATGCGTAAGGTTCTTCTCATACTCGGCGCGTTGTTCGTCTGTGGGCAGGTCGGCTATTGATGTCGGGTGTGTGTAGGAATGCAAGCCGATTTCGTGGCCGGACTCGTAGAGCTGCTTTAGATGGTGCTGCTTCATCCATAGAGCTTCTCCCGCCTTACTTCGCGAGTACGATGGATCGCCCTCTATCATTTGATCCATCGCTTCGAAGTACCCGGAAGGCCCCAATATTCTGTCTCTCAGGTACCGGAACAACCGGTCGGTGTCAGAGTAAAAGCCAAACTCTTTCAGATAGCTGAGGTTGGCAAACTCTGATCTAGCAGCATGATACTGATCCCGATGGACGGAACATGAGAGGCTTCTAAAAAACGCTTCGTAGAACGCGTCAACGTCCTGAAACCGGGTGGTCCTGTAATGGCGATATATTTCTAGCCGATCCGCGCGGCCTTCAAAGACGCCGGAATACACAAACCAAAACGCTTGCAAGCCAAGGTCATCAAGTACCGGCTTCGCGATCTCATATTGGCAGAGCAACGCATCATCAAACGTGATGCATAGGTCTCCTGGTGCCAGACGCCCGGACCGAGCCTTCTGTTTCCAAGTCTCCGGGGACAGAATTCTCTGCAGGCCGGCATACCTCAACATGTCGGAAAACTGATCGGCCGTAATCGCACCTTGTCCGGCGGGGTGCTTGGCGTCCGTAAAATGGTGAAACATCAGTCCGTGAGGCACGTTCGCGCGTCCGTACATCGGATATCTACCCCTAGTTCCGCCTAACGCTCTGGTGGCTAATGCTTCTCAACTTCGCCCAGGAAAACCTGCAGGTGCAACATCAACATGGTCGCTCCTTGTCGGTTTAGCAGAAAGCCGAGCTTTCCGTCGTCAGTTTCGAGAGTCAGCAAACCAACGTCGCTCGAAACCTCAGCAATTTCCGATTCATAGATTCGTGGAGGGGTGGTCGGGGATAGTCTCTTGCGCCGGTTCAATACGATGCCTTTCTCTGGCTTGGTCATGACCTTCAATTAACCCTGCTCCAGCGGCCGCCATAGATCGGCGTGATAGCTAAAGAGCGCCAGCACCCATACCGAAACAGTTTGGGTTCTCCATTCTGGCCTCATACTACCACGTTGACCTAGTCGTCTATATCGCCGGATATTGGCGCTAATCACGCGCTGCTCGACACTCTTCAGTCGCCGTTGGCGCAAACATCTCATTGAAGCCGCCCGCTCGGTTCTTGCATTCTGGCGGCATGGGTTCAATCGTGGCAATGATCGCTGCGGACGCTGTGACAATAACCGCAGCAAGACCGAGTACGGAAGCAGTGTATTTCATCGCGAACATCTAATTCTCCAGTGCGGCGGCGAAGCCAGTCGTAAACCGAGCGCAGCGCCAGATCAAAGGAAGTTGCTTGATGCTTAGCGGATACAACGTCCACATAACCGACACCTCGACTGGTGAGACGCGCGCGTACCATCGAGATGAACCGTGGGACGAGGCGAGTAAGTTTCTATGGTCTGACGGGCAGAACGGCTGCGATTGCAATCGCGGCTCATTCTTCGCGTGGGCTGACGGTGAGTCCGCGCCCGACCCTAGAGTCGCATGTGATGGAAACAGGTTTCACGTCCGCGTCACCGACGTAAGCCTCCGTTGGTGGCCGTCTTGGCTTGAGCGGTCAGTCTGATAGCTGACTGTCGCTATGGATATCCTTACAGACAGAAGCCGTGTTGAGCGGCTTGAGATTGTGGACACGGGGCGGCGGCGCC
>NZ_PYVZ01000016.1 GCF_003056405.1 Devosia indica
CGATAAGCAGCGGCGCACTGGGCGCCGGCAGCGTCAGCATGCCGATAATGCCAACGATCAAAATACCGATCGCGGCACCACCCGCGGCGCGAAGACGTTCAAGCGGGCTGACCGTGACGAGATGAGGCAGAAGGCGAGCGAGGGGAGCAGGAAAGTTCATGCATGGCTAATAGGCCCGGCAGGCGCTTTAGCCAAGTGATCACACACCATAAGCTACAGCTGGTAAGACCCCCCCAGTAGGCAAGCGCCCCAGTCCGGCCATCCCGACGCATAAGAAAAACCTAATAACCGATTGAGCTCCCGTCTCTCCAATGGCTAGGTCGGGGTGGTTTCGCGACGGACAACTTTTGGTATTTTCAACGTGATAGCTGCCAAAGGTATAGAGATGATCAGGACGAACGACGAGCCTAAGTCGCCAACCCCAATCCCCTGTGATGGCTCGAGGGGAACATGAGAAACACCATAATATATCTCATCGGCCATTATGCGGTCGGGAAGCTGACAATCGCACGGGCGATCGCAGCCGCTGCGGACGCACGGATTTTCGACAATCATCTCGCTAATAACGTCATCTTTTCCCTAAGCCGCGGCACCCGTGGACCAATGGTCAGGTCGAGCGGATGAACCGGACCATCAAGGAGGCGACCGTCAGGCGCTTCCACTACGACAGCCACGATCAGCTTCTTCAGCACCTTCGGGACTTCATCGACGCCTACAACTTTGGACGGCGACTGAAGACGCTGAAGGGACTCACTCCATACGAGTTCATCTGCAAGCAGTGGACTGCAAACCCAGATCCATTCATCATAGATCCGATCCATCAGATGCCGGGACTAAACATCTAGCGCAGTCGACACGCGGACTAATTGTGGCAGTCGGTCGGAATTTCCGGCCCTTTCTCTGTGGAACCTCTTGTTTTTCTATGCGATCCCGGTCCTGACCTCGGGGGTACGTATGGGGGTCATCGGCGACGGCACCAACAGGATGGACACGTGGAGCTTAGGTCTGAGCTATGTTCACTCAGCGAGCAGCTTGCGGATCGTTGCAACCGGCAGAAACATACGTAGTGGGTTTGAGGGCAGGGACTGGAAGCCGTATTTGGCGTAGAGCGCTTTACGCCGTTTGAGCTGGTCGGGGTTCCCGTCATCGAGGACGTCGAGGATTACGACAGCAATTCCGATGTCTTCAGATGTTCTGGCAATTCGCATTAGGGCGTCAACCAGTAGATCGCCACCAAAGCCCTGACTTGCATAACGTTGATCCACACCGATCATGGACAGAAACGCGGCCGGGATGGAGCCATGCGCAGGCCGCGACCGGGCATACTTTTCTGGAAGATCCACATAATCGACCGCGTGCGCATTGAGTGCATAGAAGCCAATCACCGAACCGTCGGGGGCGGTCATCACATAGACGCGGGAATTACCCGCCTTCGACAGTTTGTTGGCCGTCTTCTTGAAGAAGTTGTCGACCTGTTCAACACCACAGGAAAAAGCCGTCCGATCATGCTTGTCTGGATCGAACGGCTCTATGGTGTTTTTCTCGGGTGGGTTGCCTGTCACTTGGACAGGACGCGCGATTTATGGCGGGCAAATGCATCCTTCAGCCTTGCAGTCGGCTGCGATGGATTGTCGAGTGCGTCGAAGAACGCGGCATGGTCCACCGGCTCCAGAACTGTGCGTTCATGCGCGGCGATCGTTTCGAGTGCGGACCGATAGGCAGCGCTCATCGTGAAGACACTATCGTCCACACCGCTGAGTGTTGCCGCGCGGTGAATTGCCTCCTTGATATGTGGCTTCGTGCGGAAATTCATCCGTTCGCTTGCCCGCTCATCTATGTCTTTTGTCGTGTCGTCGAACGTGCGCATGGTCGTTCTCCTTAAGCGCATTCGCGTCCAATGTACGTCATGAAGGCGTACATTGCAATGCTTTGTAAGAGTTCGAGGTTTGACACGCTCGAACGTACGATCCACGGCAAGATGTCTCGAACCTTCCACGTGCCCGCTTAGCGCGCCAGCACGACGGTGCGAAACGTCAGCGACACTTTGCGTCCAAGCGTCACTTTTTGCTGCTCGATAACATCAGATTTACGTGCAGGGATGCCATGTTTCCATTCAAAACGCGCCTCGTCTTGCAAGACGAGCAGTCTCTGTGGTTCTAAAAGTCGGGTCAAAGAGCCCCCCGAGCGCACACTCGAGAACTCCATTAAGCAGGCCGAACCGAGGCTGAGCGAAGCGATGGTGTCACCAACGCCCGGCTCACAATCCACATGCGCGGAGATGCCCTGCTCGGGCAGATATTCGTTGATGATGACTTGATCGGGCTTTGCGTCGAAAATCGCTGCTTCCCAGAGCCGGGTAGACAAGTCATTCAGCCAACTAGGCAGAGCGCCGAGATAAGCGTTATC
This sequence comes from Devosia indica, assembly GCF_003056405.1. Lineage (GTDB taxonomy): Bacteria > Pseudomonadota > Alphaproteobacteria > Rhizobiales > Devosiaceae > Devosia > Devosia indica. The sequence goes on from NZ_PYVZ01000016.1 coordinate 2,407, forward strand.
AGTTACGCGGCGGGCCTTATGGTCGTAGCGATACCCGTAGTGCTGGACACGACGCTTCAGGTCTCCGAGCCAAGGCAAGTTGTCGATCTGGCCAAGCAGCGCTTCTTCATCTGACTGAATGATGAAGTTGGGCAAATATCGTGCACCGGCTGGCAGCATGGGCAAATTCTCATATGGTAATGCTGGCGAGGATAGCGGTGGATTGTTTTCGGGTCACGGCAATCTGAACACCCGGTGCTGAAGGCGCGGTACTTGGTCAACGCGCTTTGGCCACCCAGCGTATTGGCGTGCACGTAGCCAGGAAAGCGGGATGGCTTGAACTCGTGGATTTCGGGTTCGCCGAGGATAAGTTCGACCACAGCCGCGTGTTTCAGTGTGCTGGGCTGCAATGGGGGAGCAGGCGTCGCTGGGCTTGAACAGGACGCGTTGGGAAAGCTTGGACAGTTCAGAGACTTATTCCTGAACACGATCATTCGGTCCGCGAGACGGTATGGGGCAAATTGTGGCTAAGTGATTGAGATTTAAGGGTATTGAAAATCCGCGTGTCGCTGGTTCGATTCCGGCTCTGGCACCACCACCTTCCTATGTCGTGAACAGCAAGCAGAGCAGTGGGCTGCCTGTGCCATGGTCTGGCTGCTATTGGCCGATCCGACAGATGGCCGGCCAAGGGCCTCGGGACCCGATCGGACCTGGCAGTCCGGTTTCTTGCGCAAATTGATTCAATCTGCATTCTTCCACACACACTCCCTTTACGCGTGCTCTGCTAGCCTTACCGCCTAGCAAACTGGGAGCCAGTAAGGTGGCGGGCGATACCGAACTTCTGCTCCGCATACAGACGGAAGTCCTCGAAGCCGTCGCACGTGGGGAAGAACTGGCCGAGGTCGGCGACATTTTGTGCCGTCGCGTCGAGAGCCATGTGCCCGGGGTGACCTGCTCCATCCTGCTGATTGAAGCGGGCAGGGTGCGCCCGCTCGCTGGCCCCAGCCTGCCGGTCACCTATTCGGCTGCGGTGGACGGTGTCCCGATCGGCCCATGCGCTGGGTCCTGCGGCACCGCCGCCTGGCGCGGCGAACCGGTGATCGTTACCGATATCGAAACCGATCCGCTCTGGGCCGACTACAAGGCCCTGGCCTTGCCGCTGGGCCTGCAGGCCTGCTGGTCGAGCCCTATTCACAACAGCGAGGGCCAGGTGGTTGCCACCTTTGCCTTCTACTACGACACCAAGCGAGGTCCCTCCGCTTTCGAGCGTGACGTGGTGGCCACCTGCCTGCACCTGTGCGCCCTGGCGATCGAACATGAACGCGTCCGTGCCAGGATCCATCGTCTGGCCTATTTCGACGTGCTGACCGGCCTCCCCAACCGGGGCCATTTCAACGCCGCGCTGGCCGAGCGCATCCTGGTTGGCGAACCCTTCGGGCTCATCCTGCTTGATATCGACCATCTCAAGCTGGTCAATGACAGCATCGGCCACGCCGCAGGCGATGCGCTCATCCGCGCCATCGCCGGCCGCCTGCGCCAATGTGGCCCGGACATTCTGCCCTGCCGCCAGGGGGGCGATGAAATCGCCCTGCTTGTCTCCGATTGCGCCGACCACGCCGCTCTCGAGGCTGCCGCCGCCCGCGTGCTGGCCGCAGCCTCCGGCATGGTCGAGGTCGGCGATCAGACTATCGATGCGCATGTGACGCTGGGCGGCGCGCTGTTCGACGTCGATGGCATCGATTCCGATACTCTGTGCCAGAACGCGGATTTTGCCCTGTATCAGGCCAAGCAGACCCATCGCGGCGGCTATGTCGGCTTCCGCCCGGATCTGCGCACCGACATGGTCGAGCGGATCGACACTGTGCGCCGGCTCGGCACGGCCCTGAACGAGAACCGGCTGATCGCGCACTATCAGCCCATCGTCCGGCTCGAAACGGCCGAGATCGTGGGCCTGGAAGCCCTTGCCCGCCTGGTCATGCCGGATGGCACCATCGTCTCTGCCGGGGCGTTTCAGACCGGGCTTGAGGATCCGCGCATTGCCTATGAACTGACCGGCAGGATGCTCAACCATGTGGCGCAGGACATCCGCTACTGGCTCGATGCCGGCATTCCGTTTCAACATGTGGGCATCAACGTCACCACGGGCGATTTTCAGCGCGGCGACCTGGCCGAGCGGATCCAGGACATCTTTGCCCGCCAGAACGTGTCGCTCAGCCATGTCGTGCTTGAGGTCAATGAATCCGTCTTCATGGGCGACAGCGACCAGACCGTGCCGCGGGCCGTGGAGGCCCTGCGCGAACAGGGGCTTCTCGTCGCGCTGGATGATTTCGGCACCGGCTATGCCTCGCTCACCCATCTCCTCAGCTTCCCGGTCGATATCATCAAGATCGACCGCTCCTTTGTCGAAAGGCTGGGCGTCGACCAACCCAGTGGCGTGGTAACGCGTGCCATTCTCGATATCGCCCGCCAGCTCGACACGCGGGTGGTCGCAGAAGGCATCGAAACCGGCCAGCAGGCCGACATTCTGGCGCGATATGGGTGCCAGATGGGGCAGGGCTATCTGTATTCACGCCCCGTCCCGGCCCAGGACGTGACCCCCATGTTGCAGCTTTTTGGCCAGAAGCCGGACTTGCCCCGGCGGGCTTCGGCCGGCGCCTCAGGCTAGAGCAGGGCGCTCAGCACCGCTGCCGCCACGCCAACCATGGTAAAAGCACATGCAAAGCCCGATAGCACCATCAGCCGCTGGCGCTGCGCCGGAACGCCGCGCCGCAGGCGAGTCAGGTCCAAACCGGACTGGTCGAGATCGAGCTGGGTCATCTTGCCGCCTCCGCAACACGCCATTCCAAAGGGAACGCAATGTGTTAGCCGGGCCGCCGCCTTGCTGGGCCGTTTCTTACCCTTGATGGCAGCGAGGATACCGCGAGCCTTCGGCCATCCAAGCGCGTTCTCCCTTTGCGGTTAATTTGTTTCAAATCCCCCGCGCTCCCATCTTGTATGGAAGACATTGAAACTGCCCGGTGAACGTGGCACAACCTCCCCATGACCCAGCCAAGCCATCTCCATCCCGACCGTTTGTTTCCCGCTTCCGAGCCTGCGCGCGCCATTGCGCGCGATCTCTATGGCGCCGTCAGCGACCTGCCGCTGATCAGCCCGCACGGCCATACCGATCCATCCTGGTTCGCCCGGAATGGCCGCTTTGCCAGCCCCACCGCGCTGTTCCTGACGCCGGACCATTATGTGCTGCGCATGCTCAGGAGCCGCGGCATCAGCTATGATGCGCTGGGCATCCCCCGCAAGGATGGCAAGACCATCCAAACCGATGGCCGCAAGGCCTGGCAACTGTTTGCCGAGAACTACTATTTGTTCGCCGGCACGCCGTCGAAGACCTGGATCGACCATTCCCTACATGCGGTCTTTGGCGTCACCGAAGAGCTCTCCGGCGCCACCGCCGACAGCATTTACGACGCCATCGATGCAAAGCTGGCGTCACCCGACCTGCTGCCGCGCGCCATTCTCGATCGCTTCAAGGTCGAGGTCATCGCCACCACCGAATTTGCGCTAGATCCCCTGGCCCATCACCAGTCCATGGCCGAACAGGGCCTGATCGGCCAGGTCCGAACCACCTACCGTCCGGACGACGTCACCGATCCGAGCCGCGCCGCCATTGTCGAAAATCTGCACAAATTCGGCGAACTCACCGGCGAGGACATCACCAAATGGGATGGGCTGATCAACGCCCACCGCAAGCGCCGCGATTATTTCCGCAAATTTGGCGCTGTCGCCACTGACCATGGCGTGCCCACGGCCAACACCGCCGACCTGCCGCTCAATGAAAAGCAGGCCCTGCTCGACAAGGTGCTGGCTGGGCGCCACGACGCCAGTGATGCCGAACTGTTCCGCGCGCAGATGCTCACCGAAATGGCGTTGCTCTCGGTCGAAGATGGCATGGTCATGCAGATCCACGCCGGTTCCCGCCGCAACACCGATCCGCTGCTGTTTGACGAGCGCGGCGCCGATCTGGGCGCCGACATACCGGGGCCGACCGACTATGTCGGCGGTCTCAGGGCGCTGCTCAGCCGGTGTGGCAATGAGCCGAACCTGCAGATCATCATGTTCGTTCTTGACGAGACCACCTATGCCCGCGAACTGGCCCCCATGGCCGGCTACTGGCCCTCGCTGATGATCGGCCCGCCCTGGTGGTTCCACGACAGCCCGCAGGGTATCCGCCGCTATCTCGATCAGGTCGTGGAGACCGCCGGCTTCTACAACCTCGCCGGCTTCAACGACGACACCCGCGCGCTGCTCTCCATCCCCGCCCGCCACGATGTCTGGCGCCGCGAAGTCAGCGGCTTCCTGGCCAACTGGGTCGCCGAAAACCGCCTCAGCAAATCCTCTGCCACCGAAATCGCCAGGCATCTGAGCTATCAGGCGGCGAAAGACGCCTACAGAATTAAGTAGGATACGGCGTGGTCACGTCACCCTCATGCTCTCTCCTTCAGAGGAGGGTCGCGTCGGCTGAGGCGCTAGCGTTCTTCCCTCCCTCCCCTTGATGGGGAGGGTAGCGGCGCTAGGCCCACAGGGTCGTAGCGAAGCTAGGGTGGGGTGATCGCCTTCAGTCCTCATCTCAGCAGCGCCAGTTGGGGCACCCGGCAGACCGTTCCGCCTCACTTCCATCACCTTCTCGCGTCACGTGCACAGAACCGTCGAATCGTGTCCTCGCTTCTGCTCTAATGGCGCCATGGTGAATCAGTCCCCCGTCGAAACGGCGTTGAGCCGTGCCATGATCCGTTGGTCCCTGACCAAGTCCACACCCGTGGCGGAAACGCCGCAAAGCTGGATCTTTCGCGTCGAACAGAACGGGCGCAATTTTGCGGCCCTCAAGATCCTCAAGCCTGCCGCATCCGAAGAAGAGGGCAGGGGCGCTCGCCTGCTGTCCTGGTATGGCGGTGATGGCGCCGCCACGGTTTTCGACATGCATGGCGATACCATCTTCATGGAATGGCTTGATGGCGGCACCCTGGGCGAGGCGGCCCGCAATGGCCGCGACGCCGAAGCCACTACGGCCCTCGCCACCGTGGTATCCAACCTCCACCGCCATCGCGCCGATGCGCTGGCCGACCTGATGCCGCTGCGGCAACGCTTCCAGGCACTGTTCGACACCGATGTGCGCGCCTGGCCTCACACAGCGCGCGATCTTTATGCGCGCTCTGCCGGTATTGCACTGAAACTCTTCGACAAGCCCATGCCGGAAATCCCCCTGCATGGTGATCTGCACCACGACAATATCATCTCGTCCGATCGCGGCTGGCTGGCCATTGATCCCAAGGGCCTGATCGGTGATCCGCACTACGAGGTCGCCAACGCGTTCCGCAATCCGCCCGGCGCCACCAAACTGGCTGCCGACCCCAAGCGCATCAACGCCATGGCCGATGCCTTCGCCGCGCGGCTGGGGTTCAACCGCAAACGCGTGCTCGGCTTTGCCGCCGCCCATTCGGGCCTTTCGGTCTGCTGGGATCTGGCCGATGGCAAGCCCGTCACCACCGATCTTGCCATTCTGCCCAATCTCCTGAGCGCATACGACCAGGCCTGACCCCATGACCCATTACACCCGCCGCGCCGCCCTGGCCCTGGTCGCCGCGTCCCTGCTCTCGGCCTGTGCCTCGACCATCCCGCCTCTGCCGGCAAAGGTCTCGGACCGGCCTGAAGACCTCACCCGCGATCAGATCGTTGCAACGATCAACGCCGTTCGCCGCGCAAATGGCGCCGGAAGCTGGAGTTACAATCCGCAACTGGAAGCCGCCGCCCGCGCCCAGGCGCGGCTGATGGCCCAAAAGGACACGCTCAGCCACGATCTCGGCGTCACCCTGCGCCAGCGTGTCTCGGAAGCCGGCTATCTCCTCGCGGTGGGTGAGAACGTCGCCAAGGGCTACAAGACCCTCCCCGACGCCATCGAAGGCTGGCTCGGCTCCCAAGGTCACCGCAATACCCTGCTCTCCAACCGCTTCACCGAATTCGGCCTGGCCTTTGCCCGCACCAATTCGGGCAAGCTCTACTGGGCCCTGATCGCCGGCGGCCCCTACGAGGCCTGGGTACAGGCTTAGAGCCGTCTCCCTAGGGCAAATCGCTCCAGTGGAGAGATTTGAGGCGAGAAGCCGCGAGAGCTATGCTCGAATGGCAGAGCGTAGCTCGGCCGGAGGTCGTTGCGCAGATAGGGTGGGGGTGTCTCGATCGCCTATTCACCCCGCCCGAACACCAGCACCGTCTCGACATTCCCGTCACCGCCGGCAATCGGCGAAACCACCTTTGCCCGCAATCCAAACCCCGCGCCCTCGACAAAGGCCACCACCTCTGCCATCGCCCGTTCCATCGCCGCCGAATCACTGACAATCCCGCCCTTGCCGACAAATTCCCGCCCCACCTCGAATTGCGGCTTGAACAGGATGACCGCTTCGGCCGCCGGTCCACACAGCGCCATTGGCGCCGCCAGCACCTTGGTCAGCGACACGAAGCTGACATCGGATACCAGCAGGTCAATCGGGTCGGTGATTGTCTCCCGGTCCAGGTCCCGCGCATTGGTCCCCTCAAGGCTCACCACGCGCGCATCATCCCGCAGGCTCTGGTGCAATTGGTCATGTCCCACATCGACGGCAAAGACCCGCACGGCGCCGCGCTCCAGCAGCACCTGCGTAAACCCGCCCGTGGATGAACCCACATCAAGGCAGGTCTTGCCGCCAACATCGATTTGTCCCGCATCCAGCCCGGCAATCAGCTTCAGCGCTGCGCGGGACACATAGCCTGCCGCCGGATCGTCCAGCGCCAGCACATCATCGGGTCCCACCATCTGGTTGGGCTTTTTCGCCGCTGCGCCATTGACCGAGACCGTCCCGCGCAAAATGGCATCGCGGGCACGTGCCCGGCTGGGCATCAGCCCGCGTTGTTCCAGCGCCAGGTCGAGCCGTGTGCGGCTCACCCCTTGACCATGCGCTCGATCTTGCCAAGCGCGGTGTCGCTGGCTTCCTCATAGGCAATTGTGCCTTCAAAGGTACCATCCGCGTCGATCAGGAAGGTCAGCGCGGTGTGGTCGACCAGATAAAACTCGCTGTCCACATCGCCCGATTTTTCCGAGAAGACGCCAAAGGCGGCCTTGGCCTTCTCGGTCTCCTCGACACTGCCCACCAGCCCGATCACGCTGGGATCGAACCCTTCGACATAGGCCTTGACCATTTCCGGCGTGTCCCGCTCGGGATCGACCGTCACGAAGATGATGCGCAGATCCTCCGGGGCCAGCCCGAGCTGGGCGCGCCAGGCCGTGGTTTCCGCCAGCGTTGTCGGGCACACATCAGGGCAAAAGGTATAGCCAAAAAAGATCAGGCTCGGCGTGCCACGCAGATCGTTCTGGGTGAAGCTGCCGCCCTGTGTAGAGGTCAGCGCAAATTCCTGTCCCGTCACGCCCAGCGGCCGCTGCGGCGGCCGGAACACATAAAGCGCCGTCGCCCCGATCGCCGCCACGGCCACCAGAACCCATAGCACGATGCGGAAATTGCGAAGGGTGTTGTTGGCTGTCATCTCATATCCTGTTCGAGGCTGTGTGCCGCCTCATCCACCGGCGCGGTCCCTCCCCCTATCGGGGGGTGGTCGGGTGGGGGTATCCAGCAAACTCAGCCAGCGTCCAGCGGTTCAGTCCCCACGGCCTTGCCTTCGCGATTGAGCGTGATCTTCTCGATCCGCGCCTCGGCGGTCTTGAGCAGCGCTTCGCAATGGGCCTTGAGGGCCTCGCCGCGCTCATAGATGGCGATTGACTCGGCCAGCGGGGCCTTGCCGCTTTCGAGCTTGGCCACGATCTGCTCGAGCTGTTCCAGCGCCGCTTCGAAGCTCAGCGTTTTCACATCGTCCTGTGCCGTGTCAGCCATAACCGTTCGCTCGCTCAAATCTCGTTCATCTTACAGGTCCAGGAGGGTCGAAACATGGCTCCGTACGCCCCCGGCAAGTCCCTTGAGGTCATAGCCACCTTCGAGCAGCGACACAATGCGATTGCCGCAGCGCCTGTGCGCCACCTCCATCAACTTTGCCGTGACCCAACCATAATCTCCATCCACCCACTCGAGCTGGGCCAGCGGGTCGCGGATATGCGCGTCAAACCCGGCCGAGATCAGCAACAGGTCCGGCGCGAAATTCTCCAATGCCGGCAATAGGATATCGGTGTAGGCCTGCCGCATCGCTTCGCCGCCGGAATGGGCCGCCAGTGCAACATTGACAATATTGCCCACCCCGGTTTCCGCCGGGCTGCCGGTGCCGGGATAGAGCGGCATCTGGTGGCTCGATGCGTAAAACACGCTCGGATCGTCCTTGAAAATGTCCTGCGTGCCATTGCCGTGATGCACGTCGAAATCCACGATCGCCACGCGCTCTGCACCATATTTCCGCTGCGCCTCCCGCGCCGCGATGGCGATGGTGTTTATCAGGCAAAAGCCCATCGGCTGGGCGATTTCTGCGTGGTGACCGGGCGGGCGAATGGCGCAGAATGCATTGTCCACCTCCCCCAGCAAAACGGCTTCCAGCCCCGCCAGCGCGCCGCCCAGGCCGGTGGCCGCCACACCCATTGATCCATCTGAAATAAAGGTGTCGGCATCCAATTGCCCGATGCCTTCGGCCGGTCTCGCATCGCGCAAACGCGAAAGATAGGTTCCGTCATGCACCAGCTCGGCCAGCGTGATGTCGCCAAAGGGCGCATTGCGGCGCTTGAGCGAAGCAAACTGGGCCCCGGCCAGCGCCTCTTCCACTGCCCGGATCCGATCAGCGCGTTCGGGGTGCCCTGGCGGTGTCAGGTGATCGGCAAAATTGGGCTGGCTGACCAGAAGCGTCGTCACTTGGCTCTCCGCATGTTCCATCTCGTCTTGACGCGGGCATTCCCTGTTGTCAAACACCGCGCATGTCAGACCCGTTCCAAACGACCGTTGAACAAGCCGCCACGCTGCTGCGCGCCGGGCAGCTCTGCGCCTTCCCTACCGAGACGGTTTATGGGCTTGGCGCCGATGCCACCAATCCCGATGCCGTGCTGGCCATCTACGAAACCAAGGGGCGGCCGCGCTTCAACCCGTTGATCGTGCATTGCGCCGATCTGGCCATGGCAGAGGGCCTTGCCACCTTCTCGCCCTTGGCGCGTCAACTGGCACACTCCTTCTGGCCCGGCCCGCTCAGCATCGTTTTGCCGCTTCGCCCGGGTCACGGCCTGACAGACATTGTCACGGCCGGCCTCGACACGGTTGCCCTGCGTGTACCCGACCATCCCCTGGCGCTTGGCCTTTTGCGCGCCGCGGACCGACCTCTTGCCGCGCCATCCGCCAATCCCTCGGGCAAACTCTCACCGACAACGGCCGAACAGGTTCACAAGGGGTTTGACGGCAGGGTGCCCGTCCTCGATGGCGGCCCCTGCAAGGCCGGCGTTGAATCCACAATTCTTGCGGTGGATGGAGACAGGCTGGTTCAGCTTCGCGCTGGCGCGCTTTCCCGGCAGCAGATCGAAGACGCCACCGGCCGGCAGGTGGAACAGGCCGAAGAGGGTGCGGCGATATCAGCGCCCGGCATGCTGCTCAGTCATTATGCGCCCAATGCGGGCCTTCGCCTCAACACCACCCCGATGCCGGGCGAGGCCTATCTGGCCTTCGGTCCCCTGGTCCCGCATAACAGCCTTGTGCGCAACCTCTCGGAGGCCGGCGATTTGCACGAGGCCGCTCGCAACCTCTTTTCCATGCTGCACGACCTCGATGCCATGGGTGCCCAGATGATCGCCGTCGCGCCCATCCCCGAAACGGGTCTGGGCGAGGCAATCAACGATCGTCTGAAGCGGGCCGCTGCGCCGCGGGCCTAGTCGCGCACCTTGTATGGCTTCTGGTCGCGCATGAAACGGGCGAGGGCCTCGAGGTCCGCATCGCCGCCCGGCGGCAGCACCACGCGGATGTTCACATAGAGATCGCCATCGCCATAGAGCCCCTTGCCCTTGAGGCGCAGGGCCTTTGAGGTGTCCATGCCCGGGGGCAGGGTGAGTTCCACCGAACCATCCAGCGTCGGCACGCGTACCTTGGCGCCCAGCACCGCCTCATAGAGGGTCACCGGCACATCGGTGCGCACATCATGTCCATCCTTGCGGAAGGTCTTCGACTTTTCAAAGCGCACCGTCACCAGGGCGTCGCCGGGCTCCCCATAGGGGCTGGGCGAACCCTGGCCCTTGAGGCGGATCTGCTGACCTTCCTCGACCTTTTCGGGCAGCTTGACCGAGAGCACCTTGCCGCTCGGCATGCGCACGGGCACGGAGGCCGCCTTGTGTGCGTCTTCGAGCGAAATGGTGACATTGACGATCACATCGTCGCCCTTGCCCATCCGGCCGCCCGCCCCACCGGCCGCCGTGCCGGTAAACGGGTCCCATTGCGCACCGCCCGCTGCGCCGCGCGCACCTGCGCCGCCGCGTGGCTGTCCGCCAAAGCCGCTCATGAACTCCTTGAGAATGTCCTCGGCGGAAAATCCGCCAGCGCCAGCGCCGGGCCTTGGACCGCCCCGGGCGCCGCCGAACCCGCCATTGCCGAAGCCGGCAAAGCGCGGATTGCCGTCCGCGTCGATTTCGCCACGGTCGAACTGTCCCCGCTTTTCGCTGTCGTTGAGCAGGTCATAGGCATGCGTCGCCTCGGCAAACTTGCCGTGGGCCGTTGGGTCGTCAGGATTTTGGTCGGGGTGGTACTTCTTGGCCAGCTTGCGATAGGCGGACTTGATGTCCTTCTCGCTTGCGGACCGCGACACCCCAAGTACGGTGTAAGGATCGCGCATTGGGTCCAATCTTTGTCTTGGGGGCATTGTTCGCCCCGTATTTGAAGTCCTATATGGCCACGCCCCCGGCCCTTGTCCAGTTGCGGCACGGGCAACGCGCAGGAAATATCTCAATGTTGCAGACCCTGACCGAACGCTTGTTCGACGATACCGACCGTACCGATCTCGATCCCTTCGCCATCTTCGAGGAATGGTTCGCCATGGCCCAAGACAGCGAGCCCAACGACCCGCATGCCATGGCCCTGGCGACCGCTGACACATCTGGCCTGCCCGATGTGCGCATGGTGCTGCTCAACCGCCGCGACGCCCGGGGGTTCTGCTTTTTCACCAATTTCGAAAGCGCCAAGGGCGAACAATTGCAGGCCAATCCGCAGGCCGCCATGGTCATGCACTGGAAGAGTCTTCGACGCCAGGTGCGCATGCGCGGCCCTGTCGAGCAGGTCACCGAGGCCGAGGCCGATGAATATTTCGCCTCCCGCGCCAAGGGCAGCCGCATTGCCTCGGCGACCTCTAAACAATCTCGGCCGCTGGCCAACCGGCAGCAGATGATGGACGAAGTGGCGGCCCTGACCGCCATGATCGGGGAGGGGGAAACGCCCCGGCCCCCGCATTGGTCCGGCTACCGCCTGATCCCCACGGCCATCGAATTCTGGAAAGACGGCGAGTATCGCCTGCACGATCGCGTGCGGTTTACCCGCGACCTGCCCGGTGCCGCCTGGACCAGCACGCGCCTTTATCCTTAGGTGGTCGCGGAGAATTTATTCAAACAAGCGAAAGACCTTGCCGCTATTCTGCGCGCCGGATTGGGGAACAGGCCTTCGTGCGGATACTGATCAGAACCTCGAAATGGGCTGTGCTGGCGCGGCGGCTGGGCAGCCTTGCCGTGCCGCTGACCATCGTTCCGGTGCTCATGCACCGCGAGCGCTTCCTCGATTCAGGCGTGTTCCTTGTGGTGGCTCTGTTTGCCGCAATCGTCGCGGCGCTCGCCGTTCTGGCCGCCTGCATCGGCCTGGTGCGGCTCTGGCACACAGGTGATCAGGGCTGGAGCAAGGCCCTGTCCGGGCTGTTCCTGGGGCTGATTTGCCTCGCACCCTTTGCCTATTATGGTGTCCAGGCGCTGCGCTACCCCATCGTCACCGACATCGCCACCGCACCGCGCAGCGAGCTGCCGCTGATCTTCGAGCCGGACATGGCCGATATGCCCGCGCCGCGGCTGCTGACAGCGGAGGAGCAACAGCGGTTCTTCCCCAACGCCACCACCCGCACCTATCCGCTCGACCCGCTGCAGCTTTTTGCCATCGTCGAACATCTTGTGCAGGTGCAGGGCTGGGATATTCGCCAGCGCCGTGAACCGGGCATTGCCGGCGCGCCGGGCCAGCTTAATGCGCGCATTCTCACCTTGGTCGGCTGGCGCGAAGAGGCAGTGCTGCGTGTCGCTGCCTCGGGCCGCGGCGCCGCCGTCGACATGCGCTCTGCCTCGATCGGCGCGCTGCATGACCTGGGCTCCAACGGCCAGCGCATCAGCGATTTCCTCGTCACGCTCGATAGCGAGGTGACCGCCTTCCTGCGCGACAATCCCAATATCAATCAGCCGGCGCCTGCCGAACCCGAAGAGCCGGCAGCCGAAGTCGAGGCCAGCGGGGGCGGCTGACCCTATTGGGTCAGCGTGCGGCGCACCGCATCGTCCCAGCCGGCGATCCTGGCCTTCCGGGTAGCGGCATCCATTTCTGGTTCAAAGCGCCGGTCGCGGGCCCAGCCAGCCGCAAATTCACTCATGCCGGGCCATACCCCGGCTTTCATCCCGGCCAGCCAGGCCGCTCCCAGAGCCGTGGTTTCGAGAATCGTCGGCCGGTCCACCGGCGCGTCGAGAATGTCGGCCAGGAACTGCATCGTCCAGTCCGACGCCACCATGCCCCCATCGACCCGCAGCACCGTTTCCGTGCTGCCGCTCGTCCAGTCCTTGCGCATGGCTTCGAGCAGGTCGCGGGTCTGGTAGCTGACCGCTTCCAGCGCCGCCTTGGCGATTTCTGCCGGTCCGGTATTGCGGGTAATGCCGTAAATGGCCCCGCGGGCATCGGCATCCCACCATGGCGCACCCAGCCCCACAAAGGCGGGCACCATGTAAACATTCTGGCTTGGATCGGCGGTGCGCGCCAGCGGGCCGGTTTCGCTGGCATGGCTCACCAGTTTCAGGCCGTCGCGGATCCATTGCACCGCGGCTCCGGCGATGAAGATCGAACCTTCCAGCGCATAGGTGGATTGGCCATCCAGCCGATAGGCGATGGTCGTCAGCAGCCGGTTCTTTGAGGGCACCATGTCGGTGCCGGTGTTGAGCAGGGCAAAGCATCCCGTGCCATAGGTCGATTTGACCATGCCCGGTTCAAAACAGGCCTGTCCGATGGTTGCCGCATGCTGGTCGCCCGCCACCCCGAGGATTGGGATCGCCGCCCCGAACAGCTCGGCCTCCGCCGTCCCGAAATCATCGGCGCAATCCTTGACCTCGGGCAGGATCGTCATGGGTACATCGAGCAAGGCGCAGAGCTCGGCGTCCCACTGGTTCTTTCCGATGTCGAACAGCAAGGTCCGGCCGGCATTGGTGGCGTCCGTCGCATGCACCTTGCCCCCGGTCAGCCGCCAGATGAGGAAACTATCAATGGTGCCAAAGGCCAACTCCCCCTTTTCAGCGCGCGCCCGCGCGCCCTCGACGGTATCGAGCAGCCACTTCACCTTGGTGCCGGAGAAATAGGGGTCCAGCAGCAGCCCTGTGCGTTCGGTCACCATTGCTTCGTGCCCGGCCTTTTTCAGCTCGGCGCAATAGGCCGCGGTGCGCCGATCCTGCCAGACGATCGCATTGTGGATCGATTCGCCCGTCGCCCTGTCCCAGATCACCACCGTTTCGCGTTGGTTGGTAATGCCGATTGCCGCGATGTCGCCGGCCGGGACTTTGGCTTCCGACAGCGCAGTCTTGACCGACCAGACGACGCTCTCCCAGATTTCTTCCGGATCGTGCTCCACCCAGCCGTCCTGCGGGAAATGCTGGGTAAACTCCTTCTGGCCGACGCCCGCGATTCTGCGGTCCCCATCGAACACAATCGCCCGGCTCGACGTGGTACCCTGATCGATCGCCAGAATGAACTTGGTCATTGATTTCTCCTCATTGGGAGCTCTGCTGGCTCCTTGATCACCGTCTCCCGTCAGGGGAGGGTACCGCAATTAGGCCATGAGGCCGTCGCGAAGGTAGGGTGGGCGTCCCATTGGCTTCAAGCCGGCATTGCCCTCGAACCGTCTTGTGCCGCCAGATACTCCTCCAGCCGCGTTGCATCCTCGGCACCGACCTTCAGCCCAAGCTTGGTGCGCCGCCACAAGATGTCTTGCGCCGTCCGCGCCCATTCATTTGCAACCAGATAATCGACTTCCGCAGCGTAAAGGTCGGCGCCGAAATGCGTCCCCAGATCGGCCTCGGACCGGGCCGTTCCGAGCACCGCCTTGGCCCTGGTGCCATAGAGCCGCATCATGCGCCGCAGCAGGCCGGCATTCATCTGCGGATAGTCCATGCCGAGCCGGCGCAGCTCAGCGTCAAAACTCTTGGGGCCAAAATCACCGCCGGGAAGGGTGGCTGATTTGGTCCATGCCGGCCCCTTCTTGCCCAGCACCTCTTCGATCTTTTCCAGCACCGATTCGGCCAGTCTCCGCGATGTGGTCAGCTTGCCGCCGAACACATTGATCACTGCCCCGTTTGCTGCATCCCCATCAAGCTTGAGCACGTAGTCGCGCGTCGCTTCCTGGGCAGCGCTGGCGCCATCGTCAAACAGCGGCCGCACGCCCGAATAGCTCCAAACGATATCGTTTCGCCCCACGCTCTGGGCAAAATACTCATTGGTCGCCTTGAGCAGATAGTCGGTTTCTTCCTCGGTAATTGCCACGTCCTTGGGGTCGCCATGATAGTCGCGGTCGGTCGTACCGATCAGCGTGAACTCGCCCTCATAGGGAATGGCAAAGAAAATGCGCCCATCGCTGTTCTGGAAGAAATAGCAGCGGTCGTGGTCATAGAGTTTCCTGACCACGATGTGGCTGCCCTGAACCAGCCGCACATTATGCGCCCCGTTCTTGCCCATCGCCTGGTTGATCACATCATCAACCCACGGGCCGGAGGCGTTGATCAGCATGCGCGCGCGAACACTCTGCCTGCCGTCCTCGCCGTCCAGTTCCACTGTCCAGCCACCATCTTCGCGCCGCGCCGAAACCACCTTTGTGCGCACATGCACGTTGGCACCGCGATCCGCCGCGTCGCGCGCATTGAGCACCACGAAACGTGCATCGTTCACCCAGCAGTCGGAATATTCGAACGCCAGCTTGTAGCCCGGCTTGAGCGGTTTGCCCGCCTCGTCCCGCGTCAGATCCAGCGTCTTGGTCGGCGGCAGCAGGCGTCGTCCGCCCATATAGTCGTAAAGCGCCAGCCCCGCCCGCAGCACGGCAGCCGGCCGCAACCCCTTGTGATGCGGCAGCACGAAGCGCAGGGGCCAGATGATATGCGGCGCCGAGGCCCAGAGCACCTCGCGCTCGGCCAGTGCTTCATGCACCAGCCGGAACTCGTAATGCTCGAGATAGCGCAACCCGCCATGGATCAGCTTTGTCGCTGCTGACGAGGTCCCCGATGCCAGATCGTTCATTTCGGCCAGGGAAACGCTATAGCCGCGGCCCACCGCATCGCGTGCCACGCTGGCTCCGTTGATCCCGCCGCCAATGACAAAAATATCCAGCATGCCGCCGCCTCATCGTCCTGTTGGTTCGTATGTAATGCATATGCTTTCGTTTTGGAAGGTAGGCGCTTTCGTATTGATCTACCATACAAGATGATGATTGACCTTGGTTCCGCCCAAGGCTAGGGCTTGCATATCCTCCCTCTGGCCCGGACTGCTGGCCGATGCTTTCCATACTCGCCGTTATCGCGCCCATTTTTGCGCTCATCGCATTGGGCTACCTGGCCGTACACCGTGGGCTCTATCCGGCTGACGGGGTGAAGGCGCTTATCGGCTTCGTCAACAATTTCGCCACCCCCTGCCTGCTGTTCTACTCCATCGGCACCAGCGATTTCCGCGCCGCCTTCAATATCGGCATTATCGGGCCCTATTATTTCGGTGCCATTGTCTGCTTCGTCCTCGGCATTGTGGTGGCGCGCCGTTTCTTCGGCAATCGGCCAGGCGAGGCGGTGTCGGCCGGTTTTTCAGCCATGTTCACCAACACCGTCCTGGTCGGCCTGCCGATCATGAGCCGGGCTTATGGCGATGGGTCGTTGCCGGTCACCCTGTCGATCATCGGGCTGCATGGGGCCATCCTGCTGACCCTTGCCATGGTCACCATGGAACTCACCCGTCGCGATGCACAGCCCCTTGGCGCTACCCTGGTGCTGGCCATGCGGCGTGTCGTTTCAAATCCTCTGATCTGGGGCATCGCCGGCGGTATTTCGCTCTCGATCTCCGGGGTCGAACTGGCTGAGCCGATCGCGGCCTTCTTCCGAATGATGGCGCAGGCCGTGGTGCCGGCAGCCTTGTTCGGCATTGGTGGCGCGCTCAATGAATTCAAGCTGTCCGACAATTGGCAGCAGGCTCTGGTTGCCTCATTCATCAAGCTGGTCATCCATCCGGCCATTGCCTATGGCCTGATGATCTGGGTGTTCCATGTGCCCATGGAGATCGCCCGCTATGGCATCCTGCTTTCGGCCATGCCCTCGGGCATCAACATCTATGTGTTTGCCACCTTCTACGATCGCGGCGTCAGCGTTGCCGCCAATACCATCCTCATCGCCACCGTGCTCTCGGCCCTGACGATTTCGGGTTGGCTTTATGTGTTGAGCTTGTAGCCAAAGCTCGTTTCAGCAGAGGGCTTCAAACAGCCTTTACCGCCGCCCGCTGCACGATCTCGCCCACGGGCACAGTCCGCAGCGGCAACGCGCTTTCGGCATCGAGCCCCACCGCCAGCCGCACGTAGCGCTCGGTAGGACAGATCTGGTTCTGCGCGTCAAAACCGATCCAACCCAGTTTGTCGTCATAGGCTTCCGCCCAGGCGTGCAGCCCTCCGGCGACCCCTTCGCCTGCCGCCAGGTAACCGCAAACGTACCGTGCCGGAATATCGAGCGCCCGCGCCGCACCGATAAACAGATGCACATAATCGGCGGTCGGCGGCAGCTCTGGTCCCGGCTCCGTGCTTTGGCTTTGCGTCTGCTCGCCCGTCGCCTGCATCTGCGTCATCGGCTCGGTTTCCTCGCGCAGGCCCAGCGTCTCGCCGACACGCGCCATCAACCCATGCAACACATCGAGCCGGCTGTCCTTCGCCGAGCGATACTTGCCATAAAGCGTCACGGGCGCTCGGGTCAGCCCCGTCACCCGCTTGTACAATGACGGCACCGGCTCACCCGCAATCTTGCCCAGCACACCATTGGTGTCCTGGGTCACAACCATACCGCGGGCGCCGATGGTGATGTCGCCTTCGGGCCGCGTCTGGTTCACCAGATGCACCGCATTGCCATAGCCGTCGCGGAACCTCCCGGCATTGCCGATGCCAGCCGCTTCCACGCTCCAGCTTTCGACAGTCTGCGACGGTCCGCTCTGCGGGGTCAGCATCAGATGCATCACCAGCGCCGCCGCACCGGGTGGCAGCGAACAGGTCAGCGAATGGTCAATCTCGATGCGCATGGTTCAATAGAAGTTATACGATTCCGACAGGGTGTCGGTCACCCGGTTATTGCGGGCGATAAACTCGTTGAGGAACTCGTGCAATCCATCGGCGAAAATGGCTTCCATGCTGGCCCCTTCCACCAGGGCGAGCAAGCTGTCTGCCGCCTCCTGGCATTTCTCCTTGCGGCCATAGATCTTGGCCAGGTTATCCAGGTTCTGCTGCACGAAATTGGCGCAATAGATCAGGCTACGCGGCATTTCGGGCCGCAGGATCAGGAAGTCGGCGATGTTATGGGCCTTGTAGCGGTCGTGATAGACATGCCGATAGGCCCGATGCGCCGAGGCTGCGCGCAGGATCAGCGTCCATTGCTGGATGTCGAGATCCCCGCCTACCTGTGTGGCGCGCGGCAGCAGCACGTAGTATTTCATGTCGAGAATACGCGCGGTATTGTCCGCCCGCTCGACGAAATTGCCCGCCTGCAGGAAATTGAAGCCGTCATCGCGCAGAATGGTGCCCAGCAGCGCGCCCCGGAATTCGTGGCTGCGCTGTTTCACCCATTGCAGCAGGCCCAACAGCTTGGCGCCCCGCACGTCGCGCGGCTTGATCTGGGAAAACTCCAGCCAGGCCCCGTTCATGCTTTCCCACATGTCCCCGGTCAGGGCCGTGCGCACCGAGCGCGCATTGGTCCGCGCCGCCTGCAGGCATGAATAGACCGACGAAGAATTGTCCGGGTCGAACATCATGTAGTGGGCAACCGTATCGACATCGGCCACCTCATGCTTGGCGTCGAATCCCTCATCCACCTCGGCGGCCTGCATCATCGAAATCAGATGCTCGCTAGCCCCGCCTTCGCGGCGGCTGGTCAGCGACATGCGGTAACCCACTTCGAGCAGGCGGGCCATATTCTCGGCTCGCTCCACATAGCGTGAGAGCCAGAACAGATTGGCAGCGGTACGTCCGAGCATTCTCAATCTTCCAGCACCCACGTATCTTTCGTCCCGCCACCCTGGGACGAATTCACCACCAGCGATCCTTTCTTAAGTGCCACCCGCGTCAGCCCACCCGGGGTGATTCGCACTTCATCGCCAATCAGCACATAGGGTCTGAGATCGACATGGCGCGGTGCCACGTCGCCCGAAATATGGGTGGGACAGGTGCTCAGGTTCAGCGTCGGCTGCACGATGTAATTGTCCGGGCGCGCCTCGATCTTTTTCCTGAACTCGGCATGCATGGCCTTGGTCGACGTCGGACCGACCATCATCCCATAGCCGCCCGAACCATGGACCTCCTTGACCACAAGATCGGCAATATTCTCCAGCACCCAGGCGCGCTGGTCCTCATCGGTGCAATTATAGGTCGGCACATTCGACAGCAGCGCCTTCTCCCCGAGGTAGAACTCGATGATGTCCGGCACATAGGTATAGACCGCCTTGTCGTCGGCAATCCCGGTCCCCGGCGCATTGACCAGGGTCACATTGCCCGCCCGGTAGGCGTCGAACAGCCCCGGAACCCCGAGCATCGAATCGGGCCGGAAGGTCAGCGGGTCGAGATAATCGTCGTCGATGCGCCGATAGATCACATCGACCTGTTCGGGGCCGCATGTGGTGCGCATATAGACCTTGCCGCCATCCACGAACAGGTCCGGCCCCTCGCAGAGCTGGGCCCCCATCTGGTCGGCCAGGAACGAATGCTCGAAATAGGCCGAGTTGTAGATGCCCGGGGTCAGTACCGCGATATTGGGCGTGCCGCGCACGCTTTCGGGAGCCACGCTCTCAAGCGTCCGCCGCAGGTTTTCCGGATAGGTCTCGACCGGCGCTACCTTTGA
The DNA here is from genome assembly GCF_003056405.1 of Devosia indica. GTDB lineage: Bacteria > Pseudomonadota > Alphaproteobacteria > Rhizobiales > Devosiaceae > Devosia > Devosia indica. The sequence goes on from NZ_PYVZ01000016.1 coordinate 21,704, forward strand.
GCGATGAAACAAATCCGGCGCCAGCAGCATCATCGCCTCGCGGTCTTCCAGCATATAGCTGACGCCCGAGGGGGTCCGGAGATTGTCTTCGAGCACATAGAACTCGTCGGGCCCGACCCGCACGATGTCTACGCCGATGATATGGGCATAAACGCCCTTGGCCGGCTCCAGTCCCATCATCTGCGGGCAGAAGGCCTCATTGTTCAAAATGAGCTTCTCCGGAATCCGCCCGGCTTTCAGGATCTCCTGGCGGTGGTAGATGTCGTAGAGAAAGGCGTTGAGCGCCTTGACCCGCTGCTCGATCCCCTTGGAGAGCCGCCGCCATTCAGTGGCCGCGATGATACGGGGGATGACGTCGAAGGGAATGACCTTCTCGGTGCCTTCATCCGAGCCGTAAACGGCAAAGGTGATGCCCAGCTTGCGGAAGATCGCTTCCGCATCGGTCTGCATCAGCGCCAGGCCCTTGTCCGGTTGCTCGGCCAGCCATTCGGCAAGCGCACGATAGGGCTCGCGGACCGACCCATCCGGGTTGTACATTTCGTCAAATGGCGTTTTCTCGCCCATTCTGCTCCGCTTCTGAAATGCGGCTTCCCAATCGCCTCTGCATTGCTACACGTTTGAAACCTGCCGTCCAGACGCTCAAAGCATTGCCATGCCGCTTTTTCGTGCAGCTCTGGCTTGCGAAACGGGTGCATAAAGTGCTCTCATTCGCGCGCAATCAACATCCCCAGGCCCGCTGTCACCCTCCCCCCAGAGGGGAAGGTAGCGCCGCCGGGCCCAAGGGGCCTTGGCAGAGCCGGCAGGGGGCATCTTGCCCGCGCCTCCTCGGGCCACAATCTCGGACGTCGCCATGACCATCGAAATCCTCCAGACCCATTCTCTCCTTGCCAGTTGCGAAGAGGCCCTTGCGGCCCGTTACACCGTGCACAAGCTGCATGAGATGACCGACAAGGATGCCTGGCTGGCCGAGAATGGCCCGCGCATCCGCGCCCATGCCGGCTCAGGCGTCCAGGCCGATCTGATGGACAAGCTCCCCAATCTCGAGATTATCGCCAGCTTCGGCGTCGGCTACGACAATATCGACACCGCTGCCGCCAAGGCCCGCAATATCCGCGTCACCAATACGCCCGACGTGCTCAACGACGCTGTCGCCGAACTCACCATCGGGCTGATGATTTCGATGGCCCGCCGCATTCCCCAGTCGGACCAGTTCGTGCGTCAGGGCAAATGGCCCGGCGCCAATTTTGGTCTCTTCTCCGAATTGACCGGCAAGACCGTCGGCATTCTGGGCCTTGGCCGCATCGGCAAGGAAATCGCCAGCCGCGCCCAAGCCATGAAAATGCGCGTGGTCTATTATGGCCGCCACTACCAGCCCTCGGTGCCCTACATCTACTACGACAATCTCGAAGAGATGGCCCGCGACAGTGACTGGCTCGTAGTCATTGCGCCTGGCGGCAAGGGCACTGAGGGCATCGTTTCGCGCAAGGTGCTTGAAGCCCTCGGCCCCGAAGGCCGCATCGTCAATGTCGCGCGCGGCACGTTGATCGACGAACCCGCCATGGTCGAATTGCTGCAGAACGGCGGCCTCGGCGGCGCGGCACTCGACGTCTTCGAGCACGAACCCCAGGTCCCCGCCGAACTCCTCACCCTCGACAATGTCGTCCTCTCGCCCCATCAGGGCAGCGCCACCCACCAGACCCGCGACGCCATGGGCGCGCTGCTGGTCGCCAATCTCGAAAAACACTTCGCCGGTGAGCCGCTGATTTCAGCGGTGGTGTGATCCTTTTGCGGGCGGCGCGTCATAGTCTTCTCCCCAGTGGGGAGAAGAACCGGGCCGGCGCTACATGGCGAAGCCCCTCACTCCAGATCCACCTGCTCCATCATCCCCGCCGCATGGATGCATACGATATCCAGTCGCTCGGGGCCCAGATTGGTGAACTTGTGCGGCACCCCGGCCGGGGCCACCCCGATATCGCCCGGCCCCGCCTCGAAACGGTCTTCCCCGATCACCACTTCGGCCCGCCCGCTTCGCACCACCCAGGTCTCGGGGTAGGGATGCGTGTGCAGCACCGGGCCTTCCCCCGGATCATTGTCCACGGCGAAAAACGAAATCGGCGTGCCATAGGCCTCGCCTTCGAATTTGATGGTGCGGCTCCTGCTTGGCGGCCGTTCGGCGGCGCGGATAATATGGGCCATCTGCAACTCCTTTGTTCTGCGACGCGCCACTCTCCCAGGCTTCGACATCAGGCCGTCGCAATGGCGTAAATGCCATGCGGCTCATCATCGAGAATAATGGTTTCGACCAGTTCCCAACCTTCATGCAAAAACAGGGCATGCGCCGCCGCCGTGAGCGCATAAATCCGGTCAAAGCCTAGTCGCCCCGCCTCTTCCTGTGATCTCTGCAACAGCGCTTTGCCAACGCCGCGTCGTCGATGTGCCGGGGCCACCAGCAAGCCACCGAGCCATGGCGTGCGCTCCGTCTCGAGGCCGCCACTGGTGGCGGTCAGAGCGCAGGTCCCGACCGCTTGCTCGTCCGCCAGCGCCACCAAGCCCAGTGGCAGCCGATCACGTTGCATGCGCGCCTGCAGGTCTTGTGCGGCCGAGGCGTATCCGGGCCGGTACCAATCGGACCATTCCTCCTCCATCAACCGCGCGATCGCCTTTATCGCATTGGCGTGGTCCGCCAGCAGGGCCGTTCTGATCGTCATGTCGTCGACTTTCGCAATCCGAGCGTGCATTTTGCCCGATTAACAGCGCGCCCGGAACCCGATAGCCTTGCGTGACAAATTCGGACCAACGGTCCCAGGGAGCAAGATGATGAGTGATTGGTGGCGCGGCGGAGTGATCTATCAGGTCTATCCACGCTCGTTTCAGGACAGCAATGGCGATGGCGTGGGCGATTTGCCGGGCATCATCGACCGGCTGGGCCACATTGCCAGCCTCGGCGTCGACTGCATCTGGCTCTCACCCATCACCCAGTCGCCCCAGGCCGATATGGGCTATGACGTGTCCGACTACACCCAGGTCGATCCGCTCTTCGGCTCGCTGGAGGACTTCGACCAGTTGATCACCAAGGCCCATGCTCTGGGTCTCAAGGTCATCATGGACCAGGTTGTCAGCCACACTTCCGACGAGCACCCCTGGTTCGCCGAATCCAGTGTCTCGCGCGATAACGCCAGGGCCGACTGGTACGTCTGGGCCGATGCCAGGTCCGATGGCACCCCGCCCAATAACTGGCTTTCGGTGTTCGGCGGCTCGGCCTGGGAATGGCACACCTCGCGCAAGCAATATTACCTGCACAACTTCCTGACGTCCCAGCCGGACCTCAATTTCCATAATCCCGCGGTGCAGGATGCGGTGCTCGATATCATGCGCTTCTGGCTCGATCGCGGGCTCGATGGCTTCCGCCTCGACACCGTGAACTATTATTTCCACGACGCCAGATTGCGCTCCAATCCGCCGCTCAAATCCCTCAAGGGCAAGCCGGCGACCAACCCCTATGACATGCAGAGCCACAAATACTCCAAGAGCCAGCCGGAGAATGTGACCTGGCTCAAGAAGCTCCGCAAACTGCTCGATCAATATCCCGGCACCACCACCGTGGGCGAGGTGGGCGATGATGAGCGGGGCGTGGAACTGATGAAGCAATACACCTCCGGCACCGACATGCTGCACCAGTGCTATTCCTTCGATTTCCTGGGCCCCAAATTCACCGCCAAACATTTCCGCTCCAAGGTCGAAGGCTTTTTCGCCGATGGCGAAACCGGCTGGCCCTGCTGGAGCTTTTCCAATCACGACGTCATCCGCCACATGACGCGCTGGGCCCCCCATGCCGTGTCACCGGCCGATCTGTCCCGGCAGGCTGCCGCGCTGGTGCTGACGCTCAAGGGATCGGCCGGCCTTTATCAGGGCGAGGAACTGGGCCTGCCCGAAGCCGATATTCTTTATGATGAGCTGACCGATCCACGCGGCATCCGCTTCTGGCCCGAGGACAAGGGGCGCGATGGCTGCCGCACGCCAATGCCTTGGCAACGCGATCTGCCCCATGCCGGCTTTACCACCGGCACGCCCTGGCTTCCGGTCAAACCGGCACAATCTGCCTTGAGCGTGGATGTGCAGGAAGCCGACCCGGACTCCACCCTCAATGCCTATCGGACGCTGCTGGCCTGGCGCAAAACGCACCCGGCGCTGATTACCGGTGACATCGCCTTTTTCAAATGCGACGAGCCGGTGCTCGCCTATCGCCGCTCGGGCGAGGACCAGGATCTGATCTGCGTCTTCAACCTCTCGGCCGAGCCGCGCGTGGTGAAGCTGTCAAAAATGAAACCGTCGCTCGAACCGGTCAGCCACAATGCCACGCTCGAAGGGGCATCACTGCAACTCGGGCCAAATGGTTTCGCTGTTCTTCCCGCACCGGTCGGAGAGGGCAGGGTGGGCTACAAGGCGCGCTAGGGTTACGCTAGGGAACCACGTTTTGGGCAGCGTGGATGACGCTGCCACTCCCGCCGTTCTGGCAGCTCGGCTCACATATACACGCGCTCAAACGATTGGGGGTGGAAGAACTGCATTTCCTCCCCGCTGGGTGTGCGCACGAATGCACGGATGCATCCGCCCCACATTTCGGCGCGGGTGGCATCCACGCCCATGCGGCGCAGCCGCATCAGGTTAAATTCGTTCTGGTCGCTTTCGCTGAACTTGTCTCCCAGGGTCACCCCGAAGGAAATGCTCACGCCCGGCCGGTTGGCCAGGCATTGCGCGGTAGATGCCTGGGCCGTGCCGCAAAGGGCGAGGACAAGCAGGACTGGCGTAACAATTCGGATCATCACTGCAATCTCCTTTGCTCGAATTTCATGCCGCTCAATTGTGGCCGTCTTGCGCCTGTGGCCCAATGCGCCGCACCATTATTGCAACGGCCGGAATGGCAAAACTGAGCAGCAGCAGCCGGATGACATGGTGGGCGGCAATGAATGCGGTGTCATAGCCCAGCGCAATGCCAAGCGCGCCCATGCCCTCAAGGGCGCCCGGCGACAGGCCCAGCCAGATCTGTCCGAACGGCATGTCCACCAATTGCGCGACGCCCAGCGCCATCACCGTGACAACGCTGACGGTCATCGCGGTTGCGATCAGCCCGCCCTTGGCTGCGGCCATGAACTCCGTGCGCGTGATCCCCACGAAACGCGACCCGATCAGCGCTCCGGTCAGCACAAAGGTTGCAACCACCAGCGGGGTCGGCATTGCCTCTGTATAGAGCCCGCCCAGCTTGGCCGCCGTAGCTGCCGCCATGGCGCCCAGCACCATGCCGGCCGGCACCTTGAGCCGCATGAAGATCAGCCCCGCCGCCACGCAGACTGCAGCCAGCAGCGTCAGTTGCAGCGGGCTGAGAAATTCCGATGCCGTCTGGGTCGCGAAATGGTCGATCGGCAGGAACACCGCACCAATCGGCACGGCAATGGTCAGCATCAGAATGCGGATGACCTGGATGATCACGATCTGTCGGGCATTGCCGATGCCCGTGGCGGCAATGCCCATGACAAAGCTCAAATGCCCCGGAAACGAACTGAGATAGGCCGTGCCCGGATCGAGCTTGAACACCTTGGTCAGCATCCAGCCGGTCGTGGCCACGATAATCACCAGTTCGATTGCCAGCGCGGCCAGCGATATTGGCCAGCTCCCCAGCAATTGCAGGCTGTCCGGCGCCACGCTGGCCCCCATCGACATGCCGATCAGCACGAACACCACATTGCGCAGACCATCGGGCAGCATCATGGGGGCCCCGGCCATCGCCGCAATGGTCACGGCCAGCGCCCCGCCCATCAGCCAGCCGGCGGGCAGTCCGAGCAGCATGGCGATACCGCCGCCCGCCGCGGAAACGGCGAGGGTCAGGAGGACACAAAAGATGGTTCGGGAAGAAACGGAAAAGGCTGGCATGGTGCTGCCAGCCTTAGACGATCCGCCGTTCGCGCAAAAGCTTGATCTTTCCGATCAACCCGGCGTGCCTACGCCAGGGGCAGCGCCTTTTCCACCAGCCGCACCCAATAGCTCACGCCCACCGGAATGGCTTCGTCATTGAAGTCATAGGTATCGGTATGCAGCTCGGTCGAATCCCCATTGCCCAGGAAAATATAGGCGCCGGGTCGCTCATTGAGCATGAAGGAGAAATCCTCACCGCCCATGGAGGGTTCTGCTTCGGCGTCGACCTGACCGGCGCCGACTACGTCGCGTGCCACCGAGGCGGCAAACTCGGTCTGCTCGGGCGCATTGACCGTCACTGGGTAGCCGCGCGCATAGCGTACGCTGGCCTCGGCCCCAAAGCTGCGGGCGAATTGCGGGACAAACTCGGCCAGCCGCGTCTCGATGAAGTCCTGCACCCCGCCATCCAGCGTCCGCACCGTGCCGGTGATCTTGGCGGTGCGCGAAATCACATTGTCTGCCTCGCCGGCCTCGACCATGGTGACGCTGAGCACCGCGCTCTGCAGCGGATCGAGATTGCGCGACACAATCGTCTGCAGCGCCGTCACCATCTGGGCGGCAACGATGATCGGGTCGATCGTGGCGTGGGGCCGCGCCGCATGCCCGCCTTTGCCGACAATATCGATGTAGAACCGGTCGGTGGCCGCCATGATGCCGCCGCTGCGAATGCCGAATGTTCCCACCGGCATGCCCGGCCAATTGTGCATGCCATAGACTTCGGCGATGTCGAACCTGTCCAACAGGCCGTCATCTAGCATCACCTTGCCGCCACCGCCGCCCTCTTCTGCCGGCTGGAAGATCAGCGCCACGCGCCCGTCGAAATTGCGCGTTTCGGCCAGATATTTCGCCGCACCCAGCAACATGGCGGTGTGCCCGTCATGGCCGCAGGCATGCATCCGGCCCTGATGGGTGGAGGCATGCGGCAGCCCGGTCTTTTCGGTCATCGGCAGGGCGTCCATATCGGCGCGCAGCCCGATCATCCGATTGCCCGTGCCGCGGCCATTAATGACGGCGACAACGCCCGTTTCCCCTATTCCGGTCACCACCTCGTCGCAGCCGAATGCCCTGAGCTTGTCCGCCACGATGCCGGCCGTCCGATGCACATCAAACAGCAGTTCAGGGTGGGCATGAAAGTCCTGCCGCCAGGCGGCGATTTCGGGCTGGAATTCGGCGACGCGGTTGAGAACGGGCATGCAACAATCCGGGACTCGGGAAAAGAGGGCGCAATGTCTCCGTCCGGGCCCCGGCAGTCAACTCTACACCATGTCGCGCCGGAACACGTGGGCACCTCTTTCCAACATTTCGCGCCAGACCGAACCGATATTCCCCCGCCGCGCCTTGCTCCTTTCGGGCCTTTTTGTCAGAAAGCCGCCAACTCCCGGGGATTGCCCAGAAAAGGTTGGCTATGAAAATTCTCGTCGCGGTCAAACGCGTGGTCGATCACAATGTCCGCATTCGGGTTCGGCCCGATGGGTCGGGCGTCGAGACAAGTGGCGTGCGCATGTCCATGAACCCGTTCTGCAAGCATGCCGTGGAAGCGGCCGTGCAACTGGCAGAGGCAGGGGCGGCAGACGAGATCGTCATTGTCTCCATCGGCCCCAAACCGGCCAATGATGTCATCCTGACGGCCCTGGCCATGGGCGCGCATCGCGGCATTCTCGTCGAAACCGATCAGCCGCTCGAAACCCTGGCCATTGCCAAGCTCCTGGCCAGGGTGGTCGCGGAGGAGCAGCCCGACCTGGTCCTGCTCGGCAAGCAGGCGGTGGATGATGACAGCAATCATGTCGGCCAGATGCTGGCCGCCCTGACCGACCGGCCCCAGGCCACCTTCGCCTCCGAAATCAAGCTCGACGGCACGGCGCTCGAAGTCACCCGTGAAGTGGATTCGGGCCGCGAAACGATTGGTCTGCCGCTGCCCGCCATCGTCACTGCCGATCTGCGCCTCAACACGCCGCGCAACGCTGCCCTGCCCATGGTGATGAAGGCGCGCTCCAAGCCGCTGGCCATACGTCCGGCGACCGAATTCGGCGTCGACCTCACCCCGCGCCTCGCGGTTGAAAAGGTCTCGCCCCCGCCCGAACGGGCCGCCGGCGCCACGGTGAACTCGGTGACCGAACTGGCCGCCATCATCGCCGCCGATGTCAACGAGATGGAGGCGATCTGATGAGCGTTCTGCTTCTCGCCGAGCTCGACGATGGCACCCTCTCGGCCGCCACCGCGCGGACCGTCGCCGCCGCGGCTCAGCTCGGCCCGGTCGATCTTCTGGTCCCCGGTCCCCGCGCCGCTGCCGATCAAGCCACGGCAATCGCTGGCGTCGCCAAGGTCATCCACGCCAAGCAGGCCCTGCTGGCCGACGGCCTGGCCAACCTGCTGGCCGGACTGGCCGAAGGTTACACCATCATTGCCGCCTCCGCCTCGACCACTGGCAAGGATGTGATGCCGCGCCTTGCCGCCCGGCTCGATATCCAGCCGGTCACCGACATCGTCGCTATCGAGGGCGCCAATCGCTTCGTCCGCCCCATCTATGCCGGCAACGCACTCGAAACCGTCACCGACCCGCAACAAAAGCATGTGCTGACCTTCCGCGCCTCGGCCTTCCGCCCGGCGGCGTCGGACAACGCGGCACCGGTTGAAACGCTCGATACCGATATCGCCTCCGCAGCCCGTTTCATCGCCGCCCATCGCACCCAGAGCGACATCCCCGATCTGGCCACCGCGCAGATCGTGGTTGGCGGCGGCGTCTCGGTCGGCTCGGCGGAAGGCTTCAAGCTGGTCGAAGCCCTCGGCAAGACGCTTGGCGCGGCAATCGGCGCCACCCGCGCTGCCGTCGACGCTGGTTATGCTCCCAATGACTGGCAGGTCGGCCAGACGGGCAAGATCATTGCCCCCGATCTCTATATTGCCGTCGGCATTTCCGGGGCGCTGCAGCATCTCGCCGGCATTCAGGGCGCCAGGAAGATCATCGCCATCAACACCGATCCTGAAGCCCCTCTGGTCAAGATTGCCGATGTGGCGCTGATCGGCGATCTCTTCGAAATCCTGCCGCAACTAACGGCGGAACTGGAGAAATCGGGCGTCAGACGCTAGCCCGCCAATTTGCAAAAATTCCTGTGCGGCCTATAAAGGCCGCGCCTTCTCACCGGATCTTCGGAAAAAATGTTCGAAACCCTCTCCAAGGCCCCTGGCGACAAGATTCTGGCGCTCATGGGCGAATACGCTGCCGACTCCCGCCCCACCAAGATCGACCTCGGCGTCGGCGTCTATAAGGACGAAAAAGGCGTAACGCCGATCATGTCCTCGGTCCGCAAGGCCGAACAGCTTATGCTTTCGAACGAGAAGACCAAATCCTATCTCGGCATTGCCGGCAATAAGGGCTTCGGCGCCGCCGTGCTCGATCTTGTGCTGGCCGATAGCGTAGACCGCGCTCGCGTCCGCATCGCCCAGGCCCCTGGTGGCACTGGTTCGCTCTGGGTGCTGATGCAACTGGTCAATCGCGCCCGTCCCGGCGCCACGGTCCATGTTTCCGATCCGACCTGGGCCAACCACAATCCCATCGTCATTGGCTCGGGCCTCAAGGTTGCCACCTACCCATATTTCGATCCCGAAACCCGCGCGGTGAAGGTCGATGAGATGTTGGCCGCGCTGGACAAGCTCGGCCCTGATGATGTCGTGCTGCTGCATGGTTGCTGCCACAACCCCACAGGCGCCAATCTCAACAACGAGCAGTGGGACCAGGTGGCTGCAAGCCTCGCCCGAACCGGCGCGCTGCCCTTCATCGATCTGGCCTATCTCGGCTTCGGCGATGGTATCGAGCCCGATGCCTATGGCACCCGCAAGGTCCTTGCCTCGGTCCCCGAAGCGCTGATCGCCTTTTCCGGCTCGAAGAATTTCGGGCTTTATCGTGAGCGCATCGGCGCCGCCGTTCTGGTTGCCCGCGACGGCGAGCAGGCCGATGTGACCAATTCCCAGCTCCTCAACATCATCCGCGGTGCCTATTCCCAGCCGCCCGATCATGGTGCCGAGATCATCCGCACCATTCTCGAGGACGCCGAATTGCGCGCTGAATGGGAAGCCGAGCTGGCCGACATGCGCAATCGCATGATCGTGCTGCGCGAAAAGCTGGCCGCCGCCATTCGTGAGCGGTCCAACTCAAGCGATTTTGACTTTATCGCCGATCACCGTGGCATGTTTTCGCTGCTCGGCCTCTCGGTCGAGGCGGTTGATCATCTTAAGGCCGAAAACGGGGTCTATATGACTTCGGACAGTCGCATCAATGTTGCCGGCATCCCGGAAGATCGCGTTGGCGATCTGGCCGAAGCCGTTTTGGCCGCCATTCGCTGATCCAGTGGCTTGCGGCAACCCGCGGCCATGTCTACATCTGGTCTAAGCGCCAGACAGAATTCGAGTTTTTAGGAGGGAACGATGAAGTTCTTCGTCGACACTGCAGATACCGCCGCCATCAAGGAGCTTCATGATACCGGGCTGCTCGACGGTGTGACCACCAACCCGTCGCTGATCGCCAAGTCCGGCCGCGACTTCAAGGAAGTCATTGCTGAGATCTGTGCCATCGTGCCCGGCCCGGTTTCGGCCGAAGTAGCATCGCTGGAATATGACGGCATGGTTGCCGAGGGCGAAACCCTGGCCAAGATCGCCTCCAATGTCGTGATCAAGCTGCCCCTGACCATGGCCGGCCTCAAGGCCACCAAGTATTTCAAGGAAAAGGGCGTCAAGACCAACGTCACCCTCTGCTTTGCAGCCAATCAGGCCCTGCTCGCCGCCAAGGCCGGCGCGACATATATCTCGCCCTTCATCGGCCGCCTCGACGACATCAATATCGACGGCATGGAACTGATCGAGTCCATCCGCACCATCTACGACAACTACCAGTTCGAGACCCAGATCCTGGCCGCCTCGATCCGTTCGGCCAACCACGTCACCCAGGCGGCCCTTGCCGGTGCCGATGTGGCCACCATCCCGCCCGATGTCATCAAGAAGCTGGCCCTGCACCCGCTGACCGACAAGGGCATCGAAGGCTTCCTCAAGGATTGGAAGGCCACCGGCCAGTCGATCCTGTAAAGGGCTTTCGCTCCGCTTTCAGACCCCGCCCTTCGATAAGTTCGGGGTGGGGTCTTTTCTTTTTTGGAAATGCGCATGGCCGACACCGATCTCGCCGCCCGGATCAAGACTGCCCTGGCCGACGTCGAAATTCCCGGCGGCGGTGACCTGGCCAGCTATGGCGGCCTTTCCGACGTCATCGTCACCCCCGGCGCCATTGCCTTCGCCATTGCCGTGGCGCCCGGCATGGAGGCTGCCTTCGGCCCGGCGCGCGAGGAAGCTCAGAAGCGCGCCCAGGCGCTGGGCGGCACCCGCAAGGTCATGGTCTCGCTGACCGCCGAAAAATCCAATGCCCCCAAATTCGGCCATGGCGCGGCCCAGCCGCAGGGCAAAACGCGGGTCGATGGCGTCAAGCGCATCATCGCCGTCGGCTCCGGCAAGGGTGGCGTGGGCAAGTCGACCACCGCCGTCAACATCGCCCTCTCGCTGGCCGCCGAAGGCCTCAAGGTCGGCGTGCTTGACGCCGATCTTTATGGCCCCTCCATCCCCAAGCTGCTTGGCATCGAGGGCAAGCCTGCCATTCGCGACGATGGCATTTTTACCCCGCACGACGCCTTCGGCTTGAAGGTCATGTCCATCGGCTCCATGCTGGTGCCCGGCCAGGCCGTGGTTTGGCGCGGCCCCATGGCCACCTCCGGCCTGCGCCAGCTCCTGCGCGAAACCGATTGGGGCGGGCTCGACTGCCTCATTATCGATCTGCCCCCCGGCACAGGCGACATCCACATCGCTCTCTTCCAGCAGACCATTGTCGATGGCGTGGTCATCGTCTCGACCCCGCAGGATCTCGCGCTGATCGACGCGCAAAAGGCCATCGACATGCTGCGCCGCATGTCCGTGCCCGTCCTGGGCCTGGTCGAGAACATGAGCTACTTCATCGCCCCGGACACCGGCAATCGCTATGATATTTTCGGCACCGGTGGCGCCGAAAAGGCCGCGGAACGCCTCGAAATTCCCTTTCTTGGCCCGGTCCCGCTGGTCATGTCGATCCGCGAAGGCTCGGACGCCGGCACCCCCCCACTGGTTACCGCGCCCGACGGCGCGGAGGCCAATGCCTACCGCACGATCGCCCGACGTCTGGTCGCCACCTTGGCGTAGCCAGACGCTGGCGTTCTGAGGCACGTACACCATTTATATCGATTGCTGAAATCGATTGCATAACCTCCCGCGTGAATGTTATCGGCCTTCCCCATAAGGGCTAAATGTCCGCATGGAGGGGATATGTTCTCGTTTGATCGCCGCGATTTCGGCTCCGATTTCACCTTTGGCGTGGCTACCGCTGCCTATCAGATCGAAGGCGGGCAGGGGGACGGTCGCGGCTCGTCCATCTGGGACACCTTTGCGGCCACGCCCGGCAATGTGCACAATGGTGATACGGGCCGTGACGCCTGCAATCATTATGAGCTCTGGCCGCAGGATCTCGACCTCATCCGCGATGGCGGGTTCGATGCCTATCGCTTCTCCTTCGCCTGGCCGCGCCTCATCCCCGAGGGCACCGGTGCCGTCAACCAGGCCGGCATCGATTTCTATGATCGCCTGATCGACGGTATGCTCGAGCGCGGCATCAAGCCCTATGCCACCCTCTACCATTGGGACCTGCCCTCGACCCTGCAGGATCGCGGCGGCTGGATGAACCGCGATATTGCCAACTGGTTCGCCGACTATGCCACGCTCGTCGCCCAAAAATTCGGTGACCGGCTCGAAGCCACCGCTACCATCAACGAGCCCTGGTGCGTCGCCTTTCTCAGCCATTTCCTCGGCGTGCATGCCCCCGGCTATCGTGATCTGCGCGCCGCCGCCCGCGCCATGCATCACGTGCTCTTTGCCCACGGTACGGCCATCGACGCGCTCCGCACGGCCGGCGCGAAGAATCTCGGCATCGTGCTCAATCTCGAAAAATCCGAACCGGCCAGCGACAGCGAGGCGGACAAATCTGCCGCCAACTTTGGTGATGCCGTGTTCAATCGCTGGTATCTCGGCGGTGTCCTCAAGGGCCAGTACCCCAGGGAAATGACCGACTGGCTGGCGCCCTATCTGCCGGCCAATTATCAGGGCGACATGGCCGTGGTCTCCCGCCCGCTCGATTGGCTGGGCATCAACTACTACACCCGTGGCCTCTACCAGGCCTCCTCCGAACCCGGCCGGCCGGCCGAGCAGGTCAAGGGGCCGCTGGAAAAGACCGATATCGGCTGGGAAATCTACCCCCAGGGCCTCACCGATCTCCTGGTCCGCGTGTCCAACGACTACACCAAGCTGCCGATTTACGTCACCGAGAACGGCATGGCCGAAGTCGAGGGCGACAACGATCCGCGCCGCACCAAATACTACGAGGACCACCTCAAGGCCGTGCTCGCCGCGCGCCAGGCCGGCGCTGATGTGCGGGGCTACTTTGCCTGGTCACTGCTCGACAATTACGAATGGGCCGAGGGCTACAACAAGCGCTTCGGTCTCGTCCATGTCGATTACCAAACCCAGAAGCGCACGCCCAAGTCCAGCTATCGGGCGTTCCAGGGGCTGCTGCACAACGCGCGCTGATCCTGTAGGGTTCAGGCTGATTGATACCAGCCTGGGCCCTTTGCAATGGAACAAGAATACGCCGAACTCTCGCCGTCGCTGCTTCGGCTCGAACAGCTTCTCGATGAGGCTGGGGATCAGTCCATGCTGCTTGCCGAGCTGGATGGGTTTCTCTGTTGCCTGGCGGTTGGTCCCGAGCCCATCGCCAGCAGCGAATGGTGGCCCTTTGACTGGCTGACCGACGAACGCGGCGTCCTGCGCAGCGGTAGCGAGGAAATCGCCACCCTGATCGAGGCGCGCCTCGACGAAATCAATGCCGAACTGGCCGCCGACGCCTATGCGCCGCTGTTCGAGGTCGATGAGGAGAGCGACGACATCATCTGGGAGGTGTGGATCGCCGGCTTCCAGCAGGCCATGCTGTTGCGCTTCGAGGCCTGGGACGATCTGTTGCGCGACACCGAGAGCGATATCCGGGGCGAAGCCGCAATGGGATTGGCATCCGCCCTGATGCTGGCCCAGCCCGATACCAGGCCCGACGATACGGCCGGCGACGAGGAATGGGCCGAGTTTGACGAGATGCACGAGGCCATGCCCATGATCATCGCCCGAACTGCAGTCCTGCTCCACCAGTTGCACAAGCCGAACTGAAGAGCCGATTTCAGGCGGCTATTTCAGGCAGCCGCGCCGCCATCAGGGCCTTGGTAAGGCTGTGCTGTGGGGCAGCGAAAAGGCTCTGCGGCGCGCCTTCTTCCACGATTTTCCCCTTCTCCATCACCAGCACCCGGTCAGCCATCGCAGCGACCATGTCGAGATCGTGGCTGATGATGAGATAGGTCAGGCCATGCTCTTCCTGCAGCCGCGATAATAGGTTCAGCACATCGCCGCGCACCGAGACATCGAGCGCCGAAACCGGTTCATCCAGCACCACCAGGCGTGGCCGGGTCACCAGGGCGCGGGCAATGGCCAGGCGCTGACGCTGTCCGCCGGAAAATTCATGCGGATAGCGCTCCAGCATCGTCACGCTCAGACCAACGGCCTCGATGGCCTCTGCCAGCCGCGCGTCGTGCTCGTCCCGCGACAGGCGGCCCAGCAGATGCAGCGGCTCGCCCAGCGAGTCGCCGATTGTCATGCGTGGGTCAAAACTGCTGAACGGGTCCTGGAACACCAGCGACAGGCCGGCACGCAACAGCGGCGGCAGGTTCCGGCCACGATAGGCCGCCCCATCGAACACCAATTGCCCCGCGCTGACATCGTCCAGCCCAACGATCATCCGCGCCAATGTCGTCTTGCCACAGCCGGACGGACCCACCAGAGCGACACATTCGCCCGCCACGATATTAAGCGTAACGCCATCCACGGCGCGGACCGGGGCGTCGCGCCAGGGCCACAGCCCCCCATGGCGATAGACCCGGTTGACACTCTCGACGCGCAGCAAGGGCGCACCGTCGACACGCGCCGCCGCGGCTGGCCTGTCCCGCCGCTGCATCCGGCTGGCCGCCAGCAGCTTACGCGTATAGTCGGCCTGGGGCGCTCTGAACACGTCGCCGGTCTCGCCCTGTTCGACCAGCTCGCCCGCGCGCATCACCCCGACCCGGTCGCACAGCGCCGCCACGGCCCGAATGTCATGGCTGATGAACAACAGCGTCATGTGCCGCCGCTTGCAGATCTCGGCAATCAGGTCGAGCACGGTGCGCTGGGTAATGGCATCGAGCGCCGAGGTCGGCTCATCTGCAATCATCAGTTCGGGCTGGCTGGCCAGCGCAATGGCGATCATCGCGCGCTGCCGCTGCCCGCCCGAGAGCTGGTGCGGAAACCGCCCCACATGCCCGGGGGCCAGTCCCACCTCATCGAGCAGATCGGGCAGGGCCAGCGGCATCACTTCGGAAATGCCGGCCAGGTTGATGGCTTCCTCGATCTGCTCGCCAATTGTCATCAGCGGGTTGAGCGCTGTCATCGGCTCCTGAAACACCATGCCGATGCGCTTGCCCCTCAGGCGCGCCATTGCCCGCTCATTGTCCGGCAGCGGCGTCCCGTCAAACGCGATGCGTCCCGACACCTGCGCCGCCTCCGGCAGCAGGCCGGCAATCGAGAGGGCCGTCAACGATTTGCCCGAGCCGCTCTCTCCGATGATCCCGAACCGATCCCCGCGTGCGATGCGCAAGGATAGGTCCGACACCGCCGCGTGCCCATCAAACCCGATCGTCAGGTGATCGATCTCAACCAGCGCCATGGTTCAATCCTTCATGGCGCAGTCGCGGGTCGATCGCATCGCGCAGCCCATCACCGGCAATATTGAGCGCAATCACGATCAGCACGATGGTCAGCCCCGGCACCACGCTCAGCCAGGGGTGGATCAGGAAAAGGCTCTGCGCATCGCGCAGCATCAGCCCCAGGCTCGTCGCCGGCGGCTGCGTGCCCAGCCCGATATAGGAGAGGCCCGCCTCCGCCAGGATCCCCAGCGAAAGCTGGATCGTGCCCTGTACGATGAGAAGGCTCATGATGTTGGGCAGCAGATGCCGCGCGGCAATCGCCGCATTCCCCAGCCCCGCCAGCCGCGCTGCAGCCACATAATCCTGCGTGGCAATGGCCAGCGCGCCGCCCCGCGCCACCCGCGCAAATACCGGAATATTGAAGATCCCGATGGCGATGACCGCGTTGATCTCGCCCGGTCCGAACAGCGCCGCGATCAGAATGGCCACGATCACCGCCGGAAAGGCAAAGGTAATGTCCGACAGGCGCAGCACCAGCCATTCCACAATGCCGCCCCAGGCCACTGCAGCCAGCCCCAACGGTACGCCCACGCCGATCCCGATGATCACGCCCAGCCCTGCCACCACGAAGCTGGTTAGCGTCCCGCGCATCACCAGCGAAAGTATGTCGCGCCCCAAATGATCCGTGCCCAGCCAATGCTCGGCCACTGGCCCCAGAAAGCGCCGGGCAATGCTGATCTGTTCGATGGGGAACGGCGTCCACCACAGCGACACCAGGCCCAGCAGGGCAAACAGCACTGCTGCCAGGAGCCCGACGACCAGGCTCGGATGCCGCCCCAAAAGTTGCCAGTTCATGCCTCACGCCCCTTCAGCCGCGGGTCGACAAAGGCATAGGCCAGATCGACCACCAGCATGGTGGCGGTGGTCACCACCACCAGCACAATGGTCGCGCCGCGCACCAGCACCAGGTCTCGCTCGGAAATGGCGGTGAAAATCAGCCGCCCCAGCCCCGGCAGGTAGAACACATTTTCCACAATGATTGTCCCGGCGATGAGATAGGCGAATTGCAGCCCCAGAATGGTCAAGACCGGCAACAGCGCATTGCGCACGCCGTGGCGCCAGATCGCCTCGGATTTGGTCATGCCCTTGGCGCGCGCCGTGCGGATGAAATCCTGTTCGGTCACATCGACCAGCGCCGTGCGCATCACCCGCGCCAGGATCGAGGCCTGCGGCAGGGCCAGCGCCAGCCCCGGTAGGATCATCCCGCGCATGGCCGCACCCGCATCCTCGTCCCAGGGAATGAACCCGCCCGTCGGCAGCCAGCGCAGCGTCACCGCAAACACCAGCGTGAGCAGCATGCCGAACCAGAAGTTGGGAATGGCCACCCCGGTCTGCGCCAAAACCATCAGCGCCGTATCGGTCGCCTTGCCCCGCCGCATCGCCGCCAATATGCCAATCGGCAGCCCGACCACCACCGACACCACCATGGCGATCAGCGACAGCGGCAGCGTCACCGCCATCCGTTCGGCAATCAGCTCGGCAACCGGCAGGCGCTGCGTGGTCGAGAGCCCGAAATCGCCCACCAGCATGCCACCGACCCAGGCCAGGAACCGCTCATGCGCCGGCGCATCGAGCCCCATCTGCGTGCGCAGCGCGGCAACCGCCTCCGGCGTGGCATTGATCCCCAGGATGAACCGCGCCGGATCGCCCGGCAACAGGTCGAGCAACAGGAAGATCACCAGCGCCGCGATGAACAGCGTCGCCGCAAACCCGGCCATGCGGCGGACGAGAAAAAAGGTCATGTCAAAGTCGACCCCCACCCGGCCTCCCCCCGCCAGGGGGAGGGGCGCTTGCGCGGTCGCACCTGAAATCCACGGCGCACGACAGCCAGTCCCTGCCCCCACGGGGGGAAGGTCAGGTGGGAGGGTTGGGTGGAGATAAAGTTATTCCACCCAGTGAATGTCGCGCAGCACCACGCCTTCCACGGGCGCGTTTTGCCACATGCCGTCCAGCTTGGCGTTCCACACTCCGGTCTGGGCCAGCTCGAACATATACCCATTAACCGCATCGCGGGCGATAATGGTCTGGATCTCCTGTGCCAGCGCCAGGCGTTCGGCCTCGTCCGTTGTGGCATTGAGCGTCTCGTTGAGGGCCTGAACTTCAGGGTTGTCATAGCCGAAGTAGTAGTCGGGGTTGGCATAGATGCCAATATCGAACGGCTCCACATGGCTGATGATGGTCAGGTCGAAGTCCTTGTTGGCAAACACATCTTCCAGCCACTGCGCCCATTCCATGTTGATCAGCTCAAGGTCGATCCCCACTTCGGCGAACTGGCTGGCAATGATCTGGCCCGACAGGCGCGCATAGGCCACCGGCGGCAGCTTCAGCGTGGCGGAAAACCCGTCCGCATATCCCGCCTCGGCCAGCAGCGTTTTGGCCGCCTCGATGTCATGCGGATAGGTGTCGGTCAGGTCGAGATAATAGGGGTGGTGCGGTGCGAAATGGGTGCCGATCGGCACGCCATAGCCATAGGTTGCCCCATCAATGATCTCCTGCCGGTCCAGCGCATGCGCCATGGCCTGGCGCACCTTGAGATCTGTGAAGGGCTCTTTCCGGTTATTGGTCGATAGAATGGTCTCGCCCTCGGTCGACCCCACCAGCACCTTGAACTGCACATTGTTCTCGAACACGGCCAGCGCCTCGGCGGCGAAATTATTCGTGCCGTCCACATCGCCGGCCAGCAATGCATTGGTCAGCGTCGCCGTGTCCGAGATGAACACGAAGCTCGCGCGGGTCAGGGCCGGCGCCTCGCCCCAATAGGGGCCATATTGCTCCAGCACCACGCGGCTGCCGCGATCCCACTGGATAAAGGCGAAGGGGCCGGTGCCAATCGGCTCTGCACCGTTGTTCTCTGCACTTTCCGGCGCCACGATCACCGCATCGCCCCGGCCCAGATTGAACAGGAACAGCCCGTCCGGCCGCGACAGCGTAAATTCCACCGTCATCGGGTCGATCACGGTCACCGCCGAGATCGGTTCGTAAAGCGCCTTTTGGGCGTTCACGCTGTCTTCGGCCAACAGCCGGTCAAAGGTGAACTTGACGTCCTCGGCATCAAAAGCCGTGCCGTCATGGAAGGTCACGCCCTCGTTAAGCGCAAACCGATAGGTCAACCCGTCGTCCGAAATGGTCCAGCTCTCTGCCAGCCCCGGCTGCACCGCCCCGGTCTGGTCGATCCGCACCAGCCCCTCGAACACATTCTGGTACACCACCACATCGATGGCTTCCGCCGCCCCGGCCGTGGGGTCCAGGGCAGGGGGCTCCAGCGCCACGCCGATGCGGATTTCGGTGGGCTGGGCCAGAACCGGCCCGGCCATCAGCAGCAGGCCCGCCACCGTCAGCGCCAGTGTGTTGCGTGCAGTCATGGTGGTCTCCTCCATCGTGGCCAGATGGTTCCTAGCTATAGAGGAAGTGCGCGCCCTTGCGTAGCGGGGGCTACTCGGCTTCCTCGGCATTTTCGATCAATGGCCGCTCATCGACCAGATCAGCCGGTATTCTGAGCGTGAACAGCATGCCCTCGGGCCCGGCCGGGTCCACCGAAAGCGATACCGCATTGACCGCCAGCAGCGCTCGCGTCAGCGCCAGGCCCACGCTCGAACGCACCGGCGCCAGCACTTGCCCCTCGCGCCCCACGCCATCGCGGAACACCACGAAGCGCTCGGCCATGTCCACCGCATTGACCGAGGCATCGCGCACGTGAATGGCGATTGAGCCGTCATCATTGCGCTGCGCCGAAATCACCACTGCGCCCCCCATCGGGGTCTGGTCGATGGCGCTGGCCAACAGGTTTAGCACCGCCTGCGCCAGCGAGGCCCGGTCAGCCGTGATCCGCGGCAGCATCTCCGAAATCGCATTGCGCACGATCACCCGGGCGCCATTGGCCTGGCTTCGAATGCGCAGCACGCATTGCTCGAGCAGGTCCGTCAGGTCCAGGCTCGCGCGCTGCGGCAGATAGCGCCCATCGCGCAATCGTGCGTAATCGTCCAGCTCATCCACCAGCGCCGCTATTTCCTGGCCTGCCTGGCCGATATCGTCGGCATAGGCGGCGTAGCGCTCGCTATCGAGTTCGCCAAAGGCCTTGGACCGGATGATGTCGGAAAAGCCGATGATCGTATTGAGCGGGCGGCGCACCCCGCGGCTGATCCGGCCCAGCAACGCCGGGTCGATATCGCTGGCCGACCTGACCCGCGCCGGGCTCATCTCGCGCGGCTTGACCAGGCCGAAATAGCCCGAAACAACCCCGGCCTGGCCCAGTGCAAACAACAGGATATCCGCCCTTCCATCGGCCGAGCGCAATGTCAGGCAGGGGCGGGCGGTTTCGGCAAAGCGCGCCGGCCGCTCCAGAAACGCCCGCAACGCCACTGCGTCGTCCTGCCCGACCAGCGCCGATAGCGGCCGCCCGGTCAAAGCCTTGCTTTCGCCCAGCATTGATGTGGCGGCTGCGCTGGCCGCACTTACCATGCCATTGCGATTGGCCTCGACGAAGCCGTCGCCGCGAATTTCGGCAAAGGTCTGTGCAAAGGCCTTCACCGCATCTTCATGGCCCGTGCGCACTTCGGTGGTGCTGGCCGAGAGCATCAGGGCAGGGCGGCCATGCCAGGAGATCGACTGCAGTCGCGCGGTCACCGGCACCAGCGTGCCGTCGCGCTGCACCAGGTGGTTGACCGGCCCGGCCTCCTGTCCTTCGCCACCCAGCACCGGGAAGATCGCGCCCAGCCCGGCCTGGCGCAGACTGTCCACCGACTCATAGCCCACCATTTCGGTAATGGCGCGGTTGGCAAACAGCACCTGCTGGTCGCGGAACACCAGAATGCCCAGCGGCAAACGATTGAGGACCAGCGTTTCGCCGCCCAGATTGATCAGCGCACCAGACCCGCTTGCCCCCTTTACGGTCGGCAGTGCCGGCTCCGCCGGTCCAGTACTGGTCTGGCCCCGTTCGCCCACCCGGTCATTGAGAATGCGCGACAGCTCGTCGAAATTATAGCGCGACACCCGTTCCACTGTCTCGGGGTCGGGCTGCGCATCGGTCTCCGAGGCACTCTCCGTCGGCTCGGTGTCACCCTCTTCCAGTGGGGTAAAGCCACGGCCGGTAATTTTGTAGTATTGGCGCCCCGGCGCCTCGACAGGCGGTCCGGCGGGGGCCAGGTCGGCCGCAAACGGCGGCATGTCGTCTTCTTCGCTCAAAGGCGCATAAAGCGCCTCGTCATCGGCCAGCTTTTCCACCAGGTCACTCAGCCGGCGCGAAACGCCCCGCAATGCCTCGGGCACCTCCGGCGCGTCTCCTGCTTCGGTGTCGTCATCGCCCGCATGCGCGTCGTCATTATCCGCGTCCTGCAGCCTCTGCTCGTCCGACACGGCCGCGATCGCCTCGAAAATGCTTGGCATCGGGCGCGGCTCAGCGCCGTCATCCTCGGTCGAAGCGCCGTCCTGCGGATCAGACCAGCTTTCCGGATTGTCGATCTCAGGGTCGGGGCGATGCGGTTCAGCCGGCTCATAGGCGATCTCGGCATCGCTGTCCTGCCAGCTCTGTAGCTCGTGGGCATAGGCCTCGTCCGCAGCAATAGGGGCCATCCCGCCTTCTGTTTCCGGCGCGGCCTCATCGGCTTCGATCACGGCGTCTGCATCAGTCGGCTCTGCGACGATGCTGTCCTCCGGCACCGCCTGAGCGGCCACGACTTCTTCTTGCGCCTGCGCTGTATCAGCCGGTTCATCAGCGGCAGGCTCTGCCTGCACCGGCTTCATGGCCTCCGCCGCTGCCTGGGCAGGCGCGACGCTGTCTGGGTCTGCCGCGTCCGTATCGGCCCGCGCTGCCGCGATCACCTCTTGGGCAATGGGGTCGACGCCGACGATCAGCAGGACCGGCTCATTATTGTCCCAGCGCAGCGGCGTCGTGGCGCAGGTGGCCGAGGCCGGCTTGTCCCCGGCCAGGAACTGGATGCGCGCCAGGCTCGTCCGGCCGGTCGAGCCGAGCCGGATAATGCGCGCAATCTGTCCCTTGATCGGCACGGCGGGCGCCGGACGCTTGAGGCCGTGCTTCTTGACCTTCGCCAGGAACAGATCGGCCGCCGGATTGGACCAGATCAGCCTGCGGCCATCCTGGGACCAGAGCCATGCCGGGCGTGAATCATCCTCATGCTGCTGCACGCGCCGCGCATCTGGCAATGTGTTCCAGCGGTCATCCATGGACTGCCTTTGTCTGGTCGCGACCCCGTTGATTTGTGCCATTCCGGTACAAACGTCCGAAGTTCCTTAAGTGTTCTTCAATATAGTGCAGCGGCGGGCGAATCCACCCCGGCGGCAGGCGGCATGGGGCCAATCACGGACCATGGTTAAGTGCCCTTTCCTAAGGATTGGTCACGCCGGCCCACAAAATTTGCCCTGGCGGGGGCATTTTTGCGGCACTGTCCACAGCGCAAAATCGGTGCTTGTCATCTCGGCCATCTCGACCTATGTTCCGCCCGCTTTCGGAGCCCGGTCGTTGACTAAGGTTCCCAGCGGGTCCTGCCGCCTTAGCTCAGTTGGTTAGAGCGCTAGATTGTGGATCTAGAGGTCCCCCGTTCAATCCGGGGAGGCGGTACCACCCACTTTTCCTGACATCACTGCGTCAGTCTCAGCGATGAGATGTTGCGGGCAATCTGCTCGAACGCATCGGACAGGTCCGAAGCATTTGCTGCCAGAAAGTAGTTTTCTGCGCTGCTGGCACAATAGCGCAGCACGCTGGCCGCATCGCTGCCTTCGACGATGCCGAAACCGACCGTATAAACCACGATGCCCGTGGAATCATCGTTCATGGCATCGCAATAGGCGCGCGCCTGTTCATAGGGCCTGCCATTATGGGCGTCCCGATTGATCTTCTCATTGTTGCCGCCACTGCCGCTGCCAGTGTTGCGGGAGATCACGCCGTCATAATGCACGGTGTTGAATTCACCGTCCGTCATGATGATCGCGGCCTTGAGCAGGCGTTCGCGCCCATATGCAGCCGGGCGGCTGGCCTCGGGCCATACATAGCCAAAATTGGGCGAGAGCATATACCAGCTCCACAGGATGCCCAGGCTCCCCGAGGTTGAACCTTCGGCCTCAAGATCGTCCGCCAGATCGTGCAGAACATCCTTGTCGGAGGTCAAGGGCACAACCTGGTTGGTCAGGCACCCATTGCTGCCCGGATAGTTCCGGCCCACATAGCTCACGCTGGGCGCCGCATCGGTAAACGCTTCCACCCCGTCCCGCTCGGTGACGCAACTGGTGATCCCATGCAGCGTCGACCAGCCCGACAGATTGGTGAACAGATAATAGTCGCAGCCGACCAAGTCTGTTTGCTTGGTGCAATGCAGCTTGCCCGTGCCAGGACTATAGGTTCCCTGGCCGATCATCGAGTAGCCGTCGAGCCTGAGCGAGTTGGCGGTGGCATTGGTCACCTGGAAGATGCGGTTATTGATCCCATTGAGCCAGGAGACATCTCGGACATAGACATTGTCTCCGTTCGAGAGCCCGTGGTCAGGGGAGGTAATAACCGTCTCGCAGCGCTCCACCAGGCACTGCACGACCTGACCACCCCAGTTGTACCAGTTGTACCAGCGGCTATCGACCCAGTTGCCATTCTGGTCCTTGAGCTCAAACGTATCCCTGGTCCGGTTGGCCACTTGATACGCCCGATTATTGAGCTGATACATTCCGCCCACGTTCCAGATATAAACCCAGTCGTCATTCTGGAAGCCGTGCCGGTCGGAAGTGATCCTTGCCGGATCATCCCTGGTCGCATTGGAGATATTCTTGGTGTCGCCATAGGCCCAGGAAATGGACGTGATGTCGCTTGGGCCGCGGATTGGCCCGCGTAGCGCCTCGGCATAGCTGCCCACATTGATTGCCTGCGAATAGGGAATCAGGGCCATCTTTGTATAGTTCGGCTCCTGCTCGTCCTGTACGATCGCATCGATCAGATCGCCAAGCGCATCCTTGAGGTCTTCCAGCCGCTGCCCGCGCATCGACCCGGTCACGTCAAGCGCAACCGAGACCTCGACATCCACCGCGCCGCGCACGGCCTCTGAGGTGAAGGAAGCGCCAAGCTGGTCGACACCGACCAACCGCACAAACCGCGTGGGCAGAGCAAAATCACCGCCCAGGGTCAGCCGGCCGGCCTCGGTGTTGAAGTCGATCTCGTTGACCCGCGCAGCGGTCACATCGATATCGCCAATACGCTCCAGCACGATGGCCTGGGCCTTGGCCAGCAGGTCCGCCTCCAATTCGCTCTCGGTCAGGCCTGTCCGGTAGATCTCCGGCTGCAGCGCCAGGGCCGCGGCATCGAGCGCCACCTGGGCGCGCTGCCGGGTCTGCTCGAGCGAGACATAGTCCACCGTGGCGCCGCCCAGCGCGATCAGCACAATCGCCATCAGCCCGAACAGCACCGCGAATACGCCGCTTTCGTCCTTGGCAAACCGTTGCAACAGCGGAACAAATCTGGACATCAGGACACCTGGTTGCGCCACGAAGGGATGAGCAGGTCGCACCTTCGCGCAAACTTGTTAGGAAAGAACAACCACCTTGGAGTTGAGCTGCACGCGGCCATAAAGGTCGATCACGTCCTCATTGGTCATGCGGATGCAGCCCGAAGACACGTTCTGGCCGATCGACCACGGCTCATTGGTGCCGTGAATACGGTAGAGCGTTGAGCCCAGATAAAGCGCCCGCGCGCCCAGCGGATTGTCAATGCCGCCCGGCATATGCGCCGGCAGCCCGGGCTGGCGCTTGCGCATCTCGGCCGGCGGCGTCCAGCCCGGCCATTCCGCCTTGCGGCTGACCCGGTGCGTGCCGCGCCATTCGAACCCGTCCCGCGCCACCCCGATGCCATAGCGCAGCGCCCGGCCATCGCCGAGCACGAAATAGAGAAAATGCTGCCGCGTATCGACCACGATGGTGCCGCTGCGCTCATGGGTGGCATAGGGCACCACCTGTCGCAGATAGACTGGCGAGACATGCACATTGGCCTGCAGCGCCAGCGCGTGGCGTGGCCGGCCTTCGGTGATGGTCACGCCGGGCGGTGGCGCAAAGCGCCAGCCGGGGCGAAAGGTTTCCGCCTGGCTGGGCAGCGCTGTGCTCACCAGTGCGAATGTGGCCAGCGCAATGGCCAGCCGGGGCAGGTTTCGGACGATCATGGCCTTGCATCCCCAATAATGCGTTTGGCCGTATTTTCCCGCACAAGCGCAAAGGAGTCCTCAAGCCGCGTGGTTAACCGGGCGTGGTTAGGGGCCGTTAACAAACCCTTGCCACGCTGCCACGAAACGCCTGAATCTAAAGGAAAACCGAGTCGTCCATCTCTTCTGCCGGCGGCAGCACGCGCTGCACCGCCAGGCCCAATTGCTCGGTGGTAAAAGGCTTGGGCAGCACCTCGTTAACGCCCAGTTCCCGGGCCCGTGCAATATTTTCCCGCGAGGGATAAGCCGTCATCAGGATCACCGGTGTGGTCCGGGGCGCGCCAAATCGCGCATCGCGCAGCACCTGCATCACGCCCGCGCCATTGATGTCGGGCATGTACCAGTCCATCAGCATGAAGTGGAATGGCTTGCCCATCAGCTTGAGTATGGCTTCCGCGCCGTTCTCGGCCTCCTCGACATCGGCAATGCCCAGCTTGTTGAGGCCCACCGTGCAGATCGCGCGCGCATAGGTGTTGTCGTCCACCACCAGCGCCCGCAAGCGTCCTGGTATGATCATGCCGCCCCTCCAACGTCGCACGCGCCCAACGCCCAAGGGACGCATGAATTTTTGTGCCAGACTGCCGAAAAATGCCCGCTGGATAGCAGGCAGCGCGGCCCTGTCAATCCGGTCCTTGCCGGGGCCGGATCGGCAAGCGTGTCTTCCAGGCAACACTTGCCACAGAGTGCGACAGACTGACACATCTTGGCTTGCGGCTCACGTGATCGTGAGTTACCCAGATGCCGTCTGCAAAGCCAACCGAGGGAGGCGTTTGATGTTCAAATCTGTAACCCGCCACTCGGGGCCAAATCACCTTCATCACGGTCACGCCACCGCGTAACCACTGACGGTACCCTCGGCCGCATCGCGGCTCGCGGACACCCCCAACTCTCCACCCTGAATCGCCGAACCGGGTCATTCCACGTCCCGATTCCGCCATTCTCCCGTCTTTTCACAACAGGGGCCGGCAGGGTGACCTGCCGGAACAACCAATGACTTCGAACGTGCTCAATGAGCGCAGCGTGGTGCTGCGTCTCGAATTCTCCATCGCCGATGCTGTCCAGCAGCGCGGACTGGTCCCCGTCGTCGGGGCAGCCATTCGCGCCTGGTGGGCCCAGCGTCCGGTGCGTTATGCTCAGGTGCCCGGCTATCTGCGCGAAGATGTCGGCCTGCCGCCCGAGGATGAATACCGCAACCTATTTACCGTGCCCGCGCAGCTCTGGCAGTTCCGCCCGCCGGATCAGGACATCTCAAGATGAGAGAACGACAGCCGGGGTTCGCCCCGGCTGTCTCTTGCGGCTTGCATGGCTCTGCCAACTTATCCACGGTGCCAGGAACCGCTTCATACTGCGTCCATCACTCCCGCGCGGACGGACTGCAGCGAACTTTGCGGGGGGAGCCGGTTGGGTGCTGGGTCGCTCCAGGGCCTGCCTGCTCGTTGGGCCACCTTGCGACGAGCGATCAAGAGGGGCCACGACAGCAGGAGAAACCCGGCGTTCCGAGGCGGCGACGTCTCTATTATCTAGTTTTACCGAGACGCACGTGCCTCGGAACACGTCCACCTGGTCCCACCCGACGGCTTTTGCCGCTCGGGCCATTGGTGCAACCATTGTCTCACTGGCTTTGATCGTCTAAGCAAACGACCGACTTTCCAGGGCGAAGAAATGACCGAAAAGACCAAGCTCATCACGCCCCGCCTGCCGCGCGGGTTCGAAGATCGCACGCCGGGCGAAATCGCCGCCGTCGGCGCCATGATCGACAAGATCAAGGCCGTCTACGAGCGTTATGGCTTCGACCCCGTCGAAACCCCGCTGTTTGAATATACCGAAACGCTCGGCAAGTTCCTGCCCGATACCGACCGGCCCAATGCCGGCGTCTTTTCCCTGCAGGACGATGACGAACAGTGGATGAGCCTGCGCTACGATTTGACCGCGCCGCTCGCCCGCTTCTTTGCCGAAAATTTCGAAACCCTGCCCAAGCCCTACCGCTCCTATCGGCAGGGCTATGTCTTCCGCAACGAAAAGCCCGGCCCCGGCCGCTTCCGCCAGTTCATGCAATTCGACGCAGACACGGTCGGCGCCCCCGGCCCCGAAGCCGACGCCGAAATGTGCATGATGATGGCCGACGTCATGGACGCGCTGGGTCTGCAGGGCAAATACGTCGTCCGCGTCAATAACCGTAAGGTGCTGGATGGCATTATGGAGGCGGCAGGAATTGTGGACGATGGCCAGAAGGTAACGGCGCTACGGGCGATCGATAAGCTGGACAAGTTTGGCGTTGATGGCGTGCGCCTGCTGCTCGGCAAAGGGCGCAAAGACGAAAGTGGCGACTTCACCCAAGGCGCTGGCTTGTCAGACGCCCAGATCAGTAGTTTCGAATATCTCTTCGCATGCTTCGAGGGTCGGACTGTTGCAGAAGCTACAGAGGAGCCGGGAGTTATTCGGTACATACCCGCGAACGCCCTGCACATTGATGCCGCTCGGCACCAAGAGGCCGGGGTGTATTCGCTGCCGCTTGGTGTGCTGAATTCGGCATTCCACAGATTTGGCGGCGATGCCACCATCAACGCGTCGGGGTTCTCAGGCTACAAAGAACTCTACGAGATGGGCAAAACCTTTCACTTGGCGGGCTACAGCGACCGCATCAAGATCGACCCCTCCGTCGTCCGTGGCCTCGAATATTACACCGGCCCCGTCTTCGAGATCGAACTGACCTTCAAGGTCCAGAACGAAAAGGGCCAGGACGTGGTCTTCGGCTCGGTTGGCGGCGGTGGCCGTTATGATGGCCTGGTCTCCCGCTTCCGCCGCGAACCCGTGCCGGCCACCGGCTTTTCCATCGGCGTCTCTCGGCTGGCCAATGCGCTCAAACTCACCGGCAATCTCGGCGCCACCGAACCCGCAGGGCCGGTCGTCGTCCTCGTCATGGACAAGGACCAAACCGCCCGCTACCAGGCCATGGTCTCCGAGCTGCGCGCCGCCGGCATCCGCGCCGAAATGTTCCTTGGCTCCACCAAGAATTTCGGCAAGCAGGTCGCCTATGCCGACAAGCGCAATGCGCCCGCCGTCATCATCGAAGGGTCTCAGGAGCGCGAGCAGGGCGTCTTGCAGGTGAAAGACCTGGTCGCCGGCAAACAGGCCGCCCAGGCCATCACCGACAATGCCGAATGGAAAGCCGCCCGCCCCGGCCAGTTCGAGATCCAGCGCGAAGATCTGGTTTCCGCGGTCCAGAAACTGCTGAGCGAGCAGGGTTGATGAGTTTGCCCCGCTCTTTCCCCCAACGCGATGTCACCCCGGCGAAGGCCGGGGCCCATCTTGAGATGCCTGTTTGTGGCGAGACCTCAGGATGGATCCCGGCCTTCGCCGGGATGACAGACGGTGGAAAGGTCGAAAAATGACCAACGCCGCCTATCGCCGCAGCCAGCTCGAATCCCTCGTTGAAGCCCAGGGCGGCTGCCGCGCCACCCCACCGCTGCTTTTGAGCGCCGGTCCCTATTTCGACCTCGCCGGCGAGGAGTTCGGCCGCCGCCTCCTGCTCACTACCGACGTTACCGGCGCCGAATATTGCCTCCGCCCCGATTTCACCCTCCCCATCGTGGCCGATTACATCGCCAATGGGGCAGGGGAGCCGGCGGCCTTTTCCTATCTCGGCCCGATCTTCCGCCAGCGCGAAACCGGCCCTGCCGAATTCGATCAGGCCGGCATCGAGCTGCTGGCTCAGCCCGATGGCGATATCGCGCTCGATCAGGTGCTGACCTTCGCCCGCGCCGCGCTTTCGCTCTATGGCATCACGCCCAATGTGCGCCTGGGCGGCGTTGGCCTGTTCGAAGCCCTGCTGGCCCAGGCCGACATGCCCGATGCCTGGCGCCCGCGCATCCGCCACCGCTTCGGCCATACCGAGGCCATGGACCGCCTGCTCTCCCGGCTCGAACAGGCCCCCGATCTGCCCCGCACCGAGCAGCCCAGCCGTGACGAACTGGTTGAGGATGTGACCGCCCGCATGGTCTCGGCCGGCCTCAGCCTCTCCGAGGGCCGTTCGCCCGAGGAGATCGCTGACCGCTATCTCGAACAACAGGCGCTCGACGCGGCCCATGTGCCGGCCGCAACACTGAAACTGCTGCGCGACTTTCTCGCCATCAAGGGCGACGCCCTGACCGCCCTGCGCGAGGTCGAGGCGCTGGCCGACAAACATCGCCTGTTCCTCGGGCCGCCCATGAAGGCCATCCGCCGTCATCTCGATGGTCTGGGCGAGGCACGCATCACCTTCGACGCCAGCTTTTCCCCGCGCCTCGATTATTACACCGGCATTGTCTTTGAAATGCGCGGGCAGGGCGGCACCGTGCTCGTCTCGGGCGGCCAATATGACCGTCTCCTCGAACGTCTCGGCGCCACCGCCCCCATCGCCGCCTCCGGCTGCGCTCTCTGGGTCGATCGCATGGAGGCAGAGTGGCCCAAATGACCATCACCCTCGCCGTCCCCTCAAAGGGTCGCCTTGAAGAACTCACCCGCGACTGGTTTGCCCGGCGTGGCCTCACCATCACCCGTCCGGGCGGGGCCCGCTCCTATCTCGGCGCCATCGAAGGTCTGCCTGAGGTCACGGTACGCTTCTTCCCGGCCTCGGAAATTGCGCGTGAACTCATTCGCGGCAATATCGATCTCGGTGTCACCGGCCGTGACCTGATCCACGAGACCAGCGAAGCCGGCCCCGATGCAGTCGAATTCGCGCGCGACCTCGAATTTGGCCATGCTGATGTGGTCATCGCCGTGCCCGAAGCCTGGATCGACGTCACCCATATGCACGATCTGGCCGACGTTGCCTCCGATTTCCGCTCCCGCCACGGGCGCTGGCTGCGCATCGCCACCAAATACATCACCATCACCCGCCAGCACTTTGCCAGTGCCGGTATCGCCGAATATCGCATTGTCGAAAGCCTTGGCGCCACCGAAGCCGCGCCCGCCTCGGGTGTCGCCGATATCGTGGTCGACATCACCTCGACCGGGTCGACCCTGGCCGCCAACGGCCTGCGCGTGCTCGAAGATGGTGTGATGCTCAAAAGCGAGGCCAACCTGATTGTTTCGCGTACCGCTCAGTGGACCGAACAGCGCCGCGAAACCCTCAATGCGCTGCTCGGACAATTGCAGGGCTGAGCGATGGAACTGGCCTTTGTCATGCTTCTGGTTGTTTGCGGCGTCAGCCTGATCGTCTATGCCGGTCTGGCGCAGCGCCCGACGGCCGGAAACCAGGACGCCACTCAACCCGACGATGCCGCCGATGAGGCCGACAGCGGCGGCGCGGGAGACGGCGACTGATATGAGATTGCCGCCGCCGCCCAAATCACGGCACAACGTCACAAGGGTCCGGCGGGGGGCGCGGTGGCTGAAGTACTTGAACTGACCATTCTCATGCCCTGCCTCAACGAGGCGGAGACCCTGGCCACCTGCATCGGCAAGGCCAGGGACTACCTTGCGCGCTCTGGCGTCGCCGGCGAGGTGCTGGTTGCTGACAATGGCTCGACCGACGGCTCCCAGGCCATTGCCGAGGCCAGTGGCGCCCGTCTGGTCAATGCCGAGCAGCGCGGCTATGGCGCAGCCCTCGCCAGCGGCATCGCCGCTGCGCGGGGCAAATTCGTCATCATGGGTGACGCCGACGATAGCTACGATTTCGCCAATCTCGATGCCTTTATGAGCGAGCTGCGCAATGGCGCCGATCTGGTCATGGGCAATCGCTTTGCCGGCGGCATCGCCCCCGGCGCCATGCCCTGGCATCACCGCTATATCGGCAATCCCCTGCTCAGTTTTGTGGGGCGCCTCTTCTTCAAGACCCCGGTGCACGATTTCCATTGCGGCTTGCGCGGCTTTTCCCGCGCCGCCATCACCGATCTCAACCTGCGCACGACCGGCATGGAATTCGCCTCCGAAATGGTGGTCAAGGCGACCCTGTCCCACCTGGATATCCGCGAAGTCCCCACCACGCTCCGGCCCGATGGCCGCTCCCGCCAGCCGCATCTGCGCGCGTTCCGCGATGGCTGGCGCCATCTGCGGTTCCTGCTGCTGTTTTCGCCGCGCTGGCTGTTTCTCTATCCCGGCCTGTTCCTGCTGATCGTCGGGCTGGTCTTTGGCTCCTTGCTCGCCGGCGGTCCCATGAGGATCGGCACGGTGACCCTGAGCGTGCACAGCCTGCTGGTGGCGTCGCTCTGCGTCATCATGGGCACCCAATCGATCGCCTTTGCCGTCATTGGCCGCCGCTTTGCCTCGCGCTATGGTTTCATCCCCCGCTCCGGCGTCTATGACCGCGTCCTTGAAAGCCTGACCCTGGAGCGCCTGCTGCTGCTGGCCATCCTGCTGATGGCCGGCGGGCTCGCAGCCATGGGCTGGGGCACCTGGGAATGGGCCAAGCGCGATTTCGGTCCATTGACCTCCACCGCCACCCTCCGGGCTCTCATCCTGGCCATGACCGCATTGGTCACCGGCTTCCAATTGATGATGAGCGCCTTCATGTCCTCCATGATCAACATCCCCATCTATGAGCGCCGCCTAGCCGATCAAGTCATTCCTGACGATCAGTTCCGCCGCCGTACCGACCAGGTCTGATCCTCCAAATGCTTGATCCGCTCATTCTTCTGGCCCTCATGGGCGTCGGCCTGCTCGCCGGTTTCGTCGATGCCATAGCCGGGGGCGGCGGCATGCTGACCGTGCCGGCGCTGCTTTCCGCCGGGCTGCCGCCGGTTGCCGCACTGGCAACCAACAAGATGCAATCGGTGGTCGGCACCGGCATGGCGGTCCTGACCTATTGGCGACGCGGCTTTGTGGATTTTCGCAATCTTGTGCCGGCCATTGCCCTGACTTTTGCCGGCAGCTTTCTCGGCGCCCTCACGGTCAGCCAGCTCGATACCGGCCTGCTCGACATCGCCGTGCCCGTGGCTCTGATCGCCATTGCCCTTTATTTCCTGTTCGCGCCCAAACTGTCTGATGCAGACAAGGCGGCGCGTTTGCCCTTCGGCCCCTTCGTGCCCATTCTGGGCTTCGCCATTGGCTTTTACGACGGCGTCTTTGGTCCCGGCACCGGGTCCTTTTTCACCATTGGCTTTGTGCTGCTGTTCGGTCTGGGCCTCACCCGCGCCACCGGCAATACCAAGGCGCTGAATTTCATCTCGAACCTGGCCGCGCTGGCCATCTTCATTCCGCAGGGCCATGTCGTCTGGCCGGTCGCACTGGTCATGGCCCTCGGCCAGATCGTCGGCGGCTATATCGGTGCCCGCACCGGTATTCGCTATGGCGCCAGGGTCATCCGTCCGCTGGTCGTGGTGGTGTCCATCGCCATGGCCATCAAGCTGTTATTCTTTCCCTGATCACTCGGGTGCCAGTCCCGCGGCCGCGCGTAATGCGGCGTTGATGCGGTCCTGCCAGCCCGGACCGTCATCCTGAAAATGCGCCAGCACGTCGCGGTCGAGCCGCAATGACACCATCTCCTTGCCTGCCGGCGGGGTCACCGGCCCCTTTGCCGTCGGCTCATTCCTTTTCGTAACCGCCTTGAAAGCAGCCTCCGCCTGTTCAAAGGCGCTGCCGCGTCGGGGAGTGCGCATAATTGTCCTCGTAAATTGGTGCGTGCACTCTACGCCATGCCGACAAAAAAGCCCCGGTGTTTCCACCGGGGCTTTCCACGAAGTTCGTGACTGGGAAGAGACGAACCTCGAAGCGTGTCGGAAGTCGGCTGGATTAGAAATCCATGCCGCCCATGCCGCCCATGCCGCCGCCGCCCGGCATTGCCGGAGCTTCAGGCTTGGGGGCCTCGACGATGATGGCCTCGGTGGTGATCAGCAGCGAAGCAACCGAAGCGGCATCTTCAAGGGCGGTGCGAACCACCTTGACCGGGTCGATAACACCCAGAACAACCAGATCGCCATACTCGCCGGTCGCGGCGTTGTAGCCGAACGAGATCTCCGAGTTCTCCAGGATCTTGTCGACAACGACCGAGCCTTCGGCACCGGCATTGTTGGCAATGGTGCGAACCGGAGCCTGCAGGGCACGGCGCACGATTGCGATACCGGCTTCCTGATCGGCATTGGCGCCCTTGGACTTGATGTTGGCCGATGCGCGCAGCAGGGCAACACCACCACCCGGCACGATGCCTTCTTCAACAGCGGCGCGGGTCGCGTTGAGCGCGTCATCGACGCGATCCTTGCGTTCCTTGACTTCCACTTCGGTCGAGCCACCAACGCGGATCACGGCAACGCCACCAGCGAGCTTCGCCAGGCGCTCCTGCAGCTTCTCACGGTCGTAGTCCGAGGTGGTTTCCTCGATCTGCGCCTTGATCTGGCCAACGCGGGCCTGGATGTCATCGGCTGTGCCGGCGCCATCGACGATCGTGGTGTTTTCCTTGGTGATCTCGACGCGCTTGGCAGTGCCGAGCATGTCCAGGGTCACGTTCTCGAGCTTGATGCCGAGGTCTTCGGAGATCACCTGGCCACCGGTCAGAACGGCGATGTCTTCCAGCATGGCCTTGCGGCGGTCACCAAAGCCAGGAGCCTTGACGGCAGCGACCTTGAGGCCGGCGCGCAGACGGTTGACGACAAGGGTCGGCAGGGCCTCGCCATCAACGTCTTCAGCGATGATCAGCAGCGGGCGCTGGGACTGAACGACAGCTTCCAGGATCGGCAGGATGGCCTGCAGGTTGGAGAGCTTCTTTTCGTGCAGCAGGATGTACGGGTCTTCCAGGGTTGCCGTCATCTTTTCCGTGTTGGTCACGAAATAGGGCGACAGGTAACCACGGTCGAACTGCATGCCTTCAACAACATCGAGTTCGGTTTCGGCGGTCTTGGCTTCTTCGACGGTGATGACACCCTCGTTGCCGACCTTCTGCATGGCTTCGGCGATCATGTCACCGATGGAGGTCTCGCCATTGGCGGAAATGGTGCCGACCTGAGCCACTTCGGAGGACGAGGTGATGCCCTTGGCCGAGCCCTTGAGGCTCTCGATCACATCGGAGACCGCCAGATCGATACCGCGCTTGAGGTCCATCGGGTTGAAGCCGGCGGCAACGGCCTTGACGCCTTCGACCACGATGGCCTGACCCAGAACGGTCGCGGTGGTGGTGCCGTCACCGGCAACATCATTGGTCTTGGAAGCGACCGAACGCAGCAGCTGCGCACCGAGGTTTTCGAACTTGTCTTCCAGCTCGATTTCCTTGGCGACGGTTACGCCGTCCTTGGTGATGCGCGGAGCGCCGAACGACTTTTCGATAACGACGTTACGACCCTTGGGGCCGAGCGTGACCTTCACCGCATTGGCGAGGACATTGACGCCGCGCAGCATCTTTTCGCGGGCGTCGGTCGAGAATTTGACTTCCTTGGCGGCCATTTATGGCTCCTTGAGAATATCTGTTGAGTGGGAACGACAAAAAAGACGTGAGAAGCCGAATTAGGCTTCGATCACGCCCATGATGTCGCTTTCCTTCATGATGATCAGGTCTTCGCCATTGAGCTTGACCTCGGTACCGCTCCACTTGCCGAACAGCACACGATCACCGGCCTTGACGTCGAGGGCGACAACCTTGCCGCTCTCGTCGCGGGCGCCGGGGCCCACGGATACGATCACGCCCTCAGAGGGCTTTTCCTTGGCGGTGTCGGGGATGATGATCCCGCCTTTGGTCTTTTCTTCACTGTCGACGCGACGGACGACCACGCGGTCATGCAGGGGACGGAAGCCCATGTTTTGTTCCTCTTGGCATCATTTCTGAATGCAATTTCGGACCTGTTAGCACTCGCATTGAGTGAGTGCTAACAGGCTGTCCGGGATATAGGGATCGAGCCGGTCCAGAGTCAAGGCGCGTGAACCGAAGTTTTCACTCATGCGTTAGCAAGCCAGCACGACATATCCGAGACATCGTCCAGCACAAGGTGATTCACATGGCCCAGACGACCCAATCGACGCCCAAGATTGTCCCCGTGGAGGGACGGGTGCACATTTCTTTCGACGATGCCGAGATCGTCAGTTCAACCAAGGCCTTGCGGCTTGAACGCGGCGGCATGGACTCACAGATTTTCGTGCCGCTCGATGACGTTCATCCCGGCATCCTGGAGGCATCCGATACCAGACGCACCGATGCCGGTCCGGGAGAGGCGCACTTCTATACCATTAAGACATTGACCGCCAATGGCGCCGATGAGGCCTGGTATTATCCCTATGCGGAGGGCGACTACGCGCCGATCCGTGACATGCTCACTTTTGGCGGCAACCGCATATCGGTGCGGGTATCTCAGGTCTGACCGCCGGATCGCTGCAGAATTCCCCTTCCCCCCGATACAAGTCTGGGCCATAAGCACAGCCATGAGCGAACAATCCTCTTTGCAGATCAAGCTGCGCCGCACCGGCGGCGTCGGGGCCAACACCAATTGGCATTGGGAAGTCCAGGACGCAGCAGGCGCTGTCCTCAAGACCGGCAGCGCCGTCGGTCCTGAGCACAAGGCCTTTGCCACCGCCCGCATTGCCAAGGAAAAGCTGGAAGCTGCGGGCAAGTAGGCCCCGGACAGGACCGAATTGACCGCGCCATCTGCCGAGCCTGCCGCCGCGACCACCAAACGCGATTTGGGCGGCCCGCTGCGTGGCATTGCGCTCAAGATCGCATCGGTCTGCTGCTTCGTGGTCATGGCGACCATGCTCAAGGCCACGCTCACCATTCCTTCGGGACAGATGGTGTTTTTCCGCTCTTTCTTCGCCCTGCTGCCCGTCCTGGGCTATCTGGCCTGGAAGGGTAATCTGACGCGCGCTTTCCAGACTAAAAGACCGCTTGGACACATCCTGCGCGGCCTGATCGGTGTGTCGTCGATGAGCCTGGGCTTTTTTGCGCTCACCCGGCTGCCGTTGCCCGAAGCAACGGCTATCGGCTACGCGGCGCCGCTGATCATCGTCATACTCTCGGCCGTTCTGCTGCACGAACGCGTGCATGTCTTCCGCTGGACCACCGTTCTTGTGGGTCTGGCCGGTGTGATGGTCATTCTCTGGCCGCGCCTGACCGTGTTTTCCGGTGAGACGCCGATGGGCGACGCCCAATCCGTCGGGGCGCTGGCCTCTCTTGCCGGGGCCGTTCTGTCCGCCTTCGCCATGCTGCAGGTGCGCACCCTGGTCCAGACCGAGCGCACCGAGGCAATCGTCACCTATTTTTTCATCAGCGCCAGCGTCATCAGCCTGTTCACCATTCCCTTCGGCTGGGTCTGGCCCACGCCCGAACAGGCTGCATTGCTGGTCGGGGCGGGGTTCTTTGGCGGCATTGGCCAGCTCCTGCTGACCTCATGCTATCGCTATGCCGACATGTCGGTCATTGCGCCGTTCGAATATGTCTCGCTGATCCTGACCATCATCATCGGCTTCGTTATCTTTGCCGATGTGCCAACCGCGACCATGCTGGTTGGGGCCCTGATCATCGTCGCATCAGGCATCGCCGTAATCCTGCGTGAGCGCTATCTGGGCCTGGATCGCGCCAAATCGCGCCAGGCCAATACCCCCTGATCTTTCAATTGTCGCGCGGGCCTTGAACCGAGCGGCTCCGGATCCGACTTCTAGGCCGACCCAGGGGGCAGCATGGCGCAATCGGCAGCAATCATCTTTACAGTCCTGATGGGCGCTCTGGCCATCTTTCAGGCTGCGCTCATAGCAGTTGCGCCCCTGGGGCATTTTGCCTGGGGCGGTCAGCAACGCATCCTGCCGCCAGGCCTGCGGATCGGCAGTGCGGTGGCCATTGTGCTTTATGGATTGTTCGCCCTTACCCTGCTGATGCGGGCCGGGCTTCTCGCGCCATGGCCGGATATGAGCTGGATCATGCCCGCAAGCTGGATCATCCTGGCGTATCTGGCGCTGGGGGTCGTGGTGAATGCAATTTCGCGCAGCCTGCCCGAACGCCTCACCATGACGCCATTGATTGTGGTGCTGCTCGTGCTGGGGCTGACCGTGGCGCTGTCCTAGCCGGCTGCCGCCAGCTCCGACCAGCTCTGGCGCTTGCGATAGATTGTCGAGGGACTGATTTCCAGCGCCGCCGCGGCCATGGAAATATTGCCTCCAAACGTGGCGATGGCATCCTCGATTATGCGCTGTTCCTGCTGCCACATGGGCAGCACGGTGCGCTTCTCGCAGCGGGGCGCCTCGACCGGCGCCGGCATGGAGACCCGTGACTCGATGTCGGCTGCCTCGATCATGTCCGTGGTGATCTGGCCACCATCGAACATGACCACCAGCCGGCGCACCAAATTCTGCAATTGGCGCACATTGCCCGGCCAGTCAGCCGCTGTCAGCCGCTGCGCGGCGTCCGGGGTGACATCGGAGAAGCTCTTGTGCTCCTCCTGGGCATAGCGCGCGAGAAAATGCCGGGTCAGCAGCATGATGTCGCTTGGACGCTGCCGCAGGGGTGGCAGATGTATCGGCAGCACATGCAGGCGATAGAACAGATCTTCGCGGAACTGCCGGTCGGCAATCATCTGCATGGGATTGCGATTGGTGGCGCAGATCACCCGCACATCCACCTTTCGGGCCGCTGTCTCGCCAACACGCGACAGGCAGCCGCTCTGCAGGAACCGCAACAGCTTGGATTGCAGCGACAGGTCGAGTTCGCCCACTTCGTCAAGAAACAGCGTGCCACCATCGGCCAGCTCGGCGGCGCCCTTGCGGTCTTCATGCGCGCCGGTAAAGGCGCCACGCACCACGCCGAACAATTCGCTTTCCATCAGGTCGCGGGGGATGGCCGCGCAATTGATCGCCACGAACCGGTTGCCGGCCCGCGGGCCCCGGCTGTGCAGCGCCTCGGCACAGACATCCTTGCCCGTCCCGCTTTCCCCGGTGATGAAGACCGGGGCCGCAGAGGCCGCCACCCGGCCGATCTGCTCGTAGAGAAACTGCATGGCGCTGGACGCGCCGACAAAGCCGGCGAAATCGGAGATTTCGGGCTCGGGGGTGACTTCCACACCCAGCGAGCGCGGCCGGCCATGGCGCTGCGCCAGTTCGGCCAGTCGTCCGGCCAGCGTGCTGCCCCCCGCCGGCTTGGCGAGATAGTCATGCGCGCCCGCACGCATGGCGCCCAGGGCAGCACTTACCGAACCGCTATCGGCCACCGCCAGAATCAATGCCCCATTGGCCAGGCGCACCAGGCGGCTCATGGCGTCTTCCACATTGGCCGCCAGATCGCCCAGGCTGGCCAGTTCGCAGATGATGACGTCATACCGCAATTTGCGCAGGTGGTCCGCCGCCTCGCGGCCGGTACCGGCATGGGTGATCTGCGGAGCGACCAGCAGGGCCTCGGTCAGTTCGGCGCTGGTCTGGCGCGCGCATGCGGCATCGTGGTCGATCAGCAGAAGCCGGCCGCACAGCACATTGTCGCTTCCGCTCGTCTTCGTCATGCCGCTATATACCTTGCTCCGTCCGCAACCGGACCGTTCTTGTGGTTGGGTCAAGTGTTGTCGATTAGGGTAAATATTCCGTTCTTGCCTCCGCCGGCCAAACAGCGTTTATCTCTGCGCCATGCGTGACCTCCCCGATCAGGATGTGTTCGAACCAATCGTGCGCGGCATTACCCAATCGGGGGTGCGGCTGGCCAATGAACGCGCGGTTCTGACCCTGATTGCAGGCATTCCCGGCGTTTCCAATGCCGACATCGCGCGCCGCTCCGGGCTTGGCCCTCAGACCACGGCGCGCATCCTGACCGATCTCGAATCACGCGACCTCATCATTCGCGGCGAGGTGCTGCGCGGGCGGCGCGGCCAGCCTGCGACCCCTTACCGCCTCAATCCGCAGGGCGGGTATTCGATAGGGGTGGAAATCGGCTGGCAGCATGTCGAGATCCTGCTCCAGAATATTGCCGGCCAGCCCATCGCGGTCACGCGGCGCTGCCATGACTTTCCCAATCCCGAGGCCATTTTCGCCGAAATCGCTGCCGACGTCGAAACGCTGCTCTCGGGACTGACCAATGACCAGCGCGGGCGCGTCGCAGGCATCGGGGTGACCTCGCCAGGCAATTTTGGCCCTTTGCTGGCCCATATCGGTGCGCCCCCTTGTGCGATCGACGCCTGGGCCAAGATCGATGTGGGGCCGCGCCTGGCAGAGGAAACCGGCCTGCCCGCGCTTTGGGTCAATGATGGCAGTGCCGCGGCCTGGCGCGAGATCACCGCGCACCCGACGCCGCGTCCCAAAGGCCTGGCGAGTTTTTTTGTCGGAACCTTTGTCGGCGGCGGGGTCGTCTCCGAGGGCGCACTCGTTGAAGGGCCCTATGGCAATGGCGCCGACCTGGGCGCGCTCGTCGTGCACGACCGGGCAGGCATGCCCGCCTATCTGCACCTGACCGCATCACTTCACGCCCTTGTTCTCAAGGCCATCGATGCCGGTCATGCCGTGCCCGTTGGATCGCCTCGCAAATGGGACTGGGCCGGACTGGCGCCGGTGGTGACGCAATGGCTCGACGATGCGGGCCATGCGCTGGCGCAAGCCATTCTGAGCACGGCGGCAATGACCGAGGTGGATATTGTTGCGCTCAACGGCGACCTGCCCGAATCGATCTTGTCGCGCCTTGTTGACTCCACCAGCGCCCATCTTGCCCGGTTTCCGGTTCTGCTGGCCCATCGCCCGCGACTGACGACGGGTCTGGGCGGTCCCTCGGCTGCAGCATTCGGCGCGGCGCAATTGCTGCTGTTTCGGCGGCATTTTTCGCGCGCCTGGGAGTTGTTTGACCCTGCACAGGACAAATAGGCCGGGGAGAGCGTATTTGCGGTGCTTTTTCCCAAGTGTCGGGGGTGCTAAGTAAAACAGGCCGAATCCCGGCGAATGACAAGGGGTTTCAGGTCCGCCGTGCAGGCACTTGTGTATTCGTTCATTGCGCTATCCG
The DNA here is from genome assembly GCF_003056405.1 of Devosia indica. Classification (GTDB taxonomy): domain Bacteria; phylum Pseudomonadota; class Alphaproteobacteria; order Rhizobiales; family Devosiaceae; genus Devosia; species Devosia indica. The sequence continues at coordinate 61,609 of NZ_PYVZ01000016.1, forward strand.
CAGCCGGATTGGGGGCATTGGCCTATTTTGGTCTCACCTTCACCCCGGCCAATGCGATTCTTGTCGCGGTGGTTTTCGGCTGCGCCTGTGTCGTGCTGATGGAACGTGTGCTGCGCCAGCGCGCGGAAAATCGTCTCGAACGGGCCATCGAGGACTTGTCCAGGCTGCTCTCGACCGATGCCCAGGCCGGCGCCGTTCTGGGGCAGCGCATCAATGCCATTGCCGATCTCAATCCGGGCCAGCGGCTGGAAACGGTTGAGGCCGATATTTCCGTGCTCGGCACGGTCATTCGCCAGGTGGCAGAGGCGGTGGCGGAAGTCGAGGCCAAGCTGGCCAAGGTCAATGCCGCGCGCCCTGCTGACACCCGCCCCTCCGATGCGCGCATGATTGCCGCGCCACCGCCTGCCCCAGCTACGCCAATCGTCGTGCCGGACCCCGAGCCGGTCATTCCGCTCGAAGTCCTGCGCCAGGCCATCGAGGAAAACCGTCTCGTCCACCATATCCGGCCGATTGTGCGCCTGCCGCAGCGCCGCGCGATTGGCTACGACCTGGTACCCAGGCTGATGCTCGAAGATGGCGAACTGGCTGACGCGCCTGACTTCATGCCCCGTCGCGGCGGCAAGGACGTTGTCCGGCTTATCGAGGGAACCGGGCTGGTTGAAGCTGTGGCAATTGCCCGTCGCTCGCGCACAGGCGGCCGGCCGGCCGTTCTGCATATGCCGCTGTCGCGGGCCAGTCTTGGGGACGAGGCGTCAGCCGAGCAATTGCTGGCGACGCTCGATGCCAATCGCGCCATTGCCGACGCTTTGACGTTCCTGGTGAGCGAGAGCGACTGGCTGGACTTGACCACGCGCGAACGTGCCGTGGTGGAGCAGATTGCACGCAAGGGCGCCGGGTTCTCCATCGCCCGCATGAAATCGCTGCGCATCGATCTGGCCGATGCCGCCGCGCTTGGTGTGCGGTCCTTGCGGGTCGACGCCGCCAGCTTCATCGAAAGACCGGACAGGTTCACCGATTTCCACATCTCCGACATCGCCAACTACATGGCGCGCTTCGAAGTCTCGCTGCTGGCGACCGGCATCACCAGTGAACGGCAGATCGTGGAACTGCTCGACAATGACATCCTGCAGGTGCAGGGCGACCATATCGCGGCTGCCGGTCCGGTCCGCAGTGATCTGGTCCTTGAGCCGGCCCGTGCCTCCGCCCAGCCTCTACGCCGGGCGGAGCTGTAACACCTTGCCAATCGTCTAGCGGCCGAAGCCGCCGACGGCCCGCTTGAGCCCACCCAGCAGCCGTCGCGCCCCGCTTTGCGCAGGCTCTTCGACAACGCCTGGCTCGCCACCGCTGCGTCCCAGACTGAAGATGCCGATCACCCGGTCCAGTTCTGCCGCCTGGACTTCGGTCTGTTCGATCGCGGCATTGGTTTCTTCCACCAGGGCCGCATTGTGCTGGGTCATTTCATCGAGCTGACGCACGGCGACATTGACCTCTTCAATAGCCGAAGCCTGTTCGCGGCTGGCCCGCGCCATGCCCTCAAGCAAGCTCGCATTCGCACTGATCCCGCTTTGTACGGCAAGCAGGCGCTCAGCCGCTTCGGCCACCAGCTTCGATCCGCCCTGCACTTCATTGGCGCTCTGTTCGATCAGCACCTTGACCTCCGAAGAGGCTTCGGCGGCACTCTGCGCCAGACGCCGCACTTCCACGGCAACCACGGCAAAGCCCTTGCCCGCCTCGCCAGCCCTTGCGGCTTCTACCGAGGCGTTCAGCGCCAGCAGGTTGGTCTGGAAAGCGATGTCGTCGATCAGCCCGATAATGTTGGATATCTTGGCCGAGGACTGGGTGATCCGCTCCATGGCGCTGTTGGCCTGGCCCATCACGGTGCCGCTGGCCTCGGCTTCGGTCGACACGATACGGGCCTGTTTGCTGGCATTGGCAGCCTCCACGGCGTTCTGCGCCACGGTATCGCGCAATTGCTCCATGGTGGCCGATGTTTCCTCAATGGTAGCGGCCTGCCGTGTCGTGCGTTCGGAGAGATCGTTCGCGCCCGAGAGGATTTCGCCCGTTGCGGTCTTGAGCGCGCCCGAGGTGTCGCGCAACTGGCTGATGATCTCCCCCAACTGCTCTGCCACCCCATTGGTATCGGTCTTGAGCCTGTCGAAGGCACCCTTGTAGGTACCGGTCACCCGCAGGCTGAGATCGGCCTTGGCCAGCGCCGCCAGGACCTCGCCGGTTTCCCCGATGCCGCGATCAACCGTTGCGAGCAGCTCGTTGACATTGCTCGCCAGCCGCTTGAGGTCCGGGTCGGACAGGTCGGTATTTGCCCGAAGCGTGAAATCGCCCTCAATGGCCGCGCCGACCACGCGGTCGATATCGGCCTGCAGTTCCTGCATGCGCAGGGCCTGGTCGGCGCGTTCCTCATTGAGGCTATCCTCACTGGCACGCAGTTCGGCGATCCGCAGGCCGTTCTGGCGGAACACTTCCACCGCCTTGGCCATGTCGCCCAGCTCGTCCGCGCGTTCCAGGCCCGGCACGTCGGCATCCAAATGATTGCCGGCAATCTCGCTCATCGCAGTGGTCAGCTTCGCAACCGGGCGGGTAATGGTCCGCGCGATCAACACGCTGCACCCTGCCGAAAGGGCCAACAATACCGCGCCGATCAGGATCATTGTGTTGCGCAGGCCCGCCGACGGCGCCAGGATTTCCGCCGTGTTCTCCAGCGCCACCACGGCCCAGTCCGATCCGCCGAACGAGAGCGGGCGCGCCGCAGCGACATGCGAGGTCCCGTTGAAATCGGATAGCGTCCCGATCCCCGGCGTGCCTTCCAGCGCGGCAAGAACCACAGGGCCCTCCAGCGTCAGGTTGAAGGCTTCATCAGCCTCGGTCTCGGGCGGATCGTTGCGCACCAGCCCGTCCTGGCCCACCAGATACACATGCCCGCTCTCGCCCAGACCCTTGGTGCGGGCCAGCACTTCGCTGATCCGCCCTATCGGCATCTGATAGGCCAGCACGCCCGCCTGCAGGCCCTGGTCATAAACCGGTGCGGCGATGAAACTGGCCGGTATGTTGTCGCTTGGGCCATAGGGTGCAAAATCGGTCAGGAACACATCACCCGGATTACCCACCATGGCGGCGCGCACCACCTTGCCCAGATTTGAGTCCGCCCAGGGGCCGCCCTCCTCGGCAAAGCTGGTGCCGAAATCGGCTTCCTTCTGCACCGAATAGACATTGTTGCCATTCAGGTCGAACAGGAACACATCGTAGTAGCCGCGCGTCTGCAGCAGATTGCGGAATTCATTGTGCTGGGCGCGGTGGATCTGGTCATAGACCGAGAGTTTTTCCGAAGTGTCGAGCAACAGGCGCTCGCCTTGCGGATGCGGATTGTTCGCCACATAGGCGTCTTGCAGCAGATCGGCCGGCTCGCCCTGGCTCTTGAGCGAGTGCACGGCACCGGTGAACGAATAGATCGCTGCGGCCACATCCTTGCGGCCGGCGAACAGTGTCAGGTCTTGCCGCACCTCTGAAAGATAGGCGTCCAGCGCAGCCGTCGCATTGTCTGCCGCCGAGTTGAGGCGCTGCTCGGCCTGGTCGGTGACGATGGCATCGCCGCTGAAATAGGCTGCAATGCCCAGGCCAGCGCCGGTCGCCACGGCAATGCCGATGACCAGGATCGGCAGTCGGAGCGAAAGTTTCATTTTGCTGAACATCGAAGGGTCGTACCTGACTGTATCGTGCATCGAATGAGATTTCCCGGTTGCGGCCCCTCCCTCCGCGCCCAGATCGTTGGCAAATCATAGAAAATCAGTGGTTAACGAAGCGAGTCTGCGTCTGTCACAGTGCTGCCATATCTGCTTTTTGCTTGATCCTGCGCCGCAAACTGCCACATAGGACCCCATGTGCCACACCAGCCAAGGCAACCCATGACTGCGCCCCTGCCAACCATTTCCGGCCTCTCCGAACTCTCCGGCCGCTATGACGCCGTGCTCAGTGATGTCTGGGGTGTGATCCATAACGGGGTCTCGGCCTTTCCCGAGGCCGTCGAGGCGCTGCGGGCCTTCCGTCGAGCCGGGGGCCGGGCGGTATTGATCACCAATGCGCCGCGTCCCTCCGCGCCGATTGTCGCCATGCTCGATCGTCTGGGCGTACCGCGCGACGCCTATGACGCCATTGTTTCTTCGGGCGATTCGACCCGCGCCATGATCGAGAAATATCGCGGCAAGGCCATCCATCACGTCGGCCCGCCGACTGAGGACGACGCACTCTATGAAGGGCTCGACCTGCGCCGCACCGGCGCTGAGGAGGCAGAGGTCGTCGTGGTGACCGATCTCGACACCGATGACGACACGCCCGAAATGTATCGCGAGCGGGCCAAGCTCTGGCTCAGCCGCAGGCTGCCCATGATCTGCGCCAATCCCGATCGTGTGGTCGAACATGGCGACAAGATCATTTATTGCGGCGGCGCGCTGGGCGACCTCTATTCGGCCATGGGCGGCATGGTGCACATGGCCGGCAAGCCCTATCCGCCGATCTATGAACAGGCCTTTGCCCTGGCCGAAAAGGCCGCCGGCGGCACGCTGGACAAATCCCGCGTGCTGGCCATTGGCGACAGCGTGCGCACCGATGCGGCCGGCGCGGCCCAGTTCGATATTGATCTGCTGTTCATCACAGGGTCCATCCACGCCGCCGAGCTCGACGCCTTCGGCAAGCCCGATCCGCAGGCCATCGCCGACTTGATTGCGCCCAGTCGCGCCCGCGTCGCCGGCTATCTGCCGCGTCTGGCATGGTGAGGACTGAAGTGTCCGGCTTCATGCGCCTGTCCAGCCTCGCCGATCTGCCAGATAGCCTGCGCGGCGCCTGTGTGGCGATCGGCAATTTTGACGGCCTGCATCGTGGTCATCAATCCATCGTGGCAGCCTTGCGCACCCGCGCCGAAGCAGCCGGCGTCCCGGCCCTGATGCTGACCTTCGAGCCACATCCGCGCGATGTGTTTGCGCCAGCGCCCTTCATGTTCCGTTTGACCCAGGGCGACGCCAAGGCGCGCCTGGCCCAGGCCATGGGGCTCGACGGCATCATCATCCTGCCTTTCGACAAGGCCTTTTCGCAGAACGAGGCAGAGGTGTTTGTCGAAACCATGCTGGTGGAACAGCTCGGCGTGCGCAGCGTGATCGTTGGCGCCGACTTCCATTTCGGCCGCCAGCGCCGCGGCACCCCGGCCTTTCTACGGGCGGCCGGGGAGCGCTTGGGCTTTGATGTCGAAATTCTGGACCTGATGGACGAGAGCAACGAACCCATTTCGTCCTCGCGCATTCGGGCGGCGCTGTCTGAGGGGGCCGTAACCGCCGCCAATCGGCTTCTGGGTTATCACTGGTTCTTCGAAGGCTGCGTGGTCAAGGGTGACCAGCGGGGCAGGGAGCTGGGCTTTCCCACCGCCAACACCATGACCCCGACCGGGTTCCAGCTCGCCCAGGGCGTCTATGCCGTCCGGGCGCGGCTGGGCGATCGCCTGCTCGACGGCGTGGCGGCCTATGGCAAGCCCATGTTCGACAATCAATTGCCGCCCTTCGAGACGCATCTGTTCGACTTCGACGAGGATATTTACGGGCAGACCCTGGCTGTCGCCCTGGTCGAACACATTCGCGGGCAGGAGGTCTTTTCCGGGCTCGACGCGCTCATGGCGGCTATGGATCGTGATGCCAGCAAGGCGCGTGACCTGCTTGCCAATGCCACGCCGGTCAGCCCGGTCGATGCAAGGCTGGGCTTTTTCGCCTAGCCATCATACATCAAGAGGCGCACCAGTTCGGTCTGCCGGCGCACCCCGGTCTTGTCGAATATGCTGGTGAGCTGCGCGCGCGCCGTCGCATCCGATACTCCACGCGCCTCGGCGGCCGCCTTGCGGCTGCCGGTTTCCACCACGGCCAGCGCCAGTTCGATTTCGGCCCGGGTCAGGCCGAAACGCTGGGTTAGCTCGCGCAGGCGCTGGCGCATCCGCTGGGTTGGGTCGGTAATCATCAATATCGCGGACGGACGCTGTGGCGCGGCATAGTGCATGTCAGCCGAAAACGGCGCGCATTGCACCAGCAAGGCCCCGTCTCGTCCCGATATCTGCACGCGGCCACCGCCCTTGTCAGGGTGTGCCAGGCAATGGGCGATGAGCCGCACCAGCGCCTGGTGGCTGGCCGTATCGGCACAGCCGATCTGCCCGTCACGGAGCAGCAATCGCCCATCGGTCAACATGGATTGGGCCATGCCATTGCAGTCCAGCACGCGCCCGGATTGGCTCAGCAGCAGGGCGCCCTGGCCGGCCATGTCGAGTGTATTGAGCGTCATGCGATTGGCTAGCTGCAACTGTTCGAGCCATTTCCAGCGCTCAACCGCGCGTTGCACATCGGGGGCAATGGCGTGCAACTGCTCGATCTGGGTCGTGGTCACCTGGCTGCTGGTATTGATGACCAGCGAACCAAACCATCCCGTGCTGCTGGCCAGGTTGAGCGCGAGGCCATAGTTGAACTTCTGTGGCACGCACCAGAGATTGTAGAAATCACTGCGCCGGAAATCGTCGATCTCGGGCAAGGTGTCCGTCAGCGTGATCGCGCCCGCGCCTTGGCGCGCCACGGCCCGCATGACGGCGTTCTGCTGGTGGAATATTTCGCGATACCGGGTCACGAAGTCCGGATCGGTGCGCGGTGCAAAGAACTCATTGGCCCCGCTGCGGTCCCCGCCACCGAGAACCGCTTCACTGGCGCCCAACAGGTCCGATAGTTTCAGCAGGAACTCCGGCCATGCCGCGTTCGACACTGTCGTGGCCTGCAGATTATCGCGTAGTCGCTCATGTAAATCCATGCGCGCACCCTGCTGTTAATCATGTTCTTTGTCGTAGAACACCTGTCCGATGTAGCAGATATTTGCGCGCCCTAGTGTGAAATGGTCAACAAATAGTTAAGCCGGGCTCGGCAGAGGCGTGCGCCTCGCACGCAGGGTGCAATGTCCGCTCGGGACGGTGGAGCTGATTTTTGTTGTGTGGAGCCGGTTTGGCTTCCCGTCGAGTGTCAGCGTGAAGGAACGACCATGCCAACAAGGAATAACCCCAGACGGCCCAGTGCGGTCGGCGTTGCCGCGGCCCTGCTTCTCATGGGTACGGCTTTGCCCACCTCTGCCTTCGATCCCGCGGTCGAAGATGAAGTCCGCTTTCAGATCAATTGCGCCATATTGATGCTGACCGACCCGGTCGAGCATGTGGCGGTCTGCAATCCCGGCCCGCAATCCTCGCCGGCCTCACTTTCGCAGAGCATCAGCGGTGGGCCTGGGGTTGTGCCCCCGCCGCCACCGCCGCCGCCTGCGCCGGAAGTGACCGAGGAGGAGGAAGAAGTGGAAGATCCGTGCCCCGGTGGCAGCGTCAATCCCTGCGGAGGCTGCTTCTACCCGAACTGACATGGCCAAGCGGATCTTGCTCGCCTGGGAGGGCGGCGCCGGCCGGGGCCATGTCGTGACCCTCAGGGTCATGGCGGAGGCCCTCGGCCCGCAGCCTCACTACGAAGCCGCACTCTGCCGCATGGACCATGCGGCAGAGCTGTCGGCTGTGTGCGGGGCGGTCTATCCCTCGGCCGGGCTCTACCTGCATGCTGCCCCCCGCAAGGCCCTGGGCTGGCCGCGGACAGCGAGCTGGGCCGACTTTCTCGGCGATCTGGTTTTTTGCTTTTCCCGAGCGGCTGCAGGTGCAATTCGACTGGTGGATAGAGGTCCTGCGCTCCCGGCGTATCGATCTCGTTATCGCCGACTTCGCACCCGTTTCCATGCTCGCCGCCAGGGCGTTTGGTATTCCCTCGGTCTGCGTGGGAACCGGCTATTCTGCCCCGCCGCCGGGCATGACATCATTCCCCATCCTGCTGCCGGAATACACCACTCTTGTGCATGACGAGGCGGCCCTTTTGGCCAACACCAATGCCATTCTGGCGCCCTTCAATCTCGAACCTCTGGGGGCTTTCTCCGACATCTACCGGGCGTCTGTCTCCATGCCGCGCACCATTCGGCAGCTTGATCCCTATGACGGATTGCGAGCGTCCCCCTTGCTCCCGCCACTCAACGAAGCAGTACCGCGTGGCACTGGTTCTGGTGACGAGATCTTTGTCTATTTCTCGACGGCGGAAACCGCCTATGCCCCCCCTGGTCGAGGCCTGTGCGGACTTGACCTGCCGGTCCGCGCCTATCTGCCGGGTGCAGACGCGCAATTGCTGGACCGGCTTGTCCAGGCAGGCGTCATGGTGGAGCTCGCGCCCGTGCCGGTGGACCAGATCGCTGCGCGCAGTCGCTTGATGCTCAATGCCGGCCAGCATGGCTCATTGTGCATGGGACTGGGCCTGGGTATTCCGCAGCTCACACTGCCCCAGCACCTCGAACATCTTTATCACGCCCGGCGCGCCTTTGATCTTGGGGTAGCGGAAATCGTGCCCTATCGATCCTGGGACGCCGGGCAGATTATCGCATTGACCCGAGAACTGTACTTTGATCCGGATCGTGCCGCGCGCAGCCAGGCCCTTGCGGCAAGCCTCTACCCTGACCTCTTCGGGGATATCGCGCGGCTGGTGCGCGACCGCGTCGGGCCGCTCCTCGACTGATCGGGCAAATCAGCCTTTGCCCCATGCGCCATGCCTTGCTAAAAGGCGCGCAATTCTTCCAACCCCGATTGCCGATCCATGAACGACACCGCTCCCAGCGCGACCGAAAAAGACTATTCGGCCACGCTCTTCCTGCCGGAAACCAATTTCCCGATGCGCGCTGGCCTGCCTCAGCGCGAGCCCGAATGGCTCAAGCGCTGGGAAGACATGGATATTTACGCCCTGCAGCGCGAACAGGCCAAGGACCGGCCGCTCTTCACCCTGCATGACGGCCCCCCATACGCCAATGGCAACATCCATATCGGCCATGCGCTGAACAAGACGCTCAAGGACATGATCTCCCGCTCCAAGCAGATGGCGGGGTTCAACTCGGCTTATGTGCCGGGCTGGGATTGTCACGGCCTGCCCATCGAATGGAAGATCGAGGAGCAGTACCGCGCCAAGGGCAAGGACAAGAACGAGGTTCCGGTGGTCGAATTCCGCCAGGAATGCCGTACCTTTGCCGAGCAGTGGGTCGATATCCAGCGCGAGGAATTCAAGCGCCTCGGCATCCTGGGGGAGTGGGACAATCCCTATCTCACCATGAGCTTCGACGCCGAAGCCCAGATCGCCCGCGAGCTGATGAAGGTCTCGATGACCGGCCAGCTCTATCGCGGCTCCAAACCCGTCATGTGGTCGGTGGTCGAGCGCACCGCGCTCGCCGAAGCCGAAATCGAATATGCCGACCACGAGAGCGACACCATCTGGGTTAAGTTCCCGGTTGTCTCATATGATCTTGGATTCAATCCCGACGACAAACAGAGCATCGAGGCGAAAGACGCCCTTCGTCCGCTACTTTCGGCAGCGTCGGTCGTGATCTGGACTACTACTCCGTGGACCATCCCGGCCAACCGGGCCATCTCCTTCTCCAGTCGGATCGAGTACGGTCTCTACGAGGTTACCGAGGCGCCTGCCGAGAACTGGGCCAAGGTCGGCGACAAGCTGATCCTGGCCGACAAGCTCGCCGCCGAGGTCTTCGCCAAGGCCAAGGTTGCCGGCTTCGAAAAGCGCGCAACCGTCACGGCTGAGGAACTCGCTTCGATCACGGCAGCCCATCCCCTGCGCAGTTTCGCTGGCGGCTACAATTTCGACGTGCCCCTGCTCGACGGCGAGCATGTCACCGATGATGCCGGTACCGGCTTCGTGCACACCGCGCCGGGCCATGGCCTCGACGACTTTGGCATCTGGATGGAGTCGACCCGCCTGCTCAAGGAGCGCGGCATTGACCCTTCCATCCCCTATTGCGTCGACGATGGCGGCTTCTACACCAAGGACGCGCCGGGCTTCGATGGCGCGCGCGTCATCGACGACAACGGCAAAAAGGGCGACGCCAACCAGCGCGTCATCACGGCCCTCGCAGAGCACGGCAACATCATCGCCCGCGGCCGCGTAAAACACCAATATCCCCATTCCTGGCGCTCCAAGAAGCCGGTGATCTTCCGCAATACCCCGCAATGGTTTGTCTATATGGACAAGGACATTGAAGGGGAGGCAGGCGACACTCTGCGCGCCCGCGCCCTCAACGCCATCGACGCAACCAAGTTCTATCCCGCTACCGGACAGAACCGTCTGCGCGCCATGATCGCCGATCGCCCCGACTGGGTGCTGTCGCGCCAGCGCGCCTGGGGCGTGCCGATCACGGTTTTCGTGCACAAGCAGAGCGGCGAAATCCTCCGCGACGAAATGGTCAATCACCGCATCGCCCAGTCCTTCGAGGAAGAGGGTGCCGACGCCTGGTACAAGCCCGGCGCTGCCGAGCGCTATCTTGGTGCCGACTACAAGGTCGAGGACTATGAAATGGTCCGCGATGTGCTCGATGTCTGGTTCGACTCGGGCTCGACCCACTCCTTCGTGCTGCGCAACAAGCAGAAATGGCCGCATCTGAAATTCCCGGCCTCGATGTATCTCGAGGGCTCGGACCAGCATCGCGGCTGGTTCCATTCGTCCCTGCTCGAAAGCTGCGCCACCAATGGCCACGCGCCCTATGACAGCGTCCTCACCCATGGGTTCACCATGGATGGGGAAGGCCGCAAGATGAGCAAGTCGCTGGGCAATACCGTTGCCCCGCAGGACATCATCAAGCAGTTTGGCGCCGATATCCTCCGGCTCTGGGTCGCCTCGTCCGACTATTCGGAAGATCTGCGCCTGGGCAAGGAGATCATCCAGACCACGGTCGACAGCTATCGCAAGCTGAGGAACTCCCTGCGCTGGCTGCTCGGCAATCTGGCCCATTTCCAGAAAGACGACGTCGTCGACCCCAAGGACATGCCCGAGCTTGAGCGGCTGATGCTGCATCGCCTGGCCCAGCTCGATACCGGCGTCCGCGCGGCCTATAACGAGTATGACTATCGCAAGGTGGTGACGCTGCTCACCAACTTCATGAATATCGAGCTGTCGGCGTTCTATTTCGATGTCCGCAAGGACACGCTCTATTGCGATCCGATTTCCTCGATCAAGCGCCGTTCGGCGCTGACCGTGCTCGACCACCTGTTCAACGCGCTCACCGCCTGGCTTGCGCCGATCCTGGTCTTCACCATGGAAGAATGTTGGCTTGAACGGCACCCGGAGGAGGGTGCCTCGGTCCACCTGCGTCAGTTCCCCGACATTCCGCAGACCTGGCTGGACAATGAGCTGGCGGCCAAGTGGCAGCTCATCCGTGCTGTCCGCCGTGTCGTCACCGGCGCACTCGAGATCGAGCGTCGCGAAAAGCGCATTGGCTCCTCGCTGGAGGCCGCGCCAAAGGTATTCATCGCCGACGCCCGCTATATCGTTGCGCTGGAAGGCCAGGATCTGGCCGAAATCGCCATCACTTCGGCCGTTGAAATCAAGCAGAACGAAGGCCCTGGCGAGGCTTTCCGCCTCGACGACGTGCCGGGCGTCTCCGTCATGCCGGCCCTGGCCGAGGGCAAGCGCTGCGCTCGTTCCTGGAAGGTGCTGCCCGAAGTCGGCACTGACCCGGACTATCCCGATGTCTCGCCGCGCGACGCCCAGGCGCTGCGCGAGCGCGCTGCCGCGGGTCTTTGACCTTTGGCCGCCTTGCGCCGCTTTGACATCTCGGTGATCGCCTCCCTCATGGTGGCGATCATCGCCTTTGGGCTGGACCGCGCGCAGAAGGCCTATCACATCGCCGCCGAATGCTACGTCATCGGCCAGGCCGCCTGCGTCAGCGTCCCCTATTTCTTCGAGCCCATCACGCTGACCGGCTGGCGCGGCGGCGAATTGCTCAGCGTCACGCCGTTCTTCGACTATGTTCTGGTCTGGAATACCGGCATTTCCTATGGCCTGTTCGATGGCCTGCCGGTCTGGGCGCTGGGCGCAATCATGCTTGTTGCCATCGTGGCGCTCTCGGTCTGGTGGTGGCGCAGCACCGAATTCCTGGTGCGGCTTGGCTTGGCCCTTTGCGTGGGCGGGGCCCTGTCCAACGCCCTCGACCGCCTCATCTATGGGGCCGTGGCCGATTTCTTCCACTTTCATTGGGGAAGCTGGTCATTCTACATTTTCAACCTGGCAGATGTGGCCATCACGCTGGGCGTCATACTGCTCTTTGTCGATCTGCTGGGCCTGTTCCGCCGCCGCCCGGCCAAATCGGACTGAGCGGCAAATTCATCACCGTGCTGCCAGAATCTGGTCTTACGGCTGGGAATGCGCTATAGAGGCCGCCGATATCGTAAGGGAATTTGCATGCGGATCGCATTGACCGGGCAGGGTGCTGCCATTTCTGCCGCCACACGCGCGGGTCTTGCCGCTCTAGGGCTGCTGGCCAGCCTGGCACTTGCGGCCTGTACGACGGTGGAAGGCACCAATGCCCTGACCGATTTCGGCACGTTCGAACGGGAAGTGATGAACACGACCGCCCGCGGCGTCGGCCTGATCCCGGGCGACCCGCCAAAGGAAGATCTGACCGCCGCACGTGCCCCTTTGGTGCTGCCCAAATCCGACGCCAATCTGCCGGCGCCCCGCACCCAGGTTGCCGCGGCGCAATTGCCTGCCGACAGCGACACGGTACAGATCGACACCACCAATCTCAGCGAGGCCGACCTGCGCCTGCTGCGTGACGCCCGCGTTGTCGATATGCGCACTCTGGGCGGCCGCCCGCTGACCGAGGTTGAAGCGCGCCAGCTCACCGCACGCATGCAGGCCGCCAACATGGCTGTCACGGCCAATAATGAGCGCCCGCTCTACCTGCCACCGGCCGAATACTTTACTCGCGTTGGCGATTCGCAACTGGTCTGCCGCACCGCCTCGGGCGAACTGGTCTCCCTGCGGGATGATCGCTGCCCCGCCGATGTGCGCCGGGCGCTGCAGGAAGCCAATCCGGGCGTGTCCAGTTCGGGCCTGATCGGCACGGACATCAACAATACCCTTGGTCGGAACGAGTAGCCCCGGTTCGATCCAGGACCTAACACCGAAAACGGCGCCCCGCCTTCCGGCGGGGCGTCTTCGATTTTACCGCGCCGCCCGCCACTGCGATCCCGCTTGTGGCATCATGGGTCCCGCATGTCAGAAAGTGCTCCAATGAGCGACACCCCCAAACAACCCGAATCTGCCGACCGTCTGGCAAAAGTCATTGCCCGGGCCGGTCTCTGCTCCCGCCGCGATGCCGAGGGCTGGATTGCCGACGGTCGCGTGGCCGTCAACGGCAAGACCGTGCTGACGCCAGCCTTCAACGTCACCAGCCGCGACAAGATCGAGGTCGATGGCCTGCCGCTCGCCGCGCGCCAGGGCACCCGCGTCTGGCTCTACAACAAGCCGGCCGGCCTGGTGGTCACCGAGAAGGACCCTGAAGGCCGACCCACCATTTTCGAGGAACTCGACCGCATGGGGCTCCCCCGCGTGCTGACCGTGGGCCGCCTCGATATAAACACCGAAGGCCTGCTGCTGCTCACCAATGATGGCGGCCTCAAGCGCGTGCTCGAGCTGCCCTCCACCGGCTGGCTGCGCCGCTACCGCGTGCGTGCCTTCGGCTCGGTCACCCAGACCCAGCTCGACAGCCTCAAGCACGGCATCACCGTCGATGGCGTGCAATACGGCCCGATCACCGCCACGCTGGAGCGCGAGCAGGGTTCCAATGTCTGGATGGTGCTGGGCCTGCGCGAAGGCAAGAACCGCGAAGTCAAGAACGTGCTGGGTTCGCTCGGCCTTGAGGTGAACCGGCTGATCCGCATCTCCTATGGGCCATTCCAGCTCGGTGATCTGGCCGAAGGTGGCGTCGAGATGGTCAAGGCGCGCATGCTGCGCGATCAGCTCGGCAAGAAGCTGGCCGAGTCGGCTGGCGTCGATTTCGAGAGCGAGATGCCCGATACCGCCCCGGTCCGCGATGAACGCCCGGTTCGTTCCCCGCGTGACCGGCAACCGCTGCGTCCACGTCCCGCTATAGGTCGGGACGGCGTACGGGATCGCGATGAAGGTCGCCCAATGCGGCCGCGTCGCATCCATTTCGAGGATGATGGTCGCGCCCCTGAGGCCTTCGAGCCCAAGGGTGACGGCCGCTCGCGTCGGGATCGTGATGAACAGCCCGCCCGCAGCTTCGGCAAACCCGCTGGCCGCCCCGAGCGGTCCGATCGCCCCGAGGGCCGCAAGTCCTTTGGCGACCGGCCGCCCCGCCGTGATGGCGACAAGCCGGCGCGCGGAGGCTTTGCGGACCGCCCCAAACGCGACTTTGGTGACCGGCCCGCACGCGGTCCGCGAACAGACCGTGGCTTTGAGGATCGGCCCAAGCGCAGCTTTGGCGACAAGCCGGCTCGGGGCGGTTTCTCCGAACGCCCCAAGAAGGACTTTGGTGACCGCCCGAAACGCGATTTCGGCGGCAAGCCTGCCCGTCCGCAGGGCGAACGTCCGGCCCGTGGCCCGCGTCCCGAACGGAATTTCGATGATCGTCCCAAGCGTGATTATGGGGATCGTCCGCAGCGGCCTTACGGTGACAGGCCGGCCCATGGTCCCCGTACCGAACGCCCCCAGGGCGATCGGCCGGTCCGCAGCGAACGACCCCATGGTGACCGCCCGCAGCGCGCCGACACTCGCCCGGGCAGCAAATCCTTCGGTGACCGCAAGCCCTTCGCCGGCAAGCCTGGTGGTGCGGCCAAGCCTTATGCCGGAAAACCTGGTGGTGCCCGTTCGGCGGGTGGCCGTCCCGGTGCCAAGCCTTTTGCGGGCAAACCCGGTGGCCCGCGTCCTACTGGCGGACGGCCCACAGGCGGGCGCCCCTCCAGTGGCCCGCGTAAGCCGAGGGGCTAGCCGATCATGCGCATCGTCGCCGGCAAATTTCGCGGCAAGCAATTGTCCTCGCCCTCAGATGACAGCATCCGCCCCACCTCGGACCGGGCGCGCGAGTCGATGTTCAATATTCTCGGGTCCCGGCTTGGGCCGGTGTTCGAGGGCAAGCGCGTGCTCGATCTGTTTGCCGGTACGGGGGCATTGGGCCTCGAAGCGCTCTCACGCGGTGCGGCCCATGTTACCTTTGTCGATACGGGGGCCGAGGCGCGCGGCCTCATTCGCGATCACATCCAGGCCTTTGGTGTCGCAGCCATCACCAAGCTGCTGCGCCGCGATGCTACCGCGCTTGGCGCGCCGGGCACCTTTGGCGAGTTCGACCTGATTTTTCTCGATCCACCCTATGGGCAGGGTCTGGGTGAAAAGGCCCTCGCCGAACTCGCCGCCAATGGCTGGATCGCGCCCGGTGCCACCATCGTCTGGGAAGAGGCTGCCAGTGCCGAGGTGACTATTCCGTCGGGCTTTGAACTCGAAGATACCCGTGAGTATGGCGCGGCCGCCGTGCGGTTTCTGACATTCAGCTAACGGCTGCAATGCGGCCTGAAGAGAAAAGCGGCGGCCCGTGCTTCAGGCCGCCTTCAGGCATTCCGCGCACTTGCCGCGAATTTCCATGGTTGTCCGCTCGACCTTGAAACCGGTCGCGCCTGCCCATTTGCCCAGCCGCTCTTCGATCACCGCATCGGCGAATTCATCCACCTTGCCGCAACCTTCGCAAATGGCAAAGGCGATCAGCCCTTTGCGATGACAATGCTCGTCTGCGCAGGCCACGAAGGCATTGAGCGATTCCAGCCGATGCGCCAGGCCGCGTTCCACCAGCTTGTCCAGCGCCCGATAGACCTGCAATGGCGCGCGCAGGCCTTCACTGCGCAGCAGGTCGAGAATGTCATAGGCCGAGAGCGGAGCCGGGGCGTGGTTCAGCGTGCCCAGCACCAGTTCCTGGTTCCGGGTCAGGTCCGTGGGCATGACATGGTCATGTGCCATAGTGATCACTCCTGCCAAACAGCCGCGCCGTGGGCACCACCAGCGACAGTAAGAACAGCGCCAGCGCCATCACCACGATGGATGGTCCAGAAGCGGTATCCCAGGTCCGCGACCCGAACAAGCCGCCGACCACGGAAAGCCCGCCCAGCACCGCCGCGACTGCGGCCATCATCTCCGGCGTGGCACTCAGGCGCCGTGCCGTGGCCGCTGGAATGATCAGAAGGGACGTGATCAGCAGAACCCCGACCAGCTTCATGGCAATGGCGATCACACTGGCCATCAGCAGCATCAGGATGATGCGGCTGACTTCCGGGCGCAAGCCCTCGGCCTCGGCCAGTTCCGGACTGACCGTTGCCGCCAGCAGCGGCCGCCAGTTCAGCACCAGGATGGCGAGAATGGCGATACCCCCGCCATAGATGATTGCAATATCCTCCACCGAGACGGCCAGGATATCGCCGAACAGGAACCCCATCAGGTCGATCCGCACCTGGGTCAGGAAGCCGACAATCACCAGCCCGACAGCCAGGCTCGAATGGCTGAGAATCCCCAATAGGGCATCGGTCGAAAGCGTGTTCTGCTTTTGCAGCAGCAACAGCGCTCCCGCCACCAGCGCCGCAACGGCAAAGACGCCCAGCGTCACATTGACGGACAGCAGGATCGACAGGGCGACGCCCAGCAGTGCCGAATGCGCCATGGTGTCGCCGAAATAGGCCATGCGGCGCCAGACAACAAAGCAGCCCAACGGGCCGGTCACGGCGGCAAGGCCCACCCCGGCAACCAGAGCGCGTGAGAAGAAATCACCGAACATGGCCGTGCTCCCCATGCTGATGCTGATGGCCGTGGGAATGCTCATGCTCCCCATGCGCCCCGACCACACAACCATCCTCGTGGTGCTCATGGTCGTGATGATGCTCATAGATCGCCAGGGCCGAACCCGCCCGGTCGCCGAACAGCCGCAGATATTCCGGGCTGGTCTTGACCGCATTGGGCGTGCCCCGGCAGCAGACATGGCCATTGAGGCAGATGACAGTATCCGTTTCGGCCATCACCACATGCAGGTCATGCGAAATCATCAATATGCCCGCTTGCGTCTTGTCGCGGATCTGCCGGATCAATTGGTAGAGGGCCACTTCGCCGGAGAAGTCGACCCCCTGCACCGGCTCGTCCAGCACCAAAAGGTCCGGCTTGCGGATCATGGCACGAGCGAACAGCACGCGCTGGAACTCACCCCCCGACAGTTCCTGCACGGCCGCTTTGCGCAGGTGTGCTGCCCCGACCGCCTCAAGGGCTTCTCCAATCTCGGCGGATGAGAACCGTCCCGTCAGTGTCATCAGCCGTTCAACGGTCAGTGGCAGTGTCCAGTCAATGGCCAGCTTCTGCGGCACATAGCCGATGGTCAGGCCCGGCTTGCGGGTCACGGTGCCCATGCTCGGTCGCAAAACACCGGTCACCATCTTGGCTGTTGTCGATTTGCCCGATCCGTTCGGCCCGATCAGGGTGACGATCTCGCCACGTGAAATCGACAGGTCCACGCCTTCCACCAATACCCGACCGCCACTGCGCACGCCGGCGCCGGCAAGCGTGATCAGGGGTTCTCTCTGCCGATAGTCATGCATGAAATTCAGGTTTCCTTCGCCCCTCCCCCTTCTTCGGGGGAGGTCGTTGGGGGTTGGTGGCCCCTTCGCATACGCGACCAAAAAAAGCCCAGCAACCCGTCTTGACGCCAATCAATACGTTATAGCATAACACTGCTGCAAGCGTAATAACATAACATATCGCTCTCGACCCTTCCGTTGCCAAGAGGCCAGACATGACAAAATTCACCCTCCCTCTCGCCACCTTCGCAACCCTGCTGCTGACCGGCACGGCAATTGCTGCCCCCGCTGTCGTGGCGTCCACCAAGCCTGTCCACTCGCTCGTTTCCGCCGTCATGGGTGATGTTGGAACGCCCGCTCTCATCGTCAAAGGCGCTGCCTCCCCGCACACTTATTCGCTCCGTCCCTCCGATGCCGCGGCCCTTGAGGCAGCCAATATTGTCTTCTGGACTGGGCATGGCATGGAGCTCTTCCTGGCTGACGCACTCGAGACCTTGTCCACCAATGCCAAGGTGGTCGAGCTCGCCGAAGCCCCAGGAATAGAACTGCTGCCTGTCCGGGAAGGCGGAGCCTTTGAGGCGCATATGCATGAGGGGGACGACCACGAGCACGACCATGAGGAGGACGGTCATGATCATGCCGATGAACATGGCCATGGAGAGCACGAGGATGACGATCACGAGGGACATGACCATGCTCATGACGAGAGCGACATGCATTTCTGGCTTGACCCCGAAAACGCCAAGCTGATGGTCGCCCATATTGCCCAGACGCTGTCCGCCGCCGATCCCGACAATGCCGCCGCCTACGCCGCCAATGCCGAAGCCGAAGCGGCCCGGCTGGACGCCCTCTCCGCCGAACTGACGGCCACCCTGGCGCCGGTTGCCGATAAACCCTTCATCGTGTTCCACGACGCCTACCAGTATTTCGAAAACCGCTTCGGCCTCACGGTCGCCGGCACAGTCACGGTCTCGCCCGAAGCCATGCCCGGCGCCGCGCGCATCGACGAATTGCGGGCCAAGGTGGTTGAGCTGGGCGCCACCTGCGTCTTTGCCGAACCCAATTTCGAACCTGCCATTGTCCGCACCATCGTTGAAGGCACCACTGCCCAGGCGGGCACGTTGGATCCCGAGGGCAGTGCCCTGACCGAAGGGCCCGACCTCTATCCCGAGCTCTTGCGGGGCCTGGCCAATGGGCTGGTCGAGTGCCTGGGGTAAAGGTCGCGGGCTGACCGAATATCCTGGTCAAGATCAATGTCTCCCCGGCGCAGGCCGGGGCCCATCCCGAGCGTGTCAGGAGCTCGGGCCGGTGCTTCATTCGGTGCCGCCATTTCTCGCACGGTGAATCGCCCGAAAATCCGCCGCTCCTCTGTCCTCCCGGCCCGCACGCGCTAGTCCGGCACCCACAGCCCGTCAGCCAACTTCTCCCCCCCTCCAGTCCTCCACCTCTCATCCTACCACCTGCCAATCCCCCAGACTTCCACACCCCTGACCTCACCCATTCGCGCCTCCCGCGATGTAATGTGCTAACATATCGGAGTTTGATATGCACAAGACCCTCCCCCTGGCCCTGCTGGCCGCCACGGCGCTCAGTGTCCCCGCCCTTGCTGATGAAACCAGCGCCTGGCGCCTGTTCATCGGCGATCACACTGCGCCAGAGGTGACGGCGCTGGACCTCGAAACCGGCGCAGCAATTGCCACCTTCCCGCTGGCCAGCCCGGCCAGCCTCTACACCACCGATGGCGTGGTCTTTGCGGTGCAGGGCGCCGCAAATCAGGTTTCGGCCATCGATGCAGGCATTGCCGTGGACGACCACGGCGACCACGGCGATATCGAGATCACCGCGCCATCCCTGATCGAGCCTGTACTCACCGGCGAAAAGCCCGCCCATTTCGTCGAGCACGACGGCAAGGTCGCCATGTTCTTCGACGGCTCGGGGCTGGTAAGCCTGTTCACCGCACACGACTGGGCACATGACGGCGAGCTCGCGACAACCGAGCTCGACAGCGGCACCGCTCATCACGGCGTGGCTATCCCCTGGGGCGACTATACGCTGGTCTCGACCGCCGATGCCGATAACGAGAAAAAGCCCCGCCTCGGCCTCAACGTGCTCGACGCGAATGGCGATCAGGTGGGTGAAACCTATCCGTGCCCGGATCTGCATGGCGAGGCGAGTTCGGGCAACCTCGCCATGGTCGGCTGCGGCGATGGCCTGCTGCTCGTCTCCGGCTCGGATACGCCTACAATCGAAAAGCTCGACTATGCGGGCCTGCCCGATGGCAAGGTGACCACGTTGATCGGCGGGCAGGGGCTGCAATATTTCCTCGGCAATTACGGCGCCGACAAGCTGGTCATCATCGATCCCACCGAAGCCGAGCCCTACCGCCTGATCGACCTCCCCACCCGCCGCGTGCATTTCGTCACCGATCCGGTCCGGCCCAAATTCGCTTACATCTTCACTGAAGATGGCCAGCTCCGTCAGCTCGACGTGCTCAAGGGCGAGATCACGAGGTCCGTGACCATCACCGAGCCCTATTCCATGGATGGCGAATGGAGCCTGCCGCGGCCCCGCCTGACTGTTGCCGGCGACGTCATCGCCGTCACCGACCCGTTGGCCGGAAAGGTGCATCTGGTCGATGCCCAAAGCTTCGAAATCACCCGCGCGCTCAGCGTGGAGGGGCTGCCCTATACCATCGTCGCCGTCGGCGGCTCCGGCACCGTCCACTAGGCATCCTGTACCCCTCTTGCTGGCAGAGAGGTTGGATGACACGGCAATCCGGGTGAGGGGACACGCTCCTCTCGCCCTTTTACCTACTTCAGCGGTCCCTTGAAGATGAAGAAGGCGCCCAGCCCGAT
Source organism: Devosia indica (assembly GCF_003056405.1). GTDB lineage: Bacteria > Pseudomonadota > Alphaproteobacteria > Rhizobiales > Devosiaceae > Devosia > Devosia indica. The sequence goes on from NZ_PYVZ01000016.1 coordinate 81,958, forward strand.
CAGCGCAAAGCCGATGCCGTGGTTCCAGGTAAATTTCTCGCCCAGATAAAGCACTGCAAAGAGTGCAAACACCGAAAGGGAGATGACCTCCTGGATGGTCTTGAGCTCGGCCCCTGAATAGACCCCATAGCCAATCCGGTTGGCGGGCACGGCCAGCCAATATTCGAAAAAGGCGATCCCCCAGCTCACCAGCACCACCACCCAGAGAGCCGCGCCGGGAAACTTCAGATGGCCATACCAGGCGAAAGTCATGAATAGGTTGGAGGCGATCAGCAGCCCGATCGGGGCCAGCGTAGCAAGGTTGAAACCCAATTGGTCACCATATGAGGGCGAATCGGCCCATGGCCGGGCCGAAAGCCATCTGATCAACCGCTCCACCGCTGGCAAGCGCAATCAGCGCGCGTGTTTGGTCACCTGCTCGAGCGAGAAGATTTCGTCGCTGACATCGTCGATCTTTTTCCTGACCAGCGCCTGCGCGTCATAAAGGCCGCGATTGTAGAAATAGGCGCCCATCTTCTCGGCGAAGAACTGCATCAGCAGTTCCGCCGGAATGGCGCCGATCGACTGGTCCAGCTCCTCGCGGAAATAGTCCTGGATCTCCCCGACTATGGCCTTGGTTTCCTCGCGGCTGAAGGTAATCGGTTTCATGGCCTGGCTCCTTGCTTCATAGCCCGTTCATTAAGCGAGTCGCTTCTTGTTGTGGACGTCTGCTTGCGCCAATCTGGCGCCAATGGAGGAAACCACACCATGACACTGCGCCTCTGCCTCTTGCCTCTGCTGCTGATGACCAGCCCGGTTGCTGCTGTCGAGATTGCCTGCGAAGGCGCCTTTGCCATTGATTCCTCCGAAGCCCGGCTGATCGAGATCTACGGTGCCGACAATGTGCGCACCGGCATTGTGCCCGGCCCGGAGGGCACCGAAATGCTTGCCACCGAGGTCTACCCAGACAGCGCCAAGCGGCGGCTGCAATTTGTCTGGTGGGACGAGCAGGCGCGAACCGATCTCAGCTATGTCGAACTGCCGGCCAAAATGAGTGGTCCCGGTGGCGTGCGCTATGGCATGAGCGTCGCTCAGGTCGAAGCGCTCAATGGCGCACCCTTCACCCTGAGTGGGTTCGGCTGGGACTATGGCGGTCATGCCGGTTTTGACAAGGGTGCGTTGTCTGATCTGCCAGGCGGCTGCGCGGTCGGCGTGACCTTCAGCCCCGAATACTATCCAGAAGGGCTCGATGCGGACGAAATCATCGGCGACCGACCGGTGCAATCGAACAACCCCCTGCTTGAACAGGTCAATGCCCGCGTGGATCAGGTCTTTGTCAGCTACCCCCATCCCGACTATCGCGAATAAGCCGCCATTGACCGGTGGCCTGGCTGCGCCTAACACTGGTTTCAGGTTGGTTCCCCGCGCGCAAAGGCGCAACGGGATCAAAAGGGAACACGGTGCGGCGTACCCATCAGGGACCAAATCCGTGGCTGCCCCCGCAACTGTAAGCGGCGAGTGCCCTCCTATACGCCACTGATCTCCATTGGGAGATTGGGAAGGTGGAGCGGCACATTGACCCGCGAGCCAGGAGACCTGCCAGCCTCTGATCGCATACTCGACTGTCGGTGGGACAGATGGAGGCCAAGATGTTCAAGCCGTCCGGCTAACCCTGGATCGGGACCCGGTGTCCCATGCGCCATGCTGCGAGAGCATCATCGCGCGCTGTTGCCAATTCCCGTGATTTCCATTCTGGACACTTGATCATGCATATCGAACCCGAACTCGTATCCCCTGAAAAAATGCTGCTCGCCTATGGTACGGCCGCCGCCGCTGGTGCCATGACGATCAAATTCGCTGCCGACGCCATTACCGAACGCGGCTTGGTTTCCCTTGCCGCCCGGGCCGTTCTGGCCACGGCCGCCGTCTTCGTCTTTTTCGAAGTCTTCCCGCATTATCCGGTAGGCGTCAGCGAGGTGCATCTTATCCTCGGCTCCACCCTGCTGCTGCTTTTTGGCGCCGCTCCGGCTGCCATCGGCCTCGCGCTGGGTCTCCTGATCCAGGGGCTGTTCTTCGCTCCCTTCGACCTGCCGCAATATTTCGCCAATGTGACCACGCTGGTCGCGCCCCTGGTCGCCATCAAATTCCTGGCCGATCGCATCATTGCGCCCAACACCCCTTACGTAGATTTGCGCTATGGCCAGGCTTTGGCCCTGTCAGCGACCTATCAGGGTGGCGTTGTGCTTTGGGTGGGTTTCTGGGCGCTCTACGGCCAGGGCTTCGGGGCAGAAAACCTCACCTCTGTCGCAACCTTCGGTGGCGCCTATATGCTGGTGGTCTTGCTCGAGCCGCTGGTCGACCTGGCGGTGCTGGCCGGCGCCAAGCTGGCGCGGGGCCTTGCCAGGACCGGTCTGGTCACACCGCGCCTCTACGCCTGATTTTTTATTCCAATCCCAAAGGCGCGCGTCCTCGCGGGAGGCGCGTCTTCTTCATGCAGGCGGACCCGATATGACCACCAAGATCCCCACCACTGTCATCACCGGCTTTCTCGGCGCCGGAAAGACCACGTTGGTGCGCCACATGCTGGCGCACGCGCCCAAGGGCAAGCGCATTGCCCTGATCATCAACGAGTTCGGCGATCTGGGCGTCGACAAGGATATTCTGGCCGGCTGTGGTGACGAAACCTGCCGCGAAGAGGACATGGTCGAGCTCTCCAACGGCTGCATCTGCTGCACCGTGGCCGACGAGTTCATTCCCACCATGCAGGCGCTACTGGCCCGCGACGAGAAATTCGATCACATCGTCATCGAAACCTCGGGCCTGGCCTTGCCGCAACCCTTGATCCGCGCCTTCAACTGGCCCGAGATCAAGGCCCAGGTCACCATTGATGGCGTGGTCACGGTGGCGGACGCCGCGGCCCTCGCCGAAGGCCGCTTTGCCAGTGACGAAGCGGCAGTCGATGCCCAGCGCCGGCAGGACGAAATGCTCGATCATGAGACGCCGCTGGGCGAACTTTTCGAAGACCAGCTTTCCGCCGCCGACATGATCGTCATCAACAAGACCGATCTGGTCGATCCGGCCATGCTCGATGCGGTGGAAGCCAATATCCGTGCCGAACTCCGGCCCGGCGTCGGCGTCATCCGCGCTGCCAACGGTCACGTCGATATCACTGCCCTGCTTGGCATGGGCATGTCCTCCGAAGACGACATCGCCAACCGCCCCAGCCACCATGAGCTGGAACATGGCGGGGAAACCCACGAGCACGACGATTTCGACAGCTTTTCGATGACCCTGCCTAGTATTCAGGGCAAGGATCACCTGCTCTCGATCATCGAAGAAACCATCAAGTCCCACGATGTGCTGCGCCTGAAGGGCTTTGCCGCTGTGCCCGGCACTGCTGCGCGTCTCGCCATCCAGGCCGTCGGTCCGCGCGTTACCGCCTATTTTGACCGGCCCTGGAAGCCCGGCGAGGCCAAGGTGACCTCGCTCGTCGTCATCGGTGAATCGCCGCTCGACCGTGCGGCGATTACGCAAAGTCTGGGGCAGGCGGCGGCCTGATCCATGCACCTCCTCTCCGCCCAGGCCGGTGCGATACAGCAAGAGGGCGAGGCTATCGACCTCGCCCAGTCCCCCGGGGACTATGTCTTCGCGTCTTCGGCAGACAGTGAACTGGCCATGCTGGCCGGTGCGGCCGACCGGGCAGGGGAGGGCGGCCTGCGTCTGGCCAATACGTTGCGGCTCTCCAACAATCTCTCGGTCGACATGTGGCTGGAGCAAACCGTTGCTCATGCCAGGCTGGTGGTGCTCCGCCTCATCGGCGGCGCTGCCTATTTTCAATACGGCGTGGACGAACTGACCGCCCTTTGCGCGAACCGCAACATTCCCCTCGTCCTCCTCCCCGGCGACGCCAATCCTGACCCGATCCTGCAATCGCGCTCCACCATCCCCCCCGACGACTGGACGAGCCTTCACCAACTCTTCATTGCCGGTGGCCCCGATAATGCCGATGCAATTCTGCAGGCATTCTCGAGACTGGCTGTTGGCGTAGAGGTTCCGGCGTCTCAAAATTTGCTGGCCGGGGATATTGCGCCCCAGCCTTTCCCCCGCTTCGGCCTTTGGCATCCCAGAACCGGCGTCACCGACGAGGCCGGGCTGCAGGGTGTCCGCGCACCGGGAACGGGCTCCTCCCCCTATCGGGGGAAGGCCGGGTCGGGGTACATCCCCATTCTGTTCTACCGCGCCGCTCTCGAAGGCGCCGGCACTGCCACGCTCGAAGCCCTTGTTGCCGAACTGGAGGCCCGTGGCCTTGCCCCGGTGCCCATTGTCGTTTCCTCGCTCAAGGAGGCGGCCTGCAGCGCCTTCGCGCAGCAGGTCTTCGCAGCCTTCCCACCGGCCGCCATTTTCAACCTCACGGCATTTGCCCTCGGCGTGGCCGATCTCGACGACAAGGCCAATCCCTTTGCAGGCACCGATGCGCCGGTAATCCAGCTCATCCAGTCCGGTCGTTCCGAGAGCCAATGGGCCGCCGACCCGCAAGGGCTCTCCTCCAAGGACATGGCGATGTATCTCGTCATGCCCGAAGTCGACGGCCGCATTGGCGGCCTTCTGGTGGGTCATAAGGCCGATGCTGTCTGGCACGAGCGCACGCAATGCCCGCTCTCGGCCTATGCGCCCGACCTTGGCGGCATCCGCCGCGCCGTCGATCTCGCCGCCAATTGGGCCCGCCTGCGCGCCACGCCTCGGCCCGAACGCAAGGTCGCATTCGTCCTCGCCAACTACCCCATCCGCGACGGCCGCCTCGCCAACGGCGTCGGCTACGACGCGCCCGAGTCCACCGTGCGCATGCTGATGGCGCTGGACCGGGCGGGGTATTCGTTGTCGTCCACCGGCCCGAAGCCCCTCCCCCTTGAGGGGAGGGGTTGGGGTGGGGGGTCATTTCCCCCCAGATATCCCACCACCTCCGCCGACCTCATCACCCGCCTCACCTCCGGCCCCACAAACGCCAATCCCCAACGCGGCCATTCCGACGCCGTCTTGCCGCTCTCCCGCTACGCCGAACTTTTCAACGCGCTCCCGGAAGAAATCCGCGCCGCTGTCATCGCCCGCTGGGGCGATCCGGCAACGGATCCCTTTATCAGGGACAACGCCTTCCACCTGCCGGCCCATCGCTTCGGCAATATCGTCATCCTGCTCCAGCCTGCCCGCGGCTATCATCTGGACGAGACCGAAAGCTACCACGATCCGGCCCTGGTGCCGCCGCACGCCTATTTCGCTGCCTATCTCTGGCTGCGCCGCGAGTTTGGCGCCCACGCCCTCATTCACAATGGCAAGCACGGCACGCTCGAATGGCTGCCCGGCAAGTCGGCGGCGCTCGATGCCGATTGCTATCCCGATGCCCTCTGGGGCCAACTGCCCCATCTCTATCCCTTCATCGTCAATGATCCGGGCGAGGGCACCCAGGCCAAGCGCCGCACCGGGGCCGTTATCATCGACCATCTGGTGCCCCCGCTCACCCGCGCCGAGACCTATGGGCCGCTGAAAGATCTCGAGGCCCTGCTTGATGAATATTATGCCGCCTCCGGCATGGATCGACGCCGCCTCGCCGATCTCAAGCGCCGCATTCTCGATTTCACCCGCGACAGCCGCCTCGACCAGGACATCGGTCTGCCCGAAGGCGAGACCGAAGCCCTGATCAAGATCGACAACTTCCTCTGCGATTTGAAGGAAGCCCAGATACGCGACGGCCTGCATGTGTTCGGGTCATCGCCCGCGGGAGGCTTCGCGCGAGACCTTGCCGTCGCGTTGGCCAGAATACCCCGAGGAGAAGCGCCCGGGGATAACTCGCTCATTCGCGCCCTCGCCGACGATCTGAAGCTAGGCTTCGACCCGCTCACCGCCAAGCTGGGCACCCCCTGGACCGGGCCTTCATCGGACGGTCCCGAATCCGTTCATCCTGACCCTCCAGGAGGGGTGCGCCGGGTGGGCGATATGGTCGAAAAGCTCGAAACCATCGCCGCCGATCTTGTCGCCGGCACACGCGTTTGCCAGCCCGATTGGCCCGCAACCCGCGCCGTTCTCGACACTGTCGAAACCACGATTAAGCCCCGTCTCGCCGCCTCGGGACCCGCAGAAATGCAGGCTTTTCTGGACGCGCTCGACGGCAAGTTCATCGCTCCCGGCCCCTCCGGCGCCCCCTCCCGCGGCCGCCTCGATGTCCTGCCCACGGGGCGCAATTTCTATTCCGTCGATACCCGCGCGGTTCCCACGCCAAGTGCTTGGGAACTCGGCAGAAAATCCGCCGAAAGCTTGGTTTTGCGGCACTTGCAGGACCATGGCCACTACCTGCGCGCCGTCGCCCTTTCGGTCTGGGGCACTGCCAATATGCGCACCGGCGGCGATGACATCGCCCAGGCACTGGCCCTGATCGGCGCGCGGCCCACATGGGACCCCGGTTCGCTGCGCATCTCGGGCTATGAGATCATCCCGCTGGCAAAACTCGGCCGCCCCCGCGTCGACGTCACCCTCCGGATTTCCGGCTTTTTCCGCGATGCCTTCCCGGCACAGATTGCGCTGTTCGACCGGGCCGTCCGCGCCATCGGCGCGCTGGACGAGCCGGAAGACGACAACCCCATTGCCGCCCGCATGCGCGCCGAGGCGCTTGGGTTGATGGCATCTGGCAAGTCGGAGGAGGCCGCTGCCCTGGAGGCTGGCGCCCGAATTTTCGGTTCCAAGCCAGGCACTTACGGCGCCGGCCTTGGCCAGTTGATCGACAATGGCAAGTGGACAGACAAGGCTGATCTCGCCGACCAGGCCATCGCCTGGGGGCAATATGCCTATGGCGCGACGGCCGCCGGTCTGCCCCTACAGGACCGCTTCCGCGCTCGCCTCGGCCAGCTCGATGCCGTCATCCACAATCAGGACAATCGCGAGCACGATCTGCTCGATAGCGATAACTACTACCAGTTCGAGGGCGGGTTGTCCCTTGCCGCCGAAACGCTTTCCGGCCACGAGCCAGCCGCCTATCACAACGACCATTCCCGCCCGGAAATGCCGAAAATCCGTACGCTGGAAGAAGAGATCAGCCACGTCATGCGCTCACGTGTGGTCAACCCGAAATGGATCGCCGGCATGCAGCGCCACGGTTATCGCGGCGCCTTCGAGATTATCGCCACGGTCGATTTCATGTTCGCCTTCGCCGTCACCACCGGCGCCGTGAAGACGCATCATTTCGACCTCGCTTTCGAGGCATTTGTCGAGAATGATGCCGTGCGCGAATGGCTGATTGAGGCCAACAGCTTCGGCTATGATGAACTGCTCTCCAAGTTCAACCAAGCCCGCCAGCGCGGCCTCTGGTCGCCGCGCTCCAATTCCGTGTTCGCCTATTTGGAATCCTCACATGACTGACAAACCCGCCAAGAAGACCGACAGCATGACCGAGGCGGAGCGTGACGCCTATCACGCTGAAAAGATGAAGAAAAAGAAGGCGGCGCGTGACAAGATCCTGTCCACCAAGACCGAGGAAAAGGGCCTGCTCATTGTCCATACCGGCAAGGGCAAGGGCAAGTCGACGGCGGCCTTCGGCATGGTGTTCCGGGCACTGGGCAATGGCATGCGCGTCGGCGTGGTGCAGTTCGTCAAAGGGGTCTGGAATACCGGCGAGCGCGATGTGCTCGACAAGTTTCCCGACCAGGTGACCATCAACGCCATGGGCGAGGGCTTCACCTGGGATGTTGCCGACCGACAGCGCGATCTCGCTGCCGCGCGCAAGGCATGGAATCAGGCCAAAGCGCTGATCGCCGACCCGGCCTATGACATGGTGCTGCTCGACGAGCTCAATATCTGCCTGCGCTATGATTATCTGCCGCTTGAGGAGGTGGTCGAAAGCTTACGCAACAAGCCGGGAGAAAAGCACGTCATCGTCACCGGCCGCAATGCCAAGGACGAACTGATCGAAATCGCCGACCTCGTCACCGAAATGACCGAGATCAAGCACCACTTCCGCGCCGGCGTGAAAGCGCAGAAGGGTATTGAGTTCTAGCAGTCTGTAGACACGAACGAGCGCGAAAGGCCGTCAATCACAGCATCCATCTCTGCCAGGTCGCGAATATTGTACTCGATCCGGTAGGCCGCATAGCTGGCCCCATCACAGAGCGGTATCATGCGCTGGTAGAAGATGCGGTGGTCGCGCTGGCCGGAAAACACCGCCCATTGCGGGGTCGAGGCCTGATAGGTGATCGCCCAGTTCTCATCGCTTGCAAAGCGTTGCCGCTGGGTGACCTCGGCTTCGAAATTCTCGAGGAAATAGCCGCCCCATGCCGCCAGGACCTGCTCCGATTTCAGCAGGTAGAAGGTCTGGCCGTCGCCATTCTCGCTCTCACCCTGGCCTTCATAACCGGGTGGAACATCAAGCTCATAGCCGAAGCGCTCATTGACATAATGCGTCCAGAACTGCGCCATTGCGGGGGCGGTTGTCAGCAGCAAGGCAATGGCGATCAGGTAGCGCATGGCGAGAATGTGCCTGTCCTTCCCTCACGGGGCAAGCCGGCTAGAGAACAACAATTCCGGCGTGCTTGGCCTTGTCTTCCGGCTCGACATGAATGGTGATCTGCGCATCCCGGACTGCTTTGCGCAATTGGCTTTCAATGCGGTCGCAGATGCCGTGGGCGTCGTCCACGCTCATCGCGCCGGGCACGACGAGGTGAAAGTCGATAAAGGTCATCCTACCGGCCTGTCGCGTGCGAATGTCGTGTGCTTCGATGGCACCATCGGCGCTGGTCGCAATCACCTCGCGAATGGTCTTTTGCGTATCGCCCGGAACGGCTACGTCCATTAGTCCGCCCACGCTGTCCCGGATGACGCCCCAACCGGACCACAGGATATTGAGCGCCACCAGTGCGGCCAACACGGCGTCCAACTGCGCCCAGCCAGTCGCAAAGACCAGCGCCAGCCCAGCCAGCACGCCAACCGTCGAGATCACGTCGGTCATCAGATGTTTGCCATCGGCCGCAATCGCCGGCGACTTCGCGGCCTTCCCCTGGCGTAGCAGCACAAAGGCCCAGACTAGGTTTATCGCCGTGGCCACGCCACTGACCGCCAGTCCCTGCATGGGCGCATCCGGCATCTCCGGCGCCACAAAGCCCATGATGGCCTCTCGCAAGATCAGGATGGCGGCAACAATGATCATCACCCCCACCAACACGGCGGAGAAATATTCGGCCTTGTGATAACCATAGGGCAGGCTGGCATCGGCCGGGCGCTGTGCCAGGCGCACCGCAATCAGCGCACCGATGGCGGTCACCACATTGACGATGGATTCCAGCGCGTCCGAATAGAGCGCAATCGAGCCGGTCAGCCACCAGGCCAGGAATTTGAGCCCCAGCACAATCAGCCCCACCAGAATGCTGGACGCAGCGATGGCCAGGATGCGGTTGGCCGCCATTGTGCTCTCCTTGGTCTTGAATATTGGCCATAGCGGACCCGTCGCTGGGTCGCAAGTCATTGTATTTGCGAACGATTTTCAGAAGCATTCGTAACTGCGGATCGTTCTGTCGGCGCCCGGGCCAAGCCATTGATTGACCAAGAACTTTGCCCGGCCTAGAAGCAATGATAGCGCAGCGTTCCCGTGACGGAACTGAAACAGAGCTCGGTGCGGTCGACCAATTTGCGGGACCAAGCCCGGGGCTGCTCCGGTTTTGAGTGAAGCTGCCTCGTCCGAACGAGGCAAATATGGTTGATTCTTATTCAGACCCTGCGGCGGGCGTCGCAACGACCGGCATTGTCGCCGGCATCGGCCTGCGTGCGGGTGCTCAGGCCAGTGACGTCCTGCAATTGATCGACACATGCCTGGCGGAGGCAGGCCGCAACCGGGCCGATATCGCGGCGCTGGCCACGCTGGACCGCAAGCAGGCGCACCCCGCCCTCAGCCAGGCCGCAGCCGCCCTCGGTGTGCCTGTCCTGCCCGTCGCGGCAACCAAGCTTTCGGCCAGGGCACCTAATTCCTCGCGGCGGGTCCATCATCACATCGGCATCGGGTCGGTCGCAGAGGCGGCGGCTATGCAGTTCGGCGCCCTCGTGCTCGAAAAGTGCCGCAGTGCCAATGTAACATGCGCTTTGGCAAGGCTGGACCGGCCTCAGGAGGTGACACAGCCGAGTGCCGCCAGCGTCGCATCGACGCTGTCCACCTCATCGGCGGGACCATAAATGGGGCGCTCGATCATGACCACCCGAACACCCAAGTGCTGCGCCGCCTCGAGTTTGGCCGCGGTCTGTCCGCCGCCCGAGTTCTTGCTGACCAGATGGGTAATGCCATGACGCCGCATCAAAGCAATCTCATCGCCCAGCCGATAGGGTGGGCGGCTTGCGATCAATTCCGCATAGGCGGGCAGGGGCGTTTGCGGAGCCTCGATCACGCGGACGTAAAGACAGCAGTCCCGGCGCTCCAGGAACAGGTCGAGCCCGGCATGACCGGTCGTAAGCAATACATTGGCATTTGCCGGCAGCGCATCGGCAGCCTCCCGCAGCGATCCCACAATGCTCCAGTTCTGGCCCGGCAGCGGCGTCCAGGCGGGGCGCATCAGGCGCACCAGCTTGACGCCGCTGACCTGGGCCGCCGCCACGGCATTGATGGAGATCTGCCCCGCATAAGGGTGGGTTGCGTCGACCAGGCAATCAATACCGGCGGCGCACAGATAGGCGCTCAGCCCCGGAATGCCGCCAAACGGCCCCATCCGCAAACGGCCCGCGGGCAGGATCGGGTCCCCGGTGCGTCCCGCCAGCGAGGTGATGGTGTCATGACCCGCATCAACCAGCCGGTTGGCCAGTTCCCGCGCCTCGGCGGTCCCCCCCAGGATCAGGATTTTCATCGTTCTTCTTTCACTGCCCCATGCCATTGTGCCCGCCCCAGTCCTTGCACTCAAGGTGCCGTGAGGCGCAATGACTGAACGCCACCTCGCTACCCTCGCCAAAGCTGACTTTCCGGACTTCGAACCGGGCTCGGTCTGGCTTGTCGGGTCGGGGCCTGGCGGTCCGGGCCTGTTAACCCTGCTCGCCTGGCACGCCCTGGGGCAGGCCGATGTCATTGTCCACGACGCTCTGGTGTCTCCTGACGTATTGGCGCTGGCCCCGGACCATGTCACCCGCATTCATGCCGGCAAGCGCGGCGGCAAGCCATCGCCGAAGCAGGCCGATATCACTATCCGCCTGATCGAGTTGGCGCATCAGGGCAGGCGCGTGCTGCGTTTGAAGGGCGGTGACCCCTTCATGTTTGGCCGAGGCGGCGAAGAAGCCGCGGCCCTGGCCCAAGCCGGTATTCCCTTTCGCATCGTGCCGGGCATTTCCGCGGGCCTCGGCGGGCTCGCCTATGCAGGCCTGCCTGTCACCCACCGCGACACCAACCACGCGGTGATTTTCGTCACCGGCCATGATGAAACCGGCGCCGTTCCAAGCGCTGTCGACTGGCCTGCCGTAGCCCGCGCCGCGCCAGTGATTGTCCTGTTCATGGCGGTCAAGCACTTGCCCGTCATTGCTGCCCGCCTCCTTGATGCCGGACGCATGCCCGGCGAGGCGGTGACCATCGTTTCCAACGTCGCGCGTCCCGGACAGATCGCCCTTGAAACAACGCTCGGAACGGTTGGGGCCCTGATTGATGTCCCGACCCCGGCCATCGTTGTCATCGGGCCAGTGACGCGCTATCGCACCACGCTCGATTGGTATGTCGACGAAGTGCGGAGGCATGTCTTTGGCTAAGGGACTGGTCGTTTCGGCACCGCGCTCGGGCTCCGGCAAGACGGTGATTTCGCTTGGTCTGCTGGCGGCGCTGCGCCGGCGGGGCCTGGTGGTGGCGCCGGCCAAATCCGGCCCCGACTATATTGATCCGCAATTTTCCGGGCGCGCCGCCGGGCGGGACGCCATCAATCTCGACCCTTGGGCCATGCCGCGCGATCAATTGCGGGCTTTGGCCAGCCAGCAGGCTACCGGGGCCGACCTGCTGCTGGTCGAGGGGGCTATGGGGCTCTTTGATGCGGCTGCTGATGGACAGGGCTCCACCGGAGATCTGGCCGAAACGCTTGGTCTGCCGGTGATCCTTGTTGTCGACGCCGACAAGCACAGCCAATCCGTTGCCCCCTTGGTCTCAGGTTTTGCCCATTGGCGGCCGGGCGTTGCCGTCGTCGGGGTCATTCTCAATCGCGTGGCCAGCGCCCGCCACGAGCGCATGCTGGTCTCGGCGCTGCGGGAAACCGGTCTGCCACTGCTCGGCGCCATCCCGCGCCGATCCGAACTGGTCACGCCGGAACGGCATCTGGGTCTTGTGCTGCCCGAGGAGGCCGGCGGCTTTGAAAGCTTCCTCGACTATGCCGCCCGGGCAATCGCCGACTTCGTTGATCTGGAGAGCTTGCTCGCTATCGCCGCGCCCTTGCAGAGCCACGCCGCACCACCTATGGCCCTGCCGCCATTGGGGCAGCACATTGCAATTGCCCGAGACGCGGCCTTTGCCTTTGCCTATCCGCATTTGCTCGATGGCTGGCGTGCCCAGGGCGCGGAACTAAGCTTTTTCTCGCCTTTGGCCAATCAAGCGCCGGCCCCTGATGCCGATGCGGTGTTTCTGCCGGGCGGCTATCCCGAGCTCCATGGCGGCGTGCTGGCGGGCGCTTCCGCATTCCATGCCGGCCTGGTCGCTGCGCGCGATAGCGGCGCGCTGATCTATGGTGAGTGCGGTGGCTTTATGGTGCTGGGGCAGGGCATCGTCGACAAGGCCGGCACCGCCCATGCCATGTCCGGGCTCCTGCCGGTGACGACGCGCATCGACCGTCCAAAACGGGTGCTTGGCTATCGACGCCTGTTGCACCAGAGCGCTTTACCCTGGCCACCTGGCCTCAATGGTCACGAGTTCCACTATTCATCGGCCAAAGGCTCGGGACTACCACCCCTCTTTGAGGCGCTGGATGCCGAAGGCATCCGCCAGCCACCCATGGGCGCGGTACTTGGGCGGGTCATGGGGTCTTACGCCCACGTCATCTGTGCGCCATAAGAGCAACATGACCAAGGAGGCCATGAGCGCTATGTGCGGATGGCGGGGTGCTCAATGACCAATGCCATCATGTTCATGGGCACAGGCTCGGATGTCGGAAAGTCCCTCATCGTGGCGGGCCTTTGCCGCGCGCTCAACAATCGTGGCCTCAAGGTCGCGCCCTTCAAGCCGCAGAACATGAGCAATAATGCCGCCGTGACCGCGGACGGTGGCGAAATCGGGCGCGCCCAGGCCCTGCAGGCCCGCGCAGCCCGTCGCGATTCCGTCACCGCGATGAACCCGGTGCTGCTAAAGCCCGAGGGTGAAACAGGCTCGCAGGTTGTCGTGCGCGGTCAGCGCCGCGCCAGCCTTTCAGCGCGACAATACTGGGCCGATCGCGGGCAATTGCTGCCCGATGTTCTGGCCGCCTTCTCTGAGCTGGCCAGAGACGCGGACATCGTGCTGGTCGAGGGCGCCGGCAGCGCCTCCGAGGTCAATCTGCGCGACGGCGACATTGCCAATTTCGGCTTTGCCCGCGCTGCAAATGTTCCGGTTGTGCTGATCGGCGACATCCATCGCGGCGGGGTTATCGCCTCCATTGTGGGCACTCTGGCCGTCATCGAACCCGGCGACGCCGCACTGGTGCGGGCCAGCCTCATCAACAAGTTCTTCGGCGACCCGGCCCTGTTCGCAACGGGACGCACGTTTCTGGCCGAGCGCACCGGCCGGCCATGTTTCGGCCCCGTGCCGCATTTCGCGGATGCAGCAAGGCTGCCTGCGGAAGACGCCTTGGCGCTCGAAAGCTATGCCGGCGGCAATGGCGCTTTCCATATTGCCGTGCCGCGCCTGCCACGCATCGCCAACTTTGACGATCTCGACCCCTTGCGGGCCGAATCCGGGGTGACGCTGACCCTGGTGCAACCGGGGCATGCCCTTCCGCGTGACGCAGATCTCATCCTGCTGCCGGGTTCCAAGGCCACACGGGCCGACCTCGTCGCGCTGCGTGCCAATGGTTGGGACATCGATATTCTGGCCCATCACCGGGCCGGCGGGCATGTGATGGGCATTTGCGGCGGCTACCAGATGCTCGGCCGAACCATTGCTGACCCGGACGGCGTCGAAGGCGCCCCCGGCACCAGCGATGGCTTGGGCTTGCTTGCGGTCGATACCGTGCTCGCCCCGACCAAGCAATTGCGCACCGAGCGGGCCATCCATCTGGCCAGCGGCGAAGCGCTTGCCGGCTATCACATGCATATGGGCATCACGAGCGGCCCCGACAGGGCACGGCCCTTCGCCCAGATCGGCAGTGAAACCGATGGTGCCGTCAGCACCGATGGACGCGTATCCGGCACCTATTTGCACGGCCTGTTTGCCGCCGATAGCTTCCGCCGCGCTATCCTGGGAGCGTCTGCCGGCCCGGACCTCAATTATGAAGCAGGCGTGGAAGATGCGCTCGATGGTCTTGCACACCACCTTGAAACCCATATCGATATCGACCAGCTCCTCGCCCTGGCCGCACCGATAGAGACCTGAGACATGGACCCGCTGATTTCCCCACTGTCCCTGGCCATTGAACGCCAGTTTGGCTATCCGCAAAAGCTGGTTGAAACCATCGGCCACCCCGTCATGTGGTTCGGCATGCTGATCAGCTTCTGTGAGCAGCGGCTCAACACCGCCAGCCGAACCCCTACCCAGCGCAAGCTGGCAGGGATTGTGGCGCTGGGCCTGTTGGTCCTGTCCGTTCTCATCATAACTGTCGGCATCCGCACAATTCTGTCCTGGATCCCCTTGGGCTGGGTCATCGAAATGCTGCTGGCCACCGCGTTTTTAGCCCAGAGGGAGCTGGGGCGCGCTGTCCAAGCGGTTTCTGAAGCCCTGCGCACCTCGCTCGCTGCTGGTCGGGAGGCTGTCAGCCACGTTGTCGGTCGCGATCCGCAGACGCTGGATGAGGCGGGCGTAGCCCGTGCCGCTGTCGAAACCCTGGCAGAAAGCACGTCCGACGGCGTCGTGGCGCCCTGGTTGTTTCTGGTCCTGTTCGGCCTACCGGGTATTGCCGTCTATAAGGCCGTCAATACGGCTGATTCCATGATCGGCCATCGCGATGAACGCTATCGCGATTACGGCTGGGCGGCTGCCAGGCTGGACGATCTGCTCAACTGGGTGCCAGCCCGCCTTAGTGCAGTTCTCATCACAGCGGCCTGCTTCTTAACCCCCGGAGCCAGCCCGGGCAAAGCCTGGGCGACGACCCGGCGCGATGCGTCCAAGCATGATTCGCCCAATGCTGGCTGGCCCGAGGCCTGTTTCGCCGGCGCTTTGAACTTCCAGCTTGGCGGCCCCAGGGCCTACGACGGGGAAGTGGTCGATCTGCCTGCGTTTGGTAGCGGCAAGACCAATCTGGGACCGAGCGATATTCTGCTGGCCCTGCTGCTCTACCGCCGTACGCTGGACGTTCTTCTCGCGCTGAGCTGCCTGTTGGCACTCATGGTGCTGCTTAGCTGAGCGCCCCGGGAGCATCCCCCTTCATGGTCAGCGGCAGCCCCGCGGCGATGAAATAGACATCGTCGCAGATTTCGGCCAGCCGCTGATGGGCCGACCCGGCTAGGTCGCGAAAGGTGCGGGCCATGGCGTTGTCAGGCACGATCCCCAAGCCCACTTCATTGGACACAAGGATCACCTTGGCCTGCTGAACTTCCTCCAGCGTGGCATAGAGTTCGCTCACCGCCGTGGCGACATCGTCATTGCCCAGCAGCAGATTGGTGATCCACAAGGTCAGACAATCGACAAGGATGACATCATGCACCTTGGCCGCCTTGAGCAAGGCATGGGAGAGTTCGATGGGCTCTTCGATCGTTGTAAAGCGCTCGCCCCGGCTGGCCTGATGGCTGCGAACCCGATCGTGCATCTCCGAATCGAGGATGCTGGCTGTAGCCAGATAGGCGGGCTTGGAGCCGGCATGCAGCGCCAGACCCTCGGCAAAGGCGGTTTTTCCCGAGCGAGCGCCGCCCAGGACCAGGCAATGTCGTGTCATGGTCAATCCTTGTTCGGGCCGCGCCGCTGCCCTTTTCCCGTGACCGATACCTTCGCCCCAAACGCGTCGGGCTTGCAAGGCGTTCCCCCGCTTCGCGCCCCGCGCAGGGGGCGCATGCAGCAGGCCGGCTAGGCAATGCCATTTTCTTGGCGCCTACTACTTTCGTCTTAGCGCCTTTCGCATTATGGTCCGCGCCGAATTGACCACCTAGTTTGGGAGAAGTGGAGCACGGCATTCGCCTGTTGCCTTCAATTTTCCTCACACCCACGGAGATGCCTTTCGTGCCGCGATATTACCTTGGCGTTGACGGTGGCGGTACCAATTGCCGCGTGCGCCTGGCCAATGAACATCTGGAAACGCTGGCAGAGGTCAAGAACGGCCGCTCGAACCTGCAGATCGACGGCGGCGAGCCGGCCTACAAGGCTATCAGCGCCGGCGCACGGGACGTGTTCAAGGCGGCTGGAATCGATTTTTCCGAGGCGGCAAACACCCATGCCTGCTTCGGCATGGCCGGTGGCCGCATGGATTCGGCGCGCGATGCCTTTGCGGCCCGCCCCTGGCCCTTTGCCGGGGTGAAGGTCTATGATGACATCGACATTGCCCATGCCGGCGCCCTGGGTGGCCAGGAGGGCGGCGTGGTCATCATCGGCACCGGCTCAGCCGCGATGTCCATCGTCAACGGCACCCGCCATCAGGCCGGTGGCTGGGGCTTTCACATTGGCGACCAGATGAGCGGCGCGATTCTTGGACGCGAACTGGTGCGCTATGCCGTCGAGGCCGAGGATGGCCTTGTCGAGGCTTCGCCACTCACCAGGGCCGTCATCGCCGAACTGGGTGGCAATAACCAAGCCGCCATGACGTGGTCTTTCGCCACCGAAATGGATCTTAGGCTGTTGAGCCGGGATGGGTCGGAAGGCTGCGACGATGCCCTGGTGGGGCGCGCCCCAGGTGAGTTCGGCAAATTGATGCCGCTCTGGTTCGATCATCTCGAAAAGAACGACCCGGTGGCCCAGAAACTGCTGGCCATCCAGATCGGCTACATCGACACCTATGTGAACTGGTTCAAGAGCCATGGCGCCTCGGTCATGGCCATTGTCGGCGGGCTTGGCCAACGCCTGTTCCCGATTTTGCAGCAGCACTATGGTGACTTTGTCGCTTTGCCCAAATACGAACCTCTGCATGGCGCGGTGATCCTCGCCAAACAGAATTTCGCGTCAAACTAAGGGACTTCCCGCTTTGTCCAGCCGCATCATTCCCGTCCAGCCCTTCGACTATGTGGTGTTCGGCGCCACCGGCGACCTGACCAAGCGCAAGCTGATCCCGGCGCTCTACCATCGTTTCCTGGATGGCCAGTTCGACGAGCAGAGCCGCATCATCGGTGTCTCGCGCTCCAAGCTCAGCGACGCCGAGTTCCAGAAACTGGCCGGCGACGCCGTCGCCCAGTTCGTCGAGAAAGACTATCAGGACGCTGCCGTCATCAAGCGCTTCCTGACCATTTTCTCCTATGTGGTCAACGATGTTTCCGACCAGGCCGGATGGGGTGACATCAAAAAGGCGCTGCGCGACGATCCCAACGTGGTCCGTGCCTTCTATCTGGCGGTGGCGCCCGATCTGTTCGAACCGATCGCCGAGCAGCTCGAAAAGACCGGCGTTTATCGCCGCGATGCCCGCGTTGTCATCGAGAAGCCGCTGGGCCACGACCTGGCCTCGTCCATCGAGATCAATGATGGTGTCGCCAAGATCTTCAAGGAAGATCAGGTTTACCGCATCGACCACTATCTCGGTAAGGAGACGGTGCAGAACCTGTTGGCCCTGCGTTTTGCCAACACGCTGTTTGAACCGATCTGGAATTCGGCCCATATCGATCATGTGCAGTTGACCGTGGCTGAAAGTGTCGGTGCGGGCACGCGCGGCTACTATGACGAGAGCGGCGCCCTGCGGGACATGATCCAGAACCACATGCTGCAGCTTCTCTGCCTTGTGGCCATGGAACCGCCGGCCAGTGACGACGCTAATGCCCTGCGCGACGAAAAGCTCAAGGTGCTGCGGGCGCTGCGACCCATCACCAATGGTGAAGTGGCGGCCAAGACCGTACGTGGCCAGTATCGCGGCGTGAAGTCCGAGACCGCCGCAGTGGCCAGCTATCAGGACGAATTGCCCGATGACAAGAAGGGCAGCCACACCGAGACTTTCGTGGCGCTCAAGGCCGAAATCGACAATTGGCGCTGGGCTGGCGTGCCATTCTACATGCGCACCGGCAAGCGCATGGCCGAACGGGTCTCGGAAATCTGCATTCAGTTCAAGCCTATCCCGCACTCCATTTTCGACCATGCCGAAGGCGCGCCCAAGGCCAATAAGCTGATCATCCGACTGCAGCCCGATGAGGGCGTCAAGATGATGATGATGATCAAGGACCCCGGCCCAGGCGGCATGCGCCTGCGTCAGGTGCCGCTCAATCTCAGCTTTGCCGAGACCTTCACAGAGCGCACGCCCGAAGCCTATGAGCGGCTGCTGCTCGACGTGGTGCGCGGCAACCAGACCCTGTTCATGCGCCGCGATGAACTCGAGGCGGCCTGGCAATGGGTCGATCCGATCCGTCAGGCCTGGGATCGGTCCTCCGAGCCGCCGCAAACCTACACCGCCGGCACCTGGGGGCCCAGCGGTGCGGTAGCGCTGATCGAGCGCGACGGTCGCACCTGGTATGAGGGGCCCACCTCGTGAGCATCGAGCGCCGCAGCTTTGCTGACAAGGCCACACTCGCCAGGGAACTGGCCGAGTCCGTTGCCGATCGCATCCGCGCAGCCATCGCAGAGCGCGGCGCAGCGGCCATAGCCGTCTCGGGTGGGTCCACGCCCGGAAAGTTCTTCCAGACCCTGGGCAAGACCAAGGACATCGACTGGTCCAAGGTGGTGGTGACGCTGGTCGACGAGCGCTGGGTCGACGAAACCAGCGATCGCTCCAATGCGC
The DNA here is from genome assembly GCF_003056405.1 of Devosia indica. Classification (GTDB taxonomy): domain Bacteria; phylum Pseudomonadota; class Alphaproteobacteria; order Rhizobiales; family Devosiaceae; genus Devosia; species Devosia indica. The sequence goes on from NZ_PYVZ01000016.1 coordinate 100,938, forward strand.
TGCTGGTCAATGAGAAGATGCTGCAGGGGCCAGCTGCCAATGCGCGATTCTTCCCGCTCTATTCTGGCGGCGAAGAGCCGACCGACGCTGCAATTGCCAAGACCAACGCCCTGATGTCCGAACTGCCGCAGCCTTTTGCGGCGGTCATTCTCGGTATGGGTAGCGATGGCCATACGGCCAGCTTCTTTCCGGGTGGCGATACGCTCGACGCGGCACTGACCGCCTCCGGCCCGACCCTCGCGATCCGGGCACCCGGTGCCGGCGAGCCGCGGGTGACCTTTACCCTGCCGCGCCTGCTTCAGACCGACGGCCTCTACCTTCACATTGAAGGCGAGGGCAAGGCCGAGGTGCTCGATGCGGCGCTGGGCGATGGGCCGGTCGAAGACATGCCGGTCCGCGCCGTGCTGCGCTCGGGCGCGCCGGTGACAGTTTACTGGTGCCCATAAGGCTCCTGGGGTGGTCCCCAATCGACCGCCCTGGCCGCTGACGGGAACTGGTATTTTGATGCAAGGATAACCGCGCCAGCGGCCCCCCTCTGGCGCGTCCTTGCCAGCATATGGAGACTTGCCATGACCGTCCGCCAGGCTATCCAGGACGTGACCGACCGCATTGCCGCGCGCAGCCGCGACAGCCGCCGCGACTATCTCAATCGCCTCGATGCGGCCAAGGAACAGGGTGTTTACCGCTCTGCCTTGTCCTGCGGCAATCTGGCCCACGGCTTTGCTGCCTGCTCCCCTTCAGAAAAGGCTGCGCTGGCCGGCAACAAGACGCTGAATCTGGGCATCGTCAATTCCTACAACGACATGCTGAGCGCCCATCAGCCCTATCAATTCTACCCAGAGATCATCAAGGAAGCGGCCCGGGAGATCGGCGCAACGGCGCAGGTGGCTGGCGGCGTGCCGGCCATGTGCGACGGCGTCACCCAGGGCCAGCCGGGCATGGATTTGAGCCTGTTCAGCCGCGATGTGATCGCCATGGCGACAGCCATTTCGCTCAGCCACAACATGTTCGATGCTGCCGTCTATCTGGGCATCTGCGACAAGATCGTCCCAGGTCTGGTCATCGGTGCACTGAGCTTCGGCCATCTGCCTGCCGTCTTTATCCCCGCCGGACCTATGCCCTCGGGGCTGCCCAATGACGAAAAGAGCAAGATCCGCCAGCTCTATATGGAGGGCAAGGTCGGTCGCGCCGAGCTGCTCGAAGCCGAGAGCAAGTCCTACCACTCGGCCGGCACCTGCACCTTCTACGGCACGGCCAATTCCAACCAGATGCTCATGGAAATCATGGGCCTGCATCTGCCTGGCGCCAGCTTCGTCAATCCCAATACGCCGCTGCGCGATGCCCTGACCCGCGAGGCGACCAAACGCGCGCTGTCGCTCTCGGCGCTGGGCAATAATTACACGCCGATCGGCCACATCATGGACGAAAAAGCCATCGTCAATGGGCTGGTGGGCCTGCATGCTACTGGCGGTTCGACCAACCACACCATGCATTTGATCGCCATGGCGGCGGCGGCCGGCATTCAGATCACCTGGGACGATATGAGCGATCTTTCGGACGCCACGCCTCTGCTGGCCCGGGTCTATCCCAATGGCGTGGCCGACGTGAACCATTTCCACGCAGCGGGTGGCATGGGCTTCCTCATCAAGGAGTTGCTCAATGACGGCTATCTGCATGAGGACGTCAAGACCGTCTGGGGCACGGGCCTCTCTGGATATACGGTCGAAGCCAAGCTGATCGAGGATACGCTGAGCTTTGAGCAGGCGCCCGAAGAAAGCGCATTGCCCAAGGTTCTGACCAGCACCAAGACACCGTTCCAGCCGACGGGTGGCCTGAAGCTGCTCAAGGGCAATCTTGGCCGCTCGGTCATCAAGGTCTCGGCGGTCAAACCCGAGCATCGCGTGGTCGAGGCACCCGCCCGGGTGTTCCACGGTCAGGAAGGCCTGCAGGCCGCGTTCAAGGCCGGCGAACTGACCGGCGACATGATCGCTGTGGTGCGTTTTTCCGGCCCCGGCGCTATCGGCATGCCCGAGCTGCACAAACTGACGCCGGCGCTCGGGGTCTTGCAGGATCGCGGCTTCAAGGTGGCGCTCCTCACTGATGGCCGCATGTCCGGCGCGTCGGGCAAGGTCCCCGCCGCCATCCACATGACCCCCGAGGCCATGGATGGCGGCCCGATCAGCAAGATCCGCGACGGCGACATGATCCGTCTTGACGCCAATGAAGGGACCCTGACCTTCCTCGGGGATGAGAAGGAATTCTTCTCCCGCACCCCCGCCACGGAAGACCTGCGCTCCCAGCATTTCGGCATGGGCCGCGAACTCTTCGCCGGCTTCCGGAGCCTGGTCGGTGTGGCCGACAAAGGCGCCAGCGTCTTCAACTGATCATCGGTGCCGGGCCCGTGTAACGTGCCCTTGGCCGGATCAGTGCGCCTGTCTCCACCTGCTCCAGCGCATGGGCGATCCAGCCCACGCTACGGGCCAGGGCGAAGATCTGCAGCGGCGCATCCTCGGGCAGGGTGAACGCTGCTGTCATGGCTGCGAGGGCAAAGTCGATATTGGGACGCTCGCCGCTCAGCGCCTCTCCGGCACGGGCCAGTTCTGCAAAGGGCTGGGGCAGGGCGAAAGCCTCCAATAGGGCCGGGGCGCGCACGTCGCCTTCGGGATAGAGTCGGTGACCGAAACAGACCAGGGTCTGCCCCTGCCGCAAATGCGCGGCCACGGCCACCTCGGCGCCGCGCCGCCGTGTTTCCTCGACGAGGCCGGCCATGCTCTGGCTGGCATTGCCATGCAGCGGGCCGGACAAGGCTGCCAACCCGGCCAGAACCGCCGCCGATATCGGCGCCCCGGTTGATGCCGTCACCCGCGCCGCAAAGGTCGAGGCATTGAGCTCGTGCTCCGCCAGCAGCACCAAAGCGCGCCTTATGGCCTCTGCCGCTTTTGGCCGGCTCCATTGCTCCGCCAACCGAATATGGAGCGGACCATTGCCCGGCGCTGCCAAAGCGCCGGCGAGAAAGGAAACGGTCCGCGCTGCGTCGGCAACGAGCACGTTGCGAATGCGTCCAGTCGTGGGCATATCGGTCGCCGCCAGTTCCGCGATGGCGCGATAGGCAGCCGGTATGCCGGGTTGGAGCACCTGTGCCCTGCCGCAGAAATCGGGCGGGGCGCTGCTCTGCCAGAGAAGCCCCGCGACCTCTTCCAGCGTCGCGCTTTCCGCCATAGTATCCGCGTCCCGACCGCGATAAAGCAACTGGCCATCTGCAACGGTGGCAATCGCCGTCTCCAGCACCGGTTCGCCCCAGGCGATGGTTTCCGCCGCAACGGTCCGCGCCGGTCGCCGGCCCTTCTGCCGGGCCGCGAGCCGTTCGACATCCTCCTGCCGGTAGAGGCTGCGCCGCGGATCGCCCGGATCCGGCCGGGCGCCAATGCGGCCGCGACTGACATTGGCATAAAGCGTCTGTGGCTTGGTGCCCAATTGCGCCAGGGCCTGTTCCGTGGTGAGCCAGCTCATGTGACCTCGCATTGATCAATTGCATCAAGATTGACGTCAATCTTGATTAGCTTGATCTAGGGCGGAACAACAAGGAGATGCAACATGTCCGGCCTCGATAATGTCATTGCCGCTGAAACCCGATTGTCCGAAGTCGATGGGCTCAATGGGCGCCTGGTGATCTGCGGTCACAGCCTGGACGCGCTGGCGGGACAGAAATCTTTCGAAGCGGTCTTGGCGCTGCTGCTGCTGCCCGATGTGCTGTCCTCTAGCGAAGAGGCGGTGCGCGCAGAACTGGCGCAAGCGCGGCTCCGGGCCTTCCGGGAAGTCGCGCGGCTGGATACGGATCTGCTCTCCCTCTCGCTCACTGAAGCTCTCCGTGCCCTTATGGCACGACTTCCAGATGGGGAGGATAAGTCGGTGGCTCTGTTGCAGATTGCGGCACCTGCAGTGTTCGTGCCCGCTCTCATCCGAGCCAAGGCTGGACGAAAGCCAATACCGCCCCATACCGGTCGCAGCCATGCCGCAGACATGTTGGCCATGTTGACCGGGGATCAGCCAGGCGAAGAGCATATCAGGGCCCTCGACACCTATCTCGTGACCGTCTCCGATCACGGTCTCAATGCCTCGACCTTCACGGCGCGTGTCGTTGCCTCGACCCGGGCAGGCTATGCCTCGGCGGTGCTGGCGGCCCTTGGAGCGCTCAAGGGGCCATTGCATGGCGGGGCACCAGGTCCAGTGCTCGACATGCTTGATGCGGTGGGTGCGCCGGAGCAGGCGGCAGACTGGGTTGCGGCCAAGCTGGGCAGGGGCGAACGGCTAATGGGCTTCGGCCACCGCATTTACCGGGTCCGCGACCCGAGGGCCGACGCGCTCAAAACTGCGCTCAATCGGCTCGGTGCTGCCGGTGGCATGGATGCCGATCGCTTGGCACTGGCCGAGGCAGTCGAGCGCACGGCACTGGCGGCGTTGCGGGCGGCCAAGCCGGACCGGGTGCTGGAAACCAATGTGGAGTTCTTCACCGCGCTGCTACTCGAAGCGCTGGGCTTCCCACGGGACGCTTTCACCGGCGTCTTCGCCGCCGGCCGGGTCGGCGGCTGGGTCGCTCATGCCCATGAGCAGATCCACACGGGTCGGCTGATCCGCCCGCAATCACGTTATGTCGGACCCAAGGCGGCGTGATTGAGCCAATCGGTAATAGCCGGGGCATCCTCTGGACCCAGTTCGTGGCCCCCGGCAACAATGCGTGTGCTCACCTTGGCACCGGACTGAGCCAGCGCATCGGCCAGCCTTTCGCCTGCCTGGCGGAAGGCATCGTTCTCGCCAAGAACAACCAGGACCTGCGTACCGGTGAGATCCGCCTCGGGCACGGCATCCAGCACCATGACCGGCCGTAGCAGGATGGCGCGCCGCACCATGCCGGGATGCAGCAGCATGGCCGCGCCGAGCAGGTTCGCGCCATTGGAATAACCCAGGGCCACCAGCCGCTCCGGGTCGAGCCTGTAAGCGCCGCGCGCCTCCTCGAAAAACGCGTCCAGCGCCCCGGATTCAAACCGAACGTCCTTCTGGTCGAAGATGGCAGGGCCCAAGGCCCGGAACCAGCGTCGTGTCCCGTCCTCGGTGCTGCGCCCGCGCAATCCGAGCAGTGTCGCCTTTGGCGCCGCCTTGTGCGCCAGAGGCATCAGGTCGGTTTCGTCCCCGCCCGTGCCATGCAACAGGACCAGCGTGGACCCATTCGGCTGTTCCGGCGTGAAGAAGCGGTGCTTGTAAATGAGATCCCGATAGGCGACGCGCTCCTGCCCCGGCAGGCCGAACTGGGGCAGCATCACTTTCATCGCTTCCGGGTCCGGCGTATCCGGCGGCATGAACAGGGTCTGTCCAAGGGTCTCGAGCGTTTCATCCAGCGTGAAGCCGGGTCCGTCGCTGGCCATTTCAATCAGCACATTGCCCGGCTCGCGCACATAGAGCGAGGTGAAGTAATTGCGGTCATGCAGCGTGGTGAGGCTTGAATTACGCTTGCGCAATTCGGCTTCGACTGCCTCGACCTGCGCCGCGTCTACTGCGCGAACGGCGACATGGTCGGCGGTCCCCGCGCCAGGGGCGCCAGGCCAGAAACCGGCGGCATCGCGGATATCGATCACATCGCCAATGTCCGACACAATGCGCTGGATCGGACCTTCTGACCCGGCCTTTGCAAAGCCGAAATAGCGGCTGAAATAGTCGGCACTTTCCTCCTGCACATCCGAGAGCAGGGTTACGCCACGAATGCGCCGGACCCTATGTTCGAGAGGAACATCGCCATCGGGCATTTCAAGGGCCGGTACATCGGCGCTGACCAGCTTGATGAGGAAGCCATCGGGGTCGCGCAGCCGCAAAGCCGTTTCGCCAAACTCCTGGCCCGTGCCCTCGACCTTGACCTGATGCGTCAATGCCCGCTCGAGCCAATAGCCGATCGAGCCCTGCGGGATAGCCAGCGCGATTTCGCTGACCTGGCCAGCGCCCGCCTGCCCGGCCGAGCCGCCCTGCCAGACCAGAAAGGTCAGCAGCGAACCGGGACTGGCCGCTAAATCGCCGTAGAACAGATGGAGCTGGCGCGCATCCTCATAGCCGCCGGTCTGCTTGACCAGCCGCAGGCCGAGAAAGCCGACATAGAAATCGACATTGGCCTGCACGTCGGCAGTGATGAGGGTGACATGATGGATGCCGCTGGTCATCGGCTTCTCCCGAACAGGCGTTCGATATCGCCCTTCTTGAGCTCCACATAGGTCGGGCGGCCATGAATGCACTGGCCAGAATGGGGCGTGGCTTCCATGTCGCGGAGCAGGGCGTTCATCTCGTCGACCCGCAGCCGCCGTCCGGAGCGGACCGAGCCGTGGCAGGCCATGCGGCCGATAATGGCCTCCATGCGCGCGGTGAGCGCAGCGGTGCTGTCCCATTCGGCCAGCCCATCGGCAAGGTCGCGGACAAGACCGGAAATATCGGGATTGCCGAGCAATGCCGGGGTTTCGCGCACGGCAATGGCGCGGGGGCCGAAGCGGTCGAGATAGAGCCCGAATTTTTCCAGCTCCGGGGCGGCTTCCTCAAGGCGGGCACAGTCCTCTTCGGGCAGTTCGACGATGACCGGGATCAATTGCGCCTGGCTGACGACAGGGCCGGAGGCAAGCTGGGCCTTGAACCGCTCATAAACCAGCCGTTCATGGGCGGCATGCTGATCGACCAGCAGCAGGCCATCGCCGTTCTGGGCGATGATGTAATTGTCGAACATCTGGGCCCGCGCCGTACCCAGCGGAAAATCGACGGGTTCCGCGGCGGGTTCGAAGGCCTCCACCCGGGCGCTGGGGGCGGTGAAACCGGCAAGCTGGCCGGGATGCCGGTCCAGATTGAGCGGGCCCCGGTCGGGCTGCCAGTCGAAGCGCTGCGGCTGGTCGGCGGACGTTGCCGGGGCAACCGGGGCAGGGGCAGATGGCTCGGCCATTTCGGGCGCCGTGAAAGCGCCCAGAATGTCTTCGGCCACGCTTGATGAGGCCTTGAACCCGGCGCTGGCCAGGGCCGTGCCGATGGCCTTGATGACCGCGCCGCGCACCGCGCCCTGGTCGCGAAAGCGCAGCTCCGCCTTGGCGGGGTGCACATTGACATCCATTTCGGCCGGGTCGATGGCGAGATACAGCGCCACCACCGGGAACCGGTCGCGGAACACATAATCGGCAAAGGCGGCCCGCACCGCGCCGACCAGCACCTTGTCGCGCACCGAGCGGCCATTGACGAAATAGAACTGGCTGAGCGAATTGGCCCGCGTATAGGTGGGCAGACCCGCCATGCCGGCCACCACGATACCATGCCGGGCCGTGGCGAGGGTAACCGCGTTTTCGACGAAGTCGGCGCCCATCACCTGGCCCAGCCGGCCCCCCAGCGCACCTTCCCCGGTGACTGCCGGCCAGTTCGACGCGGTACGGTCCGAACCCTCGAGCACGAAATGCACCGCCGGATTGGCCATGGCGAGGCGCTTGACCACATCGGTAATGGCGGCGGTTTCCGAGCGGGCGCTTTTGAGGAATTTCCGCCGCGCCGGGACCTGGGCGAACAGGTCCTTGACCTCGATGACCGTGCCCCGGTTCATCGCCTGTGGCATGGGACCGCTGCGCCGGCCATTGTCGACCACCAGCACGAGACCCGAGTCCGCCTCTGCAGTGCGCGAGGCGACCGAGAGGCGGGCGACCGAGCCGATCGAGGCCAGCGCCTCGCCGCGAAAGCCCAGGGTGCGGATGTCGTCCAGATCATCGGCGCTGAGCTTGGAGGTGGCGTGGCGCTCCACCGAGAGCAGCAGATCGTCCCGATCCATTCCGTGCCCGTCATCGGCAATGCGGATCAGGTCCATGCCGCCATTGGCGGTGGTGATGGTGATGCGGCGCGCGCCGGCATCAATGGAATTCTCCACCAGTTCCTTGACCACGCTCGATGGCCGCTCGACCACCTCGCCGGCGGCAATGCGATTGATCAGGTCTTCGGGAAGCTGGCGGATGGGCAAGGGCGATTCTCCTTGCCCCCAATATAGGGCAGCGCCCGGCGCTTTCCGACCCGCCTGGCACATTGTGCCCATGCCAATTCGCCGCCCTCTGCCGCCGCAGCATGGCGCATGGGGTGTTACCCTCTCGCACTAACTGGCGCGTTGAAGCCCCGGCTGGCCCTTGCGGCTTCCGGTTATGACTGGACGTATCCCGAGGCACGTGCGTCTCGGTAAAACTAGATAATAGAGACGTCGCCGCCTCGGGACGCCGGGTTTCTCCTGCTGTCGTGGCCCCTCTTGATCGCTCGTCGCAAGGTGGCCCAACGAGCAGGCAGGCCCTGGAGCGACCCAGCACCCAACCGGCTCCCCCCGCAAAAGTTCGCTGCAGTCCGTCCGCGCGGGAGTGATGAGGGGAGAATAAGGGAGGAATTGGGTGCGGGGATAAAGTTTTTGGGTTGGCGAAATTGTCGAAGGGATACCCCCACCTAACTTGCCATTCGCGCACAGCGCTCATGGCCTTCTTCCCTCAAATCGCGCCACCGGCGCGATTTGGCCTGCGGCACGGGGCGAAGCCCCTGACAAGGGAAGGGACCGATCCCGTTTGATTTGGTTTTAGCGATGCGCCTCTCCTCCTCCCCCTATCAGGGGGAGGCCGGGTGGGGGTAATCCGAGACAAGCTGGACGGCAGACTCCGACCCCATTGTGGCCTTCGAGGCCTTTACTGAAGACACCTGAAAGCTGCCGTAGCGAAGATCCATCTCCGAACCCATCGGCTATCACCCTCTGGGCGAGAACTAGTTGGTTTGCAAAGGCGGATGGAGCGGAGGCCCTTGCTCAAACCGAAATCCCCTACGAAGC